>OX044355.1:0-1262500 GCA_943846595.1 uncultured Polaribacter sp.
CCCATAACTCATTTATAAACAATGATTTACGGGTTTTTTGGTTTTTAGAGTTGCTCCAAAGGTTGCTCGGGAGGTATAAAAAGAGATCGGAAAAGGGGTTATATTGTATTACAAAAGTTAGGTTACTGGAAACTTAAGTTACGTTCTAATAGAGCACCATATATACAGCGCATTAAAACCAGCACATCACGCTCCATATCTTTACCCAAACTATACTTGTATTCTTTAGGGAAATTTTTGGTACTTACAAAAATTTCTAATACCAATTTATACGTATCCCTTTATACAGGAAGCTCTGTGTGTAATGCCATTTTTAAAAAATAAAAACCGTCCGCTTACGCGGCACTAATTAAATTGATAAATAATTAATAACTAAAAAGCCCGAACAGCACGCACATTGTAGGTGTTGCCCTTATCGTAGTCGTACTGATTACCAAAGAGGAAATTCTGGGTCCACGCGTTACTGTCATCGAGCCCCGTCGAACTCCAGTAGACATTCGCGTTTAAAGAAGCTGCATTTCCATTATTATAAACAACATACATAAGATTTAATTCTCTTTTGGTAGGTAACCGCCAATCTGAAAATTCCTTACCGTCTGCATCGTGATTAGAGGGATTGCTCAATAAGTCATTAGCTTCATACCAGTTTGAAATTCCTTGGTCTTGCATTGCAACCACTAAACCGTGTTTGCCATTAGGACTAATTTGGATAACGTAACCTCCTAATTCTGCATAAAAAGTGTTTACAGAGTAAGTTTTGGAAGTAGCAGCTACTTCATCCCAACTACTGCCATTGTAATAGTAAAAACCTACTGTACCATCTGTTTGGTATATCATTAATCCAGTTGCTGGAGAGCTAATCGCATCACGCTGGACATTAGTCATCCTTGGGATTAACAACCCCTTTGTTGTAGAGGTAATATCTAATGCAGACGAAGCGTCTGGAGTTGTTGTGCCAATACCCACTTGGGCATACGTGCTTGCAGTTAGTAATACTGCAGCTAAAAATGTGAAAAAGTGTTTCATTGGTGTGTTTTTTAATAGTGTGTTTGATCTTTTAGTAATTGTTTTATTACCATTTTTAAAAAATAAAAATCGTCCGCTTTCGCGGCACTAATTAAATTGATAAATAATTAAATAACTAAAAAGCCCGAACAGCACGCACACTGTTTCCGTAGGGCTTATTGAGGTTGAACTGAGTACCACTGCCGAAATTATGACCCCACGCGGTAGTGCTATTGTTCTCCGTAGAACTCCAGTAGTAATCAGAAACAAAATCACTACCACTATTTGCTGCAGCAGTAGTGTTTATCGTTGCTCTATTTGTGTACATTTTATTTAACTCATCTTTTGAAGGTAAAAACCAATCGGTATATCCTCCTCCAGTATATGCCCTTGCCAGGCCTGCTGCATAAGATGTTTCTGTTCCCCCTTGTGCAGATATAATTGCCGTTGTATTGGCGCTTCCTGTGCCTATAGCTGACGCTGTACCTATAGTACTATAACTACCATTGTACCATTGTATAAAACCCTGGTCTGAAACTGCTGCAATCAAACCGTGGGTTTCTCCTGCAACATAACCTATTTCTCCTTCTACAAATAGGTGAAAAACAACGCCGCCACCGTAAAAACTACCTACCTGTGGTACTACAGGTACTACTGAATTTGATACTGCACTGGCCGCACTTGTACCTAATGTATTGGTAGCCGTCACTGTAAAAGTATAAGCTGTACCATTGGTTAAACCTGATACTATTATGCTGCCACTTCCTGACTGACTTAATGTTCCTGTTATACCCCCTGGGCTTGAGGTAGCTGTGTAGGAAGTAATCGCTGAACCTCCATCACTTGATGGGGCTGTAAATGGAACTTTGGCTTGTTGGTTAAGGGGAACGGCAGTTCCTATTGTAGGAGCGTCTGGTATAGTAATAGCTGGTGCTACTGAATTTGATACTGCACTTGCCAAACTTGTTCCAATGGCATTGGTAGCCGTCACTGTAAAAGTATAAGCTGTACCATTCGTTAAACCTGATACTGTTATGCTGCCACTTCCTGACTGACTAATTGTTCCTGTAATATCTCCTGGGCTTGAGGTAGCTGTGTAGGAAGTAATTGCTGAACCTCCATTGCTTGATGGGGCTGTAAATGGAACTGTGGCTTGTGCAGGACCGGCAACGGCAGTTCCTATTGTGGGAGCGTCTGGAATAGTAGCTGGTACTACTGAATTTGATGCTGCACTGGCCACACTTGTATCTATTGCATTGGTAGCGGTAACCGTAAAGGTGTACGCTGTACCATTCGTTAAACCTGATACTATTATATCACCACTTCCTGACTGACTAATTGTTCCTGTAAAATCTCCTGGGCTTGAGGTAGCTGTGTAGGAAGTAATCGCTGAACCTCCATCACTTGATGGGGCTGTAAATGAAACTGTAGCTTGTGCGTTACCGAGAGTGGCAGTTCCTATTGTGGGAGCGTCTGGACGTTTCTTAGTAAAGGAAAGTGTACCCCATTCTGTTCCGTCATAAAATATAAAACTACCTCCATCTAAATCTGTGACAAAGACCTGTAACCCTGCAGCTGGATTAGAAATAGCTTGACGCTGTGCATTAGTCATTCTTGGTATCAACAACCCCTTTGTGGTAGAGGTAATATCTAAAGCAGACGAAGCGTCTGGAGTTGTTGTGCCAATACCCACTTGGGCAGATGTTATTGCAGTTAATAATACTGCCGCTAAAAGTGTGAAAAATTGTTTCATTGGTGTGTTTTTTAATAGTGTGTTTTTTCTTTTTTTAGTTTTTTATTCTCTGAAAAGTTGTTTTATCCCCAAGCACCTGGGTCCGAAGGTGCAGATTGCGCTTGTGCCTTTTTAGGGTTAAGAATCATAAATGTTCCCATCGCTGTAAGTGCAGCATACTTTCCCATTTTCTTTATGGCCTCTTTTCTACTGATATCATCGGCACCGTTAGGTGTGTTTTCTGTTTTTTTCATGTGGAATGCTTATTCTATGACTAATTTTTTTGTAAAAACAATGTTTTCTGCCTGTACTTTTAAGATGTAGACTCCTGTCTTCAAACCAAGCGTAGATAATGTCTCTTTTTGTGAAGGGCTTTGGATCTTTCTTGAGAGTACTTTCATCCCTAATACATTGTAAAGGATAAGATTTGCTGGCTCTGAGAACTGCTGTAATCCTTCTACGGAGATATAGGTATTTCCTTTTCCTTTATAGGCGGTTAATAATGAGGTACTACTCACCGTATCTGTGGAAAGGGTACCTGTAGTATAGTGAATGAAAAACCTTCCCACACCACTTAAGGTTGTTTGTGCTGTAAGTTCAAAACCCTCATTGGTAAGAAGTGTAAAAGTGTTTTCTTCTGTGTCTTCTAAATAAACATTTATATCCTCTGGAATCGTACTACTCGCTATTTGAATTTCAAGAGTAATCCCAGCTTCTTGATTTATTGTTAGAGGAACGATTGTATTGCTCATAGCATCTGTAGGCATCGCATTGATTCCCATGCCAATACCATTGTCTTGTTCTACAAGTCTCGAACTAAAACCTGAAGATTGATTGAATGCTCCGGCATCATACCCTGGGTCTAATCCTAAAGTCAATCCTTCTTTAAAATAAAATTTAGTATCGTCCACTTTAATAGCATCACTATACATGTCTAAAACCAATTCGTAACTCGCAGAGGATCTTGCGGCAACAAAATCATCGACTCCCGTAACTGTTTGCATGGCTTTGGTAAGAGTGATTGTTTGATTCTCTCCACTTCCTGCAGCGGCAACAAAAAAACCTTGACCTGGTGCTATGTGCGTGGCTGTACTTGAATTGTTATAAATTTCATATCCTGTTCCATCAGCTTTCCAGCCATATAGTGCTTCAAAATTATCATCTATTGCTGCGGTATTAACCGTTAAAAAATTATTAGTCCCATCTGCAACACTGTTTCCATTAAGATACGATGCAAATGGATTGGCTATTAAATTCCAACGCCTTCCTGCTCCTGAATTCTCTGCATCGCTGTTGGTTATGGTTACAGTTTGATCTCCGCTTGCAATAGCACCTGTAAAAGAGAGGGTGCCTCCACTTGTGGTAGCCATCTGGTATCCTTGACCTAATTGTAAATTACCTGTGGTTGCTGTGGTAGCGTTTGTCCAAGTATCCACAGTATTATCATAAGATCCTACTGCATAAAAACTTCCGTTTGTTGCAATATTGGTATCCGTGATTAAAGAACTAAAGGCCATACCAGATACTGGCGCACCTATTAAATCCCATTCTCCATCACCTACTAAATTTACATAGCGGTTATAGGTGATATCTCCTGAGGCAGCACCACTTACCAATAACGATGAAAACTCATCCGAATCGGAATGTAAAGTTACCGTACCTGCGGTGTTGGTAAAATCACCGCCAACAAAAACATAACTGTCTTTGGGTATTGTGATACTTCCACCGCTTATTACCGTTAAATTTTGACCTACTGAGATGTAAGACATTAATAAGAAAATAACTAAATATATCTTTTTCATAGACTGTAATTAAATTTAGAATAAGGGTTATGCAATATATAAATAAAAAAAATCTCACGCAACCAGTCGTGAGTTGTTATAAACATCTTCTTTTCTATACAACACCCTACCACCTATTTTTAGTGGATTTAAGACCCCTTCTCTTCTCCAGTTATTCAATGTTTGGACAGTTACATTTAAGACCTTAGAAACTTCATTTCGGGTTAAATATTCGGTGTCCTCACCAGTTATAGACAACCTGTTTAAAGGGTTTCCTGTAGCGAGAATACAGGTTGCTCGAGAGGTTGCTCCGCAGGTTTAAATCCTTGTTATTTCGTTTGATTTCTCTTTACTATTTTATCACGATTTTGTCATTATACTATTGATTTTCATTCACTTATAGAAAAACACGTAAAATGAAGTAAAACCAAAAACTTCCTGGAGGTACCACAAAATTATCCCGTAACTCATTTATAAACAATGATTTACGGGTTTTTTGGTTTTTAGAGTTGCTCCAAAGGTTGCTCGGGAGGTATAAAAAGAGATCGGAAAAGGGGTTATATTGTGTTCTAAAAGTTCCGTTATTAATGACTTAAGTCAGTTATTAAGGAACAATTTTATCGATTTAAAAATTCTATTTCTATTATTTAATTTTAATCTCTTTAATCCTTAGATCTTCTTTATTTTTTCTTTCAATAAATATTTTAGATTTCATTTTTAAGGTTTTACCAATTTTTTCTTCAATTTGATACAAAGCTGTTCTTAATTTTTTCTTTTTGTTTTCATAACTCAAATGAGGATCAAAGACATCCATTAAATCAGGGAATTTAATATAGTTTGGATAGTGCTCTTCTATTAGACATAGTAATTGTTCCTCTTCATTTGTTAGTTGCACTTTAATCTTCTTTCTTTTTAATTTAATTTTCTGAATATTCGTTTTCTTTAGAAAAACGAAAACGAATATAATTAGTAAGATTAAACCTCCAGTTCCAAATAATAAAATTGGATTTTCTTCTTCCTCATAGAGTTTTTCAACAGTATCTGGAACTCCCAGTAAATCATTTGCAGTGATGAAATTTAATGTGTTTTTAGAATCTCTCTTATCTAAAATAGCATAAAATCCGTTTCTGGATTTATTGTATGTAATAAGATAGCGTTCTCTTTCTTTTTTTATAGATTTTATATAGTCTGTATTACTATTTTTATAAAATGAGACTTTGTTGTTTTTTATATCAACCGTAAAAATAGATTCTTCAGATAGAAACAAGGTTGTGTTTTTGTAATTATATATAAGGTAGTAATTTTCATTTTTTAAATAAGATGTACCATCTCCTAATTTGAACCACTCTTTTTCAATTAAGTCAAATTTCCAATAATCTTCAATAATCTTGGACTTTTTATAGCTATGTTCTATATCTGGATTGTATCCTAATCCAGGACCTATAAATAATTCATTACCTTCTAATTGACTAAACATCTTTTTACGACCTAAAGGTTGTTTTGACAATGGTGTTTTTATAGATACTATTTCTGTTTCTTTTTTGGATAGGTTAAAGTATGTGAAAATATTTTTAAAGGTAAAGAGCCCGTAACCCCCAAAATTGTAGATACTGTTATTATGTATAAATGGAAAACTTTCGTATTGAGAATTGAAGATGAAAGAATCGTCTAACCTATCAAATTTTGTGCCGTCAAAATGGTATAAGATTCCCCCAGAATTATGCATTAAAAACCCATTGGAATTGTTTTCAAAAAAAACATAGTCATTTATTTCTAAATGATGTTTAGTACCATTCCATTCCCGGGTTTTTGAGCTGCTATAAATAGAATCTCCTGAAATAAGATAAGACTTGTCTTTAAAAGAAAATAAAAAACTATTAGATCTAATCTCTGGATTCTTTGTTTGAGAAAATACTTTTAAAGAGATTAAAAAAAATATAATGAAATAGATTCTATACATGGGTAGATGGATATTAATAAGTAAATATAGTAAAAAACATAAACTACAAAATGGGGGATGGATTAGGGATTTCTATAATTTATTTTCTATCATTCATTAGTTTAACTAAATTTAAACTGTAAATAAATAATAACAATGAAATACATATTCTTAATTATATTAGGTTTTGTTTTTTTGGCAAGCTGCTCCACTCCAACCAAAGAAATCAATGAATTATCTACCCAAAACGGTCCTTTTCAGGTTGTTGAAAATCAAGATTCCATAAAAATTTATCATCAAGAAAAATTATTTACAGGAACTGCAATTCAGTATTTAAACAAAACTCAAATTCTCCTTAAAGTAGAATACTCAAAAGGTTTAATAAATGGAAAATTATTAAAATATAATAAAGCAGGAAATGTAGTTATAGATTTAAATTCAACAGATGGATTCAACGACGGATTAGTTAAAACTTTTTATGATAATGGAAATCTTAAAGAGACATCATTTTATTCAAATGGTAAACTAAACGGAACTCTTCAATCCTATTTTGAAAACGGTAAGCTACAAGCTTCAAGGTTTTACGACAAAAAAGGAAAAGGAAACGGAATATTTAAACGTTATGATTCTATCGGAAATTTAGTTGGAACAATTTCAGTCAAAGATGATAAGTTTAATGGGCTATCAGAAAGTTTTCAGTATGATAAAGAAAATAATGTTATTGAAAGTAATTTTAGTAATTATAAAAATTCAATTCTTGAAGGAAAATCATATGTTCTTAATAAAGAAAAAGATACAGTTTATTCTGCAAACTATATTAATGGATTAATGGAAGGTATATCCAAAACCGTAATAAACAAAAAAGGTGATTATACTTTAACGGATTTTTTAAAAGGAAAAAAAAAGGGTAGAATTAGAAAATTTAAATCTAATGGGGCTGAAATAATAGTTAAAAAGAAGAAAAGAGGTATTACGGATTTAAGAAAAGCTTCTATTAAAGAAGTAATAAAATCTATGACAGGAGAATTTAAAGAAAGAGGATTCTCATCAAACACTACATTAAAAATTAACAAAAACAATACTTTTAAGATGATTTATGATTATGATCGAAAGCAAGCTAAATACAACTCAGGATATGTGGAACGTGCAGATTCTTTTTACCGAATAGTAAAAGGGACATATAAATTGTATAAAATTAATATTTGGAAATGGAATAGACTAAATAACACACAACCAACAGATAAATGGGGTGATCCAATTGATGACAAACTTTATAATGGGTACAATATAGTATTTAAAGGAGTTGACAATCGAGGAAATTATCATACAATGTGTGGGGTTATTAGTCAAAGGTTTTTCGATGGGTCTATGTACAGGTGGAAGCTTCTTTATACAAACAGTGTTGATGGAAATAAGTGTAGCAGAGGTAATTCAAAAAACAGAGAAATAGCTATACCTTCTATAACGCTAAACAATCTTTAATATTTTATAATCACAATATTTCAAAATAATATTTCAAACAATACCGAAAAGGGATTTTGTAGATCTGATATTCTTTTAAATACTTATAATTAAACCATAAGTAATTTTTTATAAAAAGAGTATTTATCGTTCGTTTTTAGTAAACCCAATCTGCATAAGAAACTGTATATCCAGTTGAATAACTTACTCGTTTGTCTGCACCTCCAAAGGAGAACCATAAAACAATTAAACTTTCTTTATACAAATTTGATGACAAATGCTTCTTGGAATGTTTTAGACAAAATCGAATTGCTGCCTTTGAGGATTTTAGAACCTTATACATATTTCTTAAATTTTGATGACTAAGGCTAAGATATGGCGAGAATACCGGTTGCTCGAGAGGTTGCTCCGCAGGTTTAAATCCTTGTTATTTGGTTTGATTTCTCTTTACTATTTTATCATGATTTTATCATTATACTGTTGATTTTCATTTACTTATAGAAAAACGAATAAAATGAGGTAAAACCTAAAACTTTCTGGAGGTACCACATTACAACCCTTTAAATCATTGATTTAGAGGGTTTTCTGTTTTTAGTAACTAACATGTGTACACTATGGTGTACATTTTTATGGTTCTTTTTTGTATATTGGGTACTCAATGTATACAAAATGACTATAAAATTACTTCCTCATTTTAGAAAAAACAAATCCTCTTATGAAAACAATGATGAAATCTATTTTATCATAAGAGTCTTTGTTGATGGTAAACGAATGAACATTTCAACAGGTATAAAAATTCGTTATAAAAATTGGATTGAAAATTGGTTAAACACTCAAAAGAAAAACCCAATAGGTTCTAAAGAAGAAAACCATCAAGAAAAGAATTTACTATTAAAATCAAAACTTAAAGAAATATCTGATATCGTTTTTGAAATTGAAAGAAATGGGGGAATACCAACAACCGATTTAATCAAAACTCACCTAAGAACTGACAAGATTCAAAAAAGAAAGAAATCACTTTCTGATGTTCACTTTCTAATACTACTAGAAAAATACAACGATTGGATTACCTCTGAAGAATACAAAATATTAACTCAGAATTCAGATTCTTACATCAGAAGTGTGATAGGTTCCATTAAAGATTTAATACGTTTCACTAATATTTTTGAACAAAGAGAAAGGATTCAATTAACTACCGAAGATATTGATACAACTTTTGTAACTGGGTTCATTAAATTTTGTGATAAGAGAGGTTTCTAAAAAAATAAAAACCAGAGGATTTTGAAAGAAATAGAAAATTCATTGGTGATTTCATAAATTAAACTATTTTAAAATGAAAAAATTACATCTATATTTTTTACTAATCATAAGTATTTTGGGATCTAATATTATTTACTCTCAAGTAAATGAAAATATAACCTATGAAGACTTTAATAATTTTGTATTTAGTGTTGATAAATATGAGATGGAAAAATTTGCTTCAAAACGGAAGCACATGGTAGTAAAAATTTACGATGAAGGGAACAGACAATATCTAGTAACTTATAGGAATATTTATAATGGTAAAATGATTCAGGGTATTTATAAAGGTAAAAAAGTTTTTTCTTTTGAAGGATATAAAGTAGCAGAATTAGAAAGAAGAAAAAGAAAAGAAAAAGAACGTCTAGAAAATATTGAGATAGAGAAAAAAAGAGAAGAGAAAAGAAAAAGGAAAATTCGAGAAGAAAAAATTAGAAAAGAAAAAGAGAAAATTAATAAGGTTAGAAGTGATATTTTTACTGAATCCTCTTACGGAGAGAAGTCAAATCAATTTCATTATTATTTTTTCCTTAATGGTGATGAACCAGAACGTGAATTAAGAGATAAATACATACAAAATACTTTCGTGATAAATTTTATTCCAAACAAAGAATTTATTTCAAAAGAGGAAATTGTAAGCAATGAAATAGAAGAAATCGGGATATTATCCATTTTACTTAAAGATGATCCCACTGTAAAAGTCTTTGAGTTAAGGTTTGGTGTTAAAAACCTTTATGATGATTCAAAAATTATTTATTATGTTAACGGTAAAGAAAGTAAATATGATTTTGGATTAAAAGGAAAAAGGTGGTATAAGATGGGAAAGAAACCACTAAATCATTTGATTAATTTTTACTCAAATAAAGGAAATGTTTATTCAGAGTTCTCGGATAATTTTAAACTCCCATTTAATTTATCCATTAAAGAATTTAAAAACCTTAATGAATTATCACGTTTATATAAATATTTAATTTTTTTAAATGAACAAAAATATACTGGTGAAAACAAAGAATTGATTAATTATACAATTATAAAATTCATAGGGTCGGATTTTGTTCAACGTAGAAGACTCTTGTATTATCCTAAATACTCTATTGAGGTTGAGGTAGTTGATAATTCCCGTAGAGAGTTTTCATGGGTTTTGAAAGTAGATACTCTAACAAGATATGAAAAGGCGAATTTGAGTAAAAAATACTCAGTAAAATATACTTTCAAAAAAAAAAGGGGGGTACTTTATAGAGAATTCTTTGATATTTATGCAACTAATGATTTAAAATCAAGAAAGATTACAGGAGATGAACTCACTGAAATTTCAACTGGAAATTATAAACATTCTAGTGTAATGAATTCAAACTACATATCAAAATTTAAACCAAAATTTAAAAGTATTGTCTTAAAAGATAATGTTGATGAGAACAATGAATTTAATCAGAAATTGTTTTACAATCAAACATCATTAAATAAAAATTCAAAAAACAAAAAATTACATGAATCAATTAAAAACTATAAAAACAATGTATACTCTGTTGAAACAAAAAAGTTTATTATCAGAGTGGACGAACTAGTTAATGGAGAATTAAGGTATTCTTCGTGGGGGGGGGAAGACAAGAATGTAAGTAACAAACCATCTTTAATTTTATTTAATGGTCAAAGAATATTTGAAGGAAGTGGTGGAAACAATTATATTGAATTTAATAAAGGAAATTTAAAATATGTTGTTTGGGAAAATAGAATAAGTGATTCAGGAATACCATATAGGTTAGAAGTTTTTCAAAATAAAAAGATTATTCTAGAAGAATCTGGAAATGTTTTTTAATAAAAAATGAGGTTTCTTGTAACTGAAAAATACTTTTTTTTAAAAAATGGGTATCGGAGTAGTTTTTACTTAAAATTGATTTGAAATAAAGTACCTAACATTATTCTTTGAATATGTATTGGAACGATGAAGACACCCTATTTCACCAACTGATAGATTAACTATAACTCTTTCAATCTTCAAAGTATATCAAAGTTTGAATCAAAATTATTTTGATACTGTAATTATTTTTGAACTACACTAAAGTATGATTTTGTTTCATCTCATTTTCCCATTCTAATAAATCAGTTTTCCTGATGTATTTTTTATGAGATGATATTTCTATCATTGGTAACCCAAACCTTCTTCTCCACTCTTCTATGGTGGTTCTATTTACATTATAAATCTTCATTAATTTTTGTTTGGTTATTCGTTCTTCCATTGTCTTTCTTCTTCTTTTTTTAATAGTTCTTTAAATAATTTTTTATATCCTTCTTTATCTTTCTTTATTCGATAAGGTTCTAATTCTTTGTAGAGGTTTTTAACCAGTTTTGATTTTCTGATTAACTCATTAGAGAACTCTTTTGAATTATTTTTTATCCATTGTATAGATTTAGAATCTAATTTACTTTGTTTCATTATCTATCAGTTTTATATAAATAGTATCAACCTTTAATTTTTAAGTAAAAGGTTGTAATCTTTTTTTCAAACTTTTTAATTTGTTTGAATACTTCAGTATTGGATACACCAATCCCCTTTAAGAGATTTACCTCCTTTTTTATTTAATTCTAAACTTCCTCAGACCAGTTCGATTGAATCACCCATATCTGATTTATAGTAGAACCCTTTTTGATACTATCGGAGAAACCTCTTCCATTATGTATAGATGTTATTTCAATCTTATAGAATACTATCCGACTTCTAACCCACTAACTATTCCTATGAACCCTCGTGGGTGATTGGTATTTTACCCTATGATGGACACCAGTATCTACTATAAGTATTACAAAGTGTAGGAAAACGTAAAAAAATAGAAGGGTTTTTATTTAATTTTGTGAATACTATCATTACAACGAACACATTGTATACATATTTCCATAATAATAATGTACACAATGTATACACTTAATATATTTAACATATTTATTATCAATACTTTAAATATATGGTTTTATTTCTGGAGGTACCACAAAATAATCCCGTAACTCATTTATAAACAATGATTTACGGGTTTTTTGGTTTTTAGAGTTGCTCCAAAGGTTGCTCAAGAGGTATAAAAAGAGATCTGGAAAGGGGTTATATTGTGTTCTAAAAGTTAAGTTATTAATGACTAAAGTTACGTTTTAATAGAGCACGATAAATACACCGCATTAAGACCAAGGTTTCCAATAAATCGTTGACGGTTCAGTTCCAATTTGACACCATCCTTAATAATCTCAAGCAGTTCCAGTAATTATTATTACTTTTGATAATATATCTATTAAGGCCATGATGAATTTAAGAATCCTATTATTAGTTATACTAATGACTGGATGTCATAAAAAAGATCCAGCAGAAAACAATAACCCTGTAAACGGCACTTACACCAAGAGTATTGCTGTTAATGGTAAAGTTCGTGAATATTTGATTCATATACCAAATGCATACGATGGAACTCAATCAGTACCTATTATGTTAAACTTTCATGGTTGGAATATGTCCGCTAATGATCAAATGAATGTGAGTGATATGCGTGCTTTATCAGAATCTGAACAATTCATACTTGTTTATCCGCAAGGGTCTTTATTCTATGGTTCAACTCATTGGAATGTTGGTTCGTGGACAACGGGAAGTAGCTCTAATGATATAGGGTTTATTGGCGATTTAATAATTGAAATCACTAATAATTATAATATTGACGAAAATCGAATTTATGCATGTGGTTATTCAAATGGAGGGTTTTTTAGTCAAGAATTAGCCTGTCAATTTAGTGATAAAATAGCCGCTATTGGAACCGTTGCTGCAAATATGAGTGAAAGAACAAAGAATACATGTAACCCAACTCACCCTACCCCAATTATTACAATTAGTGGCACCAACGACACTGTGGTTCAATACGATGGATCTGAACCAGAAGGGACAATATCGCACAGCGAAACGATAAATTATTGGATAGACTTCAATAATACGGACACCTCAGCGGTTATAACCAATTTGCCAAATAGCAGCGCTACAGACGGAAGTTCCGTAAATTTATTTCAATATTTCAATGGAGATAATAATGTTGAAATCGAACATTATAAAGTTATAAACGGAGGTCACGGTTGGCCAGGAGTGCTCGGGAATATGGATATTAACTCAAACTTTATTATTTGGAATTTTGTATCTCAATTTGATATTAATGGCAAAATATAATTGTTATGTTTTTGAGGTTCTGTTGCATCTATCAATTCTTTCATTAATTATCAGATAATTATTAACAGTATGAGAATTGACCACCATTGATTTATTAATTTTAACTCTTTGTTTGTAATAATCTGAATAAGAAACAGAATACCCTTTAGAATAACTAACCCTTTTATCTGCTCCTCCAAATGAGAACTATAATACAAGCAGAATTTCTTGATATTTATTTTCTGATAAATACTTTTTTGAATGTTTTAAACTGAATCGAATTGCTGCCTTTGAGAATTTTAGAACCTTATACATATTTCTTAAATTTTAATAATTAAAGCTAAGATATAGCGAGAATACCAGTTGCTCCAAAGGTTGCTCCGCAGGTTTAAATCCTTGTTATTTCATTTGACTTCTCTTTACTATTTTATCATGATTTAGTCATTATACTATTGATTTTCATTGATTTATAGAAAAACGAATAAAATGAGGTAAAACCTAAAACTTCCTGGAGGTACCACAAAATTATCCCGTAACTCATTTATAAACAATGATGTACGGGTTTTTTGGTTTTTAGAGTTGCTCCAAAGGTTGCTCGGGAGATATAAAAAGATAACTGGAAAGGAGTTATATTAAACTCCAAAAATTAAGTTATTAATGACTTAAGTGAATTATGAAACAACGAATTAAACATTGTGCTATTTGTAAAGTCGATTTCTCTACGATGTACCGAGTGCAATATAAAAACCCAAAAGAATGGGTGTTTGTCTTTAAAGAGTGTCTTGTAGAAGTTAAAGAGGATAATACTAACTATACATATGGAGGTACTTGGAAAGGGTAATGCAACTTACTTCAGTTTAAAAGTAAGTTAGATAAGGTGTACATTTTAATACACACTTTTGAATAATCAATAAAGGTCATTAGAACAAGTAGTTGAAAAAATTGTAGATCTTATATTTTAATTAAAAAGTATCAAATCATCAGTCCTTGTTCTACTTCGTTCAAAACATTCTGTTCGTTAGTTGCTTAACAATGTATTAAAAATTGTATTTTAATGTTTGATGGAGTTAATGCGACAAAACCGCTTTTTCTAGCAATACAATATTTACAGGAGAATTGAGTGTTACTTTTCCGTCTTTGACAAGAAGTACTTGCTGGGTATATGCATCTCTAAGGGTTTCATTATTTTTAAAAAAGGGAGCAACTGTAATTACTTTTTTACCTGTTGGCAATTCCAAACCAATGACTACTTTATCTTCATTTAGAACTCTCAAGAAAATAAGTCCATACTCAGCAGGAATGACTTGTTGTTTTCCTGCTCCAACTGCTGGGTGATTTGCTCGAAACTGTCCAATTTTTTGCCAGTGTGCTAGAATCAATTTCGTAGTTACATCTTCGTTAATTCTACTCCAATTCATCAAAGAACGAAGGTTTGCATCCCCCAAAGCTCCTTCAACCATCAATTCTCTTGCAGATTCATCTCCATAATACACCTGAGAAGTTCCCGGAGTTAACAATAACATTTCGGCAGTTTTAAATGGTTTTTTACGCGTCATGTCAAAGGGTTGACCATCGTCATGTGAGGACAAATAATTTAAAATACCATAACCTTTTAAATCACTATTTAAAATAGTATCGTATTTATTAAAAACAGTTGTCACGTCAGAATTCTTTGCATCCCATTTAATTTCAAAGTTTAGAAGACTATTAAACGCACTGTCGTAATAATTTACCTTCTTATCTCCAAAATCAAATGCTTTTCCAGATGAAACCCCATAATTATATACTTCTCCAACCAAATAAAAACCATTTTGATCCAATACTTTTTCTGGATTGTTTTTTTTAAACTCCTCAAAAGCATAATCACATTCGACTCTAAATTCTTGCCAAACAAATTCTTCTGTGTGTTTTACGGTATCTACGCGATATCCATCAATTCCATATTCAGTAATATAATCTGTGAGCCATTTCATGATATAAAAGCGTGGTGCTCTCGGATGCCCTGTTCGTGTAAAAAAAACATCTAACTCTTTTACTTCTTGTTCATACCTACCCTCAGCTTTCCATTTTGAAACCAACTGCGGTGGCAATGCTACATTTTCATTACTTTCGGTTTTAATATCGGGTAAGTTTTTCACTAAGGTACACGTAACAGTATGCTCATAATTTGAATAGGTACATTGTGGCGCTGTTCTTACCCAACTTTTTGGCCAAATCGGATCTTCATCTGTAACAGGACCTGTATGATTTATAACAGCATCTAATAGAATTCTAATACCCTTTTCATGTGCTGTTTCTACCAATTCTTTCAAATCTTCTTTGGTTCCAAAATTTGGATCTATGGCTGTCCAATCTTTTGTCCAATACCCATGATACCCATAACTTTTGCCAGTTCCTTCATCTGTTCCTGCATGAATTTGCTCGACAACAGGCGTTATCCAAAGAGCATTAATTCCTAATTTAGTGAAATATCCTTCCTTAATTTTTTCTGTAATTCCTTTAAAATCTCCTCCATTAAAACCTCTTAGTTTTGCAGCATCGTCTTTTCTATTAAATTGAATATCGTTTGATGGATCGGCATTCTTAAATCGGTCAGTTAACAAAAAATAAATATTTGCGCCTTGCCACACAAACTCTTTCGTTGCTTTAGTCAATACGATTCCTTTTTCTGTGGCGGTTTTGCAGCTTATAAAAGTTACTACACTCATCATTAAAAAAAAACTTCTCATCTCTAATTGATTATTATTTTAAAAGTTAAAGGTGCAACTTGTAAAGCTTCACCATTTAAATTTATTTTTTCTTCTGAGATCAAATCTCTAAAAACTCCTTTTTCAGTTACTTTTACTTGAGAAGTGGTATCCGAAAAATTAGCCAAATATAAGAGCGTTTTATCCCCTTTCGTCCTTTTTAAAACAAACACATCTTTAGCGCTCTTTAAAACTTCAAAAATTGCTTTTTCTTTCCCCCCATTTAAGGCTGAATTTGTATTTTTAAGAGCGCCTAACTTAGTTAAAAAAGCAAATGTTTTCCCTTTTTTTTTGGGAATTGAATCTTTTTCAAAAAACTTTAATCGATGATTTAAATCGTATTCTTGCCCCGAATATATCAATGGCATTCCCGGGAGAACATAACTTAAGGCTGTTAACATTTCTGCCTTTATACCCATACGTTCCTGAATGGTTCCGTTCCAAGAATTCTCATCATGATTGGTCACAAAGTTCATTAACATATCGTCTTTTTCGTAGCGCTCTTTATAGGTAGTTTGCATGTATGTTTTCAAATCGCTAACGGTTTTCTCACCATTTGCCAAATTGTTCAACAAATGATGTCCATCCCATGCATAAGCCATATCAAAAAGCGTATCTTTTAGCAATGCCGGTTCCCAAGCTTCTGCCAACATAAAAATATCTTTTTCTGCTCTCAATTTAGGAATTGCATCTTGCCAAAAATCTAAAGGTACAGATCCCGCAACATCACATCGAAAACCGTCAATATTTTCATTTTTTAACCAATACTTCATATCTGCGATCATTTGAGTTCTCATCGCAAGATTGTCATAATTTAAATCTGCTGTATCCGTCCAATCGGTATCTTTTGGATGAACAACCTCCCCTTTTTCATTTTGAGTATAGAATTCTGGATTGGTTTGTAACCAAGTATGATCCCAACCTGTATGGTTTGGCACCCAATCTAAAATCACATAAATTCCATGTTCATGTGCAGTGCTCACCAAGGTTCTAAAATCTTCTATGTCTCCAAATTCAGGATTGATCTTCGTAAAATCTGATACCGCGTAATAACTCCCTAAATATCTACTTTGTTCTTCTTTTGGAAATTCGGAAGCAAACTTACTATCTGCACCACCAGTGGCTTTTCTTTTGGTCTCTGATATAGGAAAAATTGGCATCAACCAAATCACTTTTACACCTAGTTTTTTAATTTCAGGGATGTCCTTTGTAAACTCATCAAAAGTGCCTTCTGGTGAATACTGACGAATATTTGCTTCGTAAATAACAGCAGACTCTAAAATTGCATTTGAAATTGGTGGAATTGAATTTACAAGTTCTTTTTGTTCTTTACTACAAGAAAATAGAATAAAAGCAATTACGAATAGGATTAGTGTTTTTTTCATCATCAATTAGTTATATGTTATTTTTACTTTTAATTTTCGAGCTACTTTCCAAGTTAAAGGAATTCTGAGTATCTTTTGTTTTGGTGAGACTCGTACTCTTTTTCTTCCAACTTTAATTTTCTTTGGAATCCAATCCACATTATGAATGACCAATTGAATATCTTTGTTTTTTGGATTCCAATTTTCACCAAATTTTGCTTCAAAATCTATTTCTAAACAACGTTTGGTAAATGATGCTCCAAAGTGAAGCAACTCATAATTTCCTTTCTCAAAAGCGTTAGAAAGCAATCCGTTATCGATATACAATTGTCTTTCACTTTTTGAAACAGCTGCATCATGATAATAGTGCAACTCAATGAAATTTACATCATAATCTTCTGTGTTTTGCATAGCACTTGCCATCGGGATAAAAGCACCAGCCCTTACAAAAGTTGGAATAGTACTTTCTAATACTTTTATGTTTTTTGTTTGTCCACCAGCAATTTTTTCACCAGAATAAAAATTGAACCAAGTGGCAGTTTTTGGAAAATAAACATCTTGGGTTGGTATGCCTTGTTTTAAAATTGGTGAAATTAAAAAATCATTCCCCCATAAATACGCCTTCGAATTTGAGTGTAAGCTTTTGTTTTCTGATTCTTCAAAGAATAATGGACGCATAAATGGAGTTCCTAACTGATTATTTTGGAACGCCAAATTGTAATTATATGGTAATAATTTATAACGCAACTCAATTGATTTTTTTGCAAATCCTTTTGCTTTATCACTTCTAAAAACGGGTTCACTCGCTACACCTTCTTGCGCATGAGGTCTGAAAACTGGCTGAAAAACACCATATTGTAACCAACGTGTATACAATTCATCATCTAAATTATCACCTGCAAAACCTCCTAAATCAGAGTGCATATATCCCAAACCTTGCATTCCCATTTGAAGGGCAATTTCGGGCTGACTTTGTAAGCCTCCCCAGGATCTATTTACGTCTCCAGACCAAGGAATCATACCAAAACGCTGAGAACCTGCAGCACCTGCTCTCATTAGAATAAAAGGTCTTTCGGTTGGAAAATCTTTTTGGTAGCCTTCAAAAATTAAACGTGCCCAATCATGTCCATAAATATTATGCACCTCATCTGCAGTTCCTGTTTCATGCAATAATCTACTTGGATGTACTTCTGGCTCTCCTAAATCGCCCCAGACTCCTTGTACTCCAATATTTCTTAGTTCTCTATAAATATTCCAGAACCATTTTTTTCCTTCAGGATTATAGATATCTATCAACCCAGTGTTTCCAAAATAGAAATCAAATTTATAGGGGTTGCCGATAGAATCCTTTCCTAATATTTTCTTTTCTGCTGCTTCCTCCCATTTTTTGGAAGTTGTTAAAACAAAAGGCTCAGTTATTAAAATCGTTTTAACACCTTTTTTATTAAATTTAGAGATCATCCCTTTCATGTCTGGAAAAGAGTCTTTATACACTTCTAAATTCCCCATAGTGCCTTGGATTTCTTTTCCAAACCAATACAAATCTAAAATAACTGCGTCCACAGGAATTTCGTCTTCTTTAAATTTATCGATCGTTGTTTCTGTTTCTTTTTGTGAATGGTAACCAAATCTGCTAGAAAAATTACCAAAAGTCCATCTTGGAGGCAAAGGTTGTTTTCCTGTTAAATTGGTATAACTATCGATTAGATCAATCCAAGAATCCCCCACAATAACCTGATAGGTTTTACGCCCAGAAATAGTTTCGTAGGTTATAGAATTGTCTTTTTTACTATCTAAATCTAAAAAACCAATGGGTGCATTATCAAAATGAAGCATATACATTTTTGAAGACAATACAATTGGCAAGGTGAAATTCATTAACTCAGAGCGGGCCTCATAACCATAATGCGCTCTATTATAAAGTTGCAAGCGATTTCCTCTACGATTCATACCTAAAACTCTTGCGCCTCCTCCATACAAAACTTCCTCCTTAGTAAGATTTAATTGTATTTTTTGATGTATTGAATCTTTTGAATATCCTGTTTTTTCTGAAGTAATTTTATTGCCTTTATAGAAATATGAAATTTGAAATGGTTTTTTTTGAATTTGTAGAGAGATGCCTTCAGTGTTCAAAACAAGCGAATTATCAGTTTCCTTTAGAAAACGATTATCTATTAAAATGGATTTTAAAACGACTGCATGAGAAATCTTTACATCCTCTTCTCCAGAGGGTATAAATGAGGTTTCAATTATTTTATTAGAAAATAATCTGATTTTATAAGCTCCATCATTGACCTTAATTTCTAAGTGGGTTTTCTTATTTGTCATTGTCTCAAAAATTCTATTTGAATTTTGTGCAATTACAAATGCGGGTAGTGTCAATAATAAGAATGTAAGTCTAAAATGTTTCATCAATTTTTGAAAATAAAAGTGAATGGAATATCTAATCTTTGTTGCCATGATTTTTCTGAATGATCTGTTCCTTCAAAAAATAAATTCTTATAGTTTTCTCCAATAACATACCCTTTACCTAAAAAAAGTTTATCTACAATTGGTGCGTATTGAGGATACAATTGATCTAATGTTTTATTCCCATAATCAAAATATAATTTATGCGATTTAGAATCTGGTGCATTTTCTTCTAAATATTTAAAAATTGCTGCTGGTAAAGGGTTGTTTGGTGACGGAGTTAAACCTACCCAATGGGTGGATAGGCAAGCTGCTGCGCCAAAAATTTTTGGATATTCTGATATCGCATACCAAGACATTAACCCGCCCATAGATGAACCTGCAATTGCGGTATTTTCTTTATCTGTTTTAACCGAGTAAGTTTTATCTATATAAGGTTTTAACTCATCTACAATAAATTTCAAGTAGGCATCACCAGAAAAACTATCTAAAGTAATTCCTTTTTTAATCGCATTTTTTTTAATAGAATCTAACTGCTCTTCTGCTAAATAATTAAAAGATTTCTGTGGGTACAAATCTAAAAAACGAATCTTCGGGATATTATGAACTCCTATTACAATAAAATCTTTTGTAATTTTTTCTTCCATTAATTTGGTAGCAACCTCATCTACCATCCATTCTTGCTGATTCCAGGTAGTCGTTGCGTCAAATAAGTTCTGACCATCATGCATGTACAAAACTGCATACTTTTTTTCAGCAGAATAATTTTTTGGTAACCATACATCTACAGGTCTTGGCACTATGTTTTTTGATGGAAAACGAACAATACGCATCAACTTCCCACTCGCTAATACTGCATTTTCAACAACTACAGCGGTCATTTTAGAACGTTCTTGTGCAAACGATTTTATTGGTAAAAACAAAAGAATCGAAACAAAGAGTATGAAATGTTTTTTCATGATCAATTTAATTTTGTCGTTAATAAAGTCACGCCTCTTTTAGTGAAACTTATTCCTGTATCCCAAGTTATTTTTTCTCCAGATATGACATTTTTTAATATTTTACCCTCTAAACCAATTTCAGAATATCTTTTTAAATCGAGATGAATTGGTTTATCATTTTTATTTAAAATGAGCACAACAATTTCTTTATCTATAATTCTAAACAATAGATAGGTTCCCATATAGGGTGCAAAATGAATTGTTTTCCCTTCGTGAATGGCTTTGGTGTTTTTACGAAAATTCAACACCTTTTTCAAGAACATTTGCATGTTTTTTTGATCGGCCTTTATGCCTTTTCCTGTAAATGCATTTACGGCATCACCTTTCCATCCACCAGGGAAATCTGTACGAATTAAACCATGGTCTCCTGGCTTCTCAAAGTCATCCATTAGAATCTCTGTTCCATAATAGATTTGTGGAATTCTAGGCATCATTAAATAGAAAGAAAGCGCCATTTTTGTATTTTCTAAATCTCCATTTAATTGCGTATAAATTCGGCTCATATCATGATTGTCTGGAAAAATCATGATATCTTTTGGTGTTGCATAATGAAAATCATTGGCCAAGCCTTCATACATTTTAACCAACCCCGTATCCCAAGATTCTTTTTCATTAATGGCATCAACTACATTTCTTTGCATGGCAAAATCCATCGTAGAAGTTAAATTAGAAGCATATCCATCTCTATTATTTGCACCTTTTTGCCAGTAACCTATTAACAACGGATTATAGCTCCATTCTTCACCAACAATAGAGAAATTTGGATACTCTGCCATAATAGCTCCTGCCCAATTACTCATAAAATCTTTGTCTGGGTAAGGGTATGTATCTTGTCTAATACCACTTAAACCGATAGTTTCGATCCACCAAATACTATTTTGAATGATGTATTTTGCCATGAACGGGTTTTTCTGGTTTAAATCTGGCATTGTGGCAACAAACCAACCATCTGAGTTTCCTTTTTTATCACTTTTAGAAGCGTACAAATCTTGATTTGAAGTTCTTCGATGATTTGAAGTTATTAATGCTCCGTTATTTTCAAAGTTTTCTTGGAAATTTAGCCAATCATTAAATGGTAAATCATTCATCCACCAATGTTCGCTACCACAATGGTTTGCGACTTGATCCATAATTAATTTAATACCTTTTTCTCTCGATTTGTCTGCCAATTCTCTATAATCTGCCAATGTTCCATAACGTGGATCTACTTCGTATAAATCTGTAATTGCATAGCCGTGATATGACTGACTGGGCATATTATTGGTTAATAATGGACTAGACCAAATAGCAGTAAAGCCCATATTATCAATGTACTCTAAATGACTTGTAATTCCTTTTATATCCCCGCCATGACGTGCATAATCATCATTTCTATTAATGCTATTTTCTTTTAAAAAATGAACAGATTCTCTGTTTTCATTAGCCGTTGAAACTGCTGAACCTAAATCATTTGTTGCATCTGCGTTTGCAAACCTGTCTGGGGTTATTAAATATAAAACATCTGAACTGTTAAAACCAATGTAGTTTTCGCTAGGTTTTTCTCTTGCTTTTAATTGATATGTATGTCCTTTTATATCTCCGTTTTCAGAAGTAAAAATAATATCAAATTTCCCAGGATCTGTTCTTTTGTCGATCTTTAAATCGATAAATAAGTAGTTTTTACTTCTAGCAGTGTGTACTTTTTCGATAACAACACCTTTATATGAAATAGAGGGCTTGAAACTACCTATACCCTTCTCTTTTACTAAAAGTTGTAATGAAACATCTTTAAAACCAATAAACCAGTTTGGTGGCTCAACTCGTTCCA
Organism: uncultured Polaribacter sp.; assembly: GCA_943846595.1. Classification (GTDB taxonomy): domain Bacteria; phylum Bacteroidota; class Bacteroidia; order Flavobacteriales; family Flavobacteriaceae; genus Polaribacter. The sequence goes on from OX044355.1 coordinate 22,714, forward strand.
AAGAGTTATTGGACACTGGTTTTATAGAATCAAAAGCTTGTTTTTTATTGTCACAAGAATACATCAATCCAAAAATTAAGAGACATAAAAGTGCTTTAACTAATTTCATACCGTTGTTTTTAAACTGTTTTTAGAACATTTGGAGTAACATTTACAAAATCACCATTGACTACTATTTTGAGATCATTCAAGCCATCTAATTCAAAAGTTGTTTCAGAATGACTGATGTTTACTTTTAAAACCTGGTTTCTAAAGTTGACTTTAAACGAATAATTTTTCCATCTTTTTGGGATTTTAGGCGCAAATGTTAACCTATTATTGTGGATCCTCATACCTCCAAAACCTTCAACAATGCTCATCCAAGTTCCTGCCATTGACGTAATGTGCAAACCTTCTTCTACTTCGTGATTATAATCGTCTAAATCTAAACGAGATGTTCTTAAGTAAAAAGTATAGGCTTGCTCAATTCGATCTAATTTTGCGGATTGAATACTATGAACACAAGGAGAGAGCGAACTTTCGTGAACTGTAAGTGGTTCGTAAAAATCGAAATGACGGACTAATTCTTCTGTTGTAAAATGGTCTTCAAAAAGGTAAAAACCTTGTAAAACATCTGCTTGTTTAATGTAGGGTGAACGTAAAATACGATCCCAACTCCATTTTTGATTGATGGGTCTTTGACTGCTATCTAACTCTGAAACGGTTATCAATTCTTTGTCTAAAAAACCATCTTGTTGTAAATAAATATCGTTTTTTTCTGAATATGGAAAATACATATTATCTGCAACTGCTCGCCATTTTTTGAGTTCTTCATTTGTAATATCTACTTTTCCGATAATCCTTGAATAGTCTGAAACGTAGTCATTTTTAACAATTTCTAAATTTTCTAAAGCATAATTAATACACCATTTTGCAATGTAATTTGTATACCAATTATTATTGATATTATTCTCGTATTCATTGGGACCTGTAACACCCAAAATCATATACTGTTCTTTATCGGATGAAAAGGTGGCTCTTTGCTGCCAAAAACGAGCAATACCAATTAAAACTTCCAATCCTTTTTCTGGAATATAAGAATAATCGTTTGTGTACCGATGGTAATTATAAATTGCGAATGCTATTGCTCCGTTTCTATGAATTTCTTCGAAAGTAATTTCCCATTCATTATGACATTCTTCGCCATTCATCGTTACCATAGGATACAATGCTGCACCGTTTGTAAACCCTAATTTTGTAGCGTTTTCAATTGCTTTTTCTAAATGTGCGTGTCTGTATTCTAATAAACGTCTTGCCACTTTTTGGTCTTTGGTAGCCATATAAAAAGGAATACAATATGCTTCTGTATCCCAATACGTGCTTCCACCGTATTTTTCTCCAGTAAATCCTTTAGGACCAATATTTAACAATGGGTCTTTTCCTAAATAGGTTTGATTTAAATGAAAAATATTAAAACGGATTCCTTGTTGTGCTTTTACGTCTCCTTCTATGGTAATGTCTGATGTACTCCATATTTTTGCCCAGGCTTCTTTTTGCATTTCTAACAGCCCCTCAAAACCTAAGTCTGTTGCTAATTTTAATGCTTGTCTAGCTGAAGATATCAATTCATTTCTATCTTGATTTCTATCAATGGTATAACCTCCAATTTTATGAATGATAAATGAATCTCCTTGTTTTATGTTTTTCTCATATTTGGATGACGCATAACTAGCAGATTTAAAATCAACAGATTTAACCACTACTTCTTTGTCGTTTAAAAACAACTTAGATTCCATAAAGGTACATGTATGGAAATTTGTCTTCATCGTTTTTGCTTCAACAAAAGATTGTTTCCCTTCTTGAACAATATTTAAAACATCCCAAAATTGATCATTCCAATTGGTGTCTTCATTCGTAATTCCTGCATCTACATATGGAGTAAATGATATCTTTGCATCATAATTAAGCGGTGTAACAGAATATTTTATTGCACCTACCTCATCAATGTCTAAACTTAAGAAACGTATGCTCTCTACTTTAATTTGAACGCCATTTTGAAGTATTGCAAAAAAAGATCTTGAGAGCCAACCTTCTTTCATGTTCAACTCACGTTTAAAATTTCCAATGGAAGTACAGGTAAATAAATCTAACTGCTCGTCATTCACAAAAACATTAATACCAATCCAATTTGGGGCATTCAAAACTTTTGCAAAATATTCTGGGTATCCATTTTTCCACCAACCAACTCGGGTTTTATCTGGATAATATACTCCGGCAATATAACTTCCTTGGAAAGTGGGTCCAGAATAAAATTCTTCAAAATTTGCACGTTGGCCCATAGCGCCGTTTCCAATACTGAAAAGGCTTTCTGAAGATTTTACGCTTTCTGGATTAAATCCCTCTTCTATAATTGACCAATTATTTGGTACTATATAATCTTGATTCATTCTCTTAATAATTTAAATAAGCTTTCGCTTATTTTATTTTTTCTTAATCTCTTTTAAAAAATCTGTAGAAATCTCTGTGAAATCTCTAAAAATATAATCTGCTTCGTGTAATATTTTTGCATCTCCAATTCCAACAGAAATCATATATGCTGAATTTGCTGCCTGAACTCCTGCAACAGAATCTTCAAAGACAATACAGTCTTCTGGCGGCATTCCTAACTGCTTTGCAGCTATTAAAAACACTTCGGGATCTGGTTTTGCTTTGCTTACGTTTGTACCATCTACAATGGCTTCAAACTTATCAATTAAATTCACTTTGTTTAAAATTAGCCTTGCATTTTTACTTGCAGACCCTAATGCTACAGGTTGACTTTCGTCACCTAGAAAGTTTAATATTTTTATGACATCGGGTAAAATTTCACTTTCACTCATTTCATGTACATGAAGTAAATAATCATCATTCTTAGAAGTCATTAGACGTGTAAAATGAGCTGCTGAAATTGTTTTATTTCCCCAAGCTAAAATTTTCTCTAAAGACTGTACTCTACTTACTCCTTTGAGTTGTTCGTTTTGTTCTTGAGAAAAATCGATACCAATAGAATTGGCTAATTTTTTCCATGCCAAAAAATGGTATTTAGCGGTGTCTACAATAACACCATCTAGATCAAATATATATCCTCTTTTTTTCATTTATATGGTATCCTCTTGAAATGTAATTGCATTTTTTTCGGTAATAAGTAGATTGCAAAAACCTGCAATTATTAAACTTAAACCTGCTACAATCATCGCGTTAATTGTTTGTTCGCCTAAAAGACCTGTAATAAAATTAATACCTCCAAGCGCAGCAATAATTTGCGGTATTACAATAAACATATTGAAAACACCCATGATCACACCCATCTTCTTTGGATCTACGGAACTTGATAACATCGCATACGGCATTGATAAAACACTCCCCCAAGCAAAACCAACTAACGTAAATGATAAGGCTAAATATTCTGGTGATGGAATTAAATACATTGATATAAAACCGAGTCCACCTAAGATTAAAGATCCCATATGAACATGTTTTCTATTGATGCGTCTTGTTCTTGTATATAAAACCAGGACTAATGCAAATGCCATAGAAGACAATCCATAGATACCCATATAAGAACCAACTTCATTAGAAGATTTTTGAAATGCAGTATTTTTAACATCAAATGCAGCTTTTTGGATCGCATCTGTCATTACATACTCTTTTTCTATGGGAGCGGAAGTTTTAAAAACGTGTTCTGTTAAAGCAGGGTTTGCCATACTCCACATTGTAAAAAAAGCAAACCAGCTAAAAAACTGAACTAAACCCAACTTTTTCATAACGGTTGGCATATTTTTAATGTTTTCTAAAATATCTGAAACAAAACGGTTTTTTTCTGCTTTTTCTTTTTCGAAAGCTTCCATATCTTCTGGCGGATATTCTTTTGTAGTAAATACAGTATAAAAAATACTTACTAAAAAGACAACTGCACCAATTGCAAAAGCAACTTTTACTGACATAGGAACGATTCCTGATTCAGCAGAATCGCTAACTCCAAACTGTGAAACCATCCAAGGTAAACTACTGGCAACCCAAGTACCAACACCAATAATAAGTGTTTGAATTACAAAACCATAAGATCTTTGAGAATTTGGTAATTTATCGGCAACTAAAGCTCTAAACGGCTCCATAGATATATTGATAGAAGCATCTAAAATCCATAGAAAACCTGCAGCAATCCATAGCGTTGGTGAATGGGGCATTGCAATTAATGCCAACGAACTAAGAATAGCGCCTATTAAAAAATAAGGGCGTCTTCTCCCCCACCTTGTACTCCAGGTTCGGTCGCTCATGTAGCCAATAATTGGCTGAACTATAAGACCTGTTAATGGAGCTGCTATCCAAAGAATTGGAATGTCATCAATTTCTGCACCAAGTGTTTGGAAAATTCGAGACATAAAACCGCCAGTTAAGGCCATCCCAAATTGTATTCCTAGAAACCCAAAACTCATGTTCCAGATTTGCAAGAAACTTAATTTCTGCTTATTCATTATCGTAAAATATTAAATTAATATTACGATAAGCTTTTAGACTTATCAACTAATAAATTTTGTGGAATGTAATTTATTGATAAATCGATTATTAAAGTTGTAAAGTTATAAATTTTTGTGAAAAACCATAAAGAAACTTTTTTTTTCTACGACGACGGTTTCGTAGACTCTCTTAATTTAAGATTGCTAGATATTACAATTTTCTTTGGCTCGTATACCTCAGCTTCTTTTTCTATCCGCTCAATTAAAACCTCTACAGCTTGTTTCCCCATTTCAAGACCATGTTGTGCAATTGTGGTAATTGATGGCGATGAGTATTCTGAGATTAGACCATCTGTAAAACCAATTACAGAAAATTCTTGCGGAACTTTATACCCCTTCTCTTTTGCGATTCTCATAGCTGTTGCTGCATAAATTTCATTTACAGCAAAAACAGCATCAATATCTTGGTCAAATACGCGTTCTATTTGTGCTTTAATATTTTCTTTTTCTTCAACTTCAATAATCAATTTTTTATTGACAGATATTCCTTTTTCAGAAAGTGCTCTTTCATAACCCTGTCTTCTTAAAGTACCTACATTTACATGTTCTGGCGTAGTAATTAAAGCGATTTTAAGACTGTTTTGGTTCAATAAATACTTCGTTGCTTTGTAACCTGCACCCACATCATCTACCACTACTTTATCACATAAAATTTCATCTACAACACGATCAAAAAGGACTAATGGAATTTCTTCATTGACCAAATCTTTGAAATGTGTAAAATCTTTTGTTTCTAGGGTTTCTTTTGCAATGGAAACGATAAGTCCATCAACACTTCCATTAGAAAGTACTTTCAAATTCTCTACTTCTTTCTTGTAGGACTCATTCGAAAAACAAACCATAATATGGTAGCCTTTCTCACTCGCTCCTTGTTCGATTCCTTTAATTACCGTTGAGAAAAAATGATGAACGATCCTTGGAAGGATTACACCAATAAGTTTGGTTTTTTGATTCCTTAGCTGTAGCGCTAAACTATTTGGTTTATAATTAAACATTGCCGCATAAGCTTTAATCTTGTCTTTAGTGTCGATACTAATTTCATGACTATCTCTTAGCGCTTTTGAAACTGTAGATGTTGAGACCCCTAGTTCCTTTGCAATTGTTTTAATTGTAATTTTTTGCTTCATATTTTACAAAAATGAGGATTTATTGTGTGTTTTATGTGAATATATAAAAAAAAACACGAAAGTTGTCAACACGAAATCGGTTTCGTAAAATGAATAATGATTGGTATTTTAAAGAAACATACTACATTCACCTTGTGGAATGTAAGTTTATTGTTATCACAACTCAAATTTACAGTTATTATTTAATAAAACAAATATGAATAAAATTAAACTATTAGTGATTGGTCTTCTTTTGAGCACTACTTTTACAATGTTTGCACAACAAACAGTAAAGGGTGTTGTTAAAGAAAAAACGACGGGTGATACTTTGCCTGGAGTTAGTGTCATTATAAAAGGCACTACAAATGGATCTGAAACAGATTTTGATGGAAGGTTTCAAATTTCGAATGTAAAATCTGGAGATGTTTTAGTCTTTAGGTCTTTAGGATATTCAGAAAAAGAAGTTACTATTGGTGAAACCTTAGACCTTCTTGTAGAATTAATCCAATCTTCTGAACAACTAGATGAAATTATTGTTATTGGATATGGTAGTACTACTGTTAAAGATGCTACAGGTTCTGTAGAATCTATTACAGTAAAAGATTTTACGAAAGGAAATATTGTAACTCCCGAGAACCTTTTAAGTGGTCGTGTTGCTGGTGTAAACATCATCACAAGTGGTGCTCCAGGTTCAGGATCTCAAATTAGAATTAGAGGAGGGTCTTCTCTTAACGCATCAAATGATCCACTAATTGTTATTGACGGACTACCAATGTCAGGAACTGCAGGAGGATCTAGAGGGGTGCTAGCGAGTATAAATCCAAATGATATTGAATCTTTCTCTGTTTTAAAAGATGCTTCTGCAACGGCCATTTATGGCTCTAGAGGTGCAAACGGTGTTATTATTATTTCAACCAAAAAAGGAAGAAGCGAATATTCTTTGGACTATGATTATCAAATGGGTTTTGGTGAAATTACAGATAGAGTAAGTATGTACAACGCAGAAAGCTTTCGAAGTTTGGTAAATTCTCAGCCAATTACGGGCTCCATGATTCCTACAAGCTTATTGGGTAGTGCCAATACAAACTGGCAAGATGAGATTTATCAAAAATCTGTTTCAACACAGCATAATATCACTATAAGAGGTCAGGTTTTCAAAAAAATACCAACACGATTATCGATTGGGTTTGCTGCTATTGAAGGAAATATTCTTACTTCAAAATATGATAGAGCTACAGTAGCCTTATCTATGAATCCAAGTTTTTTTGATGATCACTTAAAAGTGAACTTAAATTACAACAGAGCCTTTGAAGACAATCGTTTTGCTGACGCTGGACAAGTAGGAGCGGCACTTCGTTACGACCCAACACAACCTGTTTATGATGCTTCTTCTCCTTTTGGAGGTTTTTACCAACACTACACAAGAGACGCTCAAGGGAATGTAATTCTGTCTAATGGAGGAACCAACCCGGTTGCAGCACTATTGCAAAATAATAACAATTCAGATGTTTTTAGACAATATGGAAATTTAAAAGTAGATTATAAATTTCATTTCTTACCAGAATTGACGGCTACTGTAAATGTTGGTTTTGACAAATCTACAGGAAAAGGAACTAGCATGAGTTCAATAGAAGGACCCGCAAGTTTTAATAGCTTGTATGTTGGAAATGATTCAGGATTTACAAGTGAGGTGCTTAACGAGTCTTTAGATGGCTACCTTAATTATGTAAATACTTTTGGGAAAGTAAAAACAGACATTACTGCAGGGTATTCTTACCAAACTTTTAATGGTTCTGGAAACTCTACAGGAAATACACGAAATCCATCCGATCAAGGAGCTACTTCTTATAATGCAACACCTGTTGTCTTAATTGGGTTTTTAGCAAGAGCAAATTTTACTTTTAATGAAAAGTATTTACTTACACTTAATTTTAGAAAAGACGGAACTTCTCGTTTTGGACCTGAAAATAGATGGGGTAACTTTGGAGGTGCTGCAGTTGCTTGGAATATAAGTGATGAAGAATTTCTAAAAAACAGTGATTTAATTTCTAATTTGAAATTAAGAGCAAGTTATGGTGTGAATGGACAACAAGACGGAATTGCAGGAGATTTATATTTAGACAGGTATCGTTTTGGAAATCAAAATTCTCAATATATTTTTGATGGAACACCAATTCAATCTACCATTCCTACAGAACGTAGTAATCTGAAATGGGAGAATACAGCAACAGTAGAATTTGGACTCGATTATGGTTTGTTTAATGACAAAATCACGGGATCTATCAATGCATTTCAAAAAAATTCTACAGACTTATTATCCAATGCTCCAGTAGCAGATGGTAGTAATTTTACAAATAGAGTTTTGCAAAACATTGGAGACCTACAAGTAAATGGATTAGAGTTTACTGTAAATGCAGATGTTATTAAAACAGAAGACCTAGAATGGAACCTTAATTTTAATGCAACCTACTTAGATAAAGAAATTAAAGAATTAGCCCTAAACCAAGACATTACAACAGGAGGTATTTCTGGAGGAACTGGAAATTTCATTCAACTTTATAGTGAAGGTTTTGCTCCAAACTCATTTTATGTGTACAAGCAATTGTATGACACTGCGGGAATGCCAATTGAAGGTGCTTATGCAGATATAAATGGAGACGGTATTTTAAATTCTCAAGACAGGTACCTAAAAGAAAATCCACAAGCAGATGTTTCTTTAGGGTTTCAATCGAGTTTAAATTATAAGAATTTTGATTTTGCATTTAACTTAAGAGCAAACATTGGAAACTATGTTTACAATAATGTGAATTCTTCTTTAGCACAATATAGTTTAATTTTAGATCAATCGGTTTTAGGAAACATTCCTACTTCTGTAAGCAATACCAACTTTTTAAGAACTGCTGATGTTATTTTATCAGATATTTATTTAGAAAATGCTTCGTTCTTAAAAATGGACAACATTACATTAGGATATACTTTTGACAAGATCAACCCCATAAATAAATTTGATTTTAATAGTATTAGAGTATGGGCTGGAATGCAAAATGTATTTACACTTACAAACTATACAGGACTAGATCCTGAAGTTTTTAACGGTATTGATAATACAATTTATCCAAGACCAAGAACATTTTTGGTAGGAGCAAACATTAAATTTTAATTTATTATGAAAAAAATATTAAAAATAGAAAGAATATCTACCATCCTTTTTGTGTTCTTTATCGCATTTTCTTCTTGTACTAACGAGTTAGACATTACACCACAGGATGATCAAGATTTGTTAGGTGATGAATTTTTCGCAAACGAAAGCTCATACAAGCAATTATTAGCAGGTGTCTATGGAAACCTATCTTTAACTGGTATCGATGGTCCAGGATCTTCAAATATTGAAGGTTTAGATGCAGGTACAAGTCAATTTGGCCGTGTACTCTTATACTTACAAACATTATCAGCAGATCAAATGATTTGGTCTTATGAGAATGATCCTGGTACAAGAGAAATTCAACGTAACCTTTGGAGTGCAGATGACCCTATTATTTTAGGGATGTTTGGTAGAAGCCATGTAACAATAGCTTTTGCAAATAATTTCTTAAGAGAAACTACAGATGCTAAATTAACGGAAAGAAATGTTTCAGATGTTGTAAGAACAGAGATTGTAGCCTATAGAGCAGAAGCACGTTTGCTTAGAGCTTTATCTTACTACTATATGATGGATTTATTTGGTCAAGCAAATTTTGCCACAGAATTAGATGCAATAAATGCACAACCATTAGCTTATAATAGAGTGCAATTATTTGAATTTATAGAATCTGAATTGAAAGCAATAGAGTCTGATTTATCTGATCCAATGACCAATGAACACGGGAGAGCAGACAAAGCAGTTGCAGCGATGATTTTGTCTAAAATTTATTTAAATGCAGAGGTTTACATTGGACAAAGTAAATATGATGAATGTGTTACAGAGTTAAATAAAATAATAAATGGTGGTTATTCATTAGCGCCAGATTATTTATTAAATTTCATGGCAGATAACAATACAAATGCTGCAAGAAATGAGATTATATTTCCTTTAATTTCTGATGGTATTAATACTCAAAACTATGGACCTACTACTGTTATCATTAATGGTTCTGTTGGAAGTATAGAAGCAAACGGTGCCGAAGTTGGTGTTGGTGCAGGTGGCTGGGGTGGAGCCCTTAGAGTTAGAAAACAGTTTGTGAATTTGTTTGAAAACAGTATTTTTGATACAGACACAAGGAATACGATTATTTCAGAAGGTAGATCCAAAGAAATAACAGATATTTCTGATAAAGATCAAGGATATATTATTCAAAAATATTCAAATGCTTTATCGATCGGTGGGTATGGTCCAGATCAAACTTTTGTAAATACTGATTTCCCTTTATTTAGATTAGGAGATGTGTATTTAATGTATGCAGAAGCGCAATTAAGAGGCGCTTCAAATGCGACACAAATTAATGCGCTAGCGTATGTAAATCAATTACGATCAAGAGCAAACAATCCACAAGCAATTCAAAGTGGTGATTTAACACTCGATTTTATTTTAGATGAAAGATCTCGTGAATTGCACTGGGAAGCACATAGAAGACAAGATTTAATTCGTTTTGGAAAATATACAGGTGGATCTTATAATTGGGCTTGGAAAGGAAATGGTAGCAATGGTATTTCTTTACCAGATCACATGAAATTATATCCGATACCAGCTGCAAGTTTATCAACAAATCCGAATTTAACTCAAAACCCTGGTTACTAAATCAATATAAATTATAAAAGATGAAAAAAATTAAACATATTTCAATAGCCAGCATTATTGGTTTGGTCTTATTAATCTTCGCTTCGTGTGATGATTCATCTGAACTATTTAATGTATCTGCAAATCCTAATGCAGCAGTTTTAGCAGATTTAAACTTTACAATGATAGAGTTAGATGCTGTGAATACAAGTAATCCAGCGGTAACGTTAAATTGGCAATCTGCAAACTACGAGCAGCAAACATCTATTAACTATTCAATTGAATTTGCAAGTGATGTTGATTTTACGGCGCCCGTTGTAGCTTCATCAATCACAGGACAAACATCAATTACATTGTCTGTTAATGAAATTAATGCAGCTGCAGGGAATTCAGGTTTGAATCCATTTGAATGGGCAACTCTTTATGTTAGAGTTGTATCGTCAATAGGATCTCAGAACGGATTACCAATTCCATCAAATACAATTCAGTTTGAAGTATATCCATTCTATAATTATGTGTTTTCTGATTATTATTTAGTTGGAGATGCAACTGCATCAGGTTGGAATAATAACAATAACAATCCTGCTCTTTTTAGAGATCCAACCGATAGTAATGTATTTTATTATACTGGGTTTTGGGCAGAAAATGGACACTTTAAAGTACTCGAAACAAAAGGACTTTGGCAACCACAATTTGGAACAGATGATGGTGCAACTGTAGGGAATAACCCTGGTGGCGGAACAGATCCTGAAAGATTCCCATATGGTGGTGGAAATGGTATACCTGCTGGGTTTCATACTTTTAAAATAAATTTTGCAAGCAATACATTTACTTTTGAATCTTTTGATGCTTCTGGTGCTGTAAGTCCGGCATCATTAACGTTGCAAGGTTCTAGCTCGGCAAATATCTCGATGAGTCCCTTAAGTTTTGACGGTCATATTTGGTATGCAACCGCGGTTAGATTAATACCAGGAGAACTTTCTTTTGTAACCGACAGCAATTCGTCTTGGGGTGGTTCAACATCATTCTCGGGTGTTGCTACCGATGGAGGTAGTGCGGTTCCAATAATTGTGGAAGATGATTATGATGTTTGGTTTAATGATTTAACAGGTCGTTACATCTTTATCCCTTTAAATTTATAATAAACGAACTAAAAAGATAAAAAAATGAAATCATACTTTAAAAAAATAAGCTACTTATTTCTTTCACTAACCCTTTTATTAGGAGCCTGTGATGCAGAAGAGAGCTTAAATATTGTAACACCAGAAGCAAAATTTGTTTTAAATTCTCCAGGGATAAGTAACGTGTTTTTAAACTTTGCACTCCCAAGCAATCCTGCTTTTACAATTTCTTGGATCGATGAAGTTACAGGAAGTACCAACTATACTGTAGAAATGTCTACGGATAAAGAATTCACGACTCCAATTGCATTAGGCACCACAAATAAAGATAATTTCTCGATGAGTGTTGTCGATTTTAATCAGGCAATTACAGATACCGGTGTCACTTCTTTTAGAGACATTGCAATTTATATGAGAGTAAATGCAGGAAGTGTTGTTAGTAATGATATCCTGTTTTTAGTGACTACGTATCCAGTAAATGCACCTGTAATTACGAGTGTTGCCGATGGAGATGCTTTTCAATTGTCAATTACAAATAACGATCTAGATGCAATTACGATTACATGGGATGATCCAATTGCCAATTCTACATTAAACATCGATATTGATTATTACTTAGAATTTGCAGCGCCAAACACTAGTTTTGCAATGCCAATTGAAGGTGGTAACGTTCGTAATATGAACTCAATTGTTCTTACAAATGCACAGTTAAATAATGTTGCCATTCAGTCTGGAATTCCTGTAGACACTTCAGGAGATTTAGAATTAAGAGTTCGCGCTGTCATTTTAGATGCTGCAACAAGCAGTGTTTTAGAGAGAACAACCCTTACGACAAGCATAAATGTAACTACCTATTTAACCGTATTAGATTTATCTTCTACTTGGGGAATTGTTGGTTCTGCTGCAAATGACTGGGGAGCAACTCCAGATTTACCAATGTTTACAACAGATACAGACGGTGTTTTTGTTGCCTATGTAAATTTAACTGACGGAGAGTGGAAGTTTAGAGAAAATAATGATTGGGCTAACAATTTAGGTTCTGGAAGTGCTGCAGATGATGTTTCATCAGGTGGAGGAAACTTTGCAACAACAGCTGGATCATTCAAAATTACTTTAGATCTAAATAATAATAAATATACTAAAGAAGTTTTTTCTTTAGGAATTGTTGGTGGCGCCTATAATAACTGGGGCGCAACTCCAGATTTCAAATTAGAGTACGATCAGTATTCAGATGTTTTTAGAGGTATTGTTACCTTAATTGATGGTGAAATGAAATTTAGAATGAACAACGATTGGGGAACCAATTATGGAGATGATGGTGCCGATGGAACACTAGAATCAGGAAGTTCTAATATTATTGTATCAGCAGGAATTTATATTGCGACGGTAGATTTAAACAATTTAGAATATACCTTAGAACCAATAACAAATGTTTGGGGACTCGTTGGTGGAGCCTATAACAACTGGGGTGCAACTCCAGATGCACAATTTTCTAGAGATTGGTCTAGACCATTTGATGATATTTGGATTTTAAACGATGTTACACTCATAGATGGTGAATATAAATTTAGAGCAAATAATGATTGGGGAACCAATTATGGCGATGATGGAAACGATGGAACTTTAGACAATGGTGGTGCAAACATTCTTGCCACCGCAGGAACCTATTCCTTCATGCTCGATTTTTCTGATCCAGCAAATCCAACTTATACTATAAATTAATTTCTTTAAAATTTTACAAAGGCTATCCCAAAACGATAGCCTTTGATCTTTTATTTAAATAATAATAATAATATGAAAAAAATTACCTCCCTCCTTTTATTTATAGCCTCCATAACGTATGGCCAAGTAACCATTACGCCCGCTATTTTTGAAGTTACCGAGTCCATTACAATTCGTCTAGATGCAAATAGTTCAGCTACGGATTGTAATGGATTTAGTACTCCTTCAAAAGTATATTTACATGCTGGGGTTGGTAACGAAACGGACGCTTTTGGAACAAGTGTAGTTGGTAACTGGGGGCAAGATGACGGTGTGGGTGAAATGACCTTTAATGCCGCAAACAGTAGATGGGAAATTACCTTTGTACCAAAAACCTATTTTGGTTTAACAGATACAGAAGCTGACAATATTACTCGATTGGGTTTCGTTTTCAGAAATGAAACAGGTGCGCAAGAATTAAAAGACAATGGATGTGAGGATTTTATTTTTGCCGTCGGATCGTTTCAATTAACCCTAGTCGCGCCAACAAATACAATCACCGTTTTAAATTCTGGAGAAACACTACCAATAACGGCATCCACTTCTTTAATTGCAAATTATAGCCTAAAAGCGAATGGTACGAGTGTTGACCAACAGAACGATATAATCGACTATACCTATACGCCAACGATTACAGAAAACACCAATTTTATATTAGAAGCTACTAATAATGGGGAAACACAAACACAAACATTTCAGGCTGTCGTTAGACCCACAGTTACAGAAGCTTCGGTTCCTACTGGATTGAAAGATGGAATCAACTTCAATACAACTGATGCTACAAAAGCAACCTTAGTAATATATGCTCCTGGTAAAGATTTTATACATGTGATTGGTGATTTCAATAACTGGGAAATTGACAATGCCTATTTACTCAGTAAAGACACTACAACAGATCGTTTCTGGATTGAACTAACAGGATTAACTTCCCTACAAAACCATACCTATCAATATTTAATTGAGGGAGTAATAAGGATTGCAGACCCCTATTCTACAATCATTTTAACAGAAACAAATGATCAATATATAAATAATACTACCTACCCCGATTTACCTGTATACCCATCTGGAAAAACCAACCATTCTGTTACCTTATTAAAAACCGGAGAAACGGAATATGATTGGCAAATAACAGATTTTACAAAACCAAAAAAAACAGATTTAGTCATTTACGAACTATTAATTCGAGATTTTGATGTGTTGCATAGTTTTGATGCTGTAAAAGAACGGTTAGATTACCTACAAAATTTAGGAATTAATGCTATTGAATTTATGCCCTTAATGGAATTTGATGGAAATGAATCTTGGGGATATAACCCTTCCTTCCATATGGCATTGGACAAATACTACGGCACAAAAGAGGCTTTTAAGGGCTTAATTGATGAATGCCATGCAAGAGGTATTGCCATTATTGTTGATGTTGCATTCAACCACGCAAGTGGGCAAAACCCATATTACAGAATGTGGAACACAGACAATGGCAATTATGGAGGTCAAGCAAGTGCTGATAGTCCCTTTTTTAATGAAACAGCGACCCATTCATATAGTGTTTTTAACGATTTCAACCATAGCCAACAAGCAACAAAAGACTATGTAAAAAGAGTTACCGAATACTGGATACAAGAATATAAAATAGATGGATTTCGATGGGATTTAACCAAAGGATTTACACAAAACTGTAGCTCAAATGATGACAGTTGCACAAACAACTATCAACAAGATCGGATTGATGTTTTAAAAGAATATGCAGATATTCAGTGGAATTCAGATCCTGACTTCTATATCATTTTTGAACATTTAGGTACCAATAACGAAGAAACACAGTGGGTCAACTACCGTCTTTCAGAAGGAAAAGGAATCATGGTATGGGGAAATCACAACTCAAACTACAACCAAGCAACAATGGGCTTTAGTAATAATAGTGATTTTTCTTGGATTTCCTATAAAAACAGAGGGTGGTCTGTACCCGCAAACGTAAGTTATATGGAAAGTCATGACGAAGAGCGTTTGATGTATAAAAACTTACAATATGGAAATTCAAGTGGGAGCTATGACATCCAGAATTTACCAACCGCTTTGGATCGAATTGAATTGGCAAGTGCTTTTTATATTACGGTACCCGGACCAAAAATGATTTGGCAATTTGGCGAATTGGGCTATGATTATAGTATTGATTACAATGGACGTGTTGGAAACAAACCCATTCTTTGGAATTATTTTGAAGAACAAGACCGAAAAGATTTGTACGATACATTCGCAAAATTGATTAAATTAAAATTAAACTACGAAATTTTTGAAACGTCTGACTTTACCTTAGATGTTGCCAATATAAATGGATTAAAAAGGATCCACTTAACAGATGCATCTGCTTCAGAAATACAAGCGGTTTTAATCTTAGGAAACTTTGGTGTTACCACCCAGAATATTATCCCTAATTTTCAAGAATCTGGAAACTGGTTCAACGTATTAGCGGACAATGAAGTCTTAAATGTTACAAACGTTGCACAAGAAATCACCTTGCAAGCTGGAGAATTTAAAGTATATGCCAATATGCCTGCAACGCTTTCTAATGAAAATTTTAGTGCAGATGAAGAAAACTTCATAACACTGTTCCCAAACCCAACAACAACAACAACAACAACCTCTTTTTCTCTTTCTGAAGAAGTGTTGGCAGTAAGTGTTTTTAATATTCAAGGAAAAAGAGTTAAAAAGTATACCCCAGAATGTATTGCAAACAATACCTACTTAATAGCAGATTTAAACCAAGGAATTTATTTTGTTCGTATTGAAAACGCAATGAAACAATTCCTTATAAGAAAATTAATTATTAAATAACCTAAAACTAAAAATCATGAAAAAAGTTTACATTTTAGCTTTATTGAATCTTTTTTTTAACTTTGGCACCCATGCACAGGTAGCTTATTCTGGAAATAACCATACTGGTTTTGGCGGAACTCTAGGTGATGCATCACTAACAATAAATGATGATGGTACAGCCCTGACATTTAACTTTTCAAAAGGGGCTAGCGGTACATTAGACAACATCGTTGTTATTTATATTGACTCAAAAACAGGAGGACACTCGGATACTACCAATTTTACAGATGATGGCGATTCAGCTAGAAAAGCGGTTTCGACAAAAAGCGGATCTAATAGTCCAACGGTAACATTCCCTTCGGGTTTTACCGCTGATTATGCTGTTGCTTTTGATAGTAGTGGCTCTTGGATTTTTGAACTAAATACAGGCACACACACTTATATTGATATCGCGAACATCACCCCAACTGGCAATAATGCTGCGGGAACACATACCTTAACGCTAGATTTTGCAGAAATTGGTATTACAGCAGGACAAAACTTTAAATTTGTCGCGACTTACATCAGTAATACCGCTTATTTATCCAACGAAGTTATTGGAGATACTTCGTCAATTGATCCGGATGGAGGTGGAACGAACCCAGGTTTTACGGGTACAATTACTTTCTCTGGTAACAGAAGTTATCCAAATACTTGGACTGGCGCAACAGATAGCAACTGGGCAGCTGCAAACAATTGGTCAGAAGGGGTACCAACAACAACACATAATGTATACATTCCTAAAGTTAGTAATCAACCAACGGCTGCAAGTGCAATAACAATTCAAAAAGCAACTTTAGCTTCTGGGGCTTCATTAATTGCACAGAATACTTTTACAGGAGCCGTAACTTATAATAGAACGCTTTCTTCGAATAACTGGTACCTGGTCTCTAGCCCTGTTGCTGGAGAAACCTTAGAGGGCTTAATTTCGAATCATACTTTTGCAACAGGATCAGGAGGCAATATTGGTATTGCTCCCTATGCAAATGACGGTTCTGCTTGGGATTATCAAACAACTGCAGCTACAGGAAGTTTGGCTTCAGGTTCAGGATATTCTGTAAAACTAGCCGCAGCAGGTGCTATTTCTTTTAATGGAACATTTCCAGCTACAGATGTAAGTATCGGTATCACACATGATGCCAATGGTTTAAATCTAGTTGGAAACCCATACCCATCCTACATTGCTGCAAATTCAAGTGCAGATGCAGTAAATAACATATTATCAATCAATTCTACAACTCTTTCCGAAGAAACACTTTGGTTTTGGAATTCTGGATCAGGCTCATATGTTACCTATAACCAAGCTTCGTCTTCTAAATTTGTTTCACCAGCACAAGGATTTTTTGTAAACTCTAATGGCGCAAATAGCTTTCAATTTACCGAAGCAATGCAATCGCATCAATCCGATAGTTTTCAAAGAAGTACTGCTACCAGACCGGAGATCAACTTGATGCTTAGCAACGATACAGACACAAGAAGTACCGATATTTTCTTTATTGAAGGAACTACCACAGGATGGGACAATGGTTATGACAGTAGTATTTTTGGAGGAACCGCCAATAGTTTTGCAATCTATACCCATTTGGTTAGTGATAGTGAAGGACAAAATTTAGGTATTCAATCGCTTCCAGAGACCGATATTGAAAATAGAATCATACCAGTAGGAATCAATGCCGTTTCAGGAGCAACCATTACGATTGTTGCAGCAACACAAAACCTGCCAGAAGGTATTGACGTTTATTTAGAAGACAAAGTAGCGGGTTCTTTTACGCGTTTAGCAACAGGCGAGAACTATAATACGACGCTTTCAGAAGCATTAAACGGTATTGGGCGTTACTATCTTCATACAAGTGCTCAAGTACTCGGAACTGACGATTTGATGCATGCGAATATAAGTATCTATACCATTAACGAAAATTCAATTAGAATTGTTGGCGTTCAAAATGGAGCGGCAAAAGTAAGAGTCTATAGTGTGCTCGGAAAACAAGTGCATACAACCTCTTTTCAAGGAAATGGGATGAATGATGTAGACTTACCCAAAGTGGCTAAAGGCGTGTTTCTAATTCAATTAGAAACAGAAATTGGTATCCTGAATAAAAAAATAATTATAGAATAATTGAAAACTACAGAAATTATGAAAACTACCCCACAAAATATTTCACGTAAAGATGCTATAAAAAAGATTGGATCTTATAGTAAATATGCCGCATTAACCGCCATTGGGACTTATACTTTATTAAGTCCTCAAAAGGCACAGGCATCAAGCCCAGAAGCTCCAGGGTCTGGATTTTAAGAACCTAGATTGATAAAAAACAGCTCGAAGATTGTTTTTGGTTTTATTTCGAATATAATATATGTTAAAACACCTTTAAGTCAAAATATGAATTAAAGGTGTTTTTATTCCTCACTTTAAAGATATATACAGCGCATCAATACCAATATATCACTACCCAAACAATACCAGTCGTGAGTTATTATAAACATCCTCATTTCTATATAACACCCTAGCACCTATTTTTAGTGGATTTAAGACCCCTTCTCTTCTCCAGTTATTCAATGTTTGAACCGTTACATTTAATACCTTAGAGACTTCATTTCGGGTTAAATATTCGGTGTCCTCACCAGTAATTGTCAACCTGTTTAAAGGGTTTCCAATAGGGAGAATACAGGTTGCTCGAGAGGTTGCTCCGCAGGTTTAAATCCTTGTTATTTGGTTTGATTTCTCTTTACTATTTTATAATGACTTAGTCATTATACTGTTGATTTTCATGCACTTATGTAAAAACACATAAAATGAGATAAAACCAAAATCTTCCTGGAGGTACCACAAAATTATCCCGTAACTCATTTATAAACAATGATTTATGGGTTTTTTTGGTTTTTAGGGTTGCTCAAAGGTGTGCGCAGTTTGTAACATTACATAACGGTTATACTGTTATATTACACTCCAAAAGTTAAGTTACTAGTTACCTATGTGAATAATGAAACAACGAATAAAACATTGTACCATCCTCGTTTTTTAAACCCAGTAGTCAACAAAGAATTATCACTTGAAACACGAACAATACGCTTAGCTCCAGGTCGTATGAATTTTTGAGAAATGACTTATATAATATTATGAGCTAAAAATATTAATTCTCCCGTTTGGGTATCACTATAGGTCTTCATACCAAAGTGAAAATGTTATTACGTAAATTTAGAGAATATATTTTTTAATTTCCAAATAAATGCAATTCTGTAAATTCTTTATCTATAGTTATAGCTTGTGTTTCAGCAGTATTTACATTCTCTAATTTAATTGCAACATTGTCTATTTGAATAGATGTAATTGCAAATGGTAAATTATGGAATACCATATTAAATTTAGTGTAGTCTGCATTAAACTCTCCACGTTTATGTTGTTGTATAATTAATTCTTTTTTCTTCCCCGTTACTTTAAAAGTTCTTAAACTAAATCTCCCTTTTTTGTAATCATATCCGTCATGTGCATCATCATATAATTTAGAGATTTCTTTCCCTTTTTTATAATAAACATCTAAAGTAATTTCATCAAATTTCTTTTCACCAACATATTGCTGAACAGGGTATTTAGGGAGTACGGCACCTTCTTTAATAAACATTGGCATACTATCTAAATCTGCATCTACCCACATTTCTTTCCCTCCTTCAACCAATTCATCTGTCCAGAAATTATACCATTTACCACGAGGAATATACATTCTTCTTCCTTTAGCATTTGGTTCTTGTATGGGACAAACCAAAATTTGTTCTCCATAAATAAACTCATCACTTCTATAATGCGTAGCTTCATCTTCTTGATCGTATAAAACTAACGATTTTAAGATTGGAGTACCGTCATTTATATACTTCCAAAAAGAAGTATATAAGTAGGGTAAAAGTTGGTATCGTAATTCTACGAATTTCCTTACAATATCTGTAATTTCTTCACCAAAAACCCAAGGCTCTTGCGCTCCATGATCTCCAGATGAATGTACCCTACAAAAGGCATGAAAAACACCTAATTGAATCCAACGAGCAAATAATTCTCCTTGTGGCTGTTCTGCAAAACCACCAATATCAGAACCTGCAAAAGAGAAACCAGACATTGCCATTCTTTGTGCTTGGTTGTTTGCTATTGCTAAATGTTCCCAAGTTGCTACGTTGTCTCCCATCCAAGTAGAGGTATAACGTTGTGCACCAGAATAAGCAGATCTTGTAATTACAAAAGGTCTTTTCGGATAGGCATATTTTTTTAATCCGTGGTAGGTGGCACGTGCCATTTGTGTTCCGTAAATATTATGTGCTTTTCTATGTGAACACGGATTCCCATCATAATCATGACGCACATCGTCTGGAAAAGATTTATTAGGAACGTCCATTACAGCTGGTTCGTTCATGTCATTCCAAACACCTTTTACTCCAATATCTTCAATTAATTCTTTAAACAAGCCGGACCACCACTCTCTAACTTCTGGTTTCGTATAATCAGGAAAATAACATTCACCTGGCCAAACCTTCCCTTTCATATAAGGGCCATCTGCACGTTTACAGAAATAATCTTTATCTAAAGCTTCTTTAAAAACATCATATTCTAGATCTATTTTAATTCCAGGATCTATAATAACAACAGTCTTAAAACCGTCATCTTCTAGTTCTTTAACCATACGTTTTGGATCTGGAAAGTGATTTTTATCCCAAGTAAAACAACGGAAACCATCCATATAATCGATATCTAAATAAATAGCATCACACGGAATTTTCAGGTCTCTAAACGTATTGGTAACTTCTTTTACGTTAGCCTCGGGATAATAAGACCATTTACATTGATGAAAACCTAAAGCCCATAGCGGAGGTAAAGCGTGAGGTTTGCCTGTTAAATCTGTGTAATTTTTAACAACATCTTGCATCTGTGGTCCGTAGATAAAATAGTAATTCATCTCACCTCCCTGTGCCCAAAAACTGGTTACATTTCTTCTTTCTTGAGCAAAATCAAAAGAAGTTTTAAAAGTGTTGTCAAAGAAAATACCGTAGGCTTTATTGTCTTGTATTGCTGTATAAAAAGGAATTGCTTTGTATATAGGATCTGTATTCTTACCAAAAGCATAAGAGTCTGTTGCCCAGTTTTCGAAACGTTTCCCTTTCAAATTTACATCTACAGGCTTGTCTCCAAGACCATAAAAACTTTCTGATTTCTGACAAGTTTTACTCATTTTTACAATATCACCACCATGTTGATAACATTCTTCCCAGTGAAAACCAATTTCGTCTTCATTAATTAATTTGTTGTCAATAGCATCAAATAAACGTACCTGTAAACTTTGTTTTTCTACTTTACAAATTAACTTAGAGGTTGTTATACTGTAATGTATTTCATCTTCTGTTATATCCAAAAAACTATATCCTCTGCTTGCATGTATGGTAACCCCGTAAGAAAAATCATTTTCAAATTTACCAGTAGTACTATATCTAAAACGGATAACACTATCTCTAACCACAGTCACCTGCAGAACAACCCCATTTTTTGTAGAAAAATGAAGTGTATCTATGTCTTTCTTGTAATTTATTATTTTTGAAGGAAATAAATTCCCTTTTTGTTCTAGTTCTGTATTAACAATCATTTTTTTGGTTGTTTATTATCGTATGCAAAAATGGCAAAATTTGATACAATACAATTGTTTAAAATTCTTTTTTTTACGATAAGGTATTCGTCTATTTTAAAGCTAAAAATAGTGTTAATTTGATTAAATGATGGTCGAATATTCGTTTTTCTACAAAGGGGTTATGAGAATTTTTAAAGTCTTAAAAAAAGTCTCTTTTATTATGAAGTCCAAAAAATAAGTTCTCTTTTTTTATCTAAACAATAGTCTTTAAAAAAAAGAACTGTATTAAAGTTATTCATATTTAAACGCTACCATACCTAATGGTGGTAGTTCTAATACTACTGAATTTTCTCTGTTGTTCCATGTCTTTCTGTCAGAAGTAAGTGTTGTGTTTGTGAAATTTCCAGTACCGTTATATTTTGAAGCATCACTATTAAAAATTTCTTTCAGAGTTCCATTTTTAGGCAAACCAATTCTATAATTCTTTTGAGGTGTTTGTGTTAAGTTTAAGACAATAACTAGATTTTCTTTTTCTCGGTCTCCTTTTCTTATGTAGCTAATAATAGAGTTCTCATGATCACCATGGTCTATCCATTCAAAACCTTCAGTTGAGAATTGTTTTTTGTGCAATGCCGTTTCCTCTTTATATAAGGTATTTAGATCTTTTACCAAATTTTGTGCCCCTTTGTGCACGTCATATTCTAATAGATGCCAGTCTATACTTTGTTGAAAATTCCATTCAGAACTCTGTCCAAATTCTGATCCTTGAAACAATAATTTTGTGCCAGGATGTGTGTACATAAAACTATATAACAAACGTAAATTTGCAAATTTTTGCCATTCATCTCCTGGCATTTTACTTAAAATAGATTTTTTACCATATACTACTTCATCATGAGACAGCGGTAGCATAAAATTTTCTGTAAAGGCATAATTTAAACTGAATGTTAGATCGTTTTGATGATGTTTTCTATAGACAGTATCTTTTGCAAAGTAATCTAAAGAGTCATGCATCCAACCCATCATCCATTTCATTCCAAACCCTAATCCGTCAGAAAAAACGGGACTAGATACTTTCGGAAAAGAAGTAGATTCTTCTGCTATGGTCTGTACATCTGGAAAATTCTCATAGACAGCAATATTCATCTCTTTTAGAAAAGCAATCGCATCTAAATTTTCTCTACCACCAAACTCATTTGGTTCCCATTCGCCATCTTTTCTAGAATAATCTAAAAATAACATAGAGGCAACAGCATCTACTCTTAAACCATCAGCATGGTATTGTTCTAGCCAAAAGATTGCATTACTTATTAAAAACGATTTAACTTCATTTCTACCATAATTAAAAATAAGACTTTTCCAGTCTTGATGATATCCTTTTTTAGGATCTGGATGCTCATATAAACAAGATCCATCAAAATTACCCAAACCGTGCGCATCTGAAGGGAAGTGAGAAGGTACCCAATCTAATAGTACACCAATTCCCTTTTCATGAAACTTATCTACTAAAAATTTAAATTCATCTGGGTAGCCAAATCTAGAAGTAGGAGCGAAATAACCTGTTAATTGGTATCCCCAACTTGGATCATATGGAAACTCCATTATTGGCATTAATTCTACATGTGTGAAATTCATTTCTGCAACATAATCTACAAGTTCATCAGCTAATTCGGTGTAACTCATAAACCTATTTTCTGCTACTTTTTGTTTCCAAGAACCTAAATGAACTTCATAAACAGAATATGGGGAGTTTAAAGCATTGTGCTTTTTACGAGCCTTCATCCATTTTTTATCCCTCCAAGAATAATTATCCTCCCAAACAATAGAAGCTGTTTTTGGCGGATGTTCGCATCTACGCGCATAAGGATCTGCTTTTTCTGAAACAGTATCTGTATTTTTTATTTTGTATTTGTAGGCGTTCCCTTTTCCTGCATACGGAATAAAACCTTCCCAAATACCACTAGAATCCCATCTTACATTAAGTGGATGTTCTTGGTCATTCCAATAATTAAAATCTCCAATTACAGAAACCTCTTTTGCATTAGGCGCCCAAACTGCAAAATAAGTACCTTTTACACCGTCTTTTGTAATGATATGAGAACCAAATTTTTCATATAATTTATAATGTTTACCACCCTTAAATAGGCTAATATCGAAATCTGAGAATAAACTATGCGCTATAACTTTAGACATGTAATGGTTTTAAATTTAGATATTTTTAAATTACAGTTCCTTTAGGAATTACTGCTCCTTTTTTGACAACAACAATACCGTCCTTTACCAGGTAGGTGTCTGTTTCAATATCTTTTAAATGCAAGCCCCCATTAATTCTACAATCGTCTCCAATTCTACAGTTTTTATCAATAATACAATTATTAATAAAACATCGATCTCCAATACCTAGCTGAATATCGATACTTTTATTTTTTATTTCGTCTAAAGATTCATAAGCATCATTACCCATCATATAGGTTTTAGTAATAATAGTTTCTTTACCTATTCTTGATCGAATGCCGATAACAGATCTTTCAATTTTTTCTGCATTTATAATACAACCATCTGCAATAATTGATTTATTTAATATGGTATTTGTAAATTTTGAAGTAGGTAAGATACGGGCTCTCGTAAATACTCTATTTTCATCATATAAATTAAATTTAGGTAAATCATCCGTTAAGCCCAAGTTTGCTTCAAAGAAAGAATCTATATTCCCAATATCAGTCCAATAGCCTTCATATGGATAACTCATTGTTTTATGTTCTCCAATGGCTTGTGGTATAATTTCTTTACCGAAATCAATCGTTTCAGGGTTCGCCATCAATTCAATCAATAAATCGCGATTAAAAATGTAAATTCCCATAGAGGCAAGATAATTTCTACCTTCACTTTTCATTTCTGGACTTACTTCTGAAGTCCAATCTGGCAATAATTCTGAGGCAGGTTTTTCTATAAACGAGGCAATTGTGTTATCATTATTGGTTTTTAGAAGACCAAATGATGTTGCATCCTTAGCATTTACAGGGTAGGTTGCTATAGAAATTTTAGCACCACTTTCCTTGTGTTTTTGAATCATATCCTTAAAATCCATATTATACAGTTGATCTCCAGACAATATTAAAGCATATTCAAAATCGTTTGCTAAAAAATGATGCATACTTTGTCTTACGGCATCTGCTGTTCCTTGAAACCATTCATTACTCTGCATGGTTTGCTCTGCTGCTAAAACATCTACGAATGCAGCGCTAAAAAAACTAAAATGATAGGTATTTTTTATATGTGCATTTAAAGAAGCAGAATTAAATTGTGTTAAAACGTACATTCTTTTAATGTCTGAATTAATACAGTTAGAAATAGGAATGTCTACCAATCTATATTTCCCTGCAATAGGAACTGCTGGTTTAGACCTGTCTTTTGTCAATGGGTAAAGTCTAGAACCTTGTCCTCCGCCTAAAATAATACCTAATACTTGATCATTTATCATCGTTAATTTTTTAGAGATTTATATAAGTTTACGTATGCTTGTGCAGAGTTACCCCACGAATGGTCTATTTGCATCATTTTTTTAAGATTTTTTTTGAATTCCTTTTGATTGAAATAAATGGATGCTTTGGTAATTGCTGAGGTTACTTTTTCTATTGTAACTCCATGATGAACAACTCCAAAACCATTTTCTTTGGTAATATCTATAATAGTGTCTTTTAAACCACCAATGGCATTTACAATTGGCACGGTGCCATATCGCAAAGAATACATCTGATTTAAACCACAAGGCTCTACGCGAGAAGGCATTAATAAGAAGTCTGCACCAGCGTACATAATATGTGCCAACTTTTCATCATATCCTATAAACTTATTAAAATTTTCTTGAGATATTGAAGTTAGCGCCTCTTCTATTTTTTCATACCCAGATCCCAATAAAAGAATAGAAATATTATTTTCTGCTAATGCTTCTTTAAAAATTTCAGGGAATAAATCGGCTCCTTTTTCACCTACTAATCTTCCTATAAATACAAAAAGTGGTTTCTTAACATCTAAGTTATACTCTTTACACAACCACTTTTTATTACTGCTTTTACCAGATATCACAGTAGATTTGTCATAATTTTTAATGAGTTTATCATCTGTTTTAGGGTTCCAAACTCTCCAATCGATTCCATTTAGTATACCAATACATTTTGAGCTTTCATGATTTAAAAGGTCTTCCAATCCGTTTGCTTTTATTTTTAACTCTTCCATGTAAGACGGAGAAACGGTAGTAACTTTCCATGCACATTTTATAGCTGTTGCTAGAGAGTTTATATTTCCACCCCAATCTAATAAACCAATATTATCTCTATTAAAAGGCGGAATTAAATTTACTTTTTCGTGAGAAAACCACCCTTGGTATTGTGCATTGTGTATGGTTAGAACTGTTGGAATATTTTTTAAGGTTTTATATTTAAAACTCTGAGAGATCATAAATGGAATTAACCCTGTGTGATGATCATGTGTATGGATAATATTAGGTTGTTTTTTTAAAGTTAAAATCCAATCTAAAGTAGCTATTTGAAAAGCTAAAAATCGTTCTGTATCATCACTAGAGTATACATATTCCTTATAGATTAAGTCTGGAATATCAATACAAAAAAGGTCAAAACCAAGTTGATTACTTGTTAGTTTAAGAACTTTAAAATTATAGTATTGATGCCCAAGAACAGTATAGTCTGAGTGAATTTCTTCAAAGGTATTACTTTGCGTAAATTTATTATTGTAAAACGGCATTATCACATTTGCCGAAGTACCTAAATCTTTTTGATATTTAGGTAAAGCACCAAGAACATCTGCAAGTCCACCAACTTTAGCTATCGGAAAACATTCCGCACTTATATGTAGTATATTCAATCTCTGTAATTAGAATGTTATTTTATAAAATTACAATTTTTTTTTTGACTAAAAGAATCTGTAGTGATTATTGATATAAGTTTAATATAAATATTAAAAAATTTAATAAAATTTATTTTTTGACAAGAAATACTAGTGTAGTTTATGAATTTCGCTGTTTATTTTATCTTACAGGTTTATTTTTCTTGAAAAGACTTATTTTTTTTAGTTAATCCTAGTTTTGTAATCTTAATAACAATATATTAGTTTCTTAATAAAACTAATTAGCAATGTATTTGAAAAATCTATCCATCTTTTTATTAATTCTAACTATTTGTTTTTCTTCATGTCTATCAGTTGAAGAACCGAACATAATTATCCCAAATTTTGTTGAAAATCCAGAAGCAAGTGAACTCTTTGACACTAGTAATTTTGGAATTTATAAAGGAGTATTTGTTGGTTCTAGTGGAATCATAATCATAAATTTAAATAACAATACTACCATTTCTGCTACTTTAAAAATAGATGGAGTAAACTATATTTTTTCTACAAATGAATCAATTACAGAAAACCAACAAACCGAAATAATCTTCACAAATAATGGTAATAGCTTCGTATTCAATGTATCCTCAACGGGTACAAATCCAGAAATCACTAATTTAAACATTCAAGGACACCCAAATGCAGAAACAATTCTTGTAAAAGAAACCTCTGACATGTTAACAAAGGTATTTGAAGGCACCTACAACGGCACAGACAATGATGATGCTGGTGTTTTTAATGCGATTGTTTCAGGCAGTGAAATGCATGTCCTTGCCTTTAGCACAATGTATACTGTTTTTTATACAGCAAACGGATCCGTAAATAATGAAAACATTACAGGAATAACCTCAACAGGAACAAATTTTACAGGAATTATTGAAAACGATAAAATGAATGGCTCCTGGAACAACAGTCAATCCAATGAAAATGGAAATTGGAATGCAGAAAGATCCTATTAGAATTCAATATTTATGACTGATATTGAGTACTACCTTACCCTGAATGTTTCTTTTATATTTAAATTTAAATAAAATGATAAAAAAATTACTATTTCTAACACTACTAACGCTAAGTCTTTTTAGCTGCGAGAGCGAAGATTCAAAGGAACAACCAATCCCTGCGATGGTTCTCGGAGAATGGGAAACCTATAAAGTAGAAAGACAAGAACTACATCTTGAAAGTGCTAACGGAGAGCTAATTCAATCAATAAAATGGTACGATCAAACAAGTCAATTCGCCACAGAAAGCACCTTAGCATTTACCGAAGACAATACTTTTAAAAATTTTTATGCCAATGTAACTACTGGAGAAGGTACTTGGAATACCATAGATGATAAAACATTTAATTTTACTTTCAATAATCCATTAAGTAATTGGTCTGCTCTTGAAGATTCCTATACCGTGAATTTTTATTGCAACAACAGCATGTCTATACAATACCGCATTGTACCTCCAGCTGGCAATCATAATTTCCAAAATACAGATTGGTATATCATTCAATACTACAGAACTCCTGGGACTTCGCAGTGCGATGACTCCATCAATTACAAAGTGAATTAGAAACACAGCTTTTAACCGACCAACAAAAAAACCCAAACAAAGCTGTTTGGATTTTTTTATATGTATAAAGCGACAGGACTATTATTGCAACATTTGCAACTTGCTAACTTCCAATGCTGTCAACGATCTCCATCTTCCTCTTGGCAGGTTTTTCTTTGTCAATTCTGCAAAGATTACTCGGTCAAGTTTTGTTACCTTGTATCCTAAATGTTCAAATATTTTACGAACAATTCGGTTTCTTCCTGAATGAATTTCGATTCCGACTTCATTTTTTGGTTCGCCATCTACATAAGAAACTGCATCGATAAATACTTTTTTCCCTTCAATGATGACCTCTCCTCTTAATTTCTCTAAATCTTTTAATGCTAATTTATTCTCTAAAGTTGCATGGTATAATTTACGCACATTGTGTCTTGGATGCGTTAGTTTCTTTGCCATTTCACCATCATTGGTAAACAACAATAAACCCGTTGTATTACGATCTAAACGACCTACTGGGTAGATTCTTTCTTTGGAAGCGTTTGCCACCAACTCCATGACTGTTTTACGGCCACGTTCATCATCCATCGTAGTGATATAGTTCTTAGGCTTGTTCAATAAAATATATTTCTTTTGCTCTGGAGTGATTGAAGTACCATCAAAACGCACAATGTCATCAGCTTGTACTTTGTACCCCATTTCGGTGACTAAGTTTCCATTCACTTCTACACTTCCGTGCTCTATATAGGTATCTGCCTCTCTTCGAGAACAAACTCCAGAATTGGCAATGTACTTGTTTAAACGGATTCCAGCAGATTCATCTGTTTTATGAACCGAATGGGTTTTCTTGAATTCTTTCTTTGGGCTCGTTCTACTTAACGGTGCCTTTTTCTTTGTACTTTTTCTGCTTAGAGGAGTACTTTTTTTACCTTCCTGTCGTCCTCGCGACGAGTTTCTATTTGAATTCATTTATTAAAATTTTGGCAAAGGTACTCAAATTGAAGATCTTAATACAATCTCTCAATTACTTTTTCGATAATTAAAGAGGGGTCCATAAAAATCAAACAAAAAACACCAATAAATAGTAGCATTTTCAGGCTATTGTGTAAAATTCTGTAATGGTTTTTCTGGGAAGATTTCCACAAATAAAACCCAATAAAGAAGAAGGAAATCACTGCAAAATAGAAATAGTAGCGCATGAGTCCTATTGCTGGGTATCGTAACAAAACAGCTACAGGAAGCAAGGTTGAAATTAATAAAAAGAGTGACAATTGCTTTGTCTTTCGTTCTCCATAAACCACTGGAAATGTGGTATAATTGTTTGCGATAGCCCCTTTTATATTTTCTAGATCTTTAATCAATTCACGAACCATAATTACTAAAAACAAAAAAATGGCTTGCACAAAAATCACTTCAGAAAAGTTTTTAAAATAAATAAATACGGCAAAGAAAGGAAGTATGGTAAGCATTGTTGCAGAAATCAATCCTGTAAAAGCAAGCTTCTTGAGTTTGTGAGAATAGCACCAAATTGAAAAAATATACACGACAAAAAACAGTGCTGCCCTCCAGGAGATTAAAAAACCAGAAACAAAACCCAAGAAATTTAAAAGGAAATACAATTTCAGAATGGTTTCTTGCTTTACAAAATTATCTAAAGTCGATTTTACAGGCCGATTGATCAGGTCCATTTTTGCATCGTAAAAATTATTGATAATATACCCAGCTGCAACTACACAAATGGTCGCAATAACAATGAATAATAAATCGACATCAAAAAGAACGGTTCGCAACGATTTGTTTGGAGAGAAAACAAAAATGGCTGCCAAGTATTGAGCGAACACCAAGGTGAAGATATTGTATCCTCTAACTACAGAGAACAAACTTAAAAATTTATAAATTACTTTTTTAACTTTAAGCCCATCCATAAAGTAGTTTTTAGAAACGGTACACCAACTCTAGCTTGAATTTTTCTAACCTTTTTTGCGCTTTTTCATAATCCTCAGTAAAGCCTAAAATATAGCCTCCCCCACCAGAACCACACAATTTTAAATAGTACTCATTGGTACGAAGTCCTTGTTCCCATACTTTGTGGAAAGCAGTAGGAATCATGGGTTTAAAATTCTTTAAAACTAGTTTAGAGAGTAATTTTACATTGCCAAACAACGATTTTACATTGCCGCCCAAGAAATCATCAATACAAGCATCTGTAGTGGTTGCAAACTCTTCACTAATCATTTTCCGAAAACCATCATTCTTCATCTTGTTCATAAAGATGTTTACCATGGGAGCGGTTTCACCAACCTGCTCAGAATCTAGTAAAAAAACAGCCCCCTTCCCTTGCTTTTGCGAAGGAATGCCTGCAGGTTCTATATGGTTTTTTGAATTGATTAAAATCGGCAAACTTAAATAGGAATTCAATGGATCTAAACCAGAACTCTTCCCATGAAAAAATGACTCCATTAAAGCAAAAATCTGCTTCAACTTCAACAATTTGTCTCGGGTTAAGTTTTCTAAAACCGTAATCTTATCCGCGGCGTATTGGTCGTAGATTGAAGCAACTAAAGCTCCAGAACTCCCAACACCATATCCTTGAGGAATTGAAGAATCAAAATACATACCCGCATCAATATCCGATTTTAATGCATCAAAATTAAAGGCAACCAAATCGGTATCCAGCGCCAGTAAATAGGAATACAATCGCGCTAAGTTTTCATTTGATTTTTGAGCAATTTCGGATACGGGTAGCGAAGGGGTTTTCAAAGCACCTCGGTAAGCATTAAAGGGAATTGCTAAACCTTTGGAGTCTTTAATGATCCCATATTCTCCAAAGAGTAAGATTTTCGCATAAAATAAGGGTCCTTTCATAACTGGTTTTAACATCACAAAAATACAAATAAATAAATGAATAAAAACAACATTAAAATTGATGTAAAAAAACACCTTATGTATGAGAGCTTTTTTTAAAACTTTTTAAGCTCTGACTTCAGCAATTTACACCTGTTTTGCGCCAGTACCAACATGGTCATAAATATATTGCTTTTTCTCACAAAATGGAGATAAGGTATTTTCTATAAAATGATTTACTAGAACTTCCTCACTTTCTGGATATAACAAATGCACATTGGCACCCGCATCTAGAGTAAAACTAAGGTTGCTGTTATTCTCTTGACGGTATTGCCAAACTTTCTGAATTACTTCAAGGGTGTTGGGTTTCATTAAAATAAAATACGGAATGCTTGTCAACATCATCGCATGCAACGTCAAGGCTTCACTTTCTACCAAACGAACGAAAGCTTTTAAGTCGCCACTTTGTAGAATGGCTGCCATTTTAGACAAGTTCTCATTGGCCTGCTTAAAACGGTTTTCGGCATAGGCATGGTCAATCATTAAATTATGCCCAATCGTACTCGAAACTTGTTTTTCACCTTTGTCTACTAATAAAATAGCATCTTTGTAATTGTTGAAATTTGCATGTACTTTGTGTGGAAATGGCACCCCAAACAAATCAGAACTGCCTTCAATTTCTGGATGTGCTCCCCAAACCACCAAAGGCCCTTCAATACTTCTGCTCGCACTACCAGAACCCAATCGTGCTAAAAAGGACGCTTTTTTATTGATGAACTCCTGCGTTAAACCTGGATTTAGTGCCGCTTCTAAACTCATTAAGCACATGGCAATCGCGCTTAAACCACTTGCAGAGGAAGCAATTCCGCTACTATGTGGAAACGAATTCTCCGAATGTATGGTCATATTATATTCCAGCACATAGGGGCAATACTGTTGAATTCTTTTGAAAAATTCGGCAATTTTAGGCTTGAATTCTGCTTTCTCTTTTCCTTCAAAAAACAACTTAAATTCAGCTTGATCGGACTTTTCTTTCTTCAGAAAATCGATGGTTGTCTTGGTATGACAATTGCTTAGGGTAAAACTTATGGAAGCATTTTTAGGGATTTGCGGATTGCTTTTTCCCCAATATTTTATCAATGCAATATTACTCGGTGTTTGCCAGGTAAAACTTGCTTTTTCGATCTTTTCCGAAGAAGATTCAGAAATAAATGGTGCTGTATTCAAATGTGTCTTATTTGTGTCAAAGATAAAACTATTTCTACTAAATAATTTAACCCTATTTTAGGTATTTTTACACCCATGAAAACACCCAACGTTTTTTTACTCTTGAATGGTGAGAAACCAACGAAATTGCCAGACACCTCAAAATATGGGGTCATTTGTGCCACAGATGGCGCCTATGAGTACTTGAAAGAAAATCAGATTCAACCTCATTTTATTAGCGGCGATTTTGATTCTTTAACTTTACTTCCAGAAGATATTGAAACGATTTACACCCCCAATCAAAATTATACTGATTTTGATAAAATACTCCAACTTTTGTGGGATCGAAAATACAAAAACATCCATGTTTACGGCGCAAGTGGAAAAGAACAGGACCATTTTTTAGGAAATTTACACAGCGCTTTGCAATGGCAAAAAAAACTAAACATCACTTTTTTTGATGAGCATGGGCAGTATTTTTTTGGCAACAAAAAAATACAACTCTCTAATTGTTTAGACAAAACAATTTCACTACTCCCCTTTCCAACGGCAACCAACATTACTACCCATGGACTCCTGTATCCTTTGCAGAATGAAACCTTAACTTTTGGCACAAAAATTGGCACTCGAAACAAAGCCACCAAAAAAGAAGTCGATATTTCTTTTGAAACTGGTGAATTGCTTATTTTTACCCAACATTAAACAGGTCTATTTTGAGTAGAAAAATAAAATTATTGTGGGATTTTCGAGGAGAAGATGCTGCAGCAACTGCCAAACATCATACTATTCATTTGAAAGAATTTGCCGAAATCGAGGCGCTTCCTTTTCATGAAATTGGCCTGCAAGAGAAAAATCCAATGCTAGTTTCAGCATTTATTACTGTTGCCGAAGCAGATATGAAAAGCTACAGAGATGCCCTAAAACCCCATCGCGGAGCGCTTGAATAATGTACCTTAAGGAGTTCATTCACTACAAATTTACAGATCTTTTAAAGAAAGAGTACTCAAAAAAACTTGATTACTTTTGAAGATTTCGGCTAACTTTTTGTTGAACGCCATTTGATACCACAACCCATACTTGGTTTTTGGTTTTCCAATACGGGTTTACTCGCAATGGTATTTTCAATAGCATTCCGAAGATCGATTCCAGAAACAGGAATCCCATTTCCTGGCCTAGAGGCATCTAATTGCCCGTGGTATACTGATTTTAAATCGGCATCAAAAACATAAAAATCGGGGGTACAAGCTGCATCATAGGCTTTTGCTACTTCTTGGGTTTCATCAAACAAATACGGAAACGGATAGTGTTCCTTTTTGGCAACTTCCTTCATCTGCTTGGGACCATCTTGCGGATAATTCTCAATTTCATTGGAGCTGATTGCAATAAAACCAAACCCTTTTCCTTGATACGCATTGGCTATTTTTACCAAGGTGGCATTGATATGGATGACAAAGGGACAATGATTGCAAATAAAGAAAATGACCGTTCCCTTTGTGCCTTTGAGTTCTGATAATGAAACCAAGGTGTCATCTACCGTATTTGGTAAAGTAAAATCAGGTGCTTTTGTTCCTGCTGAAAATTGATTGGATGTTGTTAATGCCATGCTTTTCTTTTATTCTTCTGCCAATGCTTTTGCACAAATATACCCTCCAGTCCAGGCATTCTGAAAGTTAAAACCACCAGTTACCGCATCAATATTCAATACTTCCCCTACAAAAAAGAGGTTTTTATGTTGTTTACTTTCAAAGTGTTTGAAATTAATTTCTTTTAAATCGACACCCCCAGCAGTCACAAACTCGTCTTTAAAGGTGGTTCTACCATTTGCGTTATAATGCCCATGGGTCAATTGATTTGCCAAATCTTCCAATTGTCGACTGTTTAAGTCTGCCCAATTTTGAGAAGTCTGTATGCCTGAAAACGTCACAAAACGCTCCCACAATCTTTTTGAAATTTCTGAAAATGGTGATTTTAAAGATACTGTTTTTCGAGGTTCTTTCTTTTTTAAATTCAATAATACATTCAGTATTTTATCGGTGGGTCTGGAGAGCCAATTGACTTCGATATTGTACTGATAGTTTTTGTCGGCCAAAATTCGTGCCCCAAAAGCAGATAATTTTAAAACTGCAGGACCGCTCATTCCCCAATGCGTAATTAATAAAGGCCCTGAAGCTTCTAGTTTTGTTCCTTGAATACGAAGGGTTGCATTGGGTACCGAAATACCCAATAAATTGGTCAATCTTTTATCCTTTATGTTGAAGGTAAATAAGGACGGAACGGGGTTAATAATGCGATGATCTAAAGTTTCGCAAAGTTCCCAAACCTTTTTAGAACTTCCTGCGGCAATGACCACTTTATCAGCTTCAAAATTTTGAGTTTTTGTGTGTACAACCCAGCTGTCATCTTGTTGATAAATGGAATTTACGCCATGATTTGTCAACACTTTAATTCCTAGGTTATCAACCGCTTTTTGAAAACAATCAATAATTGCCTGACTGGTATTTGCTTCTGGAAAAACCCGGTTGTCTTCCTCAATTTTTAGTGGAACGCCACGATCATCAAACCATTCAAAAGTATCTCCTGTCATAAATTGATGGAAAGGCCCTAGCAACTCTTTTCCCCCTCTTGGGTAAAACGCTACCAATTCTTTGGGTTCAAAACAAGCATGTGTTACATTACACCGCCCACCTCCAGAAATTTTAACTTTCTGTAAAACATCTTTCCCTTTCTCAAGAATGGTAATGTCTAAATCGGGATTCTTTTCTTTTGCGTTGATCGCTGTAAAATATCCTGCTGCACCACCACCTATAATGATTACTGTGTTCATTTATTTTTATAATATGATTTCATGATACCTTAAAACGGTATTAAATCCTCTGTTTTTAAAATAATCGGGGGTTTGTTCATTTCCAGTTACCAAAACAAAATCACCTCCCCAGGCACCCAAACTTTTCACTTCTCCAAAATAATCTGGAAACAACCTTTCTTTTACCGGTTTTGTCTGAATAATTTCCCCAATAATTTTTTCATGGGCAATGATTAAAGTATTGAACGCATCAAGGGTAGTTGCTTTTACAAACGCTTCTGAAATCTCTGAAATGCGAACAATGTCCTGATGCATTTCTCGCTGTTCTTTTTGTTTTCTATAGGCTAAAATGCCTTCTTTAGAATCTTGCTTTTCATTGAGGTAAACAAAAAACAAGTGTTCCTTAAAACTTGGATTGAATGTTACAGGTCTAATGAGCGGTTTGTTATTTTTAGTTTGGTAGTAAATAGGTGTATTGTTTTGCGCACAAGCAACATCATAACCGCTACCTTTAAAAGAATTCCACAGTAACTGAAAGGCATCTACTTTTGCCCAATTGGCAATCGAATTGATCAATGTAGAAGAAGTTCCTAGCCCCCAATTTTTTGGAAAAGTCAAGTTGGTTTTCACTTCAAAGCCTTTTTCGGTTTGTAAGAAATGTGGATTTAATTGTTTTGCTGCTTGTAAAATCTCTAATAAAGTTTCTGCAATTAGATCGGCATTCCCTTCTTTTTCAGAATGAAAGGTACAACTCACCAAACGCAGTTTTGTCAAATCGAAAATGGCTTCAAACCAACAGGCTCCAGTGTGT
This sequence comes from uncultured Polaribacter sp., assembly GCA_943846595.1. Classification (GTDB taxonomy): domain Bacteria; phylum Bacteroidota; class Bacteroidia; order Flavobacteriales; family Flavobacteriaceae; genus Polaribacter. The sequence continues at coordinate 58,551 of OX044355.1, forward strand.
GTAAAACTACCCCAAATTAATTGTGGCACTTCAATATGTGCCACCGTTAGATCTTGCCCAAACTTTGTTGGCAATGCCAATGAGGTTGCACCATCTAAAACAAGGTATTCTCCTGTTAGTAATAATTTTCCGTTAGAATAAAAGTTTTTCAAAATATGGATAGTCAAGGCTACAACACCTCTTTTTATTTTATTTCTTCAAATTTGGAAACTACCGCTGCATGGGTAACTGTTTTCCCATCAAAATACGTTGTAATTTTTTCTTTCTCTTGTGCATTTGCTCCCAACTGATTTAAAATATTCTGCAAGTGCATTTTCATATGCCCATGCTGAATTCCTTTGGTGGTAAGTGCTCTTAATGCAGCAAAATTTTGCGCTAATCCCGCTGCAGCTAAAATCTCCATCAATCGATTTGCAGAGGGTTTTTGCAACATCTCTAGAGATAATTTTGCCATTGGGTGCAAGCTCGTTAGCCCACCAACAGTGCCTAATGCCAGTGGAATATCTAACCAAAATTTAAAAATCCCGTTAGTAATCGTACAGTGAGACAAACTTTTATAGGAACCGTCTTTGGACGCATAGGCATGTGCTCCTGCTTCGACAGCTCTAAAATCATTTCCAGTTGCCAACACCACCGCATCAACACCATTCATAATACCTTTATTGTGGGTTACCGCTCTGTAGGGCTCTATCTGGGCAATTTGTACTGCTTGGTAAAATTTTTCTGCAAACTTCTGAGGATTTTCTCCACCCAAATCGGCAATCGGGCAACTTACTTCTGCTCGCACCAAACAACCCGGTACAAAATTGGAAAGTATGCTCATGACAATTTCAATCTGATCGTTTCTAAAGGCATTTGCAATCGCTTCTAAACACGAGTTGATAAAGTTTGCCCCCATGGAATCTTTCGTTTCGAAAGTAACATGCAACTGATAGTAGTTGGCTAGCTTATCGGTTTTATCAACCAATTGTAAGTCTAAAATTCCGCCTCCGCGTTTTTCCATGTTTGCGGTAATGGAAGCGGTTGCAGCTATTAATTTTGCTTTGTTTTTTGTAAAATAGTTGCTTAAATCTTCTTTGTCTCCTTCAAACATAAAATGGACTTGCCCAATTTTTGTGGTTCCTAAGACGGTTGTTTTAAAACCGCCTCTGGTACTCCAGTACTTTGCAACTAATGCAGCGGCCGCGACCACTGAACTTTCTTCAATAACCATAGGGATTGCATAGGTCTCATTATTGATTAAGAAATTGGGAGCAACGCCAAAGGGCATATAAAAATTACTAAGCGTATTTTCTATAAAATCGTCATGTAATTGTTGTAGTTTTTCGTCTGAGTTCCAATACTGTTGTAGAATTTGAACAACATGGGCATTCTTTTCAAAATAGTTTTCTGCTAACCAATTAATTTTCTCTTGTTTGCTTCGTTTGGAAAATCCTGAAATAACTTTAGACATCTATGTTCTTATTTTCTGAGTCTTGCAAAGATAATTGAATCGTAGAAAAGATTGTATTGAATTCAATATTTATAATTTTTTGGGATGATTTTTGCTGATTTTTCCGTAAACTTGGCAAAGTTTTATTAAAAATCATGCTATTATGAGAAATTTACTTTTTGTATCTGTACTTCTTTTTACTTTTGGATGTCCAAAAATTAATTCCCAAAAAACAAACTTTAAAACAGGCACTAAAAACATTAGCATAGAAAGCATTTGGAACGGCACCTTTTCTTCTCAGAGAATGAATGCTTTGAACTCGATGAACGGTGATTTTTATTCGCTGTTAAATTTCGATAGCGCAACCAATTCGACCACCATAGATGTCTACAGTTACCAAACTTTAGAGAAGGTTAAAACACTAGTAAATAGTAAAAATATAGATGGATTGGCCCGATTTTCTTCCTATCGTTTTAATAATGAAGAAACGAAATTAATTTTAGGGACTAATTTCAAAAAAATTTATAGACGTTCTTCTAAAGGTACTTTCTATGCTTATGATATCGCCTCTAAAAAAGTAAGTTTGATTGGTAAAAACATTCAAGAGCCTGTTTTTTCACCAGACAGTAAAAAAGTAGCCTTTGCGAAAGACAACAATATCTTTATCAAAAATCTTAGCACAAAAAAAGTAACTCAAATAACGAAGGATGGTAAAAAGAATCAGATTATAAACGGAATCACAGATTGGGTGTACGAGGAAGAGTTTGGTTTTGTAAGGGCTTTCGAATGGAGTAATGATAGTAAACATATTGCGTTCTTACGTTTTGACGAAAGTCAAGTTCCTACGTTTTCTATGGACATGGTTGGAAATCAAAACTATCCAGAGCAACAGGTGTTCAAATACCCAAAGGCAGGAGAAAAAAATGCAAATGTGACATTACATCTCTATAGTGTTTCCTCAAAAAGCACGGACAAAATTGCATTGGGTGCTTATGAATACATTCCAAGAATTAAATGGTCTAATGATGCAAATATTTTAGTAGCAATCACCTTAAATCGTCATCAAAACAACTTAAAATTGCACAAAGTAAACGCAAAAAATTTAACAGCATCTCTGTTGTTAAGTGAAACCGACAAAGCCTATATAGACGTTACAGACAACCTTACTTTTTTAAATGACAATAGCTTTATTTGGACCAGCGAAGGAGATGGATTCAATCATATTTATCATTATGATTTCTCTGGAAAATTGATCAATCAAATTACCTCAGGAAATTGGGAGGTGACCAAATATTATGGTTTCAATAAAAATAAAAAAACCATTTATTATCAATCTGTAGAAAATCGCACTACCAACAGGGGTGTATATTCCATTGGCTTGGATGGAAACAATAAAAAATTACTTAGCAATAAAGAGGGCACAAATACTGCTTCCTTTAGCAAAAACCTCCACTACTTTATCAATACTTTTTCATCGGCAGAAATTCCACCGATATACACGCTCTACACTGCAGAGGGTGAAATGCTAAAAGTGGTTAAGGACAATATTGAATTAAAAGAAAAACTGTCTGAATACAAGATGAGTCCGAAAGAATTTTCGACCCTCGAAATTAATGGAAATGAATTGAATATGTGGATGCTGAAACCCATAGATTTTGATGAAAACAAGAAATACCCATTGTTGATGTTTCAATATTCAGGTCCAGGCTCGCAACAAGTTGCCAATCGCTGGAATGGCAGCAATGATTATTGGCATAATATGTTGGCTCAAAAAGGAATGATTGTGGTGTGTGTTGATGGACGTGGCACAGGGTTTAAAGGAAGTGATTTTAAAAAATCGACCTATCTAAATTTGGTAAAATATGAAACCGAAGATCAAATTGCTGCTGCTAAAAAATTAGCAGAACGTTCGTATATCGATGCTGAAAATATTGGTATTTGGGGCTGGTCTTTTGGGGGACATATGAGCACCAATTCACTATTAAAAGGAAGTGATATCTTTACCACAGCAATCGCAGTTGCTCCTGTAACTTCTTGGCGTTTTTACGATACAGCTTATACAGAACGTTTCCTAAGGACTCCGCAAGAAAACCCGGGAGGATACGATGACAATTCGCCTGTAAACTACGCGCACAAATTAAAAGGAAATTACTTACTAGTGCATGGAACTGGTGATGACAATGTACACGTTCAAAACAGTTATCGAATGATCAATTCGTTGATTGAAGCCAACAAACAATTTGATATGTTTATTGTTCCCGACAGAACACACGGAATTTTTAAAGGAAAAAATACACGGCTAAATTTGTACACAAAAATGACAAATTTTGTAGAAACACATTTAATTCAAAAATCAAAGAAATCAACTAAAATAAAAGGATAAAACATGAACAATACCACAAAATTAACACATCAAAAAGAATTATTTGGGCATCCAGTAGGGCTTTATGTACTATTTTTCACAGAAATGTGGGAACGATTTTCCTATTACGGAATGAGGGGTATTTTAGTTTTATATGTTGCAAGTTCTGCTACAGCAATTGATCCAGGATTAGGATGGACCAATAAAAACGCACTAATACTATATGGTTGGTATACCATGCTGGTTTATGTTGCATCAATTCCCGGAGGTTGGATTGCTGATAAATTTTTAGGTCAAAAAAAGACTGTAATGCTGGGTGGACTGCTACTTTGTTTTGGTCATGGAATTTTAGCAGTTCCAGAAGATTGGGCTTTTTTCACAGGACTTGTATTAATTATTTTAGGGGTAGGTGGCTTAAAGCCAAATATTTCTACCATGGTTGGTGGTCTCTATAAAAAAGGCGATACTAGAAGAGATAGCGGATTTACTATTTTTTATATCGGAATTAATATTGGTGCTTTCCTAGCAAGTATTACGGTTGGATTGGTTGCCTATTATTATGGATGGCATTATGGATTTGGCCTGGCTGGATTAGGAATGTTAATTGGACAAGCTGTGTTCTTTTGGGGACAGAAATTTCTGGAAGGAGTTGGAGAGTTCTCTGGTGGAAACAAAGTAACTCAACAAGAAAGAGAAGCTGCAAAAAAACCTTTAAATAAGATTGAAAAAGATAGAGTCATTGTGCTTTTAATTTCGTTTTTAATTGTTGTTGTTTTTTGGGGCGCTTTTGAACAAGCTGGTGGGTTAATGAATCTATATACAGATGCGAAGGTTGATCGATCAACAGATTTTAGTTGGCTTGAAGAAATTCCTGCTGCTGTATTTCAATCACTAAATGCAGGGTATATTATTGTTTTTGGAACAATTATTGGCGGTTTCTGGATTTGGTGGAAGAAAAAAGGAAAAGAATCTTCATCACTTTTTAAAATGGCGATTGGAACAATAATCATGGGACTTGGATATGTTTTTATGATGTTTGCTTCACAGGAAGCGAGTTCTGAGGTATTTGGAAAAGCTGCTATGACATGGGTTTTTCTTGCCTATTTATTCCATACAATTGGAGAACTATGTACATCTCCTGTGGCATTATCATTTATTACAAAGCTTGCTCCACTTAAGTACGCATCTATAATGATGGGTATTTATTTTGCTGCAACAGGTCTTGGAAATAAATTAGCTGGTAGTATTGGTGAAAACTCTCAACTAAAACCTTTTATTGGAACAATGATTGTGAATAAGGAAGATGTATTTCCTTTCATTAAGATGGATTCAATTGAAATAAAAAATAAACAAAAAAATATTGTAAAAATATTTGACTACCCAATAAATGAGGACAAAAACTTCAGCATCAAAGCAAAAGTATATAATGACGGAGGTAAAGTAATTTTTAAAGAATTTGAGTCAGACATAAAACTTAATAGCTTGTTTGCATTGTCTCTTGATAAAGATAGTAACACAAAAGAGTTGCTAGAAACGTTGTCAGAAAGAAAAATTGGAATCTCAAATCCTTACCATGCTAAGATACTTTTTGAAAAAGATAAGGATAAAGCTCAATTAATAGAAAACAAAGGAGATGGAAAAGATTATAATATTTCTTTTGTTTTAGAAGAACAACAAAGTGAAACAGAGTATACCACCTTTAAATGGTTAACCATTTTTACTGTCGCTTTTGGAGTCTTACTTCTTATATTAATTAAAAAGCTTAAAAAATTAACCCATGGCGCTGAGGATAGTGAAGATTTAGCTACATAGGACAACGAAAGAGCTACTAAAACTAAAACACTAAAACAGGACAATACCAGAGGAGCGTTCTTTTTTCAACGCTCTTCTTTTTTATATCTTTGTAGTACTTTTTACAACACAATACAGATGATGAAAAAAATAATTTTCTTTTTTGCAATTGCAACATTCTCTTCGCTTTCCCTAAAAGCGCAAGAAAAAATCAATTGGATTTCTTTAGAAAAGGCAGTCGAACTTCAAAAAAAGACGCCTAAAAAAATTCTAATCGACATGTATACCGTTTGGTGTGGTCCATGTAAAATGTTGGATAAAAACACGTTTGGAAACAAGAGTGTTGCCAACTACATCAATGCTCATTACTATGCCGTAAAGTTTAATGCAGAGGGAAATGAGATCCTAACGTTTAAAGGCAAACGTTATGAAAATCCAAATTACGATCCCAAAAAAGCAAAAAGAAGAAATTCTGCGCACCAACTAGCAAGAGCACTAGGCGTTAGAGCATTTCCAACCATTGTATTTCTGAATGAAAATGCAGATTTGGTAGCGCCCATCAAAGGCTATCAAACCCCAAAACAATTGGAGGTATATCTAAAACTTTTCAAAGGAGAAGAATACAAAAAAATTAATAGCAAGGAAGATTTCACAAAATACTTTGACTCATTTGTATATGAATTCATCGAATAAATAGCAGGCTTAGAATTTTAAAACATAGGCGCCCTGCTCCCCTGTATCATGAAATAAAACCCTATTTTTATTACAAACAAGACGCCATCTTTTTACAAAAGATGTATAATTAGTTTCATCGGCAATTAACAGTTTTGGGGCTAAGGTTTTGATCAATCGAGTGATATTTATTTTTGGCGAACTTTGCAATAAAACAATTGGATTTTTCAATCCATCTACTTGATAGATTCCCAGTGAATCCACAACTAAAAAATATTGATTCCCAATTGTAAAATAATTTATTGCAGCTTGCTGTTCCACAAAATCAAGCTGCTCTCCTACTCTATAATTTTCTATTTGAGTGATTTCTTGCCATGACGTTAACGGCTGATTTGTCTTTAAAAAAAGTGTTTTTCCTTTGCGCTGCCCATACACACTTTTTCTAGATGCATGTAAAATAATGAATTCATTCTTATTTGTGAATTTTATGTGCTCAAACCATAAAGTTCCTTGAATAAGAAACAAGGAAAGTAGAAAGTAACGCAGTGTTTTTACATTGAATTTTTGGCAAACCTGAAACAATGCAATGCTAAAAAGATAACTGGCAAGCAGTACCAAAAAAGACATCGAAATTCCTTGAAACAAAAAAGCCTCTTTGGAAGAAATCCAATGAATCAATCCATTCAATGCTTCAATAATACCGTTATAAGAAACAGCAATGAGATTGGGAAGTAGGTTTGAGAGCGCAAGGATAATAACAAGGATACAACCATTAAAATCGCCCCTAAAAAGGGGATAATTAATACATTTGACAAGAAAAACAAGCCCGGGAATTGATGGAAATAATACAAACTCAAGGGCAAAACTCCCACTTGAGCAGCAATAGAAACTGAACACAAACTCCAAACCTTTCGAAAAAACCAATACTTACATTTCAATAGATTTGCCAATTTGGGTTGCACCCAAACAATTCCAAAAACCGCCAAATAACTTAATTGAAAACCAACATCAAATAAAAACATGGTTTTACAAGAAGTAATAAAAATGCTGACGAAATCAATGAAAAGGTGATGGTTTTCCGCCTCTGAAACGAAAGACCAACAGCTACAAAACTAAACATGGTGACGGCTCTAACAACAGATGCAGACATTCCTGCAATGAGTGCAAAACACCAAAGCAGCCCAACCACTAAGATTATTTTTATCGATTTACCCTTTCGCAGCCTCTCAAGAGGTTGCAACAAAAAATTAAGCAATAGTAAAAGAATGCCTACATGCAAGCCCGATACTGCTAAAATATGAATCGCTCCTGCATTTTCATATTTGTTTAGCAACTCGTTGGAAAGATCCTGCCTTTGTCCCAACAAAAGGGCGTTCATAACCGCTAAAGTGTTTTTACTAAACGGATGTTTTTGGAGTGCTTTATTAATTTTAGAACGAATTCTTGCCGAAAATCCACGCAATGAAAATCGCCCTTTACTAAGAAGCAGATACCGATCTTTTTTAAGAAACACTTGCTGATGAATGCTTTGTCTTGCTAAATACTGTTTGTAATTGAACTGATGGGGATTTAAAGGAGGTTTTAGAGGTGTAAAGACAGCTGGCAGTATTATAGAGTCATCCGTATTAAAAGTCGTTTTCAGACTGTCTTTTTCTACATTGAGCAATACATTTCCTCGCGAAGGTACACCGTCAATTTGAGCAACCTGAGCCACATACCTATAGACATAGGTCCCTTCTTTCATTACTTTAGAAATTACTAAAAGAGCAGTTGAATTTTTTGTTATTTTATGCTGGTAATAGGACGCATAATTTGTGTCATTCGAAAAATACACCCTACAAATTCCTAAAAAAACAAAAAGAAGAAAAGTAGTTACCCTGTGAAGTAACCTGTTTCTAAAAACAAGAAGCATTCCTAAAAGAAAAAGAAGTATGCATATTGATTTTAGGATGCCATAAGTCCAAATAGTAAAATAATACTGAAAACAAATACCAAGAATAAGGCAAACCGTAAAATAGAAAGGCAAATAATTAAGTAACTTTTTCATAGCAAGACAAAGTCACTAAACAAATATTTAATTCCCTAAAAGTAAGTTACTTACACTAGAAAAATCGTTCTTTATGTAGCTTTTAAATCGGCTACAATTTGTTGGGCTACTTTGGAGGAAGCCCCTTTACCACCTAAAGTTATCTCTAACGCATAATAGGCCGCAAATAATGCTTCTCTATGAGCTGGATCTAGTATTTTTAAGAAGGCTGTTTTTAAATTCTTTTTTGTAAAATCGTTTTGAATTAATTCCTGCACCACTTGTTTGTCCATAATTAAATTGACCAAAGAAATAAATTTAAGAGTAATGATTCTTTTTGCTATTTGATAGGAAATGGCACTTCCTTTATAACAGACAACTTGCGGCACTTTAAACAAAGCCGCTTCTAGCGTAGCTGTTCCTGAGCCTACCAAAGCGGCAAAGGAAACACTGAGTAAATCGTAGGTGTTGTTGTTGATAAAGCCTACTTTACGATCTCCAATAATTTGCTTATAATAAGAAAATTCTTGACTCGGAGCACCCGCAATTACAAATTCATAATCCTCAAAATCATCTATTAAAGAAAGCATCACAGAAAGCATTTTGGAAATTTCTTGTTTTCTGCTTCCGGGTAATAATGCAATGATGGGTTTGTTAGCTAAACCATGTGTTTCTCTAAAAACAGCTTCATCCACTTGTGTTCTATCAGCGATTGCATCAATCAATGGATGCCCAACAAATTCGACCGCGTAATCGTGTGCTTGGTAAAACTTTTTTTCAAAGGGAAGAATCACAAAAAGCTGATCTACATCTCGCTTTATGTCTTTTACTCTTGAAGACCTACTTGCCCATACTTGAGGAGAAATATAATAGTTTGTTTTAAAACCATGCGTTTTTGCCCATTTGGCAATGCGTAGATTAAAACCTGAGTTGTCTATAAAAATAAGTGTGTCTGGATGAAAATTTGCAATGTCTTTTTTACAAAACTTTATAAACCCAAGCACCTTGCTAAGGTTGATTAAAACTTCAATGAATCCCATAAAAGCACGTTCTTTGTAGTGAGTGACTAAAGTCCCTCCGACAGCCTTCATAAGATCTCCACCCCAAAAACGAATTTCTGCTTTTGGATCTTCTTTGTAAAGTTGTTTCATTAAATTGGCACCATGCAAATCTCCTGAAGCTTCCCCTGCTATTATATAATATTTCATTTAGATAATTTTAAACACCACTGTGGTTAAAGCGATTAAAATAGTTGCCAATAAAACCCCTTTTGCTCTGTTATCTTGTTGCTTTTTAATAAAAACAAAAAAAACAAAAAGATTGGATACTGCGGCAAGAGACAAAACTTTGCCAAACAAATTTCCTTTTTTAATAAATTGAAGTGTTTCATTAAATTCATATCGAGAAAAATATTCTAGATATAAATAAATACCTCCAAAAGTGGCAAAAAAAGCAACTAGCATTCCAATAAGGATGTCTTTTTTTATAGCTCCCATTCATTTAATTTTTGAATCATATGATGTGCTGTAAGGTCAAACTGAACAGGAACCACAGAAATATAACCATTTTCTAATGCATATACATCCGTATCTTGCCCTTTGTCTTTATTAATAAACTCACCTGAAAGCCAATAATATTCCTTTCCAAACGGGCTTTTTCGTTTGTCAAAATTTTCTTTCCAATATCCATTTGCCTGTCTACAAATCTTAATTCCTTTTAAAGCATCTTCCGCTAAATTTGGAATGTTCACATTCAATACAATGCCTTCAGGAATCCCATTCATCAAGGCATTTTGGGTAATTTTAGCTACTAATTTTTCTGAGGGCTTAAAATCTGCATGCCATTTAAAATCTAATAATGAAAAACCAATGGCTGGAATCCCTTCAATACCGGCTTCTACAGCAGCACTCATGGTTCCAGAATAAATAACATTGATGGAAGAATTGGAACCGTGATTGATTCCAGAAACACATAAATCTGGTTTTCTGTTTAAGATTTCACTCACTGCCATTTTTACACAATCTGCCGGTGTACCAGAACAAGTATATTCTAATTGAGGTCCGTCATCAATCGTAATCGGATTGCAATGCAACACGTTGTCGATGGTAATTGCATGGCCCATTCCACTTTGTGGACTGTCTGGTGCGACAACTACAACATCTCCAATTTTATTCATAATTTTAATCAATGCACGGATCCCTGGGGCAGTAATTCCATCATCATTTGTAATTAAAATTAAAGGTTTTTTTTGCATGAGTTCTTATTTATCTAACAAATGTAATTTAAAAAAAGTGAATACCAATTTAACATTTTATAAAGAATTTAAGGATTTATTTATCCGTAAATTTGTAATTATTGATTCTAAAACACGATCGATTGATTATTTCAGGATTCCATTTAGACTATAATACAGATACAAAAATAACATGACCCCCAGATTTATGAGTACAAGACGTAAAAGCTACCTTCCACTTTTAATCCTTTTTCTTTTTGCAAATAGCTTTACCACTTTTGCAACAGCCACAAAAAAAATAACCGATCCTGAAAAAGATAAGGTGCTCATTTTTGTTTTAAAAAATATTTTAACCCGAGGGCATTTTGTTGAAAAGGATTTGAATGATGATTTTTCTGAAAAGGTATACCAAGAGTTTATCAACGGTTTAGATCCTAACAAACGTTATTTTACGCAAGAAGATTTAAAAGAATTTTCTCAATACAAATATGAAATTGACAATCAACTCAAAAACAATGATCTCACCTTTTACAACCTGGTCTATGGTCGTTTTTTAACCAAAGTCAAAAATGCAAAATCCTACTATGATGCACTTTTAAAATCTCCTTTTAACTACAAAAAGAACGAAACTATAAATATGGATTTAGAGAAGGTTCCTTTTGCAGTCAATAATAATGAATTGATTGACTACTGGCGCAAACAATTGAAATTAAATGTGTTAAGCAGAGTCCAAGAACAACAAGATTTACAAAAGGACAAACTTGAAAAAGACCCTACATTTAAAACAAAAACTTTTAAAGCCTTAGAAATTGAAGCACGTAAAGAGGTGCTGAAAAACATGAACGACTTATACCTTCGAATCGAAGAATTAGAACATGAAGATTGGTTTTCTACTTTTTTAAACAGTGTGGTGGGTGCTTTTGATCCGCATACGACCTACATGGCACCAAGAATCAAAGAGCGTTTCGACCAAGACATGTCTGGAAAACTAGAAGGAATTGGTGCACGATTGTTTAAGAAAGGAATTTATACTGAAGTTTCGGAACTCGTTTCTGGCGGACCTGCATGGAAACAAGGGGAATTGGAAGCTGGAGATACCATCTTAGAAGTAGCACAAGGACTTGAAGAACCTTTAGATATTGTTGGGATGCGCTTGGACGATGCCATTAAATTTATCAAAGGAAAGAAAGGAACTGAAGTGCGACTGACTGTTAAGAAAAAAATGGACGGTTCTACAAAAATCATTTCCATTATTAGAGATGTGGTAGAATTAGAAGAAACCTTTGTAAAGTCTACTATTGTAGAGAAGAATGGAAAAAAATACGGATTGATCGATTTACCGAGATTTTATATCAGTTTTGATGATGCCAATTATAGAGATTCAGCAAAGGATATGGAGCAGGAAATTGAGCGTCTAAAAAAAGAAGGCGTAGCTGGTTTGTTAATCGATTTAAGAAATAACGGAGGAGGCTCTTTGAAAACTGCCATAGAAATTTCAGGTCTATTTATTGATCAAGGTCCAATAGTACAAGTAAAATATAGAGGCGAAAAACCAATAGTAAAAAGTGATACTAATCAAAAAACACAATGGAAAGGTGCTGTGGTTGTCTTAGTGAATGAATTTTCTGCATCCGCATCAGAAATTTTTGCTGCTGCCATGCAAGATTATAAAAGGGCCATTATTATTGGAGGCAACCAAACCTATGGAAAGGGAACCGTGCAAAGTGTTATTCCTATCAATAATTTTTATCCAAATTACGAATCCGACTTGGGAGCTATTAAAATGACCATTCAAAAATTTTATCGAATTAATGGTGGATCTACTCAAATAGAAGGGGTCTATTCAGACATTGCCATGCCAAGCAGATATAGCTTCATGGAATTTGGAGAACGCGACATGAAAGGTGCATTGGTATGGGACAAAGTGGCACAAGCCAAATACACCATGACTGATTCTTATGATAATTTTGAAGATGTTGTATACAACAGTAAGAAACGAATCGCAGACAATGAACGCTTTCAGTTGATTAACGAATATGCAAAATGGTTAAAAAAGAGCCAAGAGGATGCAAACTACTCTTTAAATTACACCCATTTTATAAAAGATAGCGAGGTCAAAGAAAAAGAAGTTGCGAAGTTTAAAGAGATCTTTAAGTTTGATTCTAAATTGAGTTTTAGCTCTCCAAAATACGAGCTCCCATTACTAGAAAAAGATAGCATATTAACAGATAAAAGAGCTTACTGGCACAAAAATTTATCTAAAGATTTATATGTCGCAGAAGCTTTGAATGTTTTGAGTGAATTAAAAATGAAGTCTATAAACGAAGTTGTTAAAAACTAAGGTTTTTTATATTTGAAATATAAAAAACGAATATGCTTGTGAAAGGTATTTGATTTTCTATTTTTGTATTCCTATGCTACAACAATCAAAATCACTTTCTCAGTTAGCGTTTCGAAAATTTAAGCAAAACAAGGTGGGAATGATCAGCTTATGTTTCATTCTTTTCTGTGGACTAGTTGCTATTTTCTGCTATCCATTAGCACCAGACAATAGTAATTTTGCAAATCAGATGCATTTAGAAATTCACTCAAAACCACCGGGTTTTAAGGTGAACATGTTAACCATTCCTTCTGCGACAAAAAAAGAAACCTCTTTGTTGGATTTTTTAATACATGGAAACAAAAACACTGAAACAGAAATTCCAATTATATCCTACAAAATAAACGGGGAAAATTTAGAAATTATAAAATATGCGGATGGACTCCTAAAGGAATATCCGCTTTCTGCCATCCAAAATAAGCCCGAAACGTATATCAAACAAAAAACTTTTTATTTTGGAACCGACAAATACGGTAGAGATTTATTAAGCCGTTTATTAATTGGTACGAGAATTTCATTTTCAATTGGTTTTATAGCGGTATTTATTTCCCTTTTTATTGGTGTTTTTATGGGTGCTATTGGAGGGTATTTTGGAGGAAAAACAGATACCTTTATTATGTGGATTATCAATATTACTTGGTCCATTCCGACATTGCTATTGGTCATCGCAATTACTTTGGCACTAGGAAAAGGTGTTTGGCAAGTTTTTATTGCGGTCGGACTCACCATGTGGGTAGAGGTTGCCAGAGTGGTACGAGGACAGGTAATTACCATGAAGCAACAACAATATGTAGAAGCTGCTAGAGCATTGGGGTTCTCTGATTTTAGAATTATTTTTCGTCATATTTTACCCAACATCATGGCCCCTATTATTGTAATTTCTGCAGCTAATTTTGCAGGTGCTATTCTAATTGAAAGCGGATTGAGTTTTCTTGGTATTGGCGCTCAACCTCCTACTCCATCTTGGGGTGCAATGATTAAAAATCACTATAATTATATTATATTAGGAAAGCCTTTTTTGGCAATTATTCCTGGTTTGGCCATTATGAGTTTGGTAATGGCGTTTATGCTATTAGGAAATACCTTGCGAGATGCCTTAGATGTTAAAAATTAAAAAAAATGAGTTTTAAAGTAACGTTTGCGACCAAATGGTCCGACTTTGACCCCAACAGACACCTGCGCCATACTGCTTACAACGAGTATGCGGCAGAAGTAAGAATTCGATACTTTTCAGAACAGAATTTTTCAATCCAAGAGTTTACAAAACACAATGTGGGTCCTATTTTATTTATAGAGGAAACTTCTTTTAGAAAAGAAATTCATTTAGGGGAAAACATCACAGTAAATGTTTTATTGGCAGGAGTATCTTCCAAAAATGAACGTTGGAAATTGAAGCATGAAGTTTTTAATGAAGCTGGAGAATTGTCTGCAGTCATCAAAGTGTATGGTGCTTGGATGGATTTAACCAAACGCAAATTAACAGCCCTTCCCAAACAAGCAAATCATTTGTTTTTAAATGCAGAAAAAACAATTGATTTTGAAGAAATTCTTATCAGCCCAAAGTCTTAAAGATCCATATCGATGACGATCTTCCCTTTTACTTTTCTATCCATCATATCTCCCAAGGCCTTTGGAGCGTCCTGTAAAGAATAGGTTTTGTCAATGTGAGGGTTTATTTTTCCTTCTGAAAACCAAGTAAGTAGATGGTGGATATTTGCCAAGCTCTTTTGAGGTTCTTTTTGTGCAAAAGCTCCCCAAAAAACACCCACAATACTGGCCCCTTTTAGCAGGGTTAAATTCACAGGGATTTTCGGAATTTCTCCATTGGCAAAACCGACAATCAAATGCCTTCCCTTCCATGCAATTGCTCTTAGAGCTGCTTCAGAAAACGAACCGCCAACCGGATCAAAAATTACATCTACTCCTTTGCCGTTGGTCAATTCTTTAATCCGATCTTTTAAATTCTCTTCTTGATAATGAATCACTTCATCGGCGCCAAATTGTTGACATAGGGCCAATTTTTCTCTGGAAGAAGCTGCGGCAATTACTTTAGCGCCCATGCGTTTTGCCAATTCAACAGCTGTTAACCCCACGCCACCAGAGGCTCCTAAAACTAATACAGTTTCATCTTTTAATAAATTTGCCCTGTCTTTAAGCGCATGGTAAGAAGTTCCATAGGCCAACAAAAATGCTGCAGCATTTACCATGGTCATTCCTGTTGGTTTTGGAAAACAATCTGAGGCTTTTATGAGTACCTGCTCGGCAAAACCACCAAAAGGTACGAATCCTACAACAGCATCTCCAACTTTAAATGGAGAACCCTCCTTGCCAACTTCCAATACAATCCCTGCAACATCGCTTCCAGGTGAAAAAGGAAACGGGGGTCGAAATTGATATTTTCCTTGAATAATTAAGGTATCTGGAAAATTAACACTGCACGCTTTTACAGCAATTAGAATTTCATGCTCTTTTGGACTTGGTGATGCTACTTCTTGATATTGAAGGGAACTGGGTTGCCCAAACTGATTGCAAATAATTGCTTTCATAAAAATTAAATTTATTTTGAAAACAAGGTATGAAATTTATGAAGATTCTTCAGCTTTATTACAGCGTTAATTGTTTGCCTGCATGAAAAAATTTGTTAATGAAATGGCCAATACCAACTCGAATGAATGCAAGAAGTATTATTGTTACTAGAGGTCGTAAAATTGGAGTGTAATTATGATGATTTTTTTAAAAGATCTCCTGCAGTGACTTAGTTTTCGTTTCAAATCAAAATCCCCCGATTGTGCCTGTAATGAAAAAACTGCAGAAGAATTATGTAAATTTAATAAATTAAGTTGCAATTAACAATTAATTTTTTGAATTTATTTTTAAATAGATGTAGAAAAAATTAAGTATTTAGATTGTAAGGTCAAAAAAAGGCAACCAAACGTATCTATTATTAAAGTGATCGCGACTATATGCTCTTGCACCCGAAATTAAGCTAGAAAGATTTTTCCTTCTGATTCTTTTTTTGGATTGTGATTTTCACTTTGGACACCTTTTCATGAGTTACTAATTTCAACAAGTTCAAAAATGTACATTAAAAAAAATAGATAAAGAAATCGAAATTTATGCGTTGCTACTTTCAAGTAACATTTTATTTTCAATTCGCAATGCTCTATTTTCTTCAAGCATTAAAAGATACTTGTCTTTATAACTCGTTTCGTATTCAGAAGGAGCTTCCATTACGATATTCTGAATTGCTGCAGTCGTTTTTTGCTCTCCAGTGATTAACCAATGTAAATTTATATTTGGAAATTCAGATATAATTTTCTCTATTGATTTCGAATTTATGCCTCCTAATTTTAGAAACATCTGAAACGTAAATATTCTTTTGCTTATTAAAATGAACTTATTGTATTAGTACTATTTTTGTTGCAACAATTTTAAATTGATTAAAATTAAAGAGATCGTTTTCCTGAAATTAATTTTGAAGTATCAATTTCATGATGTGCAGTCCCTAAATGCTTGATTATCATAATTCATCCAGTAATATCACAGATTTCAAATTTTAAAGGAAAGAAAATATCTACGGTATAAGCGTTGTCAAAGGATCTTAGTATGATTTTAATTTTGAAGATGAAAAACTGCAACATTTAATGTAATCAAAATTGCAATCTAGCAATCGCACTGGTAAACCTTCCGTGAGAAGCAAAAAAAGTAAAACTATCAATTCTTATAGAACTGTCATTTACCATAGGAGTGGTCTTGTTGTCCTCTAATTAGGATCCAATAGCTGGGCGGATTCACAATGTTAAAGTCCATACATCCTCATTTGCTTGCTGAATCCTTAAAAACAACTTTGTTTGTCAATAAAAATACATTAAAATGTTTTAGTAATAAAATAATCGCACAAGTTAAGATATTAAAAAACCTCAAGCATCTAAAAATTTAGATGTTGAGGTTTTGTGTTGTACAGGCGGAGAGACTCGAACTCTCACACCTCGCGGCACTAGATCCTAAGTCTAGCGTGTCTACCAATTCCACCACGCCTGCAATTGCTCCCAATAATCTGGGGTGCAAATATAAACAATACTTACAAACTGCAAAGAAGTTCATTATTATTTTTCTAT
This sequence comes from uncultured Polaribacter sp., assembly GCA_943846595.1. Lineage (GTDB taxonomy): Bacteria > Bacteroidota > Bacteroidia > Flavobacteriales > Flavobacteriaceae > Polaribacter. Next base: position 75,565 of record OX044355.1, read on the forward strand.
TTTTGATTTATAAAAATTTTAGATATGAAAGCGCTTACTACTTATATAGAAAATCATAAAAATCGTTTTATCGACGAACTCGTCGAATTGTTAAAGATTCCTTCTGTGAGCGCCGATTCTGCATACAATCAAGATGTGCTAAACACTGCAGAATTTGTTAAAAAAAGTTTAGAAAAAGCAGGCTGTGAACTTGTAGAATTGTGCGAAACGCCAGGTTATCCAATTATTTATGCAGAAAAAATCATCGATCCTAACTTACCTACCGTATTGGTGTATGGGCATTATGATGTGCAACCAGCAGATCCTATTGAATTGTGGACATCTCCACCATTTGAGCCCGTGATCAAAAAAACGGAGATCCATCCAGAAGGGGCCATTTTTGCAAGAGGTGCCTGTGATGACAAAGGGCAAATGTACATGCATATCAAAGCCCTAGAATACATGATTTCTACTGGAAACTTGCCCTGCAATGTGAAGTTTATGATTGAAGGGGAAGAAGAAGTAGGCTCAGAAAGTCTTTCTTGGTTTGTTCCTCGTAATAAAGAAAAATTAGCCAATGATGTTATTTTAATTTCTGATACAGGCATGATTGCGAACGACATTCCATCCATTACCACAGGATTGCGTGGTTTGAGCTATGTAGAGGTAGAAGTAACGGGCCCCAATAGAGATTTGCATTCTGGATTGTATGGAGGTGCCGTAGCCAACCCCATCAATATTTTAACAAAAATAATTGCATCGCTTCACGATGAAAACAACCACATAACCGTTCCCGGTTTTTACGATAACGTTGTCGATTTATCAAAGGAAGAAAGAGCTGAAATGGCAAAAGCACCATTTGATATAGAAAACTATAAAAAATCTATCGATATTGGCGATGTGTATGGTGAAAAAGGATATTCTACCAACGAACGAAATTCCATTCGTCCTACTTTAGACGTAAACGGAATTTGGGGAGGCTATATGGGAGAAGGTGCAAAAACCGTAATAGCCAGCAAAGCCTATGCAAAAATATCAATGCGTTTGGTACCCAACCAAGATTGGAGAGACATTACGAAATTGTTTAAAAATCATTTTGAAGGCATCGCACCAAAATCTGTTTCCGTAAAAGTAACCCCACATCATGGCGGACAAGGCTATGTAACTCCAATAGATACTATTCCCTACAAAGCGGCAAGCAACGCCTATAAAACCACCTTTGGAAAAACCCCCATTCCACAACGAAGCGGAGGTTCAATTCCTATTGTAGCTCTATTTGAACAAGAACTCAAAAGCAAAACCATTTTAATGGGTTTTGGGCTAGACTCGGATGCCATTCATTCTCCAGATGAGCATTTTGGAATTTGGAATTACTTAAAAGGCATCGAAACCATTCCTCATTTTTACAAAAATTTTACCGAATTATCAAAATAAGAACCTTTAAAAATTTCGCTATGAAATCGCTAATTTTAAAAAATACCGCTTTATCTATTTTCTCAATCTTGATCTTCGGTTGCGCCGAACAACAAGTACCAAAACAATTTACAATTGCAGATTATGAAAAGGCGGCAGCTCACATGGACAGAAATTTAAACAGTTTGGTCTATCACCAGATTTCAGGAAGTAATTTTATAGAAGAAGATAAACTGGTCTACAAAACCACCGATGAAAACGGAACGCAGTTTCTTTTGGTGGATGCCGTTCTAAAAACGAAAACAACCGCTTTTGAACATCAAAAATTAGCAGATGCGTTGTCTAACGAATTCGATAAAGAGGTAACCGCTTCCGACTTACCCATTTACAATGTTTCATTTTCTAACGATTTAAAAACGCTCTATTTTACGGCAAGTAGACAAAAATATGCCTGTACTCTAGGCGATTATACGCTTTCGAAAAGAACTGCAAAAACAAGAAAAGTAAATCCTAACGAACACGTTGCACCCAATGGAAAATTAGCGGCATACATTGAAAACTTCAACCTTTGGATTCGTGATTTGGACTCTGACAAGAGAACACAAATTACTTTTGATGGAAAACAAGATTATGGCTATGCGACTAATAATGCTGGTTGGATTAAAAGCGATGGTGCGGTTTTAAAATGGTCGCCCAATTCAGATAAAATTGCCACCTTTCAACAAGATGCCAGAGGTGTTGGTATGATGTATTTAACCTCTAGCAATGTTGGGCATCCAAGACTAGAAGCATGGAAACATCCATTGCCTGGAGATGATAAAATCTTTACAATCGAGCGGGTTATTATTCATCTTGGAAACACTCCAAAAATGGTGCGTTTAAAAATGAAGAAAGATTTTCAAAGGGGTTCTACTACAGACCATATTGCTGGCAGAGGAAACGAATTATTAGACGCACAATGGAACAAGGAAGGAACCCAGTTTGCTTTTGTTTCAGGATCTAGAGACCATAAAATAGCACATTTGCAAATTGCTGACGCAAAAACTGGCATTGTAAAATCGATCCACAAAGAAACAGTAGCCACCTATTATGAATCCGGAGTCAATGCAGAAAACTGGCGCGTTTTATTTGATTCCAACGAGTTTATTTGGTATTCAGAAAAATCGAATTGGGGACATTTGTACTTGTATGATTTGACTACAAAAAAACTAAAGAATAAAATTACTACTGGAAATTGGATTGTAAAACAAATTAAAAATGTGGATCAAAAAAATAGAGAAATTTATTTTACCGCTGGCGGAAAAGAAGCCGGTAACCCCTATCACGATTATCTTTATAAAGTGAATTTTGAAGGAACGAACCTCAGTAACTTAACCCCTGAAAAAGGAACACACAGTGTGAAATTTACTGCAGGTTTCAATAATTTTATAGATACCTATTCTACCACTACTACCCCACCAATTGCTGTATTAAGGAATAAGAATGGAGAAAAGGTAATGGATTTAGAAACTGCAGACATTACTGCCTTAGAAGCAAAAAACTGGCAAAAACCTATTGAATTTTCTGTAAAAGCACGCGATGAAAAAACAGACATCTACGGAATCATGTGTTTGCCAAGCCATTATGACGCGAGTAAAAAATATCCAGTATTGAATTACATTTACCCAGGACCTCAAGCGGGAAGTATTGGAAACTATGGTTTTAGAGCAGTATGGCGTGATTTTCAGGCTGTTGCCGAATTGGGTTTTGTGGTAGTTGCTGTAGATGCAATGGGAACGCCAATGCGCTCCAAATCCTTTCATGATGCATATTATGGCAATATGGGCGACAATGGTTTACTAGACAATATAACGGCCATCAAACAATTGGCAGAGAAATACCAGGGGATCGACATTGATCGTGTTGGGATTTGGGGGCATTCTGGCGGGGGATTTGCTTCTACAAGGGCCGTTTTTGCATATCCTGAATTTTATGATGTAGCAGTTTCTAGCGCTGGTAATCATGACAACCGAAATTATGAAGCAGATTGGGGTGAAAAATGGCAAGGGCTTTTAACGGAAGGAAACCTCGAAGGAAAAGCAGATGGTACAACCAATTATGACAATCAGGCAAATCAATTAATTGCCAAAGATTTAAAAGGAAAGCTCCTAATTACACATGGAGCAATGGACAACAATGTCCCACCTTCCAACACCATGCTGGTCGTGGAAGCGTTAATAAGAGCTAACAAAGATTTTGATATGATTTTGTTTCCAAATAAAAGACATGGTTATGGAGATATGACAAAATACATGACGCGAAAACGTTGGGATTATTTTGTAACGCACCTACTAGATGCAAAACCAGCGAAAGGTTTTGAGTTGAAATAAAAAGTATAAACTCACAATATCTCACTGAACTTGTCGAAAGCCTAAAAAAAACTATTATGAAATACCGTTCTTACCTCCTTTTATTATTTGCAATCCTAAATACATTCGGCTTGCAAGCTCAAGGCTTATTGGGTAAAAAAAAGATGTTTACCGAGCAGGATACTTTACGTGGAAGCATAACGCCCGAACGAATTTGGTGGGATTTAACCTATTATCATTTGGAGCTAGAAGTGGTTCCAGACAAGAAATTTATCACAGGAAAAAACACCATTACCTATACAGTTTTGTCAGAATACCAAACCTTACAAGTCGATTTGCAAGCCCCTTTAACAATTTCAAAGGTAACCCAAGACGGCAAAGAATTGGACGTTGTTTCTCTGGGTAGTGCACATTTTGTGCAACTCGTAAAAAAACAAGAAATCGGTAATTCAGAAAGTATTGTTGTACACTATCAGGGATACCCTAAAGAAGCTATTAACGCTCCTTGGGATGGAGGTTTTTCATGGAAAAAAGATCGAAACGGTAATCATTTTGTAGCCACTTCCTGCCAAGGTTTGGGGGCAAGTGTTTGGTGGCCCTGCAAAGACCATATGTATGATGAGGTTGAAAACATGGATATTAGCATTAGGGTACCTAGCAATTTGATGAATATTTCAAACGGAAAACTAAAAAAAATTGAGGATCATGGAGCAACTAAAACATATCATTGGACGGTAAAAAACCCAATCAATAATTATGGTGTGAATGTAAATATTGGCGATTACGCGCATTTTTCAGAAGTATTTGAGGGCGAAAAAGGGGCCTTAGATATGGATTATTTTGTCTTGAGAGATAACCTTAAAAAAGCCAAAATACATTTTAAAGATGCACCAAAAATGATGAAGGCTTTTGAGCATTGGTTTGGTCCCTATCCTTTTTATGAAGACGGATTCAAATTGGTAGAGGTTCCTTATCTGGGCATGGAACACCAAAGTTCTGTAACCTATGGGAATCAATATAAAAAAGGCTATTTGGGACGCGATTTATCGGGAACGGGCTGGGGATTAAAATTTGATTTTATTATTGTTCATGAGGCTGGACACGAATGGTTTGCAAACAACATTACGAATAAAGACATTGCTGACATGTGGATCCATGAGGGCTTTACCAACTATTCTGAAAGCTTGTTTTTAGACTATTATTATGGCAAAAAAGCGGCTTCTGAATATGTGATTGGGTTGCGCAGTTCGATTGCAAACCAGCACCCAATTATTGGCCAATACGATGTTAATAGCGAAGGCTCTTCGGACATGTATAACAAAGGTGGAAACTTATTACACACCTTAAGACAATTGTTAAACAATGACGAAAAATGGAGGGGTATTCTGAGAAAAATGAATGCTGTTTTTTATCATCAAACGGTGACAACTGTTCAAATTGAGAATTTTTTAAGTACAGAAATTGGGATTGATTTAACGGCAGTTTTCGATCAATATTTAAGGGATGTTAGAATTCCAATCTTAGAATCTCAACTTCAAAATGGGATGCTGTCCTATAAATGGGAAAACGTTGTAAAGGGTTTTAAAATGCCAGTAAGAATTTTTGTCAATGAAAAACCAATGTGGTTGTATCCGACTTCAAAGATGCAGACAAAACACTTTAAAGAAAAGAACGCAGATTTTGATGTAGATCCCAATTTCTACATTTACACAAAAAACAAATAAAAAAAAGCCGCTAAGCGGCTTTTTTTTTTATTTGATAAGGTAGGCTTTAAGAATATAATCTACTTTTGGATATTTCTCTCTTAAAAAAGCATTTCCAAATTTATTTATTTTTCCTTGTTGGGTCCCTAACCGGTCTCCATAACCGTCATAGAATTTCAATACATTGTCTTTCCCTGTTGTTATTTTTGCGACTGCAGGAAAACCCACAACTCCAGAATAGTCTGCCGTATCTAAACGGTTGTTGTCTTTTAAATTGATAAATATTTGATTCGATCTTGTTTTAACAGCGCCTCTTGCAAACGAGATGGTCATGGCATTGTTTTTTAGGACTACAGGCTCGTCTTCAATGCCTTCTCTCCAACTTTTATTGATTATAGAATCATTGTGAATTCCGAATTGGGCAACAAAATTGGGCACCACTCTATAAATCGCAACATCGTCATAATAACCATATTTTATTAGTTGATACAAACGATCAACTCCTTTTGGAGACCAGACTCTTTTAGCTTCAATATCAAAGTTCCCTTGGGTGGTTTCAAACCTTGCTTTAAAAGTTTCTGGTGCTTTTTTTTCCAACCATTTCTGATTGAATTTCTTTGTCCCACAAGAAGCAAACAAAAGGATGGTTGCCAGTAAAATTAATTTTTCTTTCATGTTTTCTTCTTTTTTGATGTTACTACAAATATAACAAATGTACTTCTTACTAAAATTATAATAACGCGTCTTTAACTATTGAAAATTGAATGAAGTCCACCGAATGTCATTTACATATGTAACAAAACCCGTCTAAAAACGTTCTCCTATTAAACACAAAACTCAAATCATGCTTAAAAACTTCTTCCTTACATGTGCTGGTGTTGACCAAAATTTAATAGACAACTGCTCCAATGGTGAACAAAATAAATATGTTGGGATTGGCGGTACTATTTTCTTTACTGCAATTATGGCAACCATTGCAGGGAGTTATGCGTTGTATACTGTTTTTGACAATGTGTACTCAGCTATTTTTTTTGGAATAATTTGGGGATTGTTAATTTTTAACTTAGACCGTTTTATTGTGGCAACTATAAAAAAAACGGATGCTGAGTGGAATGAATTTCTACAAGCTTCGCCAAGAATTGTACTCGCCGTAATTATTGCGATTGTCATATCGAAACCTTTGGAATTAAAATTGTTTGAAAAAGAAATCAATCAAATACTATTGGGAGAGAAAAACCAGATGACGTTGGATAACAAAGCACAAATAGCAGCCCAATTTACACCAGAAATCACAAAGAAAAAATTAGAAATAGATGTGTTAAAGGCAGAAATTCTTTCAAAAGAATCCGAAACAAATGCATTGTACGAAACCGATATTGCAGAAGCGGAAGGCAGAAAAGGTACAAAATTATTGGGAAAAGGACCGGTATACAAAGAAAAAAGAGAAAAACATGATGCGACGATGGTTGCTTTATATCAACTAAAGAAAGAGAATTTAGAAAAAATAAAGAAAAAAGAATTGGCCATTGCAGATTTGCAACAAACTCAGCAAATAGCAGTATCCAAAACACAGCCTATTATTGCAAATTTTGACGGTTTGATGGCGCGAATAAATGCCCTTAAAAAATTACCTTGGCTGCCCTCATTTTTCATCTTTTTATTGTTTTCTGGCAATTGAAACATCACCCATATTTGCGAAATTAATTTCACCCAAAGGCGAATATGATTTTAAATTGGAAGACCATGAAGCGGCTCTAAAAACATGGGGCTTGCAACAAAAAAATCAAAGAAAACAACTGTTACAAGCAGATATTTTAACAAACAACAGTGTCTACAAAGCGCTTTCTGATGAGGAAGAACTGTATGCCTATAAACAAAATATGGCCCGCAATTTAATGAAATTACAAGCCGATTCTTTTTATAAAAAACAACAGCAAATGTTGTAATCGATGTTTACGTAATAGGTCTTTTAAAAAAATTATTCCTTTTCTGGCATTTTCTTTACATAATCGGTAATGATTACAATTTGAGTAGGTCCTATTTTTCCTTCAATAAATTTTGCGTTCTCATGATCTAATAAAATCCTACGCACTGCAGTTCCTTGTTTGGCAACCATACTAGACCCTTTTACTTTTAAATCTTTGATTAAAACCACAGCATCTCCTGCCTGTAAAATAGCACCGTTTACATCTCTATGTATTATTCTTTCACTGTCGTCTAAATGATCTCCAGATTCTTTTGCAAAACGCAAATCGTCATCTTCCAAATACATCATATCCAATAAATCTTTTGGCCAGCCTTCATTTCGTAATCGAGACAATAAGCGCCAAGCAACGACTTTTACAGCGCTGTGTTCGCTCCACATAGAATCGTTTAAACACCGCCAATGATTTGCTTCTGTAATTTCTGGATGGTCTATTTGTGTGATACAAGTTTCACAAGCAAGTAAACTCCCATCTACACCACTTCGATTAGACGCAATCGTTGGTTTTACTTCATAAACGAATAGTTTCTTTTTTGAGGAACACAATTCGCATTGATTCCCACTTCTATTTTCTAAATCTTGCTGTAAACTCATGGTGTTTTTTAGGTTGATATGGACAAAAGTAGTGTTTTAAATAAGACTTTCTTGGCGTTTTATGATTCCTGTAAAAGGGTTTATATTTCTAAAGAGGTAAATGAAAAAGAGGCTCCGTCAAACAACCCCTTATCGGATAATTTTATAGCAGGTATAACTAATAATGCCATAAAAGACAAGGTCATATAGGGTGCTCTTAACGAACTACCCATTTCTTTAGCCATGGTATCTATTGTTGCATAAGCCGCGCCAATTTCTTGTGCAGACTTGTCGGACATAATTCCTGCGACTGGCAAGGGGACTATTTTTTCTTCTGAATCGGTAACGGCACAAACACCTCCCTTATTTTCAATAATTAAATTTACCGCTTTGCAAAGGGCTTCATCGGATACACCTACGGCTATGATATTGTGGGAATCGTGCCCTACCGAACTGGCAATAGCGCCCTCTTTTAACCCAAAATTCTTAATAAATGCTATGGCTGGTTTTTTATTTTTATAGCGATTTACAACCGTCATTTTTAAAACATCTGTTGTGGTGTTTGAAACAAGATTGCCATTTTTAATGAGACTCTCTGCTTCCATTAGATGCGTTACGAGTTCACCATCCAAGGCCTCTATCACTCGAATTCTCTGAGCTGTTGATAGATACTTAAAGTCGGGGGTCTTCTTTAGATCTGTATTGAAATTATTCAAGACGTCAAAAGTTAGGTCTTTTACAAATGAGGTCCCATTTTTGGCAACCAACGCTCCATTGATGTAGGTTGCTAGCACTTTGAATTTTTCTAGATCTTCGATTACAATAAAATCGGCTGGATCTCCTTTTTGTAATAAACCAACCTCTAAACCATAATGCTTTACAGGGTTTATACAGGCCACTTGCAACACTTTAAAGATGTCTATTCCTTTTGCAACAGCTCTCTCACATAGTAGATTGATGTGCCCGAGCAGTAAATCATCGGGGTGCTTGTCATCGGAACAAAACATCATCTTTTCATAATGAGTGGGTACTAAGTCGATGAGTGCTTCAAAGTTTTTAGCAGCACTTCCTTCTCTAATAATAATTTTCATTCCTTTTTGCAGCTTTTCTAAGGCTTCGTCATAGGAATAACATTCATGGTCTGTAGAAATTCCGGCAGCAATATACTTGCTTAGCTCCTCGCCTCTCAAACCTGGTGCATGCCCGTCTATGGGTTTGCGATTGTTTTTTGCGTGTTGCATTTTCGCAAGTACTTCTGGATCGTCAAACAAAACACCTGGATAATTCATCATTTCTGCCAAGTATTTGATGTCTGGGTTTTCCATCATTTTTTTAATATCTTCAGCATCAATCAGGGCACCTGCACTTTCAAAGGAAGTTGCTGGTACACATGAGGGTGCTCCAAAATTAAATTTCAAGGGGACTTTCTTCCCATTTTCAATCATAAACTCCACGCCTTTCACTCCCAAAACATTGGCTATTTCATGCGGATCAGAAACGGTTGCAACGGTACCGTGTAGCACTGCAATTTTTGCAAACTCGGAAGGCACCAACATGGAACTTTCAATATGAATATGTGCATCTACAAAACCTGGTAGTATAAAGTTTTCTATAGTATGATTTACAGGTCTAATTTGAGTAATTACACCATTTTCAACACAAACTTCTCCTTTATAGATTCGTTTGCCCAAAATATCAACTATATTTCCTTGAAGCACCATTTCAATCATTTTAGAACAAATCTACAAAGAATATGAAATGTTTGTGGACGGATTTCTGAACTTTATCTTATTTTTATGGAATGGATACTGCACTGGCTTTTCAAAACTTTAAAAATAAGTATGGGTATACAATTCACCCGAATTCTGCAAAATTTAAACAATGGGCTGCGAATGATTTTTTTTCTTTAACAACGCTTTTTCCAACGGTAAACAAAAATGAAATTCACCAGATAGACTTGAGTACGAGTACTGCATTTATTGGCGGTATTGAAGAATTCAACGATTTAGCGTTTTTTCAAAAAAAACTGGAAGCACTCCAAAAAAGGGTTCCTACTAAAATTATTGCGGGTGGCTATTTAGAAAAGCGTGCGCTGTATACTTCTGATATTTATAAAAGAGAGTGTGACAATGGGTTTGAGCGCAGAAATATACATCTTGGGCTGGATTTTTGGCTTCCAGAAAACACGCCTGTGCATGCCCTTCTAGATGGCGAGGTTGTTTGTGTAACGGATGATGCATACCCCAAAGGATATGGCGGTTTGTTGATCTTAAAACATCAGGTAGCGGACTTTCATTTTTACACTTTATATGGGCACAATACTGTGCAAAGTGTTCAAAAACATGTGATTGGCAGTCGTATAAAAAAGGGTACACAAATTGCTGTTTTGGCAAATGCTTCTGAAAACGGTGATTGGGTGCCACACTTGCATTTTGAAATTATGCTCAGCCGACTCGACTATACAGATGATTTTCCAGGAGTGGCTTTTGAAAGTGAACTTGCCATTTGGAAAAGTATTTGTCCAGATCCAAATTTACTTTTTAAGTTATAGGGCTTAACTGCAGCCTTATAAACACTTTAGTTCTTGCTGCATTTTTTTGGTCAACCCTTTGACTACCAAATCATAGGAATGATTAATGAGTTCCTCTGCAAAATCTTGTGAAATATTCCCTGTATTTAGCGCAACGGTATTCCAGTGTCTTTTGCTCATGTGCCTACCTGCTGTGATGTCTTCATAGGATTCTCGGAGTTCAATCGCTTTTTCTGGATCGCATTTTAGGTTTATTTTTGGATCGCCATTTTCCCATGAATCCAGCCCTGTTAACAAGAACATTTTTCCCATTACTTTAAAAACCAACGTAACGTTATCAAAAGGAAAATGGGCTGTAACTCCTTTTTTTGCCGTACAAAAAATTCTTAATTGTTCTATATGCATGCTTAAAATTAGTTATTTTTTTGATGTAAAAATTCATTCAAAACTTTAAAGCTTTCTGTTGGGTTTTCTTCCATTGGGACATGTCCCGAATTTTGAAGTACTACTAATTTTGAGTTGGGCAAAAGCGCATCCATCCTTTTTCCATTCTCCAAAGGGATCCAAGCATCCTTTGCCCCCCAAATTAATAATGTAGGGGTTTGGAGATTTTGCAACTGCTCTTTTTTTGAAGCTTCTGATGGGGTAAAATCTATTTTTGCGCGGTCTATAAATGCCTTTCGGTTCCCTTCTCTGAGTGTCAAATCATGAAAACGGGCAATCAGTGCATCTGTAATCTTAGTATCGTCTTCATAGACTTGTTTTAGATTGTCTTCAATGATGCTTTTGGGTGTTATGTAGAGAAAAAGATTGCTTAAAACGGGTGTTTTTGCCATTTTAAAAATCCAAGGTTGTGGTTTGTTTGTTGGCAATCCACTTGCGTCTACTAAAATGAGTTTCTGTACTTTTTCTGGTTTTTTTGAAGCATAGTTCCAAGCAATATTTCCACCTAATGAATTCCCTGCTAAAATCATGGAATCGAGTTTCAATTGAGCAACAAATTCTTCTAAAAATTGGGTATATTTCTCAATGGAGTAATCCCCAGTTTTATTGGGGCCTGTAAGACCAAAAGCGGGCAAATCCATTCGAATTACTTGATAGTTTTCTTTGAGTTTCAGTGTCCAATCATCCCAAGTATGCAAGGAAGAACCGGTTCCGTGAACCAATAGAATTGGCATTCCTTTTCCTTCTATTCTGTAATGTACTTGCATGCCGTCTATTGCAACAAATCTCGAAAATTTATTGGCATATTTCTCTTTTAATTTTTCTACAGGAATGTCTATATACACAACACTTTTTAATGCTAAAAATAAAAAGACTAAAAACCCATAAATGGCATATTTCCTTTTATTACTTTTTCTCATCTACTAAAATTTTATAGAGTATGGGCTTGCTTGGTGTTGCATCATTTTCAAAGGGTGCAATCATTAAATTCAGTAAATATTCTCCATCTACAACGGCATTTGGCACGTAAATAAATTCGGTAATGGTTGCGTCCATTCTTAAGACTCCACTAGTATTCCAAAAGGCATTGTGTGCTAATAATTGACCTCCATCTTTTTCTTTATCAACCGAAGGCAGGTCTATCAATAAATGTTTAATTCCATTTTCTTTTAAATAAATTGCAGCCGCTTCTGAAAGATAAGTTGGGTTTGTATTGGAGTATCTTTTGGATTTTTTATCGGGTAAATTTGGCAATGTACGTATGACAATGGCGTCTCTTTTTTTATTTCTTATTTGTGTTTGCAATTGTTTTTTTGAGATCACAAAATCACCATTGATAACTTCTGGCACCACAGTAACTACTTCAGCAACAAAGAAAAAATGTTTTAAATGCTGATTTACGGAATGCACCTCTTCTGTAATATGTCCGACACATTCGGTATGTGTAATGTGGGAATGTGGATTGAAATGAATATTATTAAAATTGACAACTGCCCCCTCAGTCACCTTGATAATATCTTCCTCTAATTTTTGGGGAAAGATCTTTGGGTCGTCTACATACCAAGCATTTACATTTTCTTTTGTTGCATCTATGGCAATCGAAATATCAATGGGTTTAGAAACATCAATGGCTATTTTTCGAGAATTGTATTCTATAATTGCTTTCATTAAAAAGTTGCTTTATGTATTGAAAAGGATACTTATTAACTCAAATATAGGTTTTTAAAACTAGAATTTCAAGAATCTGTAATCTCGTCTAAAACTAATTCAGAAAAAATAAATGAGCAGCGATACCGTCTACTAAAAAAGCACCTTCTTTCGTGATTTTTAAAGTATCATCTTCAATACATAAAAGTTTTTGCTGAATGTATTTTTCTGATTCGGTGTTGATATGGGATAAGTATTTATTCCCAAAATTAGCTTTGATTTTCTCCAAAGAAACACCCCAAATCGTTCGTAAACCCGTCATCACATATTCATTGTACCGATCGGTTACACAAAGGGCTTCCCTCTCAATTGGCAGCAGATTCAACTCAATTTCTTTGATATATTGTGTGTTATTTCGAACATTCCAACTGCGTTGCCTTCCATCAAAAGAATGAGCAGACGGCCCAATTCCGAGATACGATTTTCCCAACCAATAGGCTGTATTATTTTTACTGAAATGACTTTCTTTTCCAAAATTAGACAATTCATAATGCACAAAATTTGCCTTCTCTAGTGCATCTCTAAGAATAACAAATTGTTCCTGTGCCAAATCGTCATCTACCTTTTCAATCTTCCCTTTTTTAATGAGTGCCTCTAAAGCCGTTTTTGGTTCTACTGTTAAGGCATAACTCGAAATATGAGGAATGTTAAAGCTCAATGCAGTTTGTATATTTTGTTGCCATTCTTTGTGAGTCAATCCTGGAATTCCATAGATTAAATCAATAGAAATATTCTCAAAGTAGCGGGTGGCAATTTCTAATGATGCGTGGGCTTCCGAAGCGGAATGTGCACGGTTCATTAGAGTTAAATCTTTCTCGAAAAAAGATTGCACTCCAATGCTTAGGCGATTGATGGGTGTATGAGAGAGTTCTATTATTTTTTCTTCGGACAGGTCGTCTGGATTGGCTTCTAAAGTAATCTCTGGTGAAACTACAATGGTATGGTGTTCATATATTGCATCAATCAAACGAGAAATCTCTTTGGTAGATAACATACTTGGGGTACCACCACCAAAATAAATTGTTTCCACAATTTCGTTGTTCAACTCTTCTTTTCTAAGCTCAATTTCTTTGACCAAACATGAAATCAATGCATCCTTCTTTTTCAATGAGGTAGAAAAATGAAAGTCGCAATAAAAACAAGCTTGCTTGCAAAACGGGATATGTATGTAAATTCCAGCCAAAATCAGAGATCAGTTATAGGTATCAATTATCAGGGATCGGTTAATTTCATAGCGATGATAATTGATCATTGTTAAGTGTTTATTTAATTTTTGAAGGATTTTGCTTCACGAAACTTGCCCAACCAGTATAATTTTTTCCACCAACCACTTTTCCTGAATTGTAAAAATGACACACTGCTGCTGCGAGACCATCGGTTGCATCGAGGTTTTTTGGCAATGTCTTTAAGTCCAATAGTGACTTTAGCATAAGCGCTACTTGTTCTTTGCTGGCGTTACCATTTCCAGTAATGGCCATTTTAATTTTCTTCGGCAGGTATTCTGTAATCGGAACTTCTCTTGACAAACCTGCGGCCATAGCAACACCTTGCGCTCTGCCTAACTTTAACATGGATTGTACATTTTTACCAAAAAAAGGCGCTTCAATGGCAATTTCATCTGGATGATATGTGTCAATCAATTCAACCGTCCGCTCAAAAATGAGTTTTAGTTTTAGATAATGGTCATCGTATTTCTGGAGCATCAATTCATTCATTTGAATAAATTCCATCTTCTTTCCAACGACTTTTATCAATCCAAAACCCATAATGGTAGTTCCTGGATCTATTCCTAAAATTATTTTTTCTATCGCCACAAGGATTGTTTTTATATAGGTTAGTATCTCTAGAGCAGGCTCTTGTTTGTTTTAAAACAATACAGCAATCAAACTTTCTGCTTTGAACCAAAGAAATAGAACCAGCACTAAAAGCAGCACTAGAAAAGCACCTTTTTGTGGCTTTGATTTCTTTTGATTCCCAAATTTCCTTCGTATTTTCATGGGGTTAATTTATATTTTTGTTGCTCTTAGCATTTCTCTTTTTCCTGGAGGACCTGGCAATCTTTCTACTCTAAAACCAACAGCTTGCATGGCTCTTCGAACACTTCCTTTTGCGGAGTAGGTTACTAAAACACCTTGTTTTTTAATGGCTTTATACATTTTTAAAAAGATTTCTTCGGTCCACAATTCGGGTTGATTTTGTGCTCCAAACGCATCAAAATAGATTAAATCAAAAGCAGCAGTATCTTGAATATCCTGAAAAAACTGTTTGCGCTTCAATAATTGATAATCTTTTGAAACGGAATGCTCTTTTTCCCATGAGATACGGTGCATTTCATCGAAAATAGATTGAAATTCAAGGGCTTTTAATTCGGAAACATAATTCAACCCCTGAATTTCTTCCACGGAAACTGGATAGGCTTCTACACCTACATAATTTACTTTTTTTTGCAATTTCTTCGCTTCTAAAAATGTAATAAAAGCATTTAAACCGGTTCCAAAACCGATTTCTAAAATAGTGATTTCTTGTAAGTCAATTTTAAAAAATCCCGTATTTAAAAAAACGTGATAAGCTTCTTGTATGGCACCGTGCTTTGAATGGTATTGTTCATTCCAATCGGGAAGCTGTATGGTTGTAGAACCATCTGAGGTAATGATGATTTCTCTTTTCAACGGGTTATTTTGTTTTTAATAAAACGCCATTTGCTTCAAAAGCAAAGGTGGTTTCTGGCACTTTAATATTTGCAATTTCTTGGGTTGATTTTCCTGCATCTTTTGCATAATGTTGTAATTCCTCTACTGAAGTTTGTTTTACAAACGCGATTCCTTCAACAATCACATCTTTTCCTTGCGAATCTAGTGGCATAAAAAAACCATAGTCTTTAAAACGCACCATCGTTTCTTCGGCTTCATATAAAGGCAACTTCATCCAACATCCCTTACTAGTACACACCTCTTTAATGGTAGAAATGAATTTTACTGGAAGGGTATCTCCTACCTGCAATACTTTCATTTGAGCGTATACTTCTTCTGAAGAAAGAGCATTTTCTTCTGTAATAACATCTCCAAAAGATTGATAGGCTGATGAAACTTCTACAACTTCTTTTTCCGTAGTTTTCACTTCTTTACATGCTGTAAATAGTAGCAGGGCAACTGCACAAAATTGAATCCATGATTTCATTCTAAATCGTTTTAACGTGATACATACAAATATAAGGTTTTAAACAATAAAACCTAGGGCTAAATAGAGAATCAGAAACATAAAATTATGTACCTTTGCGACCTATAATCAATTAAAAAATGGCATTAAATATTGAAATTCAACACACCAAAAAATCCAAAATAGATTCTGTAGATTTTGATAATTTACCTTTTGGAAGTGTATATTCAGACCACATGTTAGAGTGTGATTTTGTGAACGGCACATGGAAAACTCCGGTTATTAAGGCCTATTCGCCAATTAGTTTAGATCCTTCTTCTAAAATATTTCATTATGGACAATCTATTTTTGAAGGTATGAAAGCCTACAAAGATGCTGATGAAAACACGTTGCTATTTCGTCCTTTAGAAAACTTTAAAAGACTCAATAAATCTGCAGAAAGACTAATGATTCCTGCAATTCCAGAGTCAATTTTCATGGAGGGCTTAAAAAAACTATTGGAGATTGACAACCAGTGGATTCCAAAAAATGAAGGCAGTTCTTTATACATTAGGCCCTTTATGTTTGCGTCTGGAAATGGCTTTCATGCCTCTCCTGCTGATGCCTACAAATTTGTCATCTGTACAGCGCCTTCTGGAGCTTATTTTGCAGGTGAAATCAAAGTTTTAATTGAAGAGAAGTATGCCCGAGCTGCAAATGGTGGTGTTGGTTTTGCCAAAGCTGGTGGAAACTATGCCGCACAGTTTTACCCAACACAATTGGCCATTGAAAAGGGCTACAATCAAGTAATTTGGACCGATGACAATACCCACGAATATATTGAAGAAGCGGGTGCCATGAACATTTTTATCAGAATCAATGACACATTGATTACAAGTCCGACTAATGATCGAATTTTAGACGGAATTACACGTAAAAGTATCATTCAGATTGCGAATGACCTTGGGCTTAGCATGGAAGTACGAAAAATTTCCGTTTCTGAAGTTATTGCTGCTGCTCAAGCGGGAAGTTTACAAGAAATGTTTGGTGCTGGAACTGCTGCTGTCATCTCACCTATATCAGGTTTTGGTTATCAAAATACCGATTATGATTTGCCAAAACTAGAAGCAAGTTATGCGTCTTTATTGAAAAAAACGATTACAGATCTACAAACAAACAAAACGGAAGACCCTTATGGTTGGAGAGTTCAGCTATAGTTTTTTTTGTAAAATATATTTTTGAAACCTCAACATTGTTGGGGTTTTTTCTTTTTTGTAACTTTATAGGAAATTCGTTTGATGCAGAAAATACAATTCTTACTCTTTTTTTGTGTATTCATTGCTTGTGAAGCCCCAAAAAAGAAAGCTATTCTTTCCCCTATTCTTAAGAGTCAACAATACATTACTTTATTAGGGACAGCTCAGGATGCGGGGTATCCACATATCGGTTGTCAAAAAGAATGCTGTCGCAATTTTTACACGGGACATCTAAAAAAACAAAAAGTGGTGTCACTGGGTTTAATTGATCTTGAAAAAAATCAAAATGGCTGTTTGAAGCAACTCCAAACATAGCAACCCAACTGGCCAACTTAGAACAAAATCATGTAAAAAAAACATCCCTAATTGACGGCGTCTTTTTGACTCATGCACACATTGGGTATTATAGTGGTTTGATGTATTTTGGTCGGGAAGCATTCGGAGGGAAAGGCATTCGTATTTTTACAATGCCAAAAATGAAGGCCTATCTTTCTACTAATGGACCATGGAATCAATTGGTGAAATTAGGAAATATTGTTTTTACTGAGTTAGCGCATCAAACTACAATCGCATTAAACAACCACCTAAAAGTGACTCCTTTTGTAGTGCCACATCGGGATGAGTTTTCGGAGACCGTTGGATATAAAATAGCAGGAAAACAGAAAACGGCATTGTTTATTCCAGACATCAACAAGTGGGCGAAGTGGAGTGAGGATATTGTCGAAGAAGTAAAAAAAGTAGATATTGCTTTTTTAGATGCAACATTTTTAAAATCGGGTGAAGTCAACCGTCCCATGTCAGAAATTCCACATCCATTTATTGAAGAAACGGTTGGGCTATTTAAAAACGAAACTTTTGCTACAAAACAAAAAGTTATTTTTATTCATTTCAACCATACCAATCATGCGCTTCAAGAAAATTCAACGGAACGGAAAACACTAGAAAAAGAAGGTTTTCGTGTCGCTTTTGAAGGAATGCAGATTGGACTTTAATCTTTCAAGTAGCATTGAGTCATTTCATCGCATCGACAAAAAAAGTTTCTACTTTTCTAAAATAGCGCCAATGTTAGGTTTAAAATAATTAGGCCCTTTTAAAACCTTACCATCTTCTCTATAAATTGGGCTTCCATCTTCGCCTAATTTACTCATATTACTTCGTTGAATTTCATTGAATACTTCTTCAATCTTGTCCTGCATTCCGTGTTCGATAATGGTACCACAGAGAATATATAACATGTCGCCTAAAGCATCTGCAACCTCAACAAGATCATTATTTTCTGCGGCTTCTAAATATTCTTCGTTTTCTTCTTTCATTAACTCAAAACGTAACTTTTTACGATCCTCTGAAATGGCCACGGTGGGTGTATCTTTTATGTTTAAATTGAATGCTGTATGGAATTGATGTACGGCCGCTATTTTATTTTTCATGGTATCTATTTTTATTGATTAAAGTACTTTTTTTAAAACCCAAGCTGGCATCAATTTAAGCGCGATTGCAACCAGAGTCCAACGCTTGGAAATATAGGCGACTCTTTTTTTCTTTTTGATGGCTGTATAAAGCTGTTTTGCAGCTTTGTCTAAAGGAACCATCCAAAAAACT
Source organism: uncultured Polaribacter sp. (assembly GCA_943846595.1). Taxonomy (GTDB): domain Bacteria; phylum Bacteroidota; class Bacteroidia; order Flavobacteriales; family Flavobacteriaceae; genus Polaribacter. The sequence continues at coordinate 94,236 of OX044355.1, forward strand.
GCTTCTCCCAATGCCATAGGAGTATCTACAAATCCTGGTCTTATTTCAGTGATGTAAACTTTTTTTGATTGGATTGATTTTGTTTTTATATAAAGGCTTTCTAAATACGCTTTTTGGTAGGCTTTAGAAGCAAAATAATCAGGTGCAGAACGATTTCCTCGAAGGGATGCAATAGAGGAAATACCCACCAACTGACCAAATTGTTGTTTTTTAAATAAATTATACCCTAATATATATAGTCTCGTGCATCCCAAAACATTTGTATTAATGGTTTGTTTTTGTTGCTCCCACTCAAGTTTTGGGTTTACATACCCTACTCCTGAGCTTTGCACGATTAGGTCGATGCTCTTGAATTCTACTACAATTTCATTAAAAACTTTTTCTACATCGGCAACATCCTGAATGTCATTCTGTTTCACCAAAATTGAAGCTGGATGTTGTTTTTTTAACGCAGTTAATAGCGCTAATCTTCTTCCTGTAACTGCAACTTTATAGCCTTCTTTAATTAGAATTTCGGTCAGCGATTTTCCAATACCAGAAGTTGCTCCAAAAACGATGGCTTTCTTCATTTAATTTGTAATTTTGCAAGATCTATTTAAACACACAATATATAGAATCTTCATGACACCTAAAACTGTTTCAAATTCTATTATTAAATAACTTATAAAGAAAATACGATGTTTTTAGCTGCATATTTCACTTCTGGTAGAATTCTATTTATGGTTTTTTTCATAATTTCTTTTTTGATTTTAGCAATTTACAGCTACAAAAAAGATATAAAAAGTCATAAAATACACTATAAAAATGCGGCCAAGAATTTATTAATTTATGGAAGTATTACGCTTATTGTTTTTGTTGCTATTCGTTTATTTACAGGAAACTAGCTTTTATTTTACTCGCTTTTTTATTGCTGATATTTAAAACAGTCTGTTGTATGATCGTTGACCATACCCACAGCTTGCATAAACGCATAGATTACTGTAGGACCTACAAACTTAAATCCACGTTTTTTTAAATCTTTAGAAATTGTATCTGACAGCGGTGTTGTTGCAGGAACATCCTCTTTTTTATGAAAATTGTTTCGAATTGGTTTTCCTTGCACATAAGCCCAAATGAAGTTTGAAAAGGAGCCAAATTCTTTCTGAATTTCCATAAATAATTGAGCGTTCGTAATGGCACTTTTGATTTTCAACTTATTTCTAATAATTCCGGGATCTTGTAACAACGATGCATAATTAGATGCTGAATATTTTGCGATTCTTTTGTAATCGAAATTATCAAATGCACTTCTAAAATTTTCTCTTTTATTAAGAATTGTAATCCAACTTAAACCGGCTTGAAAGGTTTCTAAAATTAAAAATTCAAACAAAACAGCATCCTCAAAAACAGGCAATCCCCATTCTTTATCGTGGTAGTCTATGTATTTTTGGCTATCATTTACCCAAAAGCATCTCGTTTTCATTTTGTTGTTTTAGAAGATAAAATTAATGTTAAAAGTGCTAAAGATCGTTCTAATCTAGAAAAATTTCTGCAACTTTACAAGAATAAAACTACTGGTTATGAAACTTTTAAAACAGCTTTTCGCAATACTCATTGTTGGATTTCTTTTTTATGCTTGTGGTTCTCAATCCATAGAAAATAAAAAAAGTAAAAAGGAGCCACCTGTTCGAATAGCAAATGACAGCTTGGCCTATGAGATCATCATTATAGATCCTGGTTTTACAGCTTATTTGAATTCGATTGCACTACCTGAAGGATTTTACAATCAAAGCTACTTAGAAGCTAGAAATCGTATATGGGTTACTATATGGAATCAAAGAGCTCAAAATCCGAGGCAATTTCGTCAAGATATTTATGAAAACAGCATTGCGTATCTGCCAACAGTAGATTATGGATATGAGGTAAATCACAAACTATTTAATTACTTTTTATTCGCACAAAGAAAATACAAAATGACACTCGGAGGTGGATTTAGATCGGATCGAATTAATTAAATTTTCTGATAACTAATAAAACTATAATCGTATGCGTTTTTCTCATCTGCTAGAAAATCTTCTCTATAAATTTCTTTCCAAACAGTGGAATCAATTTCAGGAAAAAAAACATCCGCTTCAAATTCCTGATGCACTCTCGTAATATCTAATTGATCGATCAAATTATTTTCTAAGGCCTGTTTGTACACCTGAGCACCTCCTATAATAAATGCATCTTTACCTTCTGTAAATGCGATGGCTTCTTCTAAAGAATAGGCAATGAGACAGCCTTCTTTTTTGTAGTTGTTATTTCTGGTAATAATAACAGAGGTTCTATTTGGTAAGGGTTTTCCAATCGATTCGAAAGTATTTCTACCCATTAGGATATGATGTCCTGAGGTCACTTTCTTGAACCGCTTTAAGTCAGCAGGTAACCGCCAAATTAAATCGTTGTCTTTCCCTAGGGCGTTGTTCGTTGAAATTGCAGCAATCAATGTAATCATAATTAAAATAGCATTTTTTTGAAATCATACTTGGAAAGCACTATCGCTTAAAGTCTTTTATCGGTTATTATACCGCAACTTTTCCTTTTATATGTGGATGTGGATTGTAATCTATCAATTCAAAATCATCAAAATCAAAATCAAAAATATTGGTAATTTTTGGATTGATCTTCATCGTAGGCAAAGGTCTTAATTCTCTACTTAGCTGTAATTCTAATTGTTCTTGATGATTGTTGTAAATATGTGCATCTCCAAAAGTGTGTATAAATTCTCCTGCTTCATACCCACAAACTTGCGCCATCATCATTGTAAACAATGCATAACTCGCAATATTAAAAGGAACTCCTAAAAAGATATCTGCACTTCTTTGATAGAGCTGACATGACAACTTACCGTCGGCAACATAAAATTGAAAAAAGGCGTGACAGGGAGGTAATGCGGCTTTATTATTGGCCACATTCTCTGAAAAAGAAACAGATGTATCTGGCATTACACTTGGATTCCAAGCAGAAACCATCATTCTTCTACTGTTTGGGTTGCTCTTTAAGGTAGCGATTACTTCTTGTAATTGATCAATATCATCACTGTTCCAATTCCGCCACTGATGTCCATAAACAGGTCCTAAATCTCCATTTTCATCGGCCCAAGAATTCCATATTTTAACACCGTTTTCTTGCAAGTATTTAATATTGGTATCCCCTTTTATAAACCAGAGTAATTCATAAATAATAGACTTTAAATGCAGTTTCTTAGTGGTTACCATCGGAAAACCGTCACTCAAATCAAAACGCATTTGATACCCAAAAACACTTTTTGTTCCGGTACCTGTTCGATCTCCTTTTTCGTTCCCGTTCTCTAAAACGTGTTGTACTAAATCGTGATATTGTTTCATGTTGTAATCTGTGCGTTTAATTGTAAAATAACCTCTGTAAAAATAACAAATAAAATATAAAAGATGATTGGAGTTTTTAGATCCTTTTTTTTAAAATTGGATCGGTTGTAATTCGCTATTATCCAATAATCATTCCAGCGATGGTAGCAGACATTAACGATGCAATGGTACCTCCAATAAGTGCTTTCATTCCAAACTCTGACAAGGTTTTTCTTTGTCCTGGCGCTAAAGAACCAATTCCTCCAATTTGAATTCCAATAGAAGCAAAATTTGCAAAACCACACAGCATATAGGTAGCCATAATAATCGACTTATTATAGGTTAAATGTGAGGCATTTGCTACATTTTTTAATTCTGCTAACTGTATGTATCCAACGAATTCACTTGCAGCTAATTTGATTCCGAGTAATTGTCCCATCAACGTCATATCTTCTGTTGCGACCCCTATTAGCCACATTAGAGGCGCAAAAGCGTACCCTAAGATGGCTTCAATAGAGAAACTATTGTAAGTCGTATTTTCCGCCATCCAAGAATTTAATGTTGTAATATCTCCAACCCAGCCTAAAATTCCATTTAACATTGCAATTACGGCCACAAAAACCAACAACATGGCTCCTACATTGACCGCTAAACGCAAACCTTCGGTGGTCCCGTTTGCGATTGCATCTAAAATGTTTGATCCTATTTTTTCTTGGGAAACAGTAACGTCTGTATTTACTTTTTCTGTTTGTGGATAAAGTATTTTAGAGATGACAATGGCACCAGGAGCAGCCATTACGGATGCAGCTAATAAATGTTTTGCAAAAACCAATTCTAAAGCTTTATCTCCTCCACCTAAAAACCCAATATAAGCTGCTAAAACAGCACCTGCAACAGTGGCCATCCCTCCTACCATCACCAAAAGCATTTCAGATTTGTTCATTTTCTCCAAATAAGCCTTAATTAATAAAGGTGCTTCGGTTTGGCCCAAAAAGATATTTCCTGCAACAGAGAGACTTTCCATTCCAGATATTCCTAGAAATTTGGTCAAAACCATAGCCATAAACTTTACTATTTTTTGAATAATCCCTAAATAAAAGAAAAGTGAGGTGAGGGCTGAAAAGAAGATGATCGTTGGCAGTACTTGAAAGGCAAAAATGTACCCAAAAGTAGTTGTATCGCCAACCATTCCAGCAAATAAGAATTCACTACCAGCTTTGGTATACTCCAATATTTCAATGAAGATTCCTCCAATAAATTCGAAGATCGACTGAACTAATTGAATTTTTAAAACACCAATTGCGATTATAAGTTGAAGCGACAAGCCTATTGCTGCTTTTTTCCAATCAATGGCTTTTCGATTGCTACTAAATAAAAAGGCAATTATAATTAAAGAAATCATCCCTAACACACCTCTCCATAAACTCTGCATTGAAAAACCTTGACTTGCTATGATTGTACTGGAGTCTTCAGCGACATTAGTGGTCGTTTCTTTTAATGTTTTTGGCGAGCTTTCGTCTGCAACTTCAGCAACTAATAAAGTAGTCTGTTTATTTTGCTCCAAAAATTCGGTAACTTCTTCTGTCTGATTTTCTACTATTTTAACTGAATCTAATTCTTGAGAAAAACTAAGAATAGAGAACAAACAAAAAGCAATTAAAACTATTTTTTTCATGGGGTAGGGCTGATTATTATCTTTTACTGATTTCGTCTCTAATTTTTGCTGCCAATTCATAATTTTCATTGTCAACAGCTTTCTCTAATTGTTGGTGTAATTCTTTCAGGGAACTTCTAGAAAAAGCAGATTCCTTCTCAGGAAAAACGGCTTCTAATTCAATTTTGTCTTCCTCAGGATCATTTTCTTCATAAAGATCGAATTCCTCATCAACATTTAAATTTACACCTGCTTTGTCTAAGATATTTTCATAAGTATAAATTGGTGCTTCAAAACGAACAGCTATCGCAATGGCATCTGAAGTTCTTGTATCTATAATTTCTTCAACACCCTCTTTTTCACAAATTAAACTCGAGTAAAAGACACCATCCACCAATTTATGGATAATGACTTGTTGAATCTGGATTGAAAATCGATCAGAAAAAGTTTTAAATAAATCATGTGTAAGCGGTCTTGGAGGTCTAATTTCTTTCTCCAAAGCAATCGCAATAGATTGTGCTTCAAAAGCACCAATAATAATCGGTAAGGTTCTCGTACCGTCCATTTCACTTAATACCAAAGCATAAGCGCCACTTTGGGTTTGGCTATAAGAAATTCCTTTTATAGTAAGTTTTATCAAACTCATAAATAATCTTCATAAAATAAAAAAAGCTATCAAATTTAGGAGAATACCTAAAACCAGATAGCCCTTTTATTGGGCACAATTTAATAAAAAATATGTGTGAAACCTTTAAATATTCGCTGTAATTTATAAAAACTTATGCAGCCTTAAATGCTTTTAATTTTTCAATCAATACAGGTACTACTTCAAATGCATCTCCAACGATACCGTAGTCTGCCGCTTTAAAGAAAGGTGCTTCTGGATCTGTGTTAATGACAACTTTTACTTTTGATGCGTTAATTCCTGCTAAATGCTGAATCGCACCCGAAATACCAATGGCAATATATAAATTGGAAGCAACTGGTTTTCCGGTTTGTCCAACATGTTCTCCATGAGGACGCCAACCTAAATCTGAAACGGGCTTGGAACAGGCAGTTGCAGCACCTAAAACTTCGGCCAACTCCTCAATCATTGCCCAGTTTTCTGGACCTTTCAACCCTCTCCCGGCTGAAACAACCGTATCCGCATCTGCAATGGTTACTTTTCCAGAGGCTTTTTCTACTTTTTCTGATGTTACACCGAAATCTGACTCCGATAGGGTAACATCAAAACTTTCAGAAGTTCCTGATACTGGGTTTTCGTGCACTCCGTAAGAATTCTTTGCAACTCCAATGATCTTATTTTCTGTATTCATAACCGTATTGCTAAAACCTTTGTTTGAGAATGCTTTCCTTTTTATGGTAAAGGGAGCTACTTCACTTGGCAAAGCGACAACATTTGATGCATAACCAGCATTCATCGCAACAGCTAACATTGGAGCTACATGCAAGACATTAATACTCGAATCTAACACAACAATGCTTGCATTTTCTGCAGTTGCTGCCTGTTGAAGTACTGAAGTATATCCTTTTGCATTGAATGTTTTTAATTGCTCATTAGATACCGTCAACACTTTTTCTGCACCATAGGTATATAATTCTGAAACGTCTAAAGCGTTTATGGTAACAACGGCAACAGTGGTTCCTAATTGTTCTGCAACTCTTTTCCCGTAGGAAACGACTTCAAAAGCAGATTTTTTAAATTTTCCTTCCGATGAATCGGCAAATACTAAAACTGACATATGCTTATATTTTTTAGTTGGTAAATGTTTTATTTGTGAATTGTTTTTTTATAAGTTCCAAAACATGAACACGTTGAAACAATAATACCGTTTATATTACTTTTGCTTCGTTATGTAATAAGTCAATCAACGCATCAATATTGTCTGCAGCTATCAATTTCACAGCTCCTTTTGGTGCTGGTTTTTCATAAGATTGTGCAGCAGTTGCGTTCTCTATTTCTAAAGGCTCAACAACCGTTAATGGTTTTTTTCTTGCCATCATAATTCCTCGCATGTTCGGAATCCTTAAATCAGACTCTTCTACAATTCCTTTCTGCCCAGCTACCACCATTGGTAAGGTAGATGCATGTGTTTCATTTCCTCCATCTATTTCTCTTACTAAAGAAACTTCAGTTCCGTCTACTTCAATACCTACGCAGCCATTCACAAAATTAAAGTCGACTAATGAAGCTAACATTCCAGGAACCATACCCCCATTATAATCGATCGATTCTCTTCCTGTCAATACTAAATCGTAACCCCCATTTTTAACAACCTCTGCCAATTGCTTTGCAACAAACAAGCCGTCTGTTGCTGCTGCATTCACACGGATTGCAGCATCTGCACCAATGGCCAATGCTTTTCGTAAGGTAGGTTCTGTTGTTGCGTTTCCAACATTTACAACTGTTACAGATGCGCCTTGTTTTTCCTTAAACCACATGGCTCTTGTTAAACTAAACTCATCATACGGATTGATTACAAACTGAACTCCGTTTGTATCAAACTGTGTGTCGTTTTCTGTAAAATTAATTTTTGAAGTGGTATCAGGCACATGGCTAATACATACCAATATTTTCATAAATTTTGAGATTTTTGATTTTATTTTGATTTTACAAAGTTACGCCTTTTTTACAAAAAATACTATGCATGCATAATAAATTTTTTGTTCTAAGAAATCATCGAAATCGATTGCGATTTTTGCTGCTTCCTGTAAATCTTTCTTTTCTAAAAAAAACACATAAAAACGCCTCGTTTCCTCAATGAGAAAAAATCTAAGATATTAATTCAAATAGACATAAGTGATAGCATCATAAAAATTCCAACATAAAAAAAATCAGAAGAGATCCGCAAGGTGAATATAAAAATTGTATCATAAAAAAGTAGATTTTACAGGCTTAAAAAAGCATAATACATAAGAAAGATAGGAATACTTCAAAAGAATACGCTACAAAAAGAACCTCAAAGTTTAAGAAATTAATTTACACTAAAAGTGCCTTTTTTTTCTTCATAATTTCATTACTTTTGCTGTTAAAATTAACAACAATTAGATTTAGATGAAGACAGTTCAATTCAGAGAAGCAATTTGCGAAGCAATGAGCGAAGAGATGCGCAGAGATGAAAGCATTTATTTAATGGGAGAAGAAGTTGCCGAATACAATGGTGCTTACAAAGCCAGTAAAGGAATGTTGGATGAATTTGGAGCAAAAAGAGTAATTGATACTCCGATTGCAGAATTAGGTTTTGCCGGAATTGCAATTGGTTCTGCCATGAATGGGAATAGACCGATCGTAGAATACATGACCTTCAACTTCTCGTTAGTTGGTATTGATCAAATCATAAACAATGCTGCAAAAATCAGACAAATGTCTGGTGGTCAATTCAATTGTCCAATCGTTTTTAGAGGCCCTACAGGATCTGCTGGTCAATTAGGAGCAACACACTCACAAGCATTTGAAAACTGGTTTGCAAATACCCCAGGACTTAAAGTCATTGTCCCATCAAACCCCTACGATGCAAAAGGCTTATTGAAAGCGGCCATTCGTGATGACGATCCTGTAATTTTCATGGAATCCGAACAAATGTATGGGGACAAAATGGAAATTCCAGAAGGAGAATACATCATCCCTATTGGCGTTGCAGAGATTAAAAGAGAAGGAACCGATGTAACCATTGTTTCTTTTGGAAAAATCATAAAAGAAGCCTATAAAGCAGCAGAGGAATTAGCGAAAGAAGGTATTTCTGTAGAAATTATCGATTTAAGAACCGTTCGTCCAATGGATCATGCGGCAATTATTAGATCGGTAAAGAAAACAAACCGATTGATCATTTTAGAAGAAGCATGGCCATTTGCGAGTGTCGCTTCAGAAATTACCTATAGAATTCAAGACGAAGCCTTTGATTATTTAGATGCGCCAATAAAAAGAATTACAACTGCAGATACTCCTGCTCCGTATTCACCAGTATTATTAGAAAAATGGATTCCAAATTCTAACGATATCGTTACGGAAGTAAAAGACCTCTTAAATCGTTAAAAGAACGATTTTACATAACTACTAAATCCTTTTTTCAACATGTAAAAAGGATTTTTTTATGCCTCAAAAAAATTCTTAAACCCAAGATATTGTCTTCGAAATGGATTGCGTAATTTTTTTAGCTTAAAGCCTTGAAAAACTGTATCGATTCACTATTTTTGCAGTCCTATTTTTTAAAGAAAAAAAAAACATATGAAAACCAAAAATAAAGAGACTTTTGATGTTTTAATCGAAATCCCTAAAGGAAGTAGAAATAAATATGAATATGATTTTGAATTGAATAAAATTCGTTTTGACAGAATGTTATTCTCTTCCATGATGTACCCTGCAGATTATGGTTTTGTTCCAGAAACCTTAGCCTTGGATGGAGACCCTTTAGATGTATTGGTTTTAGGACATGAGCCTACCTTTCCAATGTGTGTTGTAGAAGTAAAGGCAATTGGTGTATTTCACATGGCCGATGAAAAAGGACAGGATGAAAAAGTAATTTGTGTACCTGTTTCTGACCCAATATGGAATGATAAGAATGATCTATCCGACTTAAATCCACACCGATTAAAAGAAATCGAACATTTCTTTAAAGTGTATAAAGATTTAGAAAAGAAAAAAGTCGATGTTGGCGGATGGGGAAATGCCCAAGAAGCAAGAGATATCTACGCAGCATGCGTTGTCAGATATGAAGAAAGTGAGCACAAAACAAACGGTGATTTCACGATTTAGCAATCATTTTACCAAAAAAATACAAACCTCTTAAAAAGCAATCTTTTAAGAGGTTTTTTAATTCTAATTGAATTCATTACTTTTACGACCGTTTTAAACTAAAAAATATAAAAAATTTATGGAATCAATGATGATTTGGATGCCAGTTGCAATGGCTTTATTAGGCTTAGCATATATGTTAGTAAAGAAATCCTGGGTAATGAAGCAAGATGCAGGTGATGGTAAAATGAAAGAAATTTCAGACCACATCTATGAGGGTGCTTTGGCATTCTTAAATGCAGAATATCGACTATTAACATTCTTTGTTCTTGGGGCGAGTATTGTTTTAGCAGGAATTGCTTTTTATATGGATACTACCTATCTGATTGTTGTTGCCTTTATTATTGGTGCAATATTTTCTGCATTTGCAGGAAACATGGGAATGAAAATTGCTACCAAAACAAATGTAAGAACAACACAAGCTGCAAAAACAAGTTTACCAAATGCCCTAAAAGTTTCTTTTGGAGGTGGTACCGTAATGGGACTTGGAGTTGCTGGTTTAGCTGTTTTGGGTTTAACGGCCTTCTTTATTGGATTCTTCTACCTTTTTATGGGAGGTGAATGGACCAACACAGCAGATATGACAGTTGTTTTAGAAGCATTGGCTGGTTTCTCTTTAGGAGCTGAATCCATTGCATTATTTGCACGAGTAGGTGGTGGAATTTATACCAAGGCTGCCGATGTAGGTGCAGATTTAGCAGGAAAAGTACAAGCAGACATTCCAGAAGATGACCCAAGAAATCCAGCAACAATTGCGGATAATGTTGGTGATAATGTAGGAGACGTTGCCGGTATGGGTGCCGATTTATTTGGCTCATATGTAGCAACCGTTTTAGCTGCAATGGTTCTTGGAAACTATGTAATTAAAGATATGGAAGGAGCCATCCAAGATGCTTTTGGCGGAATTGGACCGATCTTATTACCAATGTCAATTGCAGGTGTTGGAATTATCATATCATTAATTGGAACCCTCTTAGTTAAAATTTCTTCAAACGATGCAAAAGAAGCGGATGTGCAGAAAGCTCTTAATATTGGAAACTGGGCCTCTATCATAATGGTAGCGGCTGCATGTTATGGTTTAGCAACTTGGATGTTGCCGGAAACCATGCAAATGGATTTCTATGGTGAAGGCTTACAAGACATTTCTTCGATACGTGTGTTTTTTGCCTGTTTAGTTGGTTTGGTTGTAGGTGCAGGAATCTCTGCATTTACAGAATATTATACAGGATTAGGTTCGAAGCCTATTTTAAAAATTGTACAACAATCGAGTACAGGAGCCGGAACCAACATTATTGCTGGTTTAGCTACTGGAATGATTTCTACCTTCTCTTCTGTTCTATTATTTGCTGCTGCAATTTGGGCGTCCTATGCCTTAGCAGGGTTTTATGGAGTTGCTTTAGCCGCTTCCGCAATGATGGCAACAACAGCGATGCAATTGGCCATTGATGCATTTGGACCGATTGCAGATAACGCAGGAGGTATTGCAGAAATGAGTGAGCAAGATCCGATTGTAAGAGAACGAACAGATATCTTAGATGCTGTTGGAAATACCACTGCTGCAACTGGGAAAGGTTTTGCCATTGCATCTGCTGCTTTAACCTCTTTAGCATTATTTGCGGCCTATGTAACTTTTACTAAAATTAACGGAATCAATATTTTTAAAGCACCCGTATTGGCCATGCTTTTTGTTGGAGGAATGGTACCCGTAGTATTCTCTGCATTGGCGATGAACGCAGTAGGTAAAGCAGCCATGGAAATGGTGAATGAAGTGGTAAGACAGTTCAAAGAGATTCCAGGAATTATGGAAGGAACTGGAAAACCAGAGTACGATAAATGTGTGGCTATTTCCACAAAAGCCTCATTAAAAGAAATGATGTTACCAGGTATTTTAACCATTGGATTCCCAATATTAGTAGCACTGGTAGGTAAATTAGTGTACCCAGAAAATAACATGTTGGTTGCTGAAATGCTAGGAGGATATATGGCTGGTGTAACTGTTTCTGGTGTTCTTTGGGCAATTTTCCAAAACAATGCTGGTGGTGCATGGGACAACGCAAAGAAGTCTTTCGAAGCAGGTGTTGAAATTAATGGCGTAATGACGTATAAAGGTTCTGAAGCTCACAAAGCGGCAGTAACTGGAGATACCGTTGGAGATCCATTTAAAGATACTTCTGGTCCTTCAATGAATATTTTAATTAAACTTACTTGTTTAATTGGTTTGGTCATTGCACCCATCTTAGGAGGTGGACATGCAGCCGCTGAAAAAAATGGCTGGAGTGTAGAAATGAACATCGACAAAAATGACGATGGAACTGCAAAAGCAACCGTGACTACAACGACCACTGAAAACGGGAAAGAAGTAACGAAAGATGAAATTTTTGAAGGTACTTTGGAAGAAGTGGAGAAGAAATTAAATGCCTTTGAAAGTAAAATTGGAGAAATTCATGTTTACATTAAAAAAGACGGAGACAAGGTCATGAAAATGATTCAAGTTGAAGTAAACGAAGAAAAGTAAAACTCCCTTTTACAAACCTATTTAAAGAAGCATTCAATTTAAAAATTGGATGCTTTTTTATATTCACTATTCTTTTAAAACAAACTGAAAAGTGTCGTTTGTCTTTTTTTGCGCCAATTGATTGATCGCTGTATTCGTTAGTTGTAAAACCCTAGGATATCCACCTGTAACTTGGCAATCACGCATTAAAACAATTAACTTCCCAGAAGGTGTTAACTGAACAGTTCCGGGCAATACTGCCGATGTTAAAATAGAAGGCAAGGCATTTTCGATTACTTCATTCAAGCGATACCCCATTCTACTATTGTCATTAGAAATCGTAAAAGATTGCTTTGCGAAGATCTCTTTTTGAGATGCACTCAATGCATCAAACTCAGGCCCTTTAGAACAAGTAATCCTTTGAGATTCAAAATGCTCTTTCGCAAGTTTCACAGAAGTGTTTGACGAATCTGTGTTGTTTGTAAAAGTTCCAACAGGCAATACATCTCCTTTACAAAGCAAAGATTGCTGAGTGATGTTTTGAAAAAAACTTCTACTTTTTAAAATAGATATCGTTAAAAAGCCATTTTTCACCGCCAGATAGCACCTGGGGTAAACTTATAAAAATATTTACATTTTATGAAGGAAGCACCGTTATATTGTTTGAATAGAAAAATTGGATGTTGCTTGTACTTCTTTATTATCTGACCCAAACGAACTATCTAGCAGTACCACAAACTTCTTTGGTTCCAATTTTTGGGGTGGTTGATCGGCGGGTAGGATCTTTCTAAAATTTACACAAGAAAAATGGAATCCTTCTCTACAAATGTTTTAAACTCTACTGTATAATTGTTAGGGTCTTTTACAAAAAAAGACTGGTGTGCTCCATTTTTGTCTTTAAGAAAAGTCTTTTTATTGGTGGTTCCTTCTGTCCAATGATTTATTTTGTGGTACATGGCATTCCAAGTAGTTTCGTCTAAGATAATGCCAAAATGAAATAACGGCAGTACGTTGCCTTCCAAAAGATAATTTTGCGCCTTAAATTCAAATTTTTCGGAGGTCACAAATGTCACTTGGTGATTAAATAGATTCACATCCAACCATTTGCTAGTACTTCTACCAGCGGGCAACCCTAAAACATCTACATAAAATTGTTTTGTTTTTTCCAAATCAAAACAAGGCAACGATAAATGAAAATTTGCATGCATAATTATAATAACTTGAGTTTTTCTAATTTAAAAAGAACCGCATTTTTATTGTCCAAATCATCAAAATTTTCTGAATAGACAATTTCAAAAGTTGTATTCTTAAACTGATTTGACTTTAAATCAAATTCTTCTAAAATTTTAAAATTGATTTGATCAAAATCAATAATAGCATCATTTTCTAGATGAAATACATAGCCCCCTTGCAGATAACCAATATAATCACCAGTCATGAGAATGGTTTGCTTTTCGCTATAGTTCATGGCTTCTTTGTTTAAAAATCATCAAAATCATTCTCGTCAAAAGAGGTTTCATCATCTGTATAATCCTCCATTGTTTTTTCTAGTTGAAGACTTATTTTTACTAGGTAAATTGTATCCTCTGTTCTCACTTCTACTGCACTAATTGTTTCTAATTTGGCATTTTGAAATTTAATAATATCGTTGTATTCATATCCGTCTGGATATTTTTCTATTAATAAATCTAAAATGTCTTTAGTTAGTTTTGAATATTCTACGATAACTCTTTTCATGGTTACATGTTTAATAGATAGGCAAAAATTAATGGTGCAACGATGGTTGCATCGCTTTCTATGATAAACTTGGGAGTATCAATATCTAATTTTCCCCAAGTAATTTTTTCGTTGGGGACTGCTCCTGAATAGGACCCGTAGCTTGTAGTAGAATCTGAAATTTGGCAGAAATAACTCCAAAAAGGGGTCTCTTCTCTTTCCATATCTTGGTATAACATTGGCACTACACAAATCGGAAAATCTCCAGCGATTCCTCCACCAACCTGAAAGAAACCAATTCCATTTTCTGAATTGTCTGTATACCAATTCGCTAGAAAAGTCATGTATTCGATTCCTGACTTCATTGTGGAAGCTTTTAATTCTCCTTTTAATACATAGGAAGCAAAAATATTGCCCATGGTACTATCTTCCCAACCCGGAACTACAATCGGTAAGTTTTTTTCTGCCGCTGCATACATCCAAGAATCTTTGATATCTATCTCATAGTATTCTTCTAAAACACCTGACAATAACAACTTATACATAAATTCATGCGGGAAAAAACGTTCTTCTGCATCTTCTGCATCTTTCCAAATTTTGAAAACATGTTTCTGTAATCTTCTAAATGCTTCCTCTTCTGGAATGCAAGTATCTGTTACACGATTTAAGCCTTTTAATAACAAGTCCCATTCATCTTTCGGGGTTAAATCTCTATAATTTGGGATCCGTTTGTAATGAGAATGTGCGACTAAATTCATAATATCTTCTTCAAGGTTTGCTCCTGTACAGGAGATGATGTGCACTTTATCTTGACGAATAATTTCTGCAAAAATCCGTCCTATTTCTGCAGTACTCATTGCACCAGCTAAAGAAACTAACATTTTAGAGCCTTGAGCTAATTGCGCATCGTAGGCTTTTGCAGCATCTACTAATGCCGCTGCATTAAAATGCAAAAAATACTTTTCAATAAATTCAGAAACGGGTTGTCTATTCGTATTGATCATGATCTTTAAATTTTGAAAGGTGATTAAATGGGGAGTGGGTGTTTGCAGAATCTTCATCTTCATCTTCTATTACTGAAGAAAACTTATAGCTTAACATTTTGTAATACAGTTTTGCTGCTAAAAAATCTGATGACTTTTCGTTTGCATTTGGGCATAATTCTACCATATCAAATCCAACGACATTTTTTTCTGCAAAAACCTTTTTTAGAAACTCTAATGTTTCATAATAAAACAAGCCTCCTGGTTCTGGTGTACCTGTGGATGGAAGTATGGAAGGATCGATTGCATCTAAGTCAAAAGTGATAAACACATTTTGTGTTAGCTGATCTACAACATCCTCAATCCAGTATTGATTGACAGCCATCTCGTGCGCAAAGAAAACCTTATCTAAATTCATGACTGTTTTCTCAACAACATCCATGCTACGTATTCCTACTTGCACCAAATTTGTGGTTTGATTCGCTTCATACACAGCACAAGCATGATTGCAACTTGAACCTTCATAGGCTTTGCGTAAATCTGCATGTGCATCAATATGTAATACCGTTAAATTATTAAAACACTCATTAAAAGCTCTAATAGTTCCGATTGATATGGAATGTTCTCCTCCAAAAAGGGTTACAAATTTATTTTTATGGATGTACTTTTTAGTGATTGAATGTACGGCATCTACCATTTGTTCTGGCGTGGTGTTTTCTGTAACTGGATCTGCTAAATAAATTCCTTCTTTATATACTTCGCTATCCGTTTCTATGTCGTACAATTCCATATTTTCTGATGCGTCTAAAAAAGCCTCAGGACCTTTATCTGCTCCTTTTTGCCAAGTACTCGTTCCGTCATAAGGAACAGGAATTAATACTACTTTGGCGGTTTCTAATTTTGCGTATTGGTCAGGAATTCCTGCGTAAGTTCTCTTATTCATATCCTAAAATTGAAAGTAATTCTTCACTTTTTTGTTCTCCTTTAAATAATTTGGTAGTGAGGTCACCATGCTTATTTTTATTGATTAAAATATGTTTTGGATGTGGAATTAAGCAGTGTTGCAATCCTCCAAAACCTCCAATGGTTTCTTGGTAAGCACCTGTGTTAAAAAAACCAATGTATAAGGGTTTGTCTTTTTCATAAACAGGCAAATAAATTGCATTTACGTGTTGTTCTGAATTGTAATAATCGTCACTATCACAGGTCAATCCACCTAGTAAAACACGTTCGTATTTTCGATTCCATTTGTTTATTGGAAGCATGATAAAACGTTTGTTTATTGCCCAAGAATCTGGCAGGGTTGTTATAAAAGAGGAATTGATCATATTCCATCTTTCACGATCATTTTGTCTCTTTTGGTACAAAACTTCATAGATAACCCCTCCTGCTTCTCCAACAGTAAAACTTCCAAATTCTGTAAAAATATCGGGCACAGCTACATTTGCTTCATCACATGCCACTTTAATTTGATGAATGATCTCTTCAATTATATACTGATAATCGTATTCAAAGGCCAATGAATTTTTTATAGGGAATCCCCCACCAATATTTAGACTGTCCAATGATTGACAGACTTTTTTAAGTTCAATGTAAACGCTAATACATTTTAGCAACTCGTTCCAATAATAAGCATTGTCATTAATTCCTGTATTGATGAAGAAGTGTAGCATTTTTAACTCTACTTGAGGATTTTCTGCAATTTCACGTTCGTAAAAAGAAACAATATTTTTATACCCAATTCCAAGACGAGAGGTATAAAATTCAAATTTGGGTTCTTCTTCCGAAGCAATTCGTATGCCTACCTTAAAGGTATTTTTTGTTTTATTTGAAATTAAATCTAATTCTTCATAGTTGTCTATAATAGGAATGCAGTTTGTGTGGCCACCCTCTATTAAACTAACAATATTTGTGATGTATTGATCACGTTTAAATCCATTGCAGAGCACAAAGGCATCTTCTTTTAATTTGCCTTCATTTTTTAAGGATTTTACAATATCGATATCAAAAGCCGATGATGTTTCTATGTGTATATTATTTTGAAGCGCTTCTTCTAAAACATACTTAAAGTGGGAACTTTTTGTACAATAGGAATAATGGTACTTCCCTTTGTAATTGTGCTTTTTAATAGCCGTATTAAACCATTTTTTTGCACGATTGATATTTTCGGAAATTTTAGGTAGGTAGGTGAATTTTAGGGGTGTTCCGTACTGCTCAACTAATTGGGCCAAGTTGATATTGTGAAAGCGCAAGTTGCCATTTTCTGTATGAAATTCTTCTTGAGGAAAATCAAACGTTTGTTCTATTAAATCTTTGTATTTCGTATTCATTTTAATTTCAATAATAATTATAAACAAAAACCTGTTTGCTATCTTATAGCAAGGTTTTGAATAACCTAATTGAAATTATAAACTAAACGCGTAATTCTAGATAAACCCCTCGAAGTCTAAGGATTTGTATGGGATTTAATAATAGTATTTTGGAAGATATCCTAATTTTTCTGACACATTTCTTAAATGTAATATAACCTTTGTTCTTCCCTAAAAAGTTATATACAGAACCAATAAAACGTAACATTCAACTCTTCATCGATGCGTCAAATGTAAACTTTTTTTTGTTAAAAAAAATAATTGCCCTAAAAAAATAACCATTTCTAGATTTCCTTTCAAAAAAAAGTTGGATTTAAAAAAAAGAGGACGTTCAAAAAAATAATATTTGATGCCACTGAATACAAAGAATGATTCCATTTTTTGCAGGGGCATATTAAATTATTTTAAGGCTTTTTTAATTCTTTATAAACTTTCGAACTAGCTGTTTTTGTGCTTTTTTCATCTTTATAATGTACACACCACTTTGGAGATTGCTTACATTTATTTCATGCAAAGCTATTTCCGAAAGGACCAACTTGCCCAACAAATTATAAACGAAGATTTCTGTCGGTTGCAACAATCCTTGAATAAACAATTTATCTTCTACTGGGTTTGGATATAATTTTACATGAATCATCGTATTGTCTTCTATTGAAAGACTTGACTCAATGATGACAGTTCTTGTTACAGTGGTTGCTGCATTGCCGTTCGCATCGCTTACATCATAGGTTACGGTATAGGTGCCAACTGTATCGCTGTCTACAGGGTTTACTGTACTTATGGCACTGCTAATATCTCCATCGTAGTTGTTCGTTGCTGTTGCACCTGCATCGGTATATAGGTTGTTCCAACTTCTAGACTCACCGTAGCTGCTCCAACGAGGGTGATTACGGGCACTGTGGTGTCAACAACATCCACGGTTCTGAATTCGACAGCTCCAATATCGGGTGCAGCATCTCTGGGATTGCCATAGAAATCTTCATCAGGAGAAAATTGTACATTTGCAACAGCAATAGCGGGAGAATCTGAAGTAATTGAAAAATCAAAATTTGTTGAATCTGCATACAATGGATCCTCAAAAATTGTATTGGTGTCTATAGCATCTGAATTGGCGTCTAATGTTCCGACAATAATATTATTTCCAATCAAAATATTGGTACTATTATCGCTGACTTTTAGAGCTCTTCCACCCGCTAGTGATTGATCTGTGACAACAATATTGTTATATATTTTAATATCATCACTTGTTAAGGTAAATTTTTATGACATTCCTAGCCCAGATGAATTTTGGTCTGAGGAACAAGTAGCTGAATGGAGAAAAGATGTTGAAGCTATTGACCGCTTAAATGAGGAAGAAGAAGAAGAAGAAGAAACTGAACCACATGTTTACTCCAAAAGTGAATTGTTGGATATGAATAAAATGTTTCCAAACTGGGATGGTGAGAGTGAACCTTTTTAATCTTCTAATAAAAAGATAGCTATATTTATATATTACTGTGCTCAAATTTTTAAAAGATCTTTTGACTCAATGAAATTGGCTGTTTTAGCCTAACTCACAGGGGGATACCCACGTTTGAATTGTAGGTAGGGAGCCGTATTGTATGAGGTAGAGAGATTTTAACTCAAAACATCTATAAAAGTTATCAACAATTGTTTAATTATTTGATTTTCAATTATTTATGTCTTAATTGGCTTTTAGAAGATCAATTAACCTCTTTTTTGATGATTTTCACCCATTTCTCAGATATGAGTGTTAATATCTATCAGTTTTAAAATTTGGATTCAGGGGTACTGCTTTCTTAGCTTTACAGCTTCTGGTCTTATACAAATAATAATCATGAATAAAAAAAAGTCAAGAACTAAAGTTACAGATGTCTTCAACATCACATCAAAATTAAGGGAATGTGATGCTATTAGTATAAATGGAATCTGCGGGAGAGTTGAGACTTTAACAAAGAGATATCCTTTAGAGCTTTGGGATGCAATTCATAGCAAAGGAAGTAAAATTTCATTGGTTAGAACTGCATATTTCAAATTAAAAAAAGCTGTTTTTGTTATTGACCCTGAAAGAGTATTGATTACAGAAAAATTACATGAATTACATAAGTCTAAAAGAAAACTAATTAAAGAAATAAATCAGGAGATAAAGAAAGTAAATGGCAAAATTAATGATGAGTTAATTAGTTCAAATAGAAGAGAAATAGCAAACCTAAATAAGCTAATTAAATCTCTAGAAAAACAATCATTTTTTTATAGTACCAGATCCCCTGTCATTTAAGAATTTTCTACTGTAGCAATTTCTTCATCTGTAAGATCATATTATCTATAGCAATAGCAGTATCTGCCTTTTTACTATTTTTTACATTCTTTTTTTCATAGTAATACAAAGATAAGAAATGTAAGTTTAACCTATTTAAGAGGGTCAGAAATAGCTGAACTGAAGGAGGAGGATATGCCTATGGTTTAATACGAATATATGATTAAATAGATTTTTAAAGTAGTGCAGGAAAAGCTCCAGCAATTAAAGCCAGAACAGTTGCAAAGCCATAAGTAATATATGCATATCTATTTAATCCTGTTTTCATATGATACCTCTTGTAGTGTTTCTTATTCTCAATAATTTTGCCGTTTTTATTAAAAGTGACAGTTCTATTACTTTTTTTTGAACTACTATAATTATAAATCCATATTTCTTGTTTTACTTGATTTTCAATCTTTGAAGGGTTGCCATATTTTAACCGAATTAATTCCTTAGAATTATTACTTTTAGAATACAAAGGCAAGTTGATAGTTTTTGGCGAAATAAAATGAGTTGGCGAACAGCTATATCCGAAAAAGAAAACTGAAAGAATAAGAAATTTTTTCATAATATTTTAGCTTACGTTTAATTGCAATATACAATTAAAAATATTTAGCAGAAAATTATCCCTCTATAAATCTAATTTACTCCTATTTAATAGGTTTAGAAATAGCTGAATTAACTGAAAGTGATATGCCTATGGTTTAGTAATTAAGAGTTGTATATGACAATTGCAGATATAAGTGCAGCTAAAATACCTAATATTTCTAGAATTCCAAAAAAGGTTATCCACCTTTTACTTCTCAATTCTTCAGCTTCATTTAATGATATATGGTTATCATTATAAAGTTTATCAATTTCATTTGGGTCTATAATATTCTTCATAAGATTTTTTCAAATATAATTAATTCCTAACAACTGACTTTATAATTAAAGGGATATTGGCTATAGAAATATTTAAGAGAACAGGGTCATTAACCAAGCTACAGAAAGCTATGGGACATTCATCTATTAATGTAAGTTTAACCTATTTAAGAGGTTTAGAAGTAGCTGAATTAAAGGAGGAGGATATGCATATGGTTTAGTATACATTTAATAACTTTTAGCCAAACAATCTCAATCTGAGTTTTTAATAAAGGCAATTAAATACTTCTAAATCCTCCCCAAAACAGTTCGACTTTAATCCCTTTGGTTCCTCTCTATTGTTCAGAATTACACCTCAAAATAGGGTTTTAGATGAAAATACTTGCTGATTTAAAATAAAGAATTGAAGGATACATAATCCAAAAAAAACTTTATCTGCTTTAAGTACAACTTTAAACAAATTAAAATAATTAAGAATCGGTTTGATTATTAAAAAAGTCAATAAGACTATTGACATAAAGTTAATTTTAAGTGCACTTAAAAAGTTCAATTTAATTATTTCTTCAAATGATCTTGTAATACCACAAAAAGGACATTTTAAATCAATTATCTTTTCAAATAGACAGAAATGAGGAATATATGCACCTTTGAAATATAGATATAAACCAATTACTCCTATTACAAGTAAAGAACGATACTTTTTAAAAATCATTTGTGATTAAAAATAATTCAAAACCATTTTATTCTTGATTTGGAGTAATAAAAATTAATAAGCCAAATGAAAAAACACAACCCCAATCAACCAACAAAAAAGATTGGAATTAAAAGAGTATATAAATTTAAATGAATTTCCTTTTTTGTATTTATGCAAACATTTACTGTGGTTTTTAAAATATAAAAGGTCTATTTTTTGTACAAATTGTTATTGCCAAGTAAAGCTACAAGAAGAACAAACAGATGGTTTTTTATCCGCTAAAAGTGCTAGTAACCCTAATGGGAAGAAACAAATAGCTACAACTATTTGCCAAGTTTGATAACCTCCTTTTTGAGTGGGTTTTGTGCATTTAGGACAACTTACTACTGACATAATTTTAATTTTTTTTAGTTAATCATTTTGCAATATAAAGAAACTAAAGTTACTATTTGTTCTTTTTTTTTAAAAATTTAATAATTTAATAATTTAATAATTTACTCCCCATATTTAAAAGTGATCTTCCAAAAATAGTTTCCAAGCCTAAAATTCCTCCACTAATATTTCCTGCTTCATATGCGGCATTTCCGACAACAATAGCTCCTAAAATCAAAAGTGTTACAAAATGTTTGACAAAGGGAATTTTAATTTCTTCTCGAATCACTTCAGACAGTCCTTTTTGAGAAATGACTCCTAATCTTGCCGCCATTTCCTGTAAAACAACCGTTGCAATTACAGAAAGTAACATTGCCCATAAAAGGTTAAAACCAAAATTAACACCAGCTATGGTACATATTGTCACCGTTCCTGGACCTATAAAAGCAGCTGCAACTAAAGTTCCTGGACCGATATTTTTAAACCATTTTTTTATCATTTCTTAAAATTATGCTTTAAAGATACTTTAATAATATAAAAAACACCTCTAAAGGAGGTGTTCTATCGACTAACAAGTATAAAATCTTGCTACAATGCATAACGTTGTGGTCCTCCCCTTCGGATTTCTTCGCTTGCTAAATCTTCAAATTGTTTAAAGTTTATACGAAATGCATTGGATAGTTTAAAGGCTGTTTTGTAGTAAGCTGCATCATTGTTCCAGGTAGCTCTTGGACTTAACAATTCAGAGGGCACTCCTGGACAAGTTCTTGGTTGTGCAACTCCAAAAACAGAATGTATGTGGTAATTTTCATAGGTATAATTTCCTAAATCTCCGTTTAAAACTGCAGAAATCATAGCTCTAGTATATTTTAGCGACATTCTTCTTCCTACTCCGTATTGACCTCCAGACCAGCCGGTATTGATCAACCAAACATTGACGCCTGCTTCCTGCATTTTCTCACTTAGCATTTCTGCATATCGTGTAGGGTGTAAAGGCATAAAAGGGGCCCCAAAACAGGCTGAAAAACTTGGCGTTGGTTCGGTAACTCCTGCTTCTGTTCCCGCAACTTTTGCCGTATATCCAGAAATAAAATGATAAGCAGCTTGGCTTGGAGTTAGTTTAGAGATGGGAGGTAAAACACCAAAAGCATCGGCTGTTAAGAAAAATATATTTTTTGGATTTTTACCTATTGACGGTGTTTGAATATTTTTGATATGGTCAATCGGGTAACTTACTCTTGTGTTTTGTGTAATAGCAGTATCTGAAAAATCGACCGCTCCATTACTATCTAGGACAACATTTTCTAAAATAGCGCCTTTTTTAATCGCTGCATAAATTTCTGGCTCTTGCTTTTGCGATAAATGAATCACCTTTGCATAACAACCTCCTTCAAAATTAAAAACGGTATTTTCTGCGGTCCAACCATGTTCATCATCACCAATTAAGCTTCTGTTTGGATCCGTTGATAAGGTGGTTTTTCCGGTTCCAGAAAGTCCAAAGAAAATAGCGGTATCTCCATCTTTACCAATATTAGCTGAACAATGCATTGGCAATGTCTTTTTAAAGACTGGAAGAATAAAATTTAGTGCAGAAAATATGCCTTTTTTAATTTCACCGGTATAACCTGTGCCTCCAATTAGGGCAACTTTCTTTGTAAAATTTAAAATTGCAAAATTATGTTGGCGGGTCCCATCTTCTTCTGGGTCTGCCATAAAACCAGGTGCATTGATGATTGTCCATTCTGGAGAAAAATCTTCTAGTTCAGATGCTGTTGGGCGCAAAAACATATTGTATGCAAACATATTACTCCAAGGATATTCATTGACAACCCGAAGGGACAGTTTATAGTTTTCATCTGCACAGGCAAAGGAATCTCTCACAAAAATTTCTTTCCCAGAAAGGTAATTGGTAACTTTGTGATAAAGCGTATCAAACTTATCAGCATCGAATGGTATGTTTATATCACTCCACCAAACTTCGTCTTTTGTTACCGCATCTTTGACAATAAAACGATCCTTTGGAGATCTTCCCGTAAATTCCCCCGTATTAACAGCAATTGCTCCTAATGAGGTAGTTCTTCCTTGTTTTTTTTCAATAGTCAATGCATGTAATTCATCAGAGGTTAATTGATAACGAATGGATGCATTTTTGATTCCTAAATTAATGAACGAAATCGATTTCGTTTTTAAATCTGTCATCTATTTTATTTTAAAGTTTGTTGGCTTCAAAATTACATAATATTTTAGAATCGACTTGTTATTTAATAGCGAATTAATGATTTATTACTTTTTGCGTAATTTGTTTAAAAATATCACAATCAATAAACTCCAGCCTGCGATTAAAAATAGCCCACCCAATGGGGTTATAAACCAAATTGATTTTGCCGTAATCCGTGTCAGTTGGAGTAGGTATATCGACCCTGAAAACAGGAAAACCCCAGCAAAAAATAAGGAACTGATCTTGTTCTTTTGAGTTGTTGAAAACCCGTCGTAAGTATTGACAAATAACAATACAATGACATGATACATCTGATAGCGCACCGCCGTTTCAAAGCTTAAAAGTTGTGCTGAACTCAGTATTTCTTTCAGAGCATGTGCTCCAAAAGCCCCTAATATGACGGCGACCAATCCTAAAAAACAAGTAATTACTAAATTTTTAAACATTTTATAGTGTTTCTGTTAAATTTTAAACAATTAGACTATCTTAGTCTCGTACAAAAATACACGATTTATTTATGAAAAATATATTGATTATTGGTGCTGGGAAGTCAAGTGCTGCTCTAATAAAATACCTTTTGGATAAATCAGATACAGAAAAACTACAACTTAGGATTGGTGATATTGCGACTTTATACGCAGAAAAGCTCATTAACAAACACCCAAATGCAACGGCAATTGTATTGGATGTTTTTAATAAAAAACAGCGAGAAACCGAGATTAAGAAGGCGGATCTTGTAATTTCTATGTTGCCAGCAAGGTTTCACATCGAAGTTGCCAAAGATTGCATTACCTTCAAAAAACATATGGTCACTGCGTCCTATATTTCTAGGGAGATGAAGGCATTAGATAGTCAAGTAAAAGAAAATGGACTGGTCTTTATGAACGAAATTGGGTTGGATCCAGGAATTGACCATATGAGCGCTATGCAAGTTATTGACCGTATTAAAAGCAATGGTGGAAAAATGTTATTGTTCGAGTCTTTTTGTGGTGGAATCGTTGCACCTGAGAGCGATACCAACTTATGGAATTATAAATTCACGTGGAACCCACGAAATGTAGTATTGGCAGGTCAGGGGGGTGCCGCGATGTTTATCCAGGAAGGCACCTACAAATACATCCCTTATCATAAATTGTTTCGAAGAACGGAGTTTTTAAAAATAAACGATAGTGGCAATTTCGAAGCCTATGCCAATAGAGATTCACTGAAATACAGGAGTGTCTATGGACTGGATGACATTCCAACAATGTACCGAGGAACCATTCGAAAAGTAGGTTTTTCTAGAGCTTGGAATATTTTTGTCCAGTTGGGAATGACTGATGATTCCTATACCATTCAAAATTCAGAAAATATGAGTTATCGTGATTTTGTAAATTTATTTCTCGCCTACTCTCCTTCTGACTCAGTAGAATTGAAACTACGTTCTTATTTGAAGATTGATCAAGATGATTTGATGTGGGCAAAATTGGTAGAATTGGATATTTTCAATGCAGAAAAGAAAATTGAACTCAAAAATGCAACGCCTGCACAAATGCTGCAAAAAATTCTAGAAGATGCATGGACTTTAGATGCCGATGACAAAGACATGATTGTAATGCAACATCTTTTTGGATATGAGCTTCATGGAGTAAAAAAACAAATTGAAAGTAGCTTTGTTGTGAAGGGGGGAAATCAAATCTACACCGCCATGGCTAAAACGGTTGGACTGCCGGTTGCAATTGCTGCTTTAAAAATTTTAAAAAAAGAAATCAAAACTCCAGGAGTACAATTGCCAATAACCAAGGAAGTCTATGAACCAATTTTGAAAGAATTGGAAGAGTACGGTATTGTTTTTAAAGAAAAAAACGTACCCTATCTTGGGTACAACCCAAACAATGTAAGAGGGTAAATTACATTTTCAAATAAAAATCTTTCGTCAAATTCATATATGCTTGTGTATATCGATGACGAATGACTTCTATGGTTAATGTGGTCGCTAGTGGTTCATTTGAATGTAGCGAAAACTCAAGTAAACTTCTTTTAATTGCTGCCGTTGCAGTTCCTCTAACGTGACAAACACGGTGTAAAAACAAGTGATATTTTGCTGCCAATTTTATAAAATAAGCCTCCTCTTTATAAGGGATAATGGTTGTGAAAACCCCATTCTCAGAAATAATTTTGGAAACCCCTTTCAATAAATTTTCAAAAGATAAAGCCGAAGCAAATCGCGCTTTATTTCTTGCCGCATTTTTGGTCTCAAAGTCATCGGTGTAAAAGGGTGGATTTGAGATGATCAAATCATAAGTTGCTGCTTCCGCTGCGATTTCGTTTGCAAATTCTTGAAAACTGGCATGATATCCATACAGGCGATCGGCCCAATGAGAGCCTTCAAAATTCTGCACCGTTTGCTCATACGCATTCTCATCAATCTCAACAGCATCGATGGTCATCGCATCACAACGTTGGGCCAACATCAAAGCAATAAGCCCTGTACCTGCTCCAATATCTAAAACAGTATCCGGATCATTTTCTATAGAACTCCAAGCACCTAACAAGACGCCATCTGTTCCCACTTTCATGGCAGTTTTATCTTGATGAATTGTAAATTCTTTAAATTGGAATGGTTTTGACAATGTCAATCTGGGTTTTAAACGAAAAAGTTCTGCGAAATGAAACACAGAACTTTTTTAAAATTTAGCAATCATTTGCAGAGAGGAAGGGATTCGAACCCTCGATACGTTGCCGTATACACACTTTCCAGGCGTGCGCCTTCGACCACTCGGCCACCTCTCTATAAATACAAGGCAATTAATCCTTCCGGAGTTTCTACTTGTATTGTATTGTTTTCTTTATCTACTTTCTTGATGAAATCATCAATCATTGGAATAAAAATTTCAGTTCCATCTCTGTCAATTTCAAAAAGAGGTTGGGCGGCTTTGTCATTGATATGAACAATTGTACCCACTTCTCCAAAATTTACATCAACAACTGTAAAACCAATTACTTCATGAAAATAAAACTTATTTCCTTCCAGTTTTGGCAATAAATCCATTGGTAAATAAATGCCGCATTTCAGAATGGAATCTGCTGCTTCATCAGAATACACATCTTCAAATTGAACTCGCAACTGATTTCCTTTGTGCAATGAACTTTTTTCAATAAAAAATGGAACCAGATTTGTGCCGAATTCGACATACACTGATTCCATTTCCTTGTACAACTCAGGCTCGTCAGTATCTAATTTGATAACTACCTCCCCTTTAAAACTATATTTTGTTACGATTTTGCCTAAATAAAAACAATCTTCTTTACGCATTGTCGTAGCTCTTATAATTTATTCTGCTGCTTTTTCTGCTGCTTCGTCAATGGTTTCAGGAGCTGCTTCAGTCTCAGCCTCAGCAACAACTTCTTCAACTACTTCCTCTTCAACAACAGGTTTTGCTGCTTCAATTCTTGCTTCATTTACTGCTTTCTCAGCGGCTAATGCTGCTGCTTTCGATTCAGATTGTGCTTTTGATAATCCTGCTTCTTTATCAGAAATTTTTGCTGCTTTTTCTTCCAACCAAGCTGCAAACTTTGCATCTGCTTGTTCTTGCGTTAAAGCACCTTTACGAATACCACCAACTAAATGATTTTTTAACATCGCACCTTTGTAAGATAAAATGTTTTTTGCAGTATCTGTTGGTTGTGCGCCATTTTGTAACCATGCTACAGCAAGATCAATGTTTAAGTTGATTTCTGCTGGGTTTACATTTGGATTGTAGGTACCTAATTTCTCTAAGTATTTACCATCTCTTTTAGCACGTGCATCTGCGGCAACAATCCAATAGAATGGTTTTCCTTTTTTACCGTGTCTCTGTAATCTAATTTTTACTGACATAATTTATTAATTTGTGAAGGTTCTCGACCTCGATTATTAAAAATCTTACCATCTCGTAGTAAGTGGGCGCAAAAGTACAAAAACCTTTTGAAACTAAAAGACTGAATTTTCAATATTTTTTAATCGCTTTAAATCAACCTTCACGCGCAACATATTTTCAAAAAGAATAGGTACACAAACAAAAACCTGCTTTGGCTTACATTAAAAGCGCCTCTTGCTATTACAATTGGTGATAACAACTATGAATAGTTAATAACTTCCGATTAAAAATCTTATGAAAAAATGTAAATTTACAATCCGTTTTAAGCATATAAAATCATCAACAAACATCTTTTTTCATGTACTTAATTTTTGATACAGAAACTACAGGTTTACCTAAGAGTTGGAATGCCCCAATTACCAACACAGACAACTGGCCTCGATGTGTGCAAATTGCATGGCAATTGCATGATGGAATGGGAAATGTCATAGAACACAATGATTTCCTAATAAAACCAGAAGGATACAACATTCCCTACGATGCAGAGAGAATTCATGGAATTTCAACGGAGTTGGCAACAGAACAAGGAATTTCTTTAGCAGAAGGACTGGTTTTATTTAATGAAGCCTTGGAAAAAACCACCTTTATTGTGGGTCAAAATGTAAATTTTGATTTGAATATTATGGGTTGTGAATTTCACAGACTGGGTGTTGAGAATAAACTAACCTCCCTCCCTGTTTTAGATACTTGTACCGAAAAAACGGCATTGCTGTGCCAGATCCCTGGAGGGCGTGGTGGAAAATTTAAATTACCCACCTTAACAGAACTACACACACATTTATTCGGCACTGGTTTTGGTGACGCACACAATGCAACTGCCGACGTAGAAGCAACTACGCGTTGTTTTTTGGAGTTAATCCGTTTAAGAAAATTCACAAAAGAACAATTAGAAGTAAGTCCAGACTACATTAAAAGCTTCTCAGAAACCAATCCGAATCCAATTCAGGTACTTGGATTAAAACACATCAACCTAAAGAGAGAAAGTGAAAAAATAAGAAAACGTCTTGAAAAATTAAAAGACACCCAAGCAACTAAATCGACTTCCGACGGGCTGGCGGAAATGGAAAATGTGCAATTCTCGCACTTGCACAATCATACACAGTTTTCCGTTTTACAATCGACCATGCAAATTGGAAATATTATAAAAGCTGCCGCAAAGGACAACATGCCTGCAGTTGCCATTACAGATACGGCAAACATGATGGGTTCTTTTCATTTTGTAAGTGCTATATTAAAGCACAACAAAACAGCAACAACTCCAATGAAACCAATTATTGGATGTGAATTTAATGTTTGTGGAGATCACAGAAATAAATCGGTAAAGGACAACGGGTACCAAATTGTTTTATTGGCAAAAAATAAAAGAGGCTATCACAACTTAGCAAAAATGTCATCCATTGCATTTGTAGATGGGTTTTACTATGTTCCAAGAATCGATAGAGAAATCATTCAAAAATACAAAGAAGACATTATTGTTTTAACGGGGAACCTCAATGGTGAAGTGCCTAGTAAAATTCTAAACCTTGGAGAAAAACAAGCCGAAGAAGCACTGCTATGGTGGAAGTCTGAGTTTAAAGACGATTTTTATATTGAATTGATGCGTCACCATCAACAAGATGAAAAAATTGTAAATGAAACTTTATTAAAATTCTCTAAAAACCATCATATAAAAGTAGTTGCTACCAACAACACCTTCTACTTAACACAAGAAGATTCCAATGCACACGATATTTTATTGTGTGTAAAAGATGGTGAAAAGCAAGCAACCCCTATTGGAAAAGGACGTGGCTATCGTTATGGATTGCCAAACGACGAATACTATTTTAAGTCTAGCCAAGAGATGAAAACCCTCTTTGCAGACTTGCCAGAAGCCATCATTAACATTCAAGAAGTTGTCGGTAAAATCGAAATTTTCACCCTCGCCCGTGATGTTTTATTACCCGCATTTGACATTCCAGATGAATTCAAAGACCCCAAAGATGAAGAAGATGAAGGGAAAAGAGGAGAAAACAATTTTCTAAAACACCTTACATTCGTCGGTGCTAAAAAACGGTATGGCGAAATTACAGCAGCTATTAAAGAGCGTTTGGATTTTGAGCTTTCTGTGATTGAAAAAACAGGATATCCTGGTTATTTCTTAATTGTAGAAGATTTTATTCGCGAAGCCAGAAACATGGACGTTGCCGTAGGTCCAGGTCGGGGTTCTGCCGCAGGTTCAGTAGTTGCATACTGCTTGTGGATTACCAATATAGACCCTATTAAATACGACCTTCTTTTTGAGCGCTTCTTAAATCCAGAACGTATTTCGATGCCCGATATTGATATTGATTTTGATGATGAAGGACGTGGAAGAGTAATGGATTATGTGATTGAGAAATACGGTTCCAATCAAGTAGCACAAATCATTACTTACGGAACCATGGCTGCAAAGTCTTCCATTAGAGATACCGCAAGAGTGTTAGATTTACCCCTTTTTGAAGCCGATCGTATTGCAAAACTAATTCCGCTCATTAAGCTAAAGAACATTTTTGGTGAAGATGCAAAAAGCAAAGGGAAAGTTGCTGGCTTAAGATCGGAAGAAAAACAATTGGTAGAAGAATTGAAGTCCATTTCTTATGGTAGTGATTTAGCCGCAGAAACCGTTAACAAAGCTACTATTCTAGAGGGTTCTGTAAGAAATACAGGAATTCATGCCTGTGGTGTTATTATCACACCTGGAGACATTACCAATTATGTTCCCGTCGCATTGGCCAAAGATTCGGACATGTATGTGACCCAATTTGACAACTCTGTAGTAGAATCTGCTGGTTTGTTGAAAATGGATTTTTTAGGATTGAAAACATTGACATTAATCAAAGATACCGTCAAAATTGTAAAAGCGAAACACAATGTCGATTTGGATCCAGAAAATTTTCCTTTGGATGATACAAAAACTTACGAATTGTTTCAAAAGGGAGAAACCGTGGGTATTTTTCAGTATGAATCTCCAGGAATGCAAAAACACATGCGATCTTTAAAACCGACTGTTTTTGCTGATTTAATTGCCATGAATGCCCTATACAGACCTGGGCCCATGGAGTACATTCCTTCTTTTATTAATCGAAAACACGGAACGGAAGACATTGAGTATGATTTGCCAGCTATGGAAGAATATTTGGCAGAAACCTATGGAATTACAGTCTACCAAGAGCAAGTAATGTTACTTTCCCAAAAACTAGCCAACTTTACAAAAGGGGAGGCCGATGTTTTACGGAAAGCGATGGGAAAAAAACAGATTGCCGTTTTAGATAAAATGAAACCAAAATTTGTAGCACAAGCTGCAGCGAATGGACATGATGCAGAAAAACTAGAAAAAATATGGAAAGATTGGGAAGCATTCGCCAGTTATGCCTTTAACAAATCACACTCTACCTGTTATGCTTGGATTGCCTATCAAACAGCTTATTTAAAAGCGCATTATCCTGCCGAATACATGGCTTCTGTATTGTCGAACAATATGAATGATATCAAATCGGTTTCCTTCTTTATGGAAGAATGCAAACGCATGGGCTTGGCTGTTTTAGGACCAGATTTAAATGAATCTTATTTAAAGTTTTCTGTAAACGACGAAGGGGCTGTTCGTTTTGGCATGGCAGCCGTAAAAGGGGTTGGTGCTGGAGCCGTTAGAGCCATTATTAAAGAACGGAAAGAAAATGGAAATTTCAATTCAATTTTTGATCTCGCAAAACGTGTCGATTTGCGTGCAGCAAATAAAAAATCATTTGATAGCCTTGTAAAAGCGGGTGCTTTTGATTCTTTTACAGACACCCACAGAGCACAATATTTTAGTACCGATGAAAAAGGAATTACCTTTTTAGAACGTGCCATGAAATTTGGTAGTAAATACCAAGAAAATAAAAATTCTGCACAAGTATCTATGTTTGGAGAAGCCTCTACGGTGCAGTTTCCAGAACCCGACATTCCTGAATGTGAAACTTGGGGTACCATGGAATTGCTCTCTCAAGAAAAAGAAGTAATTGGCATCTATATTTCTGCACACCCTTTGGATGATTTTAAAAATGAAATGATTTTTTGCAATGCTACTTTAAAACATTTTAAAGACGATTTGTCAAAGTACCTCAACATGAATTTATCATTCGCTGGTATTATTTCAGATGTGCAACACCGCGTTTCGAAGGCAGGAAAGGGATGGGCAATGTTTACGATTGAAGATTATGGTGATAGTCATGAATTCAGGATTTTTGGGGAAGAGTACTTGAAAATGAAACATTTTTTAGTGCCCAACTCCTTCTTATTTGTGCGCGCTACCATTCAACCAGGATGGACCAATAAAGAGGGCGTAAAAGGGGAACCAAGATTGAAATTTACAGAAATGAAGTTGCTGCATGATATTATGGATGCGCTTTGTAAAAAAATTACGATTAAAATTCCCCTAGAAGAAATTAAAGAAAACACCATTTTAAACTTAGAGACCATTCTTAAAAACAATCCAGGAAAACAATCATTGCATTTTACTATTTGGGATGCTAAAGAAAAAATTGAAGTAAGCCTTCCAAGCAGAAATACAAAAATTAAAATCTCGAATGAATTTTTAGCAACGCTAAAAACGCAGCAAATTAATTTTAAATTAAATTGATCTTTAATAATCATTTTTAAAAAAAACACTTGCTATGATTGTATTATCCCTTATTTTCGCAGCCAATTAAAAAATAAATGACCCAAGAAAATAATGGTGTTTGGACCAGTTGGAATGAAAACCTTACCTATAAATACAAATCCCTTTACAAAATTACGACCGAAAAAGAATTGCAAGAAGTTGTTGCAAAAACAGATAAAATTCGATTTTTCGGAACCAAGCAATCCTCGGCAGATATTGCTGCAGGAATAGACAGGTTAATTGACATTACACCTTATCATAAAATTGTTTCCTGTGATGAAACCGAACGAAGCATTACGGTCCAATCGGGGATGATTTTAGGAGATTTATTAGAAATAATTGAAGCAAAAGGTTGGTGTATTCCTTGCTTACCAGACATCAATACAATTACAATTGGTGGTGCCTTAGCTACAGGAACGCATGGAACAAGTGGTCATTTACTTTGTGAATACATGACAAGTTGTACTTTGGTTTTGGCAGATGGCTCCTTGAAAAATGTTCATAAAAGTGATGCATTAATGCAAGCAGTTCGTGTTTCACTCGGTGTACTGGGGTTAATGTCTACGGTTACCTTTACCTGTTAACCTATTTATACACTCCATGTAAAAGAGGGTCCCGAAAACGATTCTGAATGGTTGCCAAAAATCAAAGAACGTTTGCAAAAACATGATTTTCTTAGGATTTTATGGCTACCTCACACCGATAAAGGCTATGTAATTACTGGAGATAAAATAGCTCCAGAGACTAAAATATCTGAAAACTTAGGTCCGAAATATTTAAAACACTGAAGAAAAGCTTCGAAAATACTCTATAAATACTCGCATGTTTTCCCATGGATTACTGCGATTGCAAATCGACTCTTATACAAAGGTTTTTTCAGTTCCAATAAAGAATACAAAGGATCTCTATACCAAGCAACCGTAGCAAAATCGAGAGGTGCCACTTTGGAATTAGCAGAATGGACTATTGGTTTGGATAGATTTCCACTTGTTTTTGATGAATTGAAAAAAGAAATTAATAACTGGAATAATAAATCATTTATACATATTCCTATGGATATTCGTTTTCTCTACAAAGACAACTCTTGGTTAAGCTATGCCTATCAAAAAGATACTGTTACCATGGGTTGTGTTTCTAGAAATGCAGCAACTGCAGATACCTATGAAGCTTTTAAAACCATAGAAACCATTTTCTTAAAATACGGAGGAAAACCCCATTGGGGAAAACGTTTTACAGCAAAAGATGCAGTACTTCGTAACATCTACTCGAAATGGGACGATTTTAAAAAATTAAGACAGAGCATGGATCCTACTAATAAATTTCTGAATCCTTATTTAAGTAAATTATTTAACGAAAACTAACTCATTAATATGTTTCCAAAAGGAGTATTATTTGATTTTGACGGCGTTGTTGTTGATAGTTATATTAGCCATTATTCGGCGTGGGCTTCTGCATTTAAAGAATTATTTGGCGAAGAAATTGTTGCATTTCCAAAAATGTATACTGGAAAATCTCCGATGATTATTGCAAACTATTTTTGTAGTATTCTTGATAAAGAAGATCAAACTGAGGCTTTATTTTTTCTAAAAGACAAGCACTTAGATGTCCATTTTATCACTCCTGAAATTTTGCCTGGCGTTCATGAATGCACTTCTTTTTTAACAAAAAAAAAAATCAACTTCGGCATTGCGAGTAATGCAACCCGACAGTTTTTAAAAAACAGCATACATCATTTAGACTTAAATTTTCTAACCGTTTTTGGCGTGGAAGATTATGAAAAACCAAAACCTGATCCAGAAGCCTATATTAGACTGGCAAAAGCGCTGGGTTTCTCGAAAATTGATTTTAAAGACCTTTGGGTTTTTGAGGACAGTTTAACAGGAACCACTGCTGCAAAATTAGCAGGCATGGTACCGATTGGAATTTTAACGCAGTTTTCAGAACAAGAATTAAAAAAAGCAGGTAGTAAAATGGTTTTTCCTACATTATTGGAGGCCTATCAATATTTAAAAAGCCTGCCTTAATGAGATGTTAGTTCTGTAAATAAGCTTTCTAATGTTTTATTTTCTGAACTTAACTCTAAAATTATAAGGTTCTTTTCTTGTGCAAAGTCAAATAATTTTGGTCGCATATCTTCTTTGTTCTCAAAAGTAAGTTTCCATGTATTTTTGCCCAAATCTCTTGAGGAAATAAGGAGTTCTAATTGCTGTAATTGGGATGCATTTACTTTATCATTAAAAATAACTTTTATAATTTGTTGGTGATTATTTTGGAGTTCAGCCAGTGTTTTATCAATTAAAACAGTTCCTTTTTTAATGATAATTACACGGTCGCAAACGGCTTCTACTTCTTGCATAATGTGTGTAGAAAATAATACGGTCTTCTCTTTACCCAATGTTTTAATCAATGCTCTAATTTCGAGGAGTTGATTGGGATCTAGACCGGTTGTTGGCTCGTCTAAAATTAATACCTTCGGATTGTGCAATATTGCAGCAGCCAATCCTACCCTTTGCTGATATCCTTTTGATAATTGATTTATTTTCTTATCGGCTTCTAAAGTCAAACCTACTTTTGTGATGCATTTTTCAATCTGTTCTTTTAGCGTCAAATCCGAAGCTTTAGAAATCTGATATACGGAGGCTTGAAATTGAAGATACTCTCGCACATACATGTCTGAATATAACGGATTGTGTTCGGGTAAATATCCGATAGTCTTTTGTGCTGCTATTGGGTTTTTTAGCACGTCAATTCCATCTATAAAAACAGTCCCTGAGTCTGGTTTTATATACCCTGTTAAGATTTTCATTAGGGTTGATTTCCCGGCTCCGTTAGGACCTAAAAAACCAATAACTTGTCCTTTATCTGCAGAAAAAGAGACTTTATTTAAAGCTTTTTGTGTTTTGTACGTTTTAAAAACGGAAGTAACTTGAATAGACATTTTACAAACATAGTTTGAATTCTACTGATACCAAAATTCTTTAAAGTTTAGTTCACAAAAAAGTATCTATAAATCTATTACCCAATTCAGTTCTAAATTTACTAGTTTACAGTAAAACTCCAAACTTGCCCAATCGATTTAGCTCCATCTTGGTCAATAGTATTTACTTTCCAATAATATGTTTTTGCTGACTCTACCAAAACAGTATAGGTTTCTTCTGATAACGACTCTTCTATTACTGCTGGTGGAAAAATTTCGCTAAAAGAAAGCTCATATATTAGAGTATCGTCTGGATCTGCATCAGAGCCAATCCAAGACAAATTAATAGAACCTTGGTCTACCAAACTGTTTTCTGATGGACTAACTAACTCCGAAATAAAAGGAGCATAGTTTACAATTCCTTCTCTCTGTGTGTAGAAAGAAAAAGTTTCTGAACTTGTTTTTTTATTATTAGTTGCATTTGTAGTTGTCACTTTCCAATAATATGCCAAAGCTTTTTCTAAGGTTAACGTAATTTCAGACATCGTAATTGTTCTGTTTTCTACTATATCTGTTAAATTCCTATTTCTTGATCGCAAATTGTTTGAACTTCATTAATCATTGAACTAGCATCTCCATCTGTTATGCCATCTGTAGCTGCATCTAAAAAGATAATTTTATCATTATCGGCTACGATTTCCATGGTTACACCCAAATCTCGTTCATAAACACCGTTAATCCGTATCATTGAAGTATTCATAGCTGATAAAACTGCCGCTTTTTTTACAACATCCGACGCTGCTGATGAAATTCCTTGATTTGTTAAATGAAATTGAGCATATTCTCCCGAACACGCTATTGCTAGACGATAGGTTCTTAATCTTCCATCATCGGCATTTCTCTCCCGAGAATTAATTTCTGGAAGAGTTGACCTTACTTCCCTATCGACCAAACACTCAAAATCAGATTGACTTTTACTTTAGGCTTCTCGATTATAAGCAATGTAATTGTTAGTATCTTTTGTATATGGATCTATATAAAAAGTTGTACCACCTGCAGTATAAATAACTGCATGTAAACCATCGGTTCCGAGACTAAACCTTGCGGTTAAAGTTGGATCGTTTATTGCCTGACCTATATAAGATTTTATCATTGGGTATTTAAGTGATAATTCTTTTGCTAATACAGCGGATTCTCTTATTATAAAATACTGTAAACCATTCTTTGTTGGCAACTGTATGGTCTTGTTCCCTTTTTTAGATTTATCGACAATTCTTTTTTCAAAATCGCTGTATTTAAGGGAATATATTTCTGATTTTGAAGGAAAGTGTTTTCTAAAAGTCAATTCATTTTTAGCAATCTCTTTTGTTTCCTTCGTAACTAATACCCATGTTTTTGTTTGTGAATTCACATTCATTAAAAATGATAGAACTAAAATAGGAGTGAAAAATGATCTTATTTCTCTCAAAATGTTAAGTATTTATATTAAATTAAACTTAAAGAACATCAATTTTAATCTAAAATCCTAACCCCAATAAACAAGTGGTAGCATAAAAGAATAAGTGGTAAAATAATGGAATAAGTGATAGAAGAATGTCTTTTGTTTCTATGTAATAATTAAATAAAGCGTTTTTTGATTAAACTTAAAGCAAAAAAAACCGATTGAAAAATTCAATCGGTTTTAAGATTTATAAAAAAGAAGGTTATTCAATGACTAATTTTCTTGTAGTTTGTTTATTTCCATTTGTAATTTTCACTAGATACAATCCGGCTGTAGCTTTCTGAAAAGAGATGCTTTCAGAAAAACGTGTATTGGTATTTAGGAAATTCTTTTCTCCAATCAATCTTCCACGGATGTCAAACAACTGAACCGTTACTTTTTCTGTATTGACGACATCAAAGTTCAAGTTAAAAGCTCCTTTCGATGGATTTGGATACAAGTTAAATCCTGAAAAGGCAAAGTCTTCAATCGTTGCCGTTGCTTCTTCAACGGTAACGGTATAGTCTTCTACTTCTCCGTCAAAGGTCGCATCTGTACAAGAGGCTGGATCTGTACTGTATTTTGTTGAAACCCGCATTGTGGTACTTCCTAGTGAGGCTCCTTCAGGGATTGTTATCAATAAAGGACTTAAGGTAGTCGCTCCGTCTGCAGTGTTTAATGCATCTCCTAAATCGAAGTTCTCACCCGTGTCTAGAAAATCACAATCTTGATTCCAATCGATCCAAACAACAGTCTGCACCGTGTAATCACCATCGGTATTTACATTGACTGTTAGATTGTGCGTATCCCCTCTTTTAACCGTCGTTGCAATTGCTGTATAATCGCTATACCCACTTGGTTTTGCTGAAGGGTTATCTATGGTGTTAAATTGCACCAAAGTGGTACTTGTTTGATAGGTCATGTTTCCTACAGATTCACATACGGTACAACTGATGGTTGTAAAGCTAAATGTTGGTGAGAATACTCCATCACCACAAATACTTTTTCCTTTTACACGCCAAAAATATGTAATTGTTTGATCTAATCCTGATAAGTTGTAGGAATTTGTTGTCACATTTTCACTGGCAACAATTGTCGTAAAATCAGTGTCTATAGCGATTTCTACGTCATAAGAAGCTGCGTTTGCGTCGGCCTCCCAAGTTAAAGTAGGCGTTAGAGAAACTCCTGTATTTCCATCGGACGGCGCTGTTAATACGATGGCCTCTGGTGCCCCACTATAGACTCCTAAAGTAACATCTGATTCTTTGGTAATTGCGCCTGAGGTACCTGTAATCTTAAAACTATATTGTCCTACAGAAACACTTCCAACACCTGAAACGGTCGCCGTTACTGCTGTACCGTCTGCAGTTGCAGTTGCTGGACTAAAGGTTGCGGTTGCTCCTGATGGCAAACCAGCTGCCGAAAAAGTAGTTGTACCCGTAAATCCTAAAAATGTATTGTAGGTAAAGTTATACACTGCGTCATCTGGAGCACAAACATCCAATGCAGGGTTTGAAACTGCAATAGCAAATTCTGATTCTTTGATAGTGAAATTTGCAGCATTCATTGCATAGAATATATTGTCTTTTCCTTCTACAATAATTCTTGCTTCTGTAGTATCTCCTTCTCCAGTAACAGGCACTGTAAATGTGTAGGTACCGTTATTGTCAACATCACTTCCTAATGTAAATGGAAAGGTAAGTCCACCATCCGTAGATAATAGTATATTTACTTTAGGAGTATTCACAGCTCCTGAAGCGGTTCCGGCAACATCCCATGTAATTGTTTTTGTGGAACCTGCATCCCATTCTTCTACTGTTGTTTGTGAGGTTATTGCAAAAGGACCTGAAGTATCATCAACTGTAATTTTCATTAAATCAAAACTAGATTGCCCATTCAATCCCGTTGCAGAAGGCGCTCTGTCTCTTACAGTCAGTGCCCAATTTAAATCTCTACTTACCGTTGCTACGGTTTCCCAAGGGGAATTAATTGTCGGGTTTGTTTGTGTTAGATCTCCTGTAACAACCCTACTTAATTTTGGAATGTATCGATTTGGTGAAGTGGTTGGTGCTAATGATCTGGCCATAGAACCAATGGTTCTGGTAGGTCCAAACTGTGCACTTGTTACTTGACCACTGTCAGTTCCTTCCCAACAATACATCAAATCATCGTCTTCGTCAGCATCGGTAGCAGTCCCTCGCAATACGTAAGCGGTTCCTTGAGGAATCGTATAATCACTTCCTGCGTTTGCACTGGGTGGGTTGTTGCTTAATGTAACAGGGGCATTTGCTTGCCAACAGGTTCTGGTGTTGGTTACATTGTCTGTAATTTGTCGGATACTGTGGTAATGAAAATACGCATCACTATGTTGTACTACGTTATTTGATCCTGTAATTCCAGCATAGCCCATAATGGTTGATCCTGATCCTGGTTCTGCATTTACGCCTGCTCCTTCAGTACTGTGAGAAAAGGTGTGGTTGGCTCCCATTTGATGTCCAATTTCATGGGCTACATAATCGATATCAAAATTGTCTCCTTCTGGAATAGCATCTGCAGGTGAGGTAATTCCTGCTCCTTTGTTTCTATCTGAGGTAGATGCCGAATCGTCAACACAGACACATCCAATACAACCTGCGTTTCCTCCGCCTCCTGA
This sequence comes from uncultured Polaribacter sp., assembly GCA_943846595.1. Classification (GTDB taxonomy): domain Bacteria; phylum Bacteroidota; class Bacteroidia; order Flavobacteriales; family Flavobacteriaceae; genus Polaribacter. The sequence goes on from OX044355.1 coordinate 133,644, forward strand.
AGCGCCAAACATGTGACCGATATCATAGGCCGCATTTCCAATAGTGGAGGTTAGTGTATTTTGCAATTCAACATTCCAAGCACTTAAAGAACCTGAATAGGGGTCTGTACTTGCATCTGTATAAATTAATTCTGGGAAATCTTGTACTTCAAAAGTAACTGACATATCCGTTTCAAAAACAGCATTTACACGCGTCATTGTTGCATTAATTGCTGCCAAAGCACCGGCAACAGTTCCTCCATGATAGGAAGTATATTCTCCATTTACGGACATTGCTAAACGAAACTTACGAAGTATTTGATCGTCGGCATCTCTTTGTGTTACTCTATTTAAACCGATATCTTTTACCAATTCATCTGCAGTTGTACAAATAAAATCTTCTTTTGGTAGGTTTGTTTTAGAGCGTCTGTTGTAAACAATATAGTTTTTAATATCATCTTTTAAGGGCTGCATAAATACAGTCGGTTGATCTCGGTAAGAAATCATGGTTTGCACTCCTTTTGGTGAGATACTCATTCTTACAACGGCTCCTGAATTGTCTGTGCCATACCCTATATAGGATTTTATTGCTGGATATTTCGCCGACAAACTCGCTGAAAAAACAGGTGCTTCTATGATATTAAATACCTGCAACATTCCCTTATCATTGGGAAGACTAATTTGTGTATTTGAAAACCTAGCTGCATCACCACGTAAAGGAGCACCTTGCAATTGTGCTTGAAATGCTTCAAAATCTAATGCGAGCACTGTTGAATTATTGGTATCTAATTTCTCAATTGAATGTCCTTGAAACTCTCCTTTTTCAGTAGTAGTTTTCCAAATTTTTGATTGTGAAAAACTAATTGAAACTGTGATGCTTAGCAAAAAAATTAATATAATTTTTTTCATTTAAATGGGGGGGGTGTATATTGATTAAAAAAGCTATTCAATTCAATTTGAATAATAGCATTTCAAATATAAACAAATATTTGTATTTACAAAATCTATACTAACAGTAAACACCATAAAATATCAAAACCAACTTAAACCGAATGTTGCTTTATAGATCTCCTGTTTGCATTTCGATTCTTAGTGATAGTAAACTTAAATTAAAAATAGCAATCAGCAATTTATTAGGAAAAAATACATGTACAAAATGACAGCTACTTTTTCTCTCGTGATCTCTCTTTTTAAAAGCATCTTGTAGCTCTGTAAACCCATCTCAAAAGAAAAAAAAGGACTTAGAAAGGCGTTGAAAAAAAGTCAGAAATACAAACAAATATATATCTTTGCTTTATGTTTATGAATAAAAAAGTAACTGTCAAAGATTTAAAGTCTAAAGACTATAATGAAACCTGGGAATACCAATCCGAGTTACTTCAAGAAATTGTAGGTCTTAAAATTGAGAATCGCCGAAATGACCTCAATAAACTGACACCCAATTACTTTTTATTTGTAGAACATCCGCATGTGTATACCTTAGGTAAAAGTGGTGATTTCAATAATTTATTGCTGAACGAGCAACAACTAAAAGAAAAAGGAGCTACTTTTTATAAGATCAATCGTGGAGGTGACATTACCTACCACGGACCTGGTCAAATTGTAGGTTATCCTATTTTAGATTTGGAAAATTTTTTCACAGACATTCACAAATACCTCCGTCTTTTGGAAGAAGCCATTATTTTAACGATTGCTGAATACGGATTAAAAGGTGTTCGTAGTGAGGGTGAAACAGGCGTTTGGCTGGGTGTAGGAACGCCATTTGCGCGTAAAATATGTGCACTCGGAATCCGTTCTTCTAGATGGGTAACCATGCATGGTTTTGCCTTAAACGTAAATGTAAATCTAGGCTATTTTGACAATATCATTCCTTGTGGAATTAAAGGCAAAGCGGTGACTTCTATGGAGGCTGAGTTGGGTACAAAAATTGATGAAGGGGCTGTGAAAAATAAAATCTTAAAACACTTCAAAAACCTTTTTGATGTGGATGAATTCTTAGACTTTTAAAATGCCCAATTTAAAATTGAGCTATCGTCATGAATGAATTACTTCTCATCGTTGAAATACACTTTGTAATAGTTCATTTTTTTATCTTCATCATATCCCCTTTCCAAGTATTCTGAAGCCGCTTCAGGTGCATCTACATCTAACTTGATTCTAATATTTGTATCTAACTTAATTTCGGTTTTAAGTTTGGCTTTCTCTTTTTTTAATACAACTCCAGAAACATCAAAATTATTACGAATTAAGACATCGTTTAAAGTTTCATAATGTTTTTTATAGTCCTCAAACAATTCTTTGTGTTTGTCTTCTTCAAAAATCTCATCTTTAAAAGTAGCATAATCTACCACTTCATTTTCTTTAAAATAATCAACCGTACTTGCTAAAAAATTTCCCTGTTCTTTCATTCCCATCTCTGGTTTGATTACTTCTTCGGAAAACTCTCTACACAGCTCTAAATAATTCTGGGTATGTGAGTTGTGATCATCGGCAAGTTTTACGCTCAAGAAATTTTTGATCCAATATTGCGCGTCATAGTTATTATTATCTACTGACAATACAATGGTTCCTTCAGTATCGGAGGTATTTAAAATCAAACAGCCTTTGTCAATTTTTTTTGTTGAAATTCCACTTTGAACGACGACATCAAAACTTTTATTATCATCGAGATAGGTTTGAAAGAAATCGACTTTATTCTCAATTTTAAAAATTCCAATGGCTTCTGTCAACACATCTTTGTATTCGATTCCTTCGATAAATACAATCAATACATCTCCTGTTTTTATTTGAGCTGAATTTGATTGTTCGTACAAATGATTTACAATATTTTTTGAATATTCTACAAAAGAACTTTCATCCTTAAAAACTTCAGAAGCATAATTATTCAATTCATTTAAGCGAACATCTGCGTGATGTGAAAAGCGATAGCTTTGTGATAAACTGCCATAGGGTTTCAATAAGAAACTTTTCATTAGGTCGTAACCCTTTTGGTCAAATCGAATTAAATCTTCTGAGAAAACATTGTGTCCACTGTTGAATTTATTGGCAACTTTATGAAGGATGCATTTGGTAATTTCTGCACGTGTTTTTTTAATCATTTGTAAAAAATTGAGGACGTAAAAATAGAGAAAAGTTTGGGTTTGCTTTCGATATCAATGCAGAATCTAAAAAATATCTTTCTTCCGTATTTGAGAATGCTATTCTGAATAAAATCATAAAAGGACTACACATCTAATTTTAATTGTTCAGGGAGTAATCGAAATGACTTTCTGTGATATTCGGTTACACCAAATTCTCTAATGGCAGCTCTGTGTTCTTTGGTGGGATATCCTTTGTTCTTTGCCCAATTATACATTGGAAATTCTGCATGAATACCCTGCATATATGCATCTCTGTAGGTCTTTGCAAGCACTGAGGCGGCTGCAATACTTAAATACTTAGCATCTCCTTTGACTATGGTTTCATGCGGGATTTTGTGGTAGTTTCTAAACTTATTTCCATCAACAATAATAAACTCAGGGCGCGTTTTAAGCGCATCTATTGAACGGTGCATTGCAGTAATCGAGGCTTGTAAAATATTCATATTATCAATCTCGTCTTGCCAAACAAAAGAAACGCCAAAAGCCAAGGCATTTGCTTCTATAATGGGTTTTAATTGGTCTCTTTTTTTTTCTGATAGCTGTTTTGAATCTGTTAAAAATGGATGGGAAAAATCTTTAGGCAAAATCACAGCAGCAGCAACTACAGGACCAGACAAACAACCTCTCCCCGCCTCGTCTGTACCAGCTTCTAGAGAAAAACCACTATAACTTTGTTTTAGCATACTACAAAGAAAAGAAATATTTTTCTTCTAAATGCTCCTTCTCCCATCTCGTTCCACATAAATTAGAAGACGCAAAAAGGGGTTTTAAAAGTCAAAAAAGAAGAAGTGCTTCTGAAAATTAACAATTTGTAATGAAAGTATAGGGATGCATTATCATTTTATTATTTTACATTTGCTGCTGCAGATGAACATTATGATGAAACCCGCTAAATTCCTTTTATTTTTATTTTTGCTTTCTTGCATTCATAGTTTTTCACAAAAAAAATTAGGGATGGGGACAAGAGTCAAAAAAGATAAATATTCTTTTAATAGCGATGGCACTATCGATTCTTTAAATAACTCGGGAAGTGTAAAGGTGACACTCTCTGCAAAAACGAAATATACCGACTATAAAGTATTCTCTTTTAAAAAAGACACGACTTATATTGACACCACCTTAACCATCCAGAAAGAATACAAATTCAACTTTTTAAGAAAAGATAATTTTGAACTTTTAGGATTTCACAATCAAGGGCAAACCTTCAACAATTTGGGCTACCAATTTGACGGAATTTCTAATTTTCCCGATATTGGTTTTAGAGGAAAACAATTTAACTATCTAAATGTAGAAGATGTCAAGTATTATGAAGTACCTACACCAACTTCAGAAATAATGTACAGAACAGGTTTGCAACAAGGACAAGTTTTAGAATCTCTTTTTTCTTTAAATTTCTCAAAAAGATTCAACGTATCTCTCACCTATGAGGGCATTCGCTCATTAGGTGCTTACAGACAAGCATTGACGAGTAGTGGAAGTTTTAGAACTTCGTTTCATTATAGTACAAAAGACACCCGATATGCATTAAGAGGACATATTGCTTCTCAAGATATTTTAAATCAAGAAAGCGGAGGGTTAACAGAAGCGGCACTTAATTCTTTCATTGAAAATGATATAAATTTTAGTGACAGAGGAAGACTAGATGTTCGTTTGAATAATTCTGAAAGCCTATTGGAAGGAACGCGTTTTTACCTTGAACATGATTTTAAATTGTTTTCTAAAAAAGATTCTACTGCTAACAAAGACTTTAGTAATTTAAAAGTTGGGCATATTTTAAATAGTGAAACAAAGACCTACGACTTTATACAAGGAGATCGAACAACTGCTGTTTTTGGTGAAATAAATGCAACGGATGCAAGCGATGAAGGCGTCAAGAGCAATTTGACAAATAACCAGCTTTTTTTAGAATTTAATTCTAAATATGTTTTAGGAACGTTTAAAATAAAAACGGACATCACCAACTTTTATTATAAATACGACACTATACTGAACACCAATAGCAACATTTCTAATAAGGGACTATCTGGAAGTGCCGTTTCTTTTGGTGCCAATTGGAAAGCGAAAATTAAAAATTTTCAGTTGAATGCAGATGCCTCCCTTACACCGGGAAGTTCTCTTTTATCTGGAAGTTATTTAAAGGGAGAAGCCCTCTATAAAAAAGACAGTGTATTTGCTATAAGAGCAAATTTATTGCTTAGTTCTAAACTACCAAATTTCAACTATCTATTACATCAAAGTGTTTATGATACCTATAATTGGGAACGTAATTTTAGCAATGTAAGAACACGCGATTTAGGTTTTCAGATCGAATCGAAATGGGTGAATGGTGCTATACATGTTACCAATATAGACAACTATACCTACTTTGATGAGAACAATGCTCCACAACAATTTGAAGAAAACGTGACCTATTTAAAAGCCAAAGTTTCCAAAGAATTCACCTATCGGAAATTTGCGCTAAACAACACCATCATGTATCAAAAAGTAAGCGCAGGAAGTTCGGTGTTTAGAGTTCCAGAATTTGTTACAAGAAACACATTTTATTACTCCGATTATTGGTTTAAAAATGCAATGCAGGTACAAATTGGTACTACTTTTAAATACTTTACACAATACAAAGCCAACGCCTACAATCCATTATTGGGAGAATTTACATTGCAAAATGATACCGAAATTGGCTTTCCAACCGTCGATTTTTTCTTTAATGCACAAGTAAGAAGAACGCGGTTGTTCTTTAAGATTGACAATGCCTTATCTTCTATAGGAGATCGAAATTACTTTTCTGCTCCCAATTATCCTTACAGAGATTTCACCATCCGTTTTGGACTGGTTTGGAATTGGTTTATCTAACGATATGAAACAGCAAATCAAAAATAACTGGAAGCTATTTTTATTGGCAAGCGTAACTCTGGGTCTTGCCCCTTTTAATCCGCCACATATTATTGGAAAGATCCAGTGGCTTTTGGGAGGAAATGCTTTTAATGGACAAAATGCAATGCAAGTACAAGACTGGTTGGATGTTCTTTTACATGGAAGTCCTTGGTTGTTGTTGGTGATTTCAGTTGCCCTCAATCTTTCTAAAAAGAACTAATTTTTTATTTTAAATAAGTGACAATTCCATCTCGGGTAAAAACCGCCCTGGAATCGAGCTTTGTTTTTGACTGATGACTTTACATCCGTATTTCTTATAAAACCCTACTGCATTTGGGTCGGAAAGCACTTTTAATAAGTCGTACTTATTTCTTCGACTGTAGTCAATAGCATGGGCTATTAATTGCTTTCCAAAACCTTGTTGAATGAACTTTGGTGATACAAATAAAAATGCTAAAAAAGCGGTGCAAGGTTGCCTCTTTTCTAAAATATAGAAACCCGTAATTTCAGTATCAATAAGGTATTTAATAAATTATTCGATCCTCAAACATTTTTGGAGTAATGGTCAACTCCTCTTTCCAGCTTTCAATTTGTGCTGCAGAATAGCCCCAATGTGCTTTTGATTGTAAGGCAATTTCTGTGAGCTTTTTTGCATCTAAAAGTTGTGCAGTAACAATCATTTTTACTTCTTTACCAACTGTCTTATTTTAATGCTAAATGCTGCAAACAATAAGGTGGTAATTGGACTTAGTATACTAAAAAAGGCGTAAGGAATATATGCCGTTGCTCCTGCATAACCGAATAATACTTTAGAATGATACGCTCCACAAGTATTCCAAGGAATTAAAACAGAAGTTACCGTTCCCGAATCTTCCAAGGTTCTACTTAAGTTCTCTGGGGCCAATCCTTTATCTTCATAGGCTTTTTTAAACATTTTACCTGGAATTACCAGAGCTAAATATTGATCTGAAGCTGTCAAGTTTAATGCGAAACAACTTACTACAGTACTTGCAAATAATCCGAAAACACTTGTTGCCATTTTCAACAACGCATCTGTTATTCTAGCTAAAGCACCAATGGCATCCATAATCCCTCCAAAAACCATCGCACATATGATTAACCAAATAGTCCCTAACATTCCTTTCATTCCTCCAGATGTAAATAAATCATTCAATTCTTTACTAGATGTTTCTACTGCTGTATCTACTGTTAAAGCATTCATAACTCCAGTATACATCGTCTTAAAGTCATAGGAAAGTGAAGTTAAAACATCTGATTGAATCAAGTTTCCATCAACACTTACCATGTGAGTTGCCACAATATTTTTTATAATTTCTGGTTGCGAAATTACGGCAACAACACCTCCCAATAAAGCTCCAAATAAAAGAGCAATTAATGGTGGTGTTTTTTTTATGATTAAAAAAATAACAAAAATTGGAACAATAAATAACCAAGGAGAAATATGAAAAGCCGAGCCAATAGCATCTAACTTATCTTCTATTTGAGGAGTTCCAGTAACATCTAGATTTAAGCCAATAATAACAAATATTAACAATGTTACAATTATCGTTGGTATGGTCGTGTAGGACATGTACTTAATATGTGTAAACAAATCAGTTCCTGCCATGGCGGGCGCTAAATTGGTCGTATCGGAAAGTGGAGACATTTTATCTCCAAAATAAGCACCAGACAACACAGCTCCACCAGTCATACCCATAGAAATACCAAGAGTTTCTCCAATACCAATTAAAGCAATACCTACAGTAGCAGAGGTTGTCCAAGAACTCCCTGTTGCGATAGAAATTATTGCACAAATTACAACACAGGCTGCTAGAAAAATTGTGGGGTTTAATATTTGCAATCCATAGTAAATCATTGTAGGTATAACGCCACTAATTAGCCATGTACCCGCCAATGCCCCAACCATTAATAAAATAAGTAAGGCTCCAGCAGTGGACTTTATATTTTCTGCAACCTCTTGCATCATTTTAGAAAAAGATACTTTATTTTTAAAACCAACTAAAGCTGCAACAGCAGCACCTAGTAACAAAACAAACTGATTACTTCCGCTTAATGCATCATCTCCATAAACATAGATATTGTATGCCAACATCGATACTAAAGCAAAAACAGGAAATAACGCTTCCCATATATTCAATTTCTTATGATCCATGATTTTTTGGTCTTCAGTGAGGGTTTCTGACTGGTTTTTTTCTTTTTGCATTCTAAAATAATTTTGTACTGTAATGTTACGATTTTACACCCTTATATGCAAATGAAATTGGTTCCTTACATTTGCACTTATGGATTCGTTAACGCAAATAGTTTTAGGTGCCGCTTGTGGCCAAATGGTACTGGGTAAAAAGATTGGAAACAAAGCACTCTTATTTGGAGCAATTGGGGGTACAATCCCAGATTTAGATGTTTTTATTGGTCGTTTTTTATACAATAATGAAATTCAAGCCATGGCTTTTCATCGCGGATTTATGCATTCGATTTTGTTTGCTGTGGTAGGTGCTTTCTTTTTTGGGTGGATTCTCTTCAAAGCTAACAATTCAGGAAAAAGAAAGGCAACGACCACACAAAAAGATTGGGTTTGGCTATTCTTTTGGGCAATTTTTACCCATCCAATTTTAGACTGCTTTACACCTTATGGCACGCAATTGTTTGCCCCATTTTCTGATTATCGGGTTGCTTTTAATAACATTTCTGTAGCCGATCCTTTGTACACATTTCCTTTCTTAATTTGTATCATTGTTGCGTTGTTTTTCAAAAGAAAAAATCCAAAAAAAATAAAATGGACAAAAACGGGAATTTATCTCAGTTCTTTTTACCTATTGTTTACCGTTGGAAATAAATTATACATGGATACTGTCTTTAAAAAATCTTTTCAAAAGGCAGGAATTTCTATGAATCGATTTTCGGCACAACCCACAATTTTTAATAATATACTTTGGTATGCAGTCGCAGAAACCAAAACTCAATACCATTTGACTTTTTACTCTTTATTGGATCAAAAATCATACTCAGAAAAAATCATCAGTGTTGACAAAAACCATGCACTAATTGATATGAGTGATGAAAATTTACACACCTTAACTTGGTTTAGCAATGGATATTTTAATCTTTCTAAAGGAGCAGAAACTGGCTCCTACAAATATGTAGACTTGCGTTATCCCATGTTGAACCCTGAAGATGTGAATAGCTCGGTATTTAATTTTACCATTTCCCAAAAAAATAACGAATGGGATATTTTACCTTTTCAAGGAAAAGCGCCTACTAAAAAGGATTTGGCCGTTTTTATGGAACGAATTCGAGGAATCTAAGTTGCAATGGCTTATAAAATGGCTTCGACAGGCTCAGCCGGACATTTGTTAGACTCATCCATACATTCGACAAGCTCAGTATGACCTCAATAAGCTAAGCCGGACACTTGTTAAAACCTTCAAGTTTAGCACTATTTAGTTCTAAGGCTAATTGAACAAAGCTACAAGACTCCTACTTCCTCCATACAGGTTTTCATCATGCTATACGTTCTTTCAATATCATTGTCCAAACCAATAGAGAATCGAATCAACCCCTCAGAAAGTCCCATTTCTTTTTGTTCTTCTTCTGGAATTTCTGAAGATGTAGAAGTTCCGGATGCGCTAAATAGTGTTTTGTAAAAACCTAAACTTACCGCCAAATACCCTACATTTTTTGCTTGCATGAGTTCCATTAACGCATTGGCTTTCTCCAGCGAACCAGCATCAATGGTTAGCATTCCTCCAAATCCAAATTCTTGATTCATCATCGATTTAAAAACCTCATGTGATGGGTGTGATTCCAACCCTGGATAAACTGTTTTAATCCCTAAGTTCTCAAATTTTTCAGCTAAATAAGATGCATTCTTACTGTGTTGTTTCATTCTAAGATGCAGGGTTCTCATATTTTTTAAGATGGCAGCAGCACGCAAACTATCCATAGAAGCTCCTAATAGCATACTCGCTCCGTCGATAACACTTTTGAGAGAATTCACGAAGTCTGCTGAACCACAAACAACACCTCCCATAGTATCTGAAGTTCCATTGATGAATTTTGTCAAACTATGAATGACAACATCTGCTCCCAATTTTGCAGGAGAAATTGATAATGGTGAAAAGGTATTGTCTACAACGAGTGTTAATCTGTATTTTTTTGCCAAAATAGCCAATCCTTCAATATCTGCAACTTCTAACAATGGATTGCTTACAGATTCACAATACAAAACTTTGGTGTTTTTTGTAATTGCAGCCGCTACCAATGCTAATTTTGTAATGTCTACAAAACTAGTTTGAATATGCATTCTTGGTGTAAAATTTTTCAAGAAAGCATAGGTTCCCCCGTAAATAGTCCTACTTGAAACAATGTGATCTCCAGCACCACACAATTGCAATAGTGTTGGTGTAATGGCTCCCATGCCAGAACTTGCAACATTTGCCGCTGCGGTCCCTTCCATGGCAGCCAAAGCCTCCCCTAAATAATTATTACTGGGTGTAGAATGCCTTGAATACAAATAGCATCCATCAGTATTTCCTTCAAAGGTATCCGCCATTGTTTTTGCCGTTAGAAAGGTATAGGTTGATGAATCTGAGATTGAGGGATTAACGCCCCCGCTTTCTCCAAAATATTGTAAGTCTTGAATTTTATCTGCTGGATTGAATTTCATAATAGTAGTTTTTTACAATACAAATTGACAACTTTATAGAAAAAAAATCAATACTTGAATTAAAATACAGATTAAATATCTATATTTAATATTATTATTAGTTTTAAAAACTAAAAACACCTACTAATAATACTTATTTTAGAAAATTCACATGCTAGATTCCATTGATAAAAAACTCTTAAATAGCTTACAAAACAACAGCAAACAGACCACCAAACAACTGTCTCTACAATTAAACCTATCAATAACGGCTATCTATGAACGTATCAAAAAACTAGAGCATCAAAAAGTAATTCAGAAGTATGTTGCCATTGTAAATAAAAATAAGATTGAAAAAACCTTTTTGGTTTTTTGCCATGTAAAACTCGTGCAACATACCAAAGAATATGTCAGCACTTTTGAGCGTGAAATTTTAAAACTAGAGGAGGTTTCTGAGTGTTTTCATGTGAGTGGCGACTATGATTATATTCTTAAAATTTATGTAAAAGATATGGAAGCATACCGCGAATTTATGGTCACCAAACTAACCGCTATTAAGCACATAGGAAGTACACATAGTGCTTTTTCAATTGAACAGGTAAAAAACACAACAGCGATTCAATTGTAAAAGTATAAAATAGGCAACTATTGAAAGATATTTTAGAAAATCTTATTTCTTATATTTGAAGTCTTTTTTGGAAATTTTTACTTCTTATAAACAAAAAAAATCCACAAAAAAACCAAAACTTTCGTTTTGGTTTTTTATACTTTTTAAATTTTCTAATAATAAGAAACTACTTTGTTGCGTGAGAGCCATCACAATATCCGTCTGGATCGGATGTATTTCCACAACCACAAGTAGGTCTCTCTGCTTTGTAAGAATTCATGATTTTTAATCTTTTAAAGTTTATACTAAGCTTTCGTCACGACACTAAAAGACATTTCCATCAAGTCATTAATGAACTTATCTTTCAAGGCTGCATCTAATTTTTTAGAAGCATACACAACTCCAAAATCAGTTCTATCGATGGTAAATGTTTCGCTTTTGAAGGTTGTGATTCCATCAGTTGTTGCAATGGTTGCTGGAATTGTAATGCTTTTGGTTGTATTCTTAATTGTTAAATTTCCAGTAACTGCTAGCTTTCCTTCGGTATCAACTACAGAAGTAATTACAAATTTTGCTGTTGGATAGACTGCAACATCAAAGAAATCTGAAGCCTTTAAATGCCCTTCAATTTTTGATGCTCCCTCAGAACCCGCCATGTCTGTGTTGGTAATGGTATTCATGTCAACCACAAAAACGCCCTGCGTTAAGGTTCCCGCTTCTACTAACAAACCTCCACTTTTTAAGGCTACCGTTCCATTGTGAGAACCTGTAGGCTTACTTCCTTCCCAGTTTAAAACAGATGCAGCTATATCTACGTTGTTTAAATCTTCAGCATTTACTGTAACCTTTACCGCTTCTTTTATAGCCGTTTTTTCTTTTTTTTCTCCAATACATGAAGCAAATACAGTTGCTGTAATTGCCACTAATAAAATTATTTTTTTCATCGTTGTTAATTCAATTATTTGGTTAAAATATTTTTTAAAAGACAAACATACAATTTATTTATTTTCCATGGAAAATAAATTTTGCTATTTTTAACAAAACCTATGATTTGTCTTTGGAGTCAATAATAAGCGTTACGGGACCATCGTTCAATAAAGACACTTTCATATCGGCTCCAAAAACACCAGTTTGTACTTTTTTGCCAATAGCTAAAGATAACCTGTCTACAAAATTTTGATAGATTGGAATGGCAACCGCTGGTTTTGCTGCTTTGATATAACTCGGTCGATTTCCTTTTTTTGAAGATGCGTGAAGGGTGAATTGACTGACTACAAGAACATCTCCTCCACGATCAACTAATGAAGTATTCATCACATGATCTGCGTCATTAAAAATACGGAGATTACAAACTTTTCGAACCAACCAATCAATGTCTTCCTGAGTATCTTCTGCAACAATGCCTACAAATAATAACAGCCCTTGTTTAATGGAGGCCACTTGTTGGTCGTTGATAGCTACGCTTGCTCTTGAAACTCTTTGAAATACAACTTTCATTGCTACACTAATTATCTTCTTCTTCCCAAACATCTGTTCTGTAATGCTCCGATTCTTCTTCACCTTCTAAAATTTGAAGGTAACTTCGATATCGAGACCATGAAACTTCTTCGGCTTCTAATGCTTCTTTTACAGCACATTGGGGTTCTTTTACGTGAATACAGTCATTAAATTTACAGTCTTGTTTTAAGGCAAAAAACTCAGGAAAATAATCTCCTAATTCATGTCTATCAATATCAACAACTCCAAAACCTTTAATTCCAGGAGTATCAATAATTCTTGCATCAAAACTTAGGTCGAACATTTCTGCAAAGGTAGTGGTGTGTTTTCCTTGATTATGTTGATCAGAAATTTCTTTCGTTTTTAAATCTAAAGTAGGTTCTATGGCATTGACTAATGTTGTTTTTCCAACTCCAGAATGCCCAACAAACATAGAGGTTTTGCCCAACATTAGTTCTTTAATTTTGGAAACATTTTTATTTTGGGTTGCAGAAACCTCTTCACATTGGTATCCGATTTTTTTGTAAATATCCTTCAAATATAAGATCTCAGCACGTTCTTCAAGTGCATAGGAATCTATTTTATTAAAAATCAAAACAACCTCAATACTGTAGGCCCTTGCAGACACTAAAAAACGATCTATAAATGCGGCGAAGGTTGGCGGATTATTGATGGTGATTAACAAGAAAACCTGATCAATATTTGAAGCAATAATATGGGTTTGTTTGGACAGGTTGACCGATTTTCGAACGATAAAATTATCGCGTTCAAAAATCGTTTTTATAACACCGGTTTCCTCATCTCCTTTTTCCTCAATTTCGAATTCAACCTTATCACCTACTGCAATTGGATTGGTGCTTTTAATATTCTGAATTCTAAACTTCCCCTTCATTCTACACTTATAAAATTCGCCAATATCAGATTTTACTTGATACCAACTTCCGGTAGATTTGTATACGATTCCTGTCATTGTTACAAAGATGAGAATAAATTACGAATTGGGAATACAAATGAGAATTTGAGTTAAAAAAAGACGCTTCAGGTTTATAATCCCTGAAACGTCTCTTTGATTTAGACCCGAAAAAACTACCTATAAATGGTAGGATCATTCAATTATCCTTTGATAATCTTTTCTTGATGATTGATAGATTCTTGGTGAATTGCTTTGAACATTTTTAAAACAAATTCTTCGCTCAAGCCTTTGCTTTCGCCCTCTAAAATCATATTTCCTAGAATTTCATTCCAACGTTTCGATTGTAAAACCGCAACGTTTTTATCTTTCTTAAGTGCACCAATTTCATCGGCAACTTTCATACGTTTTCCTAACAAATCGACTAACTGACTGTCTACCACATTAATTTGCGCTCGTAGGTTGTCTAAAGAAGATTGGTATTCCGCTTCAGTATTGGTTTCTTTTCTAATTTTTAAATCTTGCATAATCTGCTTTAAGGAATCTGGTGTTACTTGCTGTGCAGCATCACTCCAAGCATTGTCTGGATCTGTATGTGTCTCAATCATTAAACCGTCTAAATTAAGGTCTAATGCTGTTTGTGAGACATCGAAAATCATATCTCTGTTTCCAGTAATGTGTGAAGGATCACAAATTAATGGTAAATCTGGAAATCTATTTTGAAATTCAATCGCGATCTGCCATTCTGGAATATTTCTATATTTTGATTTTTCATAGGTAGAAAAGCCTCTATGGATTGCTCCTAAATTTTTAATTCCTGCCGTATACAATCTTTCAATTCCTCCGAGCCATAAAGCTAAATCTGGATTTACTGGATTTTTTACCAATACAATTTTATCCGTTCCTTGTAAAGTATCTGCAATTTCTTGCATAATGAATGGAGATACGGTAGAACGTGCTCCAATCCATAATAAATCGACATCATTTTCAATCGCTAATTTCACGTGTGCTGAATTGGCAACTTCCGTACAGGTTTTCATTCCTGTTTCTTCTTTTACTTTTTTTAGCCATCGCAAACCAATCTCTCCAACACCTTCAAACATCCCAGGTCTTGTTCTTGGTTTCCAAATTCCCGCTCTAAAATAGTTTACATCAGAATCTTTTAATTCGTGTGCAATTTTTAAAACCTGTTCTTCGGTTTCTGCACTACAAGGCCCTGCTATTACTAGTGGATGCGCTAAATTCATGTCATCCAACCATGTTCTTAATTCTTTTGTATTCTCCATTTTTCTACTTATTGTGGCTAATTAGTTTATGCCGTTTAAAATTTCCTTTATATAATTTGTGCTCTCCATTTCTTTAAAAATTTCAGAGAAATTATCTTGTTCCATCAACGACTTAAAATGTTGTAAATTGTTGATATATTCTTCCAACGTTTCAATAACGTTTTCTTTGTTTTGTTTAAAAATTGGTGTCCACATTGCGGGGGAACTCTTTGCCAATCTTACTGTTGATGCAAAACCCGATCCTGCCATATCAAAAATATCGCGTTCATTTTTTTCTTTATTGATCACTGTTTTTCCCAACATAAATGCACTGATGTGGGAGAGGTGCGAAACATACGCAATATGCTTATCATGAGATACCGCATCCATATACCGAATACGCATTCCAAGTGCTGTAAAAAGTGTTAATGCTTTTTCCTGAAGCTTGAAAGTTGTTTTTTCTACTTCACAAATAATATTCGTTTTCCCAGTATATAAGCCAGAAATTGCAGCTTTTGGTCCAGATTTTTCGGTACCTGCTATGGGATGACATGCTAAAAAATTTCTCCTTTTTGGATGATGTTCAACCGCTTTACAAATTGCTTCTTTTGTAGAACCTGCATCAATAACCAACGCCTTTTCAGAAATGGTATCTAAAATTATTGGCAATAATTTTACCGTAGCATCTACAGGAATAGAAACAATTACCAAGTCTGCATTGACTAGGTCGTCTAAAGTTGCTTTTTTATCAATCAACTTTAAAGCTAAAGCTTTGTTGAGCGTTTCCTCTTTTCTGCTAATCCCATGTATGATAGCTTCTGAATGGTGTTTTTTGATATCAATGGCAAAACTACCGCCTATTAAACCAATACCGATCATGTATATATTTTTCATATTCTGGCTATTGCTTCTTTAATTATGGCCGATGTTACACACAATGAAAATCGGATATACCCTTCTCCTTGGCTACCGAAAACAGTACCTGGAGTTATAAAAATATCGTTTTCATATAAAATGGTATCGGTCACTGCTTCGGATTTTTTTCCTTCAGGAACTTTCGCCCAAACAAACAATCCTGTTGCCTTTTTATCATAAGTACAGTTCAATTTTTCTGCCAATTGCCAAACCAAATCCCTACGTTCTTTGTAAATTTTATTTTGTGCTAAAAACCAATCATCAGCCAATTGCAAAGCTGCAATAGCACCTTTTTGAATTCCGTAAAACATCCCAGAATCCATATTGCTTTTTACTTTCAATATTTGGTTGATATAATTTTGATTCCCCAATACCATTCCTACACGCCAGCCTGCCATATTAAAAGTTTTGCTCAGAGAATTTAATTCCAAAGCAATTTCTTTAGCGCCTTCAACCTGTAAAAGACTCTTTGGTGTTTCATTGAGAATAAAGCTATACGGATTGTCATTCACGATTAAAATCTGATGTTTCTTTCCAAACGCAATTAGCTTTTCAAAGGTTGACTTTATCGCATTGGTTCCCGTTGGCATGTGTGGATAATTGACCCACATGATTTTCACCTTCGTTAGGTCATTCTTTTCCAGTGCTTCAAAATCGGGTTGCCAATTGTTTGCCGCATGTAAATCATAAAACAAGGGTACTGCACCTACTAACTTGGTCACAGAGGTATAGGTTGGGTATCCTGGATTTGGAATTAGCGCTTGATCTCCTTCATTTAAGAATGCCATCGAAATGTGCATGATCCCTTCTTTACTCCCCATTAAAGGAAGCACTTCTGTTTCTGAATTAGTTTGTACTTCAAATTTATCGGAATAAAAATCTGAAATGGCACTTCTTAATGCTGGTAATCCTTGATAAGATTGATACTTGTGCGCCGTTGCATCTTGCAAACTGTTTTGGATGGCTTTAAGTACAGTGTTAGGCGGTTGCAAGTCTGGACTTCCAATTCCCATATTGATAATTGGTTTTCCTGCGGCAAGCAATTCGCGCACTTCTCTTAGTTTTTTAGAAAAATAATATTCTTGAACGCTGTCTAATCTTTTCGCTGGTTGTATCATTCTCTCCCACTTTTATAGGTTCCTAATACTTTAAATTTTTCGGCCATTATGGTGATGATGGCAATGGCTTTTTCATACTGTTGTAGCGTATCAAAAGTAACATCAACAAAAAAGGCATATTTCCAAGGAGTTTCAATAACAGGTAGGGATTGAATTTTTGTCAAACTCATTTTACAGTCACTCAATACATTTAAAATCGCTGCCAAACTTCCTCTTTTATGATCCAATTGAAACTTGAGCGTCGCCTTGTTAATTTCCTGGTTACTATTTGCAGAGGGTTTTGTTTGTACAATCACAAAACGAGTTGCATTCTCTTTAATGGTTTGAATTTCATCTTCAATTACTTTCAATCCGTAAATTTCGGCAGCAATTTCGGGGGCAATCGCCGCCACATTTTTTAACTGTTGTTCTGAAATTCTCTTTGCTACCGCAGCTGTATCTGCATCTTCTACTAACTTAATGTTTTTATGATTTCTAAAAAACTCTTTACATTGAAGCAACGCCATAGGATGCGATACTACTTCTTGGATATCCGCTAGAGTTTGATTCTCTAAGCCCATTAAGTGGTGATGTATGCTTAAGTAATACTCTCCAACAATATGCAAATCATTCGCATCAATCAACGCATAATTGGGGATGATAGAACCCGCAATCGTGTTTTCTAATGCCATAATTCCAATAGCACTTTTTCCCGCTATTAGCGCATCTACCAAACTATCAAAAGACAGACATTCTTCGAGAGAAATGGGTGTATTAAAATAGTGTTCCGCAACAATATGGTGGTTCGATCCTTTAATTCCTTGTATGGCTACCTTCATTTTTTAGTCATAAAAAAAAGCCTCGATAACTTCGAGACTTTTTATATATTTTTTTTCACAATACACAATAGGGTCTCAACTTTTATTAAAATAAAAGTAAAAATAAAAACGGCTCCAAATGTATTGTAAGTTCATGTTGTTATTGTTAGTTGTCAAATGTATGTATTAAATTGAGATAAAAAAATAAATGCAATAGAATTTTAAAAAAATTAGTGAATTCTTAATATATATATTAAAAAATTATTGATACATCTATTTTAACACTTATAAATAATCGATTGTGATACTTTCTTTTTAAAACAAATAAATAAAAAACACTGATCATATAAGGGAACTGATCATACTTGTTTGAAACAAAAAAATAGAAATTATGATCACAAAAAAAGCATCTCAAATGAGATGCTTTTTGCGGTCTGGACGGGACTCGAACCCGCGACCTCCTGCGTGACAGGCAGGCATTCTAACCAGCTGAACTACCAAACCGTTGCTATTAGCGGGTGCAAATATAACATACATTTTCATATCTGCAAACAGAAAATCGTGATTTTATTTTATTTTTTTTCTACTAATAAGATATGCTGTCAAAATCTCATGAAAACCGTTGTGAATGTCTACTGGTAAATAGGCTATTTTATATTGTAAGCATTTATTTTTCAAGTCATTAAAATACACCCCCATCAATGCAGTATATTTTTCTTGAATATTTTGTAAAAACACATTTATTTCTTCACCTGTCTCTACATCTACAAACTTTTTTGGAGTAGTATCAAAATCGAAATCAAATTCTGTTTTCCTATCATACGTATGGAATAAAACGACCTCATGTTTGTTGTGTTTTAGGTGTCGAAGTGCATCAAATAGTTTTTTTTGATCGGTTGTTGACTGAAACATATCTGTAAATAAGAAAATTAAAGAACGTCTGTGGATGTTTTCGGCAATTTCATGCAAATACTGATAGGTTTCTGTAGTGGCTGTAGAAGTTGAAGTTAAAAGATTTTCTAACTGATTTAAAATCATTTTCCGATGCCGCTCACTTCCTTTTTCTGGTGCATAATATTCATAGGTATCAGCATAAATACTTAGCCCTACCGCATCTCGTTGTCGTTTTAATATTTCCATTAAAGCAGCAGCAGCTAAAGCAGCAAAACCCACTTTATTCAGAGAAGTAATTGTTTGTTTTTTAATAACTGGATAATGCATGGATGCCGAATTATCAATAATAAGATGACATCGCAGATTGGTTTCTTCCTCGTACCGTTTTGTATACAACTTTTCTGTTTTGGCAAACAACTTCCAATCTATATGACGTGTACTTTCACCATTATTATACAACTTATGTTCGGCAAACTCTACCGAAAACCCGTGGAATGGGCTTTTGTGCATTCCCGTAATAAAACCTTCAACTACTTGTTTTGCAAGAAGATCTAAGTTTTTTATTTCAGAAGATTGTAGTTCAGATAAATTCATACTACTTTTTTATGTTTTGCGCTCTTGTTAAGTTATCGGTCGTTTGTAGTATTTTTTTCAATAAAATAGGATTGTAATTAGGGTGTGTATCTAAAAACGATTGTAAAACAACTGCTGCCTCTTTGGATGCGTAATTTCCAATAGAACTGGCCAACCATCCTTTGGGGAAGAAAATATCACCCGTTAACTGTATCGCTTCTAATTCCTCTAAAATAACCTTTAGGTGTTTTGTTGCCGAATCTTGGCGTAACGGATGGTGAATATTTCCTAAAGCGGTTTGCACCCAGGACTCTTTTTCTCTATTTTCTTTTTCTAAAAGCGATTTCATAAAAGAATCTCTTATCACTTCATTATCAGAAAGTGATGGCAACAACCATTGAAAACGTGCTAAGCGATCTTTGTTCGAAATAGCAGCTCCTTGTTCTTTTAAAATTTCGGAGGCTTTTGGGTGTTCGTAAATGGCCAATTTCATTGCCAAAGAAGTGGACTCATTTTCATTTAAAAAGAGATTTTTAATTCTTTTATTTTTCGACCAAATGGCATATAAATTTTCTTTTCCTTTTTCAGAAATCGCAGTGGATTGATACAAAGTGAACAGGGTTTTTTTAATGTTTTTAGGCAGCTCTTTTTTCAACAAAGTAAAAAGTTGACTTTCTGTTTTTTGCTGTACAGCATGTTGCTGTTTTTTTGTCAGAAAAGTCCAATATATCGTTTGAATTCTTCCAGACAGATAATTCAAGATCAACTCATTTTCTTCTACCAACATTGCCTCAAAAAAAACCCCATAGGTTTCTAAAGGGTTAACGACACCTCTGAGCATATTCTCATACAAATTGATAAACTGAGCTCCTCTTGAAACTTCATCGTCTATGTCTTTATAACTACTTATTTTGTCTTTATAAATAGGAAAAACACCATAACCAAATCCGTTTGTATTGTACAAAATTTGTCCTGGTTTAAAATCTTTTACCGCCGAAGAAATATCAAAAGAGTTCCCCATATTTTTTAAGTTAATGGTTTTCTCAAAGCCTCTTTTGTCTTTCAATTGAATTTTAAAAGACTGCACCCATACTTTTTGAGAACCATCTTCTGCTTTTTGATGAATGACAAACTTGGTCACATTTCCTTTTTCATTCAATTCAACTTCCTCTGTAAATAAGGGCCTTCCTGAAGAGTTTACCCAAACATCGCTCCAACTTTTAATATCGCTTGTTGTTTTATGATCTAAAATAGTCACCAATTCACTCCAGTCAGCATTTTCATTGGAATAGGTTTGTATATATTCTTGAATGCCTTCTTTAAATTCTGCTTCGCCCAATAAGCTTTCTAACTGACGCATCATAATTGGCGCTTTGTTATAAATAATTCTCCCATACAAAGAACCTGCATTTTTTAAATTCCCCAAATATTGACGAATCGCATTAGTCCCTTTTGTTCTATCTTCTGAGTAGGCACTGGGATAATGCGACATCATAAAGTTTAATTTGTGGTTGATTTCTGGGAAAACAGGATTCATAATCTTATCCGCCATAAAATTGGCAAATACTTCTTTCATCCAAACATCATTGAACCAACGCATGGTCACCAAATCTCCAAACCACATATGTGAAGTTTCGTGTCCAATTAGTTTTGCGCGACTCAATTTTCTATTTTGCGTGGCATTTTTATCTAAAAATAAAGAGGATGCTCGGTACTGAATGGCTCCCACATGTTCCATGCCTCCATATTGAAACGGGGGAATGGCTACAAAATCCATTTTTTGAAACGGAAACTTTACCTGTGTGTACTCCTCTAAAAAATCGATCGCCTTTTGATGGATCGAAAAGATCTCATCTACGCTTTCTTCAATTTTTTCCTGATTGTTTTCTCGGTACAAAAAACGCATATCAAAAGCTCCTGGATTTTTAGTTACTGAGGTAAACTTTCCAGCAACAAAGGAAAACAAATAGGTGCTCATTATATCTGTCTGAGAAAAAATATGTTTGGTGAAATCGCCCATCTCAATGGAACTTTCTTCAAAAGCTCCACAGAGTACTTCCCATTCTTTTGGTGCTGTTATGGTCAATTGATACCTAGCTTTTATATCGGGCTGATCAAAACAAGGGAACAGGGTACTTGCTCTATCTGGCACCAATAATGTATACAAAAAATCTTCATTTCGATTGAGTGATGATTCACCTGCATTGAAAGAAATAACAATCGTATTTTCACCCAGAACAAGATCTTTTTTAGAAATAATGAGGTGTTCTTTTTGGTGGTTGATGTCGGTCTTATCACCATTTACGTTTACAGACTTCAAATGGGATTTCGCTTCGTTAAAATCTAAAAATAAATCGTTTGTTAAATCCTGAATTATTAGCGTTAGAGTTAAGGATGCTGGAATGGGCTCTGTCTTTGTTGTTGGAATGTCAAAATCCAAGTGATAGACAACATTCGAAACTTGTTGTTTTCTGTACTTGGCCAATTCTAAAGAAATTCCTTTTTCCAATCTAATTGTATCTTCTTTCGACGAACAAGAAAGCAATAAAAAGAAGGTTATAAAAAGCAGTAATCTGTATTTCATGTTAGAAGATCTTTAGGATCTAAAAATAAAAAAAGGTTTGACGTTAGCCAAACCTTTTCGATATTATAAGGAGTAAATTGTTACTACATCGCAGCATCAATCTTTCCTGTGTACACGTTCTTTGGAGCTACACCCACTTGTTTGTCTACTACTTCACCATTTTTAAATACTAAAACTGTTGGAATATTACGCACGCCGTATTTAGCTGCAAATTCTTGATTTGCATCAACATCTACTTTACCCACGACTGCTTTCCCTTCATACTCTGTATGAATTTCATCAACAATAGGTCCTACCATTCTACAGGGTCCACACCAAGCTGCCCAAAAATCTACCAATACAGGTTTGTCCGATTTTAATACGATTTCTTCAAAATTCGCATCTGTAATTTCTAATGCCATAATATTCGTTTTTTTATATATTAATTTATTGTTTAACTAAAAGTTATATTTCTCTCTGCAATTATGTTTTCTGACTTCAGTTTCCTTACCACTATCATCAATAAATGAAGTAGTAATATTGTCACACTCTTTGTGATCATTATTTTTCAATATAAATGTAAATGAAAAAACAAGAAATATAACTGTGGTAATAAGAACAATATTAAACTGTTTTTTTTTCATATTATTTAATGGATAAATCAAAAATTAAAATCATAATTGTACTTAATAATTTCATATTTAAATAAATAAGTGTGCCTATCTCTTTTAACTCTCATTACATTAAAAATTAATTTAACATTCAAACTAAAATTACATATATAAGAATCGTTATGATATATTCTATTTTTTTAATTGTTATATCAGTTTATTAATGACAAAAGTAAACAAATATTTCACTATTTAACCTTTTGTGAAATTAGTTTTAGCTATTGGTCTATCGAGCTGCTTTATGTCTAAAACAATGCCGCTGCAATTTTCTTAATGTTCGAAGATTTCCCCATGGAGTAATAATGCAACCCTGGCACTCCTGCTTGTTGTAATTCTTTCGATTGTTGAATGGACCATTCTACACCAACCTGACGCACTTGTGCATTGTCTTTACACCCTTCAACTGCGGCTATTAGTGCTTCAGGTAGATCGATTTTAAAAACCTGAGGCAACAATTGCAAATGCTTGTGAATTGCAAATGGCTTGATTCCTGGAAGAATCGGCACGTGAATTCCTGTTTTTTTGGCAGCCGCTACAAAATCAAAATACTTTTGATTGTCAAAAAACATTTGTGTAACCACATAGTCGGCACCAGCATCCACTTTTTCTTTAAGTCGTTTCAAATCAGTTTGTAAAGAAGGTGCTTCCAGATGTTTTTCTGGATAACCAGCAACGCCAATACAGAAATCAGCGCGATCATCCACTTCCAAAACATCGTGTAAATACTTTCCTGAATTTAAATTGTTAATTTGTGTCACCAATTCTTTCGCATACAAATGTCCACCTGGAGTGGCCTCAAAATATTTTTGGTGACTCATGGTATCTCCCCGCAATGCCATTACATTATCTATGCCCAGGTATTGGCAGTCTACCAATAAATATTCTGTTTCCTCTTTGGTAAACCCTCCACATAAAACATGGGGAATCGTATCTGTTTGATATTTATGTTTTAACGCTGCACAAATCCCTAATGTTCCTGGACGCATTCGGGTAATCTTTTGCTCAAGTAATCCTTGTTTTTTCACATAAACATGCTCTTCTCTTGAGGTCGTCACGTCAATAAATGGGGGATTGAACTCCATTAACGGATCTATATTATTGTAGAGTTCCTGAATGCTTTTCCCTTTTTTTGGTGGAATAATTTCAAAGGAAAATAAGGTTTTTCCCTTGGCTTTTTTTATGTGTTCTGTAACTTTCATTTTATT
The DNA here is from genome assembly GCA_943846595.1 of uncultured Polaribacter sp. GTDB lineage: Bacteria > Bacteroidota > Bacteroidia > Flavobacteriales > Flavobacteriaceae > Polaribacter. Next base: position 157,315 of record OX044355.1, read on the forward strand.
CAGTTATGTTTGGACTTAGCCATTGATGCGCTTCCTCTATGGATATATTTCTTCTTGTTGCGTAGTCTGTTAGTTGGTCTTTGGTTATTTTTCCAAGGCCAAAATATTTTGCCTGTTCGTTTCCGAAATAATACCCGGAAACACTTGCAGCGGGCCACATTGCTAAACTATCGGTTAATTGCACACCAATTCTTTCCTCCACATTTAGCAAGTCCCAAAGGGTTCTTTTTTCTAAATGATCTGGACAGGCTGGATAGCCCGGTGCTGGACGAATTCCCTTGTAGCGTTCTTTGATTAAATCTTTGTTGGAAAGAGCTTCATTGAAAGCATATCCCCAATGGTTGGTTCGTACTTCTTTGTGTAAATATTCTGCAAAGGCTTCTGCCAATCGATCGGCCAATGCTTTGATCATGATGGAATTGTAATCGTCATGATCAGCTTCATAAGCCTCCGCTAATTCTTTGGTTCCAAACCCCGTAGACACACAAAAGGCGCCTATATAATCTTGAATTTTGATTTCTTTTGGAGCAATAAAATCTGCCAAAGCAAAAGAAGGAACTCCTTCTCTTTTCTTTAGTTGTTGGCGGAGTGATAAAAAGGTAAGGGTTTTTTCTTTTTCCGAAATCGATACTTCGATATCATCATCATTAATGGTGTTTGCTGGAAACAACCCAAAAACCGCGTTTGCTTTTAAGAGTTTCTCATCAAAAATTTTCGCGAGTAAAACTTTCGCATCTGCAAACAATTCGGTGGCTTGTTCTCCAACTACCTCGTCTGTTAAAATGTCTGGATATTTTCCATGCAAGTCCCAACTTCTAAAAAAGGGACTCCAATCGATAAAGTCTTCCAATTTGGTCAATTCAAAATCTTGCAATTCTTGAATTCCCAATTTTTTTGGTTTTACAATATTTGCAATTCCCCAATCGATTTTAAATTTTCGTTTTCGAGCTTCAGCGATCGAGATGTAGGTTTTGGATTTAGATCGATCTAAAAACTTTTCTCTAAAAAGGGCATACTCTTCTCGAATCTGACTTTTGTAGATACCACTATCTTCTTTTAAGAGATTACCCACCACAGTTACAGCTCTTGAAGCATCGTTTACATGCACTACAGCGTTGGAGTAATTCGGTGCAATTTTAACTGAGGTATGGGCTTTTGAAGTAGTTGCACCACCGATCAATAAGGGTACAGAAAAGTTGTTTTTTTCCATTTCTTTGGACAAATACACCATTTCATCTAAGGAAGGTGTAATTAACCCACTCAAACCAATTGCATCTACATTTTCTTTTTTTGCCGTTTCAATAATCTTTTCTGGTGGTACCATCACCCCCAAATCAATGATTTCATAATTGTTACATCCCAAGACTACTGAAACAATATTTTTACCAATATCATGGACATCCCCTTTTACAGTTGCCATTAAAATTTTTCCTGCAAATTCTTGTTTCCCATCTTTTTCTGCTTCAATAAATGGCTGTAAATAGGCCACGGCTTTTTTCATGACTCTTGCCGATTTTACTACTTGAGGCAAAAACATTTTTCCGCTCCCAAATAAGTCTCCAACCACATTCATTCCAATCATTAAATTGCCTTCAATAACTTCAATCGGTTTTGCAGATTTTTGCCTCGCTTCTTCGATATCTTCTAAAATAAAAACATCAATTCCTTTCACTAAACTATGGGTAATTCTTTCTTGAAGGGACCCATTTCGCCACTCCAAAACTTTGGTTTCACTTTCTTTTTTAGTCCCTTTTACCCGTTCTGCAATGTCCAGCAAACGCTCTGTGGCATCTTCTTTCCGATCTAACAAAACATCTTCTACGGCTTCTAGTAATTCTTTCGGAATTTGATCGTAAATTTCTAACATAGTTGGATTCACAATCCCCATATTCATTCCATGTTGAATGGCATGGTATAAAAATGCCGAGTGCATAGCTTCTCGAACAGTATTGTTGCCTCGAAAAGAAAACGAAACATTACTTACCCCACCTGACACATTTGCACAGGGTAAATTTTCTCGAATCCACTTCGTTGCTTTGAAAAAATCTAAAGCATTTTTTCGATGTTCTTCCATCCCTGTTGCCACAGGGAAGATATTGGGATCGAAGATGATATCTTCGGGTTTGAATTGTACTTTATTTACTAAAAGATGATAGGAACGTTCACAAATTTCAATTCTTCTTTGGTAGTTGTCTGCTTGCCCTTCCTCATCAAAGGCCATCACAATGACAGCTGCTCCATAGCGTTTTACCAATTTTGCCTGACGTAGGAATTCTGCTTCTCCTTCTTTTAAACTAATGGAGTTTACAACACATTTTCCTTGTGCAACTTGCAAGCCTGCTTCAATGATTTCCCATTTAGAACTGTCGATCATCAATGGAATTTTTGAAATATCCGGCTCAGACGCAATGAGATTTAAAAAGGTGGTCATGGCTTGCACACCATCCAACATTCCTTCGTCCATGTTGACGTCTAAAATTTGTGCCCCGCCTTCTACTTGATCTCTTGCTACTGATAATGCTTCTTCATATTTCTCTTCTTTTATTAAGCGAAGAAACTTTCTAGAGCCTGTTACATTTGTACGTTCACCAACGTTTATGAAGTTGCTGTTTTCCGATAGAATTAAGGGTTCTAAACCGGATAAGCTTAAGTATTTTTTACAATCACTTTTCATTTAAGATCCCACTTTTCGAGGTTGATATTTTGCTGCAACTTCTGCGATTGCTTGGATATGTTCGGGACTAGTTCCACAACAACCGCCGATGATATTGACCAAATCATCTTTTAAATAACTTTCAATGAATGCTTGCATTTGTTTTGGCGTTTCGTCATACTCTCCGAAAGCATTCGGCAATCCTGCATTGGGATGTGCCGTTGTATAAAAATCGGTATCTCTGGACAATCTACTTAAATAGGGTTGTAATTGCTGGGCACCTAAAGCACAATTAAACCCTACAGAAAATAGTGGTATGTGGGAAACTGAAGTTAAAAAAGCTTCGACGGTTTGTCCAGAAAGGGTTCTTCCTGAAGCATCGGTAATGGTGCCAGACACCATGATCGGAATTTTTATATTTCGTTCTTCTTTCACTTCCTCAATCGCAAACAAAGCAGCTTTTGCATTGAGCGTATCAAAAATAGTTTCTACCAGCAACATATCTACACCTCCATCTAACAAGGCCTCCACTTGTTGCTTATAGGCAATACGTAATTCGTTAAATGTAATCGCTCTGTATTCAGGTCTGTTGACATCGGGAGACAAACTTGCGGTTCTGTTGGTAGGCCCTATAGCTCCGGCTACAAAGCGTGGTTTGTGTGGTTCTTTTTCTGTGAATTCCTCTGCAATCTTTTTGGCGATTTTTGCAGATTGAAAATTAAGCTCATACACCAAGTTTTCCATTTGATAATCTGCCATGGCAATAGTAGTTCCTGAAAAAGTATTGGTTTCTACAATATCTGCACCTGCGGCAAAATACTTTGCATGGATACTTTCAATGGCTTCGGGTTGTGTGAGTGACAACAAATCATTATTTCCTTGTAATGGACTTGGATAGTCTTTAAAGCGTTCGCCTCTAAAATCTGCTTCTGTAAATTGATACTGTTGCAGCATGGTTCCCATGGCACCATCGAGCACTAAAATTCTTTTTTGCACTTCTTTATAAATATCAGGCATCTTCCAAAGCTTGTTTTAAATCCTTGATAATATCATCTATATTTTCCAATCCAACAGAAACCCTTACCAAACCATCTGTAATTCCAACTTCTAGTCGATCTTCTTCCGATAATCTTCCATGCGTAGTACTCGCAGGATGCGTAACAATAGTTCTCGTATCCCCCAGATTGGCAGAAAGCGAACACATTTTTATTTTATTCAAAAAGGTTCTTCCTGCCGTAATGCCGCCTTTCAACTCAAAGGCAACCACATTTCCTCCTAATTTCATTTGTTTTTTGGCAACATCATATTGAGGATGCGATTTTAAAAAGGGATATTTCACCAATTGAATCGATTGTTCTTGCTGGAGAAATTCGGCAACGTTCAAAGCATTTTCACAATGCTTTTCGACTCTGACTGCCAAGGTTTCTAAACTTTTAGACAAGACCCAAGCATTAAAAGGAGACATGGCAGGACCTGTATTTCTTGCGAAAAGATAAATCTCACGCATCAATTCTTTGTTTCCAACGGTAACACCTCCCAATACTCTTCCTTGCCCATCAATGAGTTTTGTTGCGGAATGAATGACCAAATCGGCTCCAAAATCGATGGGTTTTTGCACATAGGGAGTCGCAAAACAATTGTCTACGATAAAAATAAGACCGTGTTTTTTGGCCAATGCGCCTAAAACTGCTAAATCTAAAATATCAACGGCTGGGTTAGTAGGCGTTTCTATGTATAAAATCTTGGTGTTTTCTTGAATCAAACTTTCCACCAAATCAACCTCATCTACTTTAAAATAGGAAGTTTCTATATTCCATTTTGGTAAAAACTTTGTAAACATGCTGTGTGTAGAACCAAAAACAGAACGACAAGAAACCACATGATTACCAGCATTTAATAGCGCTGCAAATGTTGAAAAAATAGCAGACATGCCGGTTGCAAAAGCATATCCAGCTTCCGCGCCTTCCATCGCTACAATTTTATCTACAAATTCTGATGTGTTTGGATTGGTAAAACGACTGTATAGATTTCGTTCTTTTTCTTCTGCAAAAGAAGCTCTCATTTCTTCGGCATCTTCAAATACAAAACTCGATGTTAGGTACAAAGGCGTCGAATGTTCCTGGTATTGAGACCGTTCGGTTTGTGTTCTTATCGCGTTTGTTTCAAAATTAAACTCTTCCATTGTTTATAATGTTGCAGTTTTTAAGACTGAATTGGTCTTAAAAATAGGTTCAATAATTGTTGCCAACTGCTCAAATTCAATGAGAAAAGCATCATGCCCATGCATTGATTTTATTTCAGAATAGGCAATGTTCTTTTTCACTTTAAATAAGGCAATGAATGTGTGTAGATTTTCTTCAGCGGTGAAAAATAAATCCGAATCTACACTCACCATGTGAATGCTACTTTTAATCGTACTTAACGTGTTTATACTCGATTCGTTTTCTTTGGTGACATCGATTGATTTCAACAAATGATTCATCAATTTATAAGCAGACAATTGAAATCTTTTTTGCAATTTTTTCCCGTGATGCAACAACCAACTCTCAATATTAAAAATCTTCAAATCAGTATTCTTTGTTCTATTGAAGCGTTTGTTAAAGGATGCTGGTGTTCTGTACAATAACATAGCATGCATTCTTGCATCGTGAATTGGATTGGACGAGTTATTTAAAAATTGCTCTTGAATTTTACAATTGGCAATCAACCAATCTGTAGCTCTAAAGTCGGATGCAATCGGAATTAAATGTATACAAATGGTTGGATGTAAAACAGCCATCTGCCAAGCTATACCTCCCCCCAAAGAGCCTCCAATAATCGCAAATAGTTGGTTAATTTTTAATTTTTCGAGTCCGACTAAGAAAAGTTTCGCAATGTCTTTTGCAATAAAATTTTGATAGTTCTCAATCAAAAAACCATCATAACCATTTCCTGGGATATTGAAGGCTAAAATGGTATATTGGTTGGTATCAATCGCTTTTCCGGGACCAATTAAATCTTTCCACCATCCCTTTTCACCACACACATTTGAATTTCCAGTTAAAGCATGATTTACTAAAACAATTGGCGCTTCAAATAAAGGCTGACCAAAAAGTTGGTAAGACAATTCTATAGAAATTGCCTTACCTCTTTCTGTGATAAAATGATCAATTGGTATTTTTTGTAGTGTCGGTTTCACTTGGTGTTTATTAAACAATAAATTATACTGAAATGGTTGAAAAAGCAGCTTTTAAATCGGTTTTTAAATCTTCTACATCCTCGATACCAACAGACAAGCGAATTAAATCTTTAGTAACACCAGCACTTTCTTGTTCTACTTCTGATAACTGTTGGTGCGTGGTACTTGCTGGATGGATAATGAGTGATTTGGTATCTCCAATATTTGCTAATAATGAAAATACTTTGGTCGCATCTGCAATCGATTTTGCAGATTCATATCCGCCTTTGGTTCCAAAAGTGACGATTCCACTCTGTCCGTTTGGTAAATATTTATCTGCTAATGATTTGTACTTACTACTTTCTAAACCTGGATAGTTTACCCAAGCAACTTCTTCTTGTGCCTCCAACCATGTTGCCAATGCTAAAGCATTTTTTGAATGTTGTTGAATTCGAACGGATAATGTTTCCAATCCTTGTATAATATGAAATGCGTTGGTGGGACTTAATGCGCCTCCAAAATCACGCAACCCTTCTAAAATTAACTTAAATATGAAAGAGGAAGCTCCTAAGGTTTCATAGTATTTCAATCCATGATACCCAGCAGATGGTTCTGTAAATTCTGGAAATTTCCCACTTGACCAATCGAAGGTTCCTGCATCTACAATGGCACCTCCTAAAGAGTTTCCTTGTCCGCCAATGTATTTTGTTAAGGAATGAATTACTATATCCGCACCGTGTTTAATCGGATTTAGCAATACTGGGGTTGCAACGGTATTGTCTACAATAAAAGGAACTTTTGCTTCCTTAGCGTGCTTTGATATTTCTTCTAAATCTAAAACATCGAGTTTAGGGTTCCCTAATGATTCTACAAAGAAGGCTCTGGTGTTTTCTTGCACTGCTGCTTCAAAATTTGCTGGACTGGATGCATCTACAAACGTTGTTGTAATACCAAACCTCTGCAAAGTAACACTTAAGAGATTGTAAGTCCCTCCATATAAACTACTGGAAGCGACAATATGATCTCCTGCCTTCAAAAGGGTAAGAAGCCCGGTTGCAATTGCGGCAGTCCCTGATGCAAAAACGACAGCACCAATACCCCCTTCAATGGCTGCCAAACGGTCTTGTAGGATTTGATTTGTAGGATTGTTCAAACGGGTGTAAATAAACCCTAATTCTTTTAATGAAAAAAGATTTGCCGCATGTTCTGAATTGTTGAAAACATACGAAGTAGTTTGATAAATAGGAACAGCTCTTGCACCTCCATTTTCTTTGGTGTCGTGACCAACGTGCAACGCTTGGGTTGCTAATTTTTGTGTACTCATTTTTCTAATTTTTTTGAGTTAATAAAAGATTAAACCAAAAGCCAAATGCATCAATTATTGATGTATTAAAATAGAAAAATGTTAAAAAGAAAAAATAGAAAATTCCAGGATGAAAAATTCTCTTTTGTTATCTATCCATTGTTTTTAAGCTTGGGTAGAATTTAGCACCTTCTCTATTTCTAAAGGGTTGCTAAGGCTTCACAGGGTCTAATCCCTCCACCTTTCTTGATAACATTTCAATAAATTATTGAACTTTGTGAGTACAAATATAGGGGCATAAAAATTTAATTTCCTAATACTTTTTCATTTTTTTTTCATTTTTAACAAATTCAGAAATAAAGAATCTTCTTATTACAGAATTCCTATTTTAAGAACAAGGAATGCTTTTCTTTTATTGAAAAAAGAATTTACAAGAAAAATAAATGTTTAAAATTCGTATTGGTTTTTAAAATTTAACTGTAACTTTGCAGCTGAATTTAAGAGGAAAAATTTGAACTGATTGCAACCTCTTTGTTGAAAATTGTGAAAACAACCTCAACATAACAAAATGCTAAAGCAGTAATTCCTACTCCTTTTAGCACCCCTGCAATCCATTTTTATTTTTTTCTATCATAAAAAACAAGTTATGTCATATTTATTTACCTCAGAAAGTGTTTCTGAAGGACACCCAGACAAAGTTGCAGATCAAATTTCTGATGCTTTAATTGATAATTTTTTAGCCTTTGATCCAACTTCAAAAGTAGCTTGTGAAACCCTAGTTACAACAGGTCAGGTTTTTTTGGCAGGTGAAGTAAAATCTAAAACCTATTTGGATGTTCAGAAAATAGCAAGAGATGTCGTCAATAAAATTGGATATACAAAAAGTGCTTATATGTTCGACGGAAATTCATGTGGAGTACTTTCTGCAATTCATGAACAATCGCCAGATATCAATCAAGGTGTAGACAAAGCAAACCCAGAAGAACAAGGTGCAGGAGATCAAGGAATGATGTTTGGATATGCAACAGATGAAACCGAAAACTACATGCCGTTGGCCTTGGAACTTTCCCACAGATTGTTGACTGAATTGGCCGCATTGCGAAGAGAAAATAAAGACATTACTTACTTAAGACCCGATGCAAAGTCGCAGGTTACAATTGAATACTCTGATGATAATATTCCACAAAGAATTGATGCCATTGTGGTGTCTACTCAGCATGATGATTTTGACTCGTCTGACAAAGCAATGTTAGCAAAAATTAAAAATGATATTGTTTCCATTTTAATTCCTAGAGTGGTTGCAAAATTACCAGCACACATACAAAGGCTATTTACTAACGACATTACCTATCACATCAATCCAACAGGTGTTTTTGTGATTGGAGGACCGCATGGGGATACCGGATTGACAGGTCGTAAAATTATTGTGGACACCTACGGAGGAAAAGGGGCCCATGGTGGTGGTGCTTTTTCAGGAAAAGATCCTAGTAAGGTAGATCGTTCTGGTGCCTATGCAACAAGACATATTGCTAAAAACTTAGTGGCGGCTGGATTGTGTAAAGAGGTGTTGGTACAAGTTTCCTATGCTATTGGTGTTGCAAAACCAACGAGTATTAATGTGGAAACCTATGGGACTGCCAAGGTAGATTTAACGGATGGAGCCATTAGTAAAATTGTAGAATCTATTTTTGACATGCGTCCTTATTTTATTGAGAAGCGTTTAAAGTTAAGAGCGCCTATTTATTCAGAGACGGCTGCTTATGGTCATATGGGAAGAACTCCAGAAGTAAAAACAGTTACATTTACAAACCCAATGGGCGAAACAGTTTCACAAGAAATAGAAACGTTTACCTGGGAGAAATTAGATTTTGTAGACAACATAAAAGAGGCTTTTAATATCTAATTTTGACATAAAAAATTAGTTTCATAAAACAAAAAAGGACTCCGTTAATTGAGTCCTTTTTTATTTGGTTTGTCTTCTTTTATTATAATTGGTAACGTACTCTAAAGCTAATAAACCTAGGCAAAATAAAGGTTTCTCTTACGTTAAAAGAAACAACTCCCTGGTTTACAGAAGCATTTGAACCTGTTGCAAGTAAGTTACTCCCAACGAGTTCATATTCCCATTTTGCATCTCTATCTTTTCGATAGGCTATTTTAGCATTCAATATTTTGTAGGAATTTAAGACACTTCCACCTTGCCTTTGTTCATTGTATGAGAAATCGGATCTCAAGGTTACAGATTCCCAAAGATACGCGTCAAAATCAATAGAAGGTGCGTGGGTAACAGTTTTGATATCGGATGCTCTAGAACTATTCTTTTGATCTACAAAAGAAAGTCTATAATTCAAACTAAGGTTTGGTGCTTTTGTGAAATTGGTTCCAATTCTTGTATTGATTCCTTTCACAAAGCTTTCGTTCGTATTCTCTATAAAATTAATTGATTGATAGCTTTTTGCATAGGTAAAATTACCCCCTAGTCTTGCAGTAATCTTTTTAAAGGTTTTGCTAAGGTTTCCGTATGCTGTAAGACTTTCATTGTCAAAAGTAGAGTTGATAGATGAGCTGCTTGACACGACCGATCTCGGCTGAAATATAGTATTTCTATTTACTTGGTCTGCTGTTTTACGATAATTTACTCCTCCAAAAATACTGCTTCCGTCAAATAAGTTGAAACTTCTATAATTCAATCTTAAATTGTGGGTGCTAGCATTGGTTAAGTCAGAATTTCCAGCAAAAAAGGAATTGTAACTATTGGCAACAATACCGCTAGCAATTTGATTTACGTCTGTAAAATTAACTTCTTTTTTATAGGTGAAGTTCAAGCTTTCACTTCTTTTAAATTGCACCACCATATTAAATTCTGGCAATAGTTTTGCAAATTTATCTTGAAACATTTCAGAACCGTACTGAATGTTCTTTGAAGTATACGAGTGAATGGTAACTCCAGGAGTAAAGGTAAAAATCCCTGATTTTAAACGATACCTCAACCCCCCGTAGATATCTGTAAAGTTATATTCAGTGTCGTTTGTGATTCTGGTATTGTCTGCTCCTTCAATTATTGGATCTGGCTCGAATTCAGCCCCATTGTCTAAGGTTTGAAAAAAGCGAGAATTGAAATTTTGCTTACTTAAAATGGTACCCATTACAAAATTCAAATTGCTCTTCGAATTTAAAATATAATAGTAATCTAGTTTCGCATCCAATTGATTCGATTTTACTTTCCGTTCTTGTTCTAAATTGTAGAACTGATTCGATGTATTTAATCCTAAAGCTCCTGCAGCATCGTCAAAACCGTCATTATCTTCATCCTCATTATTATTCGGATCGTTTTCTAAAGAAGCCACATAAAACGGATCTTCATCCTGTAATAAATGCTTTACTTCTAAGGCAAAAATACTGGTCTCACTTGCAGTATAGAAATAACTTAAATCTTGATTTATAGTAAATGGGGTTGCATTTTCCATTTCAGTAATATCACTCAGTACTAATGAATTTACATTATCTACTCGGAATTCATTGGTAAAACGACCCGACACATTGTAGTTCATCTGATTGTCAAAATCTTTCTTATAACTAGAACTAAATCGAAACAATCCAGTGTTACTTGTCTGATCTGTTGTATTGTCTACAAAATCATCTGGTGTATTTGGATCTACATAATCAATCGCATTAATATTTCTTTGTCCGTTACTATTACTTGAAAAAATTAAGAATCCGCTTAAATCTAATTTTGAATTTGGTGAGTAACTAAAATTTAAGGCACTTAATTTGGTCTCAATTCGATTTGCATTTCTAGCATTAGCAGTTAGAAATCCAATTCCGGCATCGGCAATGTTAATGTTGGTTCCATTGGACGGACTCTGACTTTGAAAATTTCCTCCAAAACCTCTCAAGTCTCTTCTACTAAGAACAACATCTCCCATGTTATTTAAATCTCCAATGACGTTAATTGTATATTTTGGAGTATAATAAAATAATTTCGGTTGAAAAAGATACAATGCAGTATCAGGAGAATCTCCACCACCAGCGGTAACATCTCCAAACCAAAAATTCTTTTTGCCTTCTTTTAATTTAATATTTATGGCTACTCTATCTTCGTTGTTTTGAACTCCACTTAATTGATTTACATTGGAATAATTTCGCAACACCTGAATCTTATCAACCGCATTTGAAGGAATGTTTTTTGAGGCTAATTTGGTATCTCCACTAAAAAATTCCTTTCCATCTACCATTATTTTTTCAACTACTTTTCCTTCTACTTCAATTTCACCAGCATCATTTACCTCTACCCCTGGCAATTTCTTTAAGACGTCTTCGAGTTTACGTTCGGAACCATTTTTAAAGGAATCCGCATTGTAAATAATGGTATCTCCTTTAATAGTTACTGGCATTTTAGAAACAATATTAATTCCCTCTAACATGTTGTCTTCCGACATGGTGTAGTTTCTAGAGGTATTGGTTTCAGTTGTTTTTAAAAATTCGCTTACATCTCCATAACCAACATAACTAATCTTTATGTTGTAGATGGTATTCTTTTTTAAATCTAATTTAAAATTCCCTTGTCCGTCTGTAAAACCATAGGAGGCAATTCTTTTTGCAATGGTATCAATGGCAATTACATTTGCCATTTCTAAAGGATTTCCAATAGAGTCTTTTACGACTCCTTTCAATTCTATTTGAGCAGTAGAAATCCACGATGCCATACAAATGGCAATAAACAGTAATTTTTTCATATAAATATTTTGATTGGTAATTGTACTTTTTTAGTAGCCTCTTCCTCTACCACCACGTCCTCTATTTTTAAAACGCTCTTTCAACTCTTCCGTTTTTTCTTTTACAATTTGAGTGTATTCCTCTCTCGAAACTTCTTTTCCTTTGGTAGGTTCTTTAATTTCTAAATCTCCAGTAGAACTGATGGCGATTTCTGTGCACAACATGGTAGTTCTACCCGCATTTAATTCTAAAATTAATCCTGGCAATCCATAATATTTATCTGGACCAGAACTTACTGGAATCTGTGGCGAATACCAAGCAGTAACATTCAACATCTTCTTTGCTGGTTTACTATCTTGGGTGTTTGTAGAATCTTTTTTCTTATTGTTTCCTCTTCTACTAAAAATACTTCCCCAATCTACATTAGTATCTTCTTTGACTAAAGTGGCTTTGTAACAAGTATAGTTTCCAATCTTTTTGGTTTCTATTCCTAATTCCCATTCCAATTGCCCCATGTCTTCTGTAACTAAAAAACGTTTGCTAAATTGCTCAACGTCTTCAATCATTTTTTTGTCTTTCAAACTTTTATAGATCGAACCTTGACCATTGCTTCTTCCCCAACTTGGACCGGAAGCTCCTGGGCCTTCTAAGGCAACATCTTCTTTAAATGAAGATTCTGTTTTATTGAAACTCAACGTATAGGTTTTCTCAAGAAAATTCTTAAAACGCGCCATCATTTGTTTTTTACGCTGTTCTGGCATTTTATCAAATCGACTCATGTCCATAGAGGTTTTAGACATATAGACGGCTTTGCCTTGAAAATTATTCTGCGCAAAAGTAAAAACAGTTATAAAGGTGAGTAGAATGGTAAATAGTGATTTCATAATATAGTAGTATAAATTTTTTATCAAAAATAATGTTAATTAGCAACTCTTGGACTTAAAAAGAAATTAAAAGTTTAATGGGGGTGGTGAAAATAATCAAACTTAAATTATCCTCCTATTTTAATATTGATGCCTCCTCCCATGTTTACGCCATTCCTACCTTTAAAACGGTCCATTAATTCTTTGGTCTTTTCTTCTTGAATTTTGTTATAGGCTTCTTGAGAAACAATTTCGCCTTTTTCGGGTGCTTTGACATCAATTTTCTCGGATGGATTTAAGATAATTTCTGTACAAACGATCAATCTTTCTCCATCGTTTATTTCTAATATTAAACCCGGTAATCCCTGATAATTGTCTGGACCATTACTCACAGGGACTTGTGGAGTATACCATGCGGTTGTGGTTACTGTTTTTTTTATTTTATCTTCCTTCGACTCTCCATCTTCAAAAACCATCTTAATATCTTCTACCTCTCTGGTAAAGGTTGCTTTATAACACGTGTAGTTTCCAATGTTTTTGGTTTCAGTAGACAGGTCCCATTGATAGTTGGGCAAGGAATCCTTCACCAAAAAACGCTTCCCCATAATTTCGGTCTGATTGACAAACCGTTTTTCATTAATGTTCTTAAAATACACACTTCCATTTCCTGAACCTCCAAAAGACATGACCATCACACCAGCTCCACCTACTTTAGGATTTGGCGCATCTAATTGAACATCTTCTTTATAGGTAGATGTTTTTTTATCAAAATTTAAAATAAATGTTTTCTGATTCATTTTTTGAATTCTAGCCTGAAGTTGTTGCTGCATTTCATCAGAAATTCCGGGATTTTTTTCTTTGTCAAACGAAATCGTCGATTTTCTGCTTGTTTTGTAAATCGCTTTTCCTGAAAAATTTTGTGCATTTAACGCAAAAGAAATTAATGCGATTAAAATGGAGGTAGTAGTTTTCATGAAATATTATATTTTTAATTCTGTACAAAGTTAGAAATTAAATTAAATTAGCTCTCTATTTAACATCTTTTAACATCTTTAGCAAAGAATTCTAATTTTTGAGAACTAAAAAAATAGCAAACATTCAAATAATAAATATTCGTGGGTTTGGGTATAAATTGATCTGCTAATGAACTTCTAATGGCAAAAATTTACTACCTTTATCGGACCAACCAAACCTCTAATATTTAATTTATGCACGTTGCAATTGCAGGAAATATTGGCGCAGGTAAAACTACGCTCACAAAACTTTTAGCCAAACATTACAACTGGAAACCTCATTACGAATCTGTTGATGAGAATCCTTATTTAGATGATTTTTACTCAGAAATGGAGCGTTGGTCATTTAATTTACAAGTCTATTTCTTAAACAGTCGTTTTCGTCAAATTCTAGAATTGCGGGAAACAGGCAAGAAAATAATTCAAGACAGAACGATTTATGAAGACGCACATATTTTCGCACCAAACCTTCATGCAATGGGGCTAATGACCAATAGAGATTATGGCAATTATAGTTCTTTGTTTGAGTTGATGGAAAAACTAGTAACACCGCCCGATTTATTAATCTACTTACGTGCAGACATTTCTACCTTGGTAGGTCAAATTCACAAAAGAGGGCGAGAATATGAAAACTCAATTAGCATTGACTATCTAAGTCGATTAAACGAACGATACGAAGCGTGGATCTCAACATACACCAAAGGAAAGTTATTAATCATCGATGTAAACAACATAAATTTTGTAGACAATCAAGAAGATTTAGGCTATATCATCGACAGAATCGATGCACAAATAAATGGCTTGTTCTAAAATAAATCTTCACAAATAGCTAAGAGACCTCAATACGGTCTCTTTTTTTTGTTAAAAAAGGCTCCACGAAACATTTTTATAATAAAACACCTCCATTTTGTAACAAAGTAAATGTTTGAAACGTATAATAAAATGAGCACAGATATGAACCCCTAATATTTTTTTGAAACTTCAATGAGACAGCTAAAAATTACAAAACAGGTAACCAATAGAGAAACAGCATCCTTAGACAAATATTTACAAGAAATTGGTAAAGTAGATCTAATTACTGCAGATGAAGAAGTAGAATTAGCTCAGCTAATAAGAGCGGGTGATCAAAGCGCTTTAGAGAAGTTAACAAAAGCAAACTTACGTTTTGTGGTTTCTGTTGCAAAACAATACCAAAATCAAGGACTAACCTTACCCGATTTAATTAATGAAGGAAACTTAGGTTTAATTAAAGCAGCAAAACGTTTTGATGAAACAAGAGGGTTTAAATTTATCTCCTATGCCGTATGGTGGATTCGTCAATCGATCTTACAAGCATTGGCAGAACAATCTAGAATTGTTCGTTTGCCGTTAAATAAAATTGGTTCGATTAACAAAATTAATAAGATGTATGCTTTCTTAGAACAAGAAAACGAACGTCCTCCAAGTGCAGAAGAGATTGCTAAGAAGTTAGACATGACGGTAAACGACGTAAAAGAATCCATGAAGAATTCTGGACGTCACGTATCCATGGATGCACCCTTAATTGAAGGGGAAGACTCTAACTTATACGATGTATTAAATTCTGGAGAATCGCCAAACCCAGACAAAACATTACTACACGAGTCGCTACGCATAGAGATTAACAGAGCCTTAGAAACACTAACACCCCGTGAAGCAGACGTTGTAAAACTATACTTTGGCTTGGGAGAACATCAACCAATGACCTTAGAAGAAATTGGTGAAACATTCGACCTAACGCGTGAACGAGTTCGTCAAATTAAAGAAAAAGCAATACGACGATTAAAGCATACTTCAAGAAGTAAAATTTTGATGACCTACCTTGGGTAATCATTATTGTAAATAAAACTTGTAAAACTCTCGAAATGAATTCGAGAGTTTTTTATTTTATATTCCTATTTTTACAGTATCCAATACACAATAATAAAAAACCAATGAGTAATTTAATAGCACCCTCTATCTTAGCAGCAGATTTCGGTAATTTACAACGCGATATCGAAATGGTAAACAACAGTGAAGCAGATTGGTTTCATATTGATATTATGGATGGCGTATTCGTTCCAAACATTTCTTATGGAATGCCGGTTTTAAAAGCCATCGCCAAACATGCAACAAAAACAATAGATGTGCATTTGATGATTGTAAATCCAGATCAATACATTGAAACTTTTGCGAATTTAGGTGCCAATATCTTAACGGTTCATTACGAAGCGTGTACCCATTTACACAGAACAGTACAAGCCATAAAAGCGGCAGGAATGAAAGTTGGAGTTGCCTTAAATCCGCACACACCGATAGCCGTTTTAGAAGACATTATTCAAGACTTGGATTTGGTCTGTATTATGAGTGTAAACCCTGGTTTTGGTGGCCAATCTTTTATAGAAAATACCTATAAAAAAACCGCACAACTAAAATACCTTATTGAATTTACAGATTCAAGCTGTCAAATAGAAATTGATGGTGGTGTGACCAATAAAAACGCCAATGCATTGATAGAAGCGGGCGCCAATGTCTTGGTTGCTGGTAGCTATGTTTTTGGTGCAGAAAACCCAACAGAAACCATTGCAGATTTAAAAAATACGATTGGATAGAAGGTACGCAGTCGTAGATATAGAAACTACGGGAAATGGATACAAGGGGCAAAAGATTACCGAGATCTCTATCTTTATTTTTGATGGAGAAAAGGTGTTGGAAGAATTTACAACATTGGTCAATCCAGAAGCACCCATTCCTACATTCATAACAAATCTTACTGGAATTACCCAAGCTATGGTTCGAAACCAGCCACGGTTTTTCGAGATTGCAAAAAAAGTCGAAGAGATTACCAAAGACTGTATTTTTGTAGCACACAATGTCAACTTCGATTACAATATCATTCACGCAGAATTTAAAAGTTTAGGCTTTGATTTTAAACGTAAAAAACTCTGTACTGTTCGTTTGTCACGGAAAATAATTCCCGGACTTCAATCCTATAGCCTAGGAAATATTTGTGCAGATGAAGGCATTCCTATTTCCGCAAGACACCGCGCAAGAGGGGATGTAGAAGCAACCGTAGAATTGTTTAAAAGACTCCTAAAAAGAGATACTAACTTCACCATCAATTCTTTTTTAAATCCAAAATCGAGGCAAGCCACTTTACCACCTCTTTTAGACAAAAAGGTTGTTGATCAGCTTCCCGAAAAACACGGAGTTTACTATTTTAAAAACCCAGCTAAAGAAATTATTTATGTTGGCAAAGCCAACAATATAAAGCAACGCGTCATCAGTCATTTTTATGACAAAAAAAAGAAAGAAATTTCGATGTGTCAAGAAACTGCCGACATCACCTACACCCTAACAGGCAGCGAGTTATTGGCACTCTTGCACGAATCTGCAGAAATAAAACAGCATTATCCAAAATACAACAGAGCACAAAGACGCGCAGGAGAAGCTATTGGATTGTTTGCATATGAAGACCAAAAAGGAGTGCTTCATTTGGCCTACAACCGCCTTAAATTAGCACCAAACCCCATCATGAAATACTACACCGTAGCCGAATGTAGAAAACACATAGAACTGCTGTGCAAAGAATTTGAATTGTGCCCAAAATATTGCCATTTACAGACCAATGTATCGAGCTGTTTTCACTATCAACTTAAAGAATGTAAAGGTATTTGTTGTGACAAGGAAACAGTAGAAGACTATAATAAACGCGTAAATAAAGCCATTACATCGGTTGGAATTGGGGCAGAAAATTTAGTTATTACAGAAAAGGGCGTTGCTGAAAATGAAATTGGTTTTGCTTTAATTTTGAATGGTATTTATCAAGGTTTTGGCTATTTAGACAAAAAGCAAGCAGCACAACTGACACAACCAGCGGATTATCAATTTTTTGTGCAACCCAAAAAAGACAACCGAGATGTACAAAGAATTGTTGCAAGCTACTTGAAAAAGAAAGCCAAACTAATACAAGAACAAAATGGAGAAATCTGCATATAAAATACACATTATTGGTGCTGGAGTGAGTGGTTTAATTGCTGCCAAAGTTTTAGAAAACAATGGCTATTCACCCACCATCATTGAAGCCTCTAAAACGGTTGGCGGTCGGGTAAAATCGGATACCGTTCAAGGGTACCAACTTGATCATGGTTTTCAAGTATTACTCACTTCCTATCCTGCTGCGAAGAAATATTTAGATTTAAAAGGCTTAGCACTTCAGGAATTATTGCCGGGTGCAACCATTTTTAAAAATGAAAAATCACAAACTATTGGAGATCCATTGCGTAATTTATCATTATTACTACCAACACTGTTGGCGTCTATTGGCAATTTTGCGGACAAACTCAAAATTTTAAAACTCAACAGGCATTTAAAGAAAAAATCAATTTCAGCAATTTTTAAAACACCGGAAACAACCACCTTAACTTATTTGCAAAAGCTTGGTTTTTCAAAAGCGATGCTTCAGGATTTCTTCAAACCGTTCTTTAGTGGTATCTTTTTAGAACCCAATCTGGACACCTCGAGTCGCATGTTTGAATTTGTATACAAAATGTTTGGAAACGGCTTTGCGGCTCTCCCAAAAGCAGGGATGCAAGCCATTTCAAATCAGTTAAAAGACGGTTTAAAAAACACAACAATAGTGTTGAATTCTCCTGTAAAAGAAGTAAAAAATAAGACTGTTATTTTACAAGATGGTTCAGAAATAGAAAGCCATTTCACTATTATTGCCACAGAGGCTAGTCATTTGGTTGCCAATCTTAAAAACCAAGAAACAGCCTGGAAAAGTTGTGACACCTTGTATTTTGAAACTTCAAAAAGAACCCTTCAAAGACCCATTATCGGGTTGATTGCTGATAAAAATGCATTGATTAATAATCTTTTTTATCCTACTTCAGTAGCTACGGAAACAAAAGGAGCAAAGGAATTACTTTCAGTGACCATTGTGGAAGACCATAATTTAACTGCAGAAAAACTGATTGAAAAGGTCGTTGAAGAATTGCATGTTTTTTGTGGAATTTCCAATCCAAAATTCATCAAACACTATCAAATTAAAAAAGGGTTACCAAAATTAAGCAACCTTCAATACGAGCTCTCAAGTACAGAAACAAAGTTAACTTCTTCCATCTTTTTAGCAGGAGATCAACTCTTAAACGGCTCTTTAAATGCTGCTATGATTGCTGGAGAAAGAGCAGCTATGGGAGTTATTGGCACCTTACAGGATGGATTGATTGTGGATGAATTGACCTCAGAATGCTCCTGAAACCAATCCGTAATTGGTATGGTTTATCTCTAAGTATTGAAATCAAACAGCAAGGTAAGTAAGGAACAATAACAAGTAAATACTGAGATAAAATAAATAGAAATTTCTAAATTTTTTATATTGAAGGTTTTCTGGATAGAGATTCCCAAACAGTCCTTTTAATTCTTTCCAAAAAAGCGGTTTGATATTGATGGTCCAACTGTCTGTCTCATAGACGATTTTTCGAAATTTGCTTCTGTAGTAACCCATCGGAAAACCCCAGGCCACAAAGAAGAAGAATAAGATATTTTTGATACTGAACTCCATAATTGTTTATTTTTTAGGAAACCAGGGTAAAAAAGAATTGGTTTTTTTTATATAATCTCTATACAAAGGTTTTGTGTCTTTTAAGGTTTTCTCAAGCAAACTCACTCCTGATACTTTAATGATTAGTAAAGTCATTATCATAGCGCCAATTATCTGCCAATAGCTCTCTGAAGCAATACTAAAAATTGCATAACTCCACCAAACGGCAGCATCTCCAAAATAATTTGGATGCCGGGTATATTTCCAAAATCCACGATCTAAGACCTTCCCTTTATTATTTAGATTTCGTTGAAAGCGCATTAGTTGATAATCTCCGCCGGCTTCAAAAATAAATCCAACAGTCCATACGAAGATTCCTAAATAATCCAGTGCGTTCAAAGCACCAGAATTCGTACTCGTATGAATTCCTAAAAGCGGCAGCGATATGATCATAATGAGAGCAGCTTGCAGTAAAAATGTTTGGAAGAAACTTACCCACCAATAGCGATTAGGTCCAAAATTTTTTCGAAACTCCTGATATCTAAAATCCTCTCCTTTTCCATAATTTCTATACGCCAAATAAATCGCAAGCCGTAAGCCCCAAATAGTTACTAAGGACAAAACTAGTAATTTTCTTGCTGTTAAATTACCAGACATACTGGCATAAAATACATTGATACTAACAAAGCCCAAACCCCAAAAAACATCGATGATACTTGCATTTTTAATAAACACACTCCAGATCCATAATATAGTAACAAAAGTGAGAATTATTAAAGCGGCTTGAAAAAATAAAATCATGAATGGAAATTGTAATTGGTTGATATCTCAAAGATACTAACTATTCAGCAACTAAAATATGGATATACATAGGGCACTGATTTGTTTTGTTAAGTCAAGAGACTTTGTGGAGCTGTTAGGTCACAATAATATATTCAGAAAATGACTTTTCGGAACAAGGCCCTAAAGTCATATATATTTATAAAATGGGCATAAAATGGGCTACATCTGTTATATTAAAATTGTAATATTAAAGAAATAAAAAAATGGAGTCGCTGAACACCAAAACATAGTAGGCAAAAAAATTATATCATGAAAAAAATTATTTATTTTTTAACTATTTCCTTGATAATTATCAGCTGTAATAGTAAACCAAAAGGAGTCCCAATACCAAGTGAACTCGCAAAAAACGAACAGGTTGTTATTTATTTTGACACGTTTAATGAGGTTATAGATGAGTATGTTGGAATGATTGAAGATTTAGCGGAAGCTTCTAAAAAAAATGAAGGTGAAACAGATTTTACAAGTACTTTGAGTGCGCTGTCATCAGTAGCCAATTCAACAATGAAAATAGCTCCTCTATTAGAAAAAATCGAGCAACTTGAAGCCAAAGGGGATATTATGAAAGAAAACCTTACAGAACAAGAAATGCTCGCTTTTGCAGATACCTACGCTAAGATGTTGTTGAGGATCCAAGAAGCCAGTTTAAAAATGAATAAATAAATCTTATGTAATAATGCTTTAATTTTAATTTCTAGGTGGTATTGGTTTAGCATAGTTTGGTCAAAAAAAATACCCCTAGTTTTGCTGTTACTAACGTTGTATCATACATGACGTTTTATTTTTATAGAATTCACAGATCACTTTTTAGAAAGTTCGGATTACTTAGCCATGTCTTTTAATCGCTTCAGGTTCTGCTGCCAATATTTCAAAATGTGATTTTGACGGAAAAATTTAAGTCAGGGGAAATATTCTCCGAACAACTCACCAGTATTTTATAAGTATTTGCAAGCTTTTTGATCGGAGGTATTTTATTCCAGTTTTCACCATTTGCAAATAAAAAAGTAACTACTAAAGAAAAATAAAAATTCATTCTTCATAATTTTAAACGAAGAACCTCCTTTTTAAGGAGGTTTTTTATTTACTACAGATTCTAATTTTAAATGCAATTGATCTCTGAATATTGAACACGATACCTATATTGTCTAGATCTTTAGTTTGTTTTATATTTATTGATACAACATTATTTTATTCTTGGTCAGATCAAAGAGTTCGCGTCTTCTTTTCATTTTTACGTCTGTAAAGTCAGGAAATTTTCAGCGCAAAGTATCGTTATATTCTAATCGCGACTAAGATTTCGTGTTTTAAATAATAATGGGTGTCAGAAATGTCGGCAATATGTCGGCAAAATAAAAGTATCAAAAATGTAAAAACCCTTTAAAATAAGGTGTTTTAAAGGGTTTTCATTCAATATTTGTGACCCAGAAGGGATTCGAACCCCCAACCGTCAGAGCCGAAATCTGATATTCTATCCAGTTGAACTACTGGGCCTTTTTAAAATTTTATGGCATTAAATGCTTTTTAACTAACAGCGAAATTAGTTTTCCATCCGCTTGACCAGCAACTTCTTTGGAAACCATTCCCATAACCTTTCCCATGTCTTTCATTCCAACAGCACCTACCTTCGCAATGGAAGCAACAACAATAGCTTCCAATGCCGCTTCAGACAAAGCTGCAGGTAAAAATTGCTCTAAAATAGCAATCTCTTCCAATTCTGGGTCGGCCAAATCTTTTCTATCCTGTGCTAAGAAAATGGCAGCACTGTCTTTTCTTTGTTTTACTTGCTTCTGAATGATCTTCATTGCCTGCGCTTCAGAGAGCTCCTCAGCAGCACCTGTTTCAGTACTGGCTAATAAAAAAGCAGCTTTTACGGCTCTTAACGCACGCAAAGCAAGCGCATTTTTAGCCTTCATGGCTACTTTCATTTGATCCATTACCTGTTGCTGCAAACTCATATTTTTCTTTTTTTAATTGTTCAAAGATACGAACTCAATGCCATTTTTTAGGTTTCTTTAGGTACAAAAAATACTTTTCATAGTCAATAATCGCTTTTCCTTTCTCCAAAACATCCGCCCCAATAATTCCATGCACCTCTTTTCCATGGTGTTGCGTTAAAGCAGTGTTTACATGCGCTAAATTAAACAAAACCAAATGGCAATTTTTATGTTGCCAAGCACCAATTTTAAGAGCATTATTCTCGGATTGTAGTGTTTCCATGTCTGTAGCACCCGCACCAGCAGCTTTCGTTTCACTTTCATGCGCCTCCAAATTAAAAAAAGCGATTAAATCTAATCCTACACAAGAGTTGGAAGCACCCGTATCTAAAATAAAACGCCCTTGTACTCCATTTATAGAAGCTTTGAGTTCTAAATGATTTGTGGACATTTTCTTCAATTTAATTTTTAGGTAGTTCTTTTTCTTAAGTATCTTTTTTAAACTTGCCATTTACTGTATTTTTGCACGATAGATCGTTTGACAAAAATACATTTTTAATGATTACGGATACACATACTCATTTATATTCTGAACAATTTGATGCGGACCGAGCTGCTATGATGCAACGCGCTAAAGACGCTGGTGTATCTCGTTTTTTTATTCCAGCGATAGACAGTAGCTATACTAAAAGGATGTTCGACTTAGAGAAAAAATACCCCAACGAGGTGTTTCTAATGATGGGCTTACACCCTACTTCAGTGAAAGAAAACTACAAAGAAGAATTGGCACAGGTAAAAACATGGATTGATCAACGAAACTTTTTTGCCATCGGTGAAATTGGAATCGATTTGTACTGGGACAAAACCTTTCTAGAACAACAAAAAGTTGCTTTTAGAACACAAATACAATGGGCAAAAGAAAAGAAGCTACCCATTGTAATTCACTGTAGAGAAGCCTTTGATGAAATTTTTGAAGTTTTAGAAACTGAAAAGGGAGCTGATTTGTTCGGGATTTTTCATTGTTTTTCTGGTACCTTGCAGCAGGCAAAAAAAGCTATTTCTTACAATATGAAACTAGGCATTGGCGGCGTAGTTACTTTTAAAAATGGTAAAATAGATACTTTTATAAACGAAATTGATATCCAACACATTGTATTAGAAACCGATGCGCCTTATTTATCACCAGTACCTTATCGAGGAAAAAGAAATGAAAGCAGCTATATTACAACGATCATCGATAAGATGGTGGACCTCTATGGTTTGTCTTTCAATGAAATTGCAGCAATGACAACACAAAATTCAAAAGCCGTCTTTGGAATCTAAAACAGCATACTACAAAACCCCAATAGGAACGGCAAAAATTATTGGCGATGAAAACGGCATTCAATCAATTGTAGTAATAGATGATGCTATTGAAACCTCCACAAGTGTCCCTGAATGTTTACAAGTATGCGTTGCCCAATTGCAAGAATATTTTGAAGGAACTAGAGATCATTTCGACTTAACGGTGAATCCAAAAGGAACTCCTTTTCAAATAAAAGTATGGAAATCTTTGCTGAAAATTGGCTACGGAGAAACAAAAAGTTATTTAGCACAGAGCAAAATACTTGGAGATGTAAAAGCCATTCGCGCCATAGCTGCTGCCAATGGCAAAAATCCAATTTGGATCATCATTCCTTGTCATCGTGTAATTGGCTCCGACGGATCACTAACAGGCTATGCTGGAGGTGTATGGCGTAAAAAATGGCTTTTAGATCACGAAAACCCCGTAAAACAGCAATCCCTTTTTTAATCTTCTAAATATTAAAAAAGCAAATTCAACGTTAGTATTCTAAATACGAGATGAATAAAAATTTATTGTTATTACTACTACTGTTTATTGGATCGACGATCCAAGGACAAAAAGTATCTAACGAATTTATAACAAAGACATTTCGCATTCAAAAAGACAGCGTTCAAATAGATACGATCCCCATCAATTCGCAACGTTTTAAAGTGCGAAACAAGTTTCAAAAAAGAATCAATTCGCAAGAATATCAGATCGATTTTTTAAAGGCAATTTTAGTAATTGATGCTGAAAAATATCCTGAAATTACAGTCGAATATTTTCGATTCCCGGAATTTGTCACTAAAGAGTATACTCCCTTTGATAAAAAATTGATAGTCCCTAATAATATAAATACGGGACCATTGTACAGTTTTACAACGACTAAAAAAACAAGCGATATTCAACTTTTTGAAGGGTTAAAAACCAAAGGTTTTTTAACCCGAGGGGTTACTTCTGGAAACAATCAGAATACAGTAACCAACTCAGCATTGGATTTAGAAATATCCGGTAAAATATCAAGTTCGGTAAGCCTCAGAGCCAATATTTTCGATACCAACATTCCATTACAAGAAAACGGGTATTCCCAAAATATTACGGACTTCGATCGAATATTCATTGAATTGTATAGTGACAATTGGCGCGTAAAAGCAGGAGACATCCGATTGCAAAATCAGGAGAGCTACTTCTTAAATTTTAACAAGCAAATTGCAGGTTTACAAGTAGCAGCAACTCTAAATGAAAATATAAACATTGCCGCATCGGGAGCAGTTTCTAGAGGGAAATTTAACACTTTTACAGTCGTTGGTGTTGAGGGAAACCAAGGGCCATACAAAATTATGGGCCCCAACAACGAGCCTGCTATTGTTATGATTGCTGGCAGTGAAAGTGTATATGTAAATGGCGTGCTTCTTGAAGCGGGCGAAAACAAAGCCTATACGATCGATTATAACTTGTCAGAAATTACCTTTAACACCACCTTTCCCATTACCAATGACATGCGTATTTGGATTGAATTTCAATATTCCGATCGAAATTACACACGATTTATAACCTATGAAGAAGTCAACTATAGCAGTGAAAAACTAAATGTAAGTGGTTATTTTTACAGTGAAAATGACGCAAAGAACCAACCCTTACAACAGGTATTGTCAGAAAAACAAAAACAAATATTAGCCAATGCGGGAAACAATACCGATTTGATGTTTTCGGAAAGCGCTTTTATAGACACCTACAATGAAAACAAAGTATTGTACAAAAAAGTTGTAGACGGTGGAAATGAAGTTTTTGAATATTCAACCGATGCAACGGAGGAACTCTATACGGTAACATTTACAAATGTAGGGATGAACAATGGGGATTACAACCTTCTGAGAACCGTAGCTTCAGGTCCGATTTTCGAATATGTAGGTGCTCAATTGGGAAATTACAGCCCTATTATAAAGCTAATTGCTCCCTCTAAAGTTCAGGTTTTTGTTGTAAAAACAGACTATAACCCTTCGGAAAAAACAAGGTTCAATTCAGAAATAGCAGTTAGTAATAATGATGCGAATTTATTTTCTAGCATCGACGACAATCAAAATACTGCGATTGCAGCAAAAGTGGGTTGGCAACAAATATTAATTGATAAAAAGTGGCAGTTAAAAAGTGACATTAATCACGAGTATGTGCAACAAAACTTCAATACAGAACAAGGATGGGAGCCTGTAGAATTTAATAGAGATTGGAATATTTTAACGAACAATGCTACAAAAAACTACTTTCAATCCGCATTTACACTTCAGAATAAAAAAGCGGATTTTATTGCATATCGCTATAACAGCTTGAGGTATAACAACGCTTTTAAAGGAAATAAACATGAAATTATATCCAAACTCAAATTTGATAAAACGAATTTCTCAACGGAGATAAGTCTACTAGAAAATACTTCTTCGATAGAAGACAATTCCTTTTTCAGAGCGAGAGCGACTTTAGACCACTACTTTTCGAGCAGTTGGGTGGGTGCTTTTACAAACGCAGAAATAAACGACAGAAAAAACAGCAACCAAGAATACATTAACACCAGTCATCGGTTTAAAGAATACGAGGCGTACCTGGGGATTGGAGATACCGCAAAGGTTTTTGGGAAATTTGGAGTTAACTTTAGAAATAACGACAGTATCAAATCGAATCGGTTTACAGAAATTAATAACCGAAAAACAATCTACCTCAACTCGAAATTAGTCGACACCAAAAAGACAAACTTGTCGGTCTATGCGAATTATAGAATTACAGAAAATAATTTCACTTCAGATAAAAAATCTTTAAACTCTAAAATCGTATATCACCAAAAGTTACTGAATGATTTCGTAAACCTAAAGATCTCTTATGAAACTTCTTCAGGTAATGTTGCTCGGCAAGATTACATCTATGTGAAAACAGAAATTGGTCAAGGTTTTTATACCTGGATCGATTACAATAATGACAGTGTGCAGGATTTTGATGAATTCGAAATCGCACAGTTTCAAGACCAAGCCAATTACTTAAGAATTCCTCTACCAAACTTGCGCTTTATTGCAACTCAACGTGCTAAATGGCAACAATCGATAGGGATTAATTTTGCACAATGGAAAGGCAAAAATGGTTTTAAAAAGTTGTTTTCTCATTGGAGTAATCAAACTTTTTTAGTAACCGATAACGAACAGGAACGCATAGGGAGTTCTTTTAATTTCAATCCTTTTGATTTTGATGAAAATAAACTAATTGGCCTGAATTACAATTTTAGAAATCAACTTTATTTTAATCGAAACCTACAAAAATACAGCACCACTTTTACGGTTGGAAATTCGAAGAACTTGCAACAATATTTTATAGGAAATCAAGAAAACACTCTCCAACAGACACAAGTAGACTTTAACCACAAATTTTCGGATTTCTGGTTGCTTGATTTGATGGTAAAGCGGTCTGAAAATAATTTGAAAACAGAAAATTTCAACAACCGAAATTATGAAATTATCGCAAAAGAAATACAACCAAAAATCTCATTTTCATATCATAATAATCATCGTTTTTCTGCTTTTTACCATTTTAAAAACAAAGTAAATACCTTGGAAGATTTTGAGTCTTTAAACCAGCAGAAATTTGGATTGGATTATTTTCACATCAGTAAAAAGAAAAATCGAATAAGTGCAAATGCCACGGTTTTTTTAAACGCCTTTACTGGAAATATAAATACGCCTGTTGCTTACCAAATGTTAGAAGGCTTACAGCCAGGAAAAAATTATACTTGGAACTTACTTTACAGTCAGAAACTAAATGCTTTTCTAAACTTAAATGTAAGCTACTTGGGAAGAAAAAGTGAAAATTCGAAAACAATTCACACAGGAAGTATTCAACTAAAAGCACTTTTTTAGTTTTTTTGGTACACTTGTTGACGCCTAAATGATGCACAAAAAAAATGAAGAAAAATGAAAAAATACACCTTATTTATTTGCCTATTCGTTAGCGGACTTGCACTTGGTCAAGAAGCAGCAACAGAAAAAACACCTGAATTTCCTCAGGATGTAAACAAAAAACATGAAGTAAAAATTAATGGATTGAACTTGCTTGCCTTTGAATGGTTAGATGTTTCTTATGAGTACCTAATAAATGAAGAATCTTCTTTTGGAATTGCTGGACTGTTAGCTATTAATGAAAGTGAAGTACTCAATTATTATAGAAAATCCTCTTTAACTTCTTTTTACAGAAGATATTTTTCAAACTATTATGCAAGAGGTTTTTTTGTAGAAGGTTTTGGCATGTTGCACACCTATGAGAATGAAACGTTTGATTTTAATGGAAGTGGTAACTAAAGGCAAGAAGATCAAACCGATTTTGCCGTTGGAATTTCTATCGGAGGAAAATTTACAACCAAAAAAGGATTTACAGCCGAGATCTATTTAGGAATTGGAAGAAACTTAGGAGGGAACAACAGTTCTATTGAGGCAGTAGGTAGAGGAGGAATCTCACTTGGCTATCGATTTTAAGTCATCTTATTTTTGTAAATTTGATGAAAAATAAGATTATATGAAAAAAATACTATTAATTTTTACGCTTTTAATAGCTACAATAACGCTTGCACAACAAGAAGTAAAATTAAATATTGCAAACGCATTGATCTTCAAAACGATTGATGTTTCCTACGAATACTATCTCAGTGGAGACACTTCGATTGGAATTTCTGGTTTGTATAACTTTGAACAAAAATCTGCAGACTTCAGATACAATGAAGAAAGTATGATAACTCCTTACTTGCGACATTATTTCACCGCTGACAGGGTTTGGAATCTTTTTGGAGAAGGGTTCTTCGGAATTGGAAAAGGGTATAAAAAAATTGAAATAGTAGGGGAACCTAATATTTATGAAAAATATTCTGACAGTGCTTTGGGGATCTCATTTGGAGCAAAATACGTTTCAGAAAGTGGCTTTCTTGTAGATGCTTATGTAGGTATTGCTCGAAATTTATTTAGTGCTAACTCACCAATTTTAGTACCAAGAGTGGGTGTAAATGTTGGATGGAAATTTTAATTTCATAAAGAAGTTCATAAAAAAACCTCACGAAATTCGTGAGGTTTTTAAACTTTAAAAGTCTTGCAAAACTACATTCTTTGAAGCCAATTTTTTACGGCAACTTCTGCGTGTATCAATTCTTTCAATTCTGTAATTTTTACTCTTTTTTGTTCCATCGTATCTCGATGACGAATGGTAACAGATTTGTCTTCAAGGGTCTGGTGATCTACTGTAATGCAAAAAGGAGTTCCTGCTGCATCTTGTCTTCTATAACGTTTTCCAACGGCATCTTTTTCGTCATAAAAAACGTTGAAATCCCATTTTAAATCGTCCATAATTTTACGTGCAACTTCTGGCAATCCATCTTTTTTTACCAATGGAAGAATCGCTGCTTTATAAGGTGCTAAGATTGCGGGTAATTTTAAAACTGTACGTGAAGTACCATTTTCTATAGCTTCTTCTTGTAATGAATTTGAAAAAACGGCTAAGAACATTCGATCTAAACCAATAGAAGTTTCTACTACATAAGGAGTGTAACTTTTATTGTCTTCGTGATCAAAGTATTGCAATTTTTTTCCAGAAAATTCTTCATGTGCTTTTAAATCAAAATCAGTCCGAGAATGAATTCCTTCTAATTCTTTAAAACCAAATGGGAATTTAAACTCAATATCTGCTGCTGCATCTGCATAATGTGCTAATTTATCATGGTCATGAAAACGATAGTTCTCTGCACCCATTCCTAGAGAGAGGTGCCATTTTAATCGGGTTGCTTTCCATTGATCATACCATTCTTTTTGGGTCCCTGGTTTTACAAAAAATTGCATTTCCATTTGTTCAAACTCACGCATTCTAAAAATAAATTGTCGTGCAACGATTTCATTTCTAAAGGCTTTTCCAGTTTGTGCAATTCCAAACGGAATTTTCATTCTACCTGTTTTTTGAACATTGAGAAAATTCACAAAAATACCTTGTGCGGTTTCTGGACGCAAATACAAATCCATAGCGGTTTCAGCAGAAGCACCTAACTTGGTACCAAACATTAAATTGAACTGTTTTACCTCTGTCCAATTTCTGGATCCTGTTAATGGGTCTGCAATTTCTAATTCTTCAATTAATGCTTTTACATCCGGTAAATCTTCTTTTTCTAAGGAAGCACCCATTCTAGAAAGAATAGTGTTTATTTTTTCTTGATAGCCAACAACGCGCCCGTTGGTTGCTAAAAATTCTTCTTTGTTAAAAGCTTCTCCAAAACGTTTAGCCGCTTTGTCTACTTCTTTGTTGATTTTTGCTTCAATTTTCGCACAGTAATCTTCTATTAAAACATCGGCTCTGTAGCGTTTTTTTGAATCTTTGTTGTCGATTAATGGATCATTAAAAGCATCTACGTGACCCGAAGCTTTCCAGGTTGTAGGATGCATTAAAATGGAGGCATCGATCCCAACAATATTTTCGTGCATTTGCACCATTGCTTTCCACCAATAATCTCTAATATTCTTCTTTAACTCAACACCATTTTGAGCATAATCGTACACTGCACTTAATCCGTCATAAATTTCACTTGATTGAAATACATAACCATATTCTTTTGCGTGCGATAGTACTTTTTTAAATTGATCTTCTTGATTTGCCATAATTAGGGCAAATATAAACGAATCTAAAAAGTTATCAAGAAAAATCAGCCTACTTTCTTACATAAATAAATGAAAGCTGGAGGGAAATTTAAAAATTCAAATTTTAAAGAAATCGCATTTCTAAAAAATAGTTTAAGTTTCTTACGATTGGACAAACTATATTGATATTGCGTGAAGGTTCCATTGGATCTCAAAACTTGATAAGATTGGGTTAAAATCACATCCGTAATCTTTTCAGGAAGCATCGACAAGGGCAGACTAGAAATGATATAATTCACTTCAGAAACGCCTAACTTGTGCAGCTCTTCTTCAAGGTTTTCTGCAGAGGATTTTAAAACAATCAGCTGCGAATGCTTAATTTCAGTTAAAGTTTTGTAAAAATTCTCATTAATTTCAAAACAGATTAATAGTGCTGTTGGATTTAGTTTTCTTAAAATAAATTTTGTGATGGCGCCGTTTCCAGGGCCGAATTCTACAATAACATCTGCCGAAGCAAAATGAATATTTCGCAACATTTTTTTTGCTAAAAAAGAAGAACTGGGCATTACTGTTCCAGAAGTTTTTAATGTTCTTATGGCTTCTTTAAAAAACTTTATTTTATCTGTCAAATGATTTAATTTTTAACTTTTTTATATCTTGGATAAAAAAGCTCAGTGAAAATACAAATTATAGAAGACCTACTCCAAATTTTTTATCCAAAATTATGTTTAATTTGCGAGTATCAACTTTTTGAAAATGAGGTTTTTGCTTGCACAATTTGCCGGCATGATTTGCCCGTATTATTTTTCAAAGATGCTACTAATAACGAAATTTCGAGAAAATTTTATGGCAGAATCCCTTTAGAAGAAACAAATACCTTATTGTCTTTCAGCAAAGAAGGAAAAACAAAAAAACTGATTCATGAATTAAAATATAATGGGAATGAAAATATCGGAACTTTTCTAGGGAATTTGGATTGGCGAACTTCTCATAGAAAACAAACAATTTACCGAAGTCGATTTTATTGTACCTGTTCCATTACATCCTAAAAAATTAAAGAAAAGAGGATACAATCAACTAACAAAGTTTGGAGAGCGCGTAAGTTTTTACTTGAATAAACCGATAAAACAAAATATTCTTTTAAAAATAGATGCAACAAAAACACAGACTTTCAAACAAAGTTTTGAAAGGTTTGATAACAATGAATTGAAATTCGCTCTACAAGACGCTTCTATTTTGGCGAACAAACACATTCTATTGATAGACGATGTACTTACAACTGGAGCCACTTTAGAGGCTTGTAGTAAGGAATTACTAAAGAGTCCCAACATTAAAATAAGTATTTTAACAATGTCATTTACAAGATAATTTTAACATTAAAAACTGAAAAATAAATTGTTTATTTGTAATAAAATTATACCTCTTGAAAAACACGCTTAAAGTTTTATTTTTCACAGTCATTTCACTCGTTTTAGCAAACTGTGCAAGAACAAGTAGGCCCGATGGTGGTCCAAGAGATGAGGCTGCACCATTAATGGTGACCGCTACTCCGCCCTACGAAAACATAAATTTTGAGGCTTCAAAAATTAAATTATCATTCAACGAGTTTATAAAACTAAAAAACCTGAATAAGCAATTGGTGATTTCTCCACCAATGAAATACCCACCATTAATTACTCCACAGGGGTTTGCTAGTAAATATTTGGAAATAGAAATTGTCGACACCTTGATTAAGAATACCACTTATATTTTCAATTTCGGAAACGCCATAGAAGATAATAACGAAAGTAATCCTTTAGAACGTTTTAAATATGTTTTCTCAACAGGTAATTATATTGATTCTCTTAAATCTAAAGGAACTGTAAAAGATGTTTTAGTCAACAAACCCAACAGAGATTTTAATGTTTTGCTCTATAAAATAGACAGTGCTTTTACAGACTCTTTAGTCTATCGAGAAAAACCGAATTATGTAACAACAACGACAGATTCTATTCACTTTAATTTCTCGAACTTAAAAAATGGAAACTATTTAATGGTTGCCTTACAAGAAACAACTAACGATTACCTATTTGATCCCAAAACAGATCAAATTGGTTTTTATACCGATACCATTCAGTTGCCTAGAGACAGTATTCTTCAAAATGATATTGTCGTTTTTAAAGAAACACAACCTTTTAAATTTGGAAGAGCAAAAGAACTTAAAAAGGGACAATTAATTTTTCCTTTTTATGGGAAAAAAGAAGACCTAAAAGTGACATTGCTTTCAGATACACCACAAGATTTTAAAAGCATTGCAAAATTTGAACAAGAAAAAGATACTTTAAACTACTGGTTTACTCCTTTTGAGGCAGATTCATTAAACTTTATCATCTCAAATGCAACATTAAAAGATACTGTAACCGTAAAGCTTCGTAAAAAGAAATTAGATAGCTTAAGCATTACTGGGACTTCAGGGATCATTCATTTCAGAGACACCTTCTTCATACGCACAAACAACCCTGTTATAGACATAGATACTACAAAAATAGCAATTATGAACAAGGATTCGCTAGCGGTAGGCTTTAAGAGTATTATTGATGAAAGAGAAAATAAACTAGCGATTGTTTTTGAAAAAGACCCAGTGCAACTGTATCGAATTTCTATTTTACCAGAAGCCATATCAGACATTTATGCGTTTAAAAATGACTCGCTAGCCTATCAGGTACGAACACAAGAAATTGAAGACTATGGTCGAATAACCTTAAAAGTAGAAAATCCGGCTTCAAAAAATTACATTATCGAGTTGTTAGATTCAAAGTTAGAATTAGTGCAACGAAACTTCGTACAAAAAACAACTACGATTGTCTATGATTTATTAATCCCAAAAGCATATACAGTAAGAGCTATTGAAGACTGGAATCAAAACAATGTTTGGGATACCGGAAACTACTTGGAAAAAAGACTCCCAGAAAAAATTATCTATTTTAAGGATGAAGATTTAAGTGTAAGACCCAACTATTATCTAAATCCAGTATTTAAAGTAAACCAATAAATAAAGCAGGCAAAATATGCCTTCTTTGTGTTAGTGGTCCTGATGCCACTTGCAAATTTTTATAAATTAAGAACAATAATTACACAAATCTCTTAATCGATCTAATGATTCCATAATGGACGCCTTCGTGGAAATTATTAAATATCAATGCTGTTTCAAAAGAATTCAAAACAAAACCGGTACTGGTTGGATATTCATGAAAATCGACAAAAATACCAGCTTCAAAATCTTCTTCTAAAGTATCTGGCAAGCCCACTAACAATTCTTTTACCTCTTCAAATGCTTCTTCAGAAAACGTTTTTGTTGGGAGTGTTCCTTTGGTATGGGCCTCAATTAAATCATCCGGGCACAAGCAATTTAAACCCGATAATTTGTAATGCAACAATTGTTGTGTCACCACTAAATGTGCAACATTCCATGCAATATTGTTTTTAAACCCTACTGGAATGGTATGGATTTGCGCTAATGTTAATCCGTCTAATTCTTTTAAAACTAATGCTCGTGATTTTCTTAAAACATCGAATTGTATTTTCATTTTTATGTTTAATTTTGAAATGTAAATATAATACTATAAATGAATGAGGAAAGCCTATTTTTTACAAACTTGTGATACGTGTAGAAGAATTTTAAAAGAAGTAAATACCCCCAATTTTGAACACCAAGAAATAAAATCGAATCCGATAAATGTCTCGCAATTAGAGGAAATGCACCAACTCTCTGGAAGTTATGAAGCATTATTTAACAAACGTGCAAAATTATACAAGTCCTTAGATTTGAAAAATAAAAGACTTTCTGAAGCTGATTATCGAAAATTCATTCTGGAGGAATACACTTTTTTAAAACGCCCTGTATTTATGGTCGAAGACACTATTTTTATTGGAAATAGCAAAAATGTTATTGCAGCACTCAAAGCAAAAATCAATTAGAATTTTCTAAAAAGGTTTGAGTTCTTAAAACTGCATTATCTCTTATATCTTGCCAAAAAAGATTGAGATCTCCTACATGATAGTTTTTCATAAAAGACATGAAAAAGCGCATTGGAAATTTAGGGTTTGTAGACCAGATGAGCCCATCTGTTACTTCAATTTTTAATGCTTTTTTATAGATTTTTTTATTGGAATACAGAAAGCCTTTATGTTGGTTCAATTCTGTTGTTTTTTCGGCATTCCAGGTGATCGGATTTGTAGTTACACTTCCAATATAAATATTTTTCCCTTTCGGGTAATGACCTCTTTTAAAAGTATTCCACCCCACAAGACCACCAACTTCATTGGGCACTGTCATCGGTTGAATCGACCGAAATAAGTCTGGTTTTAAAACAGTACCTACTATATAGGCAGCAATCAGTTGTTTTTGCAATGGTTTATTATCAAAAAAATCGCGCAATAAAAACTTGGTGTGTGTTGAACCTTGACTGTGACTTGCTATAATGATTGGCCGACCATTATTGTATTTTTTTAAATAGGTTTCAAAAGCTCTTTTCACATCTGAATAGGCTAATAACAATGCTTTTTCTCCACCACTGTCTAGCATTTGATAAGATCGTATGTGTGCTTGTCTATAGAAGGGCACATATAATTTACCTGCAGTTGTAAAAGCGGATGCTTGAAAGAGTACGGCTTTATGAACAACCTTATTTTGTTGAATGATATCTTCAATGGGCACATTCCAACGAACATCTTCTTTTTCGGTATTTAAAGTTGGGTACACATAAAATACATCGGCTTGTAAAGTATCTCTTTCTTGAGATGAAAAGGCGGCTAATTCTTTTGTATAAGTGGACGGTAAAACTGCCCAATTTTTTTCTTCATTGTAATTGGGCGCTAAGGGAATTTCTTCCGCAACAAATTTCTGGGTTTTGTAGGCGGATTTACAACTCATCAAAAAACATACTGCTACTATTGAGAAAATAACTTTCTTCATTTTTTATCTTTTAAAATTATTTCCAATAGTCTGCAACCCAAGGCGCTGCTCTTACATAGCGATACCATTTTCCTCTTCCGCCTTCAACGGCTTTATGTGGATTTATTTCTCCATGAAAAATAATTATTTTAGCTCCTTTTGGTATGGTTGGTTTTTTCCAAAAAGCCAATGGGAACCTTGAAACACAATCATACTTAAAACTTGGGCACCAGGCTTTGTCCCAATATTGAAGATTATCGTTGTCATTAATGGCATGGGTAAGATATTCTTGCTCGTTTCTATGTAGCTTTCTTATTTCATCAAAATTAGATAAGAAATCATCAAAAACATAGCCATGTTTTCCGATTTCAAATCGATATACTGAGGAATTCCCCGTAATTCTCCAGCTTCTCCATCCATGATCTTTAATAATTCGAAAAGAACCGTCAACTTCAAAGAAACAATCGATATTGTCTACAATAACAATGTCCAAGTCTAAAAACAAGGCTGTTCCTTTTAAACCATATAATTCTTTCTTGAGGGTAGTCAACTTCTTCCACATTCGTTCTGGAATATCAGTTCGAATCCCCATTTCAGGAATGTCATAACAGGCAACAGCTTCGTTAATACCTGTTGGGTCGTCTGTAAAACAAACCATTTTAAAATTGCTAGTTAAGTGCTGCTGAACCATTGAAAACAATCGATTTACATATTCCGCTCCGTAGAGCGTTCCCCACTTCATGCAAAAGATATATTTGGTGGGTATTTCTTTCTGTGCCATTGTCAATGATTTCTTAAACAAATTTTCTTTGAATGATTTCCATGAAACGAGTTTCCAATTCTTCTTGCTCGCCCCATTTGTAATCTGGTTTCACCATTTTATTGATAAATTTAATGGCTTCCTTTTCTGTTTTAAAAGAGTTTAATTGTGAAACCACTCTGTTAAAATCTTCTTGACTCCCATCAAATAAATTTTTAACAAATGCAATTCGGTCATTTAAACCGATTTGAATATTATTCGTGAGTGTGTCATTTAAGGAAACTGGCTGAGCCATTTCAAATAAATTTGCCATCACATCAACAGGAATTGTGTCTTTTAATTCTTCTTCTAGTGTATGGATTTTTATTTGTTCAAAGTCTGCTGCTTCCTCTTGTGGTGTTTCTTCTAACACTTCTGAAGAGAATAAGGTTTCTTCCAATGCGTCTAAAGGTTGGTCTGAAACTATATTTTCTTCCGCTTCTATCGATAAATTATCATCAATTTCTCCTGTATCTAACTCTTGCCCTTTGTCCAATACTTCTGGTTCTACTTCAGCTTCGATGGGTGCTTCTTTTAGAGTTTCTTTTGGAGTTTCTTTTGGAGTTTCTTGCTCTTCAACAACTTTTACGGTGGCTTCAATAACTGTTTGTAATTCTTTGTTTTCAAAAGCCTTTTCTACCGAAGCAATTAATTCTTCTTTGGTTTCTTTTAAATTTGGCGTTGTATTTATGTAGGTTTCAACAAAAGCCAACATAGATAATTTACTCGAAATGATTTTTGCCTTTTCTTCTAAAGCAAAGACATCATCTCTGTTTTTCATCTGCAAAATGCTATGCGCTAAACTCATTAAATCGGCTTCTAATTTTTTGTGCATAAGTTGTGTCTTGAATTTATTTTTTACTTATAAATATTCTTAAATTTGTTATTTGTAAAAATAATGCAAAATTTAAAAAAACGAATGCCTAAAGCTACAAAATGTTTCTCGAAAATACAGTAAATCATACAGAACAATTTGGCTGGATCGAAGTAATTTGTGGTTCTATGTTTTCTGGCAAAACCGAAGAATTAATCCGACGGTTGAAGCGAGCACAGTTTGCAAAACAACGAATTGAAATATTTAAACCTGCTCTAGACACTCGTTACGACGAGGAAGAAGTTGTTTCTCATAATGACAGTCGAATTCGTTCAACACCTGTTCCAATTGCGTCAAACATTCGATTGCTAGCAAATGATGTAGATGTGGTTGGGATTGATGAAGCACAGTTTTTTGACAATGAAATTGTTGCTGTTTGTAACGACCTAGCAAATCGTGGAATTCGCGTTATTGTAGCTGGATTAGACATGGACTTCAAAGGAAATCCTTTTGGACCTATGCCCGCCTTAATGGCTACGGCTGAATATGTTACAAAAGTACATGCAGTATGCACCCATACCGGGAATTTAGCGCATTATAGTTTTAGAAAAGCTAAGAATGAGGATATCGTAATGCTGGGTGAAACACAAGAATATGAACCATTAAGTAGAGCAGCCTATTATAAAGCTCTCCAAAAACAACAAGAGGCAACTAATTCTTCAAAAGACGCTGCGCCGCTTCCTGAAGATACGCAAACAAACGCCGATTAAAGATGAACAACCATGTGACTGTTTTAGAAATTGATGGAAGTGCACTAACGTGCAATCTTCACCATTTCAAAGAGCAACTACATCCAACAACTAAAATATTAGCCGTTGTAAAAGCATTTGGTTATGGGAGTGATGGAGTTCAAATTGCAAGATTTCTAGCAGATAAAGTGGACTATTTTGCTGTTGCCTATGCACATGAAGGAATCGCACTGCGAGAAGCAGGAATAAAAGCACCCATTTTAGTCTTGCATCCTCAAATACCAAACCTCGTCGCAATCATAAACTACTGTTTAGAACCCAATCTTTATAATTTTAAAATTTTTAATGCCTTTTTAAAAGTAGCATCGCAAACAGCACTGCAAGCATATCCAATTCATATAAAATTGAACACTGGGTTAAATCGATTAGGATTTTCTACGAACGATGTTCCATCTATATTAGCGCAGTTAAAGGAAACAAAGCTATTAAAAGTACAATCGCTATTTTCTCATTTGGCAGTGAGTGAAGAACTAAAAGAACAAGCTTTTACAAGCCAACAAATAACAAAATTCTCAGAGAGCGCTCAGCAATTTCAGACAGGACTTGGGTACAAACCGATCTTACATATTTTAAACACCTCTGGAGTTATTAATTATCCAAAAGCACAGTTTGACATGGTACGAATTGGTATTGGACTCTATGGTTTTGGCAATGATGAAAAAGAAACAAATCAGTTAAAAAATACGCATAATTTAAAATCGATTATTTCTCAAATCCACAGCATTGAACCTAAAGAATCGGTAGGATACAATAGAGCTTTTATTGCAAAGAAAAAAACCATAACGGCAACCATTCCTATTGGCCATGCAGATGGAATTTCAAGAAAATTAGGAAACGGTATCGGACATGTTCTCATTAATGGGCAAAAAGCAAGCATTATTGGAAATGTTTGTATGGACATGATTATGGTCGATATTACAACAATTGATTGCGCTGAGGGAGATGAAGTTATTATTTTTAACAGCCAAGACATGATTCAAGAAATGGCAGATGCAACTGCAACCATTCCCTACGAAACATTAACTGCAATCTCTCAACGTGTGCAAAAAAAATTAAAGTCGTAAGAAAATGGAAAAATACTTAGAAATTATCAAAAATTCGTATTCCAGTTACTGGAGTTACCTCAAAAAATCTGTTTTGATGGATTTAAATTGGGAGAATTATTTCTATGGATTGCTTCTCATTTCTATCGTTGTTTGGGGACTAGAAATGGCTTTCCCTTGGAGAAAAAACCAACCACGCTTTCGAAAAGGTTTTTGGTTGGATGTTTTTTACATGTTTTTTAATTTCTTTATACTAAATCTTATTGTTTTAATAGCATTGTCAAATTCAGCAGCTGAGGTTTTCAATGATCTTTTGGGACTTGTTGGAATGTCCATTTCAAATTTTCAGTTACTAGACATTAACAAACTTCCTTTTGCTGCCAGAATACTCCTCTTTTTTATTGTAGTCGACTTTACGCAATGGTGGACACACAGATTGTTACATCGATTTGAATTTTTATGGAATTTTCACAAAGTTCACCATTCTGTAAAACAAATGGGATTTGCCGCACACCTCAGGTATCACTGGATGGAACCCATCATTTATAATTCCTTACGCTACATTCCATTGGCAATTATTGGCGGATTTTCTGCACAAGACGTAGCATTTGTGCATTTCTTCGCCATTACAATTGGTCACCTAAACCATGCCAATATTAATTTGAATTATGGTTTTTTAAAATACATTTTAAACAATCCAAAAATGCATATTTGGCATCATGCAAAAGAATTACCAGAAGACCGAAAATATGGTGTGAATTTTGCTTTGACCTTGAGTATCTGGGACTATTTGTTTAAAACAAATTACATTCCATATTCTGGAAAAAATATTGAAATCGGGTTTGAGGATGATGAAAAATTTCCAAAAAGTTTCTTCAAACAAGGCATTTATCCTTTAGGGAAAAAGTAACTAACTGAAAACGAAGTTGATGATGCAATTGAATTTTGTAAAAAAGCAGCTTAATGACGACTATCTAAATCGATGAAAACTTTGCGCCCCAATTAGCAAAAAGTTTAAACTTAATTCAAAGTCATCTTAATTTAAAAGAGAAGATCAAGTTTCAAGTAATTTCAATTGGAGAAAGATTTGAAAGAGGTGCTAAGGACGAAGATTGGATTCCCATGGCAGGCAATGAAAACGCAGTTGTAATAACTCAAGATTTAAGAATACAAACAACAAGACATCAGAGAGATTTATATAATCAATTTGGTCTTGGTGTTTTTTTTATTTCAGCCCCCTCTAAAAAAGGATTTTCATTCTGGGAAATGGTTTTACAACTTATTAAAAGATGGCCTGAGATTAAAAAGTTAACTTCAACTTCTGAAAGACCTTTTGCTTATAGGTGTAGCTCTAAACAAAATCATTTTAACCTTTTAGACTAAGTAAGTACTCAAGGTTTAAAACCCAGAACTAAAAACTGATTTTTATTGCGCATACAGCTCTTTTAGCAATTGAGCTGCAGGTTTATTTTGAGGTGTAAATCGATTATTTTGTTCTCCACCAGCACGATCATGTGTGTGAAACCATTTCCAGACAAAGCCTCCAGCAAACCAGTCTTCATCCCAAAATTGATTGTAAATCGCTTGCAATGCATTTGTTTGTGCTTCTAAATTCACTCCCGCTTCGACTCTTTTGGAGTCCCAAGGTTTTTTCCCTGAAAAATCTACGCTTCGATATCCAAACTCTGTAAACAAAACAGGTTTCTGAACTCGTTTTTGAAGTCTTACTATTTGTTTTTTATGAGGTTCCCAGCCTTGCTCGTAATTGGCAACGGTTGGCGTTTTAATAGTACTCAAAGGAAAATAGGCGTCAATTCCTATATAATCCAAAGCATCCCAAAAGGGTACCTGTTGATATTCATCCCAATTGGCCGCATACGTAAGCTTCCCCTTGTAAACCCCTCGAATTTCTTGAATCAGTTTTCGCCAATATTGCGGTCTTTTTTTTACAAACTCTTCCAATTCTGTTCCAATACAAAGCAGTTCAGCATTTCCCTCTTCGGCGGCCGCAGCGTAAGTTAGCATAAATGCTCGATAAGAAGCTTCTAATGCGATCCAATTCGCTTCAGAATTCATTTTTATTTTGCCAGTGAATATACCCTTTGACACCCAAATTTGAGGTTTTACCATAATGCCAATGTTTTCTTTTTGAAAACTTTTCGCATATTGCAACACACCTTTTTCTGTTTCACCAAACCATTGCCGATTGGTATTGTGTATTATTTTAGGGGAAGACACATCTTTTATAAAGCCAAAAGGCATTAACGCTACAAAATTGCTTCGTATGTTTTGCACAGGTTTTATATGGGAACTGTTTATGGAATCTCTTGATGCTACAAAACTGACCCCATTCATTTTTTTTATCTGATTTTGACAAGATAGGCAGAGTATCAAGAGTAAAAAAAAAGAGTAAATTTGTTGCATATATAGATCAAAAATAAACTTTTTATCCAGAGTACCCATGCAGGGCATTGTTAAAAATTTATTCTGAGTATTTTTCAAAAGCACGGATTGCTTTTTTAAAAAGAACTTTGTCTTATTCTTAGCGCAAGCACCAAAAAGTAATTTTAAAATTGTAATTTCCCTCTTTGATCAGGCTGTTTTTAAATTTCAACAAAAACATTACAATCATCTACATATGGACCATTTTGTTATTATTGGAAACGGAATTGCGGGTGTTACTGCTGCAAGACACATTCGAAAAAATTCGGATGTGAAAATCACCATTATTTCTGCAGAAAATAAATACTTTTTTTCGAGAACAGCACTCATGTATGTGTACATGGGACATCTTACTTTTAAGCATACACAACCTTATGAAGATTGGTTTTGGAAAAAAAACATGATCGAGCTAAAAGAAGGCTTAGTCATTTCAATAAACACGACAAATAAAACACTACAATTTACGGACAGCACCTCCATAAATTATGACAAGCTAATTATTGCAACGGGCTCTAAACCCCATAAATTTGGATGGCCTGGTCAAGATTTAAAGGGAGTCATGGGCCTATATCACAAACAAGATTTAGAGCAATTAGAAAAATATGCCCCCAACAACAAAGTATGTAAAAGGGCAGTCATTGTGGGGGGTGGTTTAATTGGAATAGAATTGGCCGAAATGCTTAGAAGTAGAAATATTCCAGTTACTTTTTTAGTGAGAGAACAAAGTTTTTGGAATGGAGTATTGCCCGCTCAAGAATCTGAAATGATTAACAAACACATCCTAGAACATCAAATTGATTTGCGCTTAGGCGTTCATTTGAAAGAAATAAAATCAGATAAAAACGGACAGGTTTCCTCAATCATAATAGAGGAAACTGGGGAAGAAATCCACTGTAATGTTGTTGGTTTAACAGCAGGTGTAACACCAAACATTGATTTCATTAAAGCATCTTCTATAGATACTGGAAGAGGCGTTAAAGTGAATCGATTCCTAGAAACCAACATTGAAAATGTATATGCCATTGGCGATTGTGCAGAACAACATGAAGCTATTGGGCAAAGAAGAAATATAGAAGCTGTTTGGTATACGGGAAGAATGATGGGAGAAACAGTTGCACAAACAATTTGCGGAAATAAAACAGCATACAAACCAGGCCATTGGTTTAATTCTGCAAAATTTTTAGACATTGAATACCAGACTTATGGCTGGGTTTTTAGTGAACGAAACAAAACAGAAAACGAGGGTTATTTTCAGTGGAAACATCCAAAAGAAGCAAAATGTATTACCATTTCATACGACAAAAAAAACCATCTTTTCCTGGGAATTAACACCTTTGGGATTCGGATGCGTCATAAGGTTTTTGACAAATGGTTGTCAGAAAAAAAATCAATTGAATTTATTATGGAACATTTGGCAGACGCCAATTTTGATCCTGAATTTTACAAACTGCATGAAACAGCTATTGTGGCAAAATTCAACACAGAATTTAACACAAATATTACTTTAAGAAAAAAGAGTTGGAAACGAATATTTAGCAAATAAAATATGAAAGCAATTAAAAACATCGGATTGATACTCTGTTTTATTGGGTTTGCCATTTTTACAGGAAGCATATTTACAGGAAAAAATAAAGTCTCTCAAAAAACGTTTGATACTTGGGCAAAACAAAAAGTAAAAAGTGCATTTTTCATTGAAAAGGCACAAAAAGAGATTGTAGCGATCGAATTAAGTGCTTTTGAACTCTCACATCGAATTAGAGAAATTGCGAAAGCTTCAAACACATATCATAAAAGTCAAAAAAAAATAGCGTGGCATAAAATCATTCCTTTGAAATGGAATAAAACGTCCAAAGATTTCATATATCCACTCGTCAGAGCATCTGCAACAGGATGGCCACAACAACATCCAGGACTGTTTTTCTGGATTACTTTTGGGTTGGCAATTTTTGGGGGTACCATTGCATTTGCAGCCGATTATAAAATACTAGGCAAAGCAGGGATTAAAAACAATGGAATTTTCCAACATTCGGCCACAAATAGAGGACCCCTTGGTATTCTTGCCTTTCTATTCTTTGTAGGCTTTTATGTGGTTTTATATTTCTTTCCAAATTTTTTAATCAATCCCATTGCCGCTGTAAACCCACTAAGTAAAAGTTTAAGTGGTAACGAATCTAGTCAATGGTTTCTCTATGGATTTATGTATTGTGCAGTCATGAGCGTTTTCGCTATCCGAATGTTCATCAAATACAGACATGATAATTATCAAATTTTAAGAACTGCCGTTGTCTTATTTTTCCAAATAGCCTTTGCATTTCTCATTCCAGAGATTTTAGTGGCATTTAACAAACCTTGGTTTGATTTTAAAAATGCATTTCCACTCAATTATACGTTCTTCTTTGATTGGAATATTGACAATTTATTGGCAAGCGGCAACATGGGGATTTTTATGTTGGTGTGGGGTATCCTACTCACTGTAATCATTGTACCTGTTATGGTCTATTTCTATGGGAAAAGATGGTATTGTTCTTGGGTATGTGGTTGTGGTGGATTGGCAGAAACTTTGGGTGATCCCTACAGGCAACTCTCTAGTAAATCCTTATTATCATGGAAAGTGGAACGTTGGCTAATTCATGGTGTTTTGGGTTTTGCCATCATAATGACCCTCATCACTTTATACACTTATTTTGCCGAAATCGAAAGTTGGAGAAAAATTGCTTTTGGGATCTCTGTTTACGACGTGCAAAGTTCTTACGGGTTTTTAGTAGGTGCTATTTTCTCAGGAGTAATCGGAACAGGATTTTATCCCATACTAGGCAATCGAGTTTGGTGTCGTTTTGGATGTCCTTTGGCTGCCTATATGGGTTTCGTACAACGCTTTAAATCTCGTTTTAGAATTACCACAAATGGAGGACAATGTATCTCATGTGGGAATTGCGCTACCTATTGTGAGCAAGGGATTGATGTTCGCTCCTATGCTCAAAAAGGAGAAAATATTGTACGTTCTAGTTGTGTCGGCTGTGGTATTTGTGCTGCAGTGTGCCCCAGAGGAGTTTTAAAATTAGAAAACGGCCCAGAACAAGGAAGAATTAATCCAACAGAGATCTTATTGGGAAATAATGTAGACTTAATGCAGTATATCAATAGAAAATAAATGAAATCTTAGTACTTTTGCCTCCACAAACTTTTCAAAGAAAGAAAAGTAAAATTCATAAAAAAAAATTTAATGGATGCAGGCAATTGTTAAAGTTATTATTCCAGCATATAATGAACAAGACTCGATTGCAAATGTTGTAAATGACATTCCCAAAATTGTTGATGAAATAATTGTGATCAGCAACAACTCAACCGACAATACCCCAATAAAC
Source organism: uncultured Polaribacter sp. (assembly GCA_943846595.1). Lineage (GTDB taxonomy): Bacteria > Bacteroidota > Bacteroidia > Flavobacteriales > Flavobacteriaceae > Polaribacter. The sequence continues at coordinate 201,503 of OX044355.1, forward strand.
GCCAAAAATGCGGGTGCCACCGTTTTGCATGAAAACAAAAAAGGCTATGGGTATGCCTGCCTAAAAGGATTGAATTATATCGAAAATCAAAAAATAAAACCAGAAATTGTGGTGTTTTTAGATGGAGATTATTCAGATTATCCAGCACAATTAACAGAATTGATCGCACCAATTATTACTAAAAATATTGACTTTGTTTTGGGCGCAAGAGTAAAAGAACAGCGGGAGTCCGGTGCAATGACCCCGCAACAAATTTTCGGAAATTGGCTCGCAACTGCTTTAATGAAATTATTTTTTGGAGCTACCTATACAGATTTAGGGCCTTTTAGAGCTATTAAATACGAAAAGTTAATGGCTTTAAAAATGGAAGACAAAACCTATGGATGGACGGTTGAGATGCAATTAAAAGTCTTAAAACAACAATTTACCTACCTCGAAATCCCAGTTAAATACCGAAATAGAATTGGAGTATCCAAAGTTTCAGGAACCATAAAAGGTGCTATATTTGCAGGGATTAAAATTCTTACCTGGATTTTTAAATACAGTTTAAAAAAATGATTCTAGAATACATTATTATTGCCATCTACTCTATCTCACTAGTGCTTATTTTCTTATACGCATTAGCACAATTAAATTTATTGTTTAATTACCTATCGGCACAAAAAAAAGAAGATCGTTCTCCACAATTCAATTTGTCAAAATCAAAAGAGGTTCCGTTTGTAACCATACAACTTCCCGTTTTTAACGAAATGTATGTAATGGAGCGTTTATTGGAAAACATTGTAAAACTCAAATATCCAAAAGAAAAATTAGAAATTCAAGTGCTAGATGACTCTACAGACGAATCTGTAAAAACAACTGCCGCTCATATTAAAAAGTTACAAGAACGAGGTGTCGATATTCAACATATCTGCAGAACCAACAGACAAGGTTTTAAAGCAGGTGCGTTAAAAGAGGGTTTAGAAACTACAAAAGGAGAAATTATTGCTATTTTTGATGCCGATTTTTTACCTGATGAAGACTGGTTGCTAAAAACAGTTCCTTATTTTAAGGATAAAAAAATTGGCGTTGTTCAAACTCGTTGGGGGCATATTAATCGAAATTATTCTACCCTTACAAAGATCCAGGCATTTGCACTGGACGCACATTTTACCCTAGAACAAGTGGGTAGAAATAGTAAGGGGCATTTCATTAACTTTAATGGAACAGCCGGCCTCTGGAGAAAAGAATGTATTTATGATGCTGGTAATTGGGAAGGGGATACCCTTACCGAAGATTTGGATCTAAGCTATAGAGCACAATTAAAAAAATGGGAGTTTAAATATCTTGAAAACGTAGAAACACCTGCAGAGCTACCGGTTATTATTAGTGCTGCTCGCTCGCAACAATTTCGATGGAACAAAGGGGGTGCAGAAAATTTTCAAAAAATGACTAAAAGGGTTTTAAAAGCAAAAGGATTGCCGCTGAAAACTAAAATTCATAGTGTACTGCATTTATTAAATAGTTCCATGTTTTTAAATGTCTTCATAGTTGCTGTTTTAAGTATCCCAATGTTGTACATCAAAAATGAATATGCGTCCCTAAAGAACTATTTCTATATGATGAGTTTCTTTGTCATCAGCTCATTAATTTTCTTTATCTGTTATTGGCAGATGTATAAGAGAATGTATGGGAATGGACTTTTGAAATTCTTTAATTTTATCGGTATGTTTTTTACATTTTTCTCAATCGCAATGGGTTTTTCTTTACACAATTCCATTGCAGTTCTGGAAGGTCATTTCGGTAAAAAAAGTGAATTTGTAAGAACCCCTAAATTCAATATTAAAAACCTAAAAGACGGCTGGAAAAACAACAAATACATCAAGAAAAAACCCTCTATTAATGTCATTGCTGAAGGAATTTTGGTATTCTATTTTGCTTTTGGAATGTTCAGTGCATTTATCGTTGGAGATCAAGGTGGAGATTTTGGATTGTTTCCATTTCACTTAATGCTTTTTATAGGTTTTGGATATGTCTTTTTTAAATCTATTTTTTCGAGAGCTTAATGATTGGATTGGATAAATACAAAGCTATTTTCCTAATCCTTATCAGTTGTAGCCTCTATTTTTATATTGGCTATTTTTTAGAGAGATCCGCTTTTAACACATTGTTTTTTTCTTGGGTTTCTTTATTTATTTGCTTTTATTTTCTGATGAAAAGCAAGCCATTAAATTTTAAATATTTGGCAGGTATTTCCATCCTTTTTAGGTTGGTAATCCTATTCCAAATTCCAAATCTATCACAAGATTTCTATCGTTTTATTTGGGACGGAAGAATGATTCTCGAAGGACTAAACCCCTACCTTTCATTACCAGAGACCTACATTCAACAAGGATTAAATCCAATATCAGAAGCCCTAACTCTGTATGAAGGAATGGGTACATTGAATGGAAGTCATTTCACCAATTATCCGCCATTGCATCAAATTGGTTTTTTAATTGCAGCCCTTTTTTCGAGTAAAAGTATTTTGGGCTCTATAGTGGTATTACGAGTCCTTATTATTATAGCCGATATAGGGATTCTTTATTTTGGAAAGAAATTATTAGAAAAACTGAAACTACCGATTCAAAATATTTTTTGGTATGTACTCAACCCGTTTATCATTATTGAAATTACAGGAAACCTCCATTTTGAATCCATCATGTTATTCTTCTTGGTCTGTGCATTGTACAAATTAACACAAAAAAAATGGTGCTTTGCAGGGGTATTAATCGCAGGTGCTATTTCTGTGAAACTGATTCCACTTTTATTTTTACCACTTTTTTACCAATGGTTTGCAAAACCGAAAAACCTAAAAAAAAATTCAGTAGAAGTTGAGGACAAAAGTAGCAATAGAATCCTAAGGAAAAAATGGGGGCCTAGCGTCCCAGGACTCAAAAATTTAATTGCCTTCTATGGTATTGTATTCACCACAATAATTGTCTTATTCTTACCTTTTTATTCACAAGAATTGGTTTCTAATTATTTAAAATCAATTGGTTTATGGTTTCTGAAATTTGAATTTAATGCGAGTTTTTACTACCTCTTTCGAGAAATTGGATACCTTTTTAGAGGCTGGAATGAAATTGCAATCATTGGTAAAATAACCTCCACTCTAACCCTAATTTTCATAGGATACCTGAGCTTCTTTAGAAAAAACAGCTCGATGCCTCAACTCATTACTGCACTCTTATTTGGAAGTTCTTTTTATTACTTTACCACCACAACAATGCATCCTTGGTATTTGGCGACATTACTTATTTTGAGCATTTTTACAAAGTATCGCTTCACAATCGTATGGAGTTTCCTCGTTATCCTAAGCTATCAGGCCTATGCAAATAGCACTTGGAAAGAAAATCTATGGATTGTAGGATTCGAATATTTCGTTGTTTTTTCCTACTTGATTTTTGAGCTTAAAAGGAAAAAAAACATTCAGTTAACCTAGATGTTCGTAGTTTTTTGTATTTTAGAGACTTATTATTTTTTCAATGAAAAGACTGACTATAAAAGACATCGCTAAAGAATTCAATGTTTCTATTTCAACCGTTTCCAAAGCATTGAATAACAGTTACGAAATTAGTATTAGTACCAAAGAAAAGATTCAAAAATTTGCAAAAGAGAACAATTACAAACCCAATTTTAATGCGTTAAGTTTAAAAAACAGACAAACTAAGACGATTGGAATTATCATTCCCAACATGCTAAATTATTTCTTTGCGCAAGTTTTTAAAGGCATCGAAAAAGTGGCAAATGATCGAGGTTATAAAATTATATCCTGCATTTCCAATGAGTCTTATACTAAAGAAGTAGAAACAATAGAAATGCTTTCCAATGGAATTATAGATGGTTTTATTCTTTCTTTGGCAGAAGAAACCATTTTGAAAAATGATTTTTCGCATTTAAAAGAAATGATCAATAATAACACCCCTATTGTAATGTTTGATCGGGTTGCAGATGACATTGATTGTGACAAAGTAATTACAGACGATTTTATCGGTACAGTAAACACCGTTAATCACCTAGTAAAAACTGGAAGTAAAAACATTGCCTTTATATCTACCATCAGCAAGTTAAAAATTGGTGAAAAAAGAAAACATGGTTACTTAAAAGGATTGGAAGAAAATAACATTACTGTAAACAGAAATTTAATTATCGATATTTTAGAGGATGATTACAAAGAATACGAAAATATATTAACCCCTATTTTTGACAACAACACCATTGATGCTGTAATTGCTACAGATGAATCATCGGCAATTGCTGCAATGAAAGTTGCCATTAAGAAAGGATTCAAAGTTCCTCAAAACTTTTCTGTAATTTCTTTTTCAAACGGAATTTTAGCAAGACACTCCAGCCCAAAAATGACGACGATAAGTCAACATGGGGAAATAATGGGTGCCACTGCAGCTGAAATTTTGATTGACAAATTAGAGAAAAAAAATACACCCGAAAAACCGAAAACAGTCGTGATTAAAACAAATTTAGTGGAACGAAATTCTACAAAAAAATTCGCCCTTTAATCCTCGTAGGAAACCGTACTTTGTCGTTCTCTATTTACCGATAACTTAGTTACATCGGGTCTGGAGTAATGCCCTACACAGTCAAAATTTTGTCGTTCTTCCAACACCCGGTTAAAATCTAAGGTTTCAATAATTAAACCTTCTTTCAACACAACGGGTGCCAATATCCATTCACCATCAGGACCTGCAATACAAGATCCTCCGTTTGCTAAAATAGCAGGTGCTTTTTCTAAAATTTTATCTAAATGAGGCGTCTCTTTTGGAAAATCTGATTTTGACATTAAACTTGAAACTGAAATGACAAAAGAACGAGATTCCCTCGCTATAAAACGAGTAATGTCTTTGGTGTTATGATCACTTCCAGGCCAAACAGCAATGTGTAAATTTTCACCCAAACCATATAAAGCTGTTCTTGGTAAAGGCATCCAATTTTCCCAACAATTCAAACCGCCGATTGTAAAATCTTTTAACGAGTGAACCTGCAAACCATTTCCGTCTCCTGCCGCCCAGGTTAAACGTTCGTCAAAAGTAGGCTGCAATTTACGATGTACTGACTTTATTTCTCCTGCAGCATTAATATAAACCAAAGAAGCATAAATACTGTGTCCTCCCCTATTTTGAGCGCGCTCCATAACCCCTAAATAAATAGCAATATTATTATTTTTCGCTAATCTACAAATGCTGTCTAACTCGCCTTTTTCGATGGTGATCGAATTGCGAACATAATGTGCATGCAATTCTTTTTGAGTTTTAGAATCCCATGCTACTCCGTTTGTTAGTGCAATCCAAAAAGGGTATCCTGGCAATAGCGCCTCACCAAAAACAATGAGTTCACAATTCTCTTTTGCAGCATCTAAAATAGATTTTTCTATTTTCTCGATGGTTTTTTCTTTGTTCAGCCAAACTGGTGAAATTTGTGCTAAGGCTACTTTTAATAGGTTTTTGGTCATCATTTATTTATTATTTCACTATAAATGGTTACAACTATTGCTGTGTAAATTTTCGAAAAAATGATTTTTATTTTTACACTTTTATAGAAACAACTAAGCCTTCATTGGCTCTTACATTAAAAACAGTTTCATCCTCAAAAATTAAATACTGTCCCTTAATCCCAACCAATTTCCCTGTATAATGAAGTGTTTTCTTTAGGTTCAAACTTTTTGGTTTCTCGGGATATTTTATCACCGGAAAATTCAACTTGGTTTCTTTATTGTTCGCTATAAAATACGCTTGAGCTTCAACTGGTATGTATTGCTTTAATTGATCTCTCCACTCGATAAGGTTTTCATCAGTATTGGCATTCTTTAGCATTTTTCGCCAATTGGTTTTGTCGGCTACGTAATCTTTTAAAGCTACTTCGGTAATTCCGGCTAAGTATCTATTGGGTACTTCTACTATTTCGATGGCTTCATGCGCCCCCTGATCTATCCAACGTGTAGGAACTTGCTGTTTTCTGGTAACTCCTACTTTTACATTGCTAGAATTTGCCAAGTATACAACATGTGGTTTTAGTTGTACGCTTTTTTCATAAGCCAAATTTCGATCTTCTATCCCTAAATGTGCGGTACTTAATTCGGGTCGCATGATCCAGTCTCCAGCATTTGGAGTATCAAAAAAGCAGGATTTACAGAAACCTTGCCTGTAAATTTCTCTTTCTAAATGACAGTTTAAGCATTCATAGGTCACAAAATCAAATGTTATTGTGGCATTCAATAATTGATTCATATTAATAAAATCATCAGTCATATCCAAATAATACTGAATTAGATCTTGATTCTCGGTCATCATTTTTTTTAAAACTCCTTGATAGGTCATATAAAAGATTTTATTATTTTAGAGGAAGATTTCTTGCTATGTTTAAATAAGAAATAACACCAAACAAACTTACAAAAATTCTATGGCGATTCAGATTATCAATTCTATAATATCTTGGTTTTTAAAGAAACGGATACACCAAATTGAATTGTTTACGAAATACCCCAACGATGTTCAAGAAGAACTGTTGCTAAGGCTCATAAATACTGCTAAAAATACCGAGTTTGGAATAGAAAAAGAATTTACTGCCATTCATAAATATACAGATTTTCGTAAAAAAGTACCCATACAGCAATATGAAACTTTCGAACCTTTAATTGAACGCTGTCGAAAAGGAACCCAGAATTTATTCTGGCCAACTCCTATAAAATGGTTTGCAAAAAGTAGCGGTACCACCAACGCAAAAAGTAAATTCATTCCTGTTTCTAATGATGCTTTAGAATACTGTCACTTAAAAGCGGGAAAAGATATGTTGTGCTTGTACATTCACAATAATCCCAAAACACAGCTTTTTACAGGCAAAGGTTTGCGATTGGGAGGAAGTTCGGAAGTCTATCAAGACAACGGGTCTCATTTTGGCGACTTGTCTGCAATCATTACAGAAAACTTGCCTTTTTGGGCAGATTTTAGTTCCGCACCAAGTCAGCAAGTCGCGTTAATGGCAGAGTGGGAAACTAAAATGGAGGCCATTGTCAACGAGACAATCAATGAAAACATTACCAGTTTGGTAGGCGTTCCTTCATGGATGTTGGTCTTATTGAATCGGGTTTTAGAAAAAACAGGAAAAGAGAATATATTAGAGGTTTGGCCAAATTTGGAGGTCTATTTTCACGGAGGAGTAAACTTTAACCCCTATAGAGAACAATACAAAAAGTTGATTCCGAAAGTCGATTTCAACTATTATGAAATTTACAATGCCTCCGAAGGTTTTTTTGCCATTCAAGACAAACAGGGTTCTAAAGAATTGTTGTTAATGTTAGATTATGGAATTTTTTATGAATTCATTCCAATGATGCATTATAAGGGCGAAAATTCAATTGCTATCCCTTTGTCTGAAGTAGAAAAAGGTATTAATTATGCAATCTTAATCACCACCAATGGTGGCTTATGGCGTTATTTAATTGGTGATACTGTAAAGTTTACTTCCACTGACCCCTATCGAATTAAAATTACAGGTCGGACAAAACACCACATCAATGTTTTTGGGGAAGAATTGATTATTGAAAATACAGAAGAAGCTTTGCGCATCGCATGTGAGAAAACAAATGCAAGCATTTCTGAGTATACCGTAGGTCCCATTTTCATGGAAGGCAAAGAAAAAGGAGGACACGAGTGGATTATTGAATTTACAAAAGAACCCAAAGTAATGGCGAAGTTTACTGAAATTTTAGACGAGGCATTAAAAGCGATCAACTCCGATTATGAGGCAAAAAGATATTCAAACATGACCTTAATGCTGCCCATAGTACACAAAGCAAAAAAAGGATTGTTCTATAGCTGGCTCAAGAAAAAAGGCAAATTAGGAGGCCAACATAAAGTACCCAGATTGTCGAATTCGAGAGCGTTTGTAGAGGAGCTATTAAATCTATAAAAATGATTGTACTTGGAATTGTACTTTATTAAATCTTACGTTCCACAACGTATCCAATCATTTTAAGCAAGGAGGTTTTGTATTCTGAAGTTGGGTAATTTTCTAAAAGCGCAATGGCTTTTTGGATGTACTCCTCCATTTTAAGAGTTGTATATTCAATTCCGCCGTTACTTTTTACAAACGTAATGATTTCTTTCACACGCTTTTTATCCTTGTTGTATTTTTTGATGGAATTGATCAACCAAGATTTCTCTTTTTTAGAACAATTATTTAGAGTATAAATTAAAGGCAATGTCATTTTTTGTTCTTTAATATCAATCCCAGTAGGCTTGCCAATCTTGGCATCCGAATAATCAAATAAATCATCTTTAATCTGAAAAGCAATACCAATGTATTCTCCAAATTTTCTCATTTGATGAATCTTCTCTTGACTTGCGCCAACAGATGCTGCACCAATTCCACAGCAAGCAGCAATTAGAGTGGCTGTTTTTTTACGGATAATATCGAAATAAACAGCTTCGGTAATGTCTAATTTTCGAGCTTTTTCTATTTGCAACAATTCACCCTCACTCATTTCACGAACGGCAATGGAAATCAATTTTAACAAATCAAAATCTTCATTATCTATAGACAACAACAATCCTTTCGACAATAAAAAATCGCCTACAAGTACGGCGATTTTGTTTTTCCAGAGGGCATTTATGGAGAAAAACCCGCGCCTTCTATTGCTATCATCTACCACATCATCATGCACCAAAGTAGCGGTATGAATTAATTCTACAACAGAAGCACCTCGATAAGTACGTTCATCAAAACCACCATTAGAAACCATTTTTGCCACTAAAAAAACAAACATCGGACGCATTTGTTTTCCTTTTCTTCGAACAATATAATAAGTAATTCTGTTTAAAAGCGGAACTTTTGAAAGCATCGCATCTTTGAACTTTTCTTCAAAAAGTTCCATTTCAGATAAAATGGGGCGTTTAATTTGCTCAACGGTATTCATGTGCACAAAATTACGAAATTTAAACAAGACCAGACAGATTTTAAAAACCAATCAGGTCTATAATCTATTTAAGATTTATTGGCCAATTGGCCACAAGCAGCATCAATATCTTTTCCTCGAGAACGACGCACATTTACAGTAATGTCATGCATTTCCAAATTGGAGATATAACTATTAATCGCAGAAGAGCTTGCTTGCTGAAACTCCCCATCATCAATTGGGTTGTATTCTATTAAGTTGACTTTACAGGGCACATAACTACAAAACTTTACCAAGGCTTGAATATCTTCTTTTCGGTCATTAATGCCTTTCCAAACAATGTATTCATAAGTAATGATACGCTCCGTTTTTTCATACCAATATTCCAAAGATGCTCTTAAATCATCTAAAGGAAAATTTGTATTAAAAGGCATAATTGAAGTTCGTACTTCGTCAATTGCAGAGTGTAAAGAGACGGCTAAATTGAATTTCACTCCGTCATCAGCCATTTTTTTGATAATTTTTGGCACGCCAGAAGTGGATACTGTAATTCTTTTTGGAGACATCCCTAAGCCTTCTGGTGATGTAATTTTTTCGATGGATTTAATGACGTTGTTATAGTTCATTAAAGGTTCTCCCATACCCATAAAAACAATATTAGACAACTTGTGATTATGATACAATCGACTTTGATTATCAATAGCAACTACTTGATCATAAATTTCATCTGGATTTAAATTTCGCATTCTTTTTAAACGAGAAGTTGCACAAAATTTACAATCTAAACTACAACCTACCTGACTAGAAACACAGGCTGTTGTTCTTTTTGGTGTGGGTATTAAAACAGATTCTACTATAAAACCATCGTGTAATTTTATCCCGTTTTTAATAGTACCATCTTTACTTCTTTGCATCGAATCTACCTTTATATGATTGATCACAAAGTTCTCTTCCAACATGGCTCTGGTCGCTTTAGAAACGTTGGTCATGTCTTCAAAAGTATGAGAAGCCTTACTCCACAACCATTCGTACACTTGATTTCCACGAAAGGCTTTGTCGCCATTTTCAACAAAAAAATCTCTTAATGCTTCTTTTGTTAATGCCCTGATGTCTTTCTTTTTATTCAATGTAAAATGATTAAACGGTTAAAAAATAGCACTGTTGCAAAAATATGCATAAAAAAACTGGTACCTAAATGAAGTACCAGTTTTTAATTCTTGAATTGCTGAATCTCTTAGATAATCAACATTGCATCGCCATAAGCATAGAATTTATACTTTTCTTTGATGGCAACTTTATAGGCTTCCATTATTAAGTCGTAACCTCCAAAAGCGGCAACAGACATTAATAAAGTAGATTTTGGTTTGTGAAAGTTTGAAATCATGCTGTTTGCAATGCTAAACTCATGAGGAGGGAAAAGAAATTTATTGGTCCAACCTGAAAATGGGTTTAATTGTTGACTAGCAGAAACCGAAGACTCTACGGTTCTCATTACCGTAGTTCCTACTGCACAAATTCTTCTTTTTTCTATTTTAGCAGAATTTATTTTGTCTGCAGAATTTGAAGAAATAACAATTTGCTCAGAATCCATTTTGTGCTTCGATAAGTCTTCTACCTCAACCGGTGCAAAAGTACCCAAACCAATATGTAATGTTGTTTCTGCAAATTCAACACCTTTAATTTCTAAACGTTTTAGCAAGTGTTTAGAAAAGTGCAATCCTGCAGATGGTGCAGCAACTGCTCCTTCATTTTTGGCAAAAATAGTTTGATATCTTTCTTTGTCTAATTCTTCTACGTCTCTACCAATTAATTTTGGCAAAGGGGTTTCCCCTAATTCCAATAACTTTGCTCTAAATTCCTCATAACTTCCGTCAAACAAGAAACGCAATGTTCTTCCTCTAGATGTTGTATTGTCAATTACTTCAGCAACTAAACTATCATCTTCTCCAAAAAATAATTTGTTCCCGATTCTAATTTTTCTTGCTGGATCTACCAATACATCCCACAATCTGTTCTCTGCATTTAGTTCTCTTAATAAGAAAACTTCAATCCTAGCACCTGTTTTTTCCTTATTCCCATACATTCTGGCAGGAAAAACCTTGGTATCATTCAACATCATTACATCACCTTCTTCGAAGTAATCAATAACGTCTTTAAAAAGTTTATGTTCTATAGTACCTTCTTTTCTATTGACCACCATCAAACGAGACTCATCTCGATGATCTGCTGGATATTTTGATATTAATTCTTCGGGTAATTCGAATTCGAACTGGGATAGTTTCATAATTTTTGTTTGATGTAAAGGCCGCAAAGATACGATATCGAAATAGGCGTTGTCAAGTGTTTCCCTGTTTAATTTACAGTTCTTTTATTTGAATCCCTATTTGTTGCATGTCCTTCCAGAATTTCTGATAGGATTTAGAAACCACTTCAGCATTCAAAATAGCAATCGGCACTTTAAAAGCTAAAGGCGCAAAAGCCATTGCCATTCTGTGATCGTTGTAGGTTTTAATTGCAATATTCTCATGCATTACCTCTGACGTTGAAAGCGATAAGCTTTCATTGGTAATTGCGATGACCGCACCTAATTTTTTTAATTCTGCTTCCAATGCTTCTAACCGATCTGTTTCCTTAATTTTTAAGGTGTGAAGTCCTGTTAAGTGACAAGCGACTCCCAATCCAAAGCAAGTAACAGCAATGGTTTGCGCAATGTCTGGAGCATTTTTTAGGTCAAGCGTTAAAGGACCCGCATCTGATGTTCTTACTTTTTTTAAGGTGATTGTATTTTGGTCAAAAACCGTTTCAACACCAAAGTAGGTATATATTTCTGCCAAACAGGAATCTCCCTGTAAACTTTCTTTTTTATAGGCAGACAGTTGAATTTCAGATCCAACTTCACTAAACGCTGCAACAGAATAAAAATAAGAAGCAGAACTCCAATCAGATTCTACAACCACCGTTTGCTTTTGAAGCTGTTTTGCTGGTAAAACTTGAATGGTATTCCCTTCAAAATAGGTTGATATTCCCAATTGATTCAACAAACTCAAAGTCATTTTTATATATGGAATCGAAGTAATTTCACCCATTAACTCAATGGTTACCCCTTTTGCTAAGTGAGTTCCCATTAGTATTAAAGAAGATATATATTGACTACTCACATTGCCATTAATTTGTACCTTGTCTTTTGTAATGGCTTTTCCTTTAATTCTTACTGGTGGATATCCTTCATTTTCTACATAAGAAATGTCTGCTCCCAAGTCTCTTAGGGCTTCCACTAAAACACCAATGGGTCTTTGCTGCATTCTCTCTGAACCCGTTAAAATCACCTCGCTATTTTGTTTCGACGAAAAATAACCAACCAAAAAACGCATGGCAGTTCCAGCATGACCAATATCTATGAAAGATGCTTTCGTAGAGAGAGCCTGCTGCAAATGCTTCGAATCATCTGAATCTGATAAATTATCTATCGAAATTTCTGGAAACAATTGTTGTAAAATGAGCAATCGGTTCGACTCACTTTTAGATCCAGAAATTACTATTTTCTCAATAATTTTTGCACTCGCACTAACATTTAATAAGATGTCCATTCTAAAACCTGATTTTAATTCTTATTTTTAGACTCGAAAACAATAACGAACCCCTATGAAAAAATACTTCCTTCTGGCAATTTGCCTAGTTCTTTCTATAAGTGTCAAAGTTACTGCACAAAAAAAAGCTAACAAAATTTCTTCGGAATATTTTAGCGCAACAAAATGGCGAAATATTGGACCCCATAGAGGCGGGCGAAGTGCAGCTGTAACTGGTGTTTCCGGAAAAGCCAATCTATTTTACATGGGCAGCACTGGTGGTGGTGTTTGGAAAACAACCGATGCGGGAAACACTTGGACAAATATTTCTGACGGATTCTTTGGAGGATCTGTTGGTGCTATTGCGGTTTCTGAGAGTGACAACAATGTCATATATGTTGGAATGGGAGAAAAAACCGTTCGAGGAAATGTTTCTTCAGGAGACGGAATTTGGAAATCTGAAAATGCTGGTAAAACCTGGAAACATATTGGATTAAAAAATTCAAGACACATTCCAAGAATGAGAATTCACCCTAAAAATGCTGAAATTGTTTTTGCAGCAGTCCTGGGCGACCTCTACAAACCAACCAAAGAAAGAGGCGTTTACAAATCGATTGATGGAGGAAAAAATTGGAAACGCGTACTTTTTGCCGATGAAAACTCAGGAGCTATAGATTTAATTATCGATCCAAACAATCCAAGAATTTTATATGCAACTACCTGGGACGTTAGAAGAACACCCTATAGCTTATCTTCTGGCGGAAAAGGTTCGGCACTCTACAAGAGTACTGATGGTGGAGATAGTTGGGCAAACATATCTACCCATAAAGGACTCCCAAAGGGAACCTGGGGTATTAGTGGCGTTACTGTTTCGCCAGTAAATTCTGATATTGTGTGGGCACTTATCGAAAACGAAAAAGGAGGTGTTTACAAATCGATCGATGCAGGAACAACTTGGAAATTAATTAATGCAGAACGAAAATTAAGACAAAGAGCTTGGTACTATACCCGTTTATATGCAGATACACAGGATGAAGACATTATATATGTATTGAATGTTCGGTATCACAAATCTACAGACGGAGGAAAAACCTATACCACATTTAATGCACCTCATGGAGATCATCACGATTTGTGGATTGCACCCGAGGACAACCAACGAATGATAATTGCAGATGACGGTGGTGCACAAGTTTCTTTTGATGCAGGAGAAAATTGGAGTACCTATATGAACCAACCAACGTCGCAGTTTTACAGAGTAACCACAGACAATCATTTTCCGTATCGAATTTATGTCGCTCAGCAAGACAATTCAACATTACGAATTCCCCATCGAACAAATGGTCGTTTTATCAACGAGCGTGATTGGGAAACAACAGCAGGTGGTGAAAGTGCACATATTGCTGTAGATCCCACGAACAATGATATTGTTTATGGTGGAAGTTATAGTGGATTACTTACAAGAAAAAACCATAAAACAGGAGAAACAAGAGCCATCAATGTTTGGCCAGACGATCCTATGGGCCACGGTGCCATCGATTCTAAATACCGTTTTCAATGGAATTTTCCAATCTTCTTCTCACCCAATACAACCAATCGATTATATGCTGCATCAAATCATTTACATAAAACAGAAAATGAAGGACAGTCTTGGGAAGTGATCAGTCCAGATTTAACAAGGAATGATCCAAAAACATTAGGCCCTTCAGGAGGTCCAATTACCAAAGACAATACCAGTGTAGAATACTATGGAACCATTTTCGCAGCAGTAGAATCCAAGTATGAAAAAAACCTAATTTGGGTGGGTTCTGATGATGGATTAGTACATATCACAAAAAATGGAGGTGAAACTTGGACAGACATCACCCCAAAAAAAATGCCAGAATGGATGATGATTAATAGCATAGCGGTAGATCCTTTTACAAAAGGAGGTGCTTATATTGTAGGCACAAAATACAAAACAGGAGATTACAGACCCTATATTTATAAAACCGAAAACTATGGAAAATCTTGGAAATTAATTGTTGATGGAATTGGAGAGGAAGCTTTTACTAGAGCATTGAAAGCAGACCCTAAAAGAAAAGGATTGCTATATGCCGGAACTGAGCGTGGCATGTATATTTCATTTAATGATGGTAAAAACTGGCAACAATTCCAACAAAATTTACCCATCGTGCCCATTACCGATTTGGCCATTAAAAATGACAATTTAATTGCAGCAACTCAAGGAAGATCTTTGTGGATTATAGATGACTTAACGCCAATTCATCAAATAAACCAAGAGTTGATGGAACAAGAGGTGGTGCTTTTTAAACCCCAAGACGCATATCGAATGGGAGGAGGAAACGGACGCACCTCAAGAACTGCAGGAACCAATCATCCAGGAGGCGCTGCCCTGAATTTTTTCATCAAACAAATAGGAGAAAAAGACAGCATCGCTCTCCGTATTTTTGATGCGAATAATCAGTTGGTAAAAATATTTAGTAATCACCCAAATAAAGATCAAAAAGAAAGCCTACTAAAGGTCGAAGAAGGAAACAATATTTGCTATTGGAACATGATGTATGAGGGTGCCGAAAAAGTAAAAGGAATGATTTTGTGGTGGGCATCTTTAAATGGTCCAATGGCTTTACCTGGGAAATATACCGTTGAATTGTCTGTAAACGGCAAAACCCAGAAACAATCCTTTTCGCTATTAAGAAACCCTGTTTCTGAAGCTTCCGAAGCGGATATGAAAGCGCAATTTGATTTCATTAATGAAATCAATAAAAAAGTAACAGAAATTCATATTGCCCTGAAGAATGTAAAAAAAGTAAACGCACAAATTGCGATCTTAAAAAAATCAATTGCTGACAAGAAAAAGCACAAAGAATTGATTGATTTCGCAAATACATTGGTCAAAGAGATGACGGCAATAGAAGAAACATTGTATCAGACCAAAAGTAAAAGTGGACAAGATCCTTTAAATTATCCGATTCGTTTGAATAATAAATTGGCACATATCAATTCACTAACCCGAGTTGGAAACTACAGACCTACCCAGCAAGAAATTGATTTTAAAAATGAGATTACAAAAAAGATTGATATCGAATTGGCAAAATTATATACTTTGTTTGAAATCAAAGTTCAAGCATTGAATAAAAAGGTGAAAGAAAGTACGATCGGCTTTATTCAATTGGATTGATTCTACTGTGTCTATATAAGCGTGTTGGAGCATACAAAGTCTTCAACACGCTTTGACTTACACATCGATGAAATAAAAAAATAATTTTTAATAATTATAAGGAAGTTAGTCTGAGCGTGTCGAAGTTTTAAGCAATTACTTCATATTCTTATTGGTAACATACATCCCGTAGATAAAACAGATAACCACTTTTGTTCCCCAGAAAATTTTCCATTTCCCAGCAGCAAAATTAATTTCAGAAACTACAGCCCAATCTCCAGCAAAAATGGCTTTCCAACTATTAAAAAAAAGAGAGAATAACGTAACAATGAGAAAGAAGGGGATTGCCACTTTTAGCACATTGCTCCAAAATTCTTGTTGTTTTATTTTTTGTGAAAAATTCATTTATTTTAATTTTTGATTGTTGTGATGACGATCGTGATCACGTTGTGTTTTAATAGCTAATTTTTTCTCGAAAGCATCTTTTAAGTCAATACCTGTTTGGTTTGCCAGACAAAGCACAACAAAGAGTACGTCTGCTAATTCTTCCCCTAAATCTTTATTTTTATCCGATGCTTTCTCACTTTGCTCCCCATATCTTCGGGCGATGATTCTGGCTACTTCGCCAACCTCTTCGGTTAGTTGTGCCATATTGGTTAATTCGTTAAAATAACGTACACCGTGGGCTTTGATCCAATCGTCTACTTGCTTCTGAGCGTTTTCTATATTCATGTTTCAGTTTTCTGTGCATGTAAAGTTACAAAGTCTTCTAGATATTTAAGATTTTAAAAGCTGTAAAAATTGATTCCTTGAAATTTCTCTTGCTCCTAAACTTTCCAAATGGGCATTATGCACCTGACAATCGATCAACTTATACCCCCCTTTTCTCACCAAGTGAATGAATGCCAATTTCGATGTGTTTGAGATTTTTGAAAACATACTTTCTCCACAAAACACAGTGCCAACTTCAACTCCATACAAACCACCAACCAATTCATCTCCTTGCCAAACTTCAATTGATTTTGCAATACCCATAGTATGTAATTTAAAATATGCTTGCTCCATATCATTGGTGATCCAAGTTCCTAAACCCTCTTTTCTCTCAACATTCTTACAGTTGAAAATGACTTCTTTAAAAGCCGTATTTTCTGTAATGGAATAGGTGGTTTTTTTGAGAACTTGTCGCATCGATTTCGAAACTTTCAATTCTTCAGGATATAAGACCATTCTTTCTGCTGGACAATACCAAACAATAGGTTCTCCATCGGAAAACCATGGGAAAATTCCGTTTTTATATGCGTGAATTAACCTTTTCTCAGATAAATCCCCACCCAAAGCAAGCACCCCGTCATTGGTTGCATTATCATAAGAAGGAAAATCGATTGTTTCAGAAAGCCAAATCAAAATTATTGCTGTTTTTTTTATGAGATTTTAAGAATCACAAAAATTTGTTAATATTTTTTTCATACCTGTTTTCACAAAATTAGTTCTTATTTTTGCAAAACAATTAAAATACTTTCCGATTGGAAAAAAAAGTAAAAAAAAGAAAAAAAAATACTGCGTTTATAGGCAAGAGACTCCATAACTATTATGAAAGAACTGGCTTTTACTTGTTTGTTTGGGAAAGTCTTAAAAAAGCATTCTTACCCATTGTATTGGTCGTTATTTGTTTGTTTTTATTTAACAAATATGTTTATGACATCAATGATGGTCTAGAAAACTTAACCGAAACCTTTTCTCGAATCGGTGTGTTAACGACTTTTTTCATCTCCGAGACTTTACTGGGTTTAATACCTCCAGAAATATTTATTGCTTGGTCTAAAAAAACAGCAGACCCAATTTTCAATTTAACTCTTTTAGCAACACTATCTTATGGTGGTGGATTAATTTCTTATTTTTTGGGTCGAATGACTTTAAAACTAAAAGCGGTAAAAAATTACTTGGAAGTAAAAATGGCTGAAAATCTAAAAAACACTCGCAAATGGGGTGGTTTCTTAATTTTGGTGGGTGCTTTATTGCCCTTACCTTTTTCAATTGCTTGTCTTGCTGCTGGAATGATAAAATACTCTTTTAGGAACGTTGTGATCTTTGGTTTATTTCGCTTTGCCCGATTTGCCATTTATGCATGGGCAATTTTTAAAGTAGTCAATTAATTTCTCTTACATTTGCATTATGGGACTGACAAATAACGATATTTTAAAAAAATTACGTGTGGCGCATAAATTGCGTGATACTGATATTATAGCAATCTGCGCTTTGGCAGATTTTAAGGTAAGTAAAGGAGAATTAGGTGCTTTATTCAGAAACGAAGCGCATGATAAATATGTAGAATGTGGGGATCAAATTCTACGTAATTTCTTAAACGGACTGGTAATTCACTTACGAGGGCCTATGCCTAAAAAAGGAGAAAAAAAGTAATTCTTTAAACTACTTTTTGTTTGAAAAAGAACAACACTACATTCATTAAACAACAAAAGAGTGTTCATTATATAATGAACACTCTTTTGTGTGATTGCTAAAAATCTTTACGAAACGTTAGAAAGGCAAATCGTCTGGTTCTGCATCAGAAACATTTGCTGCAGGTTGAAATTGATCTACTGGAGGCAAGTTGCTTGGAGCTGCTTGCGACAATCCTTCAATTCTCCACCCTTGTATAGAGTTAAAGTATTTTGCTTCTCCTTGTGGGTTGATCCATTCTCTACCTCTCAAATTGATCGCAACTTTTACATCTTGACCCACAGCAAAATTGTTTAATAAATCACATTTATCTTGTACAAATTCTACCATAATCATTTGAGGGTATTGCTCGTCTGTTGTAACAACCAATTCTCTTTTTCTAAATCCGTTTGATCCAAAAGTTTGCACCTCACCAATTAACTTTACTTTACCGATTACTTCCATAATATATTCTTAACTATTTAATTAAAAGCACTTTCCAAGCACTTTCTACCTCTTTTTTGTTTAAAAACTCTTTCGCAAATGTATGTTTTTTTAGGGTTTCTAACCCAATAAATTTTGGATGTTCTTTTGCAAAGTTATCAACAGTACTCTTGCTTGGCAATTGTGCTACATTGCCTAACATCCCTAAGTCATTTCCAGTTAAAATAGGGCTATTTCTAATAGCTGCTGGAATGGCATCTACTCCAATTCCCAAACTACTTATTGGTTTCAAAATTTCAAAGAAACCAGCTCGTGCTCTTGAATAATAACTTCCACCAGCTCGTGCTACTAAATCAATTTTATACTGATCTATTGCTCCATGCACATCCAAAACAGCTTCAGAAATATGCATTTTTACAACTTCACAAACAATTAAATTCCCAGCACCACCTTCACTACCAGTCCCAATTACATCGGTCACTTTGCATTCAAATTGTACAGGAGACTCTGCCACTCTAAAGGGCTTAATATTCTCTGAAGCCAACATGGTAAAACCCGCTTTATCAAATTCATTTACTCCTGCTGGATATTCAGAACTGCTCAAAGACATTTGTTGCACGATGTCATAGTTGACCATATTAATGACCACTTCTTTTGTAGCCAATGCATTTTCTAAAGTATGTTTTGTGGTATTGTCTCGAACTCTTCTTGCAGGAGAAAATATAAGAATCGGCGGATTGGCACCAAAAACATTGAAAAAACTAAACGGAGATAGATTTGGATTTCCGTCTGCATCCATCGTACTTGCAAAAGCAATCGGTCTTGGCGCAACAGCGCCTAATAAATAACCGTGTAATTTATTGGTTGAAATTTCTTTTGGGTCTATTGAAAGCATTCTTACTTTTTTTTATAAACAATTGCCTTGCACGCAATTGAAATGTTTAAACTTTTAAATTGTCCGATCAAGGACAAAAATTTATTGATATGTAAAGATACTATCAAAATCATAAATGAGTTATATCAAAGAAACCTTTATATTTGTTTTGATGAACTTTCTTACAAACACTCTTTTATTTAAGCGAATTGCCATTCTAATTTCTTTAATTATTGTGTCATTGATCCTCTGGAATACCGCAGTATTTTTTCAAAAATTCAAACAAGAAGAACGTGCTAAAATAGAAATTTTTGCAACCGCACAAAGAGAACTTTCTACGAATGAAGATTTAAATGCTAATGTAGATTTACCGCTAAAAATCATTAAAAATAGCACTGATATTCCAATGATTTTAGTCAATGAAGTGGGTGAAATTGAATATAAGAATTTAGATACTATAAAAAGTCAAGATCCGATATATGTGCAAAATCAATTGCAAAAAATGAAATCTGAAAATGCTCCCATCGAGATCAGTTATAATGGAAAAAACAAAAAATTCATCTATTACAGAGATTCCGATCTTTTAAACAAACTCACCTATTACCCACTCGCACTTATCCTAATTCTAGTTTTATTCCTCAGTGTGATTTATCTATTTTTTAGTTCCAATAAAGCAGCGGAAACCAATAAATTATGGACAGGAATGGCGAAAGAAACTGCGCATCAAATTGGCACACCCCTTTCTTCTTTACTGGGATGGATTGCCATTCTAAAAATGGAAAAAATAAATGAAAAATATGTATCAGAAATTGAAAAAGATGTGCATCGTTTAAACACCATCGCCAATCGATTTTCTAAAATTGGTTCTGTTCCAGAACTTAAAAAGGAAAACATTGTTCACATTACAAAACAAGTCTATGATTATTTAGAATCTCGAAGTTCAAAACAAATTTTATTTACCTTTTATTCCGAGAGAAAAGAACTTTTTGTCAATTTAAATAATGAACTTTTTGGCTGGGTAATTGAAAACCTAATCAAAAATGCTATTGACGCAATGCAAAAAGAAGGTGCTTTAAAGCTAGAAATCGCCCCCATTGGAAAAAACGTAAAAATTTGCATTTCAGATTCAGGAAAAGGGATGCACAAATCGTTGTTTAAGCAAATTTTCAAACCGGGTTTTACTACAAAAAAAAGAGGTTGGGGATTGGGATTGTCACTTTCTAAAAGAATTGTGGAAGATTACCACAAAGGAAAAATAAGTGTGCAAAAATCGGAAATCGGAAAAGGAACTACTTTTGAAATTTTATTAGAAAGTGTTTAAGCACTTTTTTGAAATCTAAAAAAAACAATCCTATTTAAAAATTCTTTGAAATCGCTTCAGCCAAATCGATAAATTCATCCTTTGACAAAGTTACTTTTTGCACGAATTGAATGTCTGCCATCGCATTCAGTGGAATTAAATGCACATGAACATGAGGCACTTCCAGTCCAATAACACTCATTCCAACACGTTTGCAGGGCAGTGTTTTTTCGATGGCTTTTGCTACTTGATATGAAAAATCCATTAAACTCGCATAGGCCTCCTTCGACAAATCAAAAATTTTGTTTTCTTCTTTTTTTGGCACCACAAGTGTATGCCCTTTTGCATTTGGGTTGATATCTAAAAAAGCAATAAAATCGCTGTTTTCTGCAACTTTATAACTTGGGATTTCGCCAGTAATAATTTTCGTAAAGAGACTCATTTGTGGATGTTTTTTTTAATAAAATAAAAAGAATTATCTAAAAACTTTCATGATTTCAAACTTCATGATTCCATTTGGCACCTGAATTTCTGCAATGTCTCCCACTTGTTTCCCCAACAAACCTTTTCCTATAGGAGAGTTTACGGACAGTTTTCCATTTCTTACATCAGTCTCAGAATCTGCAACCAATCGATAAGAAAACTCCATACCATTGGTTGTGTTTTTTATTACAACATTCGAGTGAATCAATACTTTGGATGTATCTAATTGGCTTTCGTCTAAAATGCGTGCATTGGAAATTACATTTTTCAACTTTGCAATTTTGAATTCCAAATGAGACTGCTCTTCTTTTGCTGCATGGTATTCAGCGTTCTCACTCAAATCGCCTTTATCACGTGCATCCGCAATTTCTTGGGTAACTCTGGGTCTTTCATATTGTTCCAATTGAAACAATTCTTCTTTTAATTTCTTTAAGCCTTCAGCCGAATAATAGGATATATTGCTCATTTTTTTTATTTAAAATTTAGTTCCTTTCTCAAACCAATCCCTTTTATTTATTTGAAAAAACACTCTTGTATCTCCTTGGCAATAAATAATAAGGACTTAAATTTAAAAAATCCCATAACTGAAAACAGCAATGAGATTGGACTGCAAATGTACAAAATATTTGTAGATTGCAAACGTTTTCATTCAAACACCTCTTTTATCTTGACTAAAAAAAGCATTTTTTTGTTCGCCTGTATGTTATTCTTTGCCTGCGCAGACAATACTCAGATTGGTAATTGTTTGCCGAATATTAACCTCGAAGTCTCAACAGATTTAAACAACCCCATTAATATCAATGCGCAAACTCCAGGAGGTTTTACAATTTTAAATGGTGGCAGCAAGGGCATATTACTCTTCAATATAAATAGCACGTCCTTTGTTGCGTTCGATTTACTTTGCCCAAACAATGACTGTAGTACGCCAATGACGTTTGAAAATGGACTGACATTAAAATGTGAATGTGACGATAGCGAATACAGTGTCCACTTGGGAGGTGCTCCTCAAACAAATGGCTCAAATTGTCCAGCAAGAGAGTACCGCGTTTTAAAAAACGGCACGAGTATACGAATCACTAATTTTTAGTAGCTTAAATCCAATTAGATTGTTATTTTTGTAGGACACAACTAAAATTACATCTTGAAAAATTATTTCTCTTCAGACTTTAAATTGGGTGTTCTTGGTGGCGGTCAGCTCGGACGAATGCTCCTTGCAGAAACCCAAAAATTCGATATTTTCACAACCATTTTAGATGGGAATGAAAACGCTCCCTGCGCGCAAATTTGCAACCAGTTTGTACAAGGAGATTTATTGGATTATGAGACTGTATATCGTTTTGGAAAACAAGTCGACCTATTGACTATTGAAATAGAAAATGTAAACTTAGACGCCCTAGATCAACTCGAATCTGAAGGTTTGACAATATTTCCAACTCCTAAAACACTTCGCATCATACAAAGCAAAGCGAGACAGAAAAATTTTTATATAGATCATCAGATCCCTACCGCAACTTATTCTCACTATGCTTATTTGGAAGAATTAAAACACTCTTACGAAAATAACATCATTGATTTTCCTTTTGTATGGAAAGCCGCTCGTTTTGGTTATGACGGGAATGGAGTGAAAATTGTAAGGACCATCGCAGATTTAGAAAGTTTGCCCAATGTGGAATGCATCACAGAAAAATTAATCCCCTTTAAAAACGAATTAGCGGTCATAGTTGCTAGAAATAAAGCAGGAGAAACAAAAACCTATCCCGTTGTAGAAATGGAGTTTCATCCAGAAGCAAATCAAGTAGAATATGTAATTTGTCCTGCAAGAATTGAAGATACGGTTGCACAAAAAGCGCAAGAAATTGCTTTAAAGGTGGTCAAAGACCTAGATTTCATAGGCCTTTTGGCTGTTGAAATGTTTCAAACAGAAGCGGATACAATTTTGGTAAATGAAGTGGCGCCAAGGCCGCACAATTCAGGGCATTATTCAATAGAAGCAAGTGATACCAATCAATTTGAACAACACCTAAGAAGTATCTTAAATCTTCCGTTAGGAAATACAGAAAGTACCGTTGCTGGAATTATGGTAAACTTGGTCGGTGAGGAAGGGTTTTCTGGAGCAGTTGTGTATGAAAATATAAATGATATTTTAAAAATAGATGGGGTTACGCCTCATATTTATGGCAAAAAAGAAACGCGCCCATTTCGTAAAATGGGACATGTTACGATTGTCAATAATGACATCGCTAAAGCAAGAGAAATTGCACAAAAAGTGAAAGAAACTATTCGAGTAATTTCAAAATAATAGCGAAACTAAAATAACGAAGTGCATTCGACAAAAAAGTAAAAATTATGGTAGGAATAATAATGGGGAGTGATTCAGATCTTCCAATCATGCAAGAAGCAATAGAAATCTTGGAAAGTTTTGACATTCAAATTGAAGTAGATATTGTTTCTGCTCACAGAACTCCTGAGAAATTATTTGACTATGCAACCAATGCGCACAAACGCGGCTTAAAAGTGATTATTGCGGGTGCTGGTGGCGCTGCACATTTGCCAGGAATGGTGGCAGCTATGAGTCCGTTACCCATTATTGGTGTTCCCGTAAAAAGTAGCAACTCCATCGATGGCTGGGACTCTGTTTTGTCTATTTTACAAATGCCAGGAGGAGTTCCTGTTGCGACCGTTGCACTAGATGGCGCAAAGAATGCAGGGATTTTAGCCGCACAAATCATTGGCGCTTCAGATACCTGTATTTTAGACAGAATTATTGCTTATAAAGAAGGCTTAAAATTGAAAGTTGAAAAAGCTTCAGAACGCGTAAAGAAATAAAAAACTACGCAGTCCCTCAGTAAGAAATTTAAAGAATCACACCCTCAATGAATCCACTTTTACAGCCTTTCAATACTGCTCCATTTTCAAAAATTTCAACCGAGCATTACAAACCTGCTATCAAAAAAGCCATCGAATTGGCGAAAAAAGAGATTGCAGAAATTGTTGAAAATGAGGCAAAACCTACTTTTGAAAACACCACAGAAGCGTTAGATTTTACAGGAGAAAGACTCAATCGAATTACCAGTATCTTTTTCAATTTAAATTCGGCAGAAACCAGTGATGAAATTCAAAAAATTGCCCAGGAAATTTCGCCTTGGCTTAGTGAATTTAAGAATGATATTACTTTAAACCAAGCACTATTTCAAAGAATAAAAACTGTTTTTGAGGATCGAGATCGTTTGAAACTCACCCCTGAACAAAAAACACTATTAGAAAAACAATACAAAGGATTTGCGAGAAATGGTGCGAATCTAAATGACCTTGATAAAAAGGCACTTCGAAAAATCGATGCTTCACTTTCTAAATTATCCTTAAAGTTTGGTGAAAATGTTTTGACTGAAACCAATGCGTTTGAATTGCACCTGGTAGAAGAAAAACAGCTTTCTGGATTGCCAGATTCTACAAAAGAAGCTGCGCATCAACTGGCAACTGAAAGAGGAAAAGAAGGATGGGTTTTTACACTAGATTACCCAAGTTACATTCCTTTTTTAACCTATGCAGACAATCGAGAATTGCGAAAAGAAATGGCCATTGCTGCCGGTAAAAAAGCATTTCAAAACAATGCGTTTAACAACGAACAAATTGTTTTAGATATTGTAAAATTGCGTCACCAAAGAGCCCTTTTGTTAGGTTACAAAACCCATGCACATTTTGTTTTAGAAGAAAGAATGGCAGAAACCCCCGAAAAAGTAATTGCCTTTTCAAAAGATCTCTTAAAGAAAGCTAAGCCCGCAGCAAAAAAAGAATTTAAAAATTTAGAAAACTACGCAAAAAAAATAGGCGGAATTTCACAACTTCAAAAGTGGGACGGAGCCTATTATGCTGAAAAGCTCAAGAAAGAAATTTTCGATTTAGATCAAGAAATCTTAAAACCTTATTTTAAATTAGAAAATGTCATCGCTGGAGCCTTTACCATTGCCCATAAATTATTTGATTTAAACTTCGAAGCGGTTACAACAATTGACAAATACCATGAGGATGTAAAAACCTACAATGTAACTGACACGAATGGCGATTTTATTGCTATATTTTATGCAGATTTTCACCCTCGAAAAGGCAAAAGAAATGGCGCTTGGATGACCAGCTACAAACCACAGCAAATTAAAAATAGTAAAAACGAAAGACCGCATATATCCATCGTTTGCAACTTTACAAAACCAACGGCTACAAAACCATCATTACTCACGTTTAATGAAGTGACTACTTTGTTCCATGAATTTGGACACGCCTTACACGGCATGTTGGCAAACACTACTTACAATAGCTTATCAGGAACTTCTGTTTCTTGGGATTTTGTAGAATTGCCCAGTCAAATTTTAGAGAATTGGTGTTATGAAAAAGAAGCTTTGGCATTGTTTGCAACACATTATGAAACCGGAGAAATGCTTCCAATGGAATATGTTGAAAAAATAAAAGAATCTGCCAGTTTTCACGAAGGAATGCAAACTTTACGACAATTGAGTTTTGGTTTATTGGATATGTGTTGGCACTCCCAGGACCCTTCCACAATAAGCAGTATCAAAGATTTTGAAAATGCCGCTTTTGCAAACACCAAACTCTATCCAAATATTGAAGAAAACTGTATGAGTACCGGATTTTCACATATCTTTCAAGGAGGCTATTCAGCAGGATATTATTCTTACAAATGGGCAGAGGTTTTAGATGCAGATGCTTTTGAATATTTCATAGAAGAAGGAGTCTTCAACAAAGAAGTGGCTACTAAATTTAAAGAAAATATATTGTCTAAAGGAGGAACAGAAAAACCAATGACCCTCTACAAACGATTCCGAGGAAAAGAACCGAAACCAGATGCATTATTAAAAAGGGCCGGATTGTTGTAAGTTTCAAGAGTTCCATAAAATACTCCTAGCACCTATTTTTAGCCTCAATCCACTTACTCATGTATTTGGTGCTTTGCAAGGTTTGGTGTTGTAGCATACTCCCCAAAAAATTCGCAATTCTGTGTTGGGGTAAATTTTCCTGAATATTAGTAATGGTATTTATCAACAATGGACCGGTTTTTTCTTTATCATAGTGCGAGTTGATGATTGCGACTCCATTTTCTTGAGCGGCTACCCAACGTTTTTCATCCGTATACAATGCGACTGCATTTTGAGCAAAATCTTCAAAATCATCGGTCACAAAACCATTCCATGGCAACTGCCCATGCATACCCTCTGCTCCAATGGAGGTGGTTACACTAGGTGCACCAAAGACCATAGCTTCTGTTAGTTTTCCTTTGATTCCTGCACCAAAACGTAAGGGTGCTAAAACTACTTTTGTGTTACGAACTACATCTTCAGGACTTGATACAAATCCTTTGACAAAGAACCCTTCCTTTTTATTGTGTAATTCTAAAATTTGTTGGGTTGGATAGGCCCCATAAATATGCAACTCTGCCGCTGGAAGTTGTTCCCGAATTTGCTTCCAAATTGTATTTTTCAAGACCAATACTGCATCCACATTTGGTGCATGTAAAAAATTACCAATCATAGTAAAATTTTTCCGTTCATCAAAACGCTTCCAACTCGCTACTTGCGTTTTGTCAATTTGAGAGAGCATAAAAGGCAAGTGGTACAGTAATTTTTGATCAATCTTAAAAAAGTTTTGAAGCAGGTCCATTTCAAAAGTGGATATTATTAATGACAAATCGCAGCGTAAAATGGATGCAATTTCTCTTTTCGTAATAGCTTCTTTCAGGAGATCGTTTTTGGAAAAGATACGCTTTTCTTTCAACACTTTGTGTCGTACTTTACGTAAACAATGTAAATCTTCCGTATCTAAAATCCGCAATGCATTGGGGCAATTTTCTGCGACTCTCCAACCAAATTGTTCTTCAATCATAAAACGATCAAACAAAACGATTGTTGGGTTCACTTTTTTTATAAATACATCGAAAGAGGGTTGGTTCAATTCGATTGCAACTTCTGACACACCAATGGATTTTAGATCCATTGCTTTTTCACCCTTGGTGGCAGTAGTAGCAAAAACGACCTCCCACTGTTGTTGCAAAAACTGCCTAATCAACTGCAACATTCTTGAGCCTGCTGCTGAAGAATTGGGTGCTACCCATACAGCACCAATGATAAGTACGGTATTTTTTGACAACTAATTTGCGTTGAGTTGTTGTTGATAATCTCCTTGTACTTTTTTCCCCCATGCAACAACGGCGGCAATTTCCTCAGGGGTTAAATTGGCATCTGCATGCGTCCAAGTATAGGATTTTAAAGGCATTTCTCCTTCCGAGACTTCTTCTTGCAATTCATCCATTTTATGCTCCTTTCTTTTTAAAGAATAGCTAGACCATGCAGAGAAATCCAAGTGTTTTTTCCCATCATTCACATGGCTTTCTAACCAATAATTTACTGGGGTAATGGAATTGTACCAAGGATAATTGGTTTTATTGGAATGACAATCGAAACAAGTCGTTTCTAAAATAGTTTTTACATTTTCTGGCGGATTCGTTTCGTTTAAAAAAGGAACTACAGCAATCAAATTTCCTTCATTTTTTTCAGGGCTGAAAAACTGAGCTATCAGCAACAACAGTAATAAAGTATAACCTACTTTTTTAAAAATTTTCATGGGAATCGTTTTTAGATTTTAAAGATAGTAAAACTAAGCATTTCTATTAATTTTTTCTAAAAATATATGTATTTTTGTATTTCAATTTGTAAGATAAAAAAGGAAACAAAGTTGTTTCCAAAGAATTCAAAAACAATCATACACATGAAATACGATTTAATCGTTATTGGTTCTGGCCCAGGAGGATATATTGCAGCAGTTAGAGCCTCTCAACTAGGCAAAAAAGTAGCACTTATAGAAAAATACCCAACCCTAGGAGGAACCTGTTTAAATGTTGGATGCATTCCGTCAAAAGCATTGTTAGATTCATCACACCATTATTACGATGCAGTGCATCATTTTGAAGCGCATGGTATTTCGGTGGAAAAGCCTACTTTCGATTTTAAGAAAATGCTAGCCAGAAAAGCTAACGTAGTAGAAACTACGACTGGCGGAATCAAATATTTGATGGACAAAAACAACATCGAAGTATATGAAGGTTTGGGTTCTTTTGAAGACAAAACACATGTAAAAGTTTCTAAAAACGATGGTACCTCTGTCGTCATTGAAGGAACCAATATCATTATTGCTACCGGTTCAAAACCTTCAAGTTTGCCTTTTATAAAAATTGACAAAGAACGCGTTATTACCTCAACAGAAGCCTTAAAACTGAAAGAAGTACCCAAACATTTACTTGTTATTGGTGGGGGTGTTATTGGATTGGAATTAGGATCTGTGTACAAAAGATTGGGTGCTGATGTGACTGTTATTGAATACATGGACAAGATTGTGCCTGGTATGGATGCAGATGTTTCTAAAGAGCTGCAAAAAGTATTCAAGAAACAGGGAATTAAATTTGCAACAAGTCATAAAGTAACCTCGGTACAAAAAAACGGAGATACGGTTGTTGTAAAAGCAACAGATAAAAAAGACCGCGAAATAGAATTTAATGGAGACTATTGTTTGGTCTCTGTAGGTAGAAAGCCCTATACGGAAGGCTTAGGGTTGGAAAAAGTGGGGGTTCAAGTAAATGAGAGAGGACAAATAGAAACCAACAATCATTTACAAACCAATGTTGCTTCCATCTATGCCATTGGTGATGTTGTGCAAGGTGCAATGTTGGCCCATAAAGCAGAAGAAGAAGGGGTAATTGTTGCCGAATTTTTATCGGGACAAAAACCACACATCGATTATAACTTGATTCCTGGAATTGTATACACCTGGCCAGAAGCTGCAGCTGTAGGAAAAACAGAACAAGAATTAAAAGACGCAAACATTGCATATAAATCAGGAAAGTTCTCAATGCGTGCATTGGGTAGATCTCGAGCTAGTGGAGATATTGACGGATTTGTAAAAGTATTGGCCGATAAAAATACAGATGAAATTCTAGGCGTTCACATGGTAGGTGCTCGTGTAGCAGATTTGATCATGGAAGCTGCCGTTGCCATGGAGTTTAGAGCATCAGCCGAAGACTTGGCAAGAATTTGTCATGGTCATCCTACCTATTCTGAAGCTGTAAAAGAAGCCGCCAAAGCTGCATGGGATGGAATGCCTTTAAATGCTTAATAGGATTCTTTAATTTGGTTACAAGATTTAAAATTACACATACAAAGCAATCCCATGGGATTGCTTTGTTCTTTTTAGACCTCTTTGCTGTCCCTTAAAGAAACAAATAGGAATCTATATAAAAATTGTAATTTCTACGAAATAAGAATTGTATTTTTGCAACAATGACTCAAAGAACCGTTCGCACATTTTCGATTGATAATATCAATGATTTTAAGCAATACTTGTTTGCATGGTCTCAGCAATTTGAAACAATTGTTTGGCTAGATTCTAACAACTACAAACAAACATACAGTACTTTTGATTGCGCATTAGCGGTTGAGGAATTCACCGCAATAAAGACGGATTATCAGCATGCGTTTGAAAAACTAAGAGAATATCAAACCAATACAAAAGATTATATTTTTGGCTACATCTCTTATGATGTTAAAAATGATGTAGAACAAATGACCTCCAACAATTTGGATCCATTGAATTTTGCTGATCTTTATTTTTTTCAACCACAAAAATTAATTTTCGTCAAAGGAACTCAAGTTGAATTTCACTATTTAAAAATGATCGCGGATGAAATTGAGGGTGATTTCAAGGAAATAAAACTAGGAGTGCAGGCCTCAACGGAACCGCCAAAAACAGCCCTTGAAATAAAACGACGTATTCCAAAAGCGCAGTACCTTCAAAAAGTTACAAAAGTAATTGAGCACATCAAAAGAGGAGACATTTACGAAGCCAATTTTTGTCAAGAATTTTATGCAGAAAACGCCACAATAGACCCCTTTGAAGTTTATGCGCATTTAAATGACATTTCAAGCCCTCCGTTTGCTGCCTTTTTAAAAATGGATACGCAATACCTACTGTCAGCATCCCCCGAAAGATACTTAAAAAAAGAGGGAACAAAAGTGATCTCTCAACCCATTAAAGGAACCGCAAGAAGAGTCACCAACAATAGGGATGACGAAAAAATTGCTGCAGACCTATCCAGAGATGAAAAAGAGCGTGCAGAGAATGTAATGATTGTAGATTTGGTACGAAATGACATGTCTAAAACTGCCAAGATAGGAACCGTTAAAGTAGAAGAATTGTGCAAAGTACATTCCTTCAAGCAAGTCCATCAAATGATTTCGACGGTTGTTTCTGAAGTGGGAGAAAAATTGCATCCTGTAGAAATTATACGGAGCACATTTCCTATGGGCAGTATGACTGGAGCGCCTAAAGTTTCCGCAATGAACATCATAGAAAACCTTGAAGAAACCAAACGAGGCGTGTATTCTGGTGCTGTGGGTTATTTTACCCCTGAGCATGATTTTGACTTTAACGTTGTCATTCGAAGTATTTTATATAACCAAGAAAAAAGCTACGTTTCATACGCTGTTGGTGGTGCCATTACTGCAAAATCGAGCCCAGAAAAAGAGTACGAAGAATGCTTATTAAAAGCAAAAGCTATGCAATTTGTGTTAATGAATGCGAGAGTGCCATTGCTTCAAACTATAGAATGATTTTCACAGCATTTCAACCTCGGCAGGAATCTATTTTTTATATTTGCAACTATGATTCAGCACCTGGAAGAAAAATTCAAAAACACCTTAGCGCATTTAGATGAAAAACCGAGTGAACAAAACATGTTCAATCAATTTTTAGCGCTATATCCTGCAGATTGGAAGTTACTAAAAGTTACTTTTTCAAAATTCAATAGAAGCAAGCAATTTGGCAAAACAATTCCATTACCAAGGCCAGAACAGCAATTGAGAAAACAGCTTCGCTCTTGGTTAAAATTACAAGTTTTAAAGTAGTACTTTTGAAATGAAATGCAGCACAAACTAGAACAACATATTTCCACTAATTTTCCTTTCTTAAAGGAAAAAAAAATATTAATTGCCATTTCTGGCGGTGTAGATTCTGTAGTTTTAACACAATTATTCTTTGACTTGAAATATGATATTTCATTGGCACACTGCAATTTTAAATTGCGTGATCAAGAAAGTGAATTGGATGCTTTGTTTGTCAAAGACTTTGCAAAAAAGCGGAGTATTACTTGTTTTTCAAAGTCATTTGACACGGAAAAATTTGCAAAAGAACACAAACAATCTACACAAATTGCAGCAAGAAATCTACGCTATAAGTGGTTTCAAGAGTTGTGCTTACAAAATAATTTTGATTTTATTTTAACAGCACATCATGCAGATGATAACCTAGAAACTTTTTTAATCAACCTTACCCGTGGTTCGGGATTGGATGGTTTTACAGGCATCCCAAAAGTTCATAAAAACATCGTACGTCCACTGTTGATTTTTTCTAGAGATGAGATTCTCAATTTTGCCATGGAAAATAAAATTGTTTGGAGAGAAGATCAAAGCAACACATCCTTGAAATATACTCGAAATAAAATAAGGCACCAGGTTGTTCCTATACTCAAAGAAATCAACCCAAGTCTTTTAAACAGCTTTTCAAAAACGATTGAAAACCTTCAAGGAACGCAGCAAGTTCTTGCTGATCAGATACAGGAAATACAATCAAAAATATTTCGCCCTTTTGGAACAAAAGCGGAAGAATCCTTTGAATTAGACATTCAAGAAATTACTAAATTATCAAATCCAAAAGCCTATTTATTTCCTCTTTTAAGACCATATCATTTCACAGAATTTAATGATATTGTAGATTTATTGAAGGCACAATCTGGAAAAAAAATAGTTTCTAAAACACACCAACTATTAAAAAATAGAACTTCTTTGCTGCTTACTAAAATTGACCAGAAGCCCACCCAACAGATCTATCATCTGGAAGAAAATGCAACAGCAATCACGCAACCCATTTCTTTACATTTAAAAAAAGGTTTCGAAAAAATTGAAAAAGACAAAAACACGATCTACATTTCAAAAGAAAAATTGACCTTCCCATTGATCATCCGAAAATGGAAAAATGGAGATTCTTTCTATCCAGTTGGAATGAAGGGCTGCAAAAAATTAAGCAAATATTTTAAAGATGAAAAATATTCCCTGGTTGAAAAGAAAGAAGCATGGTTGCTTTGCAACAATAATCAGGAAATAATTTGGATTATTGGAAAGCGTCAAGACAGTCGTTTTTATGCTTCAACGGAAAGTGAAACTACAATTCAAATTAATCTTAACATAGAATAAAAAATTGTACTTTAAAAAAAAAACATGAAGCACTTATTAATTTTATTAATTTTCTTTCTTTCTGCATCTACAAATGCGCAAACCGAAGCCAATCCTGTTGTTTGGAAAACATCTGTTGAAAAAATATCTGATACCAAATATGATTTAACCTTTACTGGAAGTATTTTAGAAAACTGGTATGTGTATTCACAATACAACCCTGAGGATGCTTCTTTGCCAATGGAAATCACTATCCCAGAAGGACAAACTGGATTTCAACTGATTGGAAAGGCTGTAGAAGGAAAAACATATAAAAAATATTCAGAAACCTGGGGGAAAGATGAAATTATTTTTAAAAAGAGAGCAATTGTAACCCAAAGAATTCAACTTACAGACAAAGAAATTACACAAGTAACATTAAATTTATTTGGACAGGTTTGTAAAACTTCCTGCATCCAATTTGAAGATAACTACACCTTTTCTTTAAATGGTTCCGTCTTTAAAAAACAAGTAGTTGTGTTGGATGAAAAAAGCAAATTACTTTCCAATCAATTAAAACTGGATCTAAAAAACACCTCTTTATTAAAAGATACAACGAGCAACTCTGAAGATAGTAGTTGGTTCAATATTTTCTTTTTAGGTTTTGCAGGAGGCTTATTAGCACTCCTAACGCCTTGTGTTTTTCCAATGATTCCATTAACGGTTTCTTTTTTCACAAAGCAGTCACAATCAAAAAGCAAAGGAATTGCAAATGCCATTTTATACGGACTTTTTATTGTTTTAACCTATGTACTATTGAGTGTTCCATTTCATCTAATTGATGGTTTAGATCCCAATGTATTGAACACAATTTCAACAAATATCTGGCTCAATATTTTCTTTTTTCTGGTCTTGGTTTTTTTCTCAGGATCGTTTTTTGGGTATTATGAAATTACCCTACCGAGCTCTTGGGGAAATAAGATGGACACTGCATCCAATGTTGGGGGCATTTCTGGAATCTTTTTTATGGCCTTAACCTTAGCCATCATTTCTTTTTCGTGTACAGGTCCTATTTTAGGTTCTTTACTCGCTGGATCGATTACTGCTACCGGAGAAACTGCAAATCAACTGACTGCAGGAATGAGTGGTTTTGGAGTAGCTTTGGCTTTACCCTTTGCCTTGTTTGCGCTGTTTCCAAGTTGGTTGAACTCATTGCCCAAATCTGGCGGATGGTTAAATACAACGAAAGTTATTTTAGGGTTTTTAGAATTGGCTTTTGCCTTTAAATTCTTGTCAAATTCAGATTTAGTAGGACACTGGGGAATTTTTAAACGAGAACTTTTTATTGTTGTCTGGATTCTCATCTTTACAGGACTCACATTATACCTCTTTGCAAAAATAAAGTTCCCACACGATTCACCTGTTCGAAAACTTTCATTTTCACGCATTTCTTTTGGAATATTTGTGGGTGCATTTGTTGTCTATCTAATTCCTGGAGTATTCAAAACACCGGCCTGGGAATTGAACCTATTAAGTGGTTTTCCACCGCCACAATTTTACAGTATCTACGAACAAGAATCAGATTGTCCACTGGGACTCGATTGTTACAAAGATTTTGAAGAAGGTCTTACTGCCGCAAAAGAAGCAAACAAACCCATTTTGTTAGATTTTACAGGCTGGGCATGTGTAAACTGCCGAAAAATGGAAGAAAACGTTTGGAATCAAAACAATATTTACAACCTACTAAAAAAAGAGTATATTCTAATATCTTTGTATGTAGATGACTATGAAAAAGAGCTTCCAAAAGAACAACAATTTACCTACTTAAAAGCCAATGGGAATGTAAAAAAAATTAAAACCTATGGAGACAAAT
This sequence comes from uncultured Polaribacter sp., assembly GCA_943846595.1. Lineage (GTDB taxonomy): Bacteria > Bacteroidota > Bacteroidia > Flavobacteriales > Flavobacteriaceae > Polaribacter. The sequence continues at coordinate 235,835 of OX044355.1, forward strand.
GGTCTACATTTCAGATTGTAAATTTTAAAAATGCATCACAGCCTTATTACATCTTAATGAATGCTAATTTAGAAATTTTAAACACCCCACAACAATATACAGATAAAGACACTTATTTTAATTGGTTGCAAAAAGGAATTAATAATTTCAAAAAATAATGTATATTGTAATGTAATTTTTTGAGAAACATGAAGTTGTACTATTTTTTTACAAAAACACGAACCTTACTTATTATACTTTCTTTAGGAGCCAGTATTGGATGCTATGCACAACAAGAAAGCAAAATGCTTGAAAAAAATCCGCAAAGTATTTATACATTTAATCCTTCGTATAATGATGATTTACACACTGCAGTTTCCTTGAAAAAAAAGCTTGGTTTTTTATCCTTTGAGTTTTTTCAAGTTTACCTACCCGATTTAGATTTTAACAGTGTAGAAGGACTCTTTGGAGGTTTTGGCGGAAACAGAAGAAGTGTTTTTGAATTTAAAGGAATGAAGAAGAAACCTGAGATCTATAAATTAGACGATCTAGTCCGCTATCAAAACAATAAATTGGCGCGGGAAATTAACTACAGAAACGACCCTTCCCAATGGAATCTTCATCGAAAAGAGAATAGAATTCAACCTTATTTTTTAAAAAAAGACAAAGAGCATTTAGACGGTAAAACCCAAAAATCATTAAAAAAATTATAAGGTAATTTTTCAAACTCTTGCTAAGTTTTAGTTCGTTTAAAAATAGGGATATTGCTATTTTTAAAGTGATTTTCTCCCATCCTGAATTTCGATTTTCTCTAAAATCAACTTAAATTTCTATCATTTCATCAAATAATCGTCCGATTATTACCAAAAAAACACGTGCTATAGTTTTCATTTTTTGTAATTTCCAAACTTAAAATTCATCAAAATGTCTACACTTCCAAAATTAGCGCGCTTTAACGAAAACGTGTTGTCTAGATACCAAATTTACAACAGTATTTTCATGACACTTCCTTTCGACACGATCAGCAATACGGGCGTATTATTACCTCTATTTCATGCGGTTTGTGAAAAAGGATTTGCAGCAGGAAAGCATCCAACAGAGATTGTAGAGACCTTCTTTGAAAAGTACCAAGAAAACCCCTCTGAGAGCCAGAAAAAAGACTTGTTATTTCAATTTATTCAATACATCGAACGTCAAGTAGTATTGTTTGATGCCATTGAAGATGCTTCCTTTCCAATCGTTAACAATATGGATGGTATTGGAACCCTTCGAAATTCGAAAGAAATTGCGTTTTCAAAAGACAAGAAAGAAGCCCTCCAAAAACATTTAGAAGATTTTAAAGTACGGATCGTTTTAACTGCTCATCCTACACAATTTTATCCTGGAGAGGTATTAGGAATCATTACAGATCTCGACAATGCCATACAAAATAACAACTTATTGTTAATCAAAGACTTGTTATCTCAGTTAGGAAAAACACCTTTCTTTAAAAAACAAAAACCAACTCCTTACGATGAGGCAGTTAGTCTTATTTGGTATTTAGAAAATGTTTTTTATCACTCGGTGAGCAAGATTCACAACTACATCGAAACCAATATTTTTGATGGTGAAAAAGTAGACAATCAGATCATTGATCTTGGTTTTTGGCCAGGAGGTGATCGCGATGGAAACCCTTTTGTAACTACCCAAATAACCTTAGATGTAGCAGAACGATTACGGCAATCTATCCTAAGAAACTATTACAGAGATATCAAACGTTTAAAAAGGCGTTTTACATTCAGTGGCGTACAAGAAATCTTAGTCCGTTTAGAAAAAAGACTCTACAAACATGTGGTTCGTAGTTATGCCAACGTAAACTTTTCTCAAAAAATACTCTTAGATGAATTAGAAACTGCCAAAGAAATTGTCATCAACAAGCATCAATCCTTGTTTCTTGATGAGCTAAACGATGTGATTAATAAAATCCGTATTTTTGGTTTTCACTTTGCAACGCTCGATATACGACAAGACAGTCGCGTGCATCACAGTGCTTTCACCCAGCTAGTTAAAGATCTTTTGGCGAGTGGAGACACCACATTCCCAGAAGATTATTTCAGCTTTTCAGAAAAAGAACAGCTTGCATTTTTAGCCACCGTCAAAGGAAAAATAGATCCAACTATTTTAACCGATGAAATGTCAGTAAAAACCATCGAATCGATGTATGCAATTAAAACCGTCCAAGCTAGAAATGGTGAACGCGGGTCAAATCGATATATCATAAGTAATAATCAAACCGCTTTGCATGTAATGCAAGCCTTTGCGATGCTTAATTTATGTGATTTTGAAGATTGCTTACCCGTAGATGTCATCCCACTTTTTGAAACCGTAGATGATTTACAGAATGCAGAGGAAGTCATGCGTACTATCTACACAAACCAGCATTATAGAGCCCATGTAGCACAACGTAAAAACAAACAAACCATCATGTTAGGTTTTTCTGACGGAACAAAAGATGGGGGTTATTTAATGGCAAATTGGGGGATTTTTAAAGCAAAAGAAGCATTAACAAAAATCTCACGTGAATTTGGAATTGAAGTTATTTTCTTTGACGGTCGTGGAGGACCCCCTGCACGTGGAGGTGGAAAAACACATCAATTTTATGCCTCTTTAGGCCCTACGATTGAAGACAAAGAAATTCAATTAACCGTACAAGGACAAACCATAAGTTCCAATTTTGGAACCTTAAACTCTTCGCAATACAACCTAGAACAATTATTGAGTTCTGGAATTAAAAATGAAGTGTTTACCAAGGATCAATTGAACGATGCGCACAGAAGCATTATCGATGATTTGGCTGCTACTAGCTATAAAGCTTATGTAGATTTTAAAAATCATCCACAATTTCTACCCTATCTCGAAGAGATGAGTACCTTAAAATACTATGCGAAAACAAATATCGGTAGTCGACCAAGCAAACGATCTTCTTCAGCAACCTTAGATTTCTCTGCACTAAGAGCCATTCCTTTTGTAGGAAGTTGGAGTCAATTGAAACAAAATGTTCCTGGTTTTTTTGGTGTTGGAACCGCATTGAAAAAGTACGAAGATGCCGACCGATTTGATGAAGTAGTCGCATTTTACAACGCCTCCGATTTCTTTAAAACTTTGCTCGAAAACAGCATGATGAGTTTGACAAAATCATTTTTCGGATTGACCGCCTACATGGCAGAGGATCCTGTATATGGCGACTTTTGGAAACTGATTTTTGAAGAATACAATACCACAAAACGATTGCTATTAAAACTGTCTGGACAAACTGAATTGATGGAGAATTTTCCAGAGGGAAAAGCGTCCATAGCTGTAAGAGAACATATTGTATTGCCACTTTTAACCATTCAGCAATATGCCTTAAAGAAAATTCAAGAACTTCAAAAAGAAACGGGCAACACCGAAGAACTTGCTGTTTTTGAAAAAATGGTTACGCGATCTTTGTTTGGAAATATCAATGCAAGTAGAAATTCGGCCTAGACAATTACTTTATACAAAACGCTCAATTCCTTGAATTGCTAAAAAATTTCTAGGTACTAAAAAATATACATATGTATATTTTTTAGTACCTTTAAAGAAAAAACATGCTTGTTAAGGTCTATGGCTCGGCTGTTTTCGGCATTGAAGCTACTACAATTACTGTTGAAGTAAACATTGATAAAGGCATTGGGTATCATTTGGTAGGCTTGCCAGACAATGCGGTGAGAGAAAGCTCCTTTCGAATTTCGGCTGCACTCAACAATAATAGCTACAAACTTCCTGGTAAAAAGATCATTATCAATATGGCGCCTGCCGATATTCGGAAAGAAGGCGCGGCTTATGATCTAACACTGGCGGTTGGAATTTTGGCTGCCTCCCATCAAATAAAATCAGACACTATAAATGACTATATCATCATGGGTGAGCTTTCTTTGGACGGAAGTTTGCAGCCCATAAGAGGTGTTTTGCCCATGGCCATCAAAGCCAAAGAGGAAGGGTTTAAATACTTTATGGTACCCAAAGCCAATGCCAAAGAGGCCACAATTGTTGATGATTTAACTATTTTAGGGGTGAGTCATATTATGGAGGTCATCCAGCATTTTAACGGCGACAAAAAAATGGAGCCTACCCTTGTAGATACCCGAGCCGAATTTTATAAAAACATTGATTTTCCTGAGTTTGATTTTTCAGATGTAAAAGGGCAAGAATCCATCAAACGCTGTATGGAAATTGCGGCAGCTGGCGGACATAATATTATCCTCATTGGCCCACCGGGATCTGGAAAAACCATGTTGGCAAAACGGTTGCCATCCATCCTCCCTCCCATGTCCCTTAATGAAGCCTTAGAAACCACAAAAATCCATTCCGTAATTGGTAACACCAAAAATGAAGGACTTCTTTATCAGCGGCCTTTTCGAAATCCTCACCATACCATTTTCAATGTAATAGTATATAATGTAGTTTTATAAATTAATATATGTATCTCTCTCTTTATATCCATTTATCTATTTCTTTATCTCTCTATTTCTTTATGTATCTATCTATTTATGGTTGAACCCTCGCTATAATAAAAATACCTAACCATCAATAAGTTAAGTGCTTTTACTACTGTATTTTTTACATTTTTTTTAATGCTTTACTAACTTTATATGTATAAAAACGAGAGAATAGACACTAATCAAATGCCAACAGAGTTTCAGATTGAGATTATACAATAAAAGAAAACCCCTACATTTCTGTAAGGGTATTTATATTGTTTTATTTTAATATGCTTTGAATCTAACTTTAATCTCTGCAAGGAGAATTCTTGTAATCAAGAATCTGGTCGCCATTTACAGCACTTCCAGTTCTCCAGCTAATATACCTTATATAGTATTTTCTTTTACCTATTTCTGTAAACTCAATTATATCTCTATCCATTTGTTTCATTTTAGACTCTATAAAACTTTTATCGCCATAACCATTACAGTCATTTGTTCTTTTTTTTCTTTCAGTTGAACTGTTAATGCTTTTAGTTCTGTTTTCACAGTTTATCAATAAAAGTGAGAATGTAAATATTAATAAAATCTGTTTAATTTTCATTTTTTCTGATTTTAAATGTTAATATGAAATAGTTCCTTATTGAGTTTTAATTTGAGATAATAGTTTGATTTTTAAATTCTAAATCAACATTTCTAATCCTCCTCCAAAGAAGAACCAAATTATTATAACAAAGAATATTAAATAAAAAATCATATTCTTAGTCTGACCTTTTTTCAAGTTTTTTATGTCTTCTTCTGTTATTTTATATCCTTCCAAACATTTTACTAAAAAAGTCATAAACTCATCTAAATTTTTCTTGGCATATAAATTACTATCATCATTTGTCATTCCTCCAGTAAATTTTGAAACTTCAATTTCAAAAGTTGTAGAGTCTCCCTCTGACTCTTGAAACCTAATATCTAAATGTTGAGGTTGAAAAGCTCTTGTAACTTGAATACGAATTGAATTTAAGGTCTTATTATTGTCTAATAACTTATAAGTAGGAAGTTTTTCCGCGATATATATTATGATATTTTCAATTTCATTTCGTGTAAATTTTAAAGTGTAAGTTTGCCTTGGTGTTGGTATTGCATTGCTCATAATTATGGTTTTTTTTCAATATATAAAAATATAACCAACCAACCAAAGTTAACTATATGAATATTAGTATTCAAACTAAATACTACACCTCAACTATATTCATTCTAAATCAAACACTTACATAATAATTGTAATAGTATAACTATATATAATTAATAAGGATTAACCATTTTACTAATTCCTAAACCCTTACTAGTATTGCGTTTAGAAGAGGTGTATTTACCACAAAAACCACTTACCCATTTTACTAAAGTTATTTAGTTTAAAAGAAATATTGTCTATAAATAATGGAAGATTATATAGTGGTTGTGACTCAAGATTATTCTTGGCTTTTTATATGTTTTATCATCATTTCTAACTATTTTCTAGAGCGGTCATCTCTCGTTTGTGCATATCAAGTGCTTTTTTTAGGAAAGATAGTGAAAATTGAGTGATTTTTTAAAAGCAATGAATAAGCAGTAATAAAGACAAAAAAAACCTCACAATTTTTTGTAAGGTTTTTTTGAGTAGTAAGTAGGCAATCCTTTGAACTAGAAGTACAGAAAATAAATTTCTAGTATCTATAGTGTTCTGGTTTAAAAGGTCCTGCTTGAGTAACTCCAATATATTCTGCTTGATCTTGACGCAATTCTGTCAACTCAACACCAATTTTTGCCAAGTGTAAAAAGGCTACTTTCTCATCCAAATGTTTTGGCAACATATATACTTCGTTTTTGTAGGCTTTCGCGTTGTTCCAAAGTTCTATTTGTGCTAATGTTTGGTTAGTAAATGAATTGGACATTACAAAACTAGGGTGTCCCGTAGCACAACCTAAATTAACCAAACGCCCTTCTGCTAATAAGATAATATCGTTTCCATTGATATTGTATTTGTCAACTTGTGGTTTGATTTCAACTTTCTCGCTATTTGCATTTAAATAAGGAACATCAATTTCATTATCAAAATGACCAATATTGGCAATAATTACCTTGTCTTTCATCGCTTCAAAATGTTCTCCGCGAACGATGTCTTTATTTCCAGTAGTAGTAATTATAATGTCCGAATTTCCAACAACTGTTTCCAATCTCTTTACTTCAAATCCGTCCATGGCCGCTTGTAAGGCACAAATAGGATCGATTTCTGTAATAGTAACGATAGAACCAGCACCTTTAAAAGAAGCCGCAGTACCTTTACCTACGTCACCATATCCACATACTGTTACCCTTTTTCCTGCCAACATGATATCAGTTGCTCTCCGAATGGCATCAACCGCAGATTCTTTACAACCGTATTTATTATCAAATTTCGATTTTGTTACCGAGTCATTGATATTGATTGCTGGGATTGGCAATGTTCCGTTTTTAACACGTTCGTATAATCTGTGAACTCCCGTAGTCGTTTCTTCAGACAATCCATTGATCCCTTCCGCCAACTCTGGAAAACGATCCAAGACCATATTAGTTAAATCACCACCATCATCCAAAATCATATTCAATGGTTTTTTGTCTTCACCAAAAAATAAAGTTTGTTCAATACACCAATCAAATTCTTCTTCGTTCATCCCTTTCCAAGCATAAACTGACGTTCCTGTTGCTGCAATCGCAGCAGCAGCTTGATCTTGTGTCGAAAAAATATTACAAGAACTCCAAGTAACTTCCGCGCCTAAAGCTTGTAAAGTTTCGATTAAAATCGCTGTTTGAATGGTCATGTGTAAACACCCTGCAATTCTTGCCCCTTTTAAAGGCTGGGAGTCTCTATACTCTTCTCTCAAACTCATTAATCCTGGCATTTCTGCTTCTGCCAAATCCATTTCTTTTCTTCCCCAATCTGCTAAAGAAATATCCTTAACTTTGAAGGGAACGTACGCTGTGGTTGCACTCATATTTTTGTATCTTTATGTTCTAATTTTTCAAGGTGCAAAGTTACAACATCCATTTTAAAAAATATGGCTCTTTATAAAATAGTATCCGTAAATAAAACAACTAAAGTCCTGATTTGGAAGATTGAAGAATCGATTTCAGAATTAAAGAAAGGAATTTCCTTGTCAAAAAATAGTGCAACGCGCTTGCAATCAATGAAATCGGAATTGCATCAAAAGGGATTTTTAAGCATTCGCCATTTATTGAAGGAAATTGGATATTCTGATTTTGATCTCATTTATGATACTTTTGGTAAACCCCATCTAAAAAATGGGCAATTTATTTCCATCACGCACTCATTTACATTTACTGGAATTATTTTCTCTGAAAACATACCTGTTGGAATTGATATTGAAAAACAACGAGAGAAAATTTTAAAAATCGCCCATAAATTCACCTCCTTAGAAGAATACAAAACCATTGCAAATGTAGGAGCTTTAATTCGAAAACTCACCATTGTTTGGGGTGCCAAAGAAAGTTTGTATAAGATATACGGAAAGAAAAAACTTTTATTTTTACATCACATACACATCACAGATTTTAAATTTGAAGATAAAAAAACAACGGGAGAAATTCGTTACGATGGGACCTCAAAAGCATACCAAATTCAATTTTTAGAATTTGAAGATTTTACCTGTGTATTCGCTTATTAAAAAAACCCACACAAATATCCCTTTCAACACCATCAAACCACCCAGTGAATCGCTTAAAAAAAGAACCTAAAGTTCCATAAGAACTTCTTACTTTTGCTTCACAAAAATCTGTTTAAAAACAACCATGTCAGAAATTTTTGACTTCTTTTTCGCCCAATACAAAACCTACTCAACATCAGAGACTGCTTTGGAAATTATTGCTGTTGTCTTTGGATTCTTATCGGTTTGGTGCTCGAAAAAAAACAACATCTGGGTATTCCCTACCGGAATGATTAGCACCGCTATCTTTGTATATCTATTGGTTCAATGGGAACTTTTAGGCGACATGATGATCAACGGCTACTATTTCATCATGAGTGTGTATGGCTGGTATTTATGGTCCCGAAAGGTAGATAACATTCCAGTCACTAAAATTTCCAAAACGACTTTTAAAGAGCAAAAAATTTCCTTCTTTATATTTATTGCCACACTACTCTTCGTATATTTAGTATACAAGGCTTTTAACAAATGGACAAACTGGGTTGCCTATGCAGATACCATAACCACGGCTATTTTCTTTGTAGGAATGTGGTTAATGGCAAAAAGGAAAATCGAAAATTGGCTCTTTTGGATTGTGGGCGACATCATTTCAGTACCCTTGTATTTTTACAAAGGATTTACATTTACAAGTTTTCAATATTTAGGATTTACATTTATTGCCATTTTTGGCTATTACGCATGGAAAAAGAACTTAAACAAGACCCTATCAACTTAGTGAAAGTTGTTTTATTTGGCCCAGAATCTACCGGAAAAACAACACTTTCCAAACAACTAGCTCGTCATTACAATACGGTTTGGACCCCAGAATTTGCAAGAGAATATTTGCAGAAAAAATGGAATAACGAACGAAAAACCTGTGAAATTTCTGACTTAGTACCGATAGCAATCGGGCAAATGCGCTTAGAAAACAAATTGGCAAAAAGAGCCGATAAGCTGCTTATTTGCGATACCGATTTGTTAGAAACCAAAGTCTATTCCGAAGAGTATTATGGTGGGTTTGTAGACGAAAAACTCAACAAAGCCTCTGAAGAAAATCAGTATGATTTGTACCTACTCACCTATGTAGATACTCCCTGGGAAGAAGACGATTTAAGAGATCGACCTGGAAGACGTTTGGAGATGTTTACCGCTTTTGAAAATGCCTTAAAAAAGAACCAAAAAAATTATATTTTATTAAAAGGAGATAAAGAAACACGTTTAAAGGTCGCAACAGCAGCCATTGATGAAATCATCCGTCAGAAAGAATACTTGTTCTCATTTTCTGAATCCTTGACAGCAAAGGAACAAAAAGTAGCCGTCAAAAAATAAAATTCAACCTCCTTTTCCTCAAGAGGTTTTTTAAAATTAGTGCACGTTTGCTCGGCTTAAAAATTGTAGGTACATGAACAAAGAAAACATCCTAAAAGAACTCCATTTTAAAGCAAGTCGAAGCTCAGGCGCAGGAGGGCAGCATGTAAACAAAGTCTCTTCTCGGGTCGAATTATATTTTGATCTAGAGAAATCAACCATATTGTCTGAAAATGAAAAACAACTTTTAAAACAAAAATTAGCCTCAAAACTTACCAAAGAAAATCATCTTATTTTATCCTGTGAAGCGACCAGGTCACAACACCGAAACAAAGAAATTGCCCTTCAAAAATTTTTGCAATTAATTGCAGAAAATCTAGCTCGCCCTAAAAAAAGAAGACCTACAAAACCGACTAAGGCATCGCTGCGAAGACGTTCTGAAACCAAACAAAGAACCGCTGCAAAAAAAACACTACGAAAAAAACCAAAGCTCGATTAAAAAAAACCCTTTTTTAGTTTCTCATTACAAAAAAGCAACTTAATTTTGTCATGTTCTCATAAAGGGGTGCTTTAATCGGCTGAGATCATACCCATTGAACCTAGAACAGGTAATGCTGTTTAGGAAACGTAAATTCGTAGAAGACCTTATTGTCTTTTCGGAAATACAATTGTGATGCATTTACTGCACACAAAAATTAATTATTCACTACTAATCATTAAGAATAATTACCTCTTTTTATTCGTTTTAAATTTTTTAAAATGAAAAAAATTACACTTTTTTTATGCTTCTTTACAAGCGTTCTTGTCAATGCACAAATGGTAACATTGTCTGGGAAAGTTGTAGATCAAAACCAAGAACCCTTATCGGGAGCCACTATTCAAATTCGCTCATTGAACCAAGGAGCGACTACCGATATTGAAGGAAAATTTTCTTTAACCATTTCCAAAGGAACCTACAAAGTAGCCATTTCCTATCTGGGGTTTAAAACGCGTTATTTGGATCAAAAAATAACTCAAAACGAAAATATTATTGTCGAATTATTTTTGGAAGAAACTATTTTAGAAGAAGTATTGGTTTCAGCAGTCAGAGTAAATACAGAAGTTCCTGTTACCTTCTCCAACTTATCAAAAAAAGAAATTGCAAAAAGAAACCTCGGGCAAGACATTCCTATTCTATTGAACTATATGCCTTCTGTTGTTTCTTCCTCAGATGCAGGAGCAGGTGTTGGCTATACCTACATGAGTGTTCGAGGTTCTAATGGAGAACGCATTAATGTAACCGTTAACGGAATTCCGTATAACGATGCAGAAAGTCATGGAACATTTTGGGTAAACTTAGGCGATTTTGCTTCCTCTACACAAAACCTACAATTGCAACGTGGTGTTGGGACTTCTACCAATGGGTCGGGCGCTTTTGGAGCCAGTTTAAATATTTTAACAGACGCTATTTCTGAAGATGCGTTCGGAGAAATCTCCAATTCTTTTGGGTCTTTTAATACCCGAAAAAATACTTTAAAGTTCAGTACTGGAAAATTAAATACTACAGCCCTTGGTCAAAGTGTAGAAATTGCGGGACGTTTGTCAACAATTGCATCCGATGGCTATGTAGACAGAGCCTCTGCAGATTTAAAATCCTATTATTTACAAGCCAGTTACACCGATGAAAACACCCTGATAAAAGCAGTTTCTTTTGGAGGTAAAGAAAAAACATATCAAGCTTGGTATGGTTTAACGGCAGAGGAATTAATAGAAGATCGAAGACAAAACCCATATACCTATGACAATGAGGTAGACGATTATATTCAAAACCATTACCAATTGCATTGGAATCAAAAACTAAATGCACAATGGACTTCGACACTTGGATTGAACTATACAAAAGGAGCTGGTTTTTTCGAGCAGTATAAGGCGGAAGAAAACGCAGCAAACTTTGATAATTTAATTGTCGATGGCAGCGATGTTATTGTAAGACGTTGGTTAGAAAATGATTTTTATGTCTTTAATTTCAACACCAACTACAAAACCGACATGCTAAATTTTATTGCCGGAGTTTCCTATTCAAACTACAAAGGAGATCATTTTGGCGAAGTCATTTGGGGAGCAGATTTAGCTCCCAACACCAGCATTCGAGATCGCTACTACTTTTCAGATGCTACCAAAACTGACTTTTCAGCATTTGCAAAAGCGACCTTTACACTTTCCAACAAATTATCAGGATACTTAGATTTGCAAGGGAGATTCGTAGGTTATCAAACAAAAGGCATCACTTCCGATATAGAAGCCATTGATGTAGATGCATCCTTTGATTTCTTCAATCCAAAATTTGGGTTTACCTATACAGTCAATGACCGTAACAAGCTCTACACTTCTTTTGCTGTAGCCAATAGAGAACCTAACAGAAATGATTTTGAAAGTGGAATTGATACTCCAGAAACCTTACACGATTTCGAATTGGGTTGGCGTTTAAAAAATGAAAATATCAAACTGAATACCAATATTTACTATATGGACTATAAAAATCAGTTGGTGCTCACAGGGGCTATTGATGATGTAGGAGCTCCAATAAGAGCAACTTCAGGAAGCAGTTATCGATTGGGTTTAGAAATAGATGCAGACATTCGCCTCAGCGATGCATTGACCATTCGTCCCAATGCAGCTTTTAGCAGCAATAAAAACAATGCATTCTTTATCAACAGAGATGGAGAAGAGAGCCCTGTAGCTTTGGGAGACACCCATTTATCATTTTCGCCAAATGTGGTGATTGGAAATGTATTTACCTATGCTCCAGAAGAGAATTTACAAATCTCCCTATTATCAAAGTATGTTGGCAAACAATACATGAGTAATTTTAGCAGTGCCATTTCAACCAATGATGTCTTAAAAAGTTTTTTCACCTCAGACATCAACCTTGTGTATGCATTGAGAGCTACCTCGGTTTTTAAATCCGTCGTATTTTCTGCATTGATCAATAATATTTTCAACAAAGAATATTTAGACAGAGGCTACTATTATACCTATGAAGATGACTGGTCTAGTCCAGGAGAAATAACAACAGTAGATGGGGCTGGTTATTATCCACAAGCCACTCGAAACTTTTTAATAGGAGTTACGCTAACCTTTTAAACTGCTATAAATACAATCTCTAAACCCCCAAGTAATCCTTGGGGGTTTTTATTTTTTGATAATTTTGATTAGGCTGCTAAAAAACCAACCACCGCATTGTAAAAATCTTTGGAATTTTCTGCATGCAACCAATGTCCTGCGTTGGCAATAGTAACCACAGTTGCATTTGAGAAATGCGAATCTATAACTGGCAATTCTTGGTCTGTAATATACCCCGATTTTGCACCCTTTAGGAATAAGGTTTTCCCTGCAAAAGAAGACCCATTTGGTAAGGCATCACCAATATGAGCATTGTTTTCGGTCAATGATTGTAGGTGAAAACGAAACGCCAATCTTCCTTTTTCAATCCAGTACACATTTTTAAGTAAAAATTGTCGGATTCCCACTTCTGGAATCAGTTCCGCCAATTTTGCATCTACCAACCTTCTAGTAGTTTGTATGGAAAAATCAATGGAATTCAATCCCGCTAAAATGGCATTGTGATGGGGTTCGTATTTTCTTGGAGAAATGTCTGCAATCATTAGTTTCGCAATCATTTGGGGATGCGTAACGGCAAAAAGCATGGCTGTTTTTCCACCCATCGAGTGTCCCAAAAGATGTACTTCTTCTAGTTGATGGTGTTGAATATAACGGTATAGGTCTTCTACCAGCAATGCATAATTAAACGCCGAAGCATGAAAACTACGTCCGTGATTTCTTTGATCAATTAAATGCACTTGGTAATTTTCTGCAAACTGATTCCCAAGGGTTTTCCAGTTGTCACTCATTCCAAAATACCCGTGTAAAATGAGCAAAGGTTTTCCAGTTCCTTTGATCGTTGCATGTAAAATCTCCATATTATTGTAATCGATGTAGGTACATATTTACAACATTTTCAAGTCCTAAGTATAGACTTTCAGCTATCAATGCATGTCCAATAGAAACTTCCGCTAAATACGGAATATTCTCTTTAAAAAATTGGATGTTCTCTAAACTCAAATCGTGCCCTGCATTGATTCCTAATCCTAAAGAATGTGCTAAAATCGCAGCTTCAGTATAGGGTTTTATAGCTGCTTTGTTTCCCCTCTCATATTGGGTGGCAAAATCTTCTGTATAAAGTTCTATGCGATCTGTTCCTGTTTTTGCAGCCGCTTCAATCAGTTGTAAATCGGTGCCAATAAATACCGAAGTTCGAATTCCGTTTTGTTGAAACTCACCAATCACCTCTTGCAAAAAAGACTGGTGTTGTAGGGTATCCCAGCCAGCATTCGACGTAATGGCATCTACTCCATCGGGTACCAAAGTAACTTGGGTCGGTTTTGTTTCTAGCACCAAATCGATGAAAGATTGAATTGGATTCCCTTCAATATTGTATTCTGTATGTACTACAGAAACCAAGTCTCTCGCGTCTTGATATTTAATATGACGTTCATCGGGTCTGGGATGAATGGTAATGCCCTGAGCACCAAAATCCTGAATATCGGAAGCTACTTGTAAGAGGTTGGGAACATCTCCCCCTCTTGAATTGCGTAAAGTTGCAATTTTATTGATATTTACACTTAACTTTGTCATTGTCTAAAATTAGGTTGCAAAGATAACTCATTAAATGATTTTATCCTATATTCGTAGTACATGAACATTACAGATTACATCTTAAAAGAAATCAAATCATTAACACCCAAAAGCACGGTAGAAAAGGCTCAAAAGTTGTTCAATGATTATCCGATTACCCATTTTAATATGGTAGAAAACGGTGTTTTCCTGGGTTCATTTTCTGAAAGTGATATTCAAACCATAGAAAACAAATCGGCTTTATTGTCGGACTACAAACATCTTTTGACCGGTTTTTTTGCAGATGAAAAGACCCCTGTTTTGGCTTTGCTACAAATTTTTGCAGACAACGATGCTACAGTAATTCCGGTTTTAGATCAAAGAAAAAAATACCTTGGGTATTATGATTTATGCGATGTCTTAGATGTTTTTGCATCCAGTCCGTTTATGAATGAAGAAAGCGAAACCTTGGTTATAGAAACGGTAGAGAATAATTTTTCAATGCCACGAATTTCACAAATTGTGGAAGTAAGCAGAGGAAAATTATTAGGCTGCTACATCTCCGAGAAAAAGGCAGGCAATGTGCAAGTAACCTTAAAAGTAGTCACACAAAACATCACTGAGATCATCCAAACTCTTAGAAGATATGAATATGTCATTGTATCCTCTCATGAAAATGATTCCTACTTAGACGATTTAAAAAACAGATCTCAATACCTTCAAAAATACCTCAATATTTGATGAAAAAAATAGCAATTTACGGTCAATCTTATTCTTTAACAACAGAAAAAGAAGTTCAAATTCTTTTAAACGTGTTGGAAGCGCAGAAAGTTGTTGTCTTTTTTGAAAAAAAATTCTACATGCTTTTAAACAAGAACCATGTTTTGGATAAAAAGTACCCAACATTTGAGCATTTCAATGATTTAAACACCTCTTTCAATTTGTTATTTACCATTGGTGGTGATGGTACTATTTTAAGAGCAATCAACTATGTCAGAGATTTAAACATTCCGATTTTAGGAATCAATGCAGGTCGAATGGGCTTCTTGGCATCCATCAAGAAAGACGCAATTAAAGAGAGTGTTGCCTGTGTTTTGAATGGCGATTTTACCATTCAAGAACGAACGCTATTAAGCATTCGAACCGAGCCAGCAATAAATAGCCTCAAAGAGTTAAATTTCGCTTTAAACGAAATTACAATTTCTCGAAAAAACACCACTTCAATGATTGGTGTACAAACCTATTTAAACAAAGAATACCTCACCAATTATTGGGCAGATGGTTTAATTATAGCAACTCCAACAGGCTCTACGGGCTATTCACTAAGCTGCAATGGCCCGGTAATCTTACCCGCTTCAAAAAGTTTGGTCATCACTCCCATTGCACCCCACAACTTAAATGCACGGCCCATGGTCATTCCAGATGACACCAACATCGAATTGGAAGTAGACGCACGAGAGAAAAAGTTCTTAATATCATTAGATTCTCGGATTGCTACTGTTCCAATAGGGACCAAAATTTTTATCGCCAAAGCACCATTTACGATCAAAAGTATGTTGCCAAACAATCAATCTTTTTTACAGACACTTCGAAGCAAATTGCTCTGGGGAGAAGATATTCGAAATGAATCCCCTTTTTCAATAAAATCCAACAATAAATAAGCAAATTCGTTGTTATTCAAAAAAGACTGGATATTAACTTTTTAAAGCAAATTGAAACCCATATATTTGCAAGCTATTTTTGACCATGAAAAAATGTATATTATTCATAATTTGTATCAGTTTTTCATCCATTTCATTAGGTCAAATTAATGAAATCGGATTCTTTGTAGGAGGGTCAAACTATGTAGGAGACATTGGACGCACCCATTATATTTATCCCAACCAACTTGCTGGAGGATTGATTTACAAATGGAACTGGAATCCAAGAATGGCCCTAAGAGGTACTTTTAGTTACCTTCCAATTACTGGTGACGACAAAGAGGCGAGCACCGATTATAAAACAGAGAGAGGATATCAATTTAGCAACACCATAAATGAATTTGCAGTGGGTTTAGAATATAATTTTTATGAGTACGATCTTTCTTCTCCAGGAAAATTGTCAACTCCTTATATTCTCATTGAACTGGCATCATTTCAATATAAATCTGCACAAAATGTTGCCGCCAATGGCAGCATTAGCTATACCAACAAAACCTCCTATGCAATCCCATTTGGCGTAGGGTATAAATCAAAACTCGGAGGTGCCTTTGCCTTTGCAATAGAAGCGAAAGTAAGGTATACTTTTGAGGATGATTTAGATTATGCAACCGGCAGATTTCCCGCATTGGATTTTGGTGGGAATGGAAATGATTGGTATGCCTTTACAGGGGTTTCATTAGTATATACATTTGGTCGACCAGCCTGTTACACAAAAGGATTATAATTTATGGATAAAAAACGACTAATTAATTTACAAAATGTTCCAAAACACGTTGCCATTATTATGGATGGAAATGGACGCTGGGCAAAAAGTAAAGGAATGAGTAGAGTTTTTGGTCATAAAAATGCCCTTACCGCAGTTCGAGAATCGGTAAAAGCAGCTACGAAAATTGGTGTTAAAGCAATCACACTCTATGCCTTTTCTACCGAAAACTGGAACCGCCCAAAAATGGAAGTAGATGCATTGATGAGTCTCTTGGTGCATTCATTGAATAAAGAACTGAAAGACTTTCAAAAAAACGGCGTTCAGGTAAATGCCATTGGCGGAATTGAAAACCTGCCACCCAAAGCACAAAAAGTTTTGAAAGGGGTTCTTTCTGACACAAAAAACAATACCAGAATCATCCTAACTTTGGCATTAAGTTATGGATCTCGAGAAGAAATTGTTAATACAATCAAAAACATATCTAAAAAAGTTGTTAATAAAGAACTTTTAATCAAAGAAATTAACGAAAACACTATAAATAACCATTTATATACATTTAATTTGCCCGACGTTGATTTAATGATAAGAACAAGTGGAGAACAACGCATTAGTAATTTCTTATTATGGCAAATGGCATATGCCGAATTATATTTCACAGATATACTTTGGCCAGACTTTAGAGAAGCGCATTTTTATGATGCAATAATAGAATATCAGAATAGAGAACGAAGATTTGGAAAAACAAGCGAACAAATTACAGAATAGCATTTCTGTTGTATTAGTATGTACTGCACTTTTTTTTACTTTGATTGCAAATTCGCAAACAAAAACTGACAGTATTACTCAAATAAAGAAAGATACCCTAATCCAGAACGTTTCTTTCGTGGAAGGGAAAGAATACGTTTTGGGTGGCATTAGTGTTACGGGGTTAAAAAAGTTTAGCGAAGAAACCGTTCGTGTTTTTACAGGACTAAGACCTGGATTGAAAATTAAACTTCCAGGAGACAAACTGACCAGTGCCATCAAAAAATTGTATGAGAGTAAACAATTTAGCAACGTAGATGTATATCTTGAAAAAGTAGACAGTACGGCTGTATATCTTCAATTTGATGTCCAAGAATTGCCGCAATTAAATACGGTAAAAGTGAGTGGTGTTAAAAAATCAAAAGCGAAAACACTGATTGAAGAGGCCGAATTAAAAATTGGAGCAATGGTAACCGACAACCTCATTGTTACCACCAAAAATTATTTCGAGAAGAAATATACCGACAAAGGATATTTGAAAACGAAAGTGAATTTAGTAATTCAAAATGATACCACAGATATCAATACGGTAAACATGTCGATTCTAATTGACAAAGGAAATAAAATCAAAATTAAAAATATTGATTTCATTGGAAACGCATCCCTTTCTAATTATAAGTTGCGAAAAGCAATGAAAAACACCAAAAGAAAATTCTTTGGACGTTTTTGGAAAGGATCTAAATACATTGAAGAGGATTATCGAGAAGATTTGGAAAGCATTTTAAAAATGTATAGCAAATTGGGCTATCGAGACGCGCGTATTTTGAGTGACAAACTTACTTGGAACGACGACAACACCATCAACTTAGAAATTGAATTGGAAGAAGGGAGACAATACCGTTTTTCTGAAATTTTATTTGTTGGAAACAAAGAATACACAGACGAATACTTAAGACAATTCTTACGCATAGAAAATGGAGACGTTTATAATGGAGTTGTTTTAAAAGAACGAGTAAGTGGAGACGGAAGTCCAACATCCCAAGATTTATCGACCTTGTATCAAGACAACGGTTTTTTGTTTTCTTCCGTAAATGCAGTAGAAACCAAAGTAGAAAACGATTCTATTACCGTAGAAATCAGAATTCGAGAAGACGAAAAAGCAACCATTAAAAAAGTATCTGTTTCCGGAAACGACAAAACAAACGATCATGTATTGTTTAGAGAATTGCGAGTAAAACCAGGTGATTTGTTTAGCAGAAGTGCCATTATTCGATCCATTCGTGAAATTGGACAACTCGGATTTTTTGATCAAAATGTAACGCCAGATGTCAATCCAGATTATCAAAACAAAACGGCAGACATTAATTTCAATGTGGTTGAAAAGGGAGGAAGTCAAATAGAACTGCAAGGAGGATACGGTGGAGGATCCTTTATTGGAACCCTCGGACTGTCTTTTAACAATTTCTCTTTCCGTAACATGTTCAACAAAGCGGCCTACAAACCCTTACCAATGGGAGACGGTCAAACACTATCGATTCGTTTACAATCTAGTAGAACCTTCAATACCTATAGTTTTTCTTTCTCAGAGCCTTGGTTAGGAGGTAAGAAACCGAAATCATTATCATTCTCGATTTATTCATCAAATCAATATCAGATCAATCCACAAACTTTTGAGGTAGACAAAAATCAAAGTTTAGGAATCATTGGAGCCTCCTTAGGCTTAGGGCAACGTTTACAATGGCCAGACGATTTCTTTCAATTATCTCAAAGCATTAGCTACCAAAGTTTCAATTTGAACAACTATGGATTTAGAGTTGGAAGTAATGTACTAAGCAATGGAACCTTGAACAATTTGGCCTATAATGTGAGTTTAGCAAGAAACTCCTCGGGACCAAGTTTGATTTTCCCTACCTACGGATCTGAATTTTCTGTTGCAGTAAAAGCAACCCTTCCCTACTCACTATTAAACGGGAAAGATTATTCGGTTTCTGAAGAACTAACACCGGAAGAAAAGAATGATCAAATTGCAGAAAACTACAAATGGTTGGAATACTATAAAATAAGCATGAAAGGGAAATGGTATTCCGCTTTTACCGATAAGTTGGTACTTATGAAAAACATTGAAATTGGCTATTTGGGCTACTACAACGAAGCCGTTGGACATACGCCCTTTGAAAGATATTTTGTAGGAGGAGATGGCGTTGCTGCCTTCCAATTGGACGGTAGAGAAACCATTGGATTAAGAGGGTATGAAAACAGCCGTTTAACACCCTTAGAAAATGGAGGGGGAACCATGTACAGCAAATACCAATTAGAGTTAAGATACTCCATTACTGATACACCCTCAGCATCCATATATGCAGTTGGGTTTTTAGAAGCAGGAAACTCGTATGATACTTTTGATGAATTTAAACCGTTTGAAGTAAAGAGATCTGCAGGATTAGGGATTCGAGTATTTATGCCTGCATTTGGTCTTTTAGGAATTGATTTTGCACATGGATTTGATCCATTGCCTGGACAAGTATTAAAATCGGGGTGGCAAACACATTTTATAATCGGAAGACAGTTCTAAGAAAAGAGTACATTTGTAAGATGTCCTTTTTTGGCACGGTTTTTTATAAACACATAATATAAATGAAAAAAATAGTTTTACGTATCGTTCTTTCACTTATCGCATTCGGGAGTTATGCCCAAAAAAATCAACGAATAGCCTATATTGATATGGAGTATATTCTAGAAAACCTCCCAGAATATATCCAAGCTCAAAACACATTGAATGCCAAAATTGCAAAGTGGAAGAAAAAACTAGACACCGAAGCAAGACATATTGAAGTGCTAAAAACAGATTTAGCCAACGAAAAAGCAATTCTTACCAAGGATTTAATCGAAGAAAAAGAAGAAGACATTACTTTAAAACAGGAAGAATTAAGAAGATTGGAATCGCTGTACTTTGGCCCCAACGGAGATATGTTCCTCGTTAGAAAGCAATTGGTAAAGCCAATACAAGATCAAGTTTATTATGCAATTCAAAAAATTGTAAAAGCAAAAAAATATGACTTCGTTTTTGATAAATCTAGCGAATTGATTATGCTATATTCAAATAAAAAATACGATATTAGCGAAATAGTTTTAGCAGCGATCGATAAGACCCGAAAGGTTACAGATCGAAAAGCGAAACAACAAGAAAAGAAAACAGCTCCAAAAGAACTAAGTGCCAGACAAAAAGCACTGTTGGCAGCCAAACAAAAGAAAAAAGAGGAATTACTCGCGAAAAAAGAAAAGAAAAAGCAACTTATTGCAACAAGAAGAGCTGAATTATTGGCGAAAAAAGAAGCAAAAAGAAAGCAATTAAAAGAGAAGCAGGAAGCTGCAAAAAAGAAAAAAGAAGAACAAGAAAACAATAATAATTAATTAAATTAAACTTAGGATGAAGAATTTTAAAACGTTACTATTAATTGCTGTATTTACATTAGGATTGGGTGGAATCACAAATGCACAAAAAGTAGCTCATGTTGATTTTGAAAGAGTTGTTGCTAATATGTCTGAAACAAGAGCATTGTTCGCAGATTTGGACAAAAAAGCAAAGACAATGAAGGACGATATTGAAGGCATGAAGAAAAAGTTTGAGAACAAAGCAAAGAAGTACGATGCTGAAGCAACAACTCAAACAGACGAAACCAACCAAAAAAGAAAAGCAGAATTGCAAGGAGACTACCAAAGACTTCAAAATGCACAACAAATGGCACCACAAGAATTGCAACAATTACAAAGCAAAGGTTTAGAGCCAATCAACAAAAAAGCAATTGACGCAATTAACGCAGTAGCAGCATCAAAAGGTATTTTGTATGTTTTTACTTCAAACATGTTGATCGTTAAAAAAGGAGAAGACTTATACGAAGCAGTAAAAGCAAAATTAGGTTTATTAGCAGATCCACAACCAAGAAATTAAGGAGCGCTCTTATTAAAATAAAAAAACCTACTCTTATTGAGTAGGTTTTTTTATTTTTACCACAATGATACAAGAAGACTTTTCGATTGGTATTTTTGATTCTGGAGTTGGGGGAACCTCTATCTGGAAAGAAATCAACCAACTATTGCCTATGGAGAGTACACTGTACCTCTCGGACAGCAAAAACGCTCCCTATGGCACAAAAAGCAAAGAAGAAATCATTGCATTGGCCATTAAAAATACGGAGTATCTACTCAACAAAAACTGTAAAATTATTGTGGTTGCCTGCAATACGGCAACAACCAATGCCATTGCGTATTTACGAGCCCACTATAAAGTCCCTTTTATTGGCATAGAACCCGCAATAAAACCCGCAGCACTCCAAACCAAAACCAACACCATCGGTATATTGGCAACCAAAGGAACTTTAAACAGTGCGCTATTTGAAAAGACATCACAAAAACTAAACAGCAAAATTCAAATTATAGAACAAATTGGCGCTGGCCTAGTTGCACTCATCGAAAACGGAAAACTGGAGTCAGAAGAAATGACGCACTTATTGCAAAGCTACCTCGAGCCAATGATTTCCGAGCAGATAGATTGTTTGGTATTGGGCTGCACACATTATCCTTATTTAATCCCCCAGATTCGGAAAATTCTTGGGTCTAAAATACACATTATCGATTCTGGACAAGCGGTTGCAAAACAAACTCAGAAAGTATTGTCTGAAGCCAATCTCTTAAAAAAAGCAGCAGCCACCAGCAAGTCCTCGCAGCTATTTTTGATAAATAGCAACAAAAGTATTCTCACCAAATTGCTGGCAGATGGCGAGCACAAAAAATCTTTACAAATTATAGAAACGGACTTCTAAAAGCCGTTAAAAGCAGAATTAATATTTGGACAAGCAGCACCTCTTGGCGCTCGTGTAAATAAATTCAAACCAACACTTATTTGATTGAACCCGCTGTTCGATAGTAAAATGTCATTCAATTGACGTGTATAGGTATAAGAAAACATGAAGTTTTTATAGTTCAACCCCACAATTGGTGTAATGTATTGTGCGTTCTCAATAGCGCCACTCTCAAAGTTTTTTCTATAAGACAAAGCAGCCCATAATTGGGTATCTCCAAAAGTCTTATAAGCTTTTAAGTTCAGATCGGCTAAACGTTCGCCAGTACCTTCTCTAAACTGTAACATCAAAGAGGGTTCCAATTGTACCGCATTTTCTTGTCCAAAGTAATACCCTGCCGTAAAGATATAGTTCCTTAAATCGAGTGGTTCGTTAATATTTAAGTTGTTTTTTGCTGTTAGCAACAAATTCTTCACCGTAAAATAGGAAGAGAACCCTCCCAAATGATAGGACATTCCAAAATCTGCATTGTAATAACTCGTGCTTTCGATGACTTGTGCAACTGCAGGATCTCCAAAAAAGGATCTTTGATCGGACTGGTTTTGAACAAATGTAAAAGACAATCCAAAAGAAAGTTGTTCAAACAAGCGGCCATCGCTCAGTGGCAAATGGTAGGCATAGGTGCCTTGTAAACCCTGTTGAGAGTGGTATCCATTTTGATCGTTGAACAACACAAAACCATACCCAGCATTGGTTTCTTCTCCTAATTTTGTATGAAAACTTAACGTCTGTAGTGCTGGCGCGTTGGGAATACCTTGCCATTGCTGTCTTGCCGTAAACCTTAATTTAGACGAATTTCCAATCCCAGCAGCAGCAGGGTGAAGTAAATACACATTGTCAGAAAGATAATCCCAATAAATGGGAAGTGTTTCCTGAGAAAAAGTATTCATCGCAATAAAAAGGGAAAACAAAAAGCTGAGCTTTGTATAAATTTGCTTCATTGAGTACAGATTGTATATAAGTTTCCAAATATATTGTTTTTCTAACAAAAAAATATAGTTTTTTAACGCATTGTTTCCATTGCATTATCAAACGTTAAAAAACCGTGTTTTATTGTTGGTCATGAGGGCCTAAACTTTGACAACTCAACATCAGCAACACTTCTCGAAAGTTTTAAGAAGCATTTTCTGAAAAACCATCTAAAACTGCCTTCATTTTTTATTTTTTTTGTAAAATTAATAAAAGAAACAACTATAAATCTGGAACAAATAAATAAGTAGGCGATAGAGAGAAAAATTGGGAATTTAAGAGAATCACTGGGAATTTTGAATCCAAAAAAATCTATATTGTTTAACAAAAACTCAAAAAAAAGTATCTTTACAGGAAAGCGCATGAAAAAATATACGATCCTTATTGTAGATGACGATACCACTAGTATTCAAATCCTTAAAAAAAAAATTAAGCAATCATTTTACAGAAATTGAAAGCATTCATACTGCAAACACCATAAATCAAGGTCTGGAAATCTACTCGCTTCTAAAACCAGACATTCTTCTTTTAGATATCGATTTGGGAAACGACACCATCTTCAGTTTATTAGAAGTCATTGCTCCCTCAGAAAGCGAAATAATCTTCATTAGTTCGCACAAAGATTTTGGGGTAGAGGCCGTCTATCATAATATCGCCGCCTATATCTTAAAACCCATAAAAATCGTTGACTTAAAAAAAGGGGTATTTATGCAAAAAAGAGCTCCGAAAAAAGTGAAAACAGCAAAAAAATCCTCAAAATTATAAGGAACACCCAAGCAAATGTTTCCTTTTTTTAAGCTTCTAAAAAAATCCATTTGTTAAAATGGGGAAAGAAATGCATTTGTAAGGATGGATTTTGTTTTCTTTATTTTTACGGAATTGTAACATTTGTTACTCCCAAAATGAAGCGCTTTTGTTATTTTTACATCAAATTAAAATAGTGATGATTGGACGAAATTCTAAATTCCTGCGCATTGTTCGTATGCAATGCCCAAAGTGTCAGAAAGGCGCCTTCTTTAAAGGGCATCCCTATGAATTGACAAAAATAGGCCTGGTGAAGGAATCCTGTTCGCATTGTGGATTGAAATATGAGATGGAACCTGGGTTTTTTCAAGGATCTTACTACGTTTCTTATGGTTTGGCAGTGGGCCTTTTTGTGGCATTGTGGATTTTAAAAAGCCTTTTTTTACCGAATTTAAACTATCTTACTACCTTAATATCAATGGTGATTGCCCTGCTGGTGATCGCCCCATTACTCTTTGCTTATTCAAAAGTAATATGGATACATCTCTTTGTAAATTATGATTCAGGAGCTCAAAAATAACTTCGGCCATCTTTTTGAAGCCGAACTGTTACAAGAAATCAACCAAGTAGGCAGCTATAAAGATGTTGCCGAAGGCGCAAAAATGATGGAAATTGGCGACTATGTGCGCTCGATGCCCCTGCTCATTTCTGGTGCTATAAAAATTTTAAGAGAAGACAACAATGGCGATGAACTTCTGTTGTACTTCCTCGAAAAAGGAGATACTTGTGCCATGACATTGACCTGTTGTCTTGGGCAAACAAAAAGTGAAATCAGAGCTATTGCAGCGACCGATGCTACCTTAATTATGGTCCCCGTAGAAAAAATGGAAATCTGGGCTGGAAAATATAAAAGCTGGCGCAAATTTGTTTTTGAAAGTTACCACAATCGACTCAATGAAATGTTTGCCACCATCGATAGCATTGCCTTCTTAAAAATGGATGAACGCCTTGTGAACTACTTGAAAGAAAAAGCAAGAATTGCTGAGGGCGCTATCATCTATAGTACCCATCAAGAAATTGCCTATGAATTGCATACCTCTCGGGTGGTCATTTCTAGGCTCTTAAAAAAACTAGAGAATTTAAATAAAATCTCCCTGCATCGAAATCACATTCATATTAAGAATATCTAGGCGGAATGTAACCAATGTTACTGCGAACTTCTTTGTTTCCCTTTATTTTTGCAAAAAAAATAAAGAATGTTCAAAAAAATACTGCCTATTTTAGCATGGCTACCTTCTTATAAAAAAGACGATTTTTCGGGCGATTTAACAGCGGGTTTGACTGTTGGAATCCTACTTGTTCCGCAAGGAATGGCCTATGCAATGATTGCGGGCTTGCCGCCTGTTTTTGGTTTGTATGCCGCTTTAATGCCACAAATTATCTATGCCTTTATGGGTACTTCTCGGCAATTGGCCGTTGGGCCCGTTGCTATGGACTCGCTGCTAGTTGCCGCTGGACTGGGCGCATTGTCTTTATCTGGTATGGATTCCTATATTGCCTTGGCCGTGTTTTTAGCTTTGTTTATGGGGGCCATTCAATTGCTCCTAGGGGTTGTAAGAATGGGATTTTTAGTCCGATTTTTATCAAAACCTGTGATTAGTGGCTTTACTTCTGGAGCGGCGATTATTATAGGTCTTAGCCAACTCAAACACCTTTTGGGCATCGAAATCACGAGAAGCAACCAAGTACATCTCTTGCTTGCAAACGCTTTTAAAAATATCCATTTGACCAATGGTTATGCACTGGGTATTGGAATCTCTTCGATTGTTTTGATCCAAATTATTAAAAAATTAAATACAAAATATCACAAACGTTTTCCTGCCGCACTCGCCCTGGTAGTTCTTGGGGTTGGAGTGGTTTCTTTTTTTGAATTGTATGCCTCCGGGGTTCAAATTGTTGGAAAAGTACCGAGTGGACTTCCGTCTTTTCAAGTACCAAAAATTCCTTTAGAACGGCTTTCAGAACTTGCACCCATTGCAATTACTTTGGCCTTAATTGCTTTTATGGAAGCCATTTCAGTAGCAAAAGCAGTGGCTGAAAAACATTCCGAATATGAACTGGACCCCAATCAAGAACTTATTGCATTGGGTACTGCAAACATCATAGGTGCTTTCTTTCAATCCTATCCCACCACCGGTGGTTTTTCGAGAACGGCAATCAACGAACAGGCGGGTGCAAAAACAGGCATCGCTCCGCTTATAAGTGCGGGTGTGGTTGGACTGACCTTATTGTTTTTAACACCGCTATTTTATTATTTGCCCAATGCCGTCTTGGCCGCCATTATTATGGTTGCGGTTTTTGGATTGATCGATTTTTCCTACCCCATCTCTTTATATAAAACCCAGAAAGACGAGTTTGTACTCCTACTCCTTACCTTCATAATTACCGTTAGTGTGGGAATAACCTCAGGGATTCTTTCGGGGGTACTCCTCTCTTTATTGATCTTGCTGTATCGAATTTCTGTACCGCATATTGCCGTAATTTCCCGCATTAAAAACAGCAATTCTTTTAAAGAAGTCGCTCGTTTCCCTGGATTAATCGAGCCCCAAGACCCTATATTAGTCCTTCGCATGGACGCACCCCTCTTTTTTGGAAATACAGCGGTTTTTAAAACAACAGTCTTGGAAAATATTCAGCAAAAAGGCGCGACTTTGCAATGGGTAGTACTGAGCATGGAAGCTATGAGTTATATCGATAGTAGCGGGTTGCATCTGATAAAACAACTTATTGAAGAGCTGCATAAAAAGGATTTGAAACTGCTGTTTTCTGGCGCCTCTGCTCCCATCAACGATCTTCTGCATAGCAGTGGCATTGTAGCGCTTCTTGGGGAAGAAAATATTTTTTCGGAAACGCTTGAGGCGGAAACCTATGCCAACGCAAAGCAGGCGTCACAAAACTTCAAAAAAAACAACACAGCTCAAAAAAAAAATTGAATCCTGTGTAACCGATGTTACCGTTGCACGATATTATAAATAGTATTTTTGTAAAATAATAAAACAAAATCATGAAAATAGAACAAATATATACCGGATGTCTGTCGCAAGGAGCCTACTATATTGAAAGCGAAGGAGAAGTTGCTATTATCGATCCTTTGAGATCTGTGACCCCTTATTTGGAAAAAGCTGCCGCAAACAATGCCCGCATAAAATATATTTTTGAAACCCATTTCCATGCGGACTTTGTAAGTGGTCATGTGACCTTATCTAAAAAAACCGGGGCTCCTATTATTTACGGTCCCAATGCCGCGA
Source organism: uncultured Polaribacter sp. (assembly GCA_943846595.1). GTDB lineage: Bacteria > Bacteroidota > Bacteroidia > Flavobacteriales > Flavobacteriaceae > Polaribacter. The sequence continues at coordinate 262,999 of OX044355.1, forward strand.
CTTCTTTTGAAGCGATGATTGCCACCGATGGACAGGTGTTTGAACTAGGAAATATTAGCATTACCGTGCTACATACACCTGGCCACACCCTAGAAAGTTCGGTATACCTTTTAAAAGATGCCGACGGAAAAGACCATGCTATTTTTAGTGGAGATACTTTGTTTTTGGGGGATGTTGGCCGTCCGGATTTGGCACAAAAAACTGGCAGTATCACCGCAGACGATTTGGCGGGCTATCTCTTTGATAGTTTGCGAAATAAAATCATGCCACTGGCAGACGATGTCATTGTTTATCCAGCGCATGGGGCGGGTTCTTCTTGTGGTAAAAATTTAAGTAAAGAAACCGTAGATACTTTGGGCAATCAAAAAGCAACCAATTATGCCTTGCGAGCCGATATGACCAAAGAAGAATTCATTGAAGAAGTAACGGAGGGTTTGACAGCTCCGCCACACTATTTTCCTTTGAATGTTCAAATGAACAAAGAGGGCTATGAAGATTTTGCAGATGTCTTGGCACGAAGTGCTCAAGCATTGTCTCCTGCTGCTTTTGAAAGTGCTGCCAATGACACTGAAGCCGTCGTGTTGGATGTACGCCATCAAGATGATTTTGCAAAAGGGCATATTCCACGCTGTATTTTTATTGGATTGGATGGTGGTTTTGCCCCTTGGGTGGGTGCCTTGATTGCCGATGTGAAACAACCTTTGTTATTGATTACTCCTGAAGGAATGGAAGCAGAAGCAATTACGCGGTTGTCTCGGGTAGGATTTGATCAGGTTATAGGATATTTAAAAGGGGGATTTGATGCTTGGAAAAAAGCATCCAAAGAATATGATACGGTAAGTTCGATGGCTGCCACCACTTTTGAAGGGGTGAAAGCAAACCATGGAGTGCCTGTATTTGATGTGCGTAAGGAAGGTGAATTTTTATCGGAACATGTGGTAAATGCTCACAATACGCCTTTACAATATTTGAACCAGCATTTGACAGCATTCCCAGAAAAAGACACTTTTTATGTGCATTGTGCAGGAGGATATCGTTCGATGATTGCTGCGTCGATGTTAAAAAATAGAGGCATTCATAATTTTATTGATATTGCGGGCGGTTTTGCTGCCATCAAAGAAACCGCGGTTCCTATTTCTGACTTTGTATGTCCTTCTACTTTATAAAAAACAAAAATATACGATGAAAAATGTATCTCAACAAGACTGGATTGCTGCCATTGCAGCAACTGAAAATGCCGTGATTATTGATGTAAGAACTCCGGAAGAATGTGCGACTGGAATTCTTGAAAATGCAATCATGCTCGACTTTTTTAGGTCGGAATCTTTTCAACATGAAATTGCACAATTGGATAAAAGCAAGCCTTACTTTGTGTATTGTAGAAGTGGTAATCGAAGTAGTCATGCGTGTGCTATGATGGAAAGCATGGGGATTGCTAAAACCGTAAATCTACTCGGCGGCATGAATGCATGGACTGCCCCAAAAGTGATGCCCAACTCCTAAGAAAAGGAAGGCGCAAATTTTTTCAACTACAAAAACAAAAATCAATGAACTTAATTTATGAACCCTGGCCTTGGTACATCGCTGGCCCTATGATTGCTTTGATCCTCTTCCTACTTCTTATGGTTGGCAAAAACTTTGGAATGTCTTCCAATTTAAGAACGCTTTGCACACTGTGTGGTGCAGGGAAAACAACCGATTTCTTTAAGTTTGACTGGAAATCTCAAAAATGGAATTTGATCGTAGTGCTCGGCGCTATCATTGGCGGCTATATTGGTGCCCATTTCTTAAGCAATACTACAGCGGTTGTACTGAACCCTGAAACCATTTCAGATTTAAAGACTTTTGGTTTTGAAAGTGCTGGAACGGCCTATTTACCAACAGAAATGTTTGCAACAACTGCATTAGGAAGCTTGAAAAACCTAGTACTTTTAGTCCTTGGAGGACTTTTTGTAGGCTTCGGAGCTCGCTATGCTGGAGGCTGCACTTCTGGACATGCTATTTCTGGATTGAGCAATTTGCAGCTGCCGTCTTTAATTGCTGTGATTGGCTTTTTTATTGGTGGCTTGACCATGATTCATTTAATTTTTCCTATACTTTTTTAAAAATGAGAACACTTATCTATTTATTGATCGGAATCCTTTTTGGAATCACCATGTTTAAATCGGAGGCCGCTTCTTGGTTTCGTATTTATGAAATGTTCAAATTTGAATCTTTCCACATGTATGGCATTATTGGCTCGGCATTGGTACTCGGAATCCTTGTGACTCAAAGTATCAAACGCTTTGATATAAAATCTTTTTATGGTGAGAAAATTGTCTTTACTCCAAAGGCAAAAAGTTTTTCTCGCTACCTCATCGGAGGCATTGTTTTTGGCCTAGGATGGGCATTGGCAGGCGCTTGCCCTGGACCAATGTTTACACTGGTTGGAGCTGGCTATGTACCGATTCTTGTTGTTATTGCTGCAGCAATTGTTGGAACGTTCGCATACGGAATTGTAAAAGACAAAATACCGCACTAACTGCATGTAAGATTGGTTTGCATCTTCGATGTATTCGAGTGTAAAAAATCCTTCCGTAATTGTCAAATCCACAAAAATTCAAGTAATAAGAGACAACTAAAAATATTATTTAGATCGAATACTAAGAAAAATTCCTAAATTTGAAATATGTCAACAAATAAAACACCTTATTGCCCAATCGCACTGTCTATCAGTTATGTAGGTGACAAATGGACTTTAATTATCTTAAGAGATATGTTGCTTTTAAACAAAACACGGTTTAAAGAGTTCAAAGCTTCGAGAGGGAAAATTGCTTCGAATATTTTGAGCAATCGATTAAAAATGCTTTTGGAGGAGGGTTTTATTGAAATCCTAAATCCTTTGGGCACTAAAAAAAGCAGGCAATTCATTGCTACCGAAAAAGGAATTGCCACCTTACCCATTATTATTGAACTCTATTTATTTTCTGTGCACGACATGCATGTTTCTCTTTTTTCGGAGGAAGAATTGGTGGTTCAAAAAATAATTTTAGAAAACCCAACACTTTTCAAAGAAAATGTAGTGAAAGGTTATTTGGAGTTGGTAAACGAATTAAAAGCGGGTGTTGGTGCTTAAATTGGGTGTTTTTTAAGGATTTTTTAAAAAAACCTATTCGCATTATTTCTCTGTGCAATTCGTATTTTTCTGCGCTCGCTAAAAAAGGGCCAGATTCCTCGGGAAGGTTAAAAAAATTAACGGATTGATCCTACCGCTTTTTGAGCTCACGCTCACACAGTGGTAGTATTTCATTGCTAGCATTTTATGAAATTTTCATCCTGCTTTGTTGTCTTTACTTCATTGGAAAGGAATAGTAAGGTTAGTATGCTTTGTCAAGTAGGAACCTACAGAAGTTGGGGGGGGGTACAATGTTGTTCCTTCCAAAACAAAGAGCAATTTTATTATTTGATAAATTTAGGGATGAATACTGTTAGGTTTTCCATCACAAAATATACAATGTATTGGACACACTTGATCTTTTAATAAAACAAATGTTTTTTTGAGTTGTCTCTCCAGCCCGCTTGGTTTGAATAGTTCACAAAATATATTTTTAGGTCGCTTTGATTGGGGTAGTCTACAAAATACACTTTCTTGTCGGCTGCATTGGCATACTTTACAAAATACCAGCGTCCTTTATTCCCTTCTGCTTGATTTTTATAGGCTACTTTGTATACTTTTAAATCGGCTTGATTTTCATAGGCAACTACAAAAATTCTTAGGTCTGCTTGATTGGCATATTTTACTGCATGTACTTTTTGGGCGTATCCCAAAAAGGAACTTACACAAAAAAAGAGGGTCAAAATTGATTTCATAAGTATACTATAAAAAAGATTGCTAATGGGCAAGCTTGATGAATGTACGTCTTTGAAGACGATACTTCACACGTGTATTATTTTGTTCTTGTTCTTTTATAAAGTCTGGGTAATCTTTGATGCTTGTCTTTACCAAAAACGAATTCTGATATAGTTATTTGCACAGATTTTGATATCGAAAAAAAGGCCTTCAAAAGCCAATATATTGCATGTATAAAGAAATCGGTTCCACATCTTAATCGTATTATTTCATATAATATTACACCTCTTTTTTAGATTTCTATGAACTAAAAATAGACGTATCTCTGGTTTAATTGAGAAATTTCGCAATGGTACTAATTGTGCCTAAATCAAGCACTGTCCGGGGGTACTTTTTAAACATTGCATCGGTCTATTTATTTGCGCTCCACATTTGCTTTGTTTTTCTTTGCTTTCGGTTTTTTTAAATACCTTTAGTAAATAGTAGCTCCCTAGCAACGACAGCCCTATAATTAATAGTTGGCTTGCGCCTGCCCAAGACATGAGTTTAAAAAGGCTTCCAAAAATTGCCATTGAGAGTCCTAAGTATTTTATCTTACTCATTTCAATTTAACTTGAGAGTGCTTCGTTTTGGTGTTTAGAACGGTTGTTTTCTGTAATCAAATATACTAATTTTTAGGGTAAAATTAGATGGACTGCTCATTTTATTGCCCCTAGATGCGTGTTTTGGAATGGGCGATCAAACAAATGGTGTTTTTTTTCTCCTATTCAAACATATTTGCCCGATCCTAATAGCACTTAGAATGATTAAGCCTTCGATACTGTCTTGAATATCTGACACAACGATAGCTGCCAAGTTGCCTCCTCGAGAGTGCTTATAGACAACAATTATTGATCCTTCAATAATCCTCCATTCCCGTATAATTCTAATAAGGTAATTTCTGGTATTTGATGTTTCGGTCTAAAAAGCCATGCACTTAAATTATAGGAATTGGCACTTTCAAACAATTGGCTTTACAGGGAATCATTTAACAACATTTCTTGAATTTTGTAGGGGGAAAAAACATTTTATATTTGCTAAATAGACAATTTTATTTGTTAGAAATACTGTCAATTTACTGTCAATACCCGTGTAAAAAACCTCTTTAACAGAACCATCAATCGTATCCTCTGCAAATTGACACCAGACAGCATGAAAAAAATTATTTATAATATAATTATAACTATATTTGTAAATTATTGAAAATAAATACGAACTATATTTTGAAATATCATGAGAAAATTACTGAAAGGAATTGCTGTAGTAACAATTTTATTTTTTGTTCATTCGTGTGGATCACTAAAGAATAAAGATATAACTGGTGAGAAAGAAATAAAACAAGTCTTTAAAACAAAAAAATTCAAGGATTCTAACGATGTTTTTTATGCAATTGTTGTGGGGGAACATGGAGATGAAATGGAAGCGAAGAATTTAGCATTATCAGAAGCAAGACTTCAATTTACAACGAAAGGAAGTAGTATGGTTGAATCTGCTGTAAAGAAAGATGGAACTAGATCAATGAATGATCGTGTTGGATCTTTAGATGTGGAAACTAAAAATGTAGTAATTTCAAAAGCAGTCAGTAGTTATATGAATGAAGTTGACTCAAAACTGTTTTATAGTGAAGAAAGAGGCACCTATATTTATCGAGCAGTTTACAAAATTGAAACGGATAATATTATTTCATTATTAAACCAAGTGAGTAAATAATTTGAAAAAAACATCTTTTTACATTGTATTTCTTGGGTCGTTTTTTTTTAGTACCTATTCTTCTGCACAGTGTGACAAAAAACTCACAAACGAATCTTTAAACTATATTGCCACAAATATATTTAAAAACGAAAAGGAATTCTATTCTGATAAATTTAGATTGGGATTAAAAAAACGACTTGTTCAGAAGATATCTTCCTATGTTCAAACGTCAACAAGTATGAAATCTTCTTTTTCTCTAAAAGGACTTAAAAGTAAGAAAAGTAATACTTCAAAAACAAGAATTAATGCGATTGCATTAGTAGTTAACGCAAATTATACGAAATGTGGCAATATAGCTATCATAAGTGTTAATAAAAAAACATACAACCGATCTCAATACAATAATTTCATAAGACAATTAACATTCCATTCGAGAAATCTGAATAATCTTTTGAAAGGAATGGATGAGTCTGTGTCTAGAAGATTCGTTAGGAAAAAGGTGAAATTTTATACAAATATCCTCCAAGATCTTAGTTCTTTGTTACCATTAGTCAAACTTCCTAATGAAGATAAATTATTAATGAATCAATTTTCCATAGATGTTAGTAATTTAGAAAATAAATCGGATCAATTAAAGCAAAAGAGGAATGCTAAATTAAAAAAAATGGGGACTGATTTTAAAAACGGTTTTAAAAATTTAATTGATAATTTTTAATGCGTTTTTTTCATCCATATGCTGTTTCTTTAATATCATTACTCTTCTTTTTTGATTTTACGAATTGTCTTGCACAAGATTCAATTTTTACATCAATAGACAATCAATTCAATATTTCTACAGAACGAATGAATCAGCTTTTTGATTTCTATGAAATTGATTTTATTGAATGGAAAGATAAAGTTGATCTGACAAAAATTAATTTAAACCCAGAAAAAGCAAAGATTAATCGTTATGCTACTTCGCTTTCTGATCGTGAAAAAGTAGTAAAAGAAAGCTATAAATATATTGGAATTCCTTATATCTGGGGAGGAAATAACCCTCAAGGATTTGATTGCAGTGGCCTGGTTCAATGGGTTTTAAAAAAAACACATGATGTCCTTATTGAAAGAACAACAAGACTTCAATCTACCAAATGGAGCAGTGAGTTGAAATTTGATTTATCACAGATTAAACCGGGAGATTTAATTTATTTTACAACTAAAACAAATCAAATATCTCATGTTGGAGTTTATTCTGGAGATCATAAATTTATTCATGCTCCAAATAGAAAAACGCATGTCAAAGAATCAAAATTATCTGATTATTGGCTGAATAAATTCGCAGGCTATCTTGATTTAGAAGTTTTATTAAAAAGATAATTAAAACCTACCCTCATCCTTTTAAATACAAAATAGCTGCAACTTGAATTATAGCTTTCTTGAACGATTCTCCATAATTTCTATTTTTGCTAAGGTATCAGATTCTTTTTCGTGTTCTAATGCAGCACTTTTTGTGGTGCATTGTCCACAAAATGCTGCGAATAGCATTTCATTTATAGGCTTGTTCAACAAAACACAAAAGCAATTAATTTAGACGTCTCTGAATTTTAAATGCGCTTTTTTCTAGTTGAGTTTCTTATGATCAACGCTGTATCTAAAACAATATTCCAATATATAGGACACGGTTTATTAAATTCTTTGCACGTTTACGAACAAAATGAATTCCAATACTAAGTAAAATAAGTAGCGATCCCATGATAATGAAATCAAATAGACTCCAGTTAATTTCATCAGTGATAGCCATTCTAATTAAAGGAATTAATAACAAAAAAAGAGAATTTAAAATTCTTTTTGACATATTCAAAAATAATAAAACGCCTACACTTAGTTAAAGTATGACGTTTTATTATTTTTTCAGGGTTAATTGGATTCTTTCCTTCATTTTGTTTCGGAAAGGGCCAAAGAGGAGAACAGCACAAAAAAACCTCTTGATTTTTCAAGGAGTTTTCTTAGTAGATAAATCCACTGGAATATCAAACATTAGTTTTATTCCTATAGGTTTCGTTGATAATCATCACATCATTACTCTTATTATGAAAATTTGAGCCAATATGATTTTGATTTCCTCTCCTACAATTACTTAATGTTACAGCACAATTTTATTGGTTCATTTCCTGGTTTAAAATTTCAATTAACTGATTCCCTGTTTTAATGTGATTTTCATAAAATCCAGTTAAAAAGGAATTATTAGTTCCTCCTCGAAAAAGAAGTCTCATTATGATTTTGTGACCTGGGTGGTTTTTTAATTCTGAGGTATAATTACCCATTAATGTAAATAAATCTGTATGTACTTTTTGATCTAATTGTGTGTAACTGTAAAAGAAGCCATTCCTATCCAGTTCTAATTCCAGTGCATTCGCCCAATCTCTTTGGTCAATTTCAAACATTTCTATTTGATTAATTTGATGGTAGTAGTCATTTAGTAATTCTTCAAGTGCTTCGTTTTTTAGATACCTTAAATACCCCGAACTTTTTAAGGATTCGAAGGCATCTTTGTTGTAATTTAATTGAACTTCAATAATCATCTCAAATATTGCTTTTTGAATCAATAACTGATCTGAAAAATCATTTTCAATCAAGGACTTAGACACTTTATTACAACTAAGAATATGTTCTTGTCTAAATTTTAATAATCTTTCGGATTCTTTTAAATCACTGTGAATATTAGAGGCTATTTTTTGAAAATAGTCCTTCATCGCCCTTTTTTCTATTCTTGTTTCATTATAATTATTTACTTGTAACGCAATTAAAATACCGATCACAACAAGAACCACTTCACCCACTGCGTATTTGATATAATTGATCGTACTGTTTGTGTTTTTACGTAGTGGTCGAAAAAATTTCATTTATTTTATTTTTTTAAGATGTCGTAAAAAACTAGGTAGTTTAGTCTCTAATTTACGATTTTATTTTAATTTCTCTGATTTAAAAAATAAAGAATTGCTGTATTTAAAATTAATACTGAATTTAAAAACCATTTGGTTCAAAGTATAGAACTTCAAAAACGGTGGGCATTCCGCTATAAATACAAGGGTAAACAACTTTGGAGGTTTGGAACTCCCTGAATTGAAGGAAGAGGATATGCCAATGATTTACTTATTCTTTTCATAATTGTCATAGAGATATAAAGGTAGGGCCAATGAAAAGCCAACCATGCATAAAGAAAGTAAATACTTGAAGAACTGATAATTACTGATTGCTTTTACTCTTAATTTGTAAATAAGAAAAATAAGAAAAGTGGTGGCTGCAACAGTTAAATCAGCAATCAAAATACTCATTGCATAATTCTGGTGAATTTGTTCAAAAAATAATGAAGTAGACCATTCCCAATTATTTATTTCTATAAATTTAAAGATGTAATAGTAAGGATACGCTATTCCTGCAATGCACAATATGGCAAATACTTTTTTCATAAATAAATTATTGAAGGGTTATATAAATTTGTAAAATTAAAGATATGCAATATTTAATTCTACTTCATAAACTCCTTTAAACAAAGACTATTTTTATACCCTTTGACGTCGTTTTAAGAGACAATCAAAGACACTTGAACAAGGACAGTCACCCAACTAACAAACTCTTATACCCTTTAATTTACTGCAAAAAAAAAGAGGTTCCATTTCTGATTACTCTTGTAGTAGCGGGAATTGGATTCATTGCTTCACGTTGTTTCGCAATGGGCCAAAGAGCAGAACAGCCCAAAGAAACTTCGAACATTAGTCTAACTCCAAAAGACATAATTGATACTCATCATATAATGACTCTTATTATGAAAAGTTGAACTAATGTGATTTTGATTTACCTTCCCGCTATAGTGCACAGTATTTTTTCTTCAAATTGTTATTTATATTTTCCAAATCAAAATCCTCATCAAAGAATTTTTCTAATGTAACTTTTCTTTCCTCAAATAAATACTCAGTTATCATTCTGTATTTAAAATATTTAAAAGATGTAATGTCTTTGTTTTCAGTATCATTACAAATTTCTTTTACTCCTTTTTGTTTATTGAAAGAGCTTTCGTTTGCAATAAAATCGCAGTATCCTTCATTTTTCCAAGAAGGAAGCAATTTATATTTTAATAGCCCTAATTTATTTTCCAACAGAGAATGAACAGTTTCGTGTGCAATAACTCCACTTAATGTTCTTTTTTTATTTTCTTTTCCATTTCTTAAAATATAGTTCTGTGAAATTGAAGACTTGGATATGAAAATATTTTGAGAAATAGGATAATTTACAGCAAATGCTTTTCTTGACAACAGGGCAAAGAAAGTAAATTCACTGTACCCATTGCAAATGAAGATGTCTTGACTTGTTCCTTTTTTAAATAATTCAGATTTCTTTAGTAAATTTTCAGACTTATCTAAAACTAATTTTAGTTCTTCTGTATTAATGTCATTAGAATGGTAATACACTGAAAAGTCTTTATAGTCAAATTTATTTGCAAAAAGTAAATGAGGGAAACATATTAATAAAATATAGGATAAAATTAATACTTTAAAAACCCAGTTAAATATCTTCTTTGTTCTTATCATAGTTTTTTGTCAAGTGTAAATTTATGAAAAATAATTTCTAATTAATTTTCATATACTTCGCAGCCAGAATAACAAATGTTATTCTTTTTCTTACTCTGATAAATACCTACCAATTAGCTATTTAATATCGAGTTACTTTTTTAATTCTGAATTAATATAACTCTTAATTGCTTCACCAGCTTGTGGCGTATATCCAGAAAATAAAAAGACTACATTTGAATTTTTATCTAAAACAATATGTGTTGGATAACCAGGAGGATTTAGTTTTTTTGTAATATATTCTTGACTATCTGGAATAATATTATAATCGAATTTGTATTTTTTTAGAAATTTATCCACACGAGATTTTGGGTCGAGGGCAAATGCTAAAAATAGGACATCCTCATTTTCTTTATACTCACCGACAATCTTATTTAATTCTGGCATTTCATGGATACAAGGAGCACAAGCTGTAAACCATAAATTTATAACAACAACTTTTCCTTTAATACTCTCTGATGTGTGTGTGGTACCTGATAGATCTGTTAATCTAAAGTCAGGGAAAGGTTTCCCTTTTAATTTAGCTTCAAAATCATTTTGCATTTTCATATCTTCTTCAATGCCTTGGTTCATCTGCTCTTGTGTCATTTTAAGAAGGTAAGCCATTTTAAACTGATCGTTATCATCAACGTAGGCATCAACTTTATACATCCCGCTTTTGAATTTCTTAAGTGCATCTTCTGGCATTAATTTTTCATTATTAGCACCATAAAAGGTGTAGTTTTCATCCTCAAAGCGAATCCTTCTATTTAAAAAATCTTCTTCACTAATTCTTTTCAACCCTTCAGTATGAATTTTATTTACAACAACTTCATCTTCTTTTTTAGGAATTATAATCAAGGAAATCGCATTATTAGTATCAACATAAATTTTAGATTCTGGATCCATCAACCCATACGATATTGCTGATTGTAATTCCTCTTTATTTAGAAGTTCTCCGCCAAAGGTATAAGCCTTTATACCCTCACTAACCGATATAGAAGAGCCTAAATCTGAAATGGATATTTTTTTCAATGATTTTTTAAGACTATTAAGCTGTTCTAAATTGCTTGAGTTAATATTATTTTGACCAAAAGCAGTGGAAGTAGTAATAGTTAGACAACAAATTAAGAATAATGATATTATTAATTTTGTATTTTTTAATTTATCGGCTGTGTTAACTATGCTTTTTTTTGTTTTCATTCTACATTTTATTTTTAAATTTTTGTAATTTTACTTTTAATTCGATAGCAAAAGTAATTATTACTATTGAATTAATAGTAATAATCTATAAAAAATGAAAAAAGAATTTCGCTCTGGTTGTCCAGTCTCGTCTTCATTAGATGTTGTAGGTGATAAATGGTCTTTGTTAATCATCAGAGACATGCTTGTTAAGCACAAAAAGACTTTCAAGCAAATGTCTGATTCATATGAAAAGATTGCACCAAGCATTTTATCTGCACGATTAAAATTATTAGAGTCGTATAAACTGATTTTTAAAACGAAAGCACCTGAAAACAAAAAAGAAAATATTTATTTGTTAACGGAAAAAGGGATTCGTTTAACTCCAATAATTATTGAATTCAGCTTGTGGGGGAATTATAATATGCGAGAATTTAATGAAATAGATGACATTGAAGGCTTGAATTTAGATAAGACTCTAATTATTCAAAAAATTCAAGATAGTTATAATTCTATGTTGCTTAATTTTCGATAATGCTTCTCTTAAATGACATTATACTTTTTCAATACTATTTTGAAATGGTCTAATAATCGCTGGAAGATTATCTCTTAATCTTTGAGGGTGTTTGAACGCAGTCTTTTAATTAAAAAACGGCTACACTATAATAGTATAACCGTTTTATTGTTTTAGTAGACAACTCTATTGAAATATCGAACATCAGTATCACAGCAAGAGATTTAATTGATACTTATCATTTAATGACTTTAATTTTGCAATATTCAGATAGTTGAAAATTGATTACCAATTTATGGATATAGAATTACTTTGAAACTTTCAAGGTTACTTTTGAAGAATTAAAATCGGTTTCGTCGATATGGCCTAACACTTTACGATCATCGGAAATAAAGTGTGCGTGAAAGAAACTGTCGTGGTGCGTAAAAACAGCCTTATGATTTCGAGAAAAGAAGCCAATCAAAGATCCACTAATATTTTTGAAATCATATTGAGTCAATCCTTGGTGCGCTTCATCTGGGGATGACACTTTCTTGCCCTCGGGAAGATTCACACTGTGAAGTTTTATGTTATCAAATAAACCATCGATACGTAATAATAGTGGTTGATCATAATCTTTGTACACTGAATTAATATATTCCTCAAGCTCCTTTAACGTAAAATTTTCACGATTGAATTCAATAACTTTTAAATCACTATTTGTGCTGTATACAAAAAAGGGAGCCCTGACTGAGGGGATTTTAATTGTCTGATGAGAAACACTGTCAATAACCTTCGATACAAATGTCTGTCCTTCAAATACTACTATTTCTCCTTTCAAAAACTCAATAGGTCCTATTCCATAGGTTTTTTTGTTATTTAATGAATCTGTTGCAATCTTACCTTTTAAATCTCCTTTCCACATGACATCTCTCATTTCACCAACAACCTTGATAGAAGAAGTGTTAGTCGATTTGGTACACGAGACAAACAGAAGCACGGAAAAGATGTAAATAATATTTTTTAACATGCTGTAAAAATAAAAAAACGGCTACACTTTATAAGAGTATAACCGTTTTATTTTTATAGTAGATAACTCTGTTGAAATATCGAACATAAGTCTAACGCCAAGGGATTTAATAGACACCCATCACATAATGACTCTTATTATGAAAAGTTAAAATTAAGTTTTACACCAAGAGATTCTCTTCAAGATTATAATTTAATGTCGTCAAATTAATCTATTTTTGAAATCCATGTATGAACTACTAAGAACAATTCATTTAATTGCAGTAACTCCTTGTTTAATTATAGGAGCATATTTAATTTATTTTTCAACTAAGGGCTCTGGAAATCATATAAATATTGGTTGGGCATATATGATTTTAATGTTTTTTCAAGCAGGGATATCTCTTTTTATGGAGGCAAGAGTGGGACCTCAATTTTTAAATCATTTTGGATGGATCCATCTACTAAGTATTCTGACTATATACACCGTACCAAAGAGCATCTATTATATAAAGAAGGGTGATATCAAAGGTCATTCAAGATCAATGATTATACTATTTTGGGCCGGTTTAATAATAGCAGGAGGTTTTACACTTGTTCCTGGAAGGTATCTATACAATGTCTTTTTTACATAAAAAACGGTTACACTTTATAAAAGTATAACCGTTTTATTGTTTTAGTAGATAACTCTATCGAAATATCGAACATTAGTCTAACTCCAAAAGACTTAATTGACACTCATCACATAATGACTCTTATTATGAAAAGTTAAAATTAAGTTTTACACCAAGAGATTTTAACGATACTCTAAATCAGATAGAATTACTGATTCTTAAAAATTTATCAAATTATTAAATGTAACGTTTGCGTATCATAAAAATAAATGTTACGTTTGCGTTACATTAATAAAAAAATAAATTATGGATCAAAATATTATTATACCTATTACTGGAATGCTAACCGGAATCATAATTCCACTCGCTGTATTTTTCTGGCTCTATAAAGAAAGTAAGGACAAGAATAAAACTATAATAGAGATTTCCAAGCATTTAGATGACAATTCAAAATTAGATGAATTACTAAGTATTTTTGATGAAAGAAAAAAGGAGCCAATAGATTATCGTAGAAACGGAGTCATCACAATTTTTGTTGGTATTGGTCTATACCTTCTTGGATATTATGCAATTGGTAATATACTAAAAGGTGTTGGTGCTTTGGTTGGATTAATTGGAATCGGAACAATGATTGCAGGATACCTCTATCCAAATACTGGTAAAGAATTAACTGATGCCGTTGAAAAATATGAAAAGGAATAATTATGGGCAGGAACCATTCAAAACTTTTAAATAATTTAGAACAACTGAGGAAGTCATGTGGTTTAACTCAGCAAGAATTATCTATAAAAGCGGAGGTATCAAGAAAGAGTATTAATGCTATAGAAAATGGAGTATATGTTCCATCTACCGTATTAGCATTGAAAATTTCAAAGACTTTAAATTGTTCAGTTGAAGATTTGTTCATACTTCCTTAATTGAATAACCCTCGTTAGTAATAAAAAAAACGGTTATACTTTATAAAAGTATAACCGTTTTATTGTTTTAGTAGATAACTCATTCGAAATATCGAACTTAAGTTTTACCCCAGTAGAGTTCTTGGAAGTTAATAAATCAATTCAATTAATTATTTAGATCCCTCAAAAAAGAAGAGTTCCTCAATAGCTATCTTAAATAACTTTGACATCTTAAATGCTGTGGGTAAACTTGGATCAAATTTTTCTTTTTCAATCGCATTTATCGCTTGACGTGAAATACCAATTAAGTTGGCTAATTCTTCTTGTGTTAATTTTTGATTTTTCCTTAATTCCTTTAGTTTATTTTTCATCGAAATCTTCTTGAATTAACGATATTGGCAATAATGTATGAAAGTGAAATAAACATCAATAGATATTCGAATTCAGGTTCCTTCCCAATAATTCCAAAATCAAAAGACACTTCATATGTTAGACCAACTATTACTGTTAAACCCAATGTAATGGCCATTGTTTCAAATTGAATTCTCTTTTGTAATTCGTCATAAGTCTTAAATAAATTTTTATAAGCGATTATCATACCTACTCCAACAGCAAAATTTATTATTAATCCTATTATAGTGTATATTTTATTATCCCAAAGTGAGTTTTCTGCACCTGTTAAAATACCTAAACTTACTACCCATGCTAATGTCCATACCAGCAAAATTTTATTTTGTTTTTTTTTCATAATATTATTTTGTAATGTTTACTTTACAAATATATGAAAAAATAATTAAATGTAAGGTTTTATTTACATTAAATGTGTATTCATAAAAAAACGGTCACACTATATAATAGTATAACCGTTTTATTGTTTTAGTAGCGGGAATTGGACTCGAACCAATGACCTTCGGGTTATGAGCCCGACGAGCTACCTACTGCTCTATCCTGTTATTCAACTAGTTACCTATTGTATATTTTTCTCTGCCAGTAATCACTGCCAGAATGAACCACTTTAAAGTGTCTATTGGATACTCCAAATCTAAGCCAATTATTATAGTTTACTACAACCAAATGCGTCACCGTTATTGGAATGGAAAAGCTATTAATGTTAATTTAAAATCTGTTGAAAACGCTACTTTACTAAAAGCAGCATTTGAATTAAAACTATTAAAAGGGTGGAAACCAAAACCAAAAGAGATAAAGGTAAAACCAAAACCCCTTACAGTAATTCAAGCATTAGAGAGAGGCGTGCAAACTAAGACAGCTCAAAGTTGTTCTGAACGCTTTATCAAAGATGCTAAAAGAGTTGTTACTCTATGGAGACGCTATGAGAGTGAACAACAAATAAAGAGCCTTACACTTGATAATTTACAACCCTCACACATTAGAAACTTTTTGGTTAGACCAAACTGGAGCCCAAAGACACAAAGAACTGTAAAAAGCACTCTAAGTCCTTTATTAAAGGAGTTTAAACCCAATTTAATACAAAGTGTAAAACTAAAAAAACCAATATCTACACTACACAAACCAATTGATAAGATTAATGAGATTCTTATTCACATCAAAGAATACAACAGTCATTTACATCTTTGTTGCCTTATGACTTACGGATGCTTGTTAAGGCCTCATAGGGAGATAAGAGAACTTACTTGGGGAGACTTTTCTGAAGACCTTAAATACATTCATTTATCAGGTAATAGAAATAAATCTGGAAGGAATAGAATTGTTCCTGTACCCTATTATGTTAGAGATATTCTTGTAAAAGGAGAACCTCATCATAATATCTTTTCTGGAAGACAGCAACCTTTAAATCAAGACTATTTTAAGACACTTTGGGGACGTTTTAAGAGGGTTTCTAAACTGCTTGAACAAGACCAAACACTCTACTCATTTAGACATTCTGGGGCTATAGAAATCTTCAAACGTACAGGCTCAATAACCAAGCTACAGAAAGCTATGGGGCATTCGTCTATTAATGTTAGTCTGACCTATTTACGTGGTTTAGAAATAGCAGAACTGAAAGAAGAGGATATGCCCATGGTTTAGTATTTAGAATCTTAGACTAGAGATTAACTGCACATATTTACTATCAAAACAAGTTTTAAGTAAACTTTTTGTTTTAACGTATTTACATTTTTATTCATTTGGAGTGCTTTCTTAGCGTATCTACAAGAATATCTAGAATATTTTTTAGACTTTCGCATGTTTAATGATGCTAATGCATAAGACCATACAATTGCGTTAGAGTTAGGTTTTGAGAACGAGGAAAGGTGTTTATAATCATCACCTGATTCCATCAATTCTATAGCTTTTACATAGCTTAAAACAGCCTCATCATTTTTACCTAATAGATGATATATATTTCCAAGGGAGAAGTGTGCTCTGCTATTATTTGGGGTTAGTATTATCTGAAATTTAAAGTCCTTGAGTGCTAAATTATTTTTCCCCGAGGTATAATATGCTTCCCCTCTGTTATGATAAATATATGGCTGAATTTGATTGTTTGAAATCAAGTAATTATAAATATCAATAGCCTCCTTATTACGGTTTTCATTTAAAAGTTCAGTAGCTTTATAAAAAAGTTCTTCAGCCTTATCAGCATTACTTTTTGTATAAATACTTTCACTGGATTTAGCTTTATTAAAACCCTGCTTTGCGGCTAGCACTCTCTTATCTCTATTTGGGTGGGTTGAATAAGTATCATCTGAATTACTTCCTTGGCTAACTGCTGCTATGGTTTGATTGAGACTAGCTCCTAATTTTGATAAGACAAAACCAGCAAACCTATCTGACTCTAATTCCTGTAAACGCCTTTCATACAGGCTTATTTTTTTTGTTCCAAAAGCATCAATATCAACTACATGTCCGTTTATATGATGCCCAACTTCGTGAGCAAGAACAAAAAATTTAATCCAAAATTCTCCTCTAGATATATTATTTATAAACACTGGATCATAAAAAATATACCTTATACCACTCATTTGCAAAGCAACAGCATTACTTATGTTGCTACATGGCTTTAAGACAAATCTTTTTTCAGCTCCAATTGTACTTAAAATTAGATCAAGAGCGGTATCAGCTTCCTTATTTGAGCTGAAAGAGCTAGCCTGAACATAGTTACATACTTTTACATGGTTAATTTCATTCCCGTAATCTAATGTACTTTGTGATAAACTAAATTGTGGGATGATTAGAGCTATAATAAAAATAATGGGTGAAGCATTTCTCATGGTTCAAATATAAGTTTAATATATTTAAGATGCTTAGGAGTAAGGGAGTTAGAGGTTGCAGACATGCCTATGTTTTAGGTTTCTTGAAAACTAATCTTTTATTAAATATGCTCCAGCTAAGGCCATTAGACCAATGTATATTGGTAGAGCAGATGTATATCCACCGCCTCCATCATTATAATCAACTGTACCCCTCCAGGTACTGCCAAAATTTTCCATTTGAACTCTAGACTCAATAAATGGATTATCATATGGACTATCGTTATTTAAGAAATCTCCAAAAACAGTAATTAATGAGAAGGATATGACTGACCAAATTGCTGGAAGTAATAATGCTAAACCTATTTTTTTCCTAATAGGACTCTTTTTAAGTTTATTGAAATATTTTTTCATCCTTTTTAAATTTTAATTAATGGTAATTTATTTATTTTAACTAAATTAACAAAATGTGGACCTATTTATTTGGTAGTATAGAACTATTTTCCAACCACAAAAGCTTTAGCTTATGGGTGGACACTACAAGAAACTTGTGGCTGCTACTGCATTTTAAAGATTTGGAAATTAAAAATAAAACATTAATTTATCAGGTCAACAATGGCTATAGACAGCGTAAAAACACAGTGCATCCTCAAAGGAAGATGCAGAAAAAGCATAAGAATACAGCAGAACTTTTAGACTACCTAAACACTAAGTCTTATGACATCAGGCAACTAGAAATTGAGTTTACCAATGGATGGAAAATCAAGCAAAGACCTTTTATTCAATTATGTTTTTATACAAACTCAACTTCTGAAAGAGATGATCTAATTCATAAATTATTGACTGCTGCTGGTCAAGGGCCTATTGATGTCTCTAATTTAGAGCCAAATTTTAGTTATTCTTTTATAGGGTATAGTGAGCTAGTTAAGATAGACATAGATGGGCTACCCTTACCTGATGAATTTTGGCCTGAAGAAGAAGTGAATGCATGGAAAGAGGCGGTATGGAAAACTGAAAAAGAGGAAGCATTAAAACTAGAAAACACATCAGAACATGAATCTAGTAAAGAAGATGATACTTTCATAAGCACCATGAATATTTCCAAAGATTTATTTAGCAACAAACTAAAAGACTGGACAGATGGAGATCCTTTTTAGAATAAAACATTAAATGAAAATTATTAAAATTATACTATTTATTTTACTCTTTGTAGGGTGTAGTAAAACCAATAATATTTTGATTGTCAGAGCAAAATCCAACTCTGTTGATTGTCACATGTGTCCTGGTTATATTATAGTTCAAAAAGGCATACAGAAAGATACCTTAAAAATGGGTAGCTGGGGTTCTCCACCAAATTTTAACCAATTTAAAGCTAATGGAAGGGATTATATTGCTTTTGAATCTTCATATTTTTCAGGTGGAATTAATGAGTCTAGCATGTCTATTTTGTCTCTTAATGAAGATAATTACCTCAAGGTTGTGTTTGACACACTTGTTAGTGATGTCCGTATAAATGAATTAAATACACAAAGACAAGAAATTGAGTTTACAGTCCCTGATACATTAATAATTAACCAACATGTTGAAAGCTATAACCACATAGATGAAGGAAGTGTTCACAATGACTTTAACAAAGAAATTATTATTTTAAATAAACATCTACAGAAGTAAGTTTATTTTTTTCTGACGTTAGCTATATTAATATTATTAGGGGCTCATATTTACAAAACAGGGTCTGAGTCAATGAAATAAGCTTATTTGGCTTACCACACAGGGGGTAACACACGTTTAAGTTTTAGGTGGGGAGCAGATCCATAGGAAACCTAGAGCTTTTAACACACAAAAAATATGATTTTAAAATTAAGTATCAAATGAAGCTGAGACAGTACAATTAGAGCCTAAAACTAGCTATTGAAGCTGAGTCAGCTACATTAAGAAAAAATAGCATTTTCAGGTTAAAATACTTTATTAATACAGTAATATTTATTATATTAAAGTATAGGTCTCTTCTTTAGTGAAGAGGATCACCCTAGAGGGCCCAGTGGGTAGTTATAGGGTCAGAAGTTGGATTGTAGGGGTAAGAGCTAAGTAAGTGCACTGAAAACAGAAACATACTGCCCTGAGTTTTCTCCAATACCTATGAAAATTGTTATTATATAAAATCTGATATGGGGTGGATAAGCAGCCAAGGCTAGTGAATAAACACTGATTACTAAATCATCCTTGTGGTATAAAATTGGACTGTCAGTTGGAAATTAATGATTAAAGAGTGATGGTTTTTTCTAAATACTGAAAAATGCCAGGGATTTTCTTTTGTCTTTTTTTAAAGTTAAAAAATGTAGCTTTTGAGATGCTATTGTTTTTGTTTACTTTTATTGTAATAATAAATTTATGTTTTGAGTAAAAAAAATGACACAAAATGGTTTATAGAGAAAGCTAAATTAATCCATGGTGGAAACTTTGACTATTCAAAATCTGTATACATAAATGCAAAAGAAAATATTGAGATAAAATGTTTTAAGCACAATCAAACATTTTATCAGACCTCAAATAATCACTTCAATTCTAAATATCCTTGTGAAAAATGTAAAAAACAACACAGGAGAAGATTATATGCTGACGGTATTGATAAGTTTATAAAAAAAATGTCTTCAAAATTTGGTGATGCTTTTGATTACTCAAACACCAATTACATAAATGCAAAAACTAAAGTACAATTAATTTGTAAAAAATGTAAGGCAGAAATTTTCTCTGACCCTTATGTTTTACTAAACGGCAAAGGGTGTCCAGCTTGTTACCAAAATAAATCTAAGACTGAGTTTAAAATTAAAAAACTTAAAGAAATAAATGATTTTGTAAGAAAGCTTGGTGGTAAATGCCTCAATAAAGATTATTTCAATAATGAAGAAGATTTAAAGTTTGAATGTAAAAAGGGCCATGTTTTTTATGAATCTTGGGCTGATGTGAAGTTCTCTATGCGGTGGTGTAAAGAGTGTGCTCCAAACAGGTATGTTGGAGAAACTTTGACAAGAATGATCCTTGAACACTTATTATCTACTAGCATGCCTTCATCTTACTTAAAATCTATGGGGGGTCTTCAGCTTGACGGTTATTGTAAAAAAAGAAAGTTAGCTTTTGAATATCAAGGATACCAGCACTATACAAAAGGGAGCTACTTTCATAATAATGCTGAGAAATACAAGAACCAACAAGCAAGAGATTCTCAAAAAAAACTTTTATGCAAGGAAAATGGAATCACCTTAATAGAAGTATTTGAATTCAAAACTATTAGAAAATCAAGGGTTTCAATTTTTGTAGAAGAGGTTAAAACGTTGCTAAATAATTTAGGCATAGAATATACTAAAGCCCCTTTTATTATTGATTTAGAGAGGTTATATAGAGGTAGAGAGAGCGGATTATATGAAATAGCCAAGCTTGTGGTTGAAAAAGAAAATGCAACTATTCAAGATTACATTGGATCTGAAAGCAATCACATTGTTATATGTAAAAAAGGGCACAAAACAAGTAAGAAATTAAGTGTTTTAAAAAGAAATGGATTTAATTGTTCTGTATGTGATAACATTAATAAATATTTAAATCTAAAAAATACAATTGAACAAAGAGGTGGGGCACTTATTGATCAAAAACTAAAAAAAAGTGGTTTTTCAAATGTCTATTCTTGGGTTTGTGAAAAAGGACATAAAAGCAAAACAAAAGGGCAATATCTAGTTAATGGTCATTGGTGTAAGGCATGTCAATATGAAGAAAAAAAACATCAAATTGATACAGATTTATTTATTGAAATTGCCAGTGACAGTTCCTTAACTACTTCTGAAAAGCTAAAAAAACTAAACGTTAGTAGTGGGGTATTTTATTCTAGATTACAAGAGTCTAATATAAAAAATATACATAGCCCCCAAGACAGAAGCATACAAGATGTTTCATCTAAGAGCAAAGGGGAAATATATCAACTTGATCCAATCTCCCTAAAAATTATAAAAAAATACAAATACCTAGAAGCTGTAAGAAAAGAATCAAAAGGCAAGTTTAAGCCTGAAGGAGTTAGAGGGCAAATGAAAAAGAATAAAAAAGCTTATGGATTTTATTGGATTAGAGCTAAAGATTATGAGAACTATTTAAGGGTGAATCTTAAAGAATAACTGTCTATTTACTGCCAGTTTTACTGCCAGTTTTAATCAATTTACTGGCAGTTTTGTGTATATTTGGTATCTAACCATGGCAGACAAAACTATATTTAGTGACTGTTTGAATTAGATAAACACAGTAGCAAAAACTCTTAAACCCCTTGTATACTTGAGTTTAAAGCAAAAAAAAAGAGTAACCATTTCTGATTACTCCTTAGTAGCGGGAATTGGACTCGAACCAATGACCTTCGGGTTATGAGCCCGACGAGCTACCTACTGCTCTATCCCGCGATTTAGACTGCAAATATAAGATAGTTTTTAAGTTCTACAAGGTTTATTTGAATATAATTTAGAAGGAGGACGATGTTTTTAATTCAAACACAAAACCTGCATTTAATGGTAATTCATAGGATTCTCTAGCACAAAGATCTAGCACAAAATAGTTCAATTAAAAATCTGACTCTGAAGGTTTAATTAAATTTTTCTAGTTGAGTTTCTTATTATCAAATCTGCATCTAGAATAACATCTTTATAGATAATCGGTTTCATTTTCTTTTTATTTCTTATTTCTTTATAAAGTAGTTTAAATGCTTTTTTTCCCATTTCAAAACCGGGTTGATTAATTGTAGTTAAAGACGGTGACATTACTGATGACATAAACCAATTACTAAAACCAACAATACTTATGTCTTCAGGTACTTTAATTCCATTTTTAATAATCTCCGTCATTGCACCAATTGCAACTAAATCAGTATTTATAAAAACCCCATCGACATCATTATGATCTTTAAGTAATTGACTTATACTTTCTTTACCTTCTTCAAAACTCAAATCACCACAATCATTTACATATACTAAAGTTGGATCATACGGTAAACCATAATCTATTAATGCCTGTTTATATCCTAAAAAACGATCAATAGAGTTTTGTGGCAATAAAGGACCTCTAAAATGAGCAATCTTTTTGCATCCTATTTTTATCAAATGTTCAGTTGCCTTGTATGCAGCTTTTCGGTCATCAATAATTACTTTAGAACATCTAATAATTTTAGCAATTTTATCAAACATAACCAATGGAGTATCATTTTCTATTATTTCTGTTAAATGTTTATAATCTCCAGTGCCATTAGCTAATGATATTAAAATCCCATCTACCCGTTTACTTAATAATAAATCGATCTGTTTTTTTTCTAACTCATAAGATTCGTTAGATTGAAGTATTATCACTAAATACCCTTTCTTTTCTGCCTGTGAAATTATTCCCTTAATAATACTCGAAAAAAAATGATGCACTATCTCTGGAATAATCAAACCAATAGTTTTCGATTCTCGTGTTCTTAAATTCACAGCAAAAGAGTTTGGCTTATAATTTAACATCAATGCTGTTTCCCTAACCAATTTTCTTGTTTTCTTACTAACATCTGGATAATCTTTTAATGCTTTTGAAACTGTGGTTATAGAAATGCCTAATTGTTCTGCAATTTGTTTTAGTGTTACCAAAATAAAATTGTTTAATTTTAAAGTTAAATATATCCTTTATTATCTTGTAAAGATATAGAATTATCTTTATCGAAAACGTTTTTGGTAAATCGAAAACGTTTTCGATTTGCATTTTTAATAATTAACTCCTAAAAAATAATAGTTTTAACAAAAAAATAATCATAATTTATTAAATTCACATTAACATGAAAAAAAGATTACAGTTTAAAAAATTGCTTTTGATGCTAGTTATGCTATTATCAACAGCCTTTGTTGCTCAGTCAACAATTTCTGGTACAGTAAAAGATACCTATGGTAATTTTGTACCTGGAGTTAACATCCTTTTAAAAGGAACCACTATGGGAGCTAACACCGATTTTGATGGGAAGTACGAAATTTCAAATGTAACCAATAGTACCTACAGGATAGTAGCTTCTTATATTGGATATGATAATTTCACCAAAGAAATTACTGTTAATGGTGATCTCAAATTAGAAATTATCATTAAAGAAAATGCACAATCTTTAGATGAAATTATAGTTACTGGAGTTGTAAATCCTAGATCTAAATTAGAGTCTAGTGTTTCTGTTTCTACTGTTGGTATTCAACAAATAGAACAGGCATCGCCAAGATCTGCGGGAGAACTTTTTAGAAGTATTCCAGGGATTCGTGCAGAATCTTCAGGTGGAGAGGGGAATGCAAACTTTAACGTTCGTGGTGTACCTGTTTCTTCTGGAGGCTCTAGATATTTACAATTACAGGAAGATGGTCTTCCAATAATGTTATTTGGTGATACTTCTTTTGGTAATGCAGATAATTTTTTACGTATCGATTATAATGTTGGAAGAGTTGAGGCAATTAGAGGTGGTTCTGCTTCTACTCAAACCTCTAATGGCCCTGCAGGTATCATTAATATGATTAGTAAAACAGGAAATGTACAAGGAGGTACTATTGGTTCAACCTATGGGTTAGACTTTCAAACTAGTAGACTAGATTTTGAATATGGAACTCCAATCAGTGAAGGATTATATTATCATATTGGTGGTTTTATGAGAGTTGGTGAAGGACCAAGAAAAATAGGATACCAAGGAAATAAAGGAGGCCAAGTAAAAGCAAATATTACGAAAGAATTTAAAAATGGGTATGTACGTACATATTTTAAATTTTTAAATGATAAATCTGTAATGTATATGCCAATGCCAGTAGGATTAACGGGAACAAATTCTAATCCTACTTTCGGAAACCTACCTGGCTTTGATATTACGACAGATACTCCACATTCTGTAAATATTCAAAACACCTACAGTGTTTACAACGGAAATCCTACTCAAAATGATATGAGAAATGGTAATAATCCTGTAAGTTCTTCAATAGGTGCAGAATTTTCTTTTGATCTTGGTGACAATTGGAAAGTAGATGGAAAAGCAAGATACTCTAACAATTCAGGTCAATGGAATGCTCCATTTACTGCAAATGTTGGAACAGTCGCAGAAATAGAGGCTTTAGTAAGAGGTGCTTCTGGAGCAACCGGTGATTTAATTTTTCAAGATGGCACACCTTTTAATCCTGCAAATGGATTGGCACAGGATATTCGATATTTTGATGTAACGATTGAGGATTTAAGTAACTTTTTTAGCGATGTAAAAGTCTCAAAAGCTATAAATGATAAAATCGGCGTTACGGTAGGGATGTTCTCTGCAACACAAAATACAAAAATAGGATGGCAATGGAGTTCTGCAATTTCAGAAGTAGCAGGAGGTGGTTCGGCTAGATTAGGAATTTTTGATGGATTCTCTCAAGGAGGTGCTTACTCGTTTGGGCAGCCAGTTTGGGGTAACTGTTGTCAAAGAAAATACAATACTGTTCATAATGTAAATTCTCCTTATGTAGGTATAGATGCAGAAATTTCTGAAAAATTAAATTTTGATGGTAGTGTTCGTTTTGAAAACGTAAATGTAAATGGAACAATAAACTCTGGACAATTAAGTAATTTAGATGCAAATGGGGATTTACTTGGTTTTGATTATAACAGCGATGGTGTAATTAGTCCTTTTGAATCAACGATACCAACTATAGCTGGTAACCCCGGACAAGCGATAAGCGACGATTATAATTTTGTTTCGTACTCTGCGGGATTAAACTACAAAATTAATGATGGAGCTGCTGTCTTTGGAAGATATAGCAAAGGGGCTTCTGGTAGAGCTGCAGATAGAAACAATTATGGTTCGGATGGTATGGGAGATGTACAGTTTGATGAAATTTCTCAATTTGAAGTTGGTTTAAAAAAGAGATTGGATAATGGAGTTTTAAATGTTACAAGCTTTGTAAGTAATACAGATGAAGGAATTAGTAATGAATTAAACAGAACTGTAGGAAATCCTTTCAAAGCGCTAGGTCTAGAAGTAGAGTCGGCACTCAAATTTGGAAATTTTGGTGTAAATGGTTCGGTTACCTACACTAAAGCAGAAATTGATGGAGGAGCAAACAAAGGAAACAAACCTAGAAGACAAGCTGATTTTATCTATAATATAGCGCCAACCTATTCTTTTGGAGCAAGCAAACAACACCTTTTAGGAATCACAATATTAGGTACATCTAAATCTTTTGCACAAGACGATAATGACCTTATAATGCCAGGTTATGCTTATGTAAATGCAGTAGCAAGAGTTAGTTTAACAAAAGGTTTATCTTTAAGTATAAATGCTAATAACTTATTTGA
Organism: uncultured Polaribacter sp.; assembly: GCA_943846595.1. Lineage (GTDB taxonomy): Bacteria > Bacteroidota > Bacteroidia > Flavobacteriales > Flavobacteriaceae > Polaribacter. The sequence goes on from OX044355.1 coordinate 288,893, forward strand.
TACAATTGGCGTTACTGAGGTAGAAGGAAATGGAAATATCGCTGGAGGTTTAGCTGCAGCAAGAACAATTACTGGTCGCTCTACAACAATGACATTACAGTATCGTTTTTAAATACGTTTCTTAGTTTTTAATTTGAATTAGAAATAGGGCCAATGAAAAATTCATAGGTCCTATTTTATTTACCCGAAGAATTCGCTATTATTTAATTCTACAAAACTAAAATTATCACTTTATAAATTAATTTTAAAATGAAATATTTTATTACCACTGTTCTTTTTTTTATCTCAATTCAGATCAATGCACAAAAAGAGTTTCATCAAACTAAAGAAAGAAAAAAAGAAAAAATGATTGTTTACGGAAGTGATAGTTGTCATAGTTGTATAGATACAAAAGCTTTTCTTAAACAAAAAAATATTAAATTCATATATTACGATATTGATGTAAATAAAAAGAAAGAAAGAGAAATGTTGGTAAAACTTCAAGACGCCAATATTTCTATTTACACATTAAACCTACCTGTTATCGATAATAAAGGTGATATTTTTTTAAACAAAGGCAACTTTAGAGAGTTTCTAAAATTCCTAGATAAAAAAGTCAAAAAAGATGAATATTAAAAAACCTTCTTTAGGATTTTGGCAAATACTAAATATGAATGTTGGTTTTTTTGGCATTCAATATAGTTTTGGTTTGCAACAAAGTGCAGTTACTCCAATTTATGATTTTTTAGGAGCGAGTCCGGATCAAATTCCTATTTTACATCTTGCTGGCCCAGTAACAGGATTGCTAGTACAACCTATTATTGGTGCATTAAGTGATAAAACTTGGAGCCCAAAATTTGGAAGACGTAAACCTTATTTTCTAATAGGCGCAATTTTATGTAGTTTAACCCTACTTATTTTTCCATATAGTAGTTCTCTTTGGATGGCTGCAGGATTACTTTGGATTTTAGATGTTGGTAACAATACAGCTATGGAACCTTACAGAGCTTTAATAGCGGATAAATTAGATAAAGAAGAGCAACCTTTAGGTTTTCAAATGCAAAGTTTTTTTACTGGTTTAGGTCAAGTATTAGCTAATTTATCTTTATTTATATTTCCTTTAATTTTTATTGGAACGACAGGCTCTTTACCTACTTGGGTATATGCCTCTTTCTTTTTAGGTGCAGTTTGTTCAATAGGAACAGTATTATGGAGTAATTATAAAATAAAAGAAATTCCACCATCAGCAGAAGAAATAGAAAAACTAAAAGAGAAAAGAAGTGTTTTAGAGCCTTTAATCGAAATTTTTTCTGCTATAAAAGATATGCCAAAAGTAATGTGGCAATTGGCATTGGTATATTTATTTCAATGGTATGCATTGTTTTGTTACTGGCAAAACTCTTCTAAAAGTGTAGCGCTTTCTGTTTGGAATGCAACTCCAGAAAATAAAGAAGCATATAGTGAAGCCGTAAGTTGGACAGGTTTAGTAAATGGTTGGTATAATGTAGTAACCTTTTTGGTTGCATTTACGCTAGTAGGTTTTGCAAAAAAGTATAGCCCTAAAAAAGTGCACGCATTTTGTTTACTAATTGCGGCTATTGGTTTTTTAGCTTTTCCACATATCGAAAATAAAAACTTACTATTTTTTGCAATTACTGGTTTTGGTATTGGTTGGGCAAGTATGATGGGTATACCCTATTTAATGGTAGTTTCTGAGATACCAAAAGAAAGATATGGTGTCTATATGGGTATAATTAATATGATGATTGTAATTCCTATGATTATCCAAACTGTATCTTTTGGGTACATTTTAAAAAACTTTTTAAACAACGATCCAAGAAACGCAATCACCTTTGCAGGAGTTTTGTTAGTATTAAGTGCAATTTTCACACTTTTTATCAAAAAAAATAAATCAATTAATTAACAAGAAAAGAATTGAAAAATAAAAATATAGATATTTTATGTGTTGGTGAGGTCTTAATAGATTTCATTGGTCATCAATCTGATGTACTTATAAACAACACAAGAGATTACCACAGATATATAGGAGGTTCTCCAACAAATGTTGCAATGAATTGTTCTAGACTAGGATTAAAAGCTATGATGGTAGGAACGGTTGGTAGTGATGGTTTTGGTGAATATATTTTTGAAAGGTTAAATAGTATAAATATAGTAACAGATAACATCAAGAAGTTAAATACTAAACCCACAAGCGTTGTTTTTGTTTCAAAATCAAAAGGAACACCAGATTTCATACCTTTTCGTGAGGCAGACTCATTTATTACAGAAGACCAAATATCAAAAAATGTTTTGCAGGAATCGAACATCTTTCACACAACCTGTTTTGCTTTAAGCAAAGAACCAGCGCAATCTACAATCTTAAAGAAAGCAGAAGAAGCATTCAATTTAGGGTGTAAATTAAGCATTGATTTAAACTATACTAAAAAGTTATGGGATACTCAAGAAGAAGCTATTAGAGTAATTAAAACTTACTGCAGGTTTAACCCACTAATAAAAATTAGTGAAGATGATATGTTTAGACTTTTTGAAAAAGAACTGACTCATCAAGAAATTTTTGAATTCTTTCATAATTTAGGCGTAGATACAGTTTGTTTAACTCTAGGTGAAAATGGGGTAAAACTCTCTCAATTGGAAAAAAAAACGATTACATTACCCGCAATAAAAGTAAAAAAAATAATAGATACAACTGGTGCTGGAGACGCCTTTTGGTCTGGTTTCTTATATGCTTATATTAAAGAAAAACCAATTGAAGATTGTTTGCAAATTGCACTAAAATTAGCCGCATTAAAATTACAGAATGTAGGCAGACTACCTGACAATATAAATATTTTATCGAAACTTTTATAAGTTATTTTTTTAGATATTATGACAGAAAAAATAAACCAAAAGATTTCTAATGGTGTTATGCTAAATGCATATCCCGATAGTATTGGTAATAAATTAAGTGATACTATTAAAATGCTACAATTACCAGAATTTAAAGACGTGTTTTCTTTATTTTATGTGTTACCTACATTTTTTAATAGTGATTTAGATAGGGGATTTTCCGTAATTGACTATAATTTAAATAAAGATTTGGTATCTAAAGATGATTTAAAAGCTTTAGACGAATTAAATATATTATTAAAATTTGATATTGTTTTAAATCACCTATCAGTGGCTTCTCCACAATTTAAAGATTTATTAGAAAACGGAGAAAATTCAAAATACAAAGATTTTTTTATCGATTGGAATATATTTTGGAAAGGAAAAGGAATTTTAAATAATAATATTGTAATTCCTAACAAAGAATTTCTAGATAAACTATTTATGCGAAAATCAGGACTTCCAATATTAAATGTCCAATTTCCTGATGGTTCAGAAAAACCATATTGGAATACATTTTATCAAGAAATAAAATTCAATACAATTGAAAAGGAAGATTTAAAAGTGATTGAAGGATTGAGTGCAAAAAATGCATTGTTAATTTGTGAAAAAGTAAATTTTGCGATTAAAAATAATTTAGAATTAAAAACTTTTAATTTCAATGAACTTGAACAATATAAAGCAGCAACTCTAAATATACTTTACAAAAAAAGATCGTATTTAGGTCAGATGGATGTAAATGCAAAATCTGAATTAGTTTGGGATTTTTATGAAGAAACGCTGGCAAAAGTAAAAAGTTTTGGTTGTAAAATTTTACGATTAGATGCATTTGCTTATTTACACAAAGAAATAGGTCAGACTAACTTTTTTAATAAACCAGGTACTTGGAATTATTTAGAAAGAATTAATCAAATTGCTAAAAAAAACGATTTAATTTTACTCCCAGAAATTCACGCAGAATATGGTTTACAGCTACATGATGAAGTTGCCAAAGAAAACTATCAAATTTATGATTTTTTCTTACCAGGCTTAATGATTCACACACTTGAAACAGGAAATAACAAAGCACTACTAACTTGGATAAATGAAATTATAAACAAAGAATACAAAACAATAAATATGTTGGGTTGTCATGATGGTATTCCTGTTTTAGATTTAAAAGGAAAAGAAGTTGATGGCAATTACAACAAAGGTCTATTAGAAGATAAAGAGATAGAAAGTATAATGAACACGATTATGGATCGAGGTGGAAGAATAAAAAATTTGTACGATCCTTCAGGTAAAAAATTATCTTATTACCAAGTTAACGCAACCTTTTTTAGTGCTTTAGGAGAGGTTGAACAAAAGTTATTATTAGCAAGGGCTATTCAGATGTTTATGCCTGGTATTCCACAAGTCTGGTATTTAGACCTTTTTGCAGGTACAAATAACTATGTAGCTGCTGATAAAGCTGGATCTGCTGGCCATAAAGAAATCAACAGAACATCTCTTTCTAAAGAAGAAATTGAGCAAGGTTTGCAAAAAAAAGTTGTAAAGAATCAACTTAAAATAATGCGTTTAAGAAATACTTTAAAAGCATTTTCAGGTCAAATAAATATCAGAGAGGTTTCTACGAACAAATTGAGTATCTTATGGCTAAACAAAAATTCTAGTGCACAATTAGAAGCCAACTTAGAAACATTTATTTTTTCTATTTCCTATGAAGAAGATAATGAAAAGGTGAAGTTAAATTTTTAATTTCATCAAAAATTTAAACCACTACATCAATCCACTTCTATTAAACGTAGAAGAAGAGAAACTAATGAAGATTAAAGTCTTTGGATAGTCGTATTTTATCTAACACAAGAGTGTAGCACGTATAACACAAATAAGGTTTGTCGTGAGAATGCAATGGGATATTTGAGTTTACCGAATGATTAGTCAATGAGATATTAAAACTCTCTGTTCTTAATGATTCTGTTGTTACACCAAAATATTTATTTGGATTTATTTTCATTTGGTTCAATTGTGGCTAACGGTTAGTATATGAAAAGTAGGCGATTACGAAGCACCAAACTTTTGGTTATGCTCAAAGTTTGAATCGAGCCAAAAGCCTTGATTTTAGCACTATTTCGCCTATTTTTTATATACATTGTTGGCGGTTCGTTATTTTATTCTGATGTTAATATATAAGTCCAAATATTTGGAAGTTTTGCGTTTCCACCTACCGTAGAGTTGTGATTTGAAAATGCTGGTATATTTAATGATAGTGCATTTTTGTTGTTATATGGCGAACTTAAATCGTCTACCAAAAGTGGATCTTCAGATAATGACAAAACACCTAAATCTTTCAAATTCAATACTTGAAAATCATAAGAAATAATCTCATCGTTTATATGCAGTAAAGCATATTGTTTGCTTAATTCCGTTAATCCATCTTCAGATAGCCAATTTGCAGGACTATTAAAATGTGTACTGTAATCATTTGGTCCTGAAAACATAATTACTCTTTCGACCAATCTTTTCTTGCCTAAATAGCAAGCGTGGCCTGCACCTTGAGAGTGTCCTGCTACGACAATTTTTTCCCAATCTATATCGTTGGATGGCATTAAATACTGATTCCAATTTTGCTCCGGGTATGTACTTTCTAAATATTGAATTAATTTTATGATTCTTCTATTGATACTGTTTAAAATGTCAACTTCAACATCATTGCTAACTTGATTACCAAAGCATATTTCATCTCGATAATTATCAAATGCAAATTGGTTGCTACTCGAAGCTAAAGAAGCAGCAGGGACATTATTTGGATATGAAATACTGATTACATCAAACCCTATTGAAGCAGAGTGTTCAGAGATAAAGGTGTAGTCTTGTGGCAAACTAAAGCTTCCACCAATAAAGAGCATTAATTTATTTAAATGATTTTTAGTATTCCTAACTATAAAATGACTTTTGTCGGTAGTCGAGTAATTAGCATCTGTCTGTCTGGGGTGAACTAATATACTTACATTCTCGCCTATTGAATTATCTGACAAAATATCTTCATCTTTTCCACACGAGATAAGCACAGTTACCAACAGTAATTTTATCAGTATTTTCATTTTATATCTGTTTCTTTTTCTAATGACCGCCAACGTGTTTGTGCATGATTAGTTTGCGTGAATTTAGCGAATAAATAGTAAATAATTACAAGCCTTTGAAGTCCACGAGGTTTTTCCGAAGGAAAAACTTATTAAGCAATTAATTATGCACGGTGTTGGCGTTAGTTTTTTATTTTTTTAATTCATTTAAAAAAACTTCCTGAAAATGAAAAAGAAACTATCTTTGCATGATGGTACACAAATCAGGTTTTGTAAATATTATTGGGAATCCAAATGTAGGTAAATCAACCCTAATGAATGCCTTAGTCGGTGAGAAATTATCGATCATTACCCCCAAAGCACAAACCACAAGACATCGTATTTTAGGAATTGTCAATCATGACGATTACCAAATTGTTCTTTCAGACACCCCAGGAATCCTAAAACCAGCCTACGAATTGCAATCTTCAATGATGGATTTCGTGAAATCGGCACTCGATGATGCAGATATTTTGATTTATATGGTCGAAGTTGGCGAGAAAGAACTTAAAAATGAAGGCTTTTTTAACAAAATCATCAATAGTAGCATTCCAGTCATCTTATTACTGAATAAAATAGACACCTCTACCCAAGAAGAAGTCGAAGAAAAAGTGGCCTATTGGAAAGCAAAAGTACCCAATGCCTTGGTTTTTGTGATTTCGGCATTGGAAGGGTTTAATGTAGACAGTCTGTTCGAGAAAATCATCGAATTACTTCCAGAAGGACCTGCTTATTATCCGAAAGATCAGTTAACAGACAAGCCAGAACGCTTTTTTGTAAATGAAAAAATACGTGAAAAAATATTAATTCACTACAAAAAAGAAATTCCCTATTCCGTAGAAGTAGAAACCGAAGAATTTACCGAAGAAGCACAGATTGTTCGAATTCGCGCTGTCATTATGGTAGAACGTGATACGCAAAAGGGCATTCTTATAGGCCATAAAGGATCTGCCATCAAAAGAGTAGGTGCAGAAGCCAGAAAAGATTTGGAAAAATTCTTTGAGAAAAAAGTATACATCGAACTCTATGTAAAAGTGAATAAAAACTGGAGAAGCGACAATACACAACTCAAAAGATTTGGGTACAACCAAAAATAACAAGCCGCTTTTACCCCCTTTTCACCCAGTAAAAAAGCCCTAAATAACTAATTCGAATTACAATTACTTCTCATTGGGATATTGTATCTTTGCAAAAATTTTCAACCAAAATGAACAATAGTATCATCGCAATTGTAGGAAGGCCTAATGTAGGGAAATCTACTTTATTCAATCGTCTAACACAAAGAAGAGACGCAATTGTAGATTCCGTTAGTGGAGTTACCCGAGACAGACATTATGGAAAATCTGATTGGAATGGAAAAGAATTTTCTGTAATTGACACCGGGGGATACATCATTGGTTCCGATGATATTTTTGAAGCAGAGATTAGAAAACAAGTAAACTTAGCCATCGAAGAAGCCGATATTATTGTCTTTGTTGTAGATGTAGAAGAAGGAATTACGCCAATGGATGCAGAAGTTGCCAAATTGCTTCGAAAAGTAAAAAAACCAATTTTTACTGCCGTCAACAAAGTAGACAATGCCATGCGGGATGCAGATGCTGTTGAGTTTTACAACCTAGGTTTGGGAGACTATCATACCATTTCATCGATCAACGGAAGTGGAACCGGAGAGCTATTAGACGCCATTGTGGAAGAAATTCCAGCAGCAGAAGAAATGGATTCAGCGCAAGAAGAATTGCCAAGATTTGCAGTTGTAGGAAGACCCAACGCAGGAAAATCATCTTTTATAAACGCTTTAATCGGCGTAGAAAGAAATATTGTTACCGACATCGCTGGAACAACCAGAGATGCTATTGACACCAAATACAACCGTTTTGGTTTCGATTTTAATTTGGTGGATACTGCCGGAATTCGAAAAAAATCGAGAGTGAAAGAAGATTTGGAATTCTACTCGGTTATGCGTGCCGTAAGAACCATTGAACACTCAGATGTAGTTATTTTATTGATAGATGCCACGCGTGGATTTGAAAGCCAAGATCAAAATATTTTTTGGTTGGCAGAAAAAAACCGAAAAGGAGTGATCGTTTTGGTCAACAAATGGGATTTGATGGACAAAGAGACCAATACTCTAAGGGATTACGAAGCAAACATTAGAGAACAAATAGCGCCCTTTACAGATGTGCCCGTTGTATTTATCTCTGCCCTCACAAAACAACGTCTTTTTAAAGCCATTGAAACCGCTGTTGAAGTGTTTCAAAAGAGAAAAACAAAAATACAGACCAGTAAATTTAATGATACCATGTTGGAAATCGTTAAAAACTTTCCACCACCTGCCATCAAAGGAAAGTATGTGAAAATTAAGTATTGCATGCAGTTGCCAACACAAACACCACAGTTTGTCTTTTTCTGTAATTTGCCGCAATATGTACGAGATCCATACCGACGATTTGTAGAAAACAAACTGCGTGAAATCTATGATTTCTCCGGAGTACCCATCACCATTTATTTCAGACAGAAATAAGGCCTTTTTTTAATTTATTGCGTACACATAATTCAACCCAAGGATGTTCACATTTTTAGGCTGTTTTTCAATGATGTTGTTTTCGCGTCGATAGAACAGTCGAAATTTTCCAACCTCATCCCATTTGTAGCTTAAACCAAAGGTTAGCCTGTACTTACTCGTTTTGTATTTACTTATATTGAAAGAATCGATATTGGTAAACTTGTTGAAGATTTCTAATGAAAAAGACGGTGTAAAAGGCGATTTTTTAAAATCATATTTTATACCCGACTTTATCCTTACACTCTGAGAAGTTAAATCTCCGCCCGCTTCATCTACTCCTAACTGATTTTTATTTTGATAGCGGATGCGATGCGATGCTGTGAATCTATTCATATCATATTTATAGGAAAGATCGATATTGTATCTAAAATGATTTTCGAAACCTTGCTTAGCTCCTTGATTGTCATTCTTTGTAATGTGTCGAAAACCAACACCAATTTCAAAATCTTTAAACAATTCGTACTCCAAAGACAATTCTGTAAAATAAGCATCGGTTGTTTGAGCGTTTTCCTTCAATCGCAAATGCTCACTCAGCGCGATTTTAAACTTTTTACTTACAGAATACTCAATACCCACAGCATTCCACAACTCAAAATCTTTGGTTGCGGCTTCTTGAGAATACAAGGTATTTGATCCTAAAAAAAAGCACATTAAAAAGAGGGAGATTTGAAATTTATAGTTTTTCATTTTTTAGTTTTTAATATTATAATACATAATTACAATTGCCGTATCCTTTAAAAAGTCGATGCTTTCAACAGTTACTTTGTTCACTGTTATTCCTGTTCTTAATTCGATATCCGACTTCAATAATTCGTAATTTTCGGGTTTGATATTTTCAATATTCTCATAAACAATCTCTTTGGTCACTTCGTAGTTTAAATTCCACCCTCGCTCAATAATACCAATTGTAAATACGATGGCAGCATTTGCAAATACAACTTCTGTATAACTCATCTTTTTATTCACAAAAGCATTCATCAAAGAAACGCCGATGACAATAAATAGATAGGTCATTTCTTTAATCGGAATGGACTCTGTACGATATCTGATAATCCCAAAGATGGCAAAAAGACCTATGGCAAGACCGATATCTAACTTGTATTTCTTGAGCGTAAAACATAGAAAAAACACAACAAGACCGATCAAATAATATGTAAATAAATAGTTTTTTTTAGGAGTACTCCCATAATAAAACCATCGAATAATAATGGTCAGAAAAAAAAGATTGATAAAAAACAGGAAGGCCATTTTATAAAAGTCTTCGTCAAATAGGGGTATGTTCATGTAATCCATAACTAGAAAGATATTTTATTAATTTTTAGTACTTTACTTTTAAACAAATTGTATTTTAAATCTTGATACAAATGCACCATTCCAATACAGTATTTACTGATACTAAAAGGATTGTATCTGTGTTTTTTTAATGTTTGTACAATCCGAGAATTTCTATCAAATCGAGATTGTTTTACTTCAATAACCACCAATTTATCATATTTTTTTTCGATCTCATTCATTGAATAAGCCAATCCTAAATCGATAGTTACTCGCTCGTTGTCCCTAAGATTCACAAGTGTAATTCGATTAAAATGATTCCATAAAACAGGCTTCAACTCCATGCTTTTTTGAGTTGTTTTTAAAATAAATTCCTTTGATTTTTCTGACAGATTGGATTCAAAGTCTGGTATTTCAATCCTTGATTTGTGGGTCTCTCCTTTGCCATTTTTTTGTTTTATTTCCAAAAAAGTCAATTCAGAATCTACATATTTACGCTGTCTTATTTTAGTCCTACGAATTTTTCCGTTATGATGGTCGAAATAAAATGTAAAAGCAGGAGTATCAAAATAGACCGAAGCATAGTGCATCAATCTTCGGTGTTTTATTTCCAATACTTGATACTCATTTTGTAGTTCCATTAAAATTGGAACTAAGGATTTTATCGGGATCGTATACTTTGTATCCCTTCTTTTCATTAAAGAAACTGCATTCATCTCTTCAAGAGAAATGCTTTTAAAAGCTCGGATGCTTTGGGTTACTTTTTCGAATGCGATCTTTTGATAATTCAAAATAATTGCTGTTTTTTTATTTGCGCTATTTTAGATGACAAGACATCAAAAAACGGGCGCAGTTTCATTGAGAAATTTCAAAAATTGCTTTGTAAAATAACCTTATCTTGGCAAAGAAATTTTAGATCATAAAAAAACTAAATTAGCTTTTTAAATTTAAATTTTTCGTTTTTGTAAAATAAAAATTTATTTTAAAATCCTTCGTTGGAATTTAAAGAAATCATTATCGAATTTTTAATCCCAAAAAAAGTTATTAATTGAAAATCGGTGTTTATTTTTGCAAGTAGATAGATCCACTTAAAATTCAACAAAATGCTACAATGGAAAGAAGTGATTCACTTCACAACAAAAGGAAATCCAACACCCGATAAGCGCGTTGAAAAAACAGAATCAGAATGGAAAGCCCAACTGAACCCTGAACAATACCGGATTACCCGACAAAAAGGAACAGAAAGACCGAATTCTGGAGCACTCTGCAGTATTTTTGAAGCAGGAAAATACCATTGTGTTTGTTGCAATACCCCTCTTTTTGACGCTAGCATAAAATTTGATTCGAGTTCTGGGTGGCCCAGTTTTACTCAACCCATCAAAGAAAACGCCATCAAATATCACAAAGATGTTTCTTTTGGAATGATTCGTGTAGAAGTTATGTGCAATACCTGCGACGGACATTTAGGCCATGTTTTTCCAGACGGCCCCCAACCCAGTGGATTGCGCTATTGCATCAATTCAGAAGCCTTAATTTTAGAACAAAAATAACCATGGCTAAAAACCTACAGATCGCAACCGTTGGCGGAGGATGTTTTTGGTGTACCGAAGCTGTCTTTCAAGAGGTAAAAGGGGTTGAAAAAGTCGTTTCTGGCTATGCCGGCGGAAAGGTTCCTGGAAGACCCACCTATAGAGAAATTTGCTCAGGACTCACCGGAGCAGCTGAAGTTGTTCAAATCACCTTTGATGCTACCCGCCTCTCCTATGAAGCCCTTTTGGTTATTTTTATGACCACACACGACCCTACCACCCTAAACCGGCAAGGAGCAGACAGAGGAACCCAATACCGTTCCGTAATTTTTCACCATGATGCGGTTCAGCAAAAAATTGCAAAGCAAGTAGTCACAGAATTACAAGCTTATTATGAAAATCCTATTGTTACCGAGATTTGTGAAGTTCCTGTTTTTTATGATGCAGAAAAAGAACACCAAAATTTTTACAAAAACAACAATGGACAAGGATATTGTACCTATGTAATAGAACCAAAACTAGCAAAACTAAGAAAACTGCATGCCGATTTATTAAAGTAAGCCAAACCACAACATCCCTGTAAACCTCTTTTTGAAAGCCCAATGAAACTTCAGTTAAAAAATACCTTTCTTAACGAATTACCAGCAGACACAAACCTCGAAAACACTCCAAGGCAGGTAGAAAACGCAGTGTATTCTTTCGTTATACCCAAGCAAACAGCCAATCCAAAAGTACTCCATGTTTCAAAAGAAATGGCCTTAGAATTGGGGATTTCAGAAGAAGAAACAACGAGCGAATTCTTTAAAAACATCTTTACAGGAAATGAGGTATATCCAGCAACCAAACCCTTTGCAATGTGCTATGCAGGTCATCAATTTGGAAATTGGGCCGGACAATTAGGCGACGGACGCGCCATTAATCTTTTTGAAATTGAACACCAAAATAAAAACTGGAAAGTACAACTAAAAGGTGCAGGCGAAACGCCCTATTCAAGAAACGCAGATGGATTGGCCGTACTTAGATCCTCCATCAGAGAATATCTATGCAGTGAGGCCATGTTTCACTTAGGAGTACCAACAACCCGAGCCTTGTCGTTGAGCCTCTCCGGAGATCAAGTTTTGCGAGATGTTTTGTATGACGGCAATCCAGCCTATGAAAAAGGTGCCATTGTAGCAAGAGTAGCCCCCGCTTTTCTTCGCTTTGGAAATTATGAAATTTTTGCAGCAAGAAAAGACCTTAAAAACCTGCAAATCTTGTTAGACTATACCCTAAAAAATCATTTTCCACAAATAGGAAGTCCATCAAAAAAAAGCTATATTCAATTCTTTAAAACCGTATCTGAAAACACATTGGACCTGATAGTGGATTGGCAACGGGTGGGTTTTGTCCATGGCGTGATGAATACCGACAACATGTCCATACTAGGACTCACCATCGATTATGGTCCATATGGATGGTTGGAAGATTTCGATTTTGGCTGGACCCCCAACACAACAGACCGTCAAAACAAACGCTACCGGTTCGGAAATCAACCAAATATGGGCTTATGGAATTTGTACCAATTGGCCAATGCATTGTATCCCATCATTGAAGATGCAAAACCCTTAGAAGCCATTTTAAATCAATATAAAGTTGACTTCGAGCGGAAATCACTACAAATGATGCAATCGAAATTAGGGTTGCAACTTGAGGATGAAAATGACCAAAGTTTAATTCATGATCTCGAGGAAAACCTCCAATTGACTCCCACAGACATGACGATTTTCTTTCGATTGTTGTCGGATATTACAGCGGATGCTGAAGGGTTGGAAGGGGTTGAAAAAGCTTTTTACAACCCAAAGGATATCACTGGAACGACAAAGCGTCGCTGGAACGATTGGTTTGATAAATACAGGGATCGACTGCAAAGAGAAACAAGATCGCATCCCCAGCGAAAAGAAAAGATGGATGCCATAAATCCGAAATATGTGCTGCGAAACTACATGGCTCAGTTGGCAATTGACGCTGCAGACAAAGAAGACTACACACTCATAAGCGAATTGTTTGAACTGCTAAAAAAACCCTATTCAGAACAACCCGAAAAAGAAAAATGGTTTGCAAAAAAACCCGATTGGGCAAAGAACAAAATAGGCTGCTCCATGTTGTCCTGTAGTTCGTAACATTAAAAAAAGTAGTATTTTAGTAGCATCTTTTTTGACCCTATCAATGATTCACGAACTCAAAGAAATTATTTTACAAGCAAAAAAAAACCAAGACAAACCGTTGAAAAACGTATTGGTCACCGTGGTAGCCTTGGAGGGTTCTTCCTACAGAAAACCCGGTGTTCGGATGCTAATTGCTGAAGATGATAAAATGATTGGAGCCGTGAGCGGAGGCTGTGTAGAGAAAGAAATTATTCATAGAAGCAAGTCCGTTTTTCGAGATGGAAAAGCAAAAGTAATCACCTATGACGGACGCTATCGATTAGGCTGTGAAGGGATTTTGTACATTTTAATCGAACCTTTTTTTATTACTGATGCATTTTATAAAAGATTTACCGATGCCATTTTACAACGGGAACCTTTAAAAATTGAAACCTTCTTCACCAAAGAAAATGAAGCAATTGGAGATTTTGGTTCTGTGTTTACTTTTGAGCATTCAGTACCCTTTTCTTACGCCAAAAAAACCGCTACAACAGATACACCTGACTTGGTTTCCTTTGAACAAACCCTAAGTCCAGCTTTCCGCCTGTTGATTATTGGCGCAGAACACGATGCACTAAAACTGTGTGAAATGGCCGCATTATTAGGTTGGCAAGTAGACATTATCACCTCCATCAAAGACCCTAAAAGCAATCTTGATTTCCCAAAAGCCAATTCCGTAATTGGCAGCACTCCAGAAATGCTCGATTTTTCTAAAATTGATGCAAATACGGGAATCGTCATTATGAATCATAGTTACGCACAGGATTTAAAATATGTACTACAATTAGTGGATAAAAAACCCGCTTATTTAGGGATCTTAGGCGCAGCAAAAAGACGCGACAAAATGTTTAATGAACTTTTTGAATACAATCCTGAAATCTTAGAAACTTTTTTAGAAAGCATTTTCACTCCTGCTGGATTGAATTTAGGTGCTCAAACACCCGAAGAAATTGCCCTTTCTATCTTGGCAGAAATTTTAGCTACTATAAAAAACAAAACCCCCAATTCCTTAAAGGAAATTACCGGAAAAATTCACACAACGTAACCATGCAATTGGCAATTCTCATTTTAGCAGCTGGCAAAGCATCTCGTATGGGAGCCGTAAAACAATTGTTAAAAGTGAAAGGCACTTCGCTTTTAGAAAACGCAATTGCCAATTCAAAAAAACTAGAAAACACTACTGTTGTTTGTGTTTTAGGCGCACATGCTGCCGAAATAAAAAAAACCATCGCTCTAAAATCTGTAGCTTTTACAATCAATAAAGACTATGCCCAAGGGTTGAGTTCTAGTATTATTGCAGGCATTAAATACCTACAGGAACAAAACATTCAATTTGATGGAATTTTCATTCAATTGGCAGATCAACCCGCAATTGAGCTTGCTTATTACCAGGAAATGACTGCGTTATTTTCAAAAGAAAAAACAAAAATAATCGCAGCAAATTATGGAAACAAATATGGAGTTCCTGCTATTTTTCCAAAGGCATTTATCAACGATTTACTAAAAATAACAGGAGATAAAGGGGCAAAAGAATTTCTTCAAGAAAACAGAAAAGAGATTATTTCCCCAGAAGTAACCGTGAATTTATTGGATATTGACACGCCCGAAGAGTATAACAACTATCTAAATACGCTTTAAAAAAAACCTTACATTATGAATGAAATCGCTCTGGTATTTGCAGCCTTCTTTGGTGCAACAGGAATTATTTTTGGTGCTTTTGGAGCACATGTCTTAAAGAAAAAACTGACGAACGAACAGTTACAAAGTTTTGAAACGGGTGTAAAATATCAAATGTATCATGCCCTTGTACTACTTGTGTTGGGATTCCAATTAGAATTAGAATTTGACTCGACCTTAAAAAACAGCATCTTTCTTTTGTTGATCGTAGGGACCGTTTTGTTTTCCTTTTCAATTTATGGACTGGTGCTTTCCAGTGCAAACAACAAAAAATTCCGCTTATTGGGACCAATGACTCCTTTCGGCGGACTGTTACTAGTCTTGGGATGGGGATTACTGATGTACCTGTTTCTTTCAGCGCTTTAACCTTCCCAAAAAGTGCTATTAAACTCTTGTTTTAAAGTGAGGTTCCTCCGTCTAAAGTAATGGTTTGACCGGTCATGAATTGGGTATTGTCTGAGGCCAACCATACTACAGCATCTGCAATTTCTGCAGCTCTTCCATAGCGTTTCATTGGGATCACACTCTTTAAAATAGCATCCATTTCTGGCTTGGCATTAATGAGCTGCGTTAATAAAGCCGACTCTGTATATCCTGGGCAAACTGCATTTACACGAATGTTTTTAGTGGCATATTCCATCGCTGCCGATTTGGTCATTCCCACAACAGCAAATTTACTAGCACTATAACTGATATTGTTTGGGGAAGCTTTTAAACCCGCCAAAGACGCAATATTTACAATGTTACCACCTCCTTGTTTTAAAAATTGTGCCAAAGCTACTTTCATACAATAAAAGACACCGGTTTGATTTACGGCAATGACCTTGTCCCAATCTTTTAATGTGGATTGGTGTGTTCTTAGCAAATTAGGCCCTATTCCGGCATTGTTTACAATGACGTCCAACCTTCCAAATTCTTTGACCGTTTGCGCAACTAAGTTTTCTACGGCTTTAAAACTGGTAACATCTGCAGGGATAGAAATTGCGTTTCCTCCTCCAGCTACAATGCTCGCAACTACATCCTTTGCAGCTTCTTCTTGCCGATCTGAAACAACTACGGTTGCTCTAAATTTCGCAAAGTGAATTGCGGTTGCTTTTCCAATTCCAGATCCTGCACCAGTAACGATGACGATTTTATTTTTTACTTCCATATTTATTTACAAAATATTAGTTTTGAATTTGACAATGCAGCGGCTCTCAATGCATTGGGGTACTCCTTCATTTGTAGTAATTTAAAAAATTCATTTTTATTGGCATATTTCACAATTAAAACCTCATCCCATAAAGGCGTCGTTTTATCTCCTAAAATGGTAGCCATTGGTTTTCCTTTAAAAACAATAGATGCTGCTACCTTCCTAAAAAATGGCGTTGCTGCTTCCAGGTAGGCTTTGTAGGTTTCTTTTCCTGATTTTCCAGTTTCTGAAACCTGGTCTTTATACTGTAAATAATTCATCATGAATACAGGGCTATTTGCATCAAAATTCGCTAAAACATGCAATCCCTTTGTATTCAATTCTTGATGATTATTGTCCATTTTTAGTCGATTTTGTTCTTTTTTATCGATTTTACGGCTAATTTACAGCATAATTCGGCTGCTTTGTTCAAATTAGAAAAACGTGGGTCTGTGGTCCAACCTTGCTGATATCGATAATAAATTTGTTGGGCAATGACGGCTATTTTAAACAAACCGTACACATAATAAAAAACGAAATTATCAATGGACCTTCCCGATTTTTCAGCATACATTTTTACGATTTCACTGCGAACAGGATTGCCTTCAAAAATGGTGGGCGATGGAATTCCTTGTTTTACAAAATCGTGATCGGTAGCTACCGTCCAATACCCTAGAGAAGTCCCTACATCCATTAAAGGATCTCCTAAAGTAGCCATTTCCCAATCTAGAATCGCAGTCACCTCTTGCCATGAATCGTCTTTAAAAACAACATTGTCGTACTTATAATCGTTGTGAATTAAGCAATGATCGTAACGTGTGGGTTGATTTTCTTCCATCCATTGCATTACAAATTCCGCTTCTGGATAGTCGTCTGTCTTTGCTTTCACATACTGTTTGCCCCAATTGGTCACCTGTCTTGCTACATAGCCTTCTGGTCTTCCTAAATCAGTCAACCCAATGGTTTTGTAATCTACGCTATGCAAGGCTACTAAAGTATCTAACCATGAGTTTGCGATGGTCTTATACGCTTTGGGTGCTAGCTTTCTTCGCTTGGCTTCTTTAAAATTTAAAATGATGCCTTCCATTTTTTCCATCAGGTAAAACGGACTTCCTAAAATAGTTGCATCTTCTGAAAATGCATACATTTTTGGCACCTTTGGAAAAGCGGTTTCCAAACCACTTTGCACTTTAAATTCGCGTCCCATATCATGACCTCTTTTGATTGCGCCAATCGGGGGCTTTCTTAAGACATATTCTTTGTTTTCAATTCGCAACAGATAGGTCAAATTAGAAAATCCATGGGTAAACTGCTCCACATGCAAGTCACTTTCAACCGAATTGATAAGCTGTTGTTCTTGCATGAATTTCTTCAACAAAACCACATTCAGCTCCTCTCCTTTTCGAACATTTTGCTGCTTCATTTTTATTGATTTCCGTATTTCTTAATACAGCTTTTCCCCAATTGATATAGGTGTACTTCATCGGGGCCGTCAGCCAAACGCAACATTCTTGCAATGGCAAAATAATGCGGCAGGTAGGTATCGGGCCCAACACCTTTACCTCCTAAAATTTGCATGGCACGATCAATGACTTTTAACGCCATATTTGGGGCTACAATTTTAATCATTGCGATGAGGTCTTTTGCGGCTTTGTTGCCCAATTTATCCATTTTATCAGCTGCAGATAGCGTTAACAATCTTGCTTGCTCTATGGCACATTGCGACAATGCAATTTCATGTCGAATGCTGCTATATTCGTAAAATTTCTTTCCGAAAGTAGCTCTTTCCAGGGTTCTTTGCGACATGGTTTCTAAGGCGTATTGTGCCATACCCACCAGTCGCATACAGTGGTGAATTCGACCGGGTCCTAGGCGTCCTTGTGCAATTTCAAAACCCCTGCCTTCTCCTAAAATTAAGTTCTCTTTGGGCACACGAACATTGGTCAACTGTATTTCTGCATGTCCTTCTGGTGAATCATAAAATCCTAAAACCGAAAGTGGTCTGATGATTTCTAAACCGGGCGTATCCATGGGAACCAATACCATACTTTGCTGCTGATGTCTAACCGCGTTTACGTCAGTTTTACCCATAACAATAGCCACTTTACAGTGGGGATCCATGGCGCCGGAGGACCACCATTTTCTTCCATTGATTACATATTCATCGCCATCTAAAACAATCGCGGTTTCAATATTGGTGGCGTCTGAAGAGGCAACTTCTGGTTCTGTCATTAAAAATGCAGAGCGAATTTCACCATTCATCAATGGAGTTAACCATCTTTCTTTTTGCGCTGCATTTCCATATTTTGCAAGCACTTCCATATTTCCAGTATCGGGTGCAGAACAGTTAAAAATTTCTGAAATCCAGATTTTTTTTCCCATAATTTCTGCCAAGGGTGCATATTCTAAATTGGTCAATCCTGGACTTAAATCGCCATAATTATTTGGTAAAAATAAGTTCCAGAGACCGGCTTCTTTGGCTTTCTGCTTCAACATTTCAATCGCTGGAAAACGTTGCCACATGTTCTTGGGATCACTTTGAAAAGCGATGTATGCTGCTTCTACAGGAACAATATGTTCTTCAATAAAAGCGCTTAACCTTTCTTGTAACGCTATAGATTTGGCTGAGTATTCAAAATTCATAATTCGGAGTTTCGTTTTTTAAAATAGCAACGCTGTTCCCAAAATCGCGCTTTCTAAATTGGTTTTTATAGTTATCCTGCAATCATATAACCGCCATCTGCCGTGTAGACGCCGCCGGTCATATAGCTGCCGGCATCGGAGGCCAACAAGCAAGCCAAACCGACCATTTCCTCTGGCATTCCCATGCGTTCGCTTGGAAGTGTTTTTTGAATCTTTCCAAGTATTTTTTCGTTTTGCCACAAGGCTGCACTAAATTTTGTTTTGATCAATCCTGGGCAAATAGCATTGACACGAACGCCGTGTTTTCCCCATTCTTTTGCCTGATTTTTTGACAACATTAAAATGGCTGCTTTGCTGGTACTGTAAATTCCTAAACCGAATCCTGGGGTCAATGCTTCTACGGAAGCTATATTGATAATGCTTCCCTTTTTATGGGCTTTCAAATGCGGCAATACGAGGTTTGACAAACTCCAAGGAGCTTTTACATTGACCTCCATGATTTTATCAAAAATTGCTGTATCTACCTCTTCTATAGGTCCGAAAACGGGATTGATTGCGGCATTGTTTACTAAAATATCAATGCGTCCAAATGCCTCCATTGTTTTTGCTACCAGGTTTTCTCGTTGGTCAGCTTTCCCGATATGGCAAGCAATTCCGATAGCTTTCAATCCGGCTGCTTTAAATTCATCGGCAACAGCATCGCAAGCTTCTTGACTTCTACTTGAAACCACTACCTGGGCACCATTTTCTGCAAAACCTTTGGCAATTGCTTTTCCAATTCCCTTACTCGATCCTGTGATAACGGCTACTTTTCCTTCTAAATTAAATTGTTTTGAAATGGATGTCATTATAGAATGTATTCTTTGTCATGTTTAATTGTCAATACTTCATCACTCATTAATGAAGTTGCTAACGAGCTTGTTTTTGGAAGTTCATATTTGAAATAAAACTTCATGGTATGAATTTTACTTTCATAGAAATTTAGATCATACTTTAAATCTCCAGACGCTAGAGTTTCTTTTGCGTTCACTCCCATTTCTAACCACAACCAACTTAAGACCACCAAACTCATATATTCCATGAATAAATTGGCATCCGATAAATAGCGTTCATAATCTCCTTTCATTGCAAAAGGCATTAATTTTTGTAGTATTTCTTGTGACAATTTCAACGTACTTGCTAATTCTTTTGCATAGGGCGCTAATTCTGGATGTTGAGATGCTAGTGTAATTGTTTGCATCATTTCTGCGGCTAACAATTCTAGCGCTTTCCCGTTTTGTAAGGTTACTTTTCTTCCTAATAAATCTTGCGATTGAATTCCGGTTGTTCCTTCATATAAGGCAGAAATTCGAATGTCTCTATAATATTGTTGTAATGTAAAATCGGTACAAAAACCATAGCCTCCTAAAACTTGCAATCCGTTATTTACGGATACTGAACCTGCTTCTGATGGAAAGGTTTTTACGATTGGGATGATCATCTCTAGCAATAAATCATATTTTTCTTTTTCTTCTTTGTCTGTAGAAGCGTGAATAATATCATGGTATTTAGAAGCTAATAAAACCAAACTTAAAGATCCTTCAGCAATGGCTTTTTGCAACAATAACATTCTTCTTACATCGGGATGCTCGATTATTAAACTTTGTTTTTCTGTTGGATTCTTCTTTCCTGTGCTTGTTAATTTTCTTCCTTGTGGTCTTTCATTCGCATACTGCAAAGAGGTCCTGTAGGCGGCCATTGTAATGGCTGCAGCACCTCTACCTACTGCAATTCTAGCCGCATTCATCATTAAAAACATTTGCGCCAACCCTTTGTTTTCTTCACCAACAAGCCAACCTCTACAGTCATCTGTATCGCCAAAGCCTAGATGCGTGGTACAATATCCTCGTTGTCCCATTTTCTGAAAATCAGCAACGGTCATGACGTCGTTGTATTCCAGAGTCCCATCTCCCTTGGGTCTGTTTTTAGGAACTACAAATAACGAAATTCCTTTGGTTCCTTGGGGCGCTCCTTCTATTCTTGCCAACACCAAATGCACAATATTATCTGCATATTGATGGTCTCCTCCTGAAATAAAGATCTTCTGTCCCGATATTTTATAAAAACCTTCGGTTGTTGGGGTTGCTTTAGTAACAATGTCCGACAAAGAACTTCCTGCTTGGGGCTCTGTTAAACACATGGTTCCTCCCCAAGCACCAGAAAGCATGTTTGGAACATAGGTTTCATTTAGGGTTTTGTTACCAAATTCAATAATTAATTCTGCAGCTCCTTGGGTTAAACCTACATAGCCTGGAAGGTGGTTGTTGGCAGCATCCATAATATAAACGGCTGCTTGATGAGCTATGAAAGGGATTTGCATTCCGCCAGCATCATAATCAAAAGAAGCAGAAATGATTCCTAATTCCCCTCCTTTTTTCATCATGACATCTACTTGCTTGTGAACCATAACGGTTCCATCTTTATGGTGGGCAGGAGTTTCATCCATTTCTTTCAAATATGGATATAACTCTCTATCAGAAAATTCTTTGACAGAGTCAATGAACAAATCTAAAGACTCCATGTCATGGTCTTCAAATCGTTCTCTTGTCAGTAAGTCTTCTAATTTCCGAACATCATAAAGTATATATTTTAAAGTGTCTAAGTCAATATACTTTTTCGGCATTTTTTGGAAGTTTTATAATTGATTTTTAATTTTATTCAGTGCTGATTTCACTGCTTCTAATCTACTAATAATTTCATGATTTTTGACGATTTCATCTGGATTCTTCTTTAGCTTCTGTTTGGCGCCTTCTAATGTAAAACCACGTTCTTTTACCAAATTAAAGATTAGCTTGAAATTCTGGATATCTTCTTGGGTAAAAAGCCGATTGCCTTTCGCGTTTTTTTTTGGTTTGATAATGGTAAATTCTTTTTCCCAAAAACGAATTAAAGAGGTGTTTACATCAAATGCCTTGGCAACTTCACCAATTTTATAATATCTTTTCTCTGGTAATTCTATGTGCATGAAATTGAATTAATCGAATGACTGTCCTTCTTCTGAAGATTGTTGAATGGCTAAAAATTCTTCGGGAGTTAAATCACCATAATAAAAACTGATTGGATTCAAAGCTTTACCATTTTTATGCACCTCATAATGCAAGTGAGGTGCCACAGACAATCCAGTACTTCCAACATATCCGATAATATCTCCTCTTCGGACTTGCTGCCCGCGTCTCACTACCATTTTGCTCATGTGTGCATAAATGGATTTGTATCCATAACCATGGTCAATATAAACAACCTTACCAAAGGTGCTACTTCTTTGGGCTCTGTATATTTTCCCATTTCCGGAAGCATAAATAGGGGTTCCTCTTGGTGCAGTAAAATCCATTCCTTTATGAAGTTTCCGGATTTTTAAAATCGGATGCATTCTCATTTTATAACCCGATGCAACATAAAAAGAACCTTTTTTTATGGGCAACACTGCTGGAATTGATGCCAACATTTTTTCTTTTTCTTTTGCCAATGAGACGATTTCGTCTAAGGACTGAGACTGAACGGCGATTTGTTTGGATAATATATCTACATTTTTTGTAAGCCCTTTGATCATCTCAGAATTATCAAAACCATCTAACGCTTTGTATCTATTGACCCCACCAAAACCTGCTTTTCGTACATCGTTAGATATTGGGTCTGCTTCAAAATAAGTACGGTAAATATTATTATCTCTTTCTTGAAGTTGCCCTAAAATGGTCGCACTTTCTTCAAGTCGCTTATTGATTAATGTATAATGCAGTTTTAAATTCTCAAGCTCATCTTTATCTGCCCGATGTGCTGGCGTTATAATCACTTGGCTTAATCCTACAAAACCAATAAACATCACCAATGATGCGCCCAGAATAAAAAAAATGGAGCGCTTTAAGTAATCACTTTTTTTCTTCTCTATTTTTCTGTAAGACAAGGTGTCTGCATCATAAAAATATTTTACTTTTGCCATAATTTTAAATGTACTATTTTTGTTTTTTAAACTGATTTTCGAAAAGAAAACTTTTCAAATTTACAAAATTTTTACAACTCCTTTTTTAAGTTGTTATATTTAAAAAAAAATGAATCTAATTCCTTCAATCTGAAACCATCCATTTTTATGAAATCTCAAGAAATCCGTGCTCAATTTTTAGATTTTTTTAAAGAAAAATCTCATACAATTGTACCCTCGGCTCCAATGGTTACCAAAGATGACCCAACATTACTTTTTGTGAATTCTGGTATGGCTCCCTTTAAAGAATTTTTCTTAGGCAACGCAAAACCAAAAAGCAATCGACTAGCAGATTCTCAAAAATGTTTGCGTGTTTCTGGAAAACACAATGACCTTGAAGAAGTTGGTTATGATACCTACCACCATACCTTGTTTGAAATGTTAGGGAATTGGTCTTTTGGCGATTATTTTAAAAAAGAAGCCATTTCTTGGGCATGGGAATTGCTAACGGAAATATACAAAATAGATAAAGATATTTTGTATGTCAGTGTTTTTGAAGGAAGTGATGATGCAGACAAGCTTCCTTTAGACCAAGAAGCATATGACTTATGGAAAGAATTGATTCCAGAGAATCAAATTGTAAAAGGAAGTAAAAAGGACAACTTTTGGGAAATGGGCGAACAAGGGCCTTGTGGACCCTGTTCTGAAATTCATGTCGATCTTCGGTCTGAAGAAGAAAAAGCGAAAACGCCAGGCATAGCATTGGTGAACATGGACCATCCGCATGTGGTAGAAATCTGGAACCTTGTTTTTATGCAGTACAACAGAAAAGCAAATGGTCGTTTAGAAAATTTGCCGCACAAACATATTGATACTGGTATGGGATTTGAGCGTTTGTGTATGGCTTTACAAGGCGTAAAATCGAATTATGATACCGATGTTTTTCAACCCATTATCAAGCAGGTAGAAAAAATTACAAACACAATCTATGGTGCAAACCAGCAACAAGATATTGCAATTCGTGTCATTGCAGATCATGTAAGAGCTGTGGCTTTCTCTATTGCCGATGGTCAATTACCAAGCAATACAGGTGCGGGTTATGTAATTCGGAGAATCCTAAGAAGAGCGGTGCGTTATGGATTTACGTTCTTAGATAAAAAAGACCCTTTTATATACCAATTAGTGGCGATACTCTCAGAACAAATGGGAGCTGCTTTCCCTGAGATTTCAGAACAAAAACAGTTGATTGAAAACGTCATTAAAGAAGAAGAAAACTCCTTTTTAAGAACCTTAGACCAAGGATTGATCTTGTTGGACAAAATCATTGAAAATGCCGAGTCTAAAGAAATCGCTGGAGACAAAATTTTTGAACTGTATGATACCTTTGGTTTTCCAGTAGATCTAACAGCATTGATTCTTTCTGAAAAAGGATTTACGCTTGATGAAAAAGGATTTAAAGACGAATTGCAAAAACAAAAAAACAGATCGAAAGCTGCTAGTGAAATGTCTACCGAGGATTGGACCCTTTTAGTTGAAGAAGCTACTGAGGAATTTATTGGATATGATACCTTAAGTGCCGACGTAAAAATTACACGTTACAGAAAGGTCGTTTCTAAAAAAGAGGGGGAAATGTTTCAATTGGTCTTCGATGCAACACCCTTTTATCCAGAAGGAGGTGGACAAGTTGGTGATGTAGGTTTTTTCGAAGATTCACAAGGAAACCAAATTGAAATTTTAGATACCAAAAAAGAAAACAATGTGATCATTCATTTCACAAAAAAATTACCAATAGCCGTCAGGGATACTTTTACAGCAATTGTACATAAAAAAACACGAGAGAATACCACTTGTAACCATACAGCAACCCACCTTTTGCACGAGGCATTAAGAGAAGTTTTGGGCGTTCATGTAGCGCAAAAAGGTTCAGCAGTAAATGCCAACTATTTGCGTTTTGATTTTTCGCACTTTTCGAAAGTAACTGTGGAAGAGCTAAAGACTATTGAAGGGTATGTGAATGCGAAAATAGCCCTAAATCTTCCGTTAGAAGAAAGCAGAAATATTACGATGGAAAAGGCAATCGCAGATGGAGCAATGGCGTTGTTTGGAGAAAAATATGGCGATACCGTTCGTGCTATAAAATTTGGCAATTCGATTGAATTGTGTGGTGGAACACATGTAAAAAACACAGGAGCTATTTGGCATTTTAAAATTAAATCGGAAGTTGCCGTTGCTGCTGGAATTCGACGAATTGAAGCAATTACGAATGAAGCGGTAAAGGATTTTTATGATGAAAACAATGACGCTTTGTTTCAAATAAAAGAATTACTAAACAATGCAAAAGCACCCGTAAAAGCGGTTCAGAAATTACAAGATGAAAATACTGCTTTGCAAAAACAAATAGAACAACTCCTCAAGGACAAAGCGAAAAACGTCTCGGGAGCGGTTATCAATCAACTTCAGGAAATAAACGGCGTACAATTTTTGGCTACTAAAGTAGATTTGGATGCAAACGGAATCAAAACCTTGGCTTTCGATTTAGGTAAAAAACATCCCAATTTGTTTTTAGTATTTGCAAGTGCACCAACGAGTGAAAAAGCAATCTTGACTTGTTATATTTCTAAAGAACTCGTCAACGAACGAGGATACGATGCTGGTAAAGTAGTCCGAGAATTAGGGAAATTTATTCACGGAGGTGGCGGAGGTCAAAATTTCTTTGCAACTGCAGGAGGTAAAAACCCTGGAGGAATACCGCAAGCATTAGAGAGTGCAAAGGAGTATCTAAGTTAAAAAAATGATTTTACAAACAAAAGTAATCATACAAAAAGAAGCGAATAACCCGATTTCTTATGCTTCAAAAATGGTACTTTTAGGCTCTTGTTTTTCGGAAAATATTGGCGCGCAATTAGATCATTTCAAATTTCAAACCGTTCAAAATCCTTATGGAATTTTATTCCATCCTAAAGCAATCAAAACATTGGTTGCTAATGCAATTCACGAAAAAACGTATACTCAAAAAGATTTGGTTTTTCAAAATGAGCGATGGCATTGTTTTGATGCGCATTCGAACCTCAGTGCGCTTGTAAAAAAGAATATTTTATCACAACTAAACAAAGCAACTGCTGCAACAAATTTAGCCTTAAAAGAAGCTACTCACCTACTCATTACATTGGGGACATCTTGGGTATATCGAGAAACTGCATCGCATAAAATCGTTGCCAATTGCCATAAGATTCCACAGAAAAATTTTTCTAAAGAAATACTAAGCGTTCAGGAAGTTACTGAAACATTGTCAGAAATTATTGCATTGATTCGATCGGTAAATACCAAGGTAAATATCATTTTTACGGTGTCCCCTGTCCGTCATTTAAAGGATGGTTTTATCGAAAATACACAAAGCAAATCGCATTTAATTGCAGGAATACAAACCCTGCTTTGCAGCTCCAAGAGCACCAAGTTGCATTATTTTCCAAGCTATGAAATAATGATGGATGAATTGCGTGATTACCGTTTTTATGCAGAGGATCTAATTCATCCAAATACGACTGCAATTCAGTACATGTGGGAGCGTTTTACGACCACTTGGATTGATGAAAAAGCCTCAGAAATGATGCAAGAAATAAACACCATCCAGAAAGGGTTGTCGCACAGACCGTTTGATATAAACAGCATGCAATATCAAAAATTCTTAACGAATTTAAGCTCAAAAATTGCAAAAATAGAAACAGCGTTTCCCTTTATGAAATTTTAAAAATCGTAGCTTATTCGATGATGTACTGATCTACATTTTGCCAAGGCCCACCGTTTATTGCGTCCAAACCATTGCTTACTAAAAACTGTGTAGCTTGCGAACTTCGTGCTCCACTTCTACAAACTGCAATGATTGGTTTGTTCCAAGATCTAATTTCTTCTAGGTGCATAGGTAGCGTTGTTAATACAATGTGCTTTGCTTGCTTTCCATGTGCTTCATCCCATTCTTCGAGAGATCTTACATCTAGAACAACTGCGTCTTTTGCTAAATATTCTTTTACATCCTTTGTTTCTTTTTTCTGACTGAAGATTCCAAATAATCCCATAATAGCTGTTTAATTGTTTTTTGTTTTTATTAATTGTAGCCCATTTTCAATTAACTTTTGAAAAGAGGTATTCTTTTGTAGTTTGAGTAAGTATTTATAGATTTCATCTGAAAAATCACATTTATTTTCAACAGATACTTCATAAATCTCCAAAGGCAAAAGCCAATCTGAAGGATGCTCTTTGATTAGCGTGTCAAAAATATCTTTTAGTGCTTTTGATTGGACTGGAGAAATCGCTCTGATAGCCCTAACTTTCGCATACAATGCGTATAATTTTTCTTCTTTTGCAGTGTAGGTTATTTTTTTTGTTTTTGTTTCTGAAACTTTAGACACATCTTCAAAAGAACTCTGATCTGCTGCACCGGAATAAGCAGAAACTACTTCCTTTCCAATCGCCATATCATAAATTCCCCAACTCGGTTCAAAAAGGATTTGATCTTGATAGGTAACCGTACAATCTATAAAGGAAATTAATAAAATTTTACCCCTTAAATCTCGGGTTCCCGTAATGGCTTTTCCTTGAATTTTTACACCGCTTTCAAATTCTAAATTTATGTATTCGCCTTCATAAATTCCATATGCTTTCAGGTCTCTTGGACTCATATCTTCAATTTGTAGATTGATTCCTTTGAGTTTTCCTATTGGACTTCCAAAACCATTTTTGTGATCTGCCACACCATGGCCAATTAATTCTTTATCTCTTGAAGCGAGTGCGGTTGGCCCTGATGTTTGAAAATAGGCTACTTCATTATTTCTATGCTTTATGACCTTAGTGAAAATTCCTGAAATTTGAATTCCTGTACTCAATTCAATGGTTCCTAAATTTTTAGAATTTATGACTTTTTGAACACCATTCAACCCTCCCGTTCTTAGTGCCATTGTATTTGCAAACTCTTCTAACACCAAACTCAAATAGGCAAAATCTGGAGTCACAAATAATTGTGGCTGTGGTTTTGTAATGTCAAAATTTATGGTTGCTGCTGCAATTGAATAGGGCCTTTTTTCGACCGCATCTTGCATGCACCAATCACTTTCTCCAATTGATGAGAGCAAACCTGCACCATAAATTTTAGGCGCGTCAACAGTACCTATCAATCCATATTCTACCGTCCACCAATGTAAGTTTCTTATTTTTGCCATCTCAGACAACGCTCCCATATTTTCTTGTAAGTATTCAACCTGTTTTTGTGCTGCCACGATCTCTTTTTTTGAGGAATTGGGGTTCTCTTTTAAAATGGACAACAATCGGATTGCTTCGTACATTTCGTAATCCTTTGCGGAGGAAATTGCTTTGCTCCCAATCTCGCCAAATCGTCTTAAATATTCAGCATATTCTGGATTTGCAATGATTGGTGCATGTCCTGCAGCTTCATGAATAATATCGGGTGCGGGTGTGTAAGCAATATGATTGATGGTTCTCATATCTGAGGCTATTACCAGTACATTATAAGCTTGAAATTCCATAAATGCATTGGGAGGTATAAAACCATCCACTGAAACCGCAGCCCAACCAATTTCTTTTAAAATGCGATTCATCCCATCCATTCTTGGTATTTCTTCTACAGAAATACCGGTAGCTTCCAAACCTTTTACATAAGATGCATGTGCCACCTTACTTAAATAATCAATATTCATACGCATTACATACCTCCAAACTGCTTGATTTTGTGGAGTGTATTCCTCATAAGGTTGATTTACAACAAACTTATGCAAATGTTTAGGCAACTTACGGGTAACGTTGTTTAACTCAAAATGAGGCTTCATAAATATCCTTTTACGGCTATGTAAATTTACATCTTTTTTTAAAACTCTATTTCCATATTTAATAGATTTTGTCTTTTTAATTTCTTTAGGAATTATTGAAATAAATGGAACAAATAGGAGGTTAAAAATCTTTTTTTTGTAACATTTTTACAAGGTTTTCTACCTATGTATAACCACTAAATAAATTGAAATGAGTTTTGGAGGTGCTTTATCGGCAATGATTGTAAGCATGAAAGCGAACAAAAGAAGTCGAAATAATACGAAATAAAATTCAACGAGATCTAAAAAAAAAGCACTTACAAAGGTGATCTTCTTATTAGTTACAATCGCATTGTTAATTTACGTTATCGGTTTCGTAGAAAAATAGAAAATCAATAAAAAATCTTTCCTATTTTTACCTTTTAAAATCGTAGAATGAATAAAAAAGTAATCTTGATGATTTTGGATGGATGGGGAATCACACAAGACCCAAAAGTATCCGCCATTTACAATGCAAAAACACCCTATATCAATTCTTTATATACTAAGTACGGACATGCTTCATTGAGAACGGATGGAGAGCATGTTGGACTGCCAGAAGGTCAAATGGGAAATTCTGAAGTAGGACATATGAATTTAGGTGCTGGTAGAATTGTTTATCAAAACCTAGCACGCATTAATAAAGCAGTAAAAGAAAATACACTAGGAAAAGAAAAAGTGCTGTTGGATACTTTTAAGTATGCCAAAGAAAATAATAAAAAAGTTCATTTATTGGGATTGGTTTCTGATGGTGGAATTCACTCTCATATTGATCATTTAAAAGGGATTTTAGACATTGCAAAAGAACAGGAAGTAGCCAACGTATTTGTACATGCTTTTTCTGATGGTCGTGATTGTGATCCGAAATCTGGTGGAAAATTCATCAATGATCTTCAAGAATACATGAAAGAATCTACCGGCGAATTGGCTTCTGTAACAGGTCGCTATTATGCAATGGATAGAGACAATAGATGGGAACGAATCAAAATAGCCTATGATGGTTTGGTTAATGGAAAGGGTACAAAAACCAAAGATGCAGTAGCCACAATTCAAGAAAATTATGAGGCCGGATTGACAGATGAGTTTCACAAACCCATTCTTATTACTGACGAAAAGAATCAACCAAAAGCACAAATTAAAGAAGGCGATGCAGTACTCTTTTTCAATTATAGGACAGACAGAGGTAGAGAATTAACAAATGCACTGTCACAGAATGATTTTCCTGAAGAGGAAATGAAAAAATTGGATTTGTACTTTACCACCATTACCTTGTATGATGAAAGTTTTCAAAACATCAATGTAATTTACAAAAGTGATAATATTAAAAACACTTTAGGGGAAGTTATCTCAAAAGCAGGTAAGAAGCAAATTAGAATTGCTGAAACAGAAAAATACCCTCACGTTACCTTCTTTTTTTCAGGAGGGCAAGAAGCTCCATTTAATGGAGAATCTCGTATTTTAAGAGACTCCCCAAAAGTAGCAACCTATGATCTGCAACCAGAAATGAGTGCCTATGAATTGACAGATGCTTTGTGTGAAGACTTGGAAAAAGCTACCGCAGATTTTGTTTGCTTAAACTTTGCCAATGGTGACATGGTAGGTCATACTGGTATTATGGAAGCTGCAATTAAAGCTTGTGAAACTGTTGACACTTGTGCGAAAAGAGTGATTGAAACAGGATTAAAAAATGGGTATACTACCCTATTGATAGCAGATCATGGAAATTGCGAAACCATGATAAATCCAGATGGAAGTCCAAACACAGCACACACCACAAACCCAGTTCCATTTGTCCTTATTGATGCAGATTTAAAATCAATAAAAAATGGTATCTTGGGCGATATTGCACCAACAATTTTAGATTTAATGGGCATTGAACAACCCATAGAAATGACACAGAAATCACTATTATAATTTTTAAAAAAACACCTATGAAAAAAATACTTTTAATTGCATTCATCGGAATTTTCACCTCTTGTAATTCACAGCAAAAAGCAACAGCAGTAAAAGATCAATCCGGAAACTTAATTGGTATCGCAGACAAAGAGTCTTTCAATCAAGCACCTTTTAAGGCTTGGTTTGATCAGAAATTTAAAACATATACTCCAGATACAGCTACCATTTCCTCTTTAAAAACTGCACTGAAAGGAGTTCGTATTAAAGGATTTATGGGAACCTGGTGTGGCGATAGTAAAAGAGAAACGCCTCGTTTTTACAAAATTTTAGAACTCGCAGATTTTGAAATGAAGGATTTTGAATTGGTAACGGTAAACCGCTCTAAAAAAACACCAGATAACTTACAGGCAGGATTGAATATTTTTAAAGTGCCTACGTTTATCTTTTATAAAGATGGTAAAGAAATAGGACGCTATGTAGAATATGCGAGAGTCTCTTTGGAAAAAGACATTTTAAAAATTGTCTCTGGCTTGCCATACAAACATTCTTACGATCGAAGTAAGTAAACGAAGGTTTGCTAATTATCTTATTTTACTACTGGCATCATTAACCCACAATGATGCCAGTATTTATTGATTCCAAAAGGCTTCAATAAAAAACTATTTTTCCTGTTTTTCAAGGAAAACTTCTTTCTCTTATTTCTTTAAATTAGAGTAACTTTGTACTATAATTTTTTGAAGATGATTATCGTAAAAACAAGAGAAGAAATAGAAATTATGCGCGAGAGTGCTTTGGTAGTTTCCAGAACATTAGGAATGCTTGCTAGCGAAGTAAAACCTGGAGTTACTACATTATACTTAGACAAATTGGCCGAAGATTTCATAAGAGCTGAAGGGGCCATTCCTGGATTTTTGGGCTTGTATGACTTTCCAAATACACTTTGCATGAGTCCCAACGAACAAGTGGTTCATGGAATCCCAAATAAAACGCCTTTAAAAGAAGGAGACATTATCTCTATTGATTGTGGTGCTTTAAAAAATGGTTTTTATGGCGATCATGCATATACGTTTGCTGTGGGTGAAATTGCCGATGAGGTAAAAAAATTATTAGCCGTTACTAAGCAAAGTTTATACGAAGGAATTCGTAATTTTAAAGTGGGAAATCGCGTGGGTGATGTGGGGTATGCAATTCAAAAATATACCGAAGATCATGGTTATGGTGTGGTAAGAGAATTGGTTGGCCATGGACTTGGAAGAACAATGCACGAGGATCCAGAAATGCCAAACTATGGAAAAAGAGGCAGAGGAAAAAAGTTTATGGAGGGAATGGTCGTTGCAATTGAACCGATGACAAACCTTGGAACTCATAAGATCAGACAGCATTCAGATGGCTGGACAATTACTACCTTGGACAACAAACCATCTGCACATTTCGAACATGATGTTGCAATTGTAAATGGCAAGCCGGAATTACTCTCTACCTTTAAATATGTGAATGAAGCCTTAGGAATTGTAAGTACTGAGGAGGAGGAATTTAAACAATAGCCTAATGTTTTTTTGAAACAAATTACAGTCTAGTCACAATGTCTCTATTTAAAATAATCTTAAATTCCATACCAAGACCCTTATTAATAAAGGCGAGTTATTTGGTACGCCCAATACTCAGTTTATATTTAAAAGGAACTCGGTATACAGATCCGATCGATGGAAAAAGTTTTCGGAAACTGCTTCCTTACGGGTACGGAAAACAGCGTAAAAATGCACTTTCTCCCGCTACCTTATCTTTGGAAAGACATCGATTAATGTGGTTATATTTAAGAAATGAAACCTCTTTTTTTACTTCTGAAAAAAAACAAAAAGTATTACACATTGCACCAGAACAATGTTTTTTGGGTCGCTTTAGAAAACAAGAAAACTTGGACTATATCACTTCCGATTTAGCATCGCCCATCGCAGATGTGAAAGCAGATATTTGTAATTTGCCCTTTGAAGATAATGCATTTGATATTGTTTTTTGCAATCATGTTTTAGAACATATTACAGATGATACGAAAGCCATGCAAGAATTGTATCGCGTTTTAAAGCCCAAAGGAATGGGGATATTCCAAATTCCACAAGAGCTCTCAAGAGACAAAACATTTGAAGACGATACCATTACAGATCGGAAAGCGCGTGCAAAAATATTTGGCCAGTATGACCATGTAAGAGTCTATGGTCGAGATTATTTTGACAAGTTACGTAGTGTAGGCTTTAAGGTTGACGAAATAGACTATACGAAGAAAATGGAAGAAAAAGAGCTAGAACGATTTTGCTTAATGAAAGGTGAGATTTTACCTGTGTGCTATAAACCATCATCGTAATTAGAATAACTAGCAAGATTTTGTTGGGCATCTATATAAATTAAAATCGCTTTTATTTCGGGATGCTTCTCTAGAAATATTTTTGTTTTCTCAACACCCATCGCCATAAATGCTGTTGCATAAGCATCCACATCAGCACAGTCTATTGGGGCAATTACAGAAACACTTAACAAATTACTTTCGGTTGCAAAACCTGTTTTAGGATTTATGGTATGTACATACTTTTGACCATTATTTGCAATTCTAAATTTTCGGTAATTTCCAGAGGTAGCCATCGAATTATTCGACAGATTAATGACTGTAAATGCTTCATTGACGTCGGTGATAACTGGGTTTTGAAGTTGAACTCGCCATGGTTTGTCTTTTTTCTTAACTCCTTTTGCTCGGATTTCTCCGCCAATTTCAATCATATAGTTTGCAATCTGTTGTTGGTCTAAAAAGCGAGCAACAACATCAATCCCAAAACCTTTACCAATAGAATTGAAATCCAAGTATATGGCTGGATCTTTTTTGATGACTTTTCGATTGATGACTTGAATTTTATCAAACCCAACCAATTCCATTTGTTTTTGAACTTCCAAAGTATCTAAATTTCGCTTTTCATTTTTAGGTCCAAAACCCCAAGCATTGACCAAATTCCCAACAGTAGGATCAAAATAACCATCTGTTTTTATATGAATTTCTTTCGATTTTTTTAACAATTCTAAAAGAATGGTATCCGCAACAACAGAAGTATCTCCTTTGTTAATTAAGGAAATATCTGAAGAAGGCAAATAGGTAGATATTGACTTATTGACCAAATAAAATAAACTATCAATCGATTTTTGATAGTTGACCGTGGTATTTTGATATACAATTTTATAGGTAGTTCCAAAAACATTCCCTGTTAATGTAAGGCTTGTTGCTTTTGGTTTGGATTCACATGCACAAAGAATGATTAGTAAAAAGGGGACTAGAAAAAAACGTTTCATCTCATTATAATTTTCAATCAAAAATAGTACATAAAATTTTCACAAAATAAAATTTATAGAACTAATTGTAATCGATTTTTGTTAGCTTTGCTACTGAAATTAAATCTTTAGAAAATGAAAAAAATTACCCTACTCCTTTTATCAGGAATTGTATTAAGCGCATGTGTTTCTAAAAAAGATTTTGTTGCTTTACAAACCAAGCATGATAACAAAGCAACACAGCTAGTAGACATCAAAGCCGATTTGCAAAAATGTATCCTTGAAAAAAACAACGAGGATGCAAAAGTAGTAGCATTAGCTGAACAAGTTAAATCATTAAAAGAGGACAAAAAAACAGCTTTAAAACAAGTTGAAAACTTAACTGTTTTAACGCAATCATCTTCGGACAATATTAAAACTGTAATTTCTCAGTTAAGCGAAAAAGATAAGTTTATTAATGGAATTAGAGATGCAATGACGCAGAAAGATTCTATTAACTTGGCAATAAAGTATCATTTAACGAAGAACTTAACTGACGGCATACAAGATGAAGACATTGAAATTAATGTAGAAAAAACAGTTGTTTTTATCTCTATTGCTGATAAACTATTATTTAAAAGCGGAAGCTATAATGTAACTGAAAAGGCCTACACCGTGTTGGAAAAAATTGCAACAGTAATCAACGCACAACCAGAAATGGATGTGATGGTTGAAGGACACACCGACGCAACACCTATCAAAAGAACTATCATTCAAGACAACTGGGATTTATCTGCTTTAAGAGCTACCTCAATTACACGGATTTTACAATATAAATATGGTGTAAAACCAGAAAGATTGTCTGCAACAGGTAGAAGTAGCTATGTACCAGTTGCTGAAAATGACACACCTGCAAATAAAGCCAAAAATAGAAGAACAAAAATTATCATTTTACCAAGATTACAACAGTTCTTTGACTTATTAGAACAGAAGGCGGAGTAATCCTCTTATTTCTTATGCATAAAAAAACCACCTTTTAGGTGGTTTTTTTATTTGAGTTGCTCCTCGGTTGATATTGGATGGCTACTATAAGATTATAATAAAGTCTTCAAAAGCCACATAGTAGGGTTGGTCTTTAAAAACAGGATTTTCTACACTTTCTGCATTGGCAATACCAACGCCTGCAAACCAAACTTTGGCATTTTGTTTTTTAGCATGTTCTTTAAAAGTCTCCATCCACAGCACATCATATACATCTGGGTTTTGAATATTGTTGGTTACTTTTACGAGTACAAAAACAGTTTGTTCTCCTTTTTTGAATAACACAAATTGTGGATGTCTTTTCAGTTTGCTATTAATCGCCTGAAATTCGTATCCCATTTCTTCTAAACGTTTGCCAACTATATTCATGGCAAGATTGTGCAATTCTTGTTGCGTTAATATTTGCATAATTTTACTATATTATACTTTCAAAATTAAAAATGATGATACACACAAATTTTAAACCAATTAGTTTTGTAATAATTTTATTTCTAATCTCTTGCAATAGCTTAAAATTAACTACAAAAAAGCCTACAAATCCACCTCATAAAGAAGGATATACTTTCGGAATTATAAAGCATAAAGATACTGGAAATTGTGGTTGGATAATCTCTGATTCAAAAAATATTAATTATGATCCGATAAATATTAAAGAGGATGAATTTCTACCTTACACTTTTAAAAAAATAAAATATATTTTAAATTCCTACCCTTAAGAATGAAAAATCGTTGTGAAAATGTATTCCCTATAAAACTTATAGAAATTATTCCTTACACGGACTAAAAAAGAACTTGAATGAAAATAATCATAGAAATGAAATTTAGATTATTTCATTAAAAAAACCATTCTTATCAAAAATTTGAAAGGCCGTATTAATTACAGAGATATAATGGTTTGGCCCAACTGCCCCTGATGAATCCGTTGGTTGAGATCCTGAAGCTCCAGTATCAAAAACTAATTCAGGGGTTTTTGAAGGTATTTTATTTCTTAAATGCTTCGATTTTATTGCTAATACATCATCCCCAACCGAAACCTTACCAATTACAACTTCATATCTAGAAGACCTTCCATCTAACATCACCTGATTGGAACTTAAATCCGGCCTTACTAGATTGTTTTTTCTAGAGGCAATTGACGGAACATGCTCAACTTTTGAAGGTACACCTATTGAATAGGGTTTTTGAGCTTCATTTTTTACTTCTTGTGAAAACATTGTTTGCACTAGAATTAATAAAATCCAAAAGATTTTTAAAGTCATTTTTTTTAACATAATTGTGTTTTTTATTAGTATTAAATTAAAAGTAAATTATTAACAATGCATTTTACTGTTTTTAAGTAAAACTATGTTAATTTCAAATTTAAATAAAAAAAAGGGGTTTATAATACACAAATAAATAAATGGGCATATAATAGAATAACTGTTGCTTTGAGGTAATAAGTGGGAATTAAATGATGTTCAAAAAACACCTATTATCCCTTAATCGGATAATAATTTATATTTACTAAGAGCAATTTTTGAATGGAAAGAACTATTTTCAGAATAATTTAATAGGGAGAACAAAAGCGATGGAGATCAAAGCACTCCTGTTGTTTAGAAATAATACTAAATGAATTATTTCTTTTTATTACGCTTATTATAATTTTTGTCACCACGTGTCTTTGGCTTTTTATACTTTTTGGCAATTTCTCTTCGATAGGATCCTCCCAAATTCACTTTACTGTTTTTCTCACTTTTTTCGTGAAATGCAGGACCAGGAACATGCTCTAATACCCTTCTATTTTTTGAGATTCCTTGGTCTTCTTTTGGGCGTTCATCTTCTGTTAATAGGGTCGAAATTTCTACCGTTTCTGGAAGGTCTAAAAGCGGAATTTTAAAATCCATTAAAGTTTCAATAGCTGCTTTGGATGCTTGTTCATCCTTTGTTGAAAATAAAATGCTCTTTCCTTCTTTTTCAGCCCTCCCGGTTCTCCCAATTCGGTGCATGTAGTTCTCTGGAAAATCGGGGGTATCAAAATTGACAACATGCGATATTTTGTCAAAATCTAGTCCTCGCGCCATAACATCTGTGGCTACTAAAATTCGGTTCTTTCCTTCATCAAATTGACGAATAGAGCGGATTCTATAATTTTGAGTTTTATTGGAATGAATTACACAGGTTTCACTTTCAAAGACTTCATCCAAATGTTTGAAGAGTAAATCTGCTGTTCTTTTAAAGGCAACAAATATTAATACTTTGTGAAATGTTTCTTTGTCTTTTAAGAAGTGATTCAACAAATTTACTTTGGTAAAAAAATTGGGAACGTTGAAACTTTCTTGTACAATATTATCTAGTGGAGTCCCACTAACGGCCACCGATATTTTTTCTGGTTTCTTAAAAAAGTCTAAAATTAATGCATCGACATCTTTTGTCATAGTAGCGGAAAACATGATGTTCTGTCTTCTTACGGGCAATAAATCGAAAATATTTAAAAGCTGAAATCGAAACCCTAAATCGAGCATGACATCGACTTCGTCAATGACTAGTTTTTGAATTGTTTTTAACTTTAAAACATTACTAACACCCAAGTCGTACAAACGTCCTGGTGTGGCAACAATAATGTCTTGCCCTTGTGCTATGGATTGTTTTTGTGTGTTGATATTTGCGCCACCATAAACTCCTAAAACACGAAAATTAAGATACTTGGATAGTTTTTCTATTTCATCTACTACTTGTAAAACCAATTCTCTTGTAGGTACTAAAACTAAAACACGAGGATGTCTTGTTTTGATAAACTTCAACTCTCGAAGAATCGGTAACATATAGGCAAATGTCTTCCCCGTTCCTGTTTGAGCAATTCCTACAACATCTTTACCAGATCTTACCACAGGAAAAGATTGCACTTGAATTGGGGTAGGATTTACAAAACCTAAATCATCTATTGCATATTGAAGTTGGTTGGATAAATCTAATGCTTCGAATGTAATCATACTCTTAATTTTGTGCAAAGGTACACTTTCTTAAAATCTTACCTTTCTAAAAGTATGGTTAACTTCTGTTTGTAGCTCGGAAATGTCCTGATGTTGTGATGGGTACCTCCTGCAATAGGTATGAAAGCATTTTTTGAGGATGTATTTAATCGCAATAGTGTTTTTGCGTCTTCATAAGAGGTCGTTTTGTCATGGGTTCCATGAAAAATAGTAATGGGTGAAGAGACCAAAGGAATGGTATGGTTTGTATTGAACTTAAATTTTAGTAAAAACACAGGGGCAAAGGGGAACACAAATTGAACTGCTTTTTTAAGGTTGTAAAAAGGGGCTTCTAAAATCAATTCTTTGGGACTATTTAGAGCGGCAACTTTTGTTGCAAATGTTCCTCCTAAAGAAAAACCATAGACCACTATTTTGTCTTCTGAAAAACTCTTTTTTAGATGGCTATAGGCCAGTAGAGCATCCTCATACATCTGGTCTTCATTGAGATCACCCGTGCTTTTCCCATAGCTTCTATAATCCATAACAAATACTTCATAGGTATCTGCAAGAAAATAATTGACTCTTTCGCCCCATTTTGTGAGGTTTCCTTTATTGCCGTGAAAAAACAAAACCACTCCTTTTGGCACAGGAAGTCGCAAGTGAACTGCATTAATTTCTTGCTGATCACTGGTCGTTAAAAAAACCTCATCAAAAGGAGTTGAGAAATGAAATGGGGTATTTTTGAGCAATCTATGCCCTCTTCTAAATATAAATTTTTCTTGAAAAATATAAAAAATCAGCAAACCAAGAAGCGCTAAAATACTGAAAGAAAAGATACTGTTTAAGAGCATTGAAGTTTCAATTTATTGGCCAATAATAAGTGAATATAAGTCAAAAAACCGACTCATTACTGAATCGGTTTTTTGTACGCTTCTTTTTTATTTGAGGACTATCCTCCAAAATCATCAAAACGGATGTTTTCATCGGGTATTCCAAAATCTTCTCCCATTTTTTGTACTGCTTTGTTCATTAATGGTGGTCCACAGAAATACAATTCCATGTCTTCTGGAGCTTCGTGGTGATCTAAGTAGTTTTCAATTACACAGTTGTGTATAAACCCAACAAAACCATCTCCTTCAGTATCATTAATGTCTTTCTTGACTTTCCAGTTATCTGATTCTAATGGATCTGATAGAGCGATAAAGAATTTAAAATTTGGGAAATCTTTTTCTAAAGCTCTAAAGTGTTCGATATAAAACAATTCTGCTTTGGAACGTCCTCCGTACCAATAAGTTACTTTTCTACCCGTTTTTAAGGTTCTAAATAATTCGTATAAGTGAGAACGCATTGGCGCCATTCCTGCACCTCCCCCAACATAGAGCATTTCTGCTTCTGATTCGTTGATAAAAAATTCACCATAAGGTCCTGAAATAACACATTTGTCTCCTTTTTTCAAACCAAAAATATACGAAGAAGCAACACCTGGGTTTACATCCATCCAGCCACCTTTTGCTCTATCAAAGGGCGGAGTAGCAATACGAACGTTTAACATAATCTCTCTTCCTTCTGCTGGATAAGAGGCCATTGAGTAAGCTCTTTCAATTACCTCCTTATTGGTCATTACTAATGGTCTTAGTTTGAACTTATCCCATTCTGCTTCAAATTTTTCTGGTGTATCGTGCTCTTCAGGATGGGCAGTAATATCCATATCGGCGAACTTTACTTCACAGGGTGGAATTTCTATTTGAATATAGCCTCCTGCCTTGTATCCCATGTCTTCTGGAATTTCAACAACAAATTCTTTAATGAAAGAGGCAACATTGTAATTTCTTACCACAACTGCATCCCATTTCTTAATTCCAAAAATCTCTTCTGGAATGGAAATGTCCATGTCTTGTTTTACTTTAACCTGACAAGCTAATCGAATTCCATGCTTGAGCTCTTTACGAGTAAAGTGTGGCGTTTCTGTAGGTAAGGCTTCTCCTCCACCAGAATTTACGTGACACTCACATTGTACACAAGATCCACCACCACCACAGGCAGATGGCAAAAATATTTTTTCTGCTCCCAAAGTGGTTAAAAGCGTGCTTCCTGAAGCCACTTCAATTTTTCTTTCTCCATTAATGGTCAAAGTTACGGGGCCGGATGGAGATAATTTTTGTTTGACAAATAATAATAACGTTACTAATAATAACACAATAGCTAAAAACGCTGCTACGGTTGCTAATACAGTTCCTGTTGTACCTGCTGCTAATATCATATTACTGGTTGTTTGTATTGGTGTTATCGGCGATTACTTTTGTAATTGCTTCTTTTTTGTCTGTTTTATTTTCTGGTTGTGTTGCTACTTTTGGCGTTTCTTTTTTCGCTTCATCTCCTCCGGTTAACATCCCTCCAAAACTCATAAAACCAATGGCCATTAATCCTGTTATGATAAAGGTAATTCCTAAACCTCTGAGGGCTGGAGGTACACTTGAATAACGGATTTTTTCACGAATGGCAGCAATGGCTAAAATGGCTAAGAACCATCCAATTCCAGATCCAACTCCATAGGTTAATGACAATCCTAAGGTAGGAATCTCACGAGATTGCATGAACAAACTTCCTCCTAATATTGCACAGTTTACTGCAATTAAGGGTAAGAAAATCCCTAGTGAATTGTATAATGACGGGGAAAATTTTTCCACCACAATTTCTACTAACTGCACCATGGTAGCAATGGTTGCAATAAACATAATAAAAGAAAGGAAACTTAAGTCCATTGTATCCGCTCCATCTACTCCGTATGCTGGATCCAACCAAACGAGGGCACCTTCTTGTAAAATATATTGATCTAACAACCAGTTTAAAGGTACGGTTACTGCCAAAACAAAAATGACAGCAGCTCCTAGGCCCACAGCGGTTGATACTTTTTTAGATACAGCAAGGTATGAACACATTCCTAAAAAGGTTGCGAAAACCATGTTGTCTATAAATATCGATTTGAAAAATAATTCTAAATGTTCCATTTTTTTATCGTTTTTAGTACTCAGTATTCAGTATTCAATTCGCATTTGTCTGCAAACTGGAACTACTACTAAGAACTAATTTTAATTTTCTTCTATTAATGATGTATTTCTACTACGTTGGATCCAAATAATAAGACCTACCACGATTAGTGCCATTGGTGATAATAACATAAATCCGTTGTTTTCATATCCATAAGCGTATAAGCCTGACAATTCTCCTGGGATTGGATTTCCTAATACTGGATACCCTAATAAGGTTCCTGCTCCTAAAAGTTCTCTAAAAAACCCAACGATGATTAAAATGACACCATATCCTACCGAATTTCCAATACCATCCAAGAAAGCTCTCCAAGGTCCATTTCCTAAAGCAAAAGCTTCAAAACGCCCCATAATAATACAGTTGGTAATAATCAAACCAACAAAAACAGAGAGTGTCTTACTGAGTTCATATGCAAATGCTTTTAGTACTAAATCTACTATAATTACAAGAGTTGCAACAACGATAAGTTGTACAATAATTCTAATTTTTGATGGAATGATATTTCTCATTAAAGAAATTACCACGTTTCCTAAGCCCAATACAAACAGTACCGAAATTGACATTACAATGGAAGCTTCTAGCTCTGCTGTAATTGCTAAAGCGGAACAAATTCCTAATACTTGAATCGTAATAGGGTTGTTATCCGTTAAAGGATCTTTAAGTAATGCTGCGTCTTTTTTTGATAAAAGTCCCATAATTATTTTTTTAATGTTTTAAAATAAGGCACATACATTGCCAAGTCTTTCTTAATCATGGCAGAAACACCGTCTCCTGTAATAGTAGCACCTGCTATGGCATCTACT
Source organism: uncultured Polaribacter sp. (assembly GCA_943846595.1). Taxonomy (GTDB): domain Bacteria; phylum Bacteroidota; class Bacteroidia; order Flavobacteriales; family Flavobacteriaceae; genus Polaribacter. The sequence continues at coordinate 330,734 of OX044355.1, forward strand.
TCGTAATCTGTCTTTTCTAAATTCTTTGGGTCATTGTTCCCTTTGGCAACTTTAATCCCCTTAAATTCTCCAGCTTCGTTTAATAAGTGTTCACCAATAAAGTCGTCCATAAAATAACGTTGCTTGATGTTTGCTCCTAAACCTGGCGTTTCTCCTTTGTGATCAAAATAAGCACCTTGTATAATCATGTTTTCATCCATAGCAACATAACCCCAAATGGCATCCCAAAGACCTTTTCCTCGAATGGGTGCCACATAAAGTGTCACTCCCTCTTTATTTTTACCAACAAACAAAGGCAATCTTCTTTGCTTTCCTTGCTTGGCTAAGGTTTGCTCTTTTTTGATATCAATTAGATAGGCATCCGAATTTTCAATTTCATTGCCTCCTTGAACTTCAATTTGCTTTGTGATGTATTCTGAAAATGCAGTTCCTGCTACTTCTGTAGATACAAATGTAGCACTTGTTCCTTCATTTTCGTTGATGCCTAATGCATACAAAATGTTCTGTTGCTTTTCAATTCTCTTGTTCTCGTCAATGTTCGGTTTTAAGGACGAAGCCATAAAAGCCAACAAAGATCCTACAACCAACACCATAATAATGGCGAAAATCATTGTATAGCTATTACTATCTGTTCTCTTACTCATAATTAGGCAGTTTTAACTTTAGTACGTGATAATCTTTTCTTTACATTTCCTTGTACCACATAATGGTCAATGGTTGGAGCGAAGACATTCATTAGCAGAATGGCTAAGAAGACTCCTTCTGGATAGGCAGGATTAAAGACACGGATCATGATGGATATAAAACCAATTAAGAAACCGTAAATCCATTTTCCTTTATTTGTTTGTGACCCAGTTACCGGATCTGTAGCCATAAATACGGCTCCAAATGCCAAACCTCCAATGATTAAATGTTCATACCAAACAGTACTCATTAAACCATAGAACTTGCTTGAGTATGTGATGATGTCTGCGGCAACAATTTGATTGAAAATGAAACCCATTACTGCTGCTCCAATAAAAGTGGAAACAATAATTCTCCAACTTCCAATTTTAGTAAAAATTAGGATGGCAGCACCTACCAATATTAAGAAAGCAGATGTTTCACCAACAGATCCTGGAATAAAACCAAAAAAGGCTTCCCATAAATCATAGTTTGCTGGCTGATTTTGTGCATAGGTTCCCAACATGGTTTCTCCAGAAATTGCATCTGCAGTTCCTGTTCTGTTTACGGCATCGTATACCCAAACTTTATCTCCAGACATCCAAGTTGGATAGGCAAAAAATAAAAAGGCTCTAATAGTTAAAGCAGGGTTTAAGATATTCATTCCTGTTCCACCGAAAACTTCTTTTCCAATGACCACACCAAAAATAACGGCTATAGACAACATCCACAATGGAGTGTCTACAGGAACAATTAATGGGACTAACATTCCGGTTACTAAGTATCCTTCTTCTACTTCGTGTCCTTTTATAACTGCGAAAATAAACTCCACTAAAAGCCCAACTCCATATGAAACGATTACTAAAGGCAATACTTTTATTATCCCGATCCAGAAATTGTCCATTGTTAAAAAGGAACCCAATACGGAAAATTCTGAGGTAATTCCTTTCGCTACATCAATCGCTGCATAATGTTGATACCCTGCATTGAACATTCCAAAAAGTAAACATGGAATTAATGCCATGATGACAATATTCATTGTACGTTTTAAATCATCTGCTGCTTTGATATGAGTTCCTCCGTGAGTCACTTCATTTGGTAAATATAAAAAGGTATGGATAGCGTTGAACGCTGGTGCCATTTTGGTTCCTTTATATTTCTCTTTTAAAGTATGTAAGTTTTGTTTTAAGCCCATAATCTTATCCTAATTCTTCTCTCATTAAATCTAAACCTTCACGAATGATTTTTTGGTGAGGTTGTTTAGATACACATATAAATTCTGTTAATGCAAAATCTTCTGGGGCTACTTCGTAGGCGCCCAAAGCTTCCATTTCATCTAAATCTTTATACATACACGCTTTTAGTAACTGCATTGGATACAGGTCTAAAGGAAACACTTTTTCATAAGATCCGGTTACTACAAATGCTCTGTGTTCTCCGTTGGTGTTGGTATTTAAATCGTATTTCTTATTGGGGGTTAACCAAGAAAAGGTCAAAGCTCTTGAAGTCGATATTTTATTGAATACCGGTTTGTTCCAACCAAAGAATTCGTAATCATCTCCTTCTGGTATTGCGGTTATTTGATTGTCGTAGTACCCAACAAAACCTTCTTCTTCTACTTGGCTGCCAGACAATACGTTACCACTAATGATTCTCGTATTATCGTTGTTTAAATTCCCTTTAACTAGCGGTGCAATTTGCGCTCCGGCAGTTGCTGTAACATAATGTGGTTTGCTGAACTGTGAACCCGTTAAGGCTAGAGTTCTTGTTATATTGAACTTTCCTGTCAACAACAACTCCCCAATAACAAGAAGATCTTGTGGCGTTATTACCCAAACTACTTCTCCTTTGTTAATAGGATCTATATGTGCAATTTGTGTTCCAACATTCCCAATTGGGTGAGGTCCTGAAACTTTATGAAGTTCAATTCCTTCTAGGTTCGAAAACGACGAGTTTGCATTTTTACCAACAGAAACATGAAGTTTCCCTTTGGTTAATTTACCCACTGCTGTTAAAGCGGCTTGCAACTCGGCTTCTTTCCCTTTTAAAGTGTACTCAAAATCGGCTGCCAATGGTGCACTTGCATACGCAGATATAAAAATTGCTTTTGGAGCTTGATTTGGATTGGCAACCACATCATAGGGACGCTGTTTTACAAATGGCCAACAACCAGAAGCTAACAAATGATTTTTCACCTCTTCTGCAGACATACTCGCTGCATCTTTAGTACCAAAATCTTTAAATTCTTGTGTTGCGTTTGCGGCAATATTGATTGCTAAAACTTTTCTTCTTTCTCCGCGAATAACCTTGGTAACTTTTCCACTTACTGGACTTGGAAATAAAATACGTTCATCACTCTTAGAATAAAAAAGTGGTTCTCCGGCCTTTACTTCTGCTCCTTCTTTGGCAATAAGTTTAACGGTTATTCCGTGAAAATCTGATGGCTTTATTGCATAAAAACCCCCTGTAGCAAGTTGCGTGGTTGTTTGTTCTGCTTCGCCTACAAGACGAATATTTAAGCCTTTCTTTATACGGATGTCTTTTGACATAGGTTTTTGTTAATTTTATTTATCTAAAAAAATCATGCAAATTTAAAGGTTTTACGGCTTATTTTTGATACGATTCACACTATATATTTATTAATATTATTATTTATACTGATTCTAAATAATAAAACAGCACAGAAGAAAAATATTTTTTTACGAGGTATAGCGTTCCTAGAATAAACCACGAGTTTCTTTTTATTACTTAAAAAAAAAGGAACAATATTTGTGCCAATTCATTGAATATAAAATTTCTATTTTTGATAAAATTATTAATCCCAATTATGAAGTTAAAAATAAGTTACTTTTTTTTATTGATTGCAACATCGCTTCATGCACAACAAATAAAATCGATTCAATTAAGACCCTTACAAGAAAAGGTTTTTACGTCGATTGTACCCTTGGGAAACGTTTTAGAATTGTCTTTTGATGACCTAGATGCCGATGGCAAAAGCTATCAATATAAAATCGAACACATGACCAGTGACTGGAATAAAAGCAGGATGCTAACCAGTCAATACATTGATGGTTTTGATCAAAATACCATTTTAGAGGTTACAAACTCCTTCAACACTTTACAAAACTACACCCATTATCGTGTGCAAATTCCAAACACAAATTCAATCATTACAAAAAGTGGAAACTACTTGCTATCTATTCTGAATGATGATGATGAACTCATTTTTTCGAGAAGGTTTGTACTCTATGAACGGGAGGCTATAGTTGGGGTATCAGTAGAAAGAAGTCGAAATACAAGGACCTCCAACACACAACAAACCATTCAGTTTTCTGTCAATCACCCAACTTTACAAATTAACAACCCGAGACAAGAAATTAAAGTTGTGATCCTAAAAAACGAGAATTGGAAGGAAAAGATCACCAATTTACAGCCCACCTTCTTCAAAGCAAACCAACTCTTATACACCTATACCAACAAAACAAATTTTTGGGGAGATAATGAGTATTATAATTTCGATACCAAGTTTCTTAGAAATAGAAGCTTAGGAATTCAACTGGTAGAAAAAAAAGACGTTTACCATCTTTACCTCTACCCGCAGAATTACAATAAATATAAAAAATACACCTATTTTCCAGACATTAATGGCCAATTTGTAATACGAACTTTAGAAGCGAATGATGCAGAAACAGAAGCAGATTACGCAATGATGCATTTTTCACTGAATACCAATCAACCTTTTAGCGGTAAAGAAGTTTATGTGTATGGCGCGTTTAATAATTTTGAATTAACTCCTGAAAACAAAATGGCTTTTGATCCAGAAAAAAGGATGTACAGAACAAACTTTCTTTTAAAGCAGGGTTTTTACAATTATAGCTTCGCCACAGTTGATGAAGACAATAGGGTAAATTTAAGGACTATTAATGGGTCCTTTTATGAAACAGAAAATCAATATACTGTGCTGGTGTACTATCAATCTTTTGGGGACCTATATGAGAGAGTGATTGGTGTGGGAACTGGTTTTCTTGATCAAAATAGATAGTTTAAATAATGTTGTTATTTTGAAGCAAATGAACTATATTTACTTCAATGGAAACGCAAATCACAAAGGGCATTAAAATCTCTGTTCAAACTACTTTTAAGCGTACGAGTAGGAGTAATCATACTTTATACTATGCATTTTCCTATGCAATCACTATCGAAAATAGATCCAATGAAACGGTGCAACTTACAGATCGTTATTGGGAAATTTTTGACAGTTTAAATCAAATAGAAATTGTAGCTGGAGAAGGCGTTGTTGGACAAAGTCCGATACTAAAACCCAGCGAAAAATATACGTACACATCGGGGTGTTTTTTGACTTCTAACCTGGGTGCTATGAAAGGGTTTTACTCCATGACAAATCTAGTTACTTTTGAGCAATTTAAAGTGATGATCCCCACGTTTCAACTTACAAATCCGTTACTTTTAAATTAAAAAAACAAATCAAAGTGTGTTCGCTTAAAAGGATTTGCAGGTCTCAATTATAAAACCCATTTTTCTTTTTGCATTGTACTAAAAAACAATCGTTTTCTTTGAAGTTTTACCTTTTAAAAGATCATTATAAATAAGGCAAATATCTTCTTCTTTTTTAACAGAGGTAATACTTACCGTTTCTACAAAATTACGCTTCATTTTTAAAGAAGTTTCTGGAGTTCCTTTGTTTGTTGATGTTTGGAAGTTTATAATTTCTTGTTGTTGAAAGGTTTTATTTTCTGACAACCAATCTGCAAACCAAGCACGCCTTGATGCTTTCATTTCTGAAGTGTACAAGGTAGAGGAAGACCATATTTTTGGCGCTTGAGCAAGTTCTGTAAAGTGTTTTGTAACCCCATCCCAAACCAATTCATAGGTTGCTAAAGAGTTTTTCCAGTCTACCAAAACCAAGGTAAACGGCTCTATATTATCAAATATAAAATTTTCTATACATGTCACTGAATTTTCAGCTGATAGAATTTTTTTAACAATCAAACCCCTACTCATTGCATAGGGTCCTTTTCGTTCGTGAATTTCGAAACCACCATTCAACAAACAAACCAATCTATTTTTCTCACTCAGACCAATCCAAGTTCCGCCAGCCAACTCGTCTTTAGGGTACACCAGTGCAACTCCCTGCTTGTCATATTTTTTGGGTGCAATCGTTTTTCGCATGGGACTTTCATCACGGTTGGATGTTAATATAAATTGATTATTTCCTATGGGAAGATAGGTAACTGTACACATTTTTTTAAATTTCTTTTTTAAAGCATCAACAAATATACCTTGTGATTAAATATTGTAACTTTGTTGTCAAAATTAATAGAATAAAATTTAAATACACATAAAATGGGAAGAGGATTTTTTAATGTACCTAAAGCAGTCAACGAACCCGTAAAAGAGTACGCTCCAGGATCTCCAGAGCGAGCAGAAGTATTGGCTACTTATAAGGAAATGTTTCACAGCAATATGGATGTGCCAATGCATATTAATGGGGAAGAGGTGAGAACAGGAAATACAAAAAATATTACACCGCCTCATGACCATCAACATGTTGTTGGACACTACCACACCGCAAACAAATCGCATGTAGACGCTGCAATCTCAACAGCTTTAGCAGCCAGAGAAGCTTGGTCAAATGTAAGTTGGACGGAACGTGCTACGATCTTTTTAAAGGCGGCAGAATTATTGGCCGGTCCTTACAGAGCAAGAATGAATGCTGCAACCATGATTGCACAATCTAAAAACGTATATCAAGCAGAAATTGATGCCGCTTGTGAAATGATTGATTTCTTCCGTTTTAATGTTCAATACATGACCGACATCTTTAAAGATCAGCCTGCTTCGGCTCCAGGAATTTGGAACCGTGTAGAGTACCGCCCTTTAGAGGGATTTGTATATGCAATTTCTCCTTTTAACTTTACCTCTATTGCAGCCAACTTACCTGCCGCAGCAGCTTTAATGGGGAATGTTGTCGTTTGGAAACCTTCAGATCACCAGGCCTATTCCGCACAAGTAATTGTAGAGATGTTTAAAGAAGCTGGTTTGCCAGATGGTGTTATCAATGTAATTTATGGAGACCCTGTAATGATTTCTGATACCGTATTGGACTCTCCAGATTTTTCTGGACTGCACTTTACCGGTTCAACTCATGTATTCAAAAACCTGTGGAAACAAATCGGTAACAATATTCACACCTATAAAACTTACCCAAGAATTGTTGGAGAAACCGGTGGGAAAGATTTTATATGGGCACACAATTCTTCAAATCCCCTACAAGTTGCTACTGCAATTACAAGAGGGGCTTTTGAATATCAAGGCCAAAAATGTTCTGCAGCATCTCGTGCCTACATCCCTGCTTCTATGTGGGAGGATGTAAAAGGGCATTTAATAACACAAGCAAATGACATTAAAATGGGTTCTCCAGAAGATCCCTCTAATTTTGTAAATGCCGTAATTCACGAAGCTTCTTTTGATAAAATCGCACATTTTATTGACGCAGCGAAAGCAGACAAAGATGCGGATGTAATTATTGGTGGTGGACACGACAAATCTGTTGGCTACTTTATTGAACCTACGGTTATCGTAGCAAAGTCGCCAACCTATGCAACCATGACGACAGAACTATTTGGTCCAGTAATGACCATCTTTGTTTATGAAGATGCGGAATGGGAAGCTTCTTTAAAATTAGTCGATGAGTCTACGGAATTTGCGCTTACCGGTGCTATTTTCTCTACCGACAGATACATTGTAGAAAAAGCATCAAAAGCATTGGAAAATGCAGCTGGAAACTTCTATATTAATGACAAACCAACAGGAGCTGTTGTTGGACAACAACCTTTTGGAGGCGGAAGAGCTTCAGGAACAAATGACAAAGCAGGGTCTGCACAAAATTTATTGCGTTGGACTTCGGTTCGATTGATAAAAGAAACCCTTGTAAGCCCAACAGATTATAAATATGCTTTCTTAGGAGCATAAGAATGCAATTCATATTTTAAAAAGCCACATCAAAATTTGATGTGGCTTTTTTATTTTGATTCATTTTAAGAGCCAATAAATATTTAATTAATATTTTTTATCCCCAACTTTAGTAATTACATTTGGATAATTAAACTTATAAATAAATTTCAAATGACTAAAAAAACCTTATCTCAACTATTACTAGTTGCATTCGTTTTTGGTTTCTCTCTTGATGCAGATGCACAATTCTGGAAAAAGAAAAAACCGGCTGTTAAAACGACCCCGAAACCCAAGCCAAAACCAAAAAAGGGGGCGATTCAACCCTATGGAAAAGTAGTGACTAAAAAGCATAAAACAGACGAAGGTTTATTCAAAGTACACACAAAAGACGAGACCTATTTATTCGAAATCCCAGATTCTCTCTTAAAAAGAGAGATGTTAATGGTCACTAGAATTGCCAAAACAGCTTCTGGAATTGGATTTGGTGGTGGAAAAACCAACACACAAGTGTTGCGTTGGGAAAAGAAAAACAAACAAATTTTACTAAAAGTCGTTTCTTATGATGTGGTTGCCGATACGATCTTACCAGTTCATGAAGCGGTTGTAAATTCAAATTTGGAACCTATTTTATTTTCATTTCCAATAAAAGCATTTAGCAAAGATTCAACTGCTTCAGTAATTGATGCAACATCACTCTTTACAACAGATGTAAAGCCGCTTGGTTTTCCTGCTCGAAGAAGAAAATCATATCAAATTACAAGAATGGACAAAAGCCGTTCTTATGTAGAGAGAGTGAGCAGCTACCCACAAAACATCGAAGTAAGGCATGTAAAAACCTATTTTGCCAACAAAGCACCCTCAAACAGTGCTTTGGGATCCATTACCTTAGAAATGAGTAACTCGATGATATTACTTCCAAAAGTACCCATGAAACGTCGTTATTTTGACGAACGTGTTGGATGGTTTGCTAGAGGGCAAACAGATTATGGGTTGGATGCTCAAAAAAGTAAAAAAGTAACCTATTTAGATCGCTGGAGACTGGAAGTAAAAGACGAAGATCTAGAAAAATTCAATCGCGGTGAATTGGTAGAACCAAAAAAACAGATTGTATATTATATAGATAGAGCAACGCCAGAAGAGTGGGTTCCTTATATCAAACAAGGAATTAACGATTGGCAAGTTGCTTTCGAAGCGGCAGGATTTAAAAATGCCATTGTTGCAAAAACACCTCCTACCAAAGAAGAAGACCCAGAATGGTCTCCAGAAGATGTTCGCTATTCAGTAGTGCGGTACCTCGCATCTCCAATACCCAATGCAAACGGGCCCCACGTAAGTGACCCTCGTTCCGGAGAAATCTTAGAATCAGACATCAACTGGTACCACAATGTAATGACCTTATTACACAACTGGTATTTCATTCAAACTGCGGCCATCAATCCAGGTGCTCGTAGCAATGAATTTAAAACAGAAACAATGGGGCGTTTGATTCAATTTGTTTCTTCTCATGAAGTTGGACATACTTTAGGATTGCCTCATAATATGGGGAGTTCTGTGGCATACCCAGTAGATTCTTTACGATCAGCTTCCTTTACTGCAAAGTACGGAACCGCACCTTCTATTATGGACTATGCGCGTTTTAATTATGTTGCCCAACCCGAAGACAAAGGCGTTGCCTTAATGCCTAACATTGGTGTCTATGATAAATATGCAATTTCTTGGGGATACAGACCTATTTTAGACAAAGCAGCCAAAGAAGAAAAAGAAACTTTAGATGGTTGGATCATGGCACATGTTGGAGATCCAATGTATCGATTTGGACACCAACAAGCAGGTGGCGTTGTAGATCCTAGTTCTCAAACAGAGGATTTAGGAGACAACGCAATGAAAGCTTCGGCATATGGTATTAAAAACCTCAAAAGAATTTTACCAAACTTAGAAGAATGGACTTCAGAAAAAGGGGAAAACTACAGTGAATTGTCTACAATGTACGGACAACTATTAAGTCAGTTTAATCGTTACATGGGGCACGTAAGCGCCAACATTGGTGGTGTGTATGAATACTATAAAACAACAGACCAAGAAGGAGCGGTCTACGCTCATGTAGACAAAGCAACTCAAAAAGAAGCATTGAAATTTGTGATTGATGAATTGTTTAAAACACCGAAATGGATGTTGGATAAAAACATTTTCAGCAAAACTGAATTTTCTGGCTCGGTAGAAAGAGTACGTGGTTTGCAAGCAAGAACCTTGAACAATATCTTAGATGCAGGTAGAATGGCACGAATGATCGAAAATGAAACCATGAATGGCTCGAAAGCATATTCATTGGTAAGCATGATGCGTGACTTACGTAGCGGTGTGTGGACAGAATTATACAACGGAAGAAGCACAGACACTTACAGAAGAAATCTACAGAGAGCCCATTTAGATCGCTTAGACTTTTTATTAAACAAAGCGAAAAATCAAAGAGGGGCAAATGCAGGCTACTTTAAACAAAGTGGTATTAATGTAAATCAATCAGATATCAAATCTGTTGCAAGAGGCGAACTGAAACGTTTAAGACGGGATGCAAGAGCTGCAGCTAACAAAGCTCCAAATACCATTACACGCTACCACTACCAAGATGTAGCGGATAGAATTGGTATGATATTAGATCCTAAATAAAGGAATTAAAATTCCTATTGAACAAAAAACCCGTTAGAAATTCTAACGGGTTTTTTTATTACTTAATGGTGCGCATCATGTTGCTGCTCCACTTTTTTTCGAAGTTTCATTTTGCATACTGGGCAGGTGCCTTTTTTCTCGTAGGTCTTTTCTTCCTCACATTTCATGGGGCATTGGTACTTTATTTTTTCTGCATGCAAATGTTCCTTCTCCTGCACTTTGTCGTGTTCTTTCTTTGCCGAGGTTTTACAAGAGGTAATTAAAATACCGAATATAAAAATAATCGCTAAAGTGAATAGTCTTTTTTTCATTGTTATTCTTTTATTGTTTCTTTTCTTGTTTTTTTAAGCTTCCCTCATGATCTAATACAATTTCTTCATCACGATACTTACAACATGGATGAACCGAATTGTAAGCCTCATCGGTAGCTTTAATTCCTTTTACATCATGACCAACTTTTAAAATATTTTTCTGAATCGTTGTTACCGCTGTCTTACGCTCGTCAACAATTAGGTTTAATTGGTGTGTTTTGATGTCCCAAAGCGCAAATTTTACGCCTTTGGTTTTCAAAGCAGCGGTTTCAATTCGCTTTTTACACATGCCGCAAATACCATCTACTTCAAAAGCAACTTTTGCATTTTTATTCTTTTTTACTTCTTGTGCTTGTGCTGATATTCCAATCAACATAAAACTGAACAATACGATAATTTTTTTCATTTGATAGTTATTTAATTTTAAATCGCAATCCTACATACACCATACGCCCAAAAACAGGAGCATACACAATGGTAGTGTCAAAGTACTCCCCAAAAGGAGAATCACTCGCTAAAATAGGATTTTTTTGTTGAACATTCGTTATGTTTTCACCTCCGAAATAGATTTCAAGTTTTTTGGAAAACACTCTTGTTATTTGTGTATTCAATAATTGAAAGGAATCTGAAAACGCTGGTAATTGATATTGAATTGGATTGGTGCTTGTATCTGGCAAACGCTGTTTTCCAATACTATTAAAAGTAAGGTCGACTTTCCATTGCGCGCCATTGTCTTTTGCAAATGTTTCATAAGACAAGTTTGCGAAAAATCTATTTTTTGGTTGCAAAGGTTTCTGCAAAGTTCCTTTTTTATAATCCGTTGCAATATCGAAATACTTATAGGCTGTTCTTAATGTTAAACTTTCTGCAAAATCGTAATTCAATTCTAACTGAAAACTATTCGCAATGCTTTTGCCTTCTAAATCGTAAAAAGAAATCGCTTGAGGATCTTCCCAATCTACAACTACTTGGTTGCTAAAATCCGTTCTATAGAAATCAAAAGTAAGGTCTCCTTTCTTATCAAAAAGATTGAATTTTTGCAGGTATGAAATCCCATAATTCCAAGCAATTTCTGGGTTCAATCCGTAAATAGCACCGTCCGTATTGTCAATATTAATTTGACGTGTACTTGCAAACAATTGCTGATTTTCTGCAAAAATATTTGCACTTCGCTTTCCCCTCCCTGCCGATGCTCTAAAAACACCTTTTCCCCATGGAGTATACCGTAGATGCAAACGCGGTGTTAAAAAAGTACCCAATAGATTGTGGGTATCTATTCGCAAACCAGCGGTCATACTAAAATCTTCTAAATTATCAAAAGCATATTCAAAAAAAGCACCTATTGAGTTTTCTTTTCGATCATAATTGGACGCATTGACCAACTCATCATAGCTGTCGTAGGTGAAATTAATCCCTGTTTTGAACTTACTTCTTGTATCTCCAATGATCGAATTGAATAAAAAATTAGAGTACATGCTTTGGTGCTGAATGTCATATCGATTCACTCCAAAATAAGAATCTTGTTGGTGATTGCTGTAGGCCAATTGAAATCCGAAACTTTGGTAAGGCATTTCTGGAAACACATAGCCTAATTTTGCAGAGGTTTCAAAACGTTTGGTATCAATTTCACTTCCCCAGACTTCGTTACCCGTTAGTGCAGTGAAACCTAGACTTCGTTGATCTGTTTCTGGATTAAAATTAATTTCACCCGTTTGCTTTTCATCGTTTAAAAAACGAACATTTATAAAACTCACCCATCCTTTTTCTGCATCGGTATACTGCCAGCGGTTCATTACATTTATCTGATTCGCCAACGGCGCATCTAAAAAATTATCTTTATTCTTATCAAACTTCTGTCCTCTGTAATTCCCATGCACATACAATCCAGTTTGCCATTTCTCTGAAATACGCTCATTAAAGTGCATGTTCAATTCTAACCGACCGTTCACAGAACTGTAGGCATTTAAAAAGAATTCATTATCCGAAAAAGGTTTGACCAATTCTGCATTTATTTGCCCAGAAATACTTTCATACCCATTCACAACACTCCCAGCTCCTTTGGTGATTTGAATACTCTCTACCCAAGTTCCTGGGGTAAATGTCATCCCAAAAGCTTGTGCTGCTCCTCGAATGGATGGAATGTTTTCTTGAGAAATCAGCAAATAAGGACTTGTTAACCCCAGCATTTGAATTTGTTTTGTTCCCGTTAAGGCATCCGAAAAACTCACATCTATGGAGGGGTTTGTTTCAAAACTTTCTGCTAAATTACAGCAGGCTGCTTTCAAAAGCTCATCAGAATTTACTGTAAAAACATTGGTCGTTGCATAGAACGATTTCTGTGTAGCTCGTTTTTTGCTCCGAATCACAACTTCTGTGGTGGCAGTTTCTTCGGTTAAAAAATGATGAACTGGTACTAGATTTGTAATTGAGAGTGTATCGGTTCTGTAGCCAATATAACTTACAATTAGTTTTTTGTAGGAGGATTTATATGGAATTGAAAACCAACCTTGGGCGTCCGTTGTCGTGCCTATCTTGGTGTTTAACCATCGAACGTTTACACCATAAACACCCAAATTATCTTTTGGATTGTTTTTATCCATAAGCATTCCTCGATAGTTTTGTTGAGAAAATAACAACAATGGAAATAACAGTAAAATACTGTTAATAAAATATTTTTTCATGATTTTAGATTTTAAAAATTAATAATTACTTCTTAAAAAAAGTTGAAGAATTACATCTAAAATCAAATAAGGAAACTTTGGTATAAAATCTGATAATTTAAAGGAATGTCTGGTGGTGAGGAGTCTTTAAAACCAAATTCTTTGGTGGAAATTTCTTGAAATAAGTCTTTGGTCGTCTTTATGGTAGAAATAAATTCAGGCTGTCCTTTTAGCACCAGGGCAACATCAGCACTTTGCTGCAACTCGTGTTGACCTTCAATTTTATGAATCTCGTCTTTACAACAACTTTTTTTCGTTGTTTTTGAGAGTGCATCCATCTCCATTCCACAGCCATCGGTATGCCCCACATAGGATACATCCACTAAAAAATCGCCACAATAATGTTTCTCTACCGTGAAAGAAAGGGTTGAGAACAGCACTAAAAAGGCTAAACTAATGGACGCTATTTTAAGAAGTGATTTTTTCATTTAAAAAGCAAATTTACAACATCTTACTCAAAAAGAATTGTTAAATTCTTGTTTTTAAAATCAACTGACTTTTTCTTGAACGAAGTTTTAAGAATTTCCATATAAATGCGTGTATTTATGTTTTATATCCCAAAAAAAATACATTATTTTCGCATACTCATTTTTGTATTTAAGCCCCATCTCATGAACACGATTTCTCTAAAAACAGCAATTTCAAAGATTTTAAAATCAAACCAACAAATTACAGAAAAATTACAAGAAGTAACCCGCTTATTAGAGGCTAATATTTCTTATTATGATTGGGTTGGTTTTTATTTTAAAAATGGAGCTAAAGACGAACTGAAATTGGCACAATATACCGGTGAAGAAACCGAGCATACAATCATCCCTTTTGGAAAAGGAATTTGTGGACAAGTAGCAGTCAGTAACAAAAATTTCGTTGTACAAGATGTTTCAGAACAAGAAAACTATATTTCATGTGGATGGAAAGTAAAATCTGAAATCGTGATTCCAATTTTTGTAAATGGAGAAAACATTGGTCAAATTGATATTGATTCTCATACTGTAAACCCATTTACTCAAGAAGATGAACTCCTATTGGAATTTGTTTGTAGAGAAGTTGGCCAACTTTTACAGTAAATTGACTCCAGGAGTCAATGAGTTTTTAACCCTAACAACGCCAAGCAGTCTATGTTTTGTCTAATTTAAGTTTGTTGTTAATTACTTCCCATATTTGTTACTATCTTTTTATTGTGATGGAGCTTCTGTTTCACTAAATTTGTATGCTTAATAATACAACTAAGAATGAGCTCTTCAAAAACAATTAAATCCGCATTAATTTCGGTATTTCACAAAGACGGTTTAGCCCCAATTGTACAAAAATTGAACGATTTAAACGTTACAATTTACTCTACAGGAGGCACCGAGAAATTTATTAAAGAATTAGGAATCCCGGTAATCCCGGTAGATGAAGTTACTTCCTATCCTTCTATTTTAGGCGGACGCGTAAAAACATTGCACCCTAAAGTTTTTGGCGGAATTTTAAACCGACAAGACAACGAAAGTGATGTTGCAGAATTGGCAGAATACAACATTCCACAAATTGACTTGGTGATTGTGGACTTGTATCCATTTGAAAAAACAGTTGCTTCTGGGGCGCCTGAACAAGACATTGTTGAGAAAATAGATATTGGTGGCATTTCTTTAATTAGAGCGTCCGCAAAAAATTTTAAAGACACCTTCACGGTCTCTTCCATGGATCAGTACGACGCATTTTTAGAAATCCTATCGGAAAACAACGGAACGACTTCGATGGAACAAAGAAAAAAATTCGCAGCGAAATCTTTCAATATCTCATCACACTACGACACTGCCATTTTTAATTACTTTAATGAAGATGAAGTTGTTTATAAAGCAAGTGAAACGGTTTCAAAAACCTTACGATATGGCGAAAATCCACATCAAAAAGGATACTTTTTCGGAAATTTAGACGATATGTTTGACAAACTGCACGGAAAAGAATTGAGCTACAACAATTTGTTAGATGTTGATGCAGCTGTAAACTTAATGAATGAGTTTTTAGGAGAGGCACCAACATTTGCTGTTTTAAAACATAATAATGCCTGTGGTTTTGCACAAAGAAACACGATAAAGCAAGCATATTTAGACGCATTGGCTGGAGATCCAGTTTCTGCTTTTGGTGGCGTTTTAATTTCAAATACAGAAATAGATGCTGAAACTGCAGCGGAAATTCATACTCTTTTTTGTGAAGTCGTAATTGCTCCTTCATATACAGAAGAGGCTCTCTCTCTTTTAAAAGGAAAGAAAAATAGAGTATTATTGATTCAGAAAAGTACTGTTTTGCCAATTCAAAATGTAAGAACAGCTTTAAATGGATTGTTAGTGCAAGACAAGGATTGTATTACAGATGCTGTAGAAGATTTCACCTATGCAACTAATACGAAGCCATCAGATACTGAGTTAAAAGATTTACTTTTTGCTTCTAAAATTTGCAAACACACAAAATCAAACACCATTGTTTTCACCAAAAACAATCAATTATTAGCAAGTGGAACTGGGCAAACAAGTAGAGTTGACGCCTTAACGCAAGCCATTGAAAAAGCAAACAATTTTGGATTTGATTTAAACGGTGCTGTAATGGCTAGTGACGCTTTTTTTCCGTTTCCAGATTGCGTAGAAATTGCAGGAAAAGCCGGTATTAAAAGTGTTATTCAACCAGGAGGATCTATCAAAGACCAATTGAGTATAGATTATTGTAATGCTCACAATATTTCTATGGTATTAACAGGGACGAGGCATTTTAAACATTAAATTCTAAAAAAATGTATTTTACACAGCGTTTTTTAGTAGCTTTGTAAGTACACATTATTTTTTAGAAATAAAAAAACAGTAGCATTTATGGGTTTTTTTGATTTTATGACAGAAGATATTGCAATCGATTTAGGGACTGCAAACACACTAATTATCCATAATGGAAAAGTAGTAATAGACAGTCCTTCAATAGTAGCAAGGAATAGAAGTACTGGTAAAATTATTGCAATTGGTAAACAAGCCAATTTAATGCAAGGGAAAACACACGAAAATATAAAAACGATACGTCCCTTAAAAGATGGAGTAATTGCAGATTTCCAAGCTTCTGAAGAAATGATAAAAGAATTTGTGAAACAAATTCCTTCCATTAAAAAGAAATTATTTCCCCCAGCTTTAAGAATGGTGATCTGCATTCCTTCTGGAATTACAGAAGTAGAAAAACGCGCCGTACAAGACTCTGCGCGTCACATGAATGCTAAAGAAATTTACCTAATTTTTGAACCGATGGCAGCTGCAATCGGTGTAGGAATTGATATCATGGAGCCAAAAGGAAACATGATTATTGATATTGGTGGTGGAACTACAGAAATCGCTGTAATTGCTTTGGGTGGTATCGTGTGCGATCAATCCGTAAAAGTTGCTGGAGATTTATTCACCAACGACATTATGTATTACATGAGAACCCAACACAATTTACATGTTGGAGAAACAACCGCTGAAAAAATAAAAATTTCAATTGGCGCTGCCACAGAAGATCTCGACACCCCGCCTGAAGACATGTTGGTTCAAGGTAGAGATTTATTAAGCGGCAAACCAAAACAAGTACAAGTTTCCTATCGAGAAATTGCAAAAGCACTCGACAAATCTATTTTAAGAATTGAAGATGCGGTAATGGAAACATTGTCTAAAACACCTCCTGAATTGGCTGCAGATATTTACAATACAGGAATTTATTTAGCTGGAGGCGGATCTATGTTAAGAGGACTAGATAAACGTTTGTCTCGTAAAACAGACTTGCCAGTATATATTGCAGAAGATCCTTTAAGAGCTGTGGTTCGTGGAACAGGAATTGCATTAAAAGAACTTGAGAAATACAAAAATGTATTGATGAAATAAATGTTAAATCCTTTTAAAAGATGCAGCAACTCATATCGTTTATACAAAAGTATAAATACTTACTTTTTTTTATAATACTACAAACGATTGGGATTCACTTAACAATTCAAAATCATAGTTTTCATAAGAGTACCTTTCTCAATTCCACCAATTTTATTTCTGGAAATTTATATGAAAAATTCGCAAACATTCGCGATTACATTCATTTAAAAGACCAGAATCAACAACTCGTTACAGAAAACATACAATTAAAAAATAAAATAGCCTTTCTCAATGCTATTGAACAAACTGCTTCAGAAACAGTAATTACAGATTCTATTAATTTTAATCAGCGATACAGTTACTCTACAGCCAAAATTGTTAAAAATCAATACACCAAGTCAAACAATATTTTACTCATTAACAAAGGAGAAGCTGCTGGTATTGAAAATGAAATGGCTGTTTTTAACAACAAAGGTATTATTGGAGTCACAGAGAAAACAGGGAAAAAATACACAAGAGTTCAGTCGATCTTAAATAAAAATAGTGGGATCAGTGCTCGGTTAAAAAAAGGTGCTAACTATTTTGGTCCTTTAGTTTGGGATGGGAAAGATTACCGAAAAGTACAACTTACAGACATCCCGAGACAAGCAAATGTTAAAATTGGAGACACTATTGTCACAAGCGGAATGTCAACAATATTTCCAGAAGGAATTTTAGTAGGAACTGTTTTAACTGTTGGGGATAAAAATAGTCGTGAAAATAAAATAAGTGTTCAACTTTTTAACGACATGAGCAACCTGAGGCACGTATATGTTGTGAAAAGTCTTCATAAATTAGAAATAAAAACCTTACTAAATGAATAGGACTATTTACTATACATTTATCGGAGTGCTTTTAGCCTTTCTACAAGTATTTGTTTTCGACAATATTCTTTTTTTTGAGTATATCAATCCCTTTTTATACATCGCCTTTGTGTTTTTGTTTCCCGTAAGAGAATTGCGTTTTTACTTTTTATTTCTAGCTTTTTCATTAGGTTTATTTATTGATATTTTTGCTGATTCCGGAGGAATTCACGCTTTTTCGACCTTAACAATTGCCTATGTTCGACTTTTTTTTATCAAACTTTATTTCAGAAAAACACCTGTAGATTATCCTTTTTTCAGTCTTCAAAAAGAACCTTTTGGAAAAATATTTAACTTCACAGTAACTTTAACAGTATTACATCACTTTATTTTATTTTCTTTAGATAACTTTAGCTTTCAGAATTTTTCGAGTGTAATACTAAACACATTGTATTCTAGTATTTTTACATTACTTTTATTCTTTTTAGGCGGATTTATTTTTATAAAGAAACAATAATGCAAAGAAGTTTTTTACTGAATTTCTCTATCACTCTTATAGGAGTTCTTTTTATTGGTCGATTATTTCAACTTCAAATACTACGAGGGCAAAAATACGATCCAATAAATAATGCCGCAGTAAAAACACAATACGACTATCCAGAAAGAGGTTATGTATACGACAGAAATGGAACTTTAATCATCGCAAATCAACTTTCTTATGACGTAATGGTTCAACCCAATGAAGTTGCCCCTTTAGATACTTTAGAATTTTGCGCTTTATTAAAAATAGATAAGGCTAGCTTCCTCAAACGATTTGATAGAGCACAGAGTTACGCCTCCTACTTACCCTCCGTTTTTTTAAAACAATTAGCAAAGGAAGACTACGCATATCTTCAAGAAAAACTACACCACTATAAAGGATTTTACATTCAAAAAAGGGTCATTCGTGAATATCCTATAAAGTCAGCTGCCAATATTTTTGGATACATTAGTGAAGTTAGTGAATCTATAGCTAAAAAAAACACCGATTATCAACAAGGAGAATTGATTGGTAAAGCCGGTATTGAAAAAGAATATGAAGTCTATTTAAGAGGAACTAAAGGAAAAAAATACTTGCATAAAAACAGGTTTAATAAAGTAACTGGTTCTTATAAAAATGGTATTTTAGACAGCCTGCCCTCAAATGGAAAAGACTTAACCCTGACCATTGATATTAAATTGCAACAATATGCAGAAAGTTTAATGAACGGAAAACGTGGTGGAATTGTGGCATTAGAGCCCTCTACTGGTGAAATACTTGCACTCGTTACAGCCCCATCCTATGATCCAAATAAGTTGGTCGGCAGAAAACGCTCAAAGAATTCTATAATTTTAATGAATCCAAACAATCCAGACAAACCTACATATGACAGATCTTTAATGGCACAATATGCTCCAGGGTCTCCTTTTAAAATGATGAATGCGTTAATTGGACTTGAAGAAAATGTGATTGATGCAAATACGAGCTTCAGGTGTTATGAGGGCTATCAATACGGAAGACGAAAAAATGAGTTCATGGGGTGTCATTGTGGAATTATAGGAAGCCCTATGTATTTAAAGACAGCGATTGCAAAATCTTGTAATAGCTTCTTTTCAAATACTTTTAAACGAATTGTTGAAAAAGATAACAACCCTTCTGAAGGTCTCAATAACTGGAGCAAACATGTAAAAAGTTTTGGGTTAGGAAATTATTTAGGATACGATTTGCCCGCTGGAGCTGCAGGAAGGATTCCATCAGGCGATTTTTATGACAATCGAATAACGTATCGCTGGAATGCCTCATCGGTCATTTCAAATGCAATTGGGCAAGGTGATGTTGAAACAACCCCAATACAATTGGCAAATTTTACAGCAGCAATTGCAAATAAAGGTTTTTACTATACACCTCATATTTTAAAAAAAGTCGCCGGAGAGGCAATCAAAAATAAAAAATACACCGTTCCTAAAAAAACCAGTATAGCTGCAAAACATTTTGAACCTATTATTGAAGCGATGCACGAAGTTTTTAAAACAGGAACTGGAAAATTAAGTCAAATAAAAGGCATTGAAATTTGCGGAAAAACAGGAACTGTTGAAAACTCTATCAAAATAATAGATGGTGTTAAAACACAAGCACCCGACCATTCTATATTAGTTGCATTTGCTCCAAAAGAGAATCCTAAAATTGCAATCGCTGTTTTTGTTGAAAATGGCGGTTATGGATCTACTATCGCTGCACCGATTTCAAGTTTAATCATAGAAAAATATCTAAAAGAAAAAATATCTAAACCGTGGGTCGAAAAAAGAATGCTTGCACTCAGCTTACAAGAAGTTTACGACAAACAAAATTCAAAAGAAATTGCGCCAGGAACGAAATAACATTTTTGCAGGAATTGATTTTACCTTAGTATTTCTATACCTCTTTTTAGTGGGATTTGGATGGCTCAATATTTATGCAGCTTCTAGAACAACGGAGGATGTAGAATTCCTGAATTTTTCAACGAAATATGGAAAACAGCTTGTTTTTATTAGTTTAACCTTCCCTTTAATTGTGCTAATTCTTTTTTTTAATTCCAACTTTTACGAAAAATTTTCTAGCGTTTTTTATATTATTTCTATACTCTCACTCCTTGGATTGTTTGTTTTTGGGAAAACGATTAATGGCGCAACCTCATGGTATAATTTTGGTGTTATCGGGCTGCAACCCTCTGAGTTTGTAAAGGCATTTTCAGCACTAGCAGTTGCAAAATTGTTAAGTGATCGGCAATACAACTTTGCCTTGGTAAAAAATCAAATCAAAGCATTCATCATCATTTTTTTACCCGCTTTTTTAATTCTACTTCAGCCTGACGCGGGTTCTGCATTTATTTATTTAGCGTTTTTTTTCGTCTTAAATCGAGAAGGACTCACTTTAAATTATATTCTTTTAGGAATTTCTACAGTACTCATTTTCATTAGTACGATCTATTTTGGACCAGAAACCATTATCACGAGTCTTTTTATACTCATTACTTTTGTTGTTGTATTTATTATTAAGAAGGCTGGAAAACTTTTTTTACGGTTCAATTGGTATAAAATAGTAGGAGTATATCTCCTAATGGGTATTTTTGTTTTTGGAACAAACTACTTCTACAAACATGTTTTACCTTCACACCAAAAAGATCGGTTTGATATTTTATTGGGTTTAAAAACAGACAATAAAGGGATTGGGTACAATTCTTATCAATCAGAACTCACAATAAGTTCAGGAGGATTAAATGGAAAAGGGTTTTTAAATGGCGATTTAACGCAAGGAGATTTCGTACCCGAACAACACACCGATTATATTTTTAGTACTGTTGGTGAAGAATGGGGTTTTATCGGCGCTAGTCTTGTTATTCTTGCCTTTATGCTCATGATGTACCGAATTATCTATTTAGCAGAAACACACAGTAATAAATTTGGTCGAGTATACGGCTACGGACTCGCCTCCATCCTATTCTTTCATGTGATTGTAAATATTGGAATGGTAATCGGTTTATTGCCAACTGTAGGTATACCACTTCCTTTCTTTAGCTACGGAGGCTCATCTCTATGGGGATTCACCATCTTGCTTTTCATCTTCCTACGTTTGGATGCTCACAAGAATTACGATTGGTAAAACACAAAAAAAAAGCACAAAAAAAACTCTGAATTTTCATTCAGAGTTTTTATATTTTATAAAAAGAAATCTTACATCGCAGCAACGTGCTTTGTTAATTTAGATTTTAAATTTGCAGCTTTGTTTTTGTGAATAATGTTGTTCTTTGCTAATTTATCTAACATAGAAATTACATTACCTAACATTCCTTCAGCTTCTTTTTTATCTTCAGTAGCACGGATGTCTCTTAACGCGTTACGGGTAGTTTTATGCTGATATTTATTACGCAATCTCTTAGCGTCGTTACTTCTAATTCTCTTTAATGCTGACTTATGATTTGCCATAATTCTTAATTTATTCGTTTTTAATTAAAACTTTGTAGTCCGTACGGGAATCGAACCCGTGTTACATGGATGAAAACCATGCGTCCTAACCCCTAGACGAACGGACCATAACAACCGAATTATCTCCAATTGCGGGTGCAAATATACACCGTTTTTCAAACTTCACAATCTTTTTTTTAAAAAATTTAAAAAACTTAATATGCCTTCGCAAAAAGAACTCTTTTTAAGGAAGGTTTCCCTGTAAAAACGCAAGTTCCAACCTCTTTTTTTGCATCGTTTGGAATACATCGAATCGTTGCTTTTGTCAATTCTTTTATTTGATCTTCTGTTTCAACGGTTCCATCCCAATGTGCAGACACAAAACCACCTTTATTTTCAATGGCTTCCTTAAATTCTTCGAACGTTGAAACATGGGTTGTATGTGCAGTTCTAAAATCGATTGCTTTTGTAAATAAATGCTCTTGGATTTCTTCTAATAAATTTTGAACAAATGCAACCACTTCATCTTGTGAAATTGTCTCTTTTGTTAGCGTATCTCTTCTAGCAACCTCTACCGTATTGTTTTCAAGATCTCTGTTTCCAATTGCAATTCTTACCGGAACTCCTTTTAATTCATATTCCGCGAATTTTGCCCCTGGTCGATACGTGTCTCTGTTATCAAACTTCACCGAAATCCCATTTTCGCGCAATCCTTTTACAAGGACAGCTACTTTTTCTGAAATTGCAGCCAATTGCTCATCATTTTTATAGATGGGTACGATTGCAACTTGTATTGGTGCTAATTTCGGAGGTAAAACCAATCCAAAATCATCGGAGTGTGTCATAATCAAACCACCAATTAAACGGGTAGAAACTCCCCAAGAAGTAGCCCAAACATATTCTTGCTTTCCTTCTTTAGATGTAAATTTAACATCGAAAGCTTTTGCAAAATTCTGACCTAAAAAGTGACTTGTTCCTGCTTGTAACGCTTTCCCATCTTGCATCAAAGCTTCTATTGTATAGGTTTCAATTGCGCCAGCAAAGCGCTCACTCTCAGATTTCGCTCCTTTTACAACGGGCATTGCCATAAAATTCTCAGCAAAAGTTGCATAGACTTCTTGCATTTGTTTTGCCTCTGTGATTGCCTCTGTTTCTGTTGCGTGTGCTGTATGCCCTTCTTGCCACAAAAACTCTGCAGTTCTTAAAAACAAACGGGTTCGCATTTCCCAACGAACCACATTGGCCCACTGGTTGATTAGTAAAGGTAAATTTCGATACGATTGAATCCACCCCTTAAAAGTATTCCAAATAATTGCTTCAGAAGTAGGTCTAACCACTAATTCTTCTTCTAATTTAGCATCTGGATCTACTCGTAATTTCCCAGGTCTATCAGGATCATTTTGCAAACGATAGTGAGTAACAACAGCACATTCTTTCGCAAAGCCTTCTGCATTTTTTTCTTCCGCTTCAAACAAACTTTTTGGGACAAATAATGGAAAATAGGCATTTTCATGACCCGTCTCTTTAAACATCCTATCTAATTCTGCTTGCATTTTCTCCCAAATAGCATATCCGTATGGCTTTATAACCATACAACCTCTTACAGCAGAATTTTCTGCGAGGTCTGCTTTTACAACCAATTCGTTGTACCATTTAGAATAATCGTCTGCTCTTTTTGTTAACTTCTTGCTCATAGTAAAAACTTTGGCACAAATATTGCTTGTTATTATTTTGAAATTTTGTTTTACAAATAGTTATATTTACAAAACAGAATACAAAATTACTATAAAATGGTCAGAGACCCCTTATAGTTTGCAACTTTTTGCCAAACAATTTAGAAATAAGAATTCATCCTAATAATACAAATCATGAAAATACAATGCCCAAAATTAAATTTCAGTAAACTTCTCATGCTTTTTATAGTTAGCACTGTGTTCATTTCATGTGGAACGTATCAACAAGCAACGATTGAAGATGGTATTTATTCAGATGAAATCGATACCAATAGAAAAAAAAAGGTTCTTGTTGTAAACGAAAACGCTTATGCTGACTACAATGCAGATTACTTTGCGGAAGAATTAGATTTGGTTGACGAAATAAATCGTGAAGATATTTTCTTAGAGGAAGATGAATACAACACAATAGACGGTGCAAATGTAGCTACTGAAGCAGAAAAAACACTCACCTACACTCCAAATCAGTCTTGGGGCAGTGGAGAAAACAATGATGTTGTTATTAATATCAACTTTAGACAAGATCCATTTTGGATGGGAGACGTTTGGGCGTTCAACCCTTATCGATTCAATTATTGGTCTTTCAATAGAAGAAGATTTAACAATTGGTGGTGGAGAAATAATTATTTTTATGGCAATGGATGGAATAACTATTATGGGTGGTCAAATTTTGATCCTTATGGTTATCAAATGTATGGCTATCCCTACTACAGAAATGGATATCGAAGAAATGGAAGATATTACAGTGCCGTAAATTATAGAAGGGGACGCAACGGAAGTTATGGAAGAAGATCAAACAATGAAGTGAGAAGGAGGCAATTTAACAATTCGAGTAGCGCTTCCTACAATAATTTTACGAGAAAAAACAAAAGAAAACTTCGATCTACGCGCAGTACAAATACAATTCGAAATACTAGAAATACCACGAGCAACATAAACCCAAAACCATCTAGAAGAATAAAAAAAGTAAAAAATACAAGAACGGTACGAACAACAAATACAACAAGACCCAACAGAAGTACGAGAACGACAAGAAACACAAGAAGTTCGTTTCCTAGCAGCAACACAAGAAGCACTCGCTCATCAAGTAGAAGCTTTGGAAACTCTTCGTCGAGAAGCTCGTCGAGAAGTTCATCTAGAAGGAAAAACTAAATAACATTTATTTCAATTTAAGTTCTAAATTTGCCTAATGAAGTATTTTTTTACACTTGTGTTTTTTATTACCGCAACAATTACAATCCAGTCTCAGTCTTTAGGTTACCAAGATTTGGCTTTATTGTTCTCAGAAAATAACAACAATGGATCGGCAAGATTTGCTGGAATGAGCGGTGCTTTTGGTGCTGTAGGTGGAGATATTTCTGCAATGAACATCAATCCTGCTGGCATCGCTGTTTATAAAAACAGTACGTTTTCTGGAACCATTGGCACGCGAAATACAGGGATCACTTCTAATTATTACAACAACGCAATAACAACAGAAGAAGCCTTTTTTAATGCCTCACAAGCGGGTGCTGTTTTCGTTTTTGAAGCACTAAATAATTCTAAATGGTCCAAATTTGCTGTTGGATTTAATTACAGAATTACTAAGGATTTTAATCAAGGGTTTTCTGCTGAAGGAAATAGCGGAATTGCAACTTTTACAGATTTCCCGATAGACCAAAACACCCCTCGCCTTGAATATAATATTAGCGAAGAACAACGTTTTAGAAGCACGATGAACGGGGAGTTGAGTGAAATAAACATTGCGTTCTCTTCGGTTCATGAAAATAAATTATATGCTGGTGTAGCATTGAATTTTTATGATTTAAACTTTAACCAAGAAACCCTTTTAACGGAATTCAACAACACTGCAGATAACCAAGAGTTGGATGTTGATTTGTACCAGGTGAATAATACAATAGGAACTGGATTTTCTTTAAATTTTGGAGTTATTTATAAAGCGCATCAATTCTTTCGATTGGGTTTGGCCTACCAAACACCAACTTGGTTTACAGAAATCTTACAAGATACCAACTATGGATTCGATAGCGAGAACAATATTGATGTTGGTTTTCTCCAAGGTGAAACCACCTTCTTTACAGAGGGCCAATCGCCCTATACAGAGGCAAATGACCGGCAATACATTGCCTACCGACTAAAAACACCGAGTAATTTAACGGCTAGTGCGGCTTTTATTTTTGGGAAAAACGGGTTAGTGAGCATTGACTATACCAACAAAAACTATCAAAACATAAAATTGATGGATGGATACTTCCTGAATGAGAATCAATTTTATCAAAACAAGCTTCGCGCTACACACAATGTTCGAATTGGTTCAGAATGGCGCATGAAACGACTCAGTGTAAGAGCGGGATATCAATTTGAACAAAGCCCGATAAAAAACGCGTCCGATTTAGAAAATACAACAGGCTATTCTTTTGGAGGTGGCTATCACTTTGGAAATACCAAGTTGGATTTTTCCTACAGTAAAAGTAGCCAAAATACCGCTTATGACTTCTATTCACAATTCAGCAATATAAATGCCGCAAATTTAACAAACAATAACCGTAAAATTATGGCAACACTTACACTGAACCTATAAAAATTAAGAACTACAACAAAAAAACACTGCTTGCTAAAACTTTAAAAAGTTGTTGTTCGCAGTGTTTTTAACTTTTACAATAAAAGGGATTCTTATTCCCTTTTTTGCCTTAATTTTGCAATTCATTTTTTGAACATGAAAAATACACAAATCACCATACAAGAAACTTCTAACGACAGCATTATAAAATTTGTTAGCAATCAGATTATAATCAATGGTGGAAGTTATGAGTTTACCAATATTGACGAAGCTAAAAACTCTTCATTAGCTCAACAATTATTCTACTTGCCTTTTGTAAAAAAGGTATTCATTACGGCCAATTTCATAGCAATTCAACGTTTTGATATTGTAAAGTGGAAGGATGTTCAACAAGAAGTTGCCGAACAAATAGAAGCATTTATCAATGATGGGAATGCAGTTGTGAATGAAGAAAGAGCGACATCAAAAAAAGAGGCAATAGAAATTTATGCAGAAGTGACACCAAATCCAACAGTAATGAAGTTTGGATCCAATAAAGCATTAACACAAACAGATGTTGAGTATAAAAATATTGAAGAAGCCAGTAAGTCATCTCCTTTGGCACAAGCTATATTTACTTTTCCATTTGTAAAAGAGGTCTTTATTTCTGATAATTATATTTCTGTCACTAAATATGATATGGTCGAATGGAATGATGTCTATCCAGAACTAAGAAGTTTTATTCGTGAGTATTTAGCGGATGGAAAAACGATTATTAAAGAATTGCCAACACAAGAAACATCCCCAGAAGCGATTATCGAAATTCCAAAAGTAGCTTTAGAAGGAATTTCAGCGCAAATTGTAGACATCTTAGATGAATACATAAAACCTGCTGTGGCTAGTGATGGTGGAAATATTGCTTTTAGATCCTATGATCAAGAGCGTAAAGTAGTGAGCGTAGTATTACAAGGAGCTTGCAGTGGTTGTCCTTCCTCTACTGCTACATTAAAAAGTGGTATCGAGAATCTATTAAAAGAAATGCTGCCCAACAAAATTAACGAAGTGATTGCTATAAACGGATAATTTAACATCATGTCAAAAATAATTAAGCCCTATAAAGATTCCGGTCTCGGAAAAAAAGAGCAAGTTGCAAAAATGTTTGATAACATTTCAACGAATTACGACGGCCTAAACCGTGTAATTTCTTTTGGAATTGATGTGAAATGGCGCAAGAAAGTTGTTGAAATTGTTGGGAGAAACAATCCAAAACAAATTTTAGATATTGCCACTGGAACAGGAGATTTGGCTTTAATGATGGCGGATTTAAATCCAGACAGAATAGTAGGCTTAGACATTTCTACCGGAATGCTCGAAGTGGGTAAACAAAAAATTGCTAAAGCAAACTTATCCGAAAAAATTGAAATGATTGTTGGAGATTCTGAAGAGATGCCATTTGATGACGCTACTTTTGACGCCATCACGGTTTCTTTTGGTGTTCGTAATTTTGCAAATTTAGACAAAGGATTGAAAGAAATTGCGCGTGTTTTAAAACCTACTGGAGTATTGGTTATTTTAGAAACCTCCAACCCAACTAAATTCCCTTTTAAGCAGGGCTATAAATTACACACACATTTGATACTTCCTATGATTGGCAAACTTTTTTCTAAAGACAAAGTTGCTTATTCCTATTTATCTGAAAGTGCAAATTATTTTCCTTTTGGAGAAAAATTCAACAATATTTTAAGGAAAAATGGGTTTACTAACACAGAAGACAACCCAGTAACTTTTGGTGTTGCGACAATTTATACCGCTAGTAAATAATGAATTTGAAGTGTTTTATTTTATTTGGAATTTTTGCATTCTCCTCCTCCATCTTTTCACAAAATGAACGTGTTGAAAACTTACCCACTTTCGATAAAAAAAAAATACACTTTGGTTTTTATTTGGGATTGAATCAAAATGACTTTAAGCTAAGCATCAAGAAAAATTCTTTTGGTGTTGCTCCTGGTAATATTTTAGTAGAACCAACCACGGGCTTTAACGTTGGTGTCATTGTAGATTTACGATTGCATAAAAATTTAAATCTGCGTTTTGAACCTGGACTTATAAGCAACACCAAGAAAATTATCTTTAACTACTTGGACGAACCCAAAGACAGTATCAGAGATGCGAGCTCAACCTTTCTTCACGTTCCATTGGTTTTTAAAATGAGTACCGATAAGTATCGCAACATTCGACCATATCTACTAGCAGGTGTCTCATATGATCTAAATCTTTCGAGTAACGAACAAAATCAAGATGATAATACTGCAGGAGAATTTAGAATGAAAACGCATAACTTCATGTATGAATTAGGGATTGGAGTTGATATTTACCTTCATTATTTCAAGTTTTCCCCTTCAATAAGAGGTGTTTTTGCAATCAACAATGAACTAAAATACGACAACGTTGCAAATGGTGCCAGTCAATGGACAGACCCTATTAAATTTCTTGGAACACGGGGGCTTTTCTTAAATTTTGCATTTGAATAATACGTCCATGTTTGGATTGAAAATTACAAAGCACTACTTCTTTTAAATTCACTTATCAATATCGCAGAGGCAGCAGCCACATTTAAGCTTTCTGTTTTTTGAAGTTCTCCAAATCTTGGAATTGAAACCTTATGGCTCACTAAATCCCTTATGGAATCTGAAATACCGTTTGCTTCATTTCCCATAATCAATACCGCCTCTTTTGGCAAAGAAGATGTATATACATTACTTCCCTCCATATCGGCAATAAATACAGGTAACTTTGTCGCTTTAATATACAGGAGTAAGTCCCTGTAAATAATAGAAACTCTCGTTAATGAACCCATAGAAGCTTGTACAACTTTCGGATTAAAAGCATCTACTGTGTCTAAAGAACAAACCAATTGTGTAACTCCAAACCAATCACATAAACGAATAATCGTTCCTAAATTTCCTGGATCATTTATAGCATCTAAAGCTAAAATAAGTCCGTTTTCTTTTAAACTTGATGCAGCTGGAAATTCGAAAATTGCAAAGACCTTATTAGGCGTTTTTAACTTGCTGATTTTTTTTAGTTCATTTTCAGAAACAACAATCACTTTCTTCTTTTCAACTGCACATGTATAATCTTCAGTACAAAAAAGCAAATGAACTTTGTAGTTGGTGTCTAGAATTTCTTCAACTACTTTTACCCCTTCAGCTATAAATAATTGATGCTTTATTCGATACTTTTTTTGCGATAAACTTGTTATCAGTTTAAGTTGATTTTTAGAAATATTCATTAATTGATTCTAATTGAAAATATACCATGGAAAAATACTATTTTTGAAACAAATAGTTTTACAAACTTAATGAAAAAACTCTCTCTTTTTTTCTTCCTCTTTATTCTTTTTGCTGCTTGCAATTCCACAAAGCATGTTGCCGAAAATGAACACCTCCTCAGAAAAAACTACATTTACGTTGACAGTGTTAGAAATAAGAGTGATGAACTTCAGAAATATGTTCTTCAAAAGCCAAATCCGCGCTTTTTAGGGTTGCCTTTTGGATTGTATTTTCATAATCTAGGAAATCACCAAAAACCTAAAACAGCCAAAGAATGGGGTCAAAAAAATAGGGGTTCATATCATTTTATCAAAAATGTATTTTCAGAAAAACAAAGTATCGCCTATGCAAACACATTGATAGGCCTTTATAATTGGTTTTTAGCCTATGATGAACCTGTAATTTTAAACAAAGGGAAAATCACAAAAACGGGAAACAATTTATTAGCCTATTACAAAACTCAGGGTTTTTTTGATGCTTCTATAAAGACCGTTGTTGTAGATTCTTTAAAGCCAAAAAAAGCAACTGTTGGTTACTATATAAAACCTGGGAAACCAACTTTTTTAGATACAATCTCTGTAAAAATAGAATCGCCAGTTTTAGATTCAATTTACAAAAATGCTTTACAAACATCGCTTTTAAAAAAAGGCAGTCAATACAAAAATCAAACTTTCATAGACGAAGCAAAACAAATTATAAAACTCTATAGAAATAATGGAATTTATCATTTTGCTGAAAACTACCTCGGATTTTATGTAGATTCTACAAGAAAAGATTACAAAACAAATGTAGATTTTATCATTTCTGGAGAACGAATTATTGAAGAGAACGGCACGTATATTAACAAACCTTTTAAGGTGCAAAAAATTAAAGAAGTTTCAGTAATCACAGACTATTCTTTTCTGAAAAAAGAGAAGACCTATAAAGATACGATCTCTTATAAAGGGATTCAATTTATTGCGTATGACAAAGTAAGATACAATCCGAAATACCTTGCTGAATCTATTTTCTTAAAACCCGGCGATATCTACAAGGACACTTTAAGAAACTTAACAAGAAACCACTTAAAGTCGCTCAAAAATTTTAAAACCACGAGTATTAAATTTGAAGCGTTAAATGATAAAGCGTTAAAAATGAAGATTCTTTTAACCCCTATTGAAAAATATACTTTGGGTTTTGAGACGGAATTGACACACTCTAACATTAGAAATATTGGTACTTCTGCAAAATTTTCGATTACGGATAGAAATGCTTTTAGAGGTGCAGAATTACTAAAAATGTCTTTACTGGGTTCCTGGTTTAATTCCAACAATGGTCCGGGTTGGGAATTTGGAGGGGATGTATCTGTTGAAATTCCAAGATTTGTAGCCCCTTTTGGATTGAGTAAATTAGTCCCGAAAGAGATGTCTCCAAGAACTCTTTTTTCTATCGGAACCAGCGTCCAAAAAAACATTGGTTTAGATCGGCAGACTTTTACCCTATTATCTGATTACAAATGGCAATACAATGCACAAAAAACCATTCAGTTAGAAGTTTTTAATACACAGTATATTCAAAATCAAAATATTGATAAATATTTCAATGTATATAGTTCTGAGTTTACAAACCTAAAGAATGTTGTAAGTGAATTAGAACCTTCTTTTGTATTCCCAAACAATGAGACATTGTCCCAAGTTGCATTAAACAAAATGCGCGCCATTGCAACTGATAATTCGCTTCAAATAAGTAATCCAACTGAATTTAACAACAACTTAAATATTTTAAACCGGTATAATATTATTACCTCCGATTTCTTAATACCAACGATTGCCTATTCATACACTTTCAACAATCAAACCAACTTTAAAGACAATGGTTTTTCGTTTTTTAAAGTTCGTATAGCAAATTCAGGGAATATTCTGGGATTGCTTTCTAATACTAAAAATGCCAATAATAAAAAAACCTTTTTAGACATTCCCTTGGCACAATATTTTAAGACAGATATTGAATACAAGAAATTTTGGGATGTAAGCGGAAACTCTGTAATCGGAATCCGAAGTTTTTTAGGCGCTATTATCACCTATGATAATTCAGCAATTCCATTTACAAAAAGTTATTTTGCAGGAGGTTCCAATGACATTCGAGCTTGGCAAACATATGAACTAGGGCCAGGTAGAAGAAATACGGGCTTAGAATATAATATCGGAAGTTTGAAATTTTTGACGAGTTTAGAGTATCGATTTGATATTGTAGCCAAACTAAAAGGAGCGGTTTTTGCGGATGCTGGAAATATTTGGGACATTACCAATTCTTCTTTTGTAGACCGTGAAGCAAAATTTAATGGCATCTCCTCATTAAGCGATTTTGCGATTGGAACTGGCTTTGGAGTTCGATATGATTTAAACTTTTTAATTCTTCGTTTTGATATTGGCTTTAAAACTCACGAGCCTTATTTGAAAGAAAATAAGTGGTTTAGCAATTATAATTTTTCAAGTGCCGTATACAATATTGGAATTAACTACCCTTTTTAAGGAGATTCTTGAGAGACTAAAACGTATTCGTAAACTCCTTGTTTTTTTTTGAATTTTACATAAAAAAACATCTAATTTTGTAATCAAACAAAACTTAAAACATTTTTTATGATCAAGCCAGGAGTTGCCACAGGTAAAGAAGTTCAAGAAATATTTAATTTAGCAAAAGAGAAACGATTTGCAATTCCTGCTGTAAACGTAGTTGGTTCTAGTACAATCAACGCCGTTTTGGAAACTGCAAAAGATTTAAATGCTCCTGTTATTATTCAATTTTCGAATGGTGGTGCGCAATTTAATGCAGGTAAAGGTTTGTCAAACGAAAATGAAAAAGCAGCCATTGCTGGTGCTGTTGCAGGAG
Source organism: uncultured Polaribacter sp. (assembly GCA_943846595.1). Lineage (GTDB taxonomy): Bacteria > Bacteroidota > Bacteroidia > Flavobacteriales > Flavobacteriaceae > Polaribacter. The sequence goes on from OX044355.1 coordinate 363,198, forward strand.
CAAAACACATTCATGAATTGGCGGTATTATATGGAGTTCCTGTAATTTTACATACTGACCACGCTGCGAAAAAATTATTGCCTTGGATTGATGGTTTGTTAGACGCATCGGAAAAGCACTTTGCCGAAACTGGTAAATCTTTATACAGCTCTCACATGATCGATTTGTCTGAGGAACCTTTAGAAGAAAATATTGAGATTTGTAAAAAGTATTTGGCCAGAATGAGTAAAATTGGGATGACCTTAGAAATTGAATTAGGAATTACTGGTGGTGAAGAAGATGGTGTAGACAATTCTGATGTTGATGTTTCAAAATTATACACACAACCTGAAGAAGTAGCTTATGCCTATGAAGAGTTGCTAAAAGTTTCTCCTCAATTTACAATTGCAGCGGCTTTTGGAAACGTTCACGGAGTTTACAAGCCAGGAAATGTAAAATTAACGCCAAAAATTTTAAAGAATTCTCAAAAATATATTTCAAAAAAATACAATGTTCCTCACAATACAATTGACTTTGTATTTCATGGGGGTTCTGGGTCTACAGTAGAAGAAATCAGAGAAGCGATTGGTTATGGAACGATTAAAATGAATATTGACACCGATTTACAATACGCATTTACAGAAGGAATTCGCGATTATATGATTCTTAAACAAGCCTATGTTTCTTCTCAAATTGGAAATCCTGATGGAGCTGACCAACCCAATAAAAAACATTACGATCCAAGAAAATGGTTGCGTGAGGGTGAGCAAACTTTTAAAGCCCGCTTACAACAAGCATTTGAAGATTTAAACAATGTAAATACCTTATAGTTTTACATTTGACCTTTTTTTAAAAAGCATTTTGATAACTTATCAAAATGCTTTTTCTATTAAAAATAGATATCTAAAAAGAAAAAAGGATAGTTCATAAAAAAACTTTTACATTTGTGGTTCACTATTTTTTAAAATAGTTAAAACAATTAGACAAACAACAACATAAATCGAAGGAACTATGGCTTGGTTTAAACGTACAGATAAAGGGATTCAAACCCCAACAGAGGAAAAAAAAGACACTCCAAAAGGTCTTTGGTATAAAACGCCCAGTGGAAAAATCATTGACACTGAAGAGTTAAAGAAGAACTTATATGTAAGTCCAGAGGATGGTTACCATGTAAGAATTGGAAGTAAAGAGTATTTCGAATTGTTCTTTGATGATAATACCTTTACGGAATTGGACGAAAATTTAAGCTCTAAAGATCCTTTAAGCTTTGAAGACACTAAAAAATATCCAGAGCGGGTAAAAGCGGCACAAGAAAAAACAAAGCTTAAAGATGCAGTGCGCACAGCCGTTGGAAAATCGTTAGGAAAAGAACTCGTAATAGCGGCAATGGATTTTGCTTTTATTGGCGGTTCTATGGGAAGTGTTGTTGGAGAAAAGATTGCAAGAGCCATTGATTATTCAATAAAAAACAAAGTACCCTTTTTAATGGTTTCTAAATCGGGTGGGGCTAGAATGATGGAAGCATCATTATCGCTAATGCAATTGGCAAAAACCTCCGTAAAGCTAGCACAATTAGCCGAAGCTAAAATTCCATACATCTCTTTATGTACAGATCCTACAACAGGAGGAACCACCGCTTCTTTTGCAATGTTAGGAGATATTAATATTGCAGAACCCAATGCCTTAATTGCTTTTGCGGGACCAAGAGTTGTGAAAGATACTACAGGGAAAGATTTACCGGAAGGGTTTCAACGTTCTGAATTTGTTTTAGAACACGGTTTCCTTGATGGAATCTACGAAAGAAAAAATTTAAAAAAGCACGTAAATTTATACATCGATTTAATACAGAATATACCTGTAAGAAATCAATAAATAATATTATATTTGCAAACTCAATGGACATACCATTGACATACATAATAATCATTTAAATAATATTGGCATGTACTTAACTAAAGAAGTAAAAGAAAGCATCTTCGAAAAACACGGTAAAGGAAAAAACGATACCGGTTCATCAGAAGGTCAAATCGCGTTATTTACGCACAGAATCAACCATTTAACAGAGCACTTAAAGAAAAATCGTAAAGATTACAATACAGAGCGTTCCTTAGTAATGATGGTTGGTAAGCGTAGAAGCTTGTTAGATTACCTGAAGAAATCAGAAATCAACAGATATCGTGCGATTATCAAAGAATTAGGAATTAGAAAATAATTCTTACAAAAAGAGGGGCTATAAACGCACCTCTTTTTTATTACAGTAAATTAAAGTCTGATTCTAACAAAGTCAGCAACAGTATAAAAAAATCAAAAATAGTAACAGCATTTTTGAATTTCCATTGCAACAACAGACAACAATACAACAACAAAAAAATTAGTAATTTAAAATTTAGAATTCATTTATGATTCCAAAAGTATTTAGAGAGGTTATAGACCTTGGAGATGGAAGAACCATTTCATTAGAAACCGGTAAATTAGCAAAACAAGCTCACGGTTCAGTTGTTGTTCAGATGGGAAAAGCAATGTTGTTATGTACAGTAGTATCTAGCTACAAAGCAGGTACAGTAGACTTTTTACCATTAACAGTAGATTATAGAGAAAAATTTGCAGCTGCAGGACGTTATCCTGGAGGATTCTTTAAAAGAGAAGCAAGACCAAGTGATGGAGAAGTATTAACAATGCGTTTAGTAGACCGAGTTTTACGTCCATTATTTCCAAAAGATTACCATTCCGAAGTACAAGTGATGATTCAATTGATGTCTCATGATGAAGATGTAATGCCAGATGCATTAGCAGGTTTGGCAGCATCAGCAGCGATTCAATTATCAGACTTTCCTTTCGAATGTCCAATTTCTGAAGCACGTGTTGCAAGAGTAAATGGAGAATTCGTAATCAACCCAAATAGAGCACAATTAGCAGCATCTGACATTGACATGATGATTGGAGCTTCGGCAGATTCTGTAATGATGGTGGAAGGTGAGATGGATGAAATTTCTGAAGAAGAAATGGCAGACGCAATTAAGTTTGCACACGAAGCAATTAAAGTTCAGTGTGCTGCTCAAGTTCGTTTGGCGGAAGCTTTCGGGAAAAAAGAAACTAGAACATATGAAGGTGAAAGAGAAGATGAAGAATTAGCAGCAAAAATTCATGCCTTCAGTTATGATAAATGTTATGCAATTGCTAAAAAGGGAACTTCAAAAGTAGAACGTACAACTGCTTTTGGTGAAGTAAAAGAAGAATTAACAGCTTCATTTACAGAAGAAGAATTAGCAGATTACGGAGATTTAGTTGGAAAATATTTTAATAAAGCGCAAAAAGCTGCAGTTAGAGAATTAACTTTAGCGGAAGGCTTGCGTTTAGACGGACGTAAAACTGACGAAATTAGACCTATTTGGTGTGAGGTTGATTACTTACCATCCGTTCATGGTTCATCCATATTTACACGTGGAGAAACACAAGCATTAGCAACTGTAACTTTAGGAACTTCGAGAGATGCAAATAAAATAGATATGCCTTCTTACGAAGGTGAAGAGAACTTCTATTTGCATTACAACTTCCCTCCTTTTTGTACCGGTGAAGCAAGACCTTTAAGAGGAACTTCTCGAAGAGAAGTTGGTCATGGTAACTTGGCACAACGTGGATTAAAAGGAATGATTCCAGATGATTGCCCTTACACTGTAAGAGTAGTTTCTGAAGTTTTAGAATCTAATGGTTCTTCTTCTATGGCAACTGTTTGTGCGGGTACAATGGCTTTAATGGATGCTGGTGTTCAAATGACAAGACCCGTTTCTGGTATTGCTATGGGATTAATTTCTGATGGAGATCGTTATGCCGTTTTATCCGATATTTTAGGGGATGAAGACCACTTAGGGGATATGGACTTTAAAGTAACGGGTACTTCTGAAGGAATTACCGCCTGTCAAATGGATATTAAAGTAAAAGGCCTTTCATACGAGATTTTAGTAAATGCACTTAAACAAGCAAGAAACGGTCGTTTGCACATTTTAGACAAATTAACAGAGACGATTACTACGCCTAATGCAGAAGTAAAAGATCACGCACCTAAAATGATTAACAGAAGAATTCCTAATGATATGATTGGGGCCTTTATTGGACCAGGAGGGAAACATATTCAAGAACTACAGAAAGAAACAGGAACTACAATTGTAATTACTGAAGACGCTGTAACAGAAGAAGGAATTATCGAAATTTTAGGAACTGATCCTGCTGGAATTGAACAAGTAATTGCTCGTATTGAGTCCATGTTATTTAAACCAACTGTTGGTAGTGCTTACGAAGTAAAAGTGATCAAGATGTTAGATTTTGGGGCTGTTGTTGAGTATGTTGAAGCACCAGGAAACGAAGTTTTATTACACGTAAGTGAATTGGCATGGGAACGTACAGAAAATGTTTCTGACGTTGTAAATATGGGAGATGTTTTTGATGTGAAGTACTTTGGTTTAGACCCAAGAACTCGTAAAGAAAAAGTTTCTCGTAAGGCATTGTTACCAAAACCAGAAGGATATGTAGCAAGGCCTCCAAGAGATGACAAACGTTCTGGCGGACGTGATAACAGAAGCAGAGACAATCGCGGACGTGATGACAGAAAACCAAGAGCACCCAAAAAAGAAGCGTAATCTTCATTCTTTTTAATTATAGAATACCAAACCTGTTACTTTATAAAGTAACAGGTTTTTTTATACAATAAGGTTTGTTTATTGAATTTAATTGTTAATTTTTTGATGCTTTTCAACGTCAGCAAGTAGTCTATTTTTCCTTTATGAACGGCCTACCATAGCAAAGTGAATTTCTACACAAACGCACATATCAGCTCTTCGAGTTTTTTAGCTCTTTTTCGAAGTCATTTATATTGTTTAAATTTGATGGACATCAAATAAAAGATCGTTGTACACAATTTTTGTAAAGAGACGCTCGAATACTTAAAACTTATCTCATGAAAAAAGCAATTTTAATTATAACGATGCTAGGTGTCTTTTTGAGTAGTTGCACAAAAGAGGATGAGAAGATCAGTTCTGAATTCTGTTATTCAAACACCAATACACAAACAATACTTCATGATGAAATAAACAGAGAATATGTATTGTATGTTCCAAATTCTTATGACGGCAGCACGACTGTTCCATTAATGCTCAATTTTCATGGATTTGGAGGTAGTGCGAGCGATTTTATGAGAAATGCTGATATGCGATCATTGGCAGAATCAAACAATTTTATACTGGTGTATCCTCAAGGCAGTTGTTTGAATGGTTTTTCTCATTGGAATGCTTGTCCAACTGGTGGAGACAACAAAAGTAATGCGGATGATTTTGGATTTGTTGAAGCGATGGTCAATACAATTTCTGCTCAGTACCAAGTTGATATGGAGCGCATTTATGCTGCTGGATTTTCAAACGGTGGCATGATGGCATATGGCCTTGCAAATTACAAAAGTGATTTGATTGCTGCTGTAGCATCTGTTTCTGGCGCCATGTTAGATTGTATTGGGCCTACAAGTCATCCTATGCCTGTAGTTCATCTTCATGGAACTTCCGACAGCGTATTGCCTTATAATGGGGATGCGGAATGGGAAGCAGCCCAAAGTACGTTAGCGCATTGGATAGATTTTAATAACACAACAACAAGTCCAACGGTAACTACCGATAATACTGGAGGATTAACCATTGAACACTACCGCTATGATCAAGGAGAACAATCCGTTTCTGTGGAGCATTATAAATATATTGGTGGAGGTCATGTTTGGTTTGACGCTACATTTCAAAACCAAAAAGCATCTGAATTGGTTTGGAATTTTGTGTCTCAATATGACATCAATGGGCTGAGATAAAGATTGCATACTGCGCTTTGGAATTTATTTGTTACGAATTGATCATTTCTATTGAAAAGAATGATTTAATTTTCAATTCTCTCATAGAAAAATAATTATTACCCTTTAAATTAGTTGATCTTTTTTTCTATTTTTTTTTAATAAAACCTAAATATCAAAATGCTTTTATTTTCTTTGTAAATCTTTATGAAAATCCAACGTATTACATACCTCTCTCTCGGTTCAAATCAAGGAGAAAAACTTGAGAACCTACAAAAAGCAATTCATTTAATTGCTAGTGAGGTGGGGGCTATTCAAAAAATAGCTGCTATCTACAAAACTCCTTCCTGGGGTTTTGAGGGGGATGAATTTCTTAATACTTGCATAAAGGTTTCTACCTATCAAGCCCCAGAAAAATTATTACAAACCCTTCTAGCAATCGAAAAAAAATTAGGGAGAACTAGAAAGGGACAAAACGAATATCAAAATAGGCCCATAGACATTGATGTTTTATTGTTTGACGATGAAATTATTTTCTCTAAAACACTCACAGTCCCACATCCAAAAATGTTATTGCGCAAATTTGTTTTGGTGCCTCTAAATGAAATTGCTTCCACCTTCATACACCCAATCACTAAAAAGAAAATTGCAATTTGCTTACAAAATTGTGAAGATACTCTAGGAATTGAAATGATTCCAGAGAAATTAATCCGTCCAATTCCACTATCGGAAAAATACAATTACATAGCTATTGAAGGGAATATTGGAGCTGGTAAAACTTCACTAGCCAAGCTGCTCTCTGATCAATTTAATGCAAAAGTGGTGTTAGAGCGTTTTGCAGACAATCCTTTTTTACCAAAGTTCTATGAAGACAAGGAACGCTATGCATTTCCCTTAGAAATGAGTTTTCTTGCAGACAGATACCAGCAATTGAGTGATGACTTGGCACAGTTTGACTTGTTCAAAAACTTTATTGTTTCCGATTATTATATTTTTAAATCTTTAATTTTCGCACAAGTAACCTTGTCTAAAGATGAATATTTTTTGTATCGAAAAATGTTTGATTTGATGTATAAAGAGATTACAAAACCGGATCTATATGTGTATCTATATCAGAATACAGATCGATTGTTAGAAAATATTAAAAAAAGAGGAAGAGACTACGAGCAAAATATTGAAAAAGACTATTTAAAAAAAATACAGGAAGGGTATTCTAACTTTATAAAAACAGAACAAGACTTAAACGTATTGACCATTGATGTTTCTGAATTGGATTTTGTAAATAATGAAAATGATTACTTCGCAATCATCCAGCAAATCAACGAGGCATAAAATGTTTTAATTTTAATAAAAGCCCCCTATTTTTAGCCCTTTTATAATTTGTAAAAATTACTCCTTAACAATTTCTAGTTTCTCTGCAAAATAAGCACAAAAATCACGCATGGTAGCGCTCATTTTCTCATCGTTTGTAGCTTTCTCAAAAGAAGCTGCCATTGACACTAAGGTCTGGTGAAAAAATTGTTTCATTTCATCTACTGGCATGTCTTTCGTCCATAAATCCATCCGTAAAGTATCTTTGTCTTTAGGATCCCAAACAGAGAGCATAATTGCCTTGGATGTCATATCTTCTACTCCTCCTTCTTTTGCTGTCCATGAAATTTTTTCAGGAACTCTATTTTCATCCAAGCCAATTTGAAATTTGATCTCCGATGTATGTTTTACAGCCATTACTTTTTTGGTTTATATTTTGATTGGTCTAATAAACTTTGTGCGTCTATTGTTATTAATTTTTGCAAAGATACATCATTCTGTTTCATGAAAGATCGAACAATTTGCCAACCAATATAACTCCCTATTTTACCTGGAGATTGATTGTCTTGTGCCGTATAAAATTTAGAAAAAGGGGCATTCTCAATAAATCGTTTGTTCAACTTCGTATCGGTACTGTATAGCAATTCATTTTCAATAAAAAATTTCCAAACCGCTTCTTCTTGCTGTTTTGCCCAAGCTAATTTGGCGAAAGTATAACCTGTTTTTTCTTTTTCAGAAACAGATGGCAAATAAACATCTAGTAAATACATTTTTTTTCCTTCTTCAATTATTTTCGACGAGAAACTTCGATAGTTAGAAGGTGGAAATTGAGAATGAATAATTGCGTTGGCAACATCAACGATAAGGTGTTCTTTCGTGTTGTTCTCCTTAATGTACATTGGATAATCTGCATAAAATTCATGCTGCTTTCCCAAATAAACATCTAAAGAAATCAACAACAAACTATCTGCATACACCACTCGATTCTCATAATCAATATTGGAAAGCATAGTTATGACTTTGGGGGCCTTAAATCTAGGATTGTAATAGGTAATGTGTTTGAATAGAGAGGCGAACTGTTTTTTAATTTCGTTGAAATCGCTGAAGATTACTTGCGTTTCTTTAAATAAATTTTGTTCGTCTTTGTTGTTTATTTTTGCCAACCAAACGCTATCGGACTCTGCACTTGGGAACAACAAAGGAAATCTTTTTTTAACTTCAACTAAAGTCTCTGGAGTGGCATTGTAAAAAGCCTCTTCGAAACGTTCTATCGCGAAATCCACTTCAATATTTGAAACATCGATACTGTTTTGGTCTTCATTTTTACAAGAGAGTAAAATGAGAGAAATCATAAAAATCCTTAAAAAAAACTTCATAAAATTTGTATATTGCTGTTAGATAATAGAACGACAAAAATACTAAAATAGTTTGTGTATGAATGCTCAAAAAGTAACAGAACATATTATTGATTGGTTAAAAGTGTATGCAGAGAATGCTGGGGTAAAAGGGTTTGTAATTGGGGTTTCTGGTGGAATCGATTCTGCGGTAACTTCCACCTTATGTGCAGCAACGGGTTTTCCTACATTATGTGTAGAAATGCCAATACACCAAGCACCAAACCAAGTAACGAGAGCTGAAGCACATATTGCGCAATTAAAAGAAAGATATGCAAATGTTTCTAGTGTTCGCGTAGATCTAACAAGCTCTTTTGATAATTTTATAAATGTTGTTCCGGAGGTTGCTTCTTCTGAACAAGTGGCACTTTCTTTAGCAAACACAAGAGCAAGATTGCGAATGATCACTTTGTATTATTTTGCGGGACTGCACCATTATCTGGTTGCTGGAACGGGAAATAAAGTTGAAGATTTTGGCGTTGGGTTTTATACCAAATATGGAGATGGTGGTGTTGATCTTAGTCCTATTGCCGATTTAATGAAATCTGAAGTATACAAAATCGCTGCTTTTTTAAAGGTCCCAACAGCCATTCAAGAGGCAGAACCTACCGACGGCCTGTTTGGAGACAGCAGAACCGATGAAGATCAAATAGGCGCTTCTTATGATGAATTGGAATGGGCTATGAACATGCAAGATCTTGGAAAAACTGCGAATGATTTTACAGGAAGGAAACAGGAAGTTTTTAAAATATATACACGACTAAATAGTATCAATCAACATAAAATGAACCCAATTCCTGTTTGTGTGATTCCTAAAAGTTTACAATAATTGAGCGTTTTAAACCACTCTTGTCAATTTATTAAAAAGTTTCATTTTTAAATTATTATACCTTATAATTTCTTCTTTTTCTTCGTTAGAATAAATTCTATTTTCTGATGATTTCTCATTCACCAAAGTTTCGATCAAAACTCTTCTGATATTAAAAACAACATCATTTACTGCTTTTGGTAATTTTTCTATTTCAGATTTCACTTCAATACTTTTGCTCTCCCAGTTACTTAACTGCTGGGTAGGGTTTTCTTTTTCCATTAAAATAGAAGTTACAATGGAAGCGATTTCTGTATTCTTGTGGTTAATTAAACGGTCTATGTCTAATTTTTCTAGCTGATTTAATTGATGAATAATTTCATTATAAATCTCTTGAAATGTAGCGTTTGAGAACTCTATTTCGTCCTCATGCAAATGAACATAGATTTCTGAAGAAACAGTATTTTTATAAATTCTATTACTGTAAGTTTCTTTTCCGTCTTCGTTTACCTGAACCACTTCCTCTATAAAATCTACTTCATTATTTCCATAAAGCAACAAAATTCTTATGATTTCTTTTTCTAAAATAGACAACTGGTCTATTTTTTGAGTAGCCAGCATTCCTCCTTTTACTAGGCCCATTTGAGATTGCTCCTGCTGCTGGAAATATTCTGGCGGTGGTTGATTTGGAGCTACATTTGAATTGAAATTTGATTTCGTATTACTTTTAACCGCTTTTGCATTGCGATCTTTACTGAGCATTTGTGCTAATTCGCTGAATAAAACGCGCTCTGAAATGTCCATAATTCTGGCACATTCTTGCACATAAACTTCGCGTTGAATACCGTCAGGTATTTTAGAAATACTGAATACAATATCTCGAATTACGCCTGCTTTTTTAATGGGATCGTTTTTCGAATCTTTTAAAAGTAGAGAAACTTTAAAGTTAATAAAATCTTGTGCTGTGTCTTCTAAATAGGTTTTTAATTCGCTATTTGAATGTGATTTGGCAAAACTATCTGGATCTTCTCCATCTGGGAACTGCACTACCTTTACATTCATTCCCTGCTCTAAAATCAAATCAATTCCACGAAGAGAAGCACGTGTCCCAGCGGCATCTCCGTCAAAAAGTACGGTAATATTTTTAGTCAATCGACTTACCAGTCGAATTTGATCTGCGGTCAAAGCAGTTCCTGAAGAAGCAACTACATTTTCCACTCCAGATTGGTTGAACGAAATTACATCGGTATAGCCTTCTACCAAAAAACAATTGTCTTGTTTGGCAATTTCTTTCTTTGCCTGATAAATTCCATATAAGATTTTACTCTTGTGGTAAATATCACTTTCTGGCGAGTTTAAGTATTTCGCTGCTTTTTTATCGCTTGTTAAAATTCGACCTCCAAAACCTAAAATCCGCCCAGACATAGAGTGTATCGGAAACATTACCCTACCTTTAAATCGATCAAATTGTTTGTTTTCTTTGACAATAGTCAAACCTGTTGCTGATAAATATTTAAGATCATATCCTTTGTCTAAAGCTGCTTTGGTAAAATTATCCCATTCGTCTTTACAGTATCCTAAGTCAAATTTTTTGATGGTTTCGTCTGTAAAACCTCGTTCTTTAAAGTAGGACAACCCGATTGCTTTTCCTTTAATGGTATTGAGTATAAGGTCATGAAAGTATTCTTTGGCAAAATTAGAAACCAGAAACATACTTTCTCGCTCATTCAATTGTGCTTTTTGTTCTTCGGATTGTTCGGTTTCTTCGATTTCTATATTGTACTTTCTTGCTAACCATTTTAGGGCTTCTGGATAGGAATAGTGTTCGTGTTCCATCAAAAAAGAAACTGCATTACCACCTTTTCCAGTTGAAAAATCTTTCCAGATTTGCTTCACTGGAGATACCATAAACGAGGGTGATTTTTCATCTGTAAAGGGACTTAAACCTTTAAAATTACTCCCTGCTTTTTTTAGTTGAACAAACTCACCAATAACCTCTTCTACTCTTGCAGATTCGAAAACACGGTCTATGGTACTTCTAGAAATCATGGATTATATTCTTTAATAGAGAAACAAAGATACCAATTTTGAACGTTGTTTTCTATTTGGTTTTTTTTGGAAATAAGAAAGACCTCACAGACTTTAAAAAAGCGATGAGGCCTTTATATAATAGCTGCTAATTAGGAGGCTGCTCTTAACTTTTTTAGGGTCGTATTTGTTAATTTAGAGGCTGCATATTGTTTGGTTACCTTCAATACTTTCTCTTCAGCACTTGGCAATTCAAACATCGCATCTGTAAAGATCGCTTCACATAAAGAACGTAAACCTCTTGCACCCAACTTATAGGCTACTGCATTTTCTACAATATAGTTTAATGCATCTTCTTCAATGGTGAAATCAATAGCATCCATTGCAAAGAGCTTTGTGTATTGCTTAATAATGGAGTTTTTAGGCGTTGTTAGAATCGCTCTTAAAGTTATTGCATCCAAAGGGTTCATATAGCTTAATACTGGCAAACGTCCGATAATTTCAGGAATCAATCCAAAAGCTTTTAAATCGGAAGGGATGATGTATTGTAATAGGTTTTCTTCATCAATTTTATCATCGTCTAAAGAAGCACTAAAACCAACGGCTTGCCTGTTTAAACGCTTGCTAATAATTCTTTCAATTCCTGAAAAAGCACCTCCTGCAATAAATAAAATATCTTTGGTATCTACTTCGATAAACTTTTGCTCTGGGTGTTTTCTTCCGCCTTTTGGCGCAACATTTACTACAGTACCTTCTAATAATTTTAACAAGGCTTGCTGAACTCCTTCTCCAGAAACATCTCTGGTAATAGACGGATTATCGCCTTTTCTGGCTATTTTATCAATCTCATCAATAAAAACGATCCCTCTTTGTGCTTTTTCTAAATCGTAATCTGCTGCTTGTAAAAGTCTGCTCAATATACTTTCTACATCTTCACCAACATATCCTGCCTGCGTTAAAACGGTTGCGTCTACAATAGAAAAAGGGACGTTTAGCATTTTTGCAATCGTCCGAGCCACTAATGTTTTTCCAGTACCCGTTTCACCAACTAAAACAATATTTGATTTTTCGATTTCTACTTCGTCTTCATGATCTGTATCTGTGGTTTGTAATAATCTTTTGTAATGATTGTAAACTGCTACAGCCATCGCACGCTTCGTTTCATCTTGTCCAATAATGTATTGATCTAAAAACGTTTTAATTTCTACTGGTTTTTTTAATAATAAATCTTTTGAAAGGCCTCCTGTATTTGTTTCAGATACTTCTTCTTCAACAATACCATGTGCTTGCTCAATACATTTATCACAGATATGCGCATCTACCCCTGCAATTAACAAGTCTGTTTCTGCTTTCTTGCGTCCGCAAAACGAACATTCTAAATTTTCTTCTTTCGACATTTGAATCGCTTTATGCTTTTGGCTTTAGGCTTTTTTACTTTCTTACTAAAACTTCATCAATCATACCGTACAGCTTTGCTTCGTCTGCCTTCATCCAATAATCTCTATCAGAATCTTGATGTACTTTTTCGATGGTTTGCCCCGAGTGGTTTGCAATAATTGCATACAACTCATTCTTTAGTTTTAAGATTTCTCGTGTGGTAATTTCGATGTCTGAAGCTTGACCTTGTGCTCCTCCTAGTGGTTGGTGAATCATTACGCGAGAGTGAGGCAATGCAGAACGTTTTCCTTTGGCACCGGCACACATTAAAACAGCACCCATAGAGGCTGCCATTCCTGTACAGATTGTTGCAACATCTGGTTTTATAAACTGCATGGTATCGTAAATACCCAAACCAGCATACACTCCTCCTCCTGGAGAGTTAATGTATATTGAAATGTCTTTATTGGCATCTAAACTCTCTAAAAACAACAATTGTGCCTGTATAACATTGGCTACTTGATCATTAATTCCTGTTCCTAAGAAAATAATTCTATCCATCATTAAACGTGAAAAAACATCCATTTGGGTAATGTTCATCTGACGTTCTTCCATAATATATGGGGTAAGACTACTGGTTATTTTACCTAAATAGGTACTGTTTATTCCGTGGTGTTTTGTTGCGTATTTTTCGAACTCTTTTCCGTAATCCATTTCCATGATTATTTTATTATTTGATCTGTAAAGATAAGAACTATTCCGTTACTATTTTATGACTGTACTAGACTAAAAAAACCCGAATTTAACAATTCAGGTTTTTAATTATTTATTTTTTAACTCAAGAATGAGTATAAAAACATACTATGACCACTATTTATAAACTTCTTTTACAAATTTCTCGTAAGAAAGCTCCTTTGATTTGAAACTCATGTTTTCTTTAAAGAACGTCAATAATTTTTGACTTATTAACTGTGCTTGTAATTTTTGAGCTTCTTCTTGATTTGATAAGATTCTTGTTGCAATATCATCCAGTTCTTTTTCTTCTGGATTCATATTCCCAAATTGTGCCATTTGTGTGCGGATAAATCCTTTTGCATAAGCAACCAATTCAGCATAATCTAATTTGATGTCGTTCTCTTTCATAATCTTTCCTTCGATTAATTGATAACGCAATGCTTTTTCAGATTTTTCATATTCTGCAGCGGCTTCTTCTGTTGACAATTGTTTTTCACCGGCTGTTGCCAACCATTTCTTTAAGAAATCTGCTGGTAAATCAAATTTTGTATTTTCAACCAAGTATTCTGTTACAGCGTTTAATAATTGTTGATCTCCTTGTTGGCTGAACTGCTTTTCTGCATCTTCTTTGATCTTCGCTCTTACCGCTGTTACAGTCGTTACGCTTCCATCAGGGAAAAGTTTGTTAAACAATTCTTGATCTAATTCTGCAAGCACTGTCTCTGTGGCTGCTTCTAAAGTAAAGGTTACATTAATATCTAAACCTACAACTTCATCTTGAGGAATGCCTAAAACCGACTCTAATTGATATTCATTTGTAAACAATCCTTTTGTTTTCAATTCGATAACAGTACCACTCTTAGCGCCAACAAACTTTTTCAAGTTTGCTTTGCCTTGAACATCTTTTAAAGAAAATGTTGCTTTTTTATCAATTTCTTTTTCTTGACTTACGAAAGTACCGGTAACATTAGAAGTTGCTGTAACCACCTCTGTTGGAGATTCTGTACCATAACGCGCTTGAATATTTTCAACTTCTTTGTCAATTAATTCGTCCGTTGCGATAATAGTATATTGTGTTACTTTTTTCTTTGCATTTAAATCTACATCAAATTGAGGCGCTAAACCTAATTCAAATTCGAAAGAAAAAACTTCTGCTTCCCAGTTAATATCTTCTTGCATTCTTGGAATTGGATTCCCTAAGATCTCTAACTTCTCATCTGTTAAATATTTATTGAGAGAAGTTTGTATAAGCTTGTTTACCTCATCGATCATGATCGATTTACCATATTGCTTTTTAATCATACCCATTGGCACATTTCCTTTTCTAAATCCAGGTATGTCGGCTTTTTTTCGGTAATCCTCTAATAATTTAGATACTTTTGCTTGGTAGTCCTCTGCAACAATATCAATTTTTACAACTGCATTTAACGCATCACTGTTTTGTTTTGTAATATTCATTTCTTTATTGGCTTCTGTTCATAAAAAATCGACTGCAAAATTACTCATTTTTATCAACTAGACAAAGGTTTAAAAGGTTCAATTACAATCACTTCTTTTAGAAGGCACTCACAAACGAAAGTAAAACACTTTTAAATCATCAAAAACATAATCGCCCAAAGAGGCTTTTTTTTAAAATAAGGGATCTAAATATGGGTCTTTTGTTATATGGAGATCGTTTTAGAAAAACTCGATTTCCCACTTATTCTCTTTTTTTAAAATAAAAAAGCTTTAAATAGGGGCTTTAAGGTTTTTTGACTTCCCACTTATTACTTTGCGCGTTATTTATTCTAGGATTTCATTTTACTTTGCAAAAATATAATCTCATATTTTCATCAAAAAAAATGAAAAAAGTAATTCCTTTTATTGTGAGTTCTCTTTTTACGGTTTCCGTTGTTTTTGCGCAACAGACAACAGCAGCGAAAGCAGTCCTATTAAAATCTACAATCACAAATGCTAGCAATTTGGATATACAAAATGCCTAAATAGATTATCTGTCCAATGCGGTGGATCGCGAATTAGAATTTGATTTAGATAATGCTCCTGTAGGAGCAACCATTTTTATAAATCCTCGGCATCTATCAGGAGTTGTGAAATTAACGAGAATTAATAATGCTATTACTTTTAATGGCTATAGTGAATTTACAAAAGTTTCATCCACGCCATTTTACATTACGCATTTAGGAGATAATAAATGGGTACTCTAAATGATAATGGTTCACTAACAAGGGATTGAAATAGTAGAAAAATTATGGCTAATGATTCTAAGTGTTTGATAAACTCAAAATAATTTTTTTGCGATATTAAAACAAAACTCCATTATTTATCAACAGTACCCTCAGTAGCTTTGCGTTCAAGTTCTGCTTGAAATTCCTCCATGACGGGTTTCACTGTACTCTCTGGAATATCTGCAACCTTTATATACATAAGGCCATCTACCGCATTGTTAAATTTTGGATCTACATTAAACGCTACCAAACGGGCATTTTGTTTCACATATTTTTTTATTAAAACGGGGATTCTTAAAGCACCTGGTTCGATTTCATCTATAAATTTATCAAACTTTTGCATGTCCGCTTTCGTGGCGTCAAATACAAAATCTTTATCAGCGTCTTTCAACTTCACTTTATATTCTTTTTTTGGCTGAATATATTGTGCCACATAAGGGTCGTAATAATGCGATTTCATAAACTCAATCATCAATGATTTTGAAAAATCTGAAAATTGATTGCTAATTGAAACCCCTCCCATAAGGTATTTATATTCCGGATATCGCAGGGTTACATGCACAATTCCTTTCCATAAAAGAAACAATGGCATTGGTTTTTGTTGGTATGCTTGGATGATAAAAGCACGTCCCATTTCAATGGTATTGTCCATCATCTGGTGCAGTTCTGGTTCAATTCTAAATAAATTTTGAATGTAGAATCCCTTGATTCCGTGTTCTTTATAGATCTCTTTCCCCAACCCCATTCTATAGGCACCTACCAAACACTTTGCTGCTCGGTCCCAAAGAAATAAATGATAATAGTAGGTATCGTATTTATCTAAATCGATAGCTTTATTGGTGCCTTCTCCTACTGCTCGATAAGTAATTTCTCGTAAACGTCCAATTTCTTGCAAAAGACTGGGAATCTCTTTTGCTTTTGCAAAAAAGACCTCATAATTTTTACTTTCTAACAAGCGACCATCAGAAGCCCTAAGCACATTGACCTCTTTAATAAAAGAACTCGTACTCTCCTGAGTAATGATTTCTTTCGCGGGTTTTTGTATTTTAATTTTAGTTGAAGATAAAATCTTCATTTTTTCATGAAATGGGTTTGCTAATAAGTAGGTCTTCTTCCTTATAAATTCTGAAAAAGCAGTAAGATCGGAGTATGCATCTTGATCTTTGGTCGTAATTGGCTTTCCAATTCGAACTTTTATCACCCTATTTTTCTGGGATAAAATCTCCGAGGGTAATTTTGCGGTTCTAAAGGTATCACTCATTTTAGATAAAAAATAAAATAGACGGCTATTCCTCGCATGAAAATAAATTGGAAGTATGGGAACATTGGCTTTTTTAATGAACCGCACTGCACCCTTTTCCCAAGGTTTATCCACCTTTAATTTTCCTTCTTTGCGCGTAGAAACCTCACCTGCTGGAAAAATCCCCAAAGGGTTTCCAGATTTCACGTGGCGTAAAGCGGCTTTAATCCCGGGAACACTTGACTTTGCATCCTTTCTATTTTCAAAAGGATTTACAGGCATTACATAGGGTTGTAAAGGGGCAATTTTATGCAATAAAAAATTGGCGATAATTTTATAGTCTGCTCGCTTCTCTATAAGTAACTTTAGCAATAAAACACCATCAACGCCTCCTAAAGGATGGTTGGAAATAGTAATGAAAGCGCCTTCTTTTGGAATTCTTTTGAGGTCTTCTTCTGGAATCTCAAATTCAACTTGACAATCTTTTAAAACAGCGTTTAAAAAATCCAAGTCCTTTTTGTGTTTATTTTGATTGTATATTTTATTGAGTTTTGAAATCCGTAATACACGAAGTACTACCCACCCAACAAAAGTGCCCAAAAAGCCTAACTTTTGGATACCAATTACTTTTGAAATCTCTTTTGAAGTTACTAATGCCATAGACTCGATCGAAAAGTATTTTCTAAACCTGGTGAAAAATAAGACTATTTATTTTTTCTTTAAAACGATTTGAATGGTTTCTTTGTTCGTTTGCGATAATAACGTTTTCCCCAATTTAGTTATTGTATCTTTTGTTTTCGTATTAAAATGACGAATCGTATATACGTCTACATCTTTTTGATATTCAATTTTAAATTCGTTCTTTAATGCTGTGAAAAAAGCATCAAAATTGCCAAACTTATTGTCTATACAAATAGAAAAACTAATTGCTGAATTTTGTATTAAATTCACTTTCAATTTATAATCATGTAGTTTTTTAAAGATATAACTCAGGTTATTTTCTACCATAAAAGAAAAATCGTTTGCAGATATGGATACAAATACCTGGTTTTTCTTCACAATAAAACAAGGAATATAGGGCACCAGTGCTGCACCTTTAGAAACCTTTGTTCCTTGTGCTGTTGGATTTAAAAAGGATTTTACATACAATGGGATTTCTTTGCTCTGAAGAGGTTGTATTGTTTTTGGATGAATTACTGACGCACCATAAAAAGCCATTTCAATCGCTTCTTCGTATGAAATCTGCTCTAACAAGGTGGTTTCGTAGAAAACTCTTGGATCTGCATTGAGAACTCCCGCAACATCTTTCCAAATAGTAACACTTTCTGCATTTAAGCAATAGGCAAAAATTCCTGCAGTATAGTCAGAACCTTCCCTACCCAGGGTGGTGGTATTTTCGGTATCATTTCCTGCCAAAAATCCTTGGGTAACATTTAGCTGATGCATCGCTACTTTTTTTGTAATTATTTGTTGAGTCAACGTCCAATTTACCTTTGCATCCCTATAATTGCTATCCGTTTTTATATAATTTCTAACATCCAACCAATTATTCTCTATTTGTGCTGTTTTTAGGTAGGCGCTTACTATTCTTGTTGATAACAGCTCCCCAAAACAAATAATTTGATCGTACACATAATTATATCTTTGCGATGTATTTCTATTCAGAAACCAGTCCAACTCTTCAAAAAGAGTGTCCACTTGCAGATATATTTCATTCTCTTTCTCAAATAATTCATCCATCATGTTTCTATGAAAACTTTCTACATGATTTCGCTTTGCTTGTAAAGCATCTTGCTTATAGAAATAAGCGTCTATTAGTGCTTCGAATGCATTGGTCATTTTACCCATAGCAGAGATAACTACCAGGGTGTTTTCACTACCGTGTTGTTGTACTACCTTTACAAGGTTTTTAACCCCTTCGACATCTTTTATTGAAGCACCCCCAAATTTAAAAATTTTCATTACGAATTATTTTGCACAAATTTCTCTAAGTTTTCTTCTGACATCTGCACTACGGACCAATCACTTAAAATAGTGGCTCCAGTGTTTTCATAAAAATCAATGGCATTTGTATTCCAATCGATTACTTCCCATGAAACTCTTTTTACACCAAGTCCATGAGCATATTTTAAAACACTGGTATACAGCGCTTTTCCAATACCTAGTTTTCTTTTTTTCTCAGTAACAATTAAATCTTCCAAATGCACAATCGGTCCTTTCCAAGTAGAATATCGCATGTAAATAAATGCAATACCAATAATTGAGGAAGCTTCTTCTGCAACAAAAATCTTAAATTTTGGACGGTCAGAAAAACCATCTTTTTCGATATCGGCAACTGTTACTTCTACAGCGGTGGGTTCTTTCTCAAAAACAGCCAACTCAGTGATTAAATCTAAAACAGCAGATGCATCTTGTTTTTTCGCTTCTCTTATAATAAAACTCATGATTTGTTTTTTACAGAATCAAAGGTAAATGATTTAAAAAGAATCAAAAATTAATGCGGAATAATAACGAAAAAAAAAGTTTTGTCTAAAATTAAACCTAACTTCTAAAAAAGCTCGAAATCGTTATAGTAGTTTTAAAAAAAACAGCATCTTTGTAACCGTATAACGCATTATATCA
Source organism: uncultured Polaribacter sp. (assembly GCA_943846595.1). GTDB lineage: Bacteria > Bacteroidota > Bacteroidia > Flavobacteriales > Flavobacteriaceae > Polaribacter. Next base: position 382,738 of record OX044355.1, read on the forward strand.
TGGCTAAAAAAAATCAAACTTTAGGAGAATTTATCATCGAAAACCAAAGTGATTTTCAATATTCTTCAGGAGAACTCTCAAGATTACTAAATTCAATCAGATTGGCTGCCAAAGTCGTAAACCATGAAGTGAACAAAGCAGGATTGGTAGATATTACCGGTGCTGCTGGCGATACAAATATACAAGGTGAAGACCAACAAAAATTAGATGTCTATGCCAATGATGTTTTTATACAAACCATGACAGATAGAAATATTGTTTGTGGAATTGCGAGTGAAGAAGAAGATGATTTCATTACAATTAATAGCCAAGACGAACTACATCAAAATAAATATGTTGTATTAATTGACCCTTTAGATGGTTCTTCTAATATTGATGTAAATGTTTCTGTAGGAACCATTTTTTCTATTTTCAGACGCATTACTCCAGTGGGTACCCCAGTAGCACTAAAAGATTTCTTACAAACAGGTGACAAACAAGTTGCCGCTGGATATGTTGTTTATGGAACTTCTACCATGTTGGTGTATACAACTGGAAAAGGAGTGAATGGATTTACATTAAATCCTGCCTTAGGGAGTTGGTATTTATCTCATCCTAACATGCAATTTCCTGTGGACGGACAAATTTACTCTGTAAATGAGGGAAACTATTTAGATTTTCCTGAAGGAATCAAAAAATACATTAAATATTGCCAATCAGAAGAAGAAGACAGACCCTATACCAGCAGATATATTGGCTCTTTGGTTTCTGACTTTCATAGAAATATGATAAAAGGAGGTATTTATATGTATCCAAAAAGCACAAAGAACCCAAAAGGAAAACTCCGTTTATTGTATGAATGTAGTCCAATGGCTTTTATAGCAGAGCAAGCAAATGGTGTTGCATCTGACGGATATAAACGTATCATGGAAATAATGCCTACAGAACTTCACCAAAGAGTACCCTTTATTTGTGGGAGCAAAAATATGGTAGAAAAGGCTGAAGAATTTATGCTAAAATTCAAAGAATAAACATCTTCTATTTCACTATAAATTATCAAAAAGCAAACTTCTTGTAGGACTGTTTAATTATGGTTAGATTTACATGCACAAAATTATATTAACTCTTAAAACATAAAGAATGGCTTTTAAATTACCAGAATTAGGATACGCGTATGACGCATTAGAACCGAATATTGATGCAAGAACTATGGAAATTCACCATACAAAGCATCACAATGGATATACAACAAAATTAAACGGAGCATTAGAAGGAACAGCATTAGAAGGAAAACCTATTGAGGATATTCTAACTAATCTAGACATGAGCAATGGTGCTGTTAGGAATAACGGAGGTGGTTTCTACAATCACTCATTATTCTGGTCGGTAATGAATCCAAATGACAAGGGGACGCTATCTGGAGAATTAAAGGTTGCTATTGAAGCTGCTTTTGGTTCTGAAGAAGCTTTTATGGACGCTTTTTCTAAAGCTGCTGCAACTCAATTTGGTTCTGGATGGGCTTGGTTGTGTGTTCAGAAAGATGGAAAGGTTTCGGTTTGTTCGACTCCAAATCAAGACAATACTTTAATGCCTGGTGTAGGTTGTGGAGGAACACCAATTTTAGGATTGGATGTTTGGGAACACGCTTATTACCTTAACTACCAAAACAGAAGACCCGACTATATCAGTGCCTTTTTTAATGTAGTAAACTGGAATGAAGTAGCAAGACGTTTTGCGGCTGCAAAGTAATCTCTTGTTTTCTTATCGAAACTTAATAAAAAAAACCGAAGCAAATGCTTCGGTTTTTTTTTAAAATTGTTTTAAAACTTGAATCCGCTCTTTAATCGGTGGATGCGTTGCAAACAAACCATTAAAAAAAGTAACCACAGATTTACTTTCTTTCTTTGTGGGATGCTCTATAAATAGCTGTGCTACATCGGCTCTTTTGACCGCTTCAATCCATGGATCTTCAGAAATTTTTCGTAAAGCGTTTGCCAAAGCCATCGGTTTTTTGGTCATTTGGGCTGCGCCTGCATCTGCTAAAAACTCTCGTTTTCGTGACAGAGAAAATCTAAAAAAGGAAGACAATAGAAGTCCGACAACACCTAAAAGTAAGATGACAAAAACAGCGCCTCCTTCTTTTTTACCTCGACTCCCTCCTCTTCCATAGAGCACTGACCTAAAGGCCAATTCGGTGACAAAAGCAAAAATACCTACAAAAATAATAGACACAATTAAAAGGCGTACATCTCGATTGACAATATGTGTGAGTTCATGTGCAATTACAGCTTCCAATTCATCGTCATCCAGTTTGTTTATAATCCCTCGAGACAAAGTTACCGCAAATGTTTTATCGCTCAATCCGCTGGCATAAGCATTTAACGAATCATCTTCGATCACGAAAACCTGAGGCATCTTCATTCCTTGAGAAATACAAAGGTTTTCAACTAAATTATATACTCTTTTGTTCTCTTTCCGTGCCAAAGAATTCGCACCAGTTGCCTTTTGAATCATTGAGGAATGAGAAATCCATGCAATCAAAAACCAAATAACTACTCCGATTAAAACAAATGGAATCGTTGTTAAAAAGGAATTATTTATCGCTGAAAATGGAATTGCTGTTCCTTCATCTGTTAGATAATAAATAGAAATAAAGAAAAAGAGCCAAACCAACCCAAGTAGTAATAGTGGAAAAGCAAAAAGGAGTGCAATCGATTTGTAATTGTTTTTCCTTATTTGAGATTGTAATCCAACATATTTCATGGTTTAAAAACTAATTTTTGGCGCTTCGTCTAATTGCTTTCTTTGTGCAACACCTAAGTCAAACATTGGTTCTTTTTTGAAAGAAAACATACTCGCTATCATATTAGAAGGAAAGGTTTCTACGGCATTGTTATATTCTTTTGTAGAAGAATTAAAAAATCTTCTCACAGCAGATAATTTATTTTCAATATCAGAAATTTCTTCCTGAAACTGCATAAAATTGCTACTTGCCTTTAAATCTGGATAGGCTTCTACCGCAATATTCAGCCCACTTAAAGCAGAAGTTAATTGGTTTTCTGCTGCTATTTTCTCACTGATCGTCGATGCATTTATTGCCCCTGATCTTGCAGCGGTAACATTGATCAAAACTTTTTCTTCATGCTTCATATATCCTTTAACAGTTTCTAATAACTGAGGAATTAAATCATGGCGTTGTTTTAGTTGCACATCGATATCTGCAAAAGCATTTTCTCTGTTATTTCGCAACTTCACTAATCGATTGTAAAAAGAAATCAGCAGCAATAACAAAATAACAACAGATACTAGGATACTAATTGTTGTTGACATAGAAATTTATTTTTTGAGTTTCTCAAAGATAATAGTTTCTTAAAAAGCAAACAAATGGCATTAATAGGCTCTTTTATCATTGCCTTCATAGAAGTTAATGAACGCCTGATTTACCACCCGATTTCCTCCTGGTGTTGGGTAATTTCCTGTGAAATACCAATCTCCCAAATTGTCTGGACATGCTTGGTGTAGGTTCTCAACAGATTGATAAATAACTTCAATTTCTGCTTTGATGTCTTTGGTTTTCAACATTTCTGCAATTTTTACAGAAATTTCTGCTGATGTAAAAGGAGCATAAATTTCCTTCACATAATTGATGATTTCTGCATCTGCTTTTCCATGTTGCGCTTTCGATTTTTTATAAACACCTTCTACAATACTATATTGATTGGTGTCTTTAAGTAATTCGATCGCAGCTTTAAACGCAATAAAAGCGTCAATTCTAGCCATATCTATTCCATAACAATCTGGATAACGAATTTGTGGTGCAGAAGAAACAACAATAATTTTCTTAGGGGCCAATCTGTCTAATATTTTGATAATGCTTTTCTTCAATGTAGTTCCGCGGACGATACTATCATCGATAATTACCAAATTGTCTGTTGGCTTTACTACCCCGTAAGTAACATCATATACATGTTCTATCAAATCATCTCTGCTGCTATCATCGGCAATGAAGGTTCTTAATTTCACATCTTTAATTGCGATCTTTTCAAAACGAGCTCTTTCTGATAAAATCTGCGTTACTTTTTCTGCAGATAAGGCTTTACCACCTGCTAAAATTTTTGAGGTTTTTTGTTGGTTTAATAAATCTTCTGCTGCTTCTGTCATTCCATAAAATGACGTTTCTGCAGTATTTGGAATGTATGAAAATACGGTGTTTGCAACATCTGAATCAATGGAGTTTAAAATTTGTGGAAATACTAATTTTCCTAAGTTTTTACGCTCTTCATAAATGCCTGCATCACTCCCTCTCGAAAAGTAAATACGTTCAAAAGAACAGGACTTTTTCTCTTTTTGCTCTAGAACAGATTCAATGGAAGTTTTTCCGTTTTTCTTGATAATTAAAGCATGCCCTCTTTCTAATTCTTTAACCGCTTCTATCTTCACATTAAAAACCGTTTGTATCACGGGTCTTTCCGATGCAACAACTACAACCTCCTCATCTTCGTAAAAAAAAGTAGGTCGGATTCCATTGGGATCTCTTAAAACAAAAGCATCTCCATGCCCTACTAAACCTGCCATGGCATAACCACCATCCCAGTTTTTTGCAGATCTTTTTAAAACATTTTGTAAATCTAAATTTTCTTCAATAAAAGGGGAGGCATCTTTTTTACTAAAGCCTTGTTCTTTAGCTCTTGCGTACAAACTGGCAACCTCATCTTCTAAAAAGTGACCAATTTTCTCCATTACTGTTACCGTATCTGTAAACTCTTTTGGGTGTTGTCCCAACTCTACTAATTCTTCCAACAATTGTGTAGAATTGGTCATGTTGAAGTTTCCTGCAACAATTAAGTTTTGATGACGCCAATTGCTTTGACGCATGAAAGGATGCACACTCTCAATACTATTTTTACCAAAAGTACCATACCGAACATGTCCAAGAAACAAGTTTCCAATGTAGGGCATGTTTTCTTCTTGCCAGACAACATCGTCTTTTTTATCAGGGTTTTGTTCAAAAACTCCGTTAAGGCGTTCGTTTATTTGTCCAAATATATCTTGAATCGGCTGCGATTTATTTGACCGAACTCTACTTACGTATCTTGTCCCAGGGGCGACATTAAATTTTACACTTGCAAAACCAGCACCATCTTGACCGCGATTGTGTTGTTTCTCCATTAATAGATACATTTTGTTGATTCCGTAAAAAGCGGAACCGTATTTATCTTTGTAAAATTGTAATGGTTTCTTTAATCGAACAAGTGCAATTCCACATTCGTGTTTAATAGCGTCACTCATTAGTCATTTGGTTTTAGTTGTGTGTTGTTAATCTTATAATTGTAAAAAAAAATCCGCAGTCGAAACTGCGGATTAAAATTAAGCTAATTTTATATCAAATTGGGTTAAATCTTTAAAAGCTTGCAAACGTGTTTTAACTTCATCTGCAGTGAGCGTTTGCATTCGGTCTGTTCCAAACTTCTCTACACAGAAAGAAGCCAAGTTAGCTCCAAATATAATTGCATTTTTCATATTTTCGAAAGAAATGTCTGCTGTTTTTGCCAAATATCCACAAAAACCTCCTGCAAAAGTGTCTCCTGCTCCAGTTGGATCAAAAACTTCTGCCAATGGCAATGCTGGTGCATAAAACATTTTCTCCTCATGAAACAACAATGCACCATGCTCTCCTTTTTTAATTACCACATATTTTGGACCCATTGAATGAATTTTTTTGGCAGCATTTACTAAAGAATATTCTCCAGAAAGTTGTCTCGCTTCTTCATCGTTAATGGTAATAACATCTACTCTTTTTAAAACTGTATGTAAATCTTCCAAAGCAATATCCATCCAAAAATTCATGGTATCTAAAACAACTAATTTTGGATTTTCTGTCATTTGGTCTAAAACGGAGGCTTGTGTAAGTGGGTGTAAATTTCCCAACATTACAATATCTGCATCTTTGAATTCCTCTGGAACAACGGGTGTAAATGTTTCAAGTACATTTAATTCTGTAATCAAAGTATCTCGTGAGTTCATATCATTATGATATTTTCCACTCCAGAAAAAAGTCTTTCCTTCTTGAACAACCTCAACACCATCGGTATTGACTCCTTTTGCTTTCATCATTTCTAAATACGATGCTGGAAAATCTCCACCAACTACAGAAACAACTCCAGTATTCACACCAAACTGGGTAGCTGACAGCCCAATATAGGCTCCAGAACCTCCTAAAATTTTATCTGTTTTTCCGAAAGGGGTTTCAATTGCGTCAAAAGCAACAGTTCCAACTGCTAATAGTTTGCTCATTTCTTATATTTTATGCGTAATTTTGCAAGGTGCAAAAAACGGCTTTTTTTAAAGCCGTAAAAATAAGTTTAAAAAATGACTATCAAAGAAATACAGGAAGAAATTATTGATGAGTTTTCTATGTTTGATGACTGGATGGATCGCTACCAATATTTGATTGATTTGGGAAAATCATTACCAATCATTGATACTCAATTCAAATTAGATGAAAATTTAATTAAAGGCTGCCAATCTAAAGTTTGGTTGTATTCTGAGTTGGAAAATAATAAGATAAAATACACCGCAGACAGTGATGCTATTTTGACCAAAGGGATTGCTGCCCTGTTAATTCGAGTATATTCTGGACAAAAACCTGCTGACATTTTGAGTGCAGAAACGAATTTTATAGACGCTATTGGTCTAAAAGAACATTTAAGCCCTACAAGAGCAAACGGTTTGGTTTCAATGATTAAACAGATAAAAATGTACGCAATTGCGCAACAAACAAAACTAGTAAATTAAGATTACACAAAATGACAGATAAAGAATTAGAAGAGATTGGAGACAAAATAGTTCGGGTTTTAAAGACCATTTATGATCCAGAAATCCCTGTAGATATTTATGAATTAGGTTTAATTTATGATGTTTTTGTATCGGAAGAAAACAATGCAAAAATATTGATGACCTTAACCTCTCCAAACTGTCCAGTTGCAGAAAGTTTACCGGTTGATATCGAAGAGAAAGTAAAATCAATCGCAGAAATCAATAGTTGTGAAGTAGAAATTACTTTTGATCCTACTTGGACTCAAGAAATGATGAGTGAAGAAGCAAAACTAGAATTGGGAATGTTATAAATGAGATTCGTTTTTGGCTAAACCAAATAAAAACTTCGTGAAGCTATTTTAAAATCGGAGTACTATGTTAATTTTTGAAACCTAAAAAATGGAAAAAGAAATCATCAATCGTGTAGCAAATAGCAAACTAAAGACGTTTGATCTTGAGGAAATTTATCCTGAAGGGAAAAGGGTATTATTTGATATTAAAGATTGGTTGTTTGAAGAAATTATTTTAAAAGAAGTCGACTTTAGAGTTTCTGTTAAAAATCATGATTGGTCGCAATACAAAAACTCTTTTGTTGCCATACATTGCTCTGTAGACGCTATAATTCCATCTTGGGCTTTTATGCTGGTCGCTGCTGAAATAACACCGTTTGCAAGCAAGGTTGTTATTGGCGATTTAACCTTATTAGAAACTGTAATTTATCAAGAATTATTGGAATTTATCGATTTCAAACCTTTTGCAAATGTACCTGTTATTATAAAAGGCTGTGCTGAAAAACCAATTCCCAATAGTGCTTTTGCTTTTTTAATTAGCAAATTACAACCGATTGCAGCTTCTATTTTATTTGGAGAAGCCTGTTCTACGGTGCCACTTTACAAAGCAAAAAAATAATCTATTTATCGGAAGCTTTAAAATATTAATAAAACGATTTAACAAAGCCTAAAAAGATTTTTTTTCAACCTTTCTTTCGTTTAAGAATAAGCCTACCTCCAACTTGAAACTTTGATCCAAAAAGCTCAATAAGGGATGTATTTCTTCAAAAAAATATTAATTTGCAGAATATTCTTAAAAAAAATGAAAATGAAAAACTCACTATTCTCACTTCTATTTCTGGGCATTGGCTTTTTCGCACATGCGCAAACTGTTGAAGAACTCAAAAAAGAACAAGCACCTAAAAAGGCACAAATTGCAAAACTAAAAGGAGAAATTGCAGCCTTACAATCAAAAATTGATGCACTTCCTGGCTGGAGAATCGGCGCTTTCGGAACCATTGGTGGAAGTCTTTCGGGCTTCAACAATTGGTATTCGAGAACAGCACCCAATGCAAGTGCTGGAAATATTGGAATCACCATCAATGGATTTGCAAATCTAATTCAAGAAGATTTTTTTTGGAAAAATTCTGGAACCGTAAATTTAGGTTGGGTACAATTAGACGATAAATCAATAGATGGAGATGAGGGGTTCGAAACCGCCACCGATGTTTTTACGATCTCTTCACTGTATGGAAAACGAATCAATAAAAAATGGGCAGCTTCTGCTTTGGTTGAATACAGAACTTCCTTAATTGATAATTTTAACGACCCCGGTTACTTAGATTTTGGAGGTGGTTTAACGTGGACACCTATTAGCAAATTGGTTGTTGTAATTCACCCAGGAAACTACAATTTTGTTTATAGCAAAGGGAAAACTGTTTTTGAATCCTCTTTAGGGGCAAAAGTAGTTGCAGATTATACAACGAAAATTAAAAAGTTAAGTGTAAAGTCAAATTTATCAGTATATCAAAGTTATAAAACTATGGACTTATCTAACTGGACTTTGACGAATTCCCTCGGGTACAGGTTGTTTAAAGGAATTGGACTTGGGTTTGAACTTGGATTGCGTCAAAACAAGCAAGAGGCTTTAAACATCGCATTAATGACAGATACGACTGCAACTTTTAAAACAGTAGACAATAAATTACAATCCTATTGGCTATTGGGAATGAGTTATGCGTTCTAAAAAATAAAAAAACCTCAAGTTGTATTCCTTGAGGTTTTTGAATTTATTTTTGATGATCACACAGTATATTCATCATATAAAAAATTGTTATACGGGAAACGCTCAACATGAATCCGTTTCACTTCGTCGTATGTTTTCTCTTTAAAGTCCTCTAAATTGTCTTTATTTAAGGCGGAAATAAAAATACTCGCTACATCATCATCATTCATCCATGTTTTTTGCCAATCTTCCAACGTAAAATGTGCTTTGGTTTTTTCTGTAATTAAATCATCTTCATCAATCGTTTGGTGGTTGTAAGCATCAATTTTATTAAACACCATTACCGTAGGTTTGTTGGCGCAATTGATGTCTGCTAAAACTGAATTTACGGAAGCTATATGATCTTCAAAATTTGGATGCGAAATATCTACAACATGCAATAACAAATCTGCCTCGCGTACCTCATCCAATGTCGATTTAAAAGATTCGACGAGCTGTGTTGGAAGTTTTCTAATAAATCCAACGGTGTCTGTCATCAAAAAGGGAATGTTCTTAATGACTACTTTTCGAACGGTTGTATCTAAGGTCGCAAAGAGTTTGTTTTCTGCAAAAACAGCACTTTTACTAATAACATTCATCAAGGTCGATTTTCCAACATTGGTATACCCTACCAAAGCAACACGCACCATCTTTCCACGATTTTTTCGCTGAACCGCCATTTGTTTGTCTATGGTAAGTAACTTCTTTTTAAGGAGGGCTATTTTATCTCGAATGATTCGCCTATCTGTTTCAATTTCTGTTTCACCAGGTCCACGCATACCTATTCCCCCTTTTTGCTTGTCTAAGTGGGTCCAAAGCCTGGTTAATCGAGGCAACAAATATTGATGTTGTGCTAATTCTACTTGTGTTTTTGCAGAACTTGTTTGAGCTCTTTGTGCAAAAATGTCTAAGATTAAATTGGTTCTATCTAAAATTTTGCAGTCCAAAACTTTTTCAATATTCCGTATTTGTGCAGGAGATAGTTCATCATCAAAAATAGCTGTACCAATCCCTTTTGCGTCAATATAATTTTTAACTTCATCTAACTTTCCTCCCCCTAAAAAAGTTTTTGGGTTCGGTTTCTCCATCTTCTGAACAAAGCGTTTCACAGTAACTCCTCCAGCGGTTTCTGTTAAAAACTCAAGCTCGTCTAGGTACTCTGTGGATTTTGCTTCGTCTTGTTGTTGGGTAATTACACCAATTAAAACGGCTTTTTCTGATATTGCTTCTCTTTGATCTATCATAGGCTACAAAAGTAAAACAAATCTTGCTGTTTCAACACAAAAAACCCCAATACAAATTGGGGCTTCTTTCAATAATTCAAATTAATAACACACTATTTACTTCTTCTTTTTCATAACACAACTACAAGGTAGCGCATTGCAAAGATAGTTCCAAAGGCCAATGCCCAGATAAACTTAAGGTTACCAAAATAAATTCTTTGTGTTATGATATCCATTCAAAAAACTTTGAATGGTTCTAAAGTCAATAGAGAATTCCTCAACGAGACAAGAAGAACTCTTATTTTTTCGCTTGCTGATTAAAGGCGTCTCGCAACTTCTGGTCGTTTAAGATGTATTTTTTGTATTTCCCGTCTTTGTATCTGTAATAAATAAAAATGGGCATCCATAAAAAAGAGAAATAGAAAATTCCTAACCCCATTACGATTTGGGCTTTTGGATGATCAATTTGAAGGAGGTAAACACCAATAGCTACCCAACAAACAAAAATTACAAACATTATTTTCAAAAGGATTTTCATCTTACAAAATTACAAAAGTTCTATGAATTTGGTTAAAATTCAATCTAATTGTTACAGAAAAATAAAGCGTTTTCTTTAAGCCTGTATTATTTTTTTGACAGGACATCTGTCCCTAAATAACCATCATCTTTATTGAAGTACCAAGCTCTTTCTTTTGGCATTTTTATATCATGAATCGTTTCTAAGCCCGTTAGCAAAATGTACTCGCCACGCTCTTTTTGTTCTTTAAAAAACTGATAGACTTCCATTGCGTAGGTTTTTGGATCGAAATAAAAGTACCACGTATCTTTTCCAACTTCTTTGGTGTAGCTTACTTTTAAAACCAAATATTCTTTTCCTTTAAAGGTTTTTATGGTTGTTTTTTGATGAATAATTGTGCCTTCATCTTTTAGTTTCATCGGCAAACCATACAAATAGGTATAATAATTTTTGTACAAATTTGCACGCTCACAGCTTAATTTATGTTTCTTTAAGAGTGCTTCTGAAGGGGTTGTATTTCCGTTGACCGCGATCCGACAGATTCCTTTATCAACTGTATATTGAGTAATTACCCCGTCTTTGATTGCTTTTACTAAAAAGTGCTCTTGAGGAAGATCTATTTCAATATAACTCTTTCTAGGACTACTTTTGGGTGTTTTCATGGTTACCAAAAAAGCGCCTTTAAAGGTATCCCAATTTCCATTTGGATCATGAAACTGAATGGATTTCTCTAGCAGTTGATTTCCTGTAAGTGTCTGTGAAAAAGAAATGAATGCAGAAAAGAGTAATAAGAAAGTGACTGTTTTTTTCATATTTTAAAGATATAAAAAATCCCGCAAAAGCGGGATGTAATATTTTTATGTTTGAATCACTTATATGAGACCTAATTCTTTGAGTTGGTCATTATCTAAAAATGCAGGAGCATCAATCATTACGTCCCTTCCAGAGTTATTTTTCGGGAAAGCAATAAAGTCTCTTATGGTTTCTTGTCCTCCTAAAATTGCCACCAATCGATCCAATCCGAAAGCCAAACCTCCATGAGGTGGAGCTCCATATTCAAATGCATCCATTAAAAATCCAAATTGTGCTCTGGCTTCTTCTTCAGAAAAACCTAAATGGCGCAACATGGTTGCTTGTATTTGCTTATCGTGAATACGAATGGATCCACCTCCAATTTCATTTCCATTCAAAACCAAATCGTAAGCATTTGCTTTTACGGCTCCTGGATCGGTATCTAACAATTCCAATTGCCCGGGTTTTGGTGAGGTAAATGGATGGTGCATGGCATGGTAGTGCCCCGTTTCTTCATCGAGTTCCAGCAAAGGAAAATCAATCACCCACAAAGGAGCAAACACCTTTGGATCTCTCAATCCTAAACGCTCCGCCAACTCCATTCTTAAAGCAGACAATTGTGCTCTTACTTTATTGGTTTCACCAGATAACACACAGATTAAATCTCCTGGTTTTGCATTGGTTGCGGCTGCCCATTTGGCAAGGTCTTCTTGATCGTAAAATTTATCAACTGAAGATTTAAACGTCACATCGTCATTTACACGACAATACACCATGCCTAAAGCACCCACTTGAGGTCTTCTCACCCAGTCAATTAATTTATCTATTTCTTTTCTTGTATAAGCATTTCCCCCTGGTACTGCAATTCCAACCACCAATTCAGCGTTATTAAAAACACCAAATTCTTTGTGCTGTGCAACGGTATTTAACTCGCCAAACTCCATTCCAAAACGAATGTCTGGTTTGTCGTTTCCGTACATTTTCATAGCATCGTCATAAAGCATTCGTGGGAATTCTGCGACTTCAACTCCGTTGATTTCTTTTAGTAAATGACGGGTCAATCCTTCAAAAATATTTAAAATATCTTCTTGTTCAACAAAAGCCATTTCACAGTCAATCTGGGTGAATTCCGGCTGTCTGTCTGCCCGTAAATCTTCATCTCTAAAGCATTTTACAATTTGAAAATACTTGTCCATTCCACCCACCATTAGCAATTGCTTAAATGTTTGTGGAGATTGTGGCAAAGCATAAAACTGCCCTTCATTCATTCGAGAAGGCACTACAAAATCTCTTGCTCCCTCTGGAGTTGATTTTATCAAATAAGGCGTTTCAACCTCAATAAATTCTTGATCAGAAAGGTATTTTCTAACCTCCATAGAAACCTTGTGACGAAAAATCAAGCTGTCTTTCACCGGATTTCTTCTAATGTCTAAATACCTGTATTTCATTCTGATGTCTTCTCCTCCATCAGTCATGTCTTCAATCGTAAAAGGAGGTGTCAAGGCTTGATTCAAAATTTCTAATTTAGAAACCAACACTTCAACATTCCCAGTGGCCATTTTTGCGTTTTTAGACTCACGCTCAATCACAGTACCGGTAACTTGTATTACAAATTCTCTTCCTAAAGATTTTGCTTTGTCCATCATTGCAGTCGGGGTCCGTGCTTCGTCAAAAATCAATTGCGTAATTCCGTAACGGTCCCGTAAATCTACCCAAACCATAAACCCTTTATCACGCGATTTCTGAACCCAACCTGCCAAGGTTACCTCGGTATTGATATGCGATGCTCTGAGCTCACCACAAGAATGACTTCTATACATTTGTTTGAATTTTTAAGTTGCAAAATTAGACATTTTCAATCGAATAATAATGCTTTGGGCGTTCATTTCTAAAGAGAAATACCCCGCTTTTCGCACTCGCATCCCGCAAAAAGCGGAAGCGCTCAAACAATTGCTGCAATCGCTAACGCAAAATTCGTCCAATTCTTCGTAAATTTGTGCTTATGAGTGTTGTGAATATTCAAGAAAAATTCAATTTGTTTTCAGACCATTGGTCTCCAAAAAAAGTAGGCGAACTCAATGGACAACAAATTTTATTGGCAAAATTAAAAGGAGAATTTGTTTTTCACACCCACGAACATGAAGATGAGCTCTTTATGGTTATCAAAGGAAGTTTGGTGATTGAAATGCACGCAAAAACAGTAACGTTAAACGAAGGTGAATTTTATATTGTACCTAAAGGAGTCGCACACAAACCCGTTGCAAAAGAAGAAGTACAGCTGCTCTTGTTTGAACCTCTTTCTACAAAACACACTGGAGAAGTCATTGCAAATATTACAGTAGAAACCTACGAAGCGATTTAAAAAGGATGAGCAAATTATATTTAGTACCCACACCAATAGGAAATTTAGAAGACATGACTTTTAGGGCGATTCGCATTCTAAAGGAAGTTTCTTTTATTTTAGCAGAAGACACTCGTACCAGTGGAAAACTCTTAAAGCATTTTGAGATTGCTACGCAAATGCACAGTCATCACATGCACAATGAGCACAAGTCTATTGAAGGAATTTTAAAACGCATACAAGCAGGAGAAACCTGTGCACTTATTTCAGATGCGGGGACACCTGCAATTTCTGATCCCGGTTTTTTACTGACAAGGGCCTGTGTAGAAAATAATATCGAAGTAGATTGTTTACCAGGAGCCACCGCTTTTGTACCGGCATTGGTCAATTCCGGCTTGCCCAATGACAAGTTTGTTTTTGAGGGTTTTTTACCTGTTAAAAAAGGAAGACAAACGCGTTTGCTTTTATTGGCAGAAGAAACAAGAACCATTATTTTTTATGAATCGCCACATAAATTGATTAAAACACTCGGACACTTTGCCGAATATTTTGGCGAAGACAGACAAGTTTCTGTTTCCAGAGAGCTCTCCAAAATGTTTGAAGAAACCATTCGAGGAACTGCCACTGAAGTGCTAGCACACTATACCGCAAAACCTCCAAAAGGAGAAATTGTTGTCATTGTTGAAGGGAAAAAATAAATTATATTCTAAAAGAATTCTGTTTACACGCCTTCTTTCGGGAGTTCATTTTTAAAATCTGAAACCGTTTTAGCAATCACAGCATCCGTTCTTTCTAAACTGATATCATATTTTGGATTCAGTCCTTTTTTCTCTGGGAAATTTTCGATCATCACTGTGGAAGACGGAAATGCAAAATCTACACCTAAATCTTTTGCCAATTTTATAATTGCAATGTGCATCCTATGCTTAGAAGATTGCTCAATACCCCAAGCCAAACTCTTAAAGTAAACATTTACGGTAACTAATAGTGCCGAATCTCCAAAACCAGTAAACTCAACGTTATAAGAATCTGAACGGGTTTCTGGATGTGCTAAAATAATCTCACGCACTCCTTTTACAAAAGCTTCTATCAACTCTGGAGGTGTGTCATAACGCAATCCTAAATTGGTATGGTATCTTCGAAACAAGCGCAATCCTTTGTTGTTAATTACAATTTCAGACAACTTACTATTCGGAATTTGATAGACAGAAGTATCTGCTGCTCGTACACTGGTAGAACGAAAACCTACTTTTTCTACAGTTCCTACAACTTCACCGGCTTCAATCCAATCTTCAATATGAAAAGGCTTGTCCAAGAAAATCATGATGGTTCCAATCAAGTTTCTCACCGTATCCTGGGATGCCAATGCAAATGCCAAACCACCGATCGTAGCTCCTGCTAACATGGTAGTGGTATCTACTCCTAACAGGGCCAATAAGCGAAAACCTCCAATTACGATCACCAGTCCCGTAAACAAATTATCTAAAATTGGCACTAACTGATCATCCAATCTACCATGGGTCCCTTCCGTAAATGCTTTATACAATTGCATAACTACTTGGACTAATTTCAAAAATACATAGATCCAAAAAACTACAATTGCAATGTGTATTCCCTTAAAAACAAACGTATTAATTTCCAATCCAAATTGAAGCGATGCAAATACTTTATCGAAAAAAGCAAATACAACCAACAAACTGAGGGGGTGTGCTAATTTCTTTAATACTTTATTAATTTCTAAATTGGTGCTTTTTGTAATTTGATGTTGAACTTTCTTCAATACTAAAAAGGCTACTTTCTTGGCAATTAGAAAAAGAATCCACGCCAATAAAAACATTAACAACAAACCAATCCATTGCCAAATCTCGATGGTCAGTATTTTTTTATGCCCATAATCTGGCATACTACTTTGCAGTTTGTCTACATACCAAGGGAAAATTTCTTTGTAAATCTGATCAATTTTAGAAACAGTCTCTGCCGAATAGTACCAATTGTTATTTATCTTTTCTACAGAAATTTCAGGCATTCTTTGTGGAAACAATACATATTTATAAGAGGCAGAATACCCAATTGTATCCCTATAATTTGGATCTGAAGAGATTTTATTGAAATCTACAAACAAGCCTTTGCCATCTAGAATCTTTTTTAATTTAATCGCTTTTCGCATGGCAACTTTATCTGGATACCCAGCAATAGTTTTTGCGGCTTTTTCGGGTTGGTAAGAGTCTTCTTGAAGGAAGAACAAGTGCGTATAAATCGTTGCGTAAGGATTGCTAATATCTACTCGAGTACTGTCTTGAGCATTTGAAATAAAAGGAATAAAAAAGAATAACCAAAGAAATTTTTTCATATTGAATAGATTAATTCTGTAATGAAACAGAAATGCAAATTTAAACCTTTTCAAAAATGTAGGGTCAAAGAGGTGTAAATAATTAAAAAAAAAAGTATGAAAAATTCAATCTGTATTTTAATTCTAGTATTTGCCACCATATTTTCAACTCAGGCTCAAAAGAAAAGAGGGCGCAAAGGTTTGGAAATGAGCACTGCTCAACAAGCCACATTAAAAGTCAAACAAATGACGTTGGCTTTGGATTTAAATGCAACACAACAAAAAGAAATTATGGCATTAATGATAACAAAAATTGATGCTGTAAAGAAAATGAAAACCGCAAGAAAAGAAATTAGAAAATCAGAAAAGAAACCAAGTGCAGATGCCATTTTTACAATGAAAAACAACTACTTGGATGCTCAAATTATGATAAAAAATAAGATGAAGCAAATTTTAACTGCGGCACAATTTCAGAAATTCGAAAAAATGGCAAAAACAAAAAAACGAATGGCTGTAAAGAAAATGAAACACCAAAAGGGAAAAAGAGGAAGTAGAAAATAAAGATCTTTTGGGTTCTTTATTTTTAATTAAACACTCGGTTTCTCAAAAGAAATCGAGTTTTTTTTGTCTTTTAAAATAAGCGAAAAAATTACTTTTTATTCTTTCACCCAACTTGAATACTCCACATAATTATTGGCAATTCTATTAATTTCTCCAGAAATAAGTTCTTGCGAAATATCTTTTACTTTTTTGGCAGGAATCCCTGCATAGATACTACCACTTTCTACCGTTGTATTTTTAGGAACCACGGCACCAGCTGCAATAATTGAGTTCGATTCAATAATACAATCATCCATGATGATACTTCCCATTCCTATTAAAACATTGTCGTGAATTGTACAACCATGTACAATCGCATTATGACCAATAGAAACATTATTTCCGATGGTAGTAGGTGATTTTTGATAGGTCGCATGAAGGACAGCACCGTCTTGAATATTCACCTTATTTCCTATTTTTATGTAGTGGACGTCACCACGAATGACCGCATTATACCATACAGAACATTCTTTTCCAAACGAAACCTCACCAACAATTGTGGCGTTTTCGGCAATAAAACAATCAGTGGGTATTTGTGGGTGTTTTCCTTTTACGGGTTTGATAACTGCCATACTTTTTATTGTATTCTTAATATTTTTCCTATTTCAAGATCATTGCTTTCTAAATTGTTTTGCTTTTTCAAGGCTGCTACTGAAATATTGAACTTCCTGGCAATCGCATACAGGGTATCTCCTTTTTCAACAACATAAGAAATACTTTGTAATTCTTTAGAAGGTGCACTTTGAACAATTTCATCTTCTTTTAACTTCAGTTTTTTAGTTTTGTAATGCTTCTTTTTAAAAGAATCAAATTCATACAATTTATACGTCTTTATGAGTTTTATCAATTTTTGAGGATACTTCCTATCGGTAGCATAACCTGCTTTTCGCAAGCCTTTTGCCCATTTCTTGTAATCTTTCTTGTTGTAATCAAACAAAAAAGCATAGCGACTTCTGTTTGATAAAAATTCGGAATGGTCTTTATAGGATGTTTCTACAAATTGATATTTCCGAAAACACTCTCCCTTCTCATCATCGTCATGATAAACGCGTTCACCTTGCCATTTACGATGGCATTTGATACCGAAGTGATTGTTCGATTTTATCGCCAAAAGACTCTTTCCACTTCCAGATTCTAGAATTCCTTGAGCGAGTGTAATACTAGCAGGAATTTGTGAAGTATGCATTTCGTGAACCGCAATGGGTGCATATTTCAGGATGTATTGTAGTATATTTTTGTTTAAGTTTCCAACATTTTTTTCGAGATCTCGAACGTGCTTTACTTGATCTACAGAAGGGAAATCCTTTGTTGTTGATGCTTGATCTGAAGCTCTAGATGATTTATTAACAACTACTTTTTTGGAGCCACAACTGGCTAAAATGAATGAAAAAATGCAGATAAACAGGATTCGTAATGTCATTAAATATGTATTAATTCTTGATTTTTCTTCTTTAGTTTTTTGTTCACTCCTTCAATTCCTTGGAGTCCTCCCGTATGAATTGCAAGGATATTACTATTGACTGGAAAATAATCTTTTGAAATTAAATCTAAAATTCCAAACAGCATTTTGCCTGTATAGATTGGATCCAAGACAATTTGATTTTCCTTGGAGAACTGATTGATAAAACTAATAAGGACTTCATTATATTTTGCGTACCCTCCAAAATGATAACTCGTTGTTAATTGCCAATTTTTTTTTGTTGTAAACTTCTCAATTTCGTCTTGTAAAAAAATGCCTTTTAGGGCAGGAAATCCAAGGATTTCCTGGTGAATTTCTGCTGCATTTATCAATCCAGAAATGGTGCCTCCGGTTCCAATTGCACAACAAATATAATCGAATTTTGAATCTTCTTTGGTTACAATCTCTTCACAGCCTTTTAAGGCCAAACGATTGGTACCGCCTTCTGGTATTAAATAGAAATTACCATAGGTTTCTTTTAGTTGATTGAGAAAGGATTTTTCAGATTTTTCTCGATACGATTCCCGAGATATAAATTTAAAAAGCATGCCGTTTCTATGGGCTTCTCTCAATGTAGAATTACTTGCTAGCGTTTTCGCAAGATCATGCCCCAATTCATCCCCTCTTATGATGCCGATCGATTTAAACCCATTTAATTGGGCTGCAATGGCAGTGGCCACAATATGATTGGAAAACGCACCTCCAAAAGTCAATAAAGTCGCTTTCTGTTGTTCTTTTGCTGCGCGTAAATTGTATTTTAATTTCCGAAATTTGTTTCCTGAAACAAATGGGTGAATTAAATCTTCTCTTTTAATAAAGAGTTCGACTTTTTTTTCTTCCAAAAGTGGAAGGTGTATTTGTTGATTTTTTGAAGGTTTTTGAAAATCGAAATCCATAATTTTTAACTTCAATAAAGATACAGAAAACCCTGTGAAACCGAAATGATTTCAACGTTTATCAAAAAACACAAAGTATTAAGAAAATTTAGAAATCTGTCCTTCAACTTTTTCCCAATCTGCCATTAGAGCATCTACCGCTGCCTTCTTGTCTTTGTAGTTCTCAAAGAAATTGGGTTGCGATGAAACTTCCTCGTAATTCTGAGCCAATTCTATATCTATTTTTTCGATTTCTTTTTCTAAATCAGCAATCTCTGTCTCTATTCTTGACAGTTTGTTGTTTAGTTTTTTTAAGTCTTTTTCTTGCGCGCTCGATCCTCGTTGTGCTGCTGATTTATAGGAGGTTTTATCTATCTTAATAACAGTTCTTTTTTCTGCTTCTCGGAGGTTTTCGATCTTATGCTGTTCTAAGAAATAATCAATATCCCCTAAATATTCTTTAATTACTTTGTCTTTAAAACCATACACAGTAGAAGTCAACCCTTGTAGAAAATCTCGATCATGCGAAACCACAATTAAGGTTCCACTAAACTGTTTTAAGGCTTGTTTTAAAACATTTTTTGAGGCAATATCTAAGTGGTTTGTTGGCTCATCCATAATTAGCACATTAAATGGTGCTAAAAGTAATTTACACAATGCCAATCGGTTTCTTTCCCCTCCAGACAATACTTTTGCCTTTTTATCTACTGCATCTCCTCCAAACAAAAAGGACCCTAACATGTCTCTAACACGCATTCTGTTTCCATCAGTTGCCGCATCTTCCATAATTTCCAATACGGTTTTCTCTGGGGGTAAATGTTCGGATTGGTTTTGTGCAAAATAGCCAATCTCGACATTGTGCCCAAGTTTTAAATTTCCTTCAAATGGAATGTCATTGACCATCATTTTGGCTAAGGTTGATTTTCCTTGTCCGTTTTGGCCTACAAATGCAATCTTACTATTTCGTTCGATCAACAAATCAACATTCGATAAAACGTGTTTATCTCCATAACTTTTGGAAAGGTTTTCCGCTTCAATAATTATTTTTCCAGGTTCTTTTGAAATGGCAAAACGTAAACTCATCGCTTGATTATCATCTTGGTCTACTTCAATCAATTCAACTTTATCAAGCTGTTTCATTAAAGATTGAGCCATGGATGCTTTACTTGCTTTGGCTTTAAACTTATTGATTAAATGCTGTTTTTGTTTTATTTCTTTCTCTTGATTTTTCTGTGCTTGTAATTGTTTTTCTTTAATCTCTCCTCGTAAAACCAAGAACTCTGAATAGGGTTTTTTGTAATCGTAAATTTGTCCTAAAGAAATTTCAATTGTTCTATTGGTTACATTATCTAAAAACATTTTATCATGCGACACCAAAACAATGGCCCCTGAGTATGCTTTTAAAAAGTTTTCTAACCAAATAATGGATTCAATATCCAAGTGATTAGTTGGCTCATCCAGTAACAAAATATCGTTGTTCTGTAAAAGTAATTTTGCCAATTCGATACGCATTCGCCAACCACCAGAAAAAGTGTCTGTTAATTTATCAAAATCTTCTCTTTGAAAACCCAATCCTTGTAAAATTTTCTCGGTATCTCCTTGGTAATTGTATCCTCCAAGTAATTCGTAGCGTTCTGTTAAATCTGTAAGATCGATAATTAACTGACTGTATCCATCGCTTTCATAATCGGTTCTTGTCGCCAATTGCTCATTAATTTCATCAAGTTTTACTTCAATTTCTTTAATTTCAACAAATGCTTGATACGCTTCCTCTAAAATAGTTCTCCCTGCTACAAAATCAATATCCTGACGTAAAAAACCCATTCGGATATCTTTGTCAAAAGCCATCGTACCACCACTGGTCTCGATATCTTTGGACAAGACTTTTAAAAGTGTTGATTTTCCAGCACCATTTTTACCAATTAGGCCGATTCGATCGCCTTTATTCAGTTTGAAAGTAATTCCAGAAAACAAATCTGTCCCCATAAAAGAAACCGATAGATTGTGTACGTTTAACATGAAAATTTGGTAATTTTATAAGGCGCAAAGCTACTCAAAAAAAAAGAGTTATAATGTTTAAAAAAAAACATAATAATTAGTCTTTATTCATCGTCATTGAAAACAATAGCATTAATAAATATCTCGAAAATATAGTTGGTTTGTTTTAATAAAAATTATAGCAGAAGCTGTCTTTAATTATTAAAATCGAACTCTTTGCTTTTTTTAAAATATTATTGTAATTTTAATTATAATTAATAATAATACTTTTAATTTTAGCCCGTTTTTGGCCCATTTGTGGCTCATCAATGTTATTGGACCAAAAAAACGAATATTATATTGTAATATAATCTTATGTTTGTTTTATAAATTGTATCAAAATAAATATTTGAACAACTAAGTCAATATAATCTAGTCAAATTTAATAAAATATTTAATTATAACAATTTTTTAAAAAATTCGTTTACTTTTTAGTTATTTCATTACAAGAAACCTGTACGATATGAAAAGTCCTTCACAATTAATTACAAAAAGAGTATTTCTCTTAATTTTTGTTTTCACTTTTAACTTTTTGAGCTTTTCTCAACAAACAGTTTTAGAAAATTGTACCGAAGTATCTAAATCAATTGAGATTCTTAAGTTTCAAGAGGATCTAATCTATGGTCCAGGATCAAATATCACTGTATTCATAAATCCTATAGGGGTTTTTGAATTAGATAATCAATTTAAACTCTTTTTGGTAGATCAATCCACGAATACCGAAACACTTTTAAGCACCAAAGATGAGTTTTACATTCCTATCTTAAATGGAACGATTCCAGCAGATATAAATCCTGGAAACTACACCTTAAAAATAACAGCACAATCAATCAACGATGAAGGAGGTACTTTCATTGAGCAATCAACAAATGAGTTTGTTATTTCTGAAAATTCAGTTACAAATTCAATTTTATCCCTTCCAACTTCACCTAGTGGAGTTTTATCTTTACAAGATTTTTCAAAATGTCTTGACTATAATAATAACAATTATAACATAGGTTTCTTAACTGCAGCGAGCGATTATGATACTGGAACTAGTTTTTCAATTGTATTAGATAATTTTGTTCCAAATGCATTTGAAGCAAAAATGTATTTACTGTCAGACAATACAGCTACCACTGCATTGGACTATGAATTAGATACTGGTACTGCCCTTTCTATTGGTAGTGTTATAACGGTTCCTCAAGGAATAGATGTTGGAACCTATTTGATTGAATTTACAAAAACAGTTGATGATATCTCCATGACTTACGGTGTTATATTTATGGTAAATACCGGAAATACCGCTCTAGGAAATTTATCAAGTGATGAAGTTTGTGTTGATTCAGATGTTGTTTTTACTGTAGATGCTACTGCTGTAAAAGATAATTACCCTGGATCTAAATATAGTTTTAATTTTGGAGATGGATCTCCTGAAATTGAAATTACTCACAATCAACTCTTGAGTTGTTCTCAAATTGTCCATACTTTTATCAACCCGACATGTTCGGCTGAAGAACAAGTTTTAAATCCAAACTCTGAAGATGATGAATATTTTTTTCAAGTTGACTTTAAGCTCTTCAATAAGTACCTTTTAGATGATTTCGTTTACTATTGTGATACTTTTCTTTCAAATGGAGGTGGAACCACTAAATGGATAAATGTAAATACTCCTCCCATATCGGATTTCACAAAACCAGATAAAGTTTGTGTTAATTCTGAAATTATTGCTATTGAAGCTTCAACATTACCAGAATATGGAACAGGGTCGTCATGTGAATCCAGTTATGTTTCTAGATGGGAGTTTTATCCTCCATATTATTCTGGCTTTGAAGAAGTTCTGAGTACGACTGCTGGAAGTATTTATGAAGGATGGATTACAGTAAATCCTGATTCTGGTCAATCTATTCTTACCATTCCTGAAGCTTACACTAGTGTTCCAGGTTGCTACAAATTAAGACTCACAACAAATACAACTTCTGGATGTGATCAATTTTCAATTATTGAAAAAACAATTATTGTAGAACCAAATCCTGAACCAGATTTTACCTACACCCCACCAACATCTTTATGTACTCCGGTAACTATTGATTTTATCAACACCTCCAATACAGAAAACATTAACCCTCCATCTTGTGGAGATCCAATATACACATGGAGTGTAGAACCATTATCTGGAACACCAGCAACCACTGAAGGATTTACACTATTAGAAGCAGAAAACCAAACAAATAATAGTATTCAATTTACACAAGCTGGAACTTATAATGTATCACTAAAACTTGAAAATTCTTGTGGAATAGAAACAACAACGCAACAGATTACTGTAATCTCAGATCCAACGGTATCATTTTCTCCAGATTCTAATCAATTTTGTCAGGAATCTCCAGCTGGATATACCCTAGACTTTTCAGATACCTCTATTGCTCCTACATACAGTGAAGCTCCCTTTACTCCAACAAGTTATTTATGGGAAGTTTTTGAAAGTGACGGTGTGACTATTTCAAATGATTATAATTATGTAAACGGAACATCAGCTTCATCAGAATATCCTCAAATAGATTTTTCAGAATTTGGCGTTTATAAAATTAAGGTAACTGTTTCTGGGAATTGTGGAAATCAAAGTTCTGATGTATTTGAGTTTACTTTAAAACAATCTCCTATTCTTACTAATACCGAGCTAAATCAACAAATTTGTTCTGAAGAAGATACGGAAGAAATTATATTTACATCCGATATGTCAAATACGACATATGTTTGGGAAGCAACTACTTCTGATCCTATTACAGGATTTCCTGTAGGTGAACAAACCACTGGCTCAATTCCAGTCATGACCTTACAAAACTCTTGTAATGTTACTGGTAATGTTACTATTCAAGTAATCCCTGAAGTGAATGGCTGTTCAGGAGATCCAATTGATTTTACAATTACAGTTGATCCTAAACCTCAAATAGAGAATAAAGCTCCAGCAGCAATTTGTTCTGGAGAGGAATTTACCTTTGTACCAGTAAACAGCTGTACAACAGGGGGTGATATCGTACCAGAAAATACAACTTATACCTGGAGTGTAACCCAAATAACAGGAACTGTTAGCGGTTTAGATTCAGACGATTCTGGTACTGGAAGTGTTTCAGGAACCATCACAAATACTAGTTCTACTATTGCTATTATTGAATATACCGTAATTCCAACAACTCCAAACGGGTGTCTTGGAGATGATTTTACAGTTACCGTTACAGTAAATCCTGAACCTGTTGTTACAAACCAAACGATTACTGTATGTAGTGATGAAAACCTAAATCAAGCGTTCAATGCATCTACCTCTGTAGCTGCGGACACTTATAATGTAACCAACTTACAAACTAATGGATTAAGCATTTCTGCTGGAAACCCTGCTGTTATAGACGGATTATTGGCTAACGATCTAGAAGACGATGCTTTTACAAACCTAACAAACGCTCCTGTTGATGTAATTTATACAGTGGTTCCTGTTTCTGGAAGTAACTGTGAAGGGGATCCGTTTACTGTAACTGTAACCGTAAACCCAGAACCTGTAGTTGCTAATCAAACCACTACCGTTTGTAGTGACGAAATTTTAGGGTTTACCTTAGAAAATGATCTTAATGGTCCTGATGTTGCAAGCTATAACCTAACCAATATTACTTCTAACGGATTGACTGCCGCATCCGGAAATACAACCGTACAAAATGCACTTTCAAGTGATGCAATCAGCAATGATTCTTGGAATAATATCACTGGCACTGCTCAAGATGTAGTGTATACGTTTATTCCTGTGGGTGATAATGGATGTCTTGGAGATCCTTTTACAGTTACTGTAACTGTAAACCCAGAACCTGTAGTTACTAATCAAACCACTACAGTTTGTAGTGACGAAGCTTTAGGATACATCTTAGCTAATGATATAGATACTCCAAATGTAGCCAGTTATAACCTCACAAGTATTGTTGATAATGGTTTAATACCTGCCTCTGGAAATATAGTTATCCAAAATGGATTTTTAAGTGATGCAATTAGTAATGATTCTTGGAATAATATCACGAGTGCTGCACTTGATGTGATATATACATTTGTTCCTGTTGGTGATAACGGGTGTCTTGGAGATGATTTTACAGTTACCGTTACAGTAAATCCTGAGCCTGTTGTTACAAACCAAACGATTACTGTATGTAGTGATGAAAATCTAAATCAAGCGTTCAATGCATCTACCTCTGTAGCTGCGGATACTTATAATGTAACCAACTTACAAACCAATGGATTAAGCATTTCTGCTGGAAACCCTGATGTTGCAAACGGATTATTGGCTAACGATCTAGAAGACGATGCTTTTACAAACCTAACAAACGCTCCTGTTGATGTAATTTATACAGTGGTTCCTGTTTCTGGAAGTAACTGTGAAGGGGAGCCGTTTAGCGTAACTGTAACCGTAAACCCAGAACCTGTAGTTGCTAATCAAACTACTACAGTTTGTAGTGACGAAATTTTAGGATTTACCTTAGAAAATGATCCTAATGGTCCTGATGTTGCAAGCTATAACCTAACCAATATTACTTCTAACGAATTGACTGCCGCATCCGGAAATACAACTCAACAAAATGGACTTTCAAGTGATGCAATCAGCAATGATTCTTGGAATAATATCACTGGCACTGCTCAAGATGTAGTGTATACGTTTATTCCTGTGGGTGATAATGGATGTCTTGGAGATCCTTTTACAGTTACTGTAACTGTAAACCCAGAACCTGTAGTTACTAATCAAACCACTACAGTTTGTAGTGACGAAGCTTTAGGATACATCTTAGCTAATGATATAGATACTCCAAATGTAGCCAGTTATAACCTCACAAGTATTGTTGATAATGGTTTAATACCTGCCTCTGGAAATATAGTTATCCAAAATGGATTTTTAAGTGATGCAATTAGTAATGATTCTTGGAATAATATCACGAGTGCTGCACTTGATGTGATATATACATTTGTTCCTGTTGGTGATAACGGGTGTCTTGGAGATGATTTTACAGTTACCGTTACAGTAAATCCTGAGCCTGTTGTTACAAACCAAACGATTACTGTATGTAGTGATGAAAATCTAAATCAAGCGTTCAATGCATCTACCTCTGTAGCTGCGGATACTTATAATGTAACCAACTTACAAACCAATGGATTAAGCATTTCTGCTGGAAACCCTGATGTTGCAAACGGATTATTGGCTAACGATCTAGAAGACGATGCTTTTACAAACCTAACAAACGCTCCTGTTGATGTAATTTATACAGTGGTGCCTGTTTCTGGAAGTAACTGTGAAGGGGAGCCGTTTAGCGTAACTGTAACCGTAAACCCAGAACCTGTAGTTGCTAATCAAACTACTACAGTTTGTAGTGACGAAATTTTAGGATTTACCTTAGAAAATGATCCTAATGGTCCTGATGTTGCAAGCTATAACCTAACCAATATTACTTCTAACGAATTGACTGCCGCATCCGGAAATACAACTCAACAAAATGGACTTTCAAGTGATGCAATCAGCAATGATTCTTGGAATAATATCACTGGCACTGCTCAAGATGTAGTGTATACGTTTATTCCTGTGGGTGATAATGGATGTCTTGGAGATCCTTTTACAGTTACTGTAACTGTAAACCCAGAACCTGTAGTTACTAATCAAACCACTACAGTTTGTAGTGACGAAGCTTTAGGATACATCTTAGCTAATGATGTAGATACTCCAAATGTAGCCAGTTATAACCTCACAAGTATTGTTGATAATGGTTTAATACCTGCCTCTGGAAATATAGTTATCCAAAATGGACTTTTAAGTGATGCAATTAGTAATGATTCTTGGAATAATATCACGAGTGCTGCACTTGATGTGATATATACATTTGTTCCTGTTGGTGATAACGGGTGTCTTGGAGATGATTTTACAGTTACCGTTACAGTAAATCCTGAACCTGTTGTTACAAACCAAACGATTACTGTATGTAGTGATGAAAACCTAAATCAAGCGTTCAATGCATCTACCTCTGTAGCTGCGGACACTTATAATGTAACCAACTTACAAACTAATGGATTAAGCATTTCTGCTGGAAACCCAGCGGTTGCGAACGGTTTATTGGCTAACGATCTAGAAGATGATGCTTTTACAAACCTAACAAACGCTCCTGTTGATGTAATTTATACAGTGGTTCCTGTTTCTGGAAGTAACTGTGAAGGGGAGCCGTTTAGCGTAACTGTAACCGTAAACCCAGAACCTGTAGTTGCTAATCAAACTACTACAGTTTGTAGTGACGAAATTTTAGGATTTACCTTAGAAAATGATCCTAATGGTCCTGATGTTGCAAGCTATAACCTAACCAATATTACTTCTAACGAATTGACTGCCGCATCCGGAAATACAACTCAACAAAATGGACTTTCAAGTGATGCAATCAGCAACGATTCTTGGAATAATATCACTGACACTGCTCTCGATGTAGTGTATACGTTTATTCCTGTGGGTGATAATGGATGTCTTGGAGATCCATTTACAGTTACTGTAACTGTAAACCCAGAACCTGTAGTTGCTAATCAAACCACTACAGTTTGTAGTGACGAAGCTTTAGGATACATCTTAGCTAATGATATAGATACTCCAAATGTAGCCAGTTATAACCTCACAAGTATTGTTGATAATGGTTTAATACCTGCCTCTGGAAATATAGTTATCCAAAATGGATTTTTAAGTGATGCAATTAGTAATGATTCTTGGAATAATATCACGAGTGCTGCACTTGATGTGATATATACATTTGTTCCTGTTGGTGATAACGGGTGTCTTGGAGATGATTTTACAGTTACCGTTACAGTAAATCCTGAGCCTGTTGTTACAAACCAAACGATTACTGTATGTAGTGATGAAAATCTAAATCAAGCGTTCAATGCATCTACCTCTGTAGCTGCGGATACTTATAATGTAACCAACTTACAAACCAATGGATTAAGCATTTCTGCTGGAAACCCTGATGTTGCAAACGGATTATTGGCTAACGATCTAGAAGACGATGCTTTTACAAACCTAACAAACGCTCCTGTTGATGTAATTTATACAGTGGTGCCTGTTTCTGGAAGTAACTGTGAAGGGGAGCCGTTTAGCGTAACTGTAACCGTAAACCCAGAACCTGTAGTTGCTAATCAAACTACTACAGTTTGTAGTGACGAAATTTTAGGATTTACCTTAGAAAATGATCCTAATGGTCCTGATGTTGCAAGCTATAACCTAACCAATATTACTTCTAACGAATTGACTGCCGCATCCGGAAATACAACTCAACAAAATGGACTTTCAAGTGATGCAATCAGCAACGATTCTTGGAATAATATCACTGACACTGCTCTCGATGTAGTGTATACGTTTATTCCTGTGGGTGATAATGGATGTCTTGGAGATCCATTTACAGTTACTGTAACTGTAAACCCAGAACCTGTTGGAATTAACTCTAACGAAACTATATCTTCTGATGTTGCTTTTGATTTTAATCCTCAAGATAATATTACAACCGGTGGGAACGCTGTTACTAGTAATTTTACATGGGAAATAACACAAATAACAGGAATCGTAAGTGGGGTAAATGTGGGTGATACAGGAATTCAAAATGTTATTGGAACCATTACAAATACAGAAGCGAGTATTGTAACTGTTGAATATACCATCACACCAACCTCTGAAAATGGGTGTGTTGGAACTCCTTTTAAAATAACCCTTACTATTGCTCCAGAGCCTGTCGTTGACGACCAAATGATTACTGTATGTAGTGATGAAAACCTAAATCAAGCATTCAATGTATCTACCTCTGTAGCTGCGGACACTTATAATGTAACCAACTTACAAACCAATGGATTAAGCATTTCTGCTGGAAACCCTGATGTTGCAAACGGATTATTGGCTAATGATCTAGAAGACGATGCTTTTACAAACCTAACAAACGCTCCTGTTGATGTAATTTATACAGTAGTTCCTGTGAGTAACGACAATACCGTTGGTGATTCATTTACTGTAACCGTAACCGTAAACCCAGAACCTGTAGTTGCTAATCAAACTACTACAGTTTGTAGTGACGAAATTTTAGGATTTACCTTAGAAAATGATCCTAATGGTCCTGATGTTGCAAGCTATAACCTAACCAATATTACTTCTAACGAATTGACTGCCGCATCCGGAAATACAACTCAACAAAATGGACTTTCAAGTGATGCAATCAGCAACGATTCTTGGAATAATATCACTGACACTGCTCTCGATGTAGTGTATACGTTTATTCCTGTGGGTGATAATGGATGTCTTGGAGATCCATTTACAGTTACTGTAACTGTAAACCCAGAACCTGTTGGAATTAACTCTAACGAAACTATATCTTCTGATGTTGCTTTTGATTTTAATCCTCAAGATAATATTACAACCGGTGGGAACGCTGTTACTAGTAATTTTACATGGGAAATAACACAAATAACAGGAATCGTAAGTGGGGTAAATGTGGGTGATACAGGAATTCAAAATGTTATTGGAACCATTACAAATACAGAAGCGAGTATTGTAACTGTTGAATATACCATCACACCAACCTCTGAAAATGGGTGTGTTGGAACTCCTTTTAAAATAACCCTTACTATTGCTCCAGAGCCTGTCGTTGACGACCAAATGATTACTGTATGTAGTGATGAAAACCTAAATCAAGCGTTCAATGCATCTACCTCTGTAGCTGCGGACACTTATAATGTAACCAACTTACAAACCAATGGATTAAGCATTTCTGCTGGAAACCCTGATGTTGCAAACGGATTATTGGCTAATGATCTAGAAGACGATGCTTTTACAAACCTAACAAACGCTCCTGTTGATGTAATTTATACAGTGGTTCCTGTGAGTAACGACAATACCGTTGGTGATTCATTTACTGTAACCGTAACCGTAAACCCAGAACCTGTAGTTGCTAATCAAACTACTACAGTTTGTAGTGACGAAATTTTAGGATTTACCTTAGAAAATGATCCTAATGGTCCTGATGTTGCAAGCTATAACCTAACCAATATTACTTCTAACGAATTGACTGCCGCATCCGGAAATACAACTCAACAAAATGGACTTTCAAGTGATGCAATCAGCAACGATTCTTGGAATAATATCACTGACACTGCTCTCGATGTAGTGTATACGTTTATTCCTGTGGGTGATAATGGATGTCTTGGAGATCCTTTTACAGTTACTGTAACTGTAAACCCAGAACCTGTAGTTGCTAATCAAACCACTACAGTTTGTAGTGACGAAGCTTTAGGATACATCTTAGCTAATGATATAGATACTCCAAATGTAGCCAGTTATAACCTCACAAGTATTGTTGATAATGGTTTAATACCTGCCTCTGGAAATATAGTTATCCAAAATGGATTTTTAAGTGATGCAATTAGTAATGATTCTTGGAATAATATCACGAGTGCTGCACTTGATGTGATATATACATTTGTTCCTGTTGGTGATAACGGGTGTCTTGGAGATGATTTTACAGTTACCGTTACAGTAAATCCTGAGCCTGTTGTTACAAACCAAACGATTACTGTATGTAGTGATGAAAATCTAAATCAAGCGTTCAATGCATCTACCTCTGTAGCTGCGGACACTTATAATGTAACCAACTTACAAACCAATGGATTAAGCATTTCTGCTGGAAACCCTGATGTTGCAAACGGATTATTGGCTAACGATCTAGAAGACGATGCTTTTACAAACCTAACAAACGCTCCTGTTGATGTAATTTATACAGTGGTGCCTGTTTCTGGAAGTAACTGTGAAGGGGAGCCGTTTAGCGTAACTGTAACCGTAAACCCAGAACCTGTAGTTGCTAATCAAACTACTACAGTTTGTAGTGACGAAATTTTAGGATTTACCTTAGAAAATGATCCTAATGGTCCTGATGTTGCAAGCTATAACCTAACCAATATTACTTCTAACGAATTGACTGCCGCATCCGGAAATACAACTCAACAAAATGGACTTTCAAGTGATGCAATCAGCAACGATTCTTGGAATAATATCACTGACACTGCTCTCGATGTAGTGTATACGTTTATTCCTGTGGGTGATAATGGATGTCTTGGAGATCCATTTACAGTTACTGTAACTGTAAACCCAGAACCTGTTGGAATTAACTCTAACGAAACTATATCTTCTGATGTTGCTTTTGATTTTAATCCTCAAGATAATATTACAACCGGTGGGAACGCTGTTACTAGTAATTTTACATGGGAAATAACACAAATAACAGGAATCGTAAGTGGGGTAAATGTGGGTGATACAGGAATTCAAAATGTTATTGGAACCATTACAAATACAGAAGCGAGTATTGTAACTGTTGAATATACCATCACACCAACCTCTGAAAATGGGTGTGTTGGAACTCCTTTTAAAATAACCCTTACTATTGCTCCAGAGCCTGTCGTTGACGACCAAATGATTACTGTATGTAGTGATGAAAACCTAAATCAAGCGTTCAATGCATCTACCTCTGTAGCTGCGGACACTTATAATGTAACCAACTTACAAACCAATGGATTAAGCATTTCTGCTGGAAACCCTGATGTTGCAAACGGATTATTGGCTAATGATCTAGAAGACGATGCTTTTACAAACCTAACAAACGCTCCTGTTGATGTAATTTATACAGTGGTTCCTGTGAGTAACGACAATACCGTTGGTGATTCATTTACTGTAACCGTAACCGTAAACCCAGAACCTGTAGTTGCTAATCAAACTACTACAGTTTGTAGTGACGAAATTTTAGGATTTACCTTAGAAAATGATCCTAATGGTCCTGATGTTGCAAGCTATAACCTAACCAATATTACTTCTAACGAATTGACTGCCGCATCCGGAAATACAACTCAACAAAATGGACTTTCAAGTGATGCAATCAGCAACGATTCTTGGAATAATATCACTGACACTGCTCTCGATGTAGTGTATACGTTTATTCCTGTGGGTGATAATGGATGTCTTGGAGATCCATTTACAGTTACTGTAACTGTAAACCCAGAACCTGTAGTTGCTAATCAAACCACTACAGTTTGTAGTGACGAAGCTTTAGGATACATCTTAGCTAATGATATAGATACTCCAAATGTAGCCAGTTATAACCTCACAAGTATTGTTGATAATGGTTTAATACCTGCCTCTGGAAATATAGTTATCCAAAATGGATTTTTAAGTGATGCAATTAGTAATGATTCTTGGAATAATATCACGAGTGCTGCACTTGATGTGATATATACATTTGTTCCTGTTGGTGATAACGGGTGTCTTGGAGATGATTTTACAGTTACCGTTACAGTAAATCCTGAGCCTGTTGTTACAAACCAAACGATTACTGTATGTAGTGATGAAAATCTAAATCAAGCGTTCAATGCATCTACCTCTGTAGCTGCGGATACTTATAATGTAACCAACTTACAAACCAATGGATTAAGCATTTCTGCTGGAAACCCTGATGTTGCAAACGGATTATTGGCTAACGATCTAGAAGACGATGCTTTTACAAACCTAACAAACGCTCCTGTTGATGTAATTTATACAGTGGTGCCTGTTTCTGGAAGTAACTGTGAAGGGGAGCCGTTTAGCGTAACTGTAACCGTAAACCCAGAACCTGTAGTTGCTAATCAAACTACTACAGTTTGTAGTGACGAAATTTTAGGATTTACCTTAGAAAATGATCCTAATGGTCCTGATGTTGCAAGCTATAACCTAACCAATATTACTTCTAACGAATTGACTGCCGCATCCGGAAATACAACTCAACAAAATGGACTTTCAAGTGATGCAATCAGCAACGATTCTTGGAATAATATCACTGACACTGCTCTCGATGTAGTGTATACGTTTATTCCTGTGGGTGATAATGGATGTCTTGGAGATCCATTTACAGTTACTGTAACTGTAAACCCAGAACCTGTTGGAATTAACTCTAACGAAACAATTTGTTCTGATAGCTCGTTTAATTTTAATCCTCAAGACTATATTACAACCGGTGGAAACGCTGTTGCTAGTACTTTTACATGGGAAATAACTCAAATAATAGGAACTGTAAGTGGGGTCAATGAAGGCGATACAGGAATTCAAAATGTTATTGGAACCATTACCAATACCAGTGCAAATACAGCAATTGTAGAATATACCATCACAGCAACCTCTGCCAATGGATGTGTTGGGACGCCTTTTAAAATAAATGTTTCGATAACTTCGGAGCCTGTTGTTCCCAACCAAACGATTACAGTATGTAGTGATGAAAACCTAAATCAAACATTCAATGCATCTACCTCTGTAGTTGCGGACACTTACAATATAACCAACCTAGAAACCAATGGATTAAGCATTTCTGCTGGAAACCCTGCTGTGGCAAACGGCTTGTTGGCAAACGATCTAGAAGACGATACTTTTACAAACCTAACAAACGCTCCTGTTGATGTAATTTATACAGTGGTGCCTGTTTCTGGAAGTAACTGTGAAGGGGAGCCGTTTAGCGTAACCGTAACCGTAAACCCTTCTGGGAAAGTAAATGCCATTAGTTCACAAGAGATCTGCGAAAGCGAAACCGTTCAAGCAGTGACTTTTAATACTACAAATACAAATGGAACCACAAGTTATAGTTGGTCTATGGATACTGCAATTGGGTTAAGTCCGTTAACTGGTATTGATAATTTCCCTTCATTTGTTGCTGTGAATTCAACAAACACACCAATTGTTTCAATTGTAACAGTTACACCAACTTATAGTAGCGGTGGTATTACCTGTGAAGGCGCACCTGAAACCTTTAGTATTACCGTAAACCCTACACCACAAATACAAGACAAATTTAAAGAGATTTGCTCTTCTGAAACTTTTATAGTAGATCCAGTTGACATGGTTGATGGCGATATCGTTCCGTTAGGAACAACATATACATGGACTGTATTAGTTTCTAATAGTGAAATCCCAGATGCATCAAATGGATCTGGAGCAGTGATTTCTCAGACATTGACAAATATGAGTAACAGCGTTCAAAATGTAAGTTATGAAGTCACTCCGACTTCGGGTATTGCTGGAAATTGTTCAGGAATTCCTTTTGAGGTAGTGATCTCAGTAGCGCCTTCACCACAGGTACAAGACCAACAATTTGAAATCTGCAGTGGAGAATCCATTTCATTTTTACCCGTGAACGATCCCCCGACTACTATAATTCCGGACGGAACACTGTACAGTTGGACTTTTGACAATAATGTTGCTGTTTTTGGGGCTATCGATGGTCTGAATCAAATTCAATTTGAACAACCAACTTTGATAAATAATAGTAATATAAATCAGTCTGTAATATATACTGTAACTGTTGGTGCTGGAAATTGTGCAAGTAGTTTTGAAATAGAAATTATTGTAAAACCAACACCTTTTATTCCATATGATTCTGGTTTAACAGATACTAGATGTAGTAATGATCCATTTGTAATAGACCCAGTAAATGGAGTTCCAGACGCCACATATATTGTACCCACAAATACAACTTACACATGGGTTGTAGTGCCAAATAACAATCTGAGTGGTTGGAGTGACAACAATGTACAGACGAGTTTAATTTCACAACAGTTAGTAAATTTAACAAATACACCACAAAATATTGAATACTTAATCACTCCTTCAAATGGTACTTGTGAAGGTCCTGTTTTTAGTATGGATATTTGGATAGAGCCAAAACCATCTATCCAAGATCATTTTGAAACAGTATGTGATGGAGATTCATTTGTATTTGCTCCTGTAAATGGCGTATTCCCTGATACAACAACTATTGTTCCCGATACTACATTATACTCATGGGTTGTTACAGACGTTAGTGGCGGTGATATTTCTGGGTACAGTAATGGCATCGATCAGCCATTTATAGACTCAGGAGCACTCTTTAATAGTAGTCCTGATATTCAGACTCTAATTTATGAGGTAACACCCAGGTATTACAAAGCATCAAATCCAGGAGTGGCACAATGTGTTGGAGAATCTTTCAATATTACAGTTACTGTAAACCCAGGAATAGAAGACAATGCAACTATAACGAATATCAGTTGTAGTTATAGTCCACTTTGTGGAGGAAGTATTGAATTAAATCCAGTAGGTACTGGAACACTCACCTATTTCTGGACCTACACAGGTACAGAAATCAATGCAATATCCAATCCAACATTACAAGATCAATACAACCTATGTCCTGGAGACTATTCGGTAGCAATTACAGATTCTTTAGGGTGTACCTATACTTTTGACTATGTTATAGAACCTCCGCTTCCGGTTACTTTTGATCTTTTATCATTAGTTGATTTGTCTTGTAATAATGTTTCCCCAAGTTGTGATGGGTCAATTGAAGTGATGCCTCAAGGTGGAACAGCACCCTATACGCTATTGGAATGGTATACAGAATCAATTCCAAATTCCGGAAACTTTGATACAATTGTAGAAACTGGAGATAGTGAATTAAATAATGCATGTGAAGGTAATTACGTGTTAAAAGTATTGGACACTAATGGCTGTGAATTCACATCTCCAATATATACAATCGCTCAAACAGCAAGTCCGATTTTGATTAGTGAAACCCTATCAAATTATAATGGATCTGAGGTAAGTTGTTTGGGAGCAAACGATGGATTTATTGATGTTTCTGTCTCAGGAGGTTCAGGAAGTTTTACCTATACTCTTTCTCCAGGTGGAATTTTAGATAGCGATTTAAGTACTCCAAATGTTCTTGAGTTTAGAAACCTCCAAGCAGGCACATATACTTTAACGATAACAGACACCAACTGTCCAAACAATATAACGTTTGATTATACTTTGGAAGCACCCACACAACTCAGTACTTCAAACACTTTAGTTTCAGGACCAGCACTTTGTTTTGGAGATACAGTAACTTATAATATTGCTGCCACTGGAGGAACACCACCTTATGTTGGAACAGGAAATTATACATTGCCCGCAGGAATTCATTCTATTGTGGTTACAGATGCAAATGGCTGTCAAACTACTGAAACAATTACTGTAATTGAACCTACTGAATTAACAGCTACAGCGAATATAACGAGTCCGATATTGTGTTATGGAGATGTCGCAGAAGTAACAGTTACAGCATCAGGAGGAACGCCACCTTATTTTGGAACAGGGGTTTTTAATACCACTTCGGGAGATTATGCCTATACAATTACCGATGCCAACGGTTGTGAGTATTCTAATAATATATTCATAGATGAGCCAGGAGAACTATTATACACAATAGATTCGGTAATAGATCCAACCTGTTCTCCAGATTGGAGTTATTCTAATGGATCAATCTGTATTACCATTACAGGAGGAACAAATCCATTTCCTATTGGAGCGGGATGGACCTCTCTAGGTGGAGGTGTTTGGTGTTTGGAAAATATTTCAGCCGGATCCTATACCATTGATGTTGATGATGCAAACAATTGTTCTACCAACACAGATATTACAGAAGTAATTCTAACCAGACCCCCTGTTATTGAAGCACAAATTACTTCAACTGTTACAGAAGATTGTGATAATAATACCATGATTCAAACCAATTATGTATTTGTTACAGGAGGAAGTCCTCCATACGAGATTTCTTGGTCTGGGGGAGATGTCTGTGACCCTATTAATCCACAATGTATGGAAACAACAGAATCTGGAACATATACTGCATTCATCCGTGATCAAGAAAGTTTAGCAAATGGTTGTCCGCCAATTGAGGTAGAAGTAGTAATTGACTTACCAGAAATTGGAGATGCTGCATTTAGTTATTCTTCCCCTAATAGTATTTTTTGCAATCAACTTGCTAATAACGAACTCATTACATTCAATAATGAATCTACAGGAGATGTTGTTAATTTCTATTGGGATTTTGGAGATGGCTCACCTGTAGTCGTTGGAGAAATGACACCAACACACTTATACGCAATGGCTGGATCCTATGAGGTTTCTCTAACGGTAGAATACCCTTCTGAATGTTGTACAGAAACCTACACAGAACTTATTGTAATAACAAAAGGATATGAACTTGAGATTCCAAATGCATTTACACCAAATCAGGATGGGATAAACGATACGATAAGACCCCTATTTGACTGTATGGATAATGTACAGATGTCTATTTATGATACTTGGGGAACACTCCTATATTTTGAAGAAGGCACAAACCTCGTAGGATGGGATGGATTTATTAGAAATATCCCTGCAGAAAATGGAAACTACATTCTCTATGTTAAAGCTCTCACAAACAGCGGCAAAGAAATTACAAGAAGTACATCAATAACTTTAATTAAATAAGATGAAAAAATACTTAATCCTTATACTGTTTTTTTATTGTGAATTTAGCAATGCCCAGGATGTTATATTTTCACAAAATTTCTTGGTTCCAGAGACCTTAAATACTTCTTTCACTGGAGCAACTAGAGGGACCAAAACAGGAGCTGTTTTTAGATCTCAATGGAGGAGTAGTGCCCTAAAAGTATCTTCGAACTTCGCTTTTGTAGATACATGGTTTGAAGGATTTAAATCCGGAATTGGTCTCAGTGTATTAAATCAAAAGGAAAGTGGTTCTAGTTATACTTTCAATCAAGTAAATCTAAATTTTGCCATGGCCTTTGAAATTAGTGATACTTGGTTTTTTAGACCCAGTATTTCTGCTGGTCTTGGAAATAAAAACTATGGATTTCAAAATTTACTCTTAGAAGATCAAATAAATTTGGGGAGTAGTTTTTTAAATACTGCTACTATTGATCCTTCTGTTCTAAGATCTCAAAGATCTTTTGTTGATGTAAGTTCGTCTATTCTTTTTAATAATGAGGATTCCTGGGTAGGTGTAACCGTAAGGCATTTAAACAAACCTAATATTTCACTCACCGAAGCTGGAAATGTACCGTTGGATGTTTTCTTTTCAGCTCATGGTAAATATTATTTGCCTGTATTAAATAATGTTCGAACATGGCTCGCAGATAAAAGTAAAATTTATGTGTTGACAAATTATATGAAGCAGGGTGCTTATAACCGTTTTGATGCAGGACTGCAATACGTTTTCGATGATAGCATATCAATGGGCTTAACAATGGCAACAACTTCAGCTAAGAATACAGATAACTCGAAACCTGTAAACTCTTTTAGTACATTTACTGGAGTCCATTGGCAGGGTTATAGATTTGGGTATTCTTACGATTTTAACACGTCAGAATTAATAAATACAGGAGGTATACATGAATTCTCTATATCATATGATTTTAACGTGAACATACGAGAATTGAATCGCTATAAGTGTGTGCCGTTCTTCTAAACAAAAAGTGTCTTACAATTATTCTTTAAAGAAAAGTAACTTATTACTATTAAGAGACCACTGCACTTCTTTAAATTTCTTAAGAAACTGAACGCCTAATAAAGAAGAATTGGCAGATTCGAGGGTCTTAACAGCTGCGATAACATTTCGAACTTTATACGTTCCAATCGTTAATTCTTTGATTTTAATTAACTGATTATCTAAAGGTTCTCCCCTAACTCCTACGCTGGTAACAGTAATATTTAAATCTTCATATACCAAGCCTTTCTCTTTTAAGTTCTCAAAAAGTTTATATCCGATTGAAAACATTTCGGCACCTGTATCAAAAACAAATCGTACAGGTTGTATCGGAGTTGTTGTTTGAAATCCAAGATAGACGTACATGGTGTCATCATTCTCTTCACTCTCAAGAGGTATCGAAATCGACTGATCTTCTCCGATAATATCATCAATAAGATAATAATTTTCAATATTACTGGTTTTACTAACAGAAATACCATCTTCAAATTTACTTTTAGTAATGATATTATTTTGTGTGTATACTTTGAGTCCCTTCTTTAATTTTCCGTTAGAATAATGAGAACCTACGGTAGTTTCTTTAAAGGTTGCAGCGATATACTCGGTTTTAGAAATTGCGCCTTCTTTATAATTGAGAATTGATCGATCGTCATTTTCAAAAAAAATTTCTTTCCTTCCTTGAAAAAATTCATTGTTTATGAAGACTCCTTTTAAGCGATGGTATTGACCTCTAAAAACAATTTTTTGCTCTCCAGTTCCATGAAACATATTGTTTTTAAAATTTCCATTGTAATACCCTTGGTTTGCATACAGCATTTTCCCGGCACCTTCCATAGCATTCTTAACCCAATTACCAGTATAAGAATCACCATTGCTAAAATTCATTGTCCCAAAACCATTCATAGAGTTTCTACTCCAATTGCCTTGGTAGACATTTCCATTGTTATAAGTTAAGGTTCCAAAACCATTGGCATTCGATTCGTAGTCTAAACAACCAATATAAGTGCCATTTGTAAATTCCTTAACATCGGTACACTTCTTGATTTTTTCTTGACTAAAGAAACTAAAAGAGAGAATTATAAAAAGGAAAGTAAATCGAAACATGGAAATTTTTACACAAAAGTAAGAAAAATAAAGCCTAGATATAACATTTTATCAAAGACGCTACTTCACATCGAACCTTTTGATATCAATTGCTGGATCCAAGGATTCACCAATCTCTAAATAAAGGAATAAATTCTTCGCAATTGTAGGAGAAATCATAACGCCACGTGTACCAAGACCGTTTAATACAGCTAAATTTGAAAACTGAGGATGTACACCAACCATGGGTCTTCTGTCTTTTACTGCAGGACGAATACCAGCCGCCTGCGCCACAATTTGAAATGGCGTATCGAGCACCTTTTTTAGTTTCTCAATCAATTCATCCCTTCCTTGAGTGGTTGGAACAGAGGTTTTATCTGCATGATTGAAAGTAGCACCCACTTTATAAAGATGATTTCCAATAGGCATTACAAATAAGGTAGATTTCAATAAGAAATCGATGTCTAATTTAGGTGCATGAATGGTCATCGTTTCCCCTTTAACTTCCTCGAGAGGTAAATGATTAAAATAAGGATTTTCTTTTAAGCCAAAGCCTTCGGAAAAAACAATTTTAGATGCAGTTAAATCTTGATATCTTACAAGGTTATTTTCAAAAATAAGTTCTTCATGGTTGAATTTTTCAAATCGAATCCAATCATTCTCCTGTAAATAGTTTCGGTAGGTTTCCACCAAATGATGCGTGTCGATGCGTCCGCCTTCTTTTACATTCCCAAAGGAATGATCTCCTAAAACTCCAGCATAAGATTGTTTGTCCAAAATGGCATCTAAAAAAGGGGCTACCTTGGGTTTGTCAAATGCGGAAAACCAATTATTTTGATCTGCTACCGATTTGAAAGCTTTTTTGATGGCGAATTTATGATCAAAGGAAGTTTCAAATTTCTTTTCCAATCGTTCATAGAAAGGAAGTGCTACTGCCAATTGTTCTTTCGCATTCCATACCGGAGAGTATCGTTTTAAAATAACTGGATTGTAAATTCCGCCTGCAACTAGCGAAGAAGTTTGAGAACGGTCTTCAAACACCAAAAAACTTTTATTGGCAGCAATTAACTCCTCAATAAATGCCAAACCAGCCAACCCTAAACCAACAACGATATAATCTAACTTCATGCGTCAAAAGTAGTTTTTTTACAATAAAAAAGCGTTCTAATTTTTAAATTAGAACGCTTTAAATAGCTATATATAGAACTTTAATAGTTCCACATGTCTATTTCTTTATTTCGGATGGATTCTTTAATCTTCTCAGCTTCTAAGAGTTGAAAGATAGAATTTTTGGTATATTCATCAATACTTCTGTTTTGATAGACATTTTCTTCTCTTACAATAACAGAACTGAATCTTCTCGAATTTAATAAATGATCAAATGTGATTGGGCTCACTGAATTGTCTGGGTTGAATACTTTTGAATCGTGAAGTATCTGTCTTGATTCAGGATAAAAAACCCAATATAAAATATTCATTTTCTCTAGTTTTGGTCTTGGATAGTCTTCAACTGATAATTGAGGGTTATCATTTTCCCATTGATTTCTAGCTACTTCATTTTCACATTTTGTTCCTGCATCAAATCCATACAATGGCGCTATTCCAAGTAATCTATATTTTAATTCTCCTTGGCGTTTGTCAAAATACCACATTCCTTTAATCATAAATTGAGTGATATCCTTGGGTTCAATCGTTGAAGGTAAACCATTATTACAGATTTTTTTCATTATTGATTTCAATTCTTTAACATTTCTTTTCTCTTTAAAATAAGCATCTTCGTATATTTCTAATTTACTAGAATTTACCGCTGTTTGTAGTGTGTTAAAAAGTGAAAGCCTATCTGTACCAATACTATTCAAATCTGTCGGGTAATAATAAGGATGATTTATTTTTTGGTTTAAATCAATTATTTCCCAAACGACTTTCGACCAAAGCACATCGTCATTGCTCGTATAACCATATGGAAGTGGCGTGTCTAGGCTATCAACTTTAATTTGACTAACAGTTTTTTTACCTATATTTTCAACTTTGTTAGTGTTCAATATATTCGTTTGGGCATGAATAGTATTGGTTGAAAAAATCAATACCAAACAACAGCAAATCAAGAATTTTATTAACTTCATAATTAAATTTTTTATTTAGCGAACTTGAATAGAGGCAGAAAAAATCTTTGGTAATTCGTAGGAAGTTCCTTTTGCATTAGCTTTAATCTGACCGATGGTGATTACGGTTCCACTCTTTGCACTATTGATAGCTTTAATAGCTCTTGCGTTCAATTTTGTTCCATTAACTTCAAAACTTCTTCCTGCAACGATCACTAAGAATTGTTTGGTGTCTATTTTTAAGTCAAAGTCAAAATCAACCATTCCAACAGTAAAAGAACTCCTAATCAAAGCAGCTTTTGACATTGATCTTGGGGCCTCATTTCCATTTATCAACATGACTGCTGGTGGAATGTCTTTGGTTCGAATCGTTTGTTTATCCCTTACAATAGTCCCATCACTTAGTTTCGCAGAGATGTTTAAAACTACTTCCTTGCCTTTAGAGCTTGGAATAAGATTGTATTTTCCTGTAGAATTCCTGTCTTTAGTAAAGCTTTCATGTCCACTTGGTGTAATTCTAATATCTTTATCAGGCACCCCTGGTAAAGCTACCGAAATAGGGTTTGTAATCCCTTTATAAACCACTTTCATTTTATCTGCCGATACAATGGCTGCATTGGGTTTGTTAACAACTGAATAGGAAGATTTAAAGGTAATTGGTTTCTCTACTCCGTCCTGAATAAAATAAATAGTTCCTTCTATGTTCTTTTCTCCAGTCGTTCTGTCTGCCCTTAAGTCAACATTCACGGCACCTTCTGAATAGTTATCATATGCTTTCCCGTTTAAATCTACTCTTGTAGGTTTTAAAGTAGGATCTTCTTTTCCAAGAACTATGGTTCCTGTAACTTTTTCTCCAGGGAAGAAAACATATTTATCTAATTTTACAATACCATTAAAGTTGCTGAAGTTATTCCCTTCTGAAGCTGCCCCACCTAACAAATGGTCAAGATAAGTAGCTTCTGTGGTCCTAATATCTGTTTGTATTTGAGTGAAATTTGTTAATGAGGAAACCATTGGCATTCCTTCGTACCTTGCATTTAACCAATTTTGAGGTGCTTTGCCTTTTCTTTTAACATCATTCGTCTCAAATTTTTCTGCAACGGTTACTTTAAATTTATCCGTAGTCCAAGCATCCGAACTATCAGCAGTTATTTTTATTAAATTATCACGATAATTAGTAAGCATCGATAAAAATGCATTTCCTTCATCAGAAATTTTTCCATTTTTAAAGAATTTTTGATTTAACCATTCGGGAGAATCCATATACTCGTATTTCTTCTCTGAATTTAGGTTTTCAGCTGAAATAGAGCTCAACATAGAATCTTTTAATGCTGCTACGTATGCGTATAAAGAATCTGAGGACTGTCGTACTATTTCTGCCTTGTCGTATAGCGGTCTGTATTTGTCAACTTCTGAACCTGAAATTGCTTTTGTTTTTAAGCTACCATATAGATTGTTTAAATTTTTAGAAGTAAAACTATTATTCGCTTCTAGCTTTTCATTTGTATATCCAAAAGCACTCAAAACCTCTTTACTCATATTTAATGCTAACATCGCAATAAACACCAGGTACATCAGGTTTATCATTTTCTGCCTTGCATTCATTTTTCCTCCTGCCATTCTAATTAGTTTTTTTTAAGTTAGTGTTCTTTCTTTAATAGAACTAATTATTATTTGTTTGTCATTGCAGAAAGCATTCCACCATATACTCCGTTTAAAGAAGATAAGTTTTTCGCTAAAGAATCCATTTGTTCTTTTAATTTTTCTGTATTTTCAACAACAGCTTCATTTAATGCTGTTTGTTTGCCAGCGCTTTCCATTTGCACTTTGTACAATCCGTTTAAAGATTCCATTTGAATGGCAGCCATCGTCATTTGTTCGTTGTATTTGTTCGTTGCAGAAATGGATTCTGAGGCAGCAGACAATCCTTCTGCAGCTCCTTGAAAATTTTTCATGCTTGTTCCTAAACTTTCCATTAATTTAGAATCTATGTTTGCTTCTGCCAACAATGTATCTAGTTTTTGAGAAAGTAAACCATCCGCTCCTTGCTGCTGTTCTGAAGTACCCTCTTCTCCTGCTAATTCAGGGTATACTTTAGACCAGTCCAGATCATCTTCAGGAGTATCAAAAGCTGAAATCGCAAAAACAATCGCTTCTACAACCAAACCAATTGTTAACATGACGCCTCCGGTTAAAATACCGTATTCTAAATGCTGTATTTTAAATAAGGCACCAATAATAACGATTGCTGCTCCCATTCCGTATACGAAATTCATTCCTTTTTTGTAAGCTTTTGACTGTGCCATAATTTTTTTCTATTAGGGGTTTTGTTTATTTATTAATATCTCCAATATAATCTTGAACGGTTCTAAAACCGATAAAACTTCTTGCAGTGTCTGCGTATTCGAAATCTCTTGTTCCAACTTCCAAGAAGTAGGCAACGTCTTTCCAAGATCCTCCACGTACTATTTTTCTTTTATTTTTTCGATCTTCTACATTTGGGTTCATGGTAGAACTTAAATAATAGGAAGCACCATTGTATGCAGTACTTGTCCACTCTGAAACATTACCAGCCATATTATACAAACCATAATCGTTTGCATTGTAGGATTTTGCTTCTACTGTATACAAAGCACCATCTACGGCATAATCACCTCTCACGGGCTTAAAGTTTGCTAAGAAACAACCTCGATCACTTGTCGTGCCTCCAGTTCCCCAAGGATAGGTTGCAAACTGAAGTCCACCACGAGCGGCATACTCCCATTCTGCTTCTGTAGGCAATCTAAAGACTGGAA
The DNA here is from genome assembly GCA_943846595.1 of uncultured Polaribacter sp. Lineage (GTDB taxonomy): Bacteria > Bacteroidota > Bacteroidia > Flavobacteriales > Flavobacteriaceae > Polaribacter. The sequence goes on from OX044355.1 coordinate 427,089, forward strand.
CTGCTGCAGCGTTTTTCTTTCCGCGTAAATAATCATTTTTCTTTTTTGTTCTCCAATGACAAAAAGCTTTTGCTTGATCCCATTTAACCCCTACCACTGGATAATCTCCATAAGCTTGGTGGCGAAAATAATCTTGGTGCATTGGATCGTTGTAGGAATAATTAAAATCTTTGATCCAAACAGTAGTGTCTGGGTAAATTGGCAAAGGTTCTACTTTAATCTTGTAGTCTTTCCTATTAGCTCCTTTTCTTGCAGCTTTTTGAAGATCAAATTCTGAATAATAATATTTGATGTATTCTGTTTTAAAAGTTCGAATTCCGGCTACCGCATCCTCTTGTTCAATGTATAATGAATCAATGGCTTCAACATAATAATTATCTGGAGATTCTTTCAATGCAAATAAGTCAACGTCCCAGTTTAAAGGTCTTAAGTTTTCTCTTGTTACTTTATTTTCTTGAAATTTCTGATAAGCAGTTCTTGCAGTATCAGAATCTGCATATGCAAAGGCTTCTATTCCTGTTGAAGTTGCGGGTGCTCCAGTTGCGGTTTGACCAATCAGACTTTTATCTTCTGCAGCTTTTGCCAACAAAGTTCTAGTAATTGAATCTCGAACCCAAAAAACAAATTCTTTGTATTCATTGTTAGTAATTTCAGTTTCATCCATATAGTAAGGCCTTACCGTCACCGTTTTGGTCGGTGTATTAAGGGTTCCTATAATATCTTCATCTTGTTTACCCATGGTAAAAGATCCTCCTGGAATTAGAGCCATCCCATACGGCTTCTCTGAAAACCATTTCTTTTTGGCTTTTATACCTACCAATTCGCCTCTATCGTTAGAGCCACAACTGTAAAAAACCGTTATTAAGAGTGCAAATATTGCTGCTTTCTTCATATTATCTGATATCTTATCTAAAAAGTTCGTAAACTTATTATTATTTTTGTTAAAAACCAATTCTAACAGCATCTTTTAATCGAATCTTTTTTCACTGTAAATTAAACCAATTTTCGCATTGCTTTGTACCACTTATCTGGAATAATTTCCTTCGTTGCGGCTATATAATCTTGATATGTACATGGTATTAACGCATGTCTTTTGTATTTATTATCGGATATAATATTAATTTCAATCCACCATCTTCCCGTTTTGTGACTTTTATAAAAGGTTAAAGGATCATCATCCGTTATTAAAACAGTAAATTTCTGATAATCATCCTTCTGTGTAAAAGGGTAATCTTTCACCCTAGAATTAACCCCTTCAATAAAATACCAGATCATTTGCGCAATTAAATGTGCCGTTTGATTGTGATTGTCATATTTCGAATTGTATTCGTAAATTCCAAATGAGGAAACTTTATCACTGATACCTGCATACCTTGAAATAGCACATATTTCATCTCCATAAAAACCATTTGGAGAAGCATTGTTATTGGCAGGCGCCTCACTTTGTCGCACCGCACCAATATCAATAGAAACAATATCTGCATCGCGAAACGCAGGTTCGATGTTTTCTAAATTCTTCGCTTCACCCAATCGATAAGCATCAAAAAAGAAGGCATCTAATAATTTTATCTCCTCTTGGGCATTAAAAAATGTTTGATACCCAACATTGCAATAGTTAAATAAATTATTCGGTTGTTGCATAATAATTTTACTAAGATACGACTGTGAAGTTAATTCGTCTTCCAAATCGCCCAAATCAAACCTACTATCAACGGCCGTAATATTTACTGTTTGTTCCAAAGCATCATAGGCTCTGTAATTGATGTAGGTAATGTCTTGACCCCCACCAATAATGACAGGAATAATATTTTTCTTTAGTAAGAAAGTAATAATTTCTGAAACCGCAAAATAAGTATCCGAAACCGAATTCCCTTTGCATATATTTCCCAAATCAACAATGTTGGTCTGCCAATCTCCAGGGAATAACTCGTATAATTTTGTTCGAATACAATCTAGATTTTCACCACAACCAAAATTATCTTGTGAATTTCGATCTTCTTGCACCCCAAAAATCGCTATTTGAACATTTTCTAAATCAGGAAAACCTTCTTTTTCAGAATAGATTGTAATTTTTTTTCCCAAGGACAAAACGGGCTGCAACATAAGATGTGCTACAACCGATTCTTTTACAGGGGTTAAAAAGTCTAGGTTCATTAATTTTTTTAAGTAGACGTATGCAAGATACTAACTAATTATTTCTTTTTTACTGTTTTCTTAGCAGTGGTTTTCTTTGCCGTAGCTTTCTTTTTTCCCGCTTTCTTTTTTGGCGTTTTTGCAGCGATCATTTTGACAGCTTCCTCTTTGGTCAGCTTTTCAATATCGGTCGATTTTGGGAGTTCGATCTTAATTTTTCCTTTTAAAACATGAAACCTTCCCCATCTTGCCTTTTCTACACGAATCGCAACATCTTCCCAATTATGAATTACTTTGTCGATTTCTTTTTGCTTTTTCACTTCAATAAGCTCTACAATTTCATCATATGTAAGTGTGTCAAAATCATATTTTTTACTCACATTGATAAAAATTGAATTCCATTTGATGAAAGGTCCAAAACGGCCAACGCCTTTTTGAACGGGCAATTCTTCATAAAAAGCTACAGGTGCATCTGCTTTTTGTTTGGCAACAATTAACGTTTCCGCCCTTGACAAATCAACCTCCATTGGGTTTTCACCCTTCTCTAAAGAAACAAATAGGCTTCCAAAACGAATGTAAGGTCCAAAACGCCCATTGGAAACAATGACCTCTTCTCCCTGGAAAACTCCCAATGTTTTCGGTAATAAAAACAGCTCCAAAGCCTCGTCTAAAGTAATTGTTCCTAAGTTTTGTGTTGGATTTAAACTTGCAAACAATTTCTCTTCATCTTCTGGCGCACCAATCTGAGCAATTGGTCCAAATTTCCCCAAACGAACTAAAACCGTTTTTCCAGAAACTGGATGTTTTCCTAAAATACGTTCGCCACTTTCTCTTTCTGCATTTTCTTTTACATCTTCTACGGTTTCGTGAAAGGCACCATAGAAACCTTTTATCATTTCGGTCCAATTGGCATCCCCTTCTGAAATATCATCAAAAGAAGACTCTACTTTAGCAGTAAAACCAAAATCTAAAATATTAGAGAAATTAGCCACTAAAAAATCATTGACAATATTTCCAATATCTGTTGGAATTAATTTGTTTTTATCTGACCCCGTTTTTTCTGTTAGTATTCGATTTTTAACAGCTCCATCAGCTAAAATCAATTGCTCATAACTTCGTTCCAAACCTTCATTTTGCCCCTTTTCTATATAGCCTCTTCTTTGGACTGTAGAAATCGTTGGCGCATAAGTTGACGGACGGCCAATTCCCAATTCTTCCAATTGTTTTACCAAAGAAGCTTCTGTAAATCGGTATGGAGGACTCGTAAAGCGCTGTGTTGCATTGATGAAATTGTATGCTAATTGCTCTTTCACTTTTAAATTGGGCAACATGCCTGCTTGCTCTTCCTCTTCGTTATCGTTCCCTTCCAAATATACTTTTAAAAACCCTTCAAACTTGATCATTTCTCCATTTGCAGTGAAGATTTTTTCATTTTCTGAGTTTTCAATTTTTACATTGGTTCGCTCCAATTGTGCATCACTCATTTGGGATGCCAATGTTCGTTTCCATATTAGATCATACAATCTGGTTTGATCGTATTCAGTAGCTATCGTATGCATTTTCATATTGGTAGGACGAATGGCTTCATGGGCTTCTTGAGCGCCTTTCGCTTTCGACTTAAAAACACGCTGTTTGCTGTATTCCTTTCCGTAATAATTGGTAATTTCTTCCTCAGCAGCATCCCTTGCATCCACAGACAAATTCACACTGTCTGTTCTCATGTAGGTAATGAGACCTGCTTCATACAACCGCTGCGCAACCTGCATTGTTTTGGCCACTGGGTATCCTAACTTTCGGGAGGCTTCTTGTTGTAATGTTGACGTTGTAAAGGGCGCTGCTGGCGATTTCTTTGCTGGTTTTTTTGTCAATTCAGCAATCGAAAAATCAGCATTTGAACAGGACTTTAAAAAATCTGCTGCTGCTGTTTTAGAATCAAAATTCTTTGGAATGGTTGCTTTAAATTTCTTTCCCTCCAAATTCGAAAATTCTGCGACAACCTTATAATGTGTTTCAGCAGTAAACTCCTGAATACTTCTTTCTCTTTCTACAATTAGACGAACCGCTACAGATTGAACCCTTCCTGCAGACAAACCTCCTTTTACTTTACGCCACAAAACTGGTGATAACTCATACCCAACCAAACGATCTAAAACACGACGTGCTTGTTGTGCATTCACCATGTGATAATCAATATCTCTTGGGTGTTCAACTGCTTTTAAAATAGCCTTTTTGGTGATTTCGTGAAAAACAATACGTTTTGTACGTTCTTCCTTCAACTCCAATTGTTCTTTTAAATGCCATGCAATTGCCTCTCCCTCTCGATCCTCATCACTTGCCAACCAAACCATATCAGCTTTCTTTGCTAAAGATTTTAGTTTTTTTACAACCGCTTTTTTATCGTCTGATACAATGTACTTTGGACTAAAATCTCCGTCAACATCAATCCCCAATTCTTTCGAAGGTAAATCTGCAATATGACCATAACTAGACTCAACTTGAAAATCTTTACCAAGAAACTTCTCGATCGTTTTTGCCTTTGCGGGTGACTCTACAATTACTAAATTCTTTGCCATGTATCTTTTTTTTGTCGTAATTATCGCAATCGTAATTGCGTGATTTAAGACTGCAAAAGTATGTAGTTTTTTTTTATAAATTATTTCAAGTGCTGTTTTTACTTCATTTTTAACACAAAATCAATTGTATTTTTCTGCCAATTTGTCATAAATTTTAGTTTTTGGTTGTATCTTTGCTCACCATTCAAATGAAAATTGACACATGGAGCAAGTAGAGAAAACCATTGATGAAAGAATACAAGGGAAAGCCCTTGTTACCGAAAATAAAGAAGAAAACACTAAAAAACTATTCATTGAAAGTTATGGCTGTCAAATGAATATGAATGATAGTGAAATTGTTGCAGCAATCTTAGACAAAGAAGGTTACAACACCACACAAATTTTAGAAGAAGCAGATTTAGTACTTGTAAATACCTGTTCTATCAGAGAAAAAGCAGAAACGACAGTTCGCAAAAGATTACAGAAATACAATGCTGTAAAGCAAGTCAATAAAAAAATGAAAGTTGGCGTTTTAGGCTGTATGGCAGAACGACTTAAAGAAAAATTTTTAGAAGAAGAAAAAATTGTTGATTTGGTGGTGGGCCCAGATGCCTATAGAGACATTCCAAATTTACTGCAAGAAGTCGAATCTGGCAGAGATGCTGTAAACGTAATCCTCTCTAAAGATGAAACATACGGAGATGTTTCTCCAGTTCGTTTGAATTCAAACGGAGTTACCGCCTTTGTTTCCATCACACGAGGATGCGATAATATGTGTACCTTTTGTGTGGTTCCTTTTACAAGAGGGAGAGAAAGAAGTAGAGATCCAAAAAGTATTTTAGAAGAAGTGCAATCGATGGTCGATAAAAACTACAAAGAGATCACCCTTTTGGGTCAGAATGTCGATAGCTTTTTATGGTTTGGTGGTGGGTTGAAAAAAGATTTTAAAAAAGCATCAGAAATGGCACAAGCAACTGCCGTTGGTTTTGCAGAGCTGTTAGACATGTGTGCAACAAAGTTTCCAAAAACACGTTTTCGATTTTCAACATCAAACCCTCAAGACATGAGTTTGGATGTGATTCATGTCATGGCAAAACACAAAAACATTTGCAAATACCTTCATTTGCCAGTACAAAGTGGTAGCAATGCCGTGTTAAAAGCAATGAACAGACAACATACTCGTGAGGAATACATGGAATTGGTGGACAGTATTTTTAAAATTGTACCAGAAATGTCTTTGTCACAAGATATGATTGTTGGTTTTTGTGGAGAAACTGAAGAAGATCATCAAGACACCTTAGCGTTAATGAAATATGTAAAATATGACTTTGGTTTTATGTTTTCATACTCCGAAAGACCTGGAACGCTGGCGGGAAATAAAATGGAAGATGACGTTCCCTTTGCCGTTAAAAAAAGAAGATTACAAGAAATCATAGATTTACAACAAGAACATTCACTCTACAGAACAAAACAACATTTAGGAAAAACAGAAGAATTCTTAATTGAGGGCACTTCTAAGAAAAATCCGAATGAGTGGAAAGGACGAAATACACAAAATACTGTTGCCGTTTTTGATAAAGGCAATTATAAATTAGGGGATTTTGTGATGGTAAAAGTAGAAGATTGCACCTCAGCAACCTTAAAAGGAACTGTGGTTGGATATTCTGATAATAATTAAAAAGAGGCCTCAAGTTACAAGTTGAAAATATCACTTTTCAACTCCAAACATTTAAACGATTACAATGGAAAGCTTACAAACAACAAAACAACGTTTTGGCATTATCGGTAACGATGTACATTTGAACCGTGCATTGGAAAAAGCAGTGCGAGTGGCACCCACAGATATTTCTGTTTTAGTAACCGGTGAAAGTGGTGTTGGTAAAGAGAGTATTCCGAAAATAATACACTCTTTATCACATAGAAAACACGCAAAATATATTGCAGTAAACTGCGGAGCCATCCCAGAAGGAACCATAGACAGTGAACTCTTTGGCCACGAAAAAGGCGCTTTTACAGGCGCAACAGCAGCAAGAAAAGGCTACTTTGAAGTAACAGACGGTGGAACTATTTTTTTAGACGAAGTTGGCGAATTGCCACTAACCACCCAAGTACGTTTATTACGCGTTTTAGAAAATGGTGAATTCCTAAAAGTAGGATCCTCAGAAGTACAAAAAACAAATGTTCGAATTATTGCTGCAACAAATCTGAATATGCAAGAAGCCATTGCTAAAGAAAAATTCAGAGAAGACTTGTATTATCGATTGAGTACCATCGAAATTCCGTTGCCTCCACTTCGTGATCGAAACGAAGACATCCATCTATTGTTTCGAAAATTTGCTTCAGATTTTGCGCAGAAATACAGAATGCCAACAGTGCGCTTAGATGAAAATGCCATTAAATTATTAATGAATTACCGTTTCCCTGGAAACATCCGTCAGTTAAGAAACATTGCAGAACAAATTTCTGTCGTGGAAGAAGACCGATTGATTACAGCACAAAATATTGTACAATATCTTCCAAACTACAACAATAATTTACCCGCCGTAATTGGTGGAAGCTCTAAAAACGATTTTTCTACAGAAAGAGACATTATGTATAAGATTTTGTTTGATATGCGAAGTGATATCAACGATTTAAAAAAGTTGACCTTAGACTTAATGAAAACCGGCGATATTGAAAAAGTAGAAGAAAAAAATCATCAACTAATTGAAAAAATATACGCAGATCAAGAGGAAAAAAATCATGCCATTGAAGTTTTAAAGATTCCACAAAATGCGTCTCCAGATAAAAATTATGACTTTATTGAGACCATTGAAGAAGACGAATCTTTATCTTTACAAGACAAAGAAGTAGAAATGATTAAAAAGTCATTAGAAAAAAACAACAATAAACGTAAATTAGCCGCCAAAGAACTCGGTATTTCTGAACGTACTTTGTATCGAAAAATTAAACAATACGACTTGTAAGTAATGAAAAAACTCCTCTACATCTCTTTTTATGCAATCAGTACCTTATTGATAACTGCCTGCGGTGCCTATTCTTTTACCGGAGCAACCACCAATGCAGATACCATTCAGGTTGCATTTTTTAGAAATGAAGCAACCTTAGTTGAGCCAACATTAAGTCAGCGATTTACACCCGAATTACAAGAGCTTTTTTTACGACAAACCAATTTAACATTGGTAAACAACCCCAATGCAGATTTGCGTTTGGAAGGAGAAATTATTGGCTACAGAGTAAATCCGATGAGTGCTACAGCGCAACAAACGGCAGCCCAAAATAGACTGACAGTAACCATAAATGTTCGTTTCTACAATGCATTGGATGAAGAAAAAGACTTTGAAAAAAGTTTTTCATTTTATTCAGATTTCAATTCCAGTCAGCAACTAGTTGGTGGAGTATTAGAAGGCGCATTGGACGAAATTTTAGAGCGCATTCATCAAGATATTTTTAACGCAGCACTAGGAGATTGGTAACCGAAAAATTCATATCGATCTTAAAAAATCCTGCAATTTTACAGCAAGAAGAAACCCAAGCGTTGAAAAACCTCATTGAGGAATATCCGTATTTTCAACCTGCAAGGAGCCTGTATTTAAAAGGGCTAAAGATGCAAAACAGTTTTAAATATAACAATGAGCTCAAAGTGACTGCTGCCTATACCACAGACAGAGCCATCTTATTCGATTTTATAACAGCACCTCGTTTTAATACACTTCCAAAAACCGTTAATCAAGATAAAACGAAAACCGTTGCACTGATTGAAAAACCAGTATCTGAAATTGCTCCAAGCAACTTCGAGATGCATGAGCCGCTTTCTTTTTCAGCATCAGAAAAACACTCTTTTAGTGAGTGGTTGCAATTATCAAAGGCAACACCAATTGTCAGAGCATCTCTAAAAAAAGAAAACCCCATCACTAAAACTTCAATTATTGATCGTTTTATTGAGAAAAACCCAAAAATAAAACCTGTTATCAGAGAGAAAAGCATCAATGTGTTGGTTTCCAAAAACGAAACCTCAAACGCTTTAATGACAGAAACACTGGCCAAAGTGTATTTAGCACAAAAAAAGTATGAAAATGCAATTCAAGCTTATAGAATTTTAAGTTTGAAATATCCAGAAAAAAGTGGTTTCTTTGCAGACCAAATTAAAAGAATTCAAATTTTACAAAAAAATAAATCATGAGTTATAACTTGTTTTTAGTGATCATATTATTGGTCGCTGTGATCTTAATCTTAATTATTATGGTACAAAACCCAAAAGGAGGAGGATTGTCTTCTTCATTTGGTGGTGGAGGTGCACAATCTTTAGGAGGTGTGCAAAACACGAATAACTTTTTAGACAAAACAACTTGGACGTTGGCAATTTCATTGTTTGCATTGATTTTATTGTCAAACTTTTCTATAGACAGAGGTGGAAACAAAGGTCCGATCTTAAAAGAAACGTTAAACGGTATTGAAGCTACAACGCCAGCACCTGTTACTCCTGACACAACAAAAGAAAGCGAATAATAATTTTACATTATTGAGAATCTATAGAAATGCCAACGTAAATGACACGTTGGCATTTTTTTTAGCGTATATTTAAAAACACCGAAAGCGAATTTAGTAATATTGTCAGTTTTTATAAAATGGCATTATTTCTGAACAATATTAGAATAATAAATAAAAAAAACCAATTTAAAAACATACACATGGGATTAAACATTAAACCTTTAGCAGACAGAGTTCTTGTAGAACCTGCACCTGCAGAAACAAAAACAGCTTCTGGATTAATCATTCCAGACAACGCAAAAGAAAAACCACAAAAGGGAACTGTAGTTGCCGTTGGTAATGGTAAAGTTGACGAGCCGTTGACTGTAAAAGTAGGAGATACAGTACTTTATGGTAAATATGGTGGAACAGATCTAAAATTAGAAGGCAAAGATTACCTGATGATGCGTGAAGCAGATATTTTAGCAATCATTTAAAGAGCTTTAGGCGCTGCTTCAGAATCTGAATACTTCTGAATTCTTTCAAAAGATGTAAATTATATTGATAAAAATTCATTCACTAAAACAAAAATTAAAATAATCGTCAAAGTTTAAAGCATATCGCTGAAAGCTTTTGGCATAAAACATACATTAAAATGGCAAAAGACATACAATTTGATATTGAAGCTCGCGACGGGCTAAAACGTGGAGTAGATGCATTGGCAAATGCTGTAAAAGTAACCTTGGGGCCCAAAGGAAGAAACGTAATTATTTCAAAATCGTTTGGAGCGCCCACTGTAACCAAAGATGGGGTCTCTGTTGCAAAAGAGATTGAACTTGAAAACGCACTTGAAAACATGGGGGCCCAAATGGTAAAAGAGGTCGCTTCTAAAACCAATGATTTAGCAGGAGACGGAACCACAACCGCTACTGTTCTTGCACAAGCAATTGTAAAAGAAGGGCTGAAAAATGTTGCGGCTGGAGCAAATCCAATGGATTTAAAACGGGGTATTGACAAAGCAGTTGCTGCGATCGTAGCAGACCTAGAAAAGCAAGCACAGAAAGTTGGAAATTCCTCAGAAAAAATAAAACAAGTTGCTGCAATTTCTGCAAATAACGACAATACAATAGGCGATTTAATTGCAACCGCATTCAGCAAAGTTGGGAAAGAAGGTGTAATTACTGTTGAAGAAGCAAAAGGAATGGAAACCTATGTAGATGTTGTAGAAGGCATGCAGTTTGATAGAGGATATTTATCGCCATACTTCGTAACAGATGCAGACAAAATGATTGCAGATCTAGAAAACCCATACATCTTATTATTTGATAAGAAAATTTCGAACCTGAATGAAATTCTTCCAATTTTAGAACCCGTTGCACAGTCTGGCAGACCTTTATTAATCATTGCAGAAGATGTAGACGGTCAAGCATTGGCTACATTAGTGGTCAATAAATTACGTGGTGGACTAAAAATTGCTGCGGTGAAAGCCCCAGGATTTGGAGACCGAAGAAAGGCGATGTTAGAAGACATTGCAATTTTAACTGGCGGAACGGTAATTTCTGAGGAACGAGGTTTTTCACTTGAAAATGCGACCCTAGATTTATTAGGTACTGCAGAAACAGTAACTGTAGATAAAGACAATACAACCGTTGTCAATGGTGCTGGAAATGCAGATGCAATTAAGGCTAGAGTCAACCAAATTAAAGCTCAAATAGAAACTACAACTTCAGATTACGACAAAGAAAAACTACAAGAACGTTTGGCAAAATTAGCTGGAGGCGTTGCTGTATTATACGTAGGTGCCGCATCTGAAGTTGAGATGAAAGAAAAGAAAGACCGTGTAGACGATGCATTGCACGCAACGCGGGCTGCAGTAGAAGAAGGAATTGTTGCCGGTGGTGGAGTTGCTCTGGTACGTGCTAAAAAAGTATTGACCCAAATTACAACCGAAAACATCGACGAGACTACAGGAATTCAAATTATTAACAAAGCCGTAGAAGCTCCTTTAAGAACCATAGTTGAGAATGCTGGTGGTGAAGGCTCTGTGGTTTTAAACAAGATATTGGAAGGGAAAAAAGATTTCGGTTATGATGCAAAATCAGACGATTATGTTGACATGCTCAAAGCTGGAATTATTGATCCAAAGAAAGTAACTCGTGTTGCTTTAGAAAACGCAGCCTCTGTTTCAGGAATGATCTTAACAACAGAATGTGCTTTGATCGATATTAAAGAAGATGCACCAGCTGGAGGTGGAATGCCTCCAATGGGAGGTGGAATGCCAGGAATGATGTAGCCAGTAGCACTGGCAAGCAATTATTTTGCGCTTACTAGTGAGGTATCATTCATAAAAAAATCCGTTGGGAATTCCCAACGGGTTTTTTTTGTGAAAATTCATTTCATTCATACATGTTTTCCAACTTCAAAACCGTGTTTTCCTAAATATTGATTACCGCTTTCAATTGCATCCTCTTCTAGAATTGTTCCCATAGAGTCGTTCCAGCGATTTAAATATCCAAACAAAGAGATCACACCCAACATTTCTACAATTTCTCCCTCATTCCAATGCGCATACAAAGCTGTTTTAATGTTAGCATCCACTGCATTCGGCACCATAGATGCCGCCAATGAAAAATCCAACGCGGCTCTCTCCGCAGCTGAAAATGCAGGATGCGTTTTATACTCCCAAACATTGTCTAACTGTGCTTGTTCGGCTCCGTAGCGCTCTGCTGCTCGAATTGCATGCGCTTGGCAATAGCGACAACCAGTAGCGTTACTAGAAACCCAAGCAATAAGCCTTTTCAAAGCTGAGGTAACGCGACCTTCATTAGCCATTACGGCCTTATTTAAATTGATAAAAGCTTTGGAAATCGCCGGTCTACGTTGCATGGTTAACACAGAATTTGGACAAAACCCAAGCGTTTCATTAAAAAATTCGGCTAATTCTTTGGTTTCTAAATCGTGTTCTGCAGATAAAGGAGTAACTAATGGCATCGGTTTTATATGTTTATGTTTCAGTAGCTAAAGATAGCTTTTTATTCAGAAAACTAGTGCCACAATTAAAGTAGGAGAAAAAAGGTTTTATTTTTTACCTTTAACAATTATTACGAATTAAAAATAATTTGCAAAAAAAACCGAATGAATACAAACATCGTTACCACTACCTGGAAAGAAAATAGGCTTTTTGAATCTGACAATCCCGGGGGACACACCCTTTTAATTGACACTTCAGAAGCACATGGCGGAAATGACGCTGGATATAGACCAAAGGCGCTAATGCTTTCTTCTTTAGCAGGCTGCTCTGGACTGGACGTAGTATCTCTTTTAGAGAAAATGAGAGTCACACTTACTGATTTTAAAATTGTGGTTACCGGAGAATTAACAGAGGAACATCCAAAGTTTTACAACAAAGTATTGGTAGATTATCACTTTTATGGAAGCGAATTGCCTGAAGATAAAATAAACAAGGCCGTCGATTTATCGGTTGAAAAATATTGTGGCGTTATGGAAATGTTTCGACAATTTGCTACGATAACAATCGGAATTCACTTGCACCAATAAAGTGCTCAAAAGATGTAAAAAAAATTGCAATGCGCTGGAGTTCAAAACCAAAAATTGAAAAAGATAAAATAGCAAAACTTGCAAAAGATTTGTCTGTGGATACAACCATTGCTGAAATTTTGTTGCAGCGAAACATCGCCACTTTTGAAGCGGCTAAGAAATTCTTTAGGCCCAGCTTAGATGATCTCCATGATCCTTTTTTAATGAAAGACATGGACAAAGCGGTAGAGCGTATTGAAACTGCAATTTCCAATCATGAAAACATCTTAGTCTTTGGCGATTATGATGTGGATGGAACCTCAGCAGTTTCGTTGGTTGCCTCCTATTTAAAAACAATTTATCCCAATATTTCTACTTATATCCCAGACCGATATGAAGAAGGTTATGGAGTTTCTTTTAAAGGAATTGACTTTGCAGAAGACAATAACTTCTCGCTAATTATTGCTTTAGACTGTGGTACAAAAGCCCTTGAAAAAGTGACTTATGCTTCTGAAAAAAAGATTGACTTTATTATTTGTGATCATCACAAACCAGGTCCGGAATTGCCAAAAGCAGTGGCCATTTTAAACCCAAAAAGAGCCGATTGTCATTATCCGTTTGATGAATTATGCGGTTGCGGAGTGGGTTTTAAATTGATTCAAGCACTTGGAAAGAACAGACAACAAAGCATTGAAGATTTAGTGCCTTATTTGGATTTGGTGGCAACGGCAATTGCAGCAGACATTGTCCCAATGAATGGAGAAAACAGAACCCTTGCTTATTTTGGACTTCAAGTAATTAATACCAATCCAAGAAACGGTATCAAAGCCATCATTCATCAAACCAAAAAAGAGGTACTGACCATTACCGATGTGGTGTTTATTGTAGCGCCCAGAATTAATGCTGCAGGAAGAATGAAACACGGAAATTATGCGGTGGAATTACTAACCGAGATGGATTTTGATTCGGCGGTGGAATTTGCAGCTGCTATTGAAATTTTTAATGCGGATCGGAAAAACTTGGACAAAAAAATAACCAACGAAGCCCTGATGCAAATTACCGATAATGCCGAAGAAAATCGCTTTACCTCGGTAGTTTTCAAAGAAGATTGGCACAAAGGCGTCATTGGAATTGTTGCTTCTCGATTGATTGAAAAGTACTACCGCCCTACGCTTGTATTTACTAAAAGTGGCGACAAACTTGCCGCTTCTGCTCGCTCTGTCAAAGGTTTTGACGTATACAATGCTTTGGAGGCCTGTAAAGAATTCATTGAACAATTTGGGGGCCATAAGTATGCGGCGGGCTTAACATTGTTACCAGAAAACTACGAGAAATTTAAAGCCAAATTTGAAGAGGTGGTCCGCTCAACCATTCCAAAAGAATTGTTAACGCCTGAAATTGTCTTTGATGCGGAAATTGAACTGTCTGAAATTACACCCAAGTTTTTTCGAATTATCCAACAAATGGCCCCTTTTGGACCGCAAAACATGAAGCCTACGTTTAAAACTTCTGCAGTAAGAGACAATGGCTATGGCAAGCAAGTAGGTGCAGAAAAAACCCATTTAAAATTGAACATTATTGCTGGGGCTGACTCTAAAACCTACAATGCCATTGGCTTTAATTTGGGCCCTAAAATAACAGAAATTCAAAATGCATTTGATATTGTCTATGCCTTGGATGAAAATGAATGGAATGGGGTTAAATCCATTCAACTACTGCTGAAAGACTTGCAGTAAAAGAGCTTCTGTTGCAGCATAAAACTAGGGGCTTCTATACTTTGTTACAATTAAAAGTGAGACAATTTTGCTATACTCAATGGAATCTTCTTTCGTTTTTGTAGCAGGATGTTTATTTTTCTCAAAGTCAGGAGATTTTACGGAGCGGGAGTTTTGAAAAAGAGAAAATAGCAATTAATCGGGTTGTTCTTTAATCAGGTACAGGTATACTGGGTAATGATCGCTGTAGCCACCACGATAATTTCCAAAGGAGAAACTCCGAAAAGGATAGCCTTTGTATTTTCCTTTTCGGGTGGTTAAAAAACGTTTGTTAAACACTTTTGCTTTGAACATTTTATAGGTTGAAAACTCTTTTTCGCCGGTATCTAACAGGGATTTTGAAAATCAATTGAGTTCCTCTTTTATTAGCGGAAATGGATGGACGCACTTTATAGCAGCAGGATCGGAAGGTTGGGAGGCCTACACAGCAACAGGAAGCAATACATCCCAAGGAGTTTCTGCGCGTATTGGTGCTTATAACTCCAACGATAATAGTAGTGTTTCGTGGTTAATTACACCGGAGATCGATTTAAACAACAATACAGGAGTAACACTTCAGTTTCAAACTTCGAACAGTTATGCAGATGATAGTAGCCTTGCGCTTCTTTTTTCTAATGATTGGGATGGAACTACATCTGGAATCGATGCCGCTACTTGGGGAATTGTTTCTAGGGCCTATATCACTCAAAATACAGACGCATTCTCGAATTGGTATGATTCGGGTCTTGTGGATCTCTCTTGTGGAGAAGGAAGCACCTATTTTGCCTTTCGATATACAGGGAGTGGGAATGCAAATGAAGATGGTACTTATGAGTTAGATAACATCATCATTTCGGCAAATTAGAAGGATGGACTAGTTGTTGTTGGAACAAAAAAAGCCTCAAAACAACTATGCTTTGAGGCTTGTATTAAAATATAATAGCGAACTTAATCGGCTAATATAATTGCTTTATTGTCATTAAATTCAAGGGTTCCTGAACTGATTGATAAGGTAAGTACTTTTTCATCATCTTGATGTACTTGCATTTTTCCTTTTAATTCAGTGGATACTATTTGCTCTTGCGAATGCACATGAACCTTAATTGTCCCTTCTTTAAGAATAGAAACAACAGGGGCATGATTGTTCAGCATTTGAAATTCTCCATGAATCCCAGGAACAAATATCGAATCTACTTCGGATGAAAATAAGATTGCTTCTGGTGTTACAATTTCTAAAAACATATTTTAGTCTTTGGGCTTTAAGCTTTGGGCTTTTAGCAATTATGATGCTTCTGCTAACATTTTCTCTCCTGCGTCTATTGCATCTTGAATAGATCCTCTTAAGTTAAATGCTGCTTCAGGATATTTATCTAATTCACCGTCCATAATCATGTTGAACCCTTTAATCGTATCTTTAATATCAACTAAGACACCTGGGATCCCTGTAAATTGTTCTGCAACATGGAAAGGTTGAGATAAGAAACGTTGTACACGTCTTGCTCTGTGAACCACTAATTTATCTTCTTCAGATAATTCTTCCATTCCTAAAATAGCAATGATATCTTGTAACTCTTTGTAACGTTGTAATAATTCTTTTACAGCTGTTGCTGTGTTGTAGTGCTCATCCCCTAAAACTTCTGCAGATAAAATTCTTGAAGTAGAATCTAATGGATCTACTGCAGGATAAATACCTAATTCTGCAATTTTACGAGACAATACGGTTGTTGCATCTAAATGCGCAAATGTTGTTGCGGGTGCTGGATCTGTTAAATCATCTGCAGGTACATAAACTGCTTGCACAGAAGTAATAGAACCTTTTTTCGTTGAAGTAATACGTTCTTGCATAGCACCCATCTCTGTTGCTAATGTTGGTTGGTATCCTACTGCCGACGGCATACGTCCTAATAGGGCAGAAACCTCAGAACCTGCTTGTGTAAAACGGAAAATATTATCTACGAAGAAAAGGACATCTTTCCCTTGCGCTTCTCCAGCTCCATCTCTAAAATATTCTGCAATTGTTAAACCAGACAATGCAACTCGTGCACGTGCTCCAGGTGGTTCGTTCATTTGTCCAAATACGAAAGTTGCTTTAGAGTCTTTCATTCCGGCTTTATCTACTTTCGATAAATCCCATCCTCCTGCTTCCATAGAATGCATAAAATCATCACCATATTTGATAATTCCAGATTCTAACATCTCTCTTAGTAAATCATTTCCTTCACGAGTTCTTTCCCCAACTCCAGCAAAAACGGATAAACCACCGTGTCCTTTTGCAATATTGTTAATTAACTCTTGAATCAATACTGTTTTACCAACTCCTGCTCCACCAAACAAACCAATTTTACCTCCTTTTGCATACGGTTCAATTAAATCAATTACTTTAATTCCTGTAAAAAGAACTTCTGTAGAAACCGATAGGTCTTCAAATTTTGGTGCTGCCCTGTGAATAGACAATCCATCTTTTCCTTTTTTAGGCAAATCTCCCAGACCATCAATGGCATTTCCTGTAACGTTAAATAAGCGACCGTAAATATCACCCCCTACTGGCATTTGAATTGGGGTTCCAGTTGCCATCACTTCTTGCCCTCTTTTTAAACCATCGGTAGCGTCCATAGATATTGTACGTACAGTATCTTCTCCTATGTGCTGTTGAACTTCTAAAACCAAGATAGATCCATCTGCTTTTTGAATTTCAAGTGAATCATAAATTTTAGGTAAATCAGCATTTTCTGTATTGAACTCAACGTCAATTACTGGGCCAATAATTTGAGAAATTTTTCCTATTGTTGTAGACATTATTTTATCTAATTAAATGAATTAAATCTGTAAAGTTAAATAACTTCACTTTCAGGGTGCAAAGGTAATTTATTTCCATGAAATTTAAAAGAATTTTACGCTAATAAATTTAACTTTAGTGCGTAAAAAAACCTCATCAAAAAATTGATGAGGTTTTGAATTTTAAAGAAAAGGGACGTTTATTTGTTTGTAGTTTTGATCTCTACTCTTCTGTTTAAACTTCTTCCATCTTTATACATATTGTCTGCGATTGGGCTTGACTCACCAAATCCTTTAGCTTCTAAACGCGCTGCATCAATTCCTTTTTCAACAAAATAAGCTTTTACAGCTGCTGCTCTCTTATCAGATATTTTTTGGTTTACTTTTTCAGTACCAATGCTATCTGTATGTCCAGCAATTAAAAAAGTTGCTTTAGGATATTTATTCATGATGGCAACAATGGCATCTAATTGATCTGCAACTCCTGATTGAAAAGAAGCATTGTCAAATTCAAATAAGATTGTTTTAGCACTCATGTTAATTGCAGCTTCTGCCTCTTCAGTAATAATTGGCAATGGACATCCATTGTTAGATGCAGGTCCTACTTCGTTATCACAGTTATCATCTTTGTCCAATACTCCGTCTCCGTCTGTATCTGGCCAAGGACATCCACCGTTTGCAGCAGGTCCAGCTGTAGTAGCACATTTGTCATCTTTATCTAAAACAGTATCTCCATCAGTATCAGGACATCCGTTGTTTGCTTTAGTTCCTTTAGCATCTACACACATGTCATCTTTATCAGCAATACCATCTCCGTCTGAATCTGGACATCCATTCATGGCTGCAGAACCTGCAACATTTGGACATGCATCATCAGAATCTTTGATTCCATCGTTATCTGCATCTGGACAACCGTTAAATGCAACTAATCCAGCTTCTTCTGGACATGCATCTTTTTTGTCGTAAACACCGTCTCCGTCAGTATCTTTTCCTCCAAATCTAAAAACTAGACCAACTGAAGATTGCCAGTGCTCTGCTATTTCATCAGAAAAACCTTTTCTGTAACCTGTTTGGAAATTAACCCCCAAGTTTTCAGTAATCCAAGAATTGAAACCAGCACCCGTATTTAACATTCCTTCAGAAAAGTCTCCAACATTTACATAACCTCCTCCTAAATATACATAAGGATCAAACCATTGAGATGTTTCTCCAACTAAGTTATTAAGATCATATTTTACATTCAAGTCTGCAGACCAATATAAATCACTATCAACTGGGGCATTGTTCACACCCACATCTATACTATTAATCGTTCCAGAAAACTGTAAAGAAAACCCTTTCTCTAAATAAGATTCTCCAGAAACTCTAGATATAGAGGGTAAAAAATTCCAACTAGAGTTGTTTACTGGATATTCGCTAAAGTCTACAACGTTTACTCCAAATCCTAAAACGTATGGATTGTTTTCATCTTGTGCGCTTACGTTGCTAACAGTTGCTAACGTAAACAAAGCTATCACAGCTAATTTTAATAATTTCATTATCAAGTTTTTAAATTAAATTTCATTTTATAATCCACAAAAGTAAGTGGATAAATTTTATTTACAAAGATAAATCTGACAAAATTTGAGATGAATGCCTGTTTCTAGTGCCCTTAAGTGATTTTAATCGCTTTATTTTCCTCCAAATCTGTAGACCAATCCTAAAGAGGGTTGCCAATGCTCTGCCACCTCATCAGAAAATCCTTTTCTGTAGCTTAACTGTGTGTTAAGACCAATGTTTTCAGTAAACCATGTATTGAAACCTGTCCCTAGGTTAAGCATTCCTTCTGAAGCATCTCCAACATTTACATAACTTCCTCCTATAAATACATAAGGATCAAACCATTGGGTTGTTTCTCCTACTAAGTTGTTTAAATCATATTTTACACTCAAGTCTGCTGACCAGTATAAAGCTTTTTCCATTGGATCTCCATTAACACCATCTTTTGTGAGATTGTTAACCGTAACCGCTGATTGTAAGGTAAAACCTTTCTCAAGGTATTTGTCATAGGACACTCTAGATAAAGATCCTAAAAAGTTCCAGTTTTGAGTCGATCCTGGATAATCACTTAAATCAATAACATTGACTCCAAAGCCTACTGCACTAGGGTTATTCTCATCTTGCGCATTTGCATTACCTACAATTCCTAATGTAAACAAAGCAATTATAACTAGTTTTAATAATTTCATTCTAAAATTTTTAAGTTAAAGGTTAGTTTTTAATAGTCCTAAAATAAGCGAATATATTTTATCTACAAAAAAAAAGAAAAATTTTTGATAGTACGCTATTTTTCAACCTCCTAAATAACCTTAAATTCTTTTCCAACTTTGATGAAAGCAGCAATTGCTTTGTCTAAATGTGCTTGGGTATGGGCTGCAGATAATTGTACTCGAATCCTTGCCTTATCCTTTGGTACAACGGGAAAGAAGAAGCCAATAACATAAATTCCTTCTTCGAGCAATCTGTTTGCCATTTTTTGAGCCAATTTGGCGTCGTACAACATTACGGGAACTATAGCGGCATCTGCCCCAACAAG
This sequence comes from uncultured Polaribacter sp., assembly GCA_943846595.1. GTDB lineage: Bacteria > Bacteroidota > Bacteroidia > Flavobacteriales > Flavobacteriaceae > Polaribacter. The sequence continues at coordinate 446,885 of OX044355.1, forward strand.
ATCAAATCCTGCTGCTTCCATTTTTGTTCTAAAATAATTGGTATTCCATTCCAATTGATCTCGCAATGTCGTGTCATCAAAAATCATATCAAATACTTTCAAAGCGCCTCCAACTAATGCCGGTGCTAGTGAATTTGAAAATAAATAAGGTCTTGAACGTTGACGTAATATTTCAATAATTTCTTTTTTTCCAGTTGTATATCCTCCCATAGCGCCACCTAGAGCTTTTCCCAAAGTACCTGTAACAATATCGACTCGATTCATTACATTTTTTAACTCTACAGTTCCACGACCTGTTTTTCCAATAAAACCAGTAGCATGACATTCATCTACCATCACCAAAGCATCATACTTGTCTGCCAAATCACAAATTTCATCCAATTTAGCGACAATTCCGTCCATAGAAAAAACACCGTCAGTAACAATGATCTTAAAACGATGTCCTAGTTTATTAGCAGCAATAAGTTGTGTTTCTAATGATTCCATATCGTTATTATCATAACGATAACGAGCTGCTTTGCATAAACGAACCCCGTCGATTATAGAAGCATGATTTAAACTGTCGGAAATAATAGCGTCTTCTTTTGTTAATAAGGGCTCAAACACACCACCGTTTGCATCAAAAGCTGCAGCATACAAAATGGTATCTTCTGTGGTATAAAATTCTGCAATTTTGACTTCTAATTGTTTGTGAATATCTTGTGTTCCGCAAATAAAACGTACCGATGACATTCCAAAACCATAAGCATCCATGGTATCTTTTGCTGCCTGAATGACTTCTGGGTGGTTTGATAAGCCTAAATAATTATTGGCGCAAAAATTAAGCACTTCTTCTCCAGTAGTTATTTGAATTAGGGCATCTTGTGAAGAAGTAATAATTCTTTCTGATTTATACAATCCAGCATCTTTGATTTCATGAAGCTCCTTTTTTAAAGTATCCTTAATTTTATTGTACATTTCTTATCAATTTGAGAAATGCAAAGTTACAAAGTTTATTTTTTTGACGATACCTCAACAATATCTATTTGTTCATTGATATATACCAAAAGTTTTTGAACTACTTTAAAATGCATTTTTTTTAAAACTTGCTCGTACTTTAATAATTGTTGATGATCTCTTTTTGAAGGCTTACCTGTCTTATAATCAATGATAGTAACTTCATTTTTTGCTGTAAGCACCAATCTATCTGGAATTATGATTTGATTGTCTACGTCTACAATTTCTCTTTCATTAAAAATAGTTACCGCTTCCCGAAAAAAGGAAACTAACTTTTTATGGGTTGCTATTTTAAAAATTGTTTTTTCAATTTCCGCCGCATCAACTTTAGAAATAAACCCATATTGAATATACTGTTTTACAACCTTTTCAATATCATTTTCAGTGATGACCTTCGACATCATTTCGTGAATTAAATTCCCAAAATCGATTGCTTTTCCTTGTGCTGTATCCCAAAGTTTGGAGGAGTTTGCCAACATCAAAATATTATGTTCGTCTAAAGAAGTGGAAATAAATTCTTGTTGAGTTTCCGTTTCTTGCCGCTTCTCTTGACTGGAACTCATTTTCTTTTTTTCTCCAAAACTATATTCGAAAACACCTTCTTGCCAAAGATTTTTCGCTTTTAAATAATGTATAAAAACCCCTGAATAAAAATTAGTGTTTTCTAGACCATCGCTTTTAAGATTATGTGCTGTTATAATATACAATTGTTCTACAGACCTGGTTAAAGCAACATATAACAAATTAAAATTATCTAATTCTTGCGCTTCTCTATGAGCATTAAAGATGTGCAATCCTCTATCATTTATATAACTTAGCGACTTGCTATAATCTACCAAAAGTTCAGGAAACCCATGAAAAATCTCTGGCAATTCATCCAACCAAGCTTTGGGGTTTATTTGTTTATAAATATTCAAATCGTACGGAAAAATAACTACCGGAAACTCGAGGCCCTTCGACTTATGAATTGTCATTACCTGAACTGCGTTCTTGGCAGCTGGAGCAACAATACTCAATATTTCTTTTTTATCTTCCCAGAAATCTAAAAACTCCTGAATGCTTGTTCCTTTTCTTTGTTGCTCCAAAACAATATCTAAAAAAAATTGAACATAGGCATCTGAGGCGTGAATTAACTGAAAGCTTCGGATAATTTCTTCTACTTTTTCGTAAAATGGTTTTTGATGGAATTTAGAAAGATCAAAAAAGAGTCCATGCAAATTTAATTCACTAAAAAACTGCTGCTGCTCCAAACGGATGAAATCGCTTATAAATTGATGCTTTTCTTGTTGAATTTTTGAATGAGAATGTAAAAAATACAAACAATCTAATAGCGCTTCTTTATCATTTGGATGCTGAATTGTCTGCAAAAAGTTAATGATAAAATTAACTTTTGAACTCGAGGACAACAACAAGGTTTCTGACGAAACAATCGCTATACCATTTTCTGACAGATAGTTCGCAATCGCAACCCCATGATCCTTTTTTCTTACCAAAACACAAACTTCACTCAAAGAAAATTTAGGATCTAATTGTTGAATGATCTCTAAAACTTTCTTCGGGTACTTTAATGCATCTACCTCATTCTCCTTTTCTTTTTCAAGAAAAGAAAGCGCTACATACCCTCCTTTTTTATCGGTTGTCAATTGTTTATTTCCGTCAATAAACAGTTTTTTATAATCTTCATTTTGAAGAAAATGTGCCGTATGCTGAAAGAATAGATTATTAAAACCGATTACTTCAGAATAACTTCTATAATTGGTTGTTAACTCTTTAATTTCTTTCAATACCTGAAATGGATTTTCCGATGCATCTCCCGACGTGCCGAGATCAATAAACTGTTCTGCTTTCCCTCCTCGCCATCTATAAATGGCCTGCTTTCCATCGCCAACCAACAATAAATTACTATGCTCTTGTGCCAAAGCATTCGCAATTAATGGTATTAAGTTTTGCCATTGTAGTACGGAGGTATCTTGCATTTCGTCAATGAAATAATACAGGTATTTTTGCCCAATTCTTTCGTAAATAAAAGGTGCTGGCTGTTCTTTTATATGATCTGAAATTAACTGATTAAACTCTGCATTTAAGCGAATGTTGTTTTCCTCTTTAATGTGGGTTAGCTCTAAATTAATATGATTTAAAACAGCGAGTGGAGTCAGACTTTTCAGCGCCAGTTTATTTAACAAAAACTGTTTAAAGAGTTCTTTTGTTTTCTCAAAACTAGTTACAATTTGAGGAACGACACCTTCGATCAATGCTATTTTCTCTTGAGTCGTTTTTTTGGTATAATATTGATCGTTATCAATGGCTTTTTCGATGACTTCACTTCTTTTAATAAACTCAAAATTGAACTCTTTTTGAGCAATATCGGCAAAAAATTTCGGAACCGTACCGCGTGTAAAATCTTTGGTTTCTAAGCCTGCATTTGAAAGCAAAGAAAGAAGGCTTTCACCTGTTTGAGAAACCTGTTTTTTTAGTGCTATTTGCTGCTTGTTTAGCTTCTTTTTAAGTGCTGTGAAATCTGTAATCGTTTTGTTTGCTAATCCTCTAAAATGAATGGTATCCTCTTCGCTTAATAAAATTTTAGAAAATTCATTTAAATCCTTAGAAATATCCCATGATTTGTCATCATCGGTCTTTTCTAAAGTGTAATCAATTAATAATTTAGTTAATTTTTGATCGGTTCCAATTTTAGAAATCAATACATCTACGGATTCATTCAATAAAGAAACTGCATCCATTTCTACCTCAAAATTTAAAGATAATCCCAAGTCAAATGCAAAGCTTTTAATAATTTTATGGGTAAAACTATCAATCGTTGTGATTGAAAAAGCTGCGTAATTTTGAAGAATGATCGCTAGAATTCTCTTACTTCTTTCTTGAATTGTAGCTTTATCAATGGAGATTTCTTTTTGAATAGCATGAAATAAATCATTTTCTTCACCATCAGAAAAAGCTTCCAAATTAGACAAAACACGCGCTTTCATTTCAGCAGCAGCTTTGTTTGTAAAGGTTATTGCCAATACTTTTTGAAACCGAAAAAGATCCTTTGAATTTAATAAGACTTTTAGATATTCTTTGACGAGTGTAAATGTTTTTCCGCTTCCAGCAGAAGCGTTATAAACTTGAAACGTTGAAGGTGGGTGCACAATTTATTATTAGAGATGAATTGTACGAATTTAAGTAAAATTTATCATCATTTTACAATTCTAAACTCAAAATAAATAGATCAGATAGTGACAAAAAATAGCGCTTTTAGGCGACAAAATAATCTTGTGCTTAAAAATGAGGTAGCCTTCCTAAATTTACAGGAAAAGTGTCAAATTTAAAAATTAAGAATTCCTTTCTAACCCAAACCAACATCCAAACACATCATCACAATAAAACCACCTATAAATCCAAGTGTTGCAATGTCTGTATATTTATCTCGTTGAGTTTCTGGGATCACTTCTTCAACCACTACAAAAATCATTGCACCGGCTGCAAATGCCAAGGCATAGGGTAAAATTGGGGTAAAGAAAGCAACTGCTAGGGCTCCTAAGACAGCAGCTACAGGCTCTACCACTGCGGACAACTGTCCAAACCAAAAACTTTTTAGTCGACTTGCTCCTTGTCTTCGTAAAGGCATTGCAACTGCAAACCCTTCTGGAAAATTTTGAATTCCAATACCAATTGCCAAAGAAATTGCTGCAATGATCATTTCTGTTTGCTCTACACCCACTAAGGTAGATGCGGCTCCAAATAAAACTCCAACCGCTAGTCCTTCTGGGATATTGTGTAAGGTAATTGCCAAAACCAATAACGTGGTTTTGTGCCATTCTGTTTTTACCCCTTCGGCTTCGCTTTCTTTAAAATTTATATGTAAGTGTGGTAATATTTTATCCATTCCAAACAACGCCAATGCACCCAATGCAAAACCGATTGCAGATGGTAATACCTTTACAAAACCTTCTCCTGGACTATTTTCTATTGCTGGTGCCAACAAGCTCCAAAAACTTGCAGCCACCATAACACCTCCTGTAAAACCTAACATCCCGTCTAAAACGGCTCTGTTCATTTTTTTGAAAAAAAATACCAAAGCTGCACCTAATGCGGTCAACCCCCATGTAAAAAGGGAGGCATATAATGCCGCTAATATGGGGTGTTCTTTTGCAAATTCAACTATTTGATCAAATGTACTCATACTCTTTTTTTATTGTATTTATGACCCTTGGAGGATCTTGATATATAAATTATTTGCTATTTTATTTGAAATTGAAAGTTCTCTATTAGCGATTTGTATCTGTATTGAATCGTCAAAAGGCTCTTTCCCTAAGACTTTTATTTCATTACCCAATGCAATTTTTTGTTTGTCTAAAAATTGTAAAAACGATGAAGAAGAGTCGTTTACACCAACACATATTCCTTTTTCACCAATGCCTAAAGTAGCTAATAGTTTTTTTTCTAAAGGATAGTAATTTCCTTCTTTATCAGGTATTGGATCACCATGTGGATCTTGTTTTGGGAATCCTAAGAGTGCATCTAACTCATTGATTAATTTTGGTGATTTAATGTGTTCTAATTGTTCTGCAACCTCGTGTACTTCATCCCAAGAAAAATTTAGTTTTTCTACTAAAAAAACTTCCCATAATCGATGTTTTCTTACAATATTCGCAGCCGTATTTCTTCCAAAATCAGTAATCCTTACACCTTTGTATTTTTTATAAACAACGAGATTCTTGTCAGATAGTTTTTTAATCATATCTGTAACTGATGAAGCCTTTGTTTGCATTTTTTTTGCAATTTCATTGGTGCTAACACCTATTTCAGAATTCAGCCCTAAATGATAAATTGTCTTTAAATAATTCTCTTCAGAAAGTGTAAACATTCATTTCTTTTTAGATCACAAATATATAAAATTTATATCTATAAAATTATTATTTTAGATAAGACTAAAAATTAATTTATATTTGCAAAAAAAACAATGAATCCATATTTCATATTCTTAAGCTGTCTGTTTTTTTTTACAAACTCCTACGCTCAGAATAACTCAATTTCTGGGAAAATACTGAGTAATGGAAAAGCGTTACCTTTTGCCAACGTGTACTTAAAAAATTCTAATTTGGGTTCATCTTCAGATGAAAACGGGTTTTATAAAATTAAAAACATCCCAAAAAGAAAATTTACAATTATCATAAGTAGCCTAGGGTATCAAAAAAAATCAGTGCAGATAAACTTTAAAGAAAATCAACAAATAAAGAGAACCTTTTCTTTAAGCGAAACTGAATCTTTGGAAGGAATTGTAATTTCTGGAACCTTAAAACCCGTTACAAAATCGAATAGTCCAGTTCCTGTTGAAGTTTACAGTAAGACTTTTTTTAAGAAAAACCCAACGCCTTCAATATTTGACTCAATGCAAAATGTAAATGGAGTTCGCCCACAATTAAATTGCAATGTTTGTAATACGGGGGATATTCATATTAATGGGTTAGAAGGACCTTATACATTTGTTTTGATTGACGGAATGCCTCTGGTTAGTGGGCTCTCGACAGTATATGGTTTAAATGGAATTCCGCAAGCATTAATCGAAAGAGTAGAAATTGTAAAAGGGCCAGCGTCCACCTTATATGGCTCAGAAGCCGTAGGTGGAATTATAAATATAATCACCAAAAAAACTACCAATGCACCCGTTTTATCTACAGATATTTTGGGAAGTTCTTGGGGGGAAATAAATACAGATATTAGTTTTCGATACGGAGCATCTGAAAAAATAGAAGGAATATTAGGCATAAATTATTTCAATTATCAGAATAGCATCGATAATAATAAAGATGGATTTACAGATTTAACACTCCAAAATAGAGTTTCTGTATTCAATAAAATTAACATTGACAGAAAGGACAATAAAGTATTTACAATTGCGGGACGATATGTATATGAAGACAGATGGGGTGGAGAAATCGATTGGGAAAGAAAATTCAGAGGAAGTAATATAAAATATGGTGAAAGTATTTACACGAATCGGTGGGAAACTTTTGGAACCTATCAGTTACCAACTTCAGAAAATATTAATTTTCAATTCAGTGCCAACGGACACTATCAGGATTCCTATTACGGAACGGATTCTTACGACGCTAAACAAGTTATTGGTTTTGGACAATTTGTATACAACAAACAAATTGCAAAAAAGCACGATCTACTAATAGGGGTTGCTTACAGATATACTTTTTATGACGACAACACCTTTGCAACACTTACAGCAGATGGCCTTAAAAATAAGTCTTCAATTACACATTTACCAGGTATTTTCTTACAAGATGAAATTGCCTTAAACACTCAAAACAAATTACTTTTGGGAGCCCGATGGGATAAAAACAGTTTACACGGAACCATTTTTTCGCCGAGATTAAATTACAAATGGAATTCTAAAGACAATGCCCATATTATCCGATTAAGTATTGGGAACGGCTTTAGAGTTTCAAATATTTTTACGGAAGATCATGCGGCATTAACCGGTGCAAGAGAAGTAGAATTTAACGGCGAATTGGATCCTGAAACTTCTTGGAACGGAAATATAAATTATGTAAAAAAAATGAATACAGAAAATTCATTTGTCACTTTAGATGCAAGTGCTTTTTATACCTATTTTAACAATCGTATTCTACCTGATTACGAGACTGACACGAACAAAATCATCTATTCAAATTTAGATGGTTTTTCAGTTTCTAAAGGAATCGCGCTCAATATAGACGCTACTTTTACAAACGGACTAACATTAAATGCAGGCGCTACGCTAATGGATGTTTCCATTACAGAAAACAATGTAAAAAGAAAGCAATTATTAACAGAAAGTTTTAGCGGAGTTTGGTCTATATCCTATAAATTCAACAATAATATTACCCTCGATTACACCGGAAACATATTTGGTCCAATGCGTTTGCCTTTGTTAGGCGAAAATGATACAAGATCCAAAAATTCGCCCTGGTATAGCATTCAAAACATTCAAGTAACTAAAAAATTCATGAATAGTTGGGAGCTATATGGTGGAGTGAAAAATTTATTAAACTTTACACCGAATGCAAATAGTATTAATAGTCCAAACAATCCTTTTGATGTAGGCGTCAACACAGAAGAAAATCCTGAATTGGCTTTTGACCCAAGTTATATATATGCATCTAATCAAGGAATTAGAATGTTTTTGGGATTGCGTTACACGATTTTTTAATACCAATTATTTCAGATGAAAAACTTTGTTTTTATTTTTATTTTCATGGGATGGTTTTCGATATTTTCACAGTCTGTAAAATCTGAATTATCGATTTTCACTTTTACTGAAGTAGAAAAATTAAAGCAGCAAAACCCTAAATCTATTGTTATTTTTATCTACACAGATTGGTGCAAATTTTGCTCAGGAATGAAAAAGAATACATTTAAAAATGAAAAAGTAGTACGTCTCTTAAATGATCACTTTTACTTTATAAAACTAAATGGTGAAGAAAAAGAAGACATCTCATTTTTAGGTAAAACTTTTAATTATATGCCCAAAGGAACAAATACTGGTATTCACGAATTGGCCAGCGAATTGGCATCAATAAAAGGAAGCATCACATACCCAACTACTACAATCTTAAATTCTAAATTAGAAATTGAAGCACAATTGAATGGCTATATAAATTCAAGCAAAATGAATATGATATTGCTTGAAATGATAAAACTAAACGAAAATTAATATTGATTTTGACATTACCTTCCCCAAACCCTTCTTACTAGATTTCTTGGTATGAAACTATACACGATACCCACAGAAAAATATTTGTGTGATTTTTGCAAATAGGTTTTGTCCGAAGAATACCGAAGCATGGCTTGAAAATTAACCCCATATTGTTGAGAAAACCAGAGCGTATTTCCGGCACCAAAATTTATAGTAGGGGAAGTTATTAATGCGTTAATAGAACTTACGCCCAACAACAAGTAAGGAACTGCATTGTCATCTGATCGGTTAAAATCATAGCGAATCGTTGCATCTAATGTTAAATACTTATTTAACTGTGGATCAATAATCTGCCCTGCAGCTACTGCCGCATTCAATGAAAATCCACCCAACAAATGTCGAGAAATATCGAGTCTCGGAAATTGATGCACAAATTGATATCCCAAAAGTTTTGATTGTTCTGGAGTATATTTTGCAAGTGCATAACTAACTCCCGCAGTCCATTTACTGTCTTTACTTTGAGCCCGGAAAGAAATTGTAAAAATGAATACAAGTATTGTAAATAGAAAGTTTTTATTTAGAGTCATTGAATTTAGAGTATTGGAATCTAGTATTTACTTAAGAGATGCGACTTAAACTTTGTAAATATATTCTATTTGAATAGAAAATAAAATTGAAAATGGTTTTTTATCATTATAGAGCTTACATTTGTATAAAAAATTAGTTCGTTGAGTAAACAGAACATTGTAGATCAGTATCAAAAATCTGGAAATAATTCACTGATCATTGAAGCACTTCAACAAGACAAAATTTCTCTTCAATTGAGGAATTTAGTGGGTTCCTCATTGTCTTTTGTGATCGCTGAAGCTTTTAAAAAAACAGACAGGCCCTATCTTTTAATTTTTGACAATAAGGAAGAAGCTGCTTACTATTTAAATGATTTGGAGCAACTTTTAGGAGATAAAAATGTGCTTTTTTATCCTAGTTCGTATCGAAGACCTTACCAAATTGAAGAAACTGACAACGCAAATATATTGTTGCGTTCTGAGGTTTTAAATCGAATTAATTCTAGAAAAAAACCAGCTATAATTATTACCTATCCAACGGCATTGTTTGAAAAAGTAGTAACGAAGAAAGAATTAGAAAAAAATACTTTAAAAGTTACTCTTGGCGAAAACCTATCATTAGACTTTGTAAATGAAATTTTATTTGAATACAAATTTAAGCGTGTCGATTTTGTTACAGAGCCCGGTGATTTCTCTATGAGAGGAGGTATTATTGATGTATTTTCTTTTTCAAACGATGAACCCTATCGAATTGAATTTTTTGGAGACGAAATAGACAGTATTCGAACTTTTGATGTGGCTTCACAATTGTCTAAAGAAAAGCTAAAAAAAATAGCAATCATTCCAAACATTGAGAACAAAAAACTAGAAGAAAGTCGAGAAAGTTTTTTAAAATATATCTCTGATAAGACCGTGGTTTTTTCAAAAAACAACGAACTCCTTACTGGCAATTTAGACTTGTTTTTCAAAAAAGCGGAAGAAGCTTTTGACAACTTATCCGAAGAAATTAAACACGCCAAACCCGTCGATTTATTTTGTGATGGTGCCTTTATAAAAAAACAATTACAGGATTTTTCTTTGGTGAATTTTGGGAACGAGAAAAACCTTGATGAATTTTGTCACCAAAACAAGAATGAAGTAGCATTCAATACACTCCCTCAACCTTCATTTAACAAACAGTTTCACTTATTAATAGAAAACTTAAACGAATATCATAAGGCAGGTTTTACCAATTATATTTTTTGTGCGAACGAGCAACAAGCAAATCGATTTCATGACATTTTTGACGATGCCGAAGCTGAAGTTCATTACGAAACTATTGTTTTCCCTTTATACCAAGGTTTTGTTGACCTTCAAAGAAAATTAGTTTGTTATACAGATCACCAAATTTTTGAGCGTTATCATAAATTTAAATTAAAGAATGGATATGCAAAAAAGCAAGCCATTACACTCCAAGAATTAAATAAATTAGAAATCGGAGATTATGTGACCCATATGGATCATGGAATTGGAAAATTTGGAGGCTTACAAAAAATTGATGTAGAAGGCAAAAAACAAGAAGCCATAAAACTCGTGTATGGAGATAGAGATATTTTATATGTAAGTATTCACTCGCTGCATAAAATTTCAAAATTTAATGGCAAAGACGGAAAACCGCCCAAAGTTTATAAATTAGGTTCTGGGGCTTGGAAAAAAATCAAGCAAAAAACAAAAGCAAGAGTCAAACACATTGCCTTTAATTTGATTCAATTATACGCAAAAAGAAAACTTCAAAAGGGCGTTGCTTATGGGCCTGACACCCATATGCAACATGAATTGGAAGGAAGTTTTATGTATGAAGACACCCCCGATCAATTTTCTGCAACACAGGACATAAAAAAAGACATGGAAAAGGAACAACCCATGGATCGTTTGATTTGTGGTGATGTTGGTTTTGGAAAAACAGAAGTAGCTGTTCGAGCTGCCTTTAAGGCAGTAGATAATGGAAAACAAGTGGCTATTTTAGTCCCTACGACTATTTTGGCTTTTCAACATTTTAAAACCTTTTCTGAACGTTTAAAAGGCTTTCCAATAAAGATTGACTACTTAAATCGATTTCGGACTGCGAAGCAAAAAACAGCAACAATAGAAGGTGTTCAGCGTGGCGAAGTTGATATTATTATTGGTACACATCAATTAACAAACAAACGAATTGCATTTAAAGATTTAGGGTTGTTAATAATCGATGAGGAACAAAAATTTGGCGTCGCGGTTAAAGACAAACTAAAAACGTTAAAAGAAAATGTAGATACCTTGACATTGACTGCAACGCCAATCCCAAGAACTTTGCAATTTAGTTTAATGGCAGCAAGAGATTTGTCAGTGATAAAAACACCACCACCAAACAGACATCCTATAGATACCAATGTGATTCGTTTTAACGAAGAAGTCATTCGAGATGCTATTTCTTACGAAATCTCTAGAGGAGGACAAGTGTTCTTTATTCATAATCGAATAGAAAACATCAAAGAGGTTGCAGGACTGCTCCAGCGCTTGGTTCCATCAGCAAAAATTAGAGTCGGTCATGGTCAGATGGATGGCAAAAAATTAGAAGAATTAATGCTCGGGTTCATGAACAATGAATTTGATGTCTTGGTATCCACTACCATTGTAGAAAGCGGTTTGGATGTACCAAATGCGAATACTATTTTCATAAACAATGCCAATAATTTTGGTCTGTCTGATCTGCACCAAATGCGAGGTAGAGTTGGGCGTTCCAACAAAAAAGCCTTCTGTTATTTCATTACTCCTCCCTATCACATGATGACAGATGATGCAAGAAAACGAATTGAAGCACTGGTATTGTTTTCTGATTTAGGAAGCGGTATTAACATTGCTATGAAAGATCTAGAAATTCGAGGTGCTGGAGACTTATTAGGTGGAGAACAGAGTGGTTTTATCAATGATATTGGATTTGATACTTATCAAAAAATTCTAAAAGAAGCCATTGATGAGCTGAAAGAAAACGAGTTTAAAGAGTTGTACCCAAAAGATCTTTCCATACCAAAAGAATTTGTAAAAGAGGTGCAAATTGATACCGATTTTGAAATTTTATTTCCGGATGATTATGTGAATTCAATCACAGAAAGATTGAGTTTGTACAACAAACTAGGAACGCTTGAAACTGAAGAAGCATTGACCATTTTTGAAACAGAAATAGCAGATCGCTTTGGAAAAATACCTGACGAAGTCAGTGATCTTTTGGATTCTGTTCGAATAAAGTGGCTGGCAAAGGCCTTAGGTTTGGAGAAAATTATTTTAAAACAGAAAAGAATGCTTGGCTATTTTGTAGCGAATCAACAGAGTGATTTTTACCAAACGGAAGCCTTCACGAAAATAATAAAATACGTGCAAAAAAATGGAAAAAGTTGTGTCATGAAAGAAAAAGAAACTAAAAACGGGTTGCGTTTGCTAATCACTTTTATCAGAATTGACTCCGTGAAAACAGCTTTAGCCATTTTACAAAAAATATAGGTTTTGCAAAATCCAGATCTTAAAAATCTTTCCAATTTATTATTAGCAACCGTATTTATAAGTACTTCTGGGGTCTTAGGCAAGTACATTGCACTCCCTACTGAAATCATTATTTGGTTTCGAGCTTCTTTGGCAATGGTATTTTTATATGTTTACTGTACCTACAAAAAAATCGATTTACGCATCTACTCAAAAAAAGAATACCTTCCTTTTTTTATGAGTGGGGTTTTTATGGCAGCGCATTGGGTAACTTATTTTTATGCATTAAAACTTGCTAATGTTGCTTTAGGTATCTTGTCACTGTATACCTTTCCCATGCTAACGGCATTATTAGAACCGTTCTTTTTTAAGATGAAGTTTGACCCTATCTATATTGCATTAGGGCTTCTTATTTTAGCGGGTGTTTCTTTTTTGGTTCCTGAATTTAATTTGGAAAGCACACAAGTAAAAGGAATTTTATTTGGCGTGTTTTCTGCACTTTGTTATGCCATTCGAATCCTGATCTTAAAAAAACATGTTGCCAATTATAACGGAACCATGCTCATGTTTTATCAAACGGTTATCATTACCGTCTTGCTATTGCCAACATTGTTTTTCATGGATCTTAGTGGACTGCAAAGTCAGTTTCCTTTCCTACTTTTATTGGCACTTTTAACCACTGCCGTTGGTCATAGCCTCATGCTGCATTCTTTAAAGTTTTTCTCGGCAACTACAACCACTATTATTAGTAGTTTGCAACCCATTTTCGGAATTGGCTTGGCGGTGTTTTTTTTAAATGAAAATCCAAACTTCAACACCTATCTTGGAGGTGGATTGATTTTAATAACGGTTGTTATTGAAAGTGTACGCAGTAAAAAATAACCCTTACTTAAAACAATTCTTTATTACTAATATCTAGATAGTTTCGTTTTACAAAATCGAGAATGGTTTCTAAGATTTCCCCCATGTTTTCACAATCTTTAAATTTCACATCTCCAACATATTTTATCAAATGCTTTTTCAATAACTGAATATTGTCTGGAAAAGAAATGCTGTCTTGCTTCATGCATTTTATCAAACGAGTCGCTCTTCTTGGTGCAGCAATCATTCTTTTTGCCATAAAAGAACGCTCTTCAACTTTATACTGCTGGATGGAATTGTTGTCTAATTTTTTACTCACCATTTCTACGATTTTGAAGTTCTCTTTCATGAACTGAAGGTTATAGACTTTTAAATTTCCTTCAAAAGATTGTTGATCAAAATCGATGGCTCTAATCTTATAAATGATTTGATCAAAATCATGTGTGGGAATAATCACATAATTATACGAACGCATATCTCCTAACAAACGCACAAGGCAACGTTCTTTGAACTTTATAAACTCTTTGGCAATTTGAGATTTTTCAGCTTCTGTACATTTTGGCAGGAAATCTTTTATAAAATCATCTCCAGGAATTCCAGCAATATGTTCTTCGATTAAAGTGTCTTTATACACCAGAAAATTCAGGTTATGGGGAGACAAAATATGTTCTAACTCTAAACCATAAACCCGGGATGCATCCGCTTTTTTTACATAAAAATACGTGTAATTATCATTTAGAATATTCCTGATTTTTATACGAAAGGGCTTTGAATTCCCAAACGTACAGTAATCAATAGCATCTACATTTAAAAAAGGAATGGTTGCATCATTTCCATCAGAATGCAACATTGTGTATATTTTTTTTAAACTCTTATCTATTTCTTGCCGGTCAAATTCTGAATAATAGGTTCGAATCCAAAGAGTATCATCTTCACTTTTATCATACACCGTAATTGAGCCCTGAAAACGCAATAAATCATCATAAAAAATAGGGATCTTTATGGTTCTATTGTATTTCAATAAATACTTTCCTAACATTTCGTTTATAGGAAATGTTGGCTTTTTCTTAGACATCAATTTTTTCTCTACCGCCATCTTTCTGTTGATTTTGCTCAAAAATAAGAATAATTAAATCAGTTCAAACAACTTCCCTGGCAAAGGTTTTAAAACACCTTTCATTTCCAACTGCAACAAAAGAGGTGAAAGTTGAAATACTGGAATATTACACTCTAAAGAAATAACATCGATAGGCTGTTGGCCTTTACAATGTAAAAAGTCATATATTTTTTGTTCCTTTTCATTCAATTCAAGAAACAATTGTTGTTGGATTGATACTGGTTTTTCTTGCAAATCCCAATTCAGCATCTTCACAATATCTGAGGCAGTAGTTATAACAGCAGCTTTGTTGTTTTTTATCAAATCATTACAGCCTTTGCTAAAAATATCTGAAGCTCTTCCTGGCAAGGCAAAAACATCCCTATCGTATGAATTGGCAATGTCTGCCGTTACCAAAGAACCTCCTTTTTCTGCAGATTCTATAATAATTGTTGCTTTTGAAATGCCTGCAACGATCCGGTTTCTTTTTAAAAAATTCTCACGTTGTGGTGGATCATCGTGCCAAAATTCGGTGATAAACCCCCCATTTTCATTGACTTGATGGATGTGTTTTTTATGTACTTTTGGATATGTATGTTCGAAACCATGTGCTAAAACCGCAATCGTTTGTAAGTTGTTTTTTATAGCTGCTTTGTGGGCACAAATATCAACTCCGTATGCAAAACCGCTTACAATTATTGGATTGTAAATTGATAACTCTTTAATGAGTTGATTGCAAAAATCTCGGCCATAAGAGCTCATATTTCTTGTTCCTACAATCGATATGGTTTTATCGTTCGAAACATCGATGCGCCCATCTTTAAAAATAAGGATGGGCGCATCAATACAATTGAGTAAGTTTGTAGGATATCCATCCTCTAAAAAATAGGAGTATTGAATGTTATTTTCTTGAATGTAGTCTAACTCTTGTTTTGCTTTTAAAACATTGCTCGAATCAAACAAATGCTTTAAAGCATATTCTCCAATACCATTAATTTTTGCTAGAGTTGTCTTTTTTTCTTTGAAGATTTGCGCAACATCTCCCACGTGCAAAATGAGTTTTTTGGCCAAAATATCGCCAACAGCTTTGCTTCTTTGCAACCGTAAGATTGCTAATAGTTTTTCTTCTTCCAAAAGACAACAATTTGATTACCAATATATAAAAAATTGTTAATAATTTTTAGACCAACAGCGTTTGGAGGTTTACAAATTTCTTATATTTGTGTATATGACAGTAGAAAAATACATCAACGATTTACTATATAGGTATGATTGTGTAGTTGTACCCAATTTTGGTGGTTTTATTACAAATAAGATTGGCGCAAAAGTCAATTCCTTTTCACATACTTTTCATCCACCAACAAAGCAAATAACATTCAATGCGCATTTGAAGCAAAATGATGGTTTGGTGGTCAACTATATTGCCGCTGTAGA
Organism: uncultured Polaribacter sp.; assembly: GCA_943846595.1. Lineage (GTDB taxonomy): Bacteria > Bacteroidota > Bacteroidia > Flavobacteriales > Flavobacteriaceae > Polaribacter. The sequence goes on from OX044355.1 coordinate 463,017, forward strand.
AAATATTTCTTTTGAAAAAGCGCTTGTAAAAATTAGTACAACTGTTACTTCTTGGAACGAATCTTTAAAAAACGGTGCTGTTGTTTTTGAAAATATTGGATCAATCGCTTTCAATGAAGAAAAACAGTTGATTTTCGAACCTCAAAAAGAGCATAATTTCTTAACAAATTCTTTTGGTTTATCAACGGTTTCATCGCCAGCAATAAAACACCCAGTTCATGCAAGCACAAGCAAATCTGTCATTCCTTTGTTTACTAAATATGCAGCAACAGCTGTTGTTTTGTTATCTCTCGGTTTTATTGTTCGCAACGGATATCAAGAAAGACAGCAAGAACAGATGTATGCTTCTCAAAAAGAAACAATCGACAAGAAAATACAAGCAGCTACGTTTGTTATTTCAAATCCATTGCCAACAATTTCTTTACAGGTAACCAAGGAATCTCCAAAATCTTTTCATGTAGTCGCTGGTTCTTTTCAATTCCCAGAAAATGCAGAAAAGAAGTTAAAACAACTAAAAAAGAAAGGTTATAATGCTACTATTTTAGGATTGAATAAATGGGGGCTCACTCAAGTTGCTTTCGATAGTTTTTACTCGCGCAAAGAAGCGCTTGCAGCGCTAACAACAATAAAAAAAGAGGTTTCTAAAGACGCCTGGATTTTAGCTAAAAAATTCTAAAAATTCAAAATCTCTTTTCTTTTGATACCCTCTTTCGTTCGAAAACGATTCTTACCTTTGTAAAAAAAATTCATGAATTCAAAAACACCTAAAGCGTCGTTAACAATATTAACCGATTTGGTTTTACCTGGTGAAACAAATTATTTAGACAATCTTTTTGGTGGCGAACTATTGGCCCGAATGGATCGTGCTTGCAGTATTGCAGCAAGACGTCATTCTAGAAGAATTGTCGTTACTGCCTCAGTGAATCATGTTGCCTTTAACAAATCTGTACCCGTTGGAAGTGTGGTTACTGTTGAAGCAAAAGTATCGCGTGCTTTTAGATCTTCTATGGAGATTTTTGCAGATGTTTGGATAGAGGACAGACTGTCTGGAGAAAAAACAAAGGTAAACGAGGGTATTTACACCTTTGTAGCTGTTGATGACACAGGAAAACCTGTAAAAATTGAACAAATTATTCCAGAAACAGATTTGGAAAAAGAACGCTTTGAAGGCGCATTAAGAAGAAAACAATTGAGTCTAGTTCTAGCCGGAAAACTTAACCCTGCAGACGCGACAGAATTAAAAGCTTTATTTCTCTAAACGGGTCAAAAATATTCGGACTTACAAGAAAAATCAGTAACAAAGCCCATTAAATTTCTTCTAAATTTTAAGATTGTATCTTAGCCTAAGACATCTCAATTTTAAAAAATGATTCAATCTTACAAGAAAAAACTAGTCTTAGCAGAACAGTACGACACCATCATTATTGGTTCAGGAATGGGGAGCTTAACATCCGCAGCAATTCTTGCAAAAGAAGGACAAAAAGTGCTGGTTTTAGAACGTCATTATATTGCTGGTGGATTTACCCATGTCTTCAAGAGAAAAGAGTTTGAATGGGATGTTGGGATTCATTATATCGGCGAGGTGCAAAGAGAAGATGCAATCATAAAAAAAGTATTCGACTACATCTCTGACAATCAGCTCAAATGGGCAGACATGGGCGTGGTATATGATAAAATTATTATTGGAAACAAATCGTATGATTTTGTGAAAGGCGTGCAAAATTTTAAAGACAAATTATGTAGCTACTTCCCAAACGAGAAAGAAGCAATTACAGCCTATGTTGACTTGGTTTTTGCTGCTGTAAACACAAGTAAAGGCTTTTATATGGACAAAGCACTACCCCCTGTTTTAAGTGCTTTAATTGGTAGTAAACTGCGAAAAAAGTTTTATGCCTTTTCAGACAAAACAACCGATTAGGTACTAAGGGCTATCACCAAAAACGAAACCTTAATAAAGGTGCTTTCTGCACAATATGGCGATTATGGTTTGCCCCAAAACAAAGTAGTTTTGTAATGCATGCTGCCGTTGCCCGTCATTATTTTTCTGGTGGAAGCTTTCCTATAGGAGGCTCTTCTAGAATTGCAACAACCGTTGATAAAGTCATCGAAAATGCAGGAGGTACTATTTTAATTAGTGCGGAAGTAGATGAGGTTATAATCGATAAGAACAAGGCTACTGGGGTAAAAATGAAGGACGGTAAAATATTTTCTGCAAAAAATATTATTTCTGGGGCTGGGATTATGACGACCTATGACAAATTACTTCCAAAGCAAATTGTAGGAAAACATCAATTAAAAGAACAACTAAAAAAAGTAAAGCGCTCTGTTTCTCACGCCTGTTTATATATCGGATTAAAAGGTTCTCCAGAAGAACTGAAATTACCAAAAACAAACTATTGGATTTATCCAGATAAAATAGATCATGATACTGCAGTCGATAATTATGTAAAAGATTTAAAATCCTATTTTACAGTAGTTTATATTTCTTTCCCATCTGCAAAAGATCCAGATTGGTCCAATCGATATCCAGGAAAAAGCGCCATTGATATCATCACATTATTGCCCTACGAACCTTTTGACAAGTGGAAAAATTCAAACTGGATGAAACGAGACGAAAGCTATACCGCAATGAAAGAAAAAATTGCGCAACGCTTACTGAATGAATTATACAAACAACTTCCACATCTAGAAGGAAAGATTGAACATTATGAACTTTCTACCCCTTTAACAACAAAGCATTTCATCAATTATCAGGAAGGAGAAATTTATGGATTGGACCATACTCCAAAACGTTTCATACAACGTTTCTTGAAGCCAAAAACTCCTATTAAAAATTTTTATTTAACCGGTCAGGACATTGTTACAGCAGGTGTAGCAGCAGCATTATTTTCTGGTGTAATTACGACAGCCGCAATCACAAGAAAGAATATTATTAAAAAAGTAATGCAACGTTGACTTATCGTTTGAGCATCCATGAGGCTGGATTTAAGCGCGTCGTATTTTTAAACAATAAAAAGATTAGGGTTGTTTTACCGGTTACTTTATCGGTGTATACTTTTCCTAATTCTTGCCCAATTGTTACTGTATCTCCCTTCTTAACCAAAGAGTTTTCTAGGTTGTTATAAGCCGTAATATAATTACCATGCTGTATTAAAACATTTTTTTTCCGCTCAGTCGTCAATTGAATTGCCAAAACGGTACCTCCAAAAATAGCAGATGCATACGCTCTTTTTTTGGTTGCCAAATGCAATCCAGAACTGTTAATTGTAATTCCACTAAAGGTGGGATGTGGCTGTTTCCCAAAACGTCTAATAACCAAACTCTCTCTTAAAGGCCAGGGGAGCTTTCCTTTGTTCGATTCAAATTTTGCCGCTAAAGCTTTTGCTTCTGGACTTAAAATAAATTCATTTTTCTTTTTTTTGTTTGAATTTCCTTTTACTTTTCTATTCGCCCGCGCAATGGCTGTTCTAATTAGTTTGTCTATTTTTTGTGCAATCTTTTTTTCTTCTCGAATCGATTTTCGAAGTTCACTCTTGTATTTTTTTTCTTTCTTTTTAATTTCAGAAACGAGTTTTTCTTGACTTTTTTTATCTTGTTCGATCTTGTTTTTTTGTTCGTTTTCTGATAAAATAAGCGTGTCTTTTTCTTGCTTTTGTAGATTTAAAGAAGCTACAAATTGCTTTATAATATCTGTTTGTACGATGATTTCTTCTCCTTGTTTTTTCCGAAAAGAAGCATACTGCTTCATGTACTCCAAACGCTTATAGGCTTGTCTAAAATTACGAGAAGACAATAAAAACATGGTTCTACTTTGTTGAGATTTGCTCTTATATGATTTAAAAATCATCGATGCATAATCCTCTTTCAAGGCAGATAGCCGTGTATTGAGTTCCGCTATTTTGTTTTCATTAGCAACAATTTCACCAGATAAGAGTTTGACTTCTAAATGAATTGTTTCAATCAATTTCTCTCGAACTTCAATTTTTTGATTGAGGGCACTTAAGTCTTCCAAAGCATTTTTTTGATCTTTTTCAGCTTCAAAAAGCAACTTATTTACCTTTTTAATCTTGAGGTTTAATTTCTTTCGTTGTGTTTCTAACTGCTTACGAGTTTGCCCAGAAATGGAAACTGTACTTAATAATAAAATAAGGAATGGAATGTAAAACCGCTGTCTAATCATTATAAATTGAGGCGTTTATAATTTGCTGGAATCCTAAAAGAAGTATTTACTGCTGTGTTTAATTTAATGGATTTGAACGTTGCATCTATCTGTGTATATTTCTTCTTTTGCTGTGCTTTAATACTAATTTTTGTCGGAAAAACTTCGGTTTCAATTATCTTGTAATTCGAATATAAAATATCTAATTGCTGTTCCTTTATTGGGTTTATGATCTGTTGTTTCTCTAATTTAAAATGTGATGGGCTTACTGAATAAAAGATCTTAAACAAATCGGACTGGACTTTTGGTGATAATACAAAGGCATTGTCTTTTATTTCAAGTTGTTGTTTTTGCTTTTTTACATTCTGTATTGATTGCCCTAAAAGTACGTTTTGCAATTGTTCAAAATTAATTTCAAATCCTAATAGTTCCTCCAAACTTGAAAAGTCGCCATCATAATAATTTTTGAAAAAAGGAGAATAGTATTGTACGCTTGTTGGCGTTATTTTTACTCTTAAAATTGTAATGAATTTTGACACTTTTAACAAAAGAACTTCGTCTTTTACAAGCCGTAGGGTAACAGTAACATTTTCTTTTGTTTTGCCGTTGTCAAATTTTACTTTTACTTTTACTGCAAGCGTCTTTTTATCAAAATTAGCTGCAACATGCTTTCTTGCAACTTTTCTCACAGACATTTTTTCTGCAATTGCATTGGCATTAATGACTCTTTTGTAAGTCCCACAAGATGTAAAAAACAGCAAAAGAACGCATATTCCAAAAAGGTATTTCATCAGCTTCATTCTTTATTTAATTTCTTTAAATACATTTTCTCCTCTTGTAGGTTTTCCAAACCTTTATATGATTTTGCAATTTCTCTAAAAAAATCTTGTTCCATTTCATCTTCAATGACAAAATCAATGCCCCTATTCAATATAGATAACGCATTTTTGTACGCTTTCTGATGATTCAATATTTTTCCTTGCACCAAATATACGTAGGGTTGGGCTGGAAATCGTTGAATTCCTAGTTTGCTATACTTTAATAAAACTGCTTCATTTTTAGAATTTTTCAATAAACGTTTAAGAGAATGGTAGGTTTTATCAAAATCAAATTTAGCTTGAAAAGATTCTAGTTTCGTAGGTTCTTCTTCTTTTTTTTTAAATCTTAATTTTCTTTTTTCTAAGGCCGTTTTTAAGTCTCGAATATACACAGTAGATCCATTTTGTTCCGTGATTAAATTTACAGTCTCAAGTGCTTTTTCTGGTTGATTATTCCTAAGGTAAAGCTTTATTAACGCTTCTTTTAGTTGGACATTTTTAGGTTTCTGAGCAACCAGTTCAATTTGTACTTGAATAGCTTCAGCATAACTATTACTACTCTGTAAAACCGCAACTAAATGCTGTAACATCCAGTGGTTTTCCGGGTCTTTTACCAAAGCTCTATCAATATATTCTTTGGCCAATTCTATTTGATGCAGCGCAAAATAATTCTTAGAAAACTCAAAAAAAACAGCTACATCATTTGGTATTATTTGGTTGCAACTCTCCAGATTCTCGATCGCTTTTTGAAAATTTCGAATCGATTTCTCTGCCAAAGCTTTAAAAAAATATTGTTGAAATTTCAACTCTTTTTCTTCGTTCAAATCTTTTGGCAACGCAATACTATCTTGTGCATATGAAGGCATCGAAAAAAGCACAAAGAATAAAAAATAAAGACCTAGCGCACTTTTAATAGAACGCCTCACAACTTTTTTTTCGCTATTCTTTCTGCTAAATTTCATTTATAATAATTCGGTATAATCACCAATACTTACCGAAGTGTACTTTCCGTTGTATTTGGCATGATTTCCTATCATTGCCTGCTCTAAATCTGCATTTTTTATAGAGACATTTGATTGAATTAGCGCATTTTTAATGGTTGAATCTGTAACAATACTGTTTGCCCCAATAGAAACATAGGGGCCTATTTTTGTGTTTTTTAATACCACATTTTCACCAATAAAACAGGGTTGAATAATTTCTGAATTGTCTAGGACAACATCTTTAGAAACTAGGTCGTTGCCTGCTTTATACTCGAAGCCTAACACTTGTTTATTGGTATCTACAGTAGGATCTTTTTTGCCACAATCCATCCAAGCATCTACTTTTCCTGGAATAAATTTTGCGCCTTCTCTTTTTAAAGTTTCTAAGACATTGGTCAATTGGTATTCGTTATTCTCTTTTAAATCGTTGTCAACCATATATTCGACTTCCTTTCTTACACGGTCTCCGTCTTTAAAATAATAAATCCCTATAATCGCTAAATCTGAAACAAAATCTTTTGGTTTTTCAATAAAGTCGCTAATAAAACCGTCTTCTACTTTTACTACACCAAAGGCACTTGGATCTTTCACTTGCTTTACCCAGATGGCACCATCGGCACTTGCGTCTAATTTAAAATCTGCTTTGAATAATGTATCTGCATAAGCAACAACACAGGGCCCACTCAAGGCATCTTTGGCACAATAAAGTGCATGTGCAGTTCCTAAGGCTTCTTCTTGAATGTATACCGATCCTTTGGTTCCTAATGTTGCTGCAATTTTCAATAAGGTCTCTTTCGTATTTGCGGGAAACCCTTTTGCTGCTGGTCCAATTATAAAGGCTATTTCATCTATTTCTTGCGCTACAACAGCAGTAATATCTTCCACCAAACGTTGTACAATAGGTTTTCCTGCAATAACCGTTAAAGGTTTAGGAATCGTGAGAGTATGAGGTCTTAAACGCGACCCTATTCCGGCCATTGGTACAATTATTTTCATAAAGGGTTTCTTATCTAATTTTGGGGTGTAATATACCACTTATTGAGAGATTAAAAAAGGCTAAATCCCCTTAGGAATTGAGGCAATAAGTGTTTTTGTATATCTTGTTTTTGGTGCTTTGTAAATAACATCCGCATCACCAATCTCTTCAATCTCTCCTTGATTCATGACCACTAATTGGTCTGACATGTATTTGACCACAGAAAGGTCATGGGAAATAAAAATATAGGTGAAATTAAATGTTGCTTTCAATGCATTCAATAAATTTAAAACTTGCGCTTGGACAGAAACATCTAAAGCTGAAACCGATTCATCGCAAATAATTAACTTCGGTTGCAATGCGATTGTTCTTGCAATACCAATTCGCTGTCTTTGACCACCCGAAAATTCATGGGGATATCTGTTAAAATGTTCTTCTTCTAAACCCACTTTTTTTAACAGGTCTAAAACATAGGTTATTCTTTCCTTATTGTTTGACAGAATGCCGTGGACCTTCATCGGTTCTAAAATAGTATTCCCAACGGTAATTCTAGGATTTAGTGATGAAAAAGGATCTTGAAATATAATCTGGATGTCTTTTCTAAGTTTCTTCAACCCTGTTTTGGATAGCTTTGTTATGTCTATTCCTTCAAAAAGAACTTGCCCAGAGGTTGCTTTTTCTAAATGTAAAATAGTTCTACCCAAAGTCGTTTTACCACAACCAGACTCTCCAACCAAACCCAATGTTTCTCCTTCAAAGATCTGAAATGAAACATTATTGACGGCTTTTACTACTTCGCCTTTCTGAAACCATGCCCCTTTGGTAATAAACTCTTTTTTTAGATTGCGAATTTCTAACAGGGGGGATTTCTGATATATTTTTTCATGAAAACGAGCTCTTTCCGCTTTCGTATAAACACTACTATCAAAAGTTTCTTCGATAAAATCTCGAACCGTTGGTAATGTATGTAGCCTTCGCTCTAAATTTGGCTTCGCATTGATTAATGCTTTGGTGTAGTTTTTTTGCGGATTTAAAAAAACTTCTTTTGTACTTCCTTGTTCAACGAGGCTTCCTTTATACATGACAACTACCCGATCTGCTATTTCCGAGACCAAGGCTAAATCGTGGGTAATAAAAAGAATACTCATTCCATATTCTAGTTGCAATTCTTTTAACAGCAAGATAATTTCCTTTTGTACGGTAACGTCTAAAGCTGTAGTTGGCTCATCAGCAATCAAAATTTCCGGCTTGCAAGCGATTGCCATGGCAATCATTACCCGTTGTTTTTGCCCCCCACTAATTTGATGCGGATATGCTTTAAAAATGCTAGTTGCTCGGGGTAATTTTACTTTTTCGAAAAGAGCAATTACAGCAGCATAAATCTCACTTTTAGAAAGCTGGGTGTGTTGTTGTAAAATTTCTGCAACCTGATACCCACAGGTAAGAGTTGGATTTAGAGAACTCATGGGTTCTTGAAAAATCATGGCAATTTTACGACCTCTTATTTTCTGAAATGCTTTTTCTGAATAGGTAGTTATATTTTCTTCATTGTAGAAGATAGTTCCATCAACTCTCGCAATTCCTTTTGGCAATAACCCTAAAAGCGCTAAAGAAGTAATCGATTTTCCACTTCCCGATTCTCCTACCATGCCTAAAATTTCATTTTGATGTAATGAAAAAGAAACATCATCAACAGCTGCTTCAAACTTTTTATTTTGAAGAAAAGAAATTGAAAGGTTCTTAATATTTAGCATCTGTGAGCTTTTGAAACACTAAAAATAAGCTTTTAATTGTACTTTTTTCTGATGCAATAGAAACTTTTTTATAAAAAATAAACCCAAAGAAACAATGGGTACAAATAAGTTAATTAATCCCTTTAAAAACCGAGTTAACGTTCGGGTTTTTTGTTTCTTTGTAATTCCTAAAAATCAACCTCTTGAATTACTTAACAGTAGAAAATATCTCTAAGTCTTACGGAGAACGTGTTTTATTTAATGACATTTCTTTCGGAATTAACAAAGATCAAAAAATAGCTTTTGTAGCTAAAAACGGAAGTGGAAAAACTTCTATTTTGAATATCATTGCGGGTCTAGACACTTCCGATACAGGTCAGATTATAAGTAGGAAAGGGATTTCTATTGCTTATTTGGCTCAAAATATGGATTTGGATCCAGCGCTTACGATCGAGGAAACTATTTTTGCGACTGACAATACGGTATTGAATGTTGTGAAACAATATGAGGCAGCTTTAGAAAATCCTGAAAATGCTGACGCATTTCAAACGGCTTTTGATTTGATGGAGCAATACAATGCATGGGATTTTGAAACCCAATACCGCCAAATTTTGTCAAAATTAAAATTAGACGATCTAACATTAAAAGTAGGAGCACTTTCTGGAGGACAAAAAAAACGGCTTTCTTTGGCCATTGTTTTAATTAACAAACCCGATTTATTAATTTTAGATGAGCCTACAAATCATTTGGATTTAGAAATGATTGAATGGCTAGAAGCTTTCTTTGCAAAAGAAAAAATAACGCTATTCATGGTAACCCATGATCGTTATTTCTTAGAACGTGTATGTAATGAAATTATAGAATTGGACGAAGGGAAGATCTATAAATACAAAGGTAATTATTCGTACTATCTTCAAAATAAAGAGGAGCGCTTAGCTTTGGAAGCTACCAATTTGGGCAAAGCTAAAAGTTTATTCAAAAAGGAATTGGACTGGATGCGCAGGCAACCAAAAGCAAGAACGACAAAATCGAAATCGAGATCAGACGATTTTTATAAGATCAAAGAAAAAGCACACCAAAGAAGACAAGACCATCAAGTTCAATTAGAAATTAACATGGAGCGCTTGGGAAGTAAAATTTTAGAGCTTCACAAATTGAAAAAATCCTATGGTGATAAAAAGATTTTAGATGGGTTTGACTATATTTTTAAACTTGGAGAGCGTGTTGGAATTATTGGTAAAAACGGAACTGGAAAATCTTCTTTTTTAAATATTATTACAGAAACTGCACCGCTTGACGGAGGAAAAGTGACTGTAGGTGAAACGGTGAAATTTGGGTATTATACACAATCTGGAATTAAGGTAAAGCCTGGGCAAAAAGTGATTGAAGTTATCAAAGAATTTGGTGAATTTATTCCACTAACAAAAGGACGTAAAATATCTGCATCACAGTTGTTAGAACGTTTTTTGTTTGACAAGAAAAAACAATATGATTTTGTAGAAAGACTTTCAGGAGGAGAACAAAAAAGATTGTACTTATGTGCTGTTTTAATTCAAAATCCTAACTTTTTAATCTTAGATGAGCCCACCAATGATTTGGATGTGGTTACTTTAAATGTCTTGGAAAACTTCTTGCTAGATTACCCTGGGAATTTAATGGTAGTCTCACATGATCGCTATTTTATGGACAAAATTGTAGATGCGCTATTTGTTTTCAGAGGTGAAGGTATTGTCGAAAATTTCCCAGGAAACTACTCAGACTTTAGGGCTTATGATGGTTCTATTCCTAAAGAAGTGGAAAAGAAAAAAATACCAGAAAAAGTGGTGGAAAAAAAGAAAAAACCTGTGGCCTTAAATTTTGATGAAAAAAGGGAGTTTGGAGGTTTAGAAGCAGAAATTGAAAGACTTCAAAAAAACAAAGCATCGATTGAAACCCAATTTTTAAATGTTGAAATTCCTACGGATGAAATTGCAGCAAAGTCTCAAGAATTGCAAGCAATTATCAAAAAATTAGAACAAAAAGAAGAACGATGGCTAGAACTTTCTATGAAATTAGAGGGTTGAAAACTCTTATTTCAACTAAACACTCGTAATATCTGCATCATTCAATAATGCTTCGTTATTGAACCTTAAAAGTACCTGTGCGACTGCAATGGTGTCTTTTTCGCAATATTGTACAATTCTATCCATGTTTTTTTCTTGATAATAAACCTGCGCCACTTCACTTCCATCGATATCATCTTTTGGGGAAGGAATTCCTAAAATGGAGGTTAACAATTTTAAAGAAGTATAATGTTTATAGTCTCCAAATTTCCATAATTCTAAGGTATCTAAATGTGGCACTTCCCAGGGTTTTTTCCCGAATAAATTTAGTTTTTGAGGCAATTCTATTTTATGAACAATCATTCTTCTTGCCATAAATGGAAAATCAAATTCCTTCCCATTATGCGCGCACAACACTTTGTATTGCTGACTGAAATGGGTGTTTAACAACTCTTTAAAATCGGTAAGAATTTTGACTTCATCGTCTCCAAAAAAGGAAGTAATTCTTAATTTTTTTACTTTGGATACTTCTGTAAAATACCCTACTGAAATACACACAATTTTGATTAACTGTAATTAAAAGGTTTTATTTTTTTTATAAATAGCTATTATTATTAACAAAACATACGATAATGTTAAATGATTGTAAAGTATGATTTATTGTAATTTAATTATTCTTATTTTTGATTGTACATATAAATCAGTTTATGAATAAAAGTGATATTAAAATTCTTCTTGTTGATGATGAACCGGATATTATAGAAATCGTTGGTTACAACCTAAGAAATGAAGGATATCAAGTGTTTACAGCAGCAAATGGAATTGAAGCGGTAAAATCAGCAAAAAAGAACATTCCTCAACTCATCTTATTAGACATTATGATGCCAGAAATGGATGGTATTGAGGCCTGTGAAAAAATACGTAAGATCAAAACTTTAGACAATGTCATTATCTCTTTTTTAACCGCTAGAGGAGAAGATTATTCTCAAGTTGCAGGTTTTGATGCAGGTGCTGATGATTACATTACAAAACCGATAAAACCAAAAGTTTTAGTGAGTAAGATCAAATCTTTGTTAAGAAGGTTAAAGTCTGAAACGGAAACTTCTTTTACAATTGGGGATATTGTGATTGACCGAGATGCATATGTTGTTTTCAAAGCGGATAAAAAGATTTCATTGCCAAGAAAAGAATTTGAATTATTTTCATTGTTAACTTCAAGACCAGGAAAGGTATTTAAAAGAGAAGTAATTCTTGATACTGTTTGGGGAAATGAAGTTGTCGTTGGAGGTAGAACAATCGATGTTCACATTCGAAAACTACGTGAAAAAATTGGCGATCATCATTTTAAAACAGTAAAAGGAGTGGGCTATAAATTTGTTTTAGAAGAAGAAGATCTTTAAAAAACCGCTTCATGAAACTTAAAAAAACATACTCTTATGCGTTGATTTCTTCGCTATATTCAACATTACTAGCTGTTCTAATTGCTGCGCTGAGTCATTATTTTATAGCTCCTTATTTAGGTAGTTTTTCAGTTCTTGTTTTTGTAATTTTGTTTTTTGTACTGTCCTTTTTTATCACTCAATACAGAGCAGAATATTTTATCTACAGAAAAATTAAAACCATTTATAAAGAATTTTCTAATATTGATACAGATGCCTTTCAAAGAAAATCTGTAACAACAGATATTGAATCTCTTTCTCAAAGTGTTCAAAAATTCGTAAAAGGAAAACAACTAGAGATTCAGACATTAACAGAAATCGATTCTTTTAGACGTGATTTTTTAGGGAATTTAGCACACGAACTAAAAACACCCCTTTTTACGGTACAGGGTTATATTCTGACTTTAATAGAAGGTGCAGCAAATGACAAAGAAATTCGAACGAAGTATCTTCAAAGAGCAAATAAAGGAGTTGAAAGACTGGTTGCTGTCATGAAAGATTTAGACATGATTGCCAAATTAGAAACGGATGGTCTACAATTAAATATCGAAAATTTCAACATTCTAAAATTGATTCAAAATGTATTTGATTTATTAGAAATGAAAGCAAAAAAGAGAAACATCGCGTTACTCTTTGATCGTATTTATGAAGTTCCAGTCTTTGTGAAAGGGGATCTTGAAAAAATTGAACAAGTACTCATCAATCTTATTGTAAACTCCATTAAGTATGGGAAACCAAACGGTGCTACTATAGTGAGTATTGATCCCTATAATGATCAAAAATTCCAACTAAAAGTAACCGATAATGGCGAAGGAATTCAACAAGAACACCTACCGCGTTTGTTTGAGCGTTTTTACCGAGTAGACCAGAGTCGATCTCGTGAACAAGGAGGATCTGGTTTAGGGTTGTCTATTGTAAAACATATTGTAGAAGCGCACAATGAAATTATATTAATGAAAAGTGAATTCGGGAAAGGTTCTGAATTTTCGTTCACCCTAGAAAAGGCAACATAACCTGATTTTACATTAAATCAAACCCAATATCTTTCCTATAATTCATATCCTCAAACTGAATCTTTTCAATATTAGCATAGGTTTTTGCCAATGCTTCTTCGATAGAATTTCCTAATGAAGTTACAGCCATTACACGGCCTCCGTTTGAAACCACTTCGTTGTTCTCTATTTTTGTTCCTGCATGGAAAACAACGGAGTCTTCAGTGTTTTCAAAACCTGTAATTTGTTTCCCTTTTTGATAGGCTTCTGGATATCCTCCTGCAACCAACATGACGGTTGTTGCTGTTTTTGGATTTACCGAAAATGATTTTTCATGTAAGGTTTGCTCGGCAACGCCTTCAAATAAATCATATAAATCGGATTCAATTCTTGGCAAAACTACTTCTGTTTCTGGATCTCCCATTCGAACGTTGTACTCAACGACTGATGGGTTTCCAGCATCATTCATCAAACCGATGAAGATAAAACCTCGATAATCAATACCATCTTTTTTCAAACCCGCAATGGTTGGTTTCACAACCAAACTTTCTACTTTATCTAAAAAAGCGTTGTCTGCAAAGGGTACCGGAGATATCGCTCCCATACCTCCTGTATTTAAACCAACATCGCCTTCTCCTATTCTTTTATAATCTTTTGCTGAGGGTAAAATTTTATAACTATTTCCGTCTGTTAAGACAAAAACTGACAATTCAATTCCTTTTAAAAATTCTTCAATGACCACAGTCGCTGAAGCGGTTCCAAACTTTTCATTGGAAACCATTTCTTCTAATTCTGCTTTTGCTTCGTCTAAATCATTTAAAATGAGAACTCCTTTTCCACCAGCCAATCCGTCTGCTTTTAAAACATAGGGAGGAGATAGGGTTTCTAAGAATGTAAAACCCTCTTTTAGGGATTCCTTTGTAAAAGATTGATAACCTGCTGTAGGGATTCCATGTTTTTTCATGAATTGTTTTGAAAAATCTTTACTTCCTTCTAACAACGCACCGTCTTTTTTGGGACCAATTACGGGAATCGATTTCAAATCTGTATCTGCTAAAAAAAAGTCGTGCACACCATTTACCAAGGGAGCTTCTGGCCCAACAACAACCATTTGAATCTCGTTTTCTAACACCGTTTTTTTAACGGCTTCAAAATCGGTAGGATTGAGGTTTACATTGATGGCCATTTTTTCGGTACCTGCATTCCCAGGTGCTACAAAAAGTTGTGTGATTTTTTTACTCTCAGCAAGTTTTAATGCAAAAGCATGCTCTCTACCTCCTGCTCCTAAAATAAGAATGTTCATTTGTTATTGTGTTGTTGTGGGTGCAAATATATTTTAAATTCTTTTGATTAAGGCTTTGACAGGAAGGACATTTTTTATTTAAGATCACTTTTTATTAGGAAACTCCCCACTTAAAAAAATATTTTAGGGCGGAAGATGTATGTAACCAAAATAATTTCAAACTTTTAGCACTCTCTTTTTGATGATGATGTACAATCGTTACTTCAGGGAAATAAAGCTTTTTTTTTCCTAGCTCTTCAATTTCCCTACAGATATCGGCATCTTCCATATAAAGAAAATAACGCTCATCAAATCCTTTTAATTCTTTAAAGACAGTTGTTTTAAAAAGCATAAAACATCCATGAATAAAATCGGGATAAAAGGACTTTGTTGGATCTTGATTTCTATATTCATTTTTTAAAATCGCTTTGGGAAAAATCTTTACTCTTCGATTTATCAAATCGAAGAAAGTAGGATGTTTTCGGCAAACATATTGTTTTTCGTGATTGGGATACACAACTTTGGGTGTTGCAAAGGCAACATCTTTATCCTTTTCCAACTGTGAAATTAAAATGGGTATTGTAGTCGCTGTAAATTCAATATCCGGATTTAATAATAAGTGATATTTAGAATTTAATTTCTCTAGTACAAAATTATGCCCTTTGCCAAACCCAATGTTTTTCCCTGGAAAAAAATATTCGATTTCTTCGTCATTAAAAAAATTCTGAAAACTTCTTGTTGCAGAATTGTCGACTAAAAACAATTTTTTCTTTAAGGGTATTTTTAAAAAAGAGGCAATGGTTCTTTTGAGTATCTCCTGGTCTTCGTGATACAAAACAATCGTAGCTGTTATTTCATATTTAAAGCTCATTAGTATGCTTTTTCTTCGCCTTGAAATACATTTAATATTGTCTTAAATATTATTTTAATATCGAGGAAAAAAGACCAATTTTCTATGTAAAAAATATCAAAACGAATTCGGTTTTTAATGTCTGCCTTTCTCCTTATCTCACCGCGATAACCTGAAACTTGAGCTAAACCTGTAATCCCTGGTTTTACAATATGTCTTTTCAAATAGTTTTCTACATTTCTTTGATACTCTATTGATAAGCTCTCTAGGTGTGGTCTTGGACCCACAACACTCATATCCCCCTTCAAAACATTTAAAAACTGTGGGAGCTCGTCAATACTAGTTTTTCTCATAAAAGCTCCCATTTTGGTCACTCTCGTGTCATTTTTAGTAACATGAGACTTATCGGATTGCTTATTCATTATCATGGATCTAAATTTATAACAGGTAAATTCCGAGCCATTTATCCCCTCTCTTTTTTGTTTAAAAAGTAATGGCCCTTTCGATTCTAACTTCACCAAAATAAAAAGAATTGGCCATAACCATGACAAAACAAATAAACATACAAAAAAAGAAAAGACAACATCAAAAATTCTTTTAATATAAAAATTCTCCGCAAACTCAAAAGGCAACCTCTTTACACTTAAAACCATTAATGCATCATCATAAAATTCGACACTTTGATTTTTACTGTAGAGTTCTCTAGCATTTGGAATCAATTTTAGGAGAATTCCTTTTTCGTTGGCAAATTTGTTTACCTTTTTTATTTGCTCGTTGGTTAACTGAGTTAATGAGCAATAAATTTCGTCAACCTGGTTTTCTTCAACGTATTGAAAAACACCAGAAAAAGGGCCTAAATAGTGAGGATTATTATGGGGTTTTTCTGAGAAAAATCCTAAAAACTTATAGCCAAGATTGGTTTTGCTTTTAAAAACTTGGATTACATCTTTAGTTGTAGTGTCGTCACCCAGTACAACAGTTGTTCGATAATTATTTCCTGTTGCTCTGTATTTTTTTAATAAATACTGGACAGTAAATTTGAAAAAAGTAATTGCGCCGAGGATGGAAGCAAGTATTAAAAATTGATTGTTAACAACTATTCCTTCTCTAAAAGCACCGAAATAGGCAAAATACCCCAGAATAAAAACAAAAAATTGCTTCGCTAATAAACTTGAAATCCTTAAGTTTTTAGTAAAACGATAGATCGTATAAAAACCTGTTAAATAAGAGGAAATAAGCCAGAAAAGAGTAATAAAAGTAAGAAAATAAGCATTCAAAAACGCTGTGTCAGATACACCATAAACAACACCATTTATTAATAATAAATCTATTAATATTTGAATTGGTTTTATAAAATGAGAATATCTTTTTTTCAAAGGTTTATTAAATTTGAAAAACAAATATAAGTCGTTTTAACTTAATATTTTCTTTATCATTTCATCGATTGTAAATAGCTCTTTTGCCACAACTTGTTGATGTTCTAGATTATCGTTGCTGCTGATTAAGTCTATTAATTTTTCTAAAAGAAGTGAATGTTCCCACGAATTGGCAATCGTTGTTAATTTTTTGATTTTAAATAATTTTTCAATCTCGCTGTTTTTGTCAGTTATTACAAGTGTTTTCACACCCGAAGCTAAAAGATTTGGTAACTTTGATGGCAGTGAACCTTTTGAGGTATTTATTTGTTGAGGAAGTACTTGAATATCACTTTTATGATATAATTCTTCTAAGTTTTCTTTTGAAACTAGGCTATGAAACTGAATTCTAGGGTTTCTATTTTCCTCTTTTATTTGATTGAAGTACTCCCCTTGTGAAAAAAAATGAAAAATAATGTTCTTGGCAACTTTATCAGAAGCATAATTAAAAAAATTATATAAACCTATTGGATTTTGTTTTTCTCCCAGAGCTCCTGAATAAACAACATTTATGTTTTCAGATTTTAAAATACTATTTAGTTGATTGGTAATCTTGTTTTTTAATGTTATGAAAGGATACTGAACTTCCAGCTTTGTCGAATCTAATTTGTATAAAATTTCTGCCTCTTCTTTCATTTCATTTGAAAGAAAAATTAATTTATCACAAGAATTAAAACACTTTTTCTCAACTTTATGAATACAATATTTTACAAACTTATTTAGAATTCCTTTTTTGTTAGAGGAATATATTTCCTGCAAATCATGCACCATCCCAATTTTCTTTATTTTTTTATTTAAAAAAAACAATATAATATAAAAAGCAAAACTGGGAGGGAATATAGGAATGACAATATCTTGTTTTTTTTGATGCTTTCTTAGTTTTCTTAAAACAAAAAAAGCAAAACCCAATTCCAATATGATTCTTCTTAAAACTATTAATTTGGGGTAAATTAAGTACTTGCCACCTCTAACAATAGTAACGCCTTCAATAGTTTCTTGGCTTTTTTTTGTTTTCCAACTTGGATAAAAAGGATGAAAACAAAGTACGGTGACATCATGTCCTTTTTCACTTAACTCTCTAACGACATCTGTATTAAACTTACCCGTTGAAATAGGTTCTGGAAAAAAAAATGGGGAAATGATTAAAATTTTTTTTTTGTTATTCACTTTTTTCTTTCTCTTATAACTTTTGCAGGATTCCCAATACATATTTTATTTGGTGGCAAATCTTTATACACACTACTTCTAGAGGCAACAACAGTAGCGCTACCAACCCTTATCCCTGGCGCAATAAAAACATCTGTAGCCAGCCAGCATTCGTCTTCTATTGAAATTTTCTTTGCAAAAATAGGGAAATCTGCTTTTAAATAGTTGTGTGAACCAGTGCATAAATAAGCCTTTTGAGAAATAACTACATTTTTTCCAATCTCAATCTCTCCTAAAGAATACAATACGACATCGTCTCCAATCCAAGAATAATTGCCAATAGAAACTTTCCACGGGTATGTTATTTTAACCGTAGGTCTTACAATTACCTTTTTTCCAATTTTTGCACCAAATAATCTTAATAGAAAACGTCTAAAGCCATATAAAAATTGTGGAGACATTCGAAATATGGTTCCTTGTACAATCCACCAAAGTTGAACAATAAAAGCATTCTTGCCTCTAAAGTTTTTAGGGAGTTGAAATGTGTTTAATTTTTGCATAGAACTATCTAATTATATATAACAGGTTATAACTATATTGGAATTAACAAATCAAAAATATGTAAAGTAACTATCTCTGTTATCTTTAAATTTCCGTGATCATAACTTGTTTTTCCATACTTATCTGCAATAATTTGAATTTTATCTCCTTTATTAATCGAAAGCTTAAATTTGCTTGGGGTTTTTAGGGTTACAATTGCTTTATTTAAAGTATCTCCGTTTTGAATTATTGAAAATTAAATTTCTCCTTTTAAACCACTTTTCTTAATTGAAAAATCAAAATTTGCCTTTAAATTTTTATTGAAAATCAAAATCCCTTTTACAGGGTCATTCTCCCCCGTATGTATAGAGAAGGTTCCATCTTTATCATTTTTAAAAATAGACCATTTATTTAACTTATTCACATTTTCATTATTAAAAGAAAATTCTTTAATATCTAATTTTTTCTCTATAAGGATAGAATCCTTAAATTGAAAAAATAAAAAAAAGATCGTTGCTATAATGATAAATGCTTCTGTGTATCTTCTTTTTAACTTTGGATCAAAATTCATAATTTTTTTAATCATCCTTTATTTTTAAGCGAAGTTAATAATATGTAAATATAGGTTAATAATTTTAAAGGTATTTTACTTCTAAATTTTTTAGGGAGTTGAAATAGGAGTATTTTTATTTATCAACATTAAATATTTCTAAAAGATTTATTTTAAAGTTATTTAGTGTGAAATTATTTAAAAAATATTTTTGGTTATACATTCCAATTTTTTCTATTTCAATTCTATTTAATCCAATATAACTTAATATATTATAGATACTATCTACATTATTTTTTTCAACAAAAAAACCATTTATAGTATCTTTAAATATATCTGAAATCCCAGCATGATCTGTTGTTACTATTACGTTTTTTGTTGCCATTGCTTCTAATATTGAGATTGGTTGACCCTCCATTTTATAAAACGTTGGTAAAACAAATATATTCCCCCAATCTAAAAGGTTTTTTTTGTTTTTTCCACTTACCACTCCAATATATTCTGTATTATCTAATTCATTAACTAACTCTAAAATTTCTACGGAGTTTTTTATAGCTATGTTTCCAGCAATTCTTGCGTGATATTTAATTTTATTCTTTTCTAATTTTTTTAGTGCTTTTAGTAAACAAATAATCCCTTTTTCTTTCATTAAATTACTCAAATAAAAAATTC
Organism: uncultured Polaribacter sp.; assembly: GCA_943846595.1. Lineage (GTDB taxonomy): Bacteria > Bacteroidota > Bacteroidia > Flavobacteriales > Flavobacteriaceae > Polaribacter. Next base: position 482,614 of record OX044355.1, read on the forward strand.
GAATTTCACTTTTCTCTAATTCAGAATTTTCTTTTATTAGATAGTCTTCTGCAAAATTGGGTAGACAAAAAATTCTATTGTCAGGAATAAAAGGAGTTAGATTTTTTTTTAATGAAACAGACAAGACTATCCCTTTTGTAAATTTAGAGATTAGAAACTTAAATATATATTTTTTTATTCCCTTCAAAGATTTATACTCTTCCATGAGGTAATTTCCATGAACATGTATTATAAGCTCTTTATTAAATAGGGATGATATTAATATAAATGAAGAATATTTTAAAACTCCAAAAAATGTTTGACCAGGTGTTATATATATAATTTTATTTTTAAAAATCTTGATCAGTGAGGTATTTATGCGTAGATAAAAAAACATTTTTTTTATTGAAAAACCACCTACCTCCTCGTCGAAAACTGGGTATGAAGTGTCTATGGAAGATACAGAAAAATTAGGCTCTGATTTTAGAACATCTCTAACAACTTTATTGGCAATAGATACTCCAGAGATTGGGTCTGGAAATGGGCCAATTATTAATATAGATACTTTTTCTTTCAAAATAGTTATAATATATATTGATGATACAGGTTGATAAATGTAGCGCTCATCGCATCGATTGAATATTCTTTTTTACAATTTTCTAAAATATTTCCCCGTTGACCTTGCCAAAAATCTTTAGTTTCAAACATGTTTTGAATTACTTTTCCTAAATTCTCAAAATCATCTGTTTTAAAATAAACTGCATTACGACCCTCGCTAACAGCCTCAATTTCTGGAGAATGATTTTCATTTTTAGAAATAACCATTGGAACTCCAAATCCAAAACTTTGAGTGATAGATAAACCAACATAACCAGGTGAAACACTAAATAGAGAAGAATAATACATCTTTTTTAATGTTTCATAATTATCTATATGACCAAGTATTTGGACTCTTAAATTCAAATGTTCTTGTTTTACATATTGCTCTATTTTTAATTTTTCTGGACCTTCTCCAATTATAAGTAATTTGGTGTTTGATGGCAGTTTATGCAAAACACTATGAAATCCTTTCACTAATAAAAGAGGTTTCTTTTTTGCAGTTAAGCGTCCTACATAAATTATATTTTCTGAAATATTTAATCCTTTATTTGTTGTCATTTCTTTGATTGTATACAAGGAGTTAACAGCCGCATGTATCTTCTTATTTGGCATTCTCTTTTTTAATTCTACTTGTTGTGTTTTTGTATAAACAATGATATGATCAGCTAATAATCTCATTATATTTCTTAATCTATCTGTTTTACTTAAAGCACCCTCTCTTGGCCAGGCATGGCCCCATAAAATCGTTTTTCTATTTAATAACTTTCTGATTAAAAGATAAATCCAATTAGAAATAATTCTTGGATTCATTTCTAAAACTAATAAATTATTTGAAATGACTACTGATCTCTTAACTCTTTGAAATAGAAAATTCCTTTTTAAAAAAAAATAATTTTTTATCTTCTTTCTTTTATCAAAAGACAAATCTGTTTTTATCGATTCTTCAAAATAACAATCGCCACTATATATTTGAAAATTATCTTTTAAAATTTCGCTTATATATATATAAAGTTTTGTCCTATAACTAGGGGAAGCTGTCTGTAAAATAATTAATTTTTTCATGTGAAAACTTCGTTTCTGATTAACGATTTTATTGCTAATAAAATTGTCCCACAAAAAATAATTAGAGAGAAAGCAAAATAAAATAACTCCAGATTGGCGGCTTAAGATATTTTCAAATAAAAATATTACACAATAAAGAATTAAAACAGATAGCATAATACTATCTTTATATTGAATTGCTTTCTTAAAGTAATAGAATAATACAGCAAGAAAAATAAGAAACCCAACAGCTCCAGATGCCAACCATATAAATAAATATTGATTATGAGAATTATATATCCCTCGAGGAAAACTATATTGATTGTGGGAATAACACGTGTTTAATAAATCTTGAACATCTCCTAAACCATTACCCTTAAAAGGAGTTTTAGATAAGACATCAACTCCGCACTTATATACTAATGCTCTTAGACTTGTAGAATTATTTTGATCTAATTTTTGATACGAATCTAAATTAATAATTTCTTTAAACCGATTGTTTTCTCCTGGGATCAAAACAAAAAAAAGGACTAAAGAAAGTACGAATCCTCTCGTAAAAAATTTATTTCTTCTTCTTTCTCTAATTCCATTAAAAATAAAAACAATAATAAGTGCTAATATTACTCCTTTACTCATCAAGAGGAATAAAAGCAGTAATAAATAAATCTGTGCAATTAATAATAAAAACTTTTTTAAATAATTGTTTTTCACTTTATCAAAAAGGTAAAAACCAAAAATTATAGCAACTGCAATATAAATAGAAACATAGATTGGGTGCCCACCCAAGTAAATACTGTCAAGAATTGAATTCCTATAAAAATTTGAATCGTTAGAGAGGTATTTAGGGTTTTGATAAATAATGAATGAAAAAAATGATATGGTGGTAAATAGTAAACTAGTTATATAGTATGTTTTTATAAAATAAATTCTAACTTTTGAAAAATCCAAAAAAGATTCTCCGAGTAAAAGATAAAAAATAATTGGGAAAATTAATATGCTAAGCATGGTTTCCATCTTCTGAAGGCCCTCATTTTGATTTGATGAATAAAGTACACTTACCAACAAAATAAAGTACAAAAAAGATGTTATAAAGAAAGTCTTTCTGTAGATTCTTTTCCTTCTTGTGAAAAAAAAGTGTACTAAAGAAAAGAGACCTAAAAAGAGAATACCAATCCCTTTAAATTGTTTTGGGATTAATGGAAAAAACCCGAAAAAAGAAATTCCAAGTGAAATAAGATTTGATAAAATACTTTTATTCAACTTTAGCATTGAGTTTAACTTTTGAGAAAATTAGATTTTTCTTGAGGAAGTACTCTATTCTTTCTAATTTTATTAAAGTAATACCCTGAAAATAGCCCAAGTGAGATATACATTCCTTTATGCATCCAGAGAGTAAAACTAACCATCGTTTCGATAAAAAAGAAAATAATTAAAATAAAAAGAAGAGAATATATAAAATTTCTCTTTTTTGATTTATTTGATATTGAAAAAAGGAGGATCAATGAAAAAATGAAATAAATATTAATAAACAGTCCTAGTATTCCATATTGAGCGATATTCTCTAAGAAAAAATTATGAGGGTATGGTAAAAACCCAAAGAGATCATAAGCTCCCGGACCAGAACCTGTTAAAGGGAATTTTAAAAATATTTCAAAACTTTCTCCATAGGATAAAATCCTATGATTGACCGAGTCATCTCCTAAAGATTTAAATAATCTTTCAAATAGATTGTCATAACCAATTATATATATAACGTAAAAAACAAGAGGAATAATTACGATGGTCATAAGAAGTATTAATTTTTTATTGACACGAAATCCTTTTAAATAAAGCATTATAATTAACGCAATAAAAACACTCAATAATATCCCTTTTGTGTTAGAAGCAAACAATATTATTAACAAATAAACGAATAAGAATCCTCTCAACATAATACTCCCTAATTCTATTGGGAAAATTTTTTTATCAATAATTAAAGAAGATATAATTACTAGAATAGCAAAACCTATTAACTGGCTAAAAGGAATAGGGTGAACTCCTGGAATTGTTAATCTATTAACTGTACCTCCCTCATATAAAAGAAGTATTAAACTTATTGTGCCTAAAACAACTCCTAAAATTAATGTAGTTTTTAAAAATTCTATTATTAATTTATCCGGCTGATTAGAATTCAAAAGGATTGTTTTCCCAATAAAATAATAACTAAACGCAAGGAGTAAAAATTTAGATGTGTAGATAACTGATGTTATAATATCTGCACTAAAAATAGTCGTGTATACTAAGGTAAAGATTGTAAGAACAAAAAAAAGGTCTATAAAACCTAGTCTGAAATTTACCTTTTTATTTTTACTATACAGTTTTATTAAAATGACTGCAAATCCAAGTAAGGGGATTATAGCTCCTAAAAAAGGATCTGAATCATTTACACATCTAAAACAAATATCATTAAGATCCAGAGAAACAACAGCTCTTATTAGATTTATTTGTGTTAACACTGCAATTCCTACAATAGGCTTCCACCAGCAAATGTAGAGTATGACTAGAGCAGCAAAAAGCGATAATATAATTTCCATTTTTTGAGTAAATTCCTAAACAATCTTTTAAAAGATTTGCATTTTATTCTTATCCAGTGGATAAGATTTTATTAAACTATTATTAAATATACAATATAGTAAAGTCGATTCAAACTATTTTAGAATAAATAAAACTACCTAAAATTTAATTGTTAAACTCTGTCTTCACTAATCTTTTGATTTGTTTGTTACAATAATAATGGGCAAGAATTAAAATTATTAATTCTGTCATTACAGCAGAAATTGCTACACCATAAATACCATAAAATTCTGCAAAAAATAAAACTAAAATAACGTGAAAAACACCAGCAAAAACTAAAATTTTCATTCTAGTTTTATAAGCTTTTATCGCAGGGAAGAACAACGTTACATACAACATATTTAATGCAGATAATAAAGCTATTACTCCAAGTATTTGAAAAATTCTGAAATAACTTACAATCAATTGATCTCTATAAATAAAATTTAAAATTGAATCCGATTCTAAAATTATAATTATAGAAATCACCAAGCCGGAAGTCAGAATAACAGGTCTTATTTTTTTTATAAATATTTTTATTTTTTCAAACGACTTACTTGATAAATAAGGAAATATCGCTTGGTACAAAGGAATATAAATACTCTTTGTAGCTACCACTAATTTCTCCATACTTGCGTATACCCCCGCAATGGAATCTCCAGCAAAAAACCCTAAAATTAGGGTATTACTAGAAGTGTATAAATTTACAGCAAAATTAGAAGCCAATAAATAGAGGCTTTCTCTTGAAATTTGGATAACTTCATTGCATCTAGGCATCACTAAGTTTACATATTTTAGACTATAAACAAATCCTAAAAACCCTGAAAAGACAAAGCCTAATCCGTTTAAAATTGGAACAAATTCAAAATCTTCTGGATTCAAAACAAAGAAGAAAATCGAAATTGTAAAAAATAGTTTAGCAATAAGGTTTATAATCATAATCATTTTCATTTTTTCTATACCCTGAAAAAACCAAGTTGGAAAAATTGCTTGACCAATAACCAAACCAAAACTATAAAGATAAACAAGTGGGTAGGGTTTAAATTTATCAAGAAACAAAACCAAGCACAAAAGCAACAAAAAAGTAGCGAAGATCAAAATGAATTTAATAGAATATACATTCCAAAAAAATTGAGAAAGTTTTTTCTTATCATCTTTAATTAATGCCACTTGTCTTGTAGCACTTATATTAAAACCAAAATCAACTATAACAGTGAAAAATATAGCTATTGATTGAGCAATCATCACAAGTCCATATTTTTCAACACCTAATGTGATTACAAGGTAAGGTAATGCGATTAAAGGAAGTATAAAGTTGGAACCTTGAATTAATAAAAGAGAAATATAATTGCTAAAAACATTATTATTATTTCGGTTTTTCCAAAAGGACAAAAGGTTCATTTTTTTCTTCTTAAAATTACTGAATAATCTTTTTCTAAACTTTTATTCGATACCCTTTTTTGGCAATAATGCAACAACTCTTCTCATAAATATTTTAATCTTATTCATCTATCTCTAAATACCAATCATACATCATTTCTATACCTTCTTCCAAGCCTAAATGATACTTCCACCCTAAATCATGTAACCTAGAAACATCCGTTACCTTTCGCATGGTTCCGTCTGGTTTGTCAGTATTAAATACTAAATCGCCATTAAAACCGATTATTTTTTTAATTAAAAACGCCAATTCTTTAATAGCAATATCTGTTCCTGTACCAATATTTATATGCGTATTCCTTATTTCATTTTTATCCGAAATTAAATCCTTAAACTCTACATTTTTCATAATATGTACACTCGCATCTGCTAAGTCTTCAGACCAAAGAAATTCTCTTTTCGGGTTTCCTGTTCCCCAAATTTCTATGCTTTTTGAATTTATTCCATATTTTGATAAAACTTTTTGAGCTTCTCTGAAATCTGCTACTTTTAAATCTTTTATGACGGCTCCCTTATTTCCTTCTTCCAGTAATTTTGCCAAGTGAATTTTACGAATCAAAGCAGGTAAAACATGTGAATTTTCCAAGTCAAAATTATCATTTGGACCATATAAATTGGTTGGCATAACAGCAATAAAATTAGTGCCATATTGTAAATTATAACTTTCACATAATTTGATTCCTGCAATTTTTGCAATCGCATATGGTTCATTTGTATACTCTAAAACATCGGTTAACAGTGCTTCCTCTTTAATTGGCTGTGCTGCATTTTTTGGGTAAATACAAGTACTTCCTAAAAATAATAATTTTTTAACTCCAGAAAGATAACTTTGGTGAATGACATTGTTCTGAATCATTAAGTTGTGATAAATAAAATCTCCTCTAAAGGTGTTATTGGCAACAATGCCACCTACTTTTGCTGCGGCTAAAAAAACATAATCTGGTTTTTCTTGAGCAAAAAAAGCGGCAGTTTCTTGCTGATTGGTTAAATCTAACTCTTGATGTGTTTTGGTTATTAAATTAAAAAAACCTTTTTCTTTAAGTTTTTTTAGAATCGCACTCCCCACCAAACCTCGATGACCAGCTACAAAAATTTTATCGTCTTTATTCATAGTTGTTCAAGATATCGTGCCCTCCTTTTTTAAGGTAGAGTTCTTTTTTCATCAAATGTACATCATGCTGCATCATATCTTTTACTAAATCTTGTAAAGAAAGTTCTGGTTCCCAGCCTAGTTTTTCTTTTGCTTTTGTAGCATCTCCAACTAATAAATCGACCTCTGTTGGTCGAAAATAATGTGGGTCAACTGCAACAACTTCTTGGCCAATTTCAATAGTAAAAGTAGTATTAGAACACGATTTTACATATCCTTTTTCATCTTTCCCTTCACCTCTAAAATCTAACTCAATCCCAAGTTCTGCAAATGCCATTTTCACAAAATCACGCACCATGGTAGTTGTTCCAGTAGCAATCACCCAATCTTCAGGTTCATCTGCTTGTAAAATCATCCACATTACTTTTACATAGTCTTTCGCATGCCCCCAGTCTCTTTTAGCGTCTAAATTCCCTAAATGAACTTTGTCTTGTAACCCTAAGGCGATTTTAGAAACAGCTCTGGTAATTTTTCTTGTAACAAAAGTCTCTCCTCTTATCGGAGATTCGTGGTTGAATAAAATGCCATTACAGGCAAAAATATTATAGGCTTCTCTATAATTTACAGTAATCCAATATGCATAAATTTTAGCAACTCCATAAGGACTTCTCGGATAAAAGGGGGTTGTTTCTGTTTGTGGGACTTCTTGTACTTTACCGTATAGCTCTGAGGTAGAAGCTTGGTAAATTTTTGTTTTCTTTTCAAGATTCAAAATGCGAATGGCTTCTAACAATCTTAAAGTCCCTAGCCCATCTACATTTGCCGTATATTCTGGTGTTTCAAAAGAAACATGCACATGACTCATGGCTGCCAAATTATAGATTTCGTCGGGCTGTACTTCTTGAATAATCCCTATCAGATTAGACGTATCTGTCATGTCTCCATAATGTAAAAAAAGATTTCTATTTTCTACATGTGGATCTTGATACAAATGATCTATTCTTTGGGTATTAAAGCTTGAAGACCTGCGCTTTATTCCATGAACATCATAGCCTTTCTCTAAAAGAAACGCTGCTAAATAGGCGCCATCTTGTCCTGTAATCCCTGTTATTAGTGCTGTTTTCTTCAAATTCCGTTTTTTATACTTGTTACTGAAAAGACCATCAATAAAATTATTATGTAATGCAGCTACTTATCAATTGGTTTCCGTAAAATTGAATGCAAAATTAATAAACATATATCAATAAATATATTATATTTTAACAAATAGTACCCCTCTGTTAATAAACGCTTTTTTTATTGACAAAATTGTTTAAAAGTCATTAAATGTTTGTCTTTTTCTGATAGTATCACTTCTTTGCCGTCTAAGCACCAATCAATCGCTAAATCGGAATCATTGTATCGAATTCCTTTTTGTGCTGCTTTGTAATAATAATTATCACACTTATAGTTGAAAACAGTTTCGTCTTCCAACACATAAAAACCATGAGCAAACCCTCTTGGAACAAACAATTGTTTGTTATTTTCGCCCGATAAAATCATCGAAAATGAGTTTCCAAATGTTTGAGACTCTTTTCGTAAATCAACAACAACATCTAAAACCTTTCCGCTTATAACTCTTACTAATTTTGCTTGTGCAAATTCATTCTCTTGGAAATGCAATCCTCTCAAAGTCCCTTTTTGAGAAATCGATTGATTGTCTTGCACAAACTCAATTTCTAAACCCGTTTTTTCTGCAAATTCCATTTTATGAAAACTCTCAAAAAAGGATCCTCTTAAGTCATTAAAAACTGTGGGTTCAATAATGAAACACCCTGCTAAATTTGTTTGTGTAACAATCATGATAACTTCATCAAATTTTCTCCATATCCACTTTTTGTAAATGGTTTTATTAAGTTTTTCAATTGATCTTTGTTTATAAAACCACTTCTAAAAGCTGCTTCTTCGATAGCTCCCACCTTCAGACCTTGTCTTTCTTCAATAGCTTGCACAAACTGACCCGCTTGCATTAATGAATTAAAAGTGCCTGTATCTAACCAGGCGATCCCTCGATCTAAAATTCGAACACTTAATTCGCCTCGGTTTAAGTAGGCTTGATTGACATCGGTAATTTCTAATTCTCCTCGTTTACTTGGTTGAATGCTTTTTGCAATCGCAATCACAGCATTGTCATAGAAATAGATCCCCGGAACGACAAAATTAGATTTTGGTTTTAGTGGTTTTTCTTCAATTGACATGGCTTTATTATTCTCATCAAACTCAACCACACCGTATCTTTCTGGATCGTTCACATGATATGCATAGACAATGCCTCCTGAGACTTCTAAGTTTTGTTTTAACAACTTGGGCAATCCAGATCCATAAAAAATATTATCGCCTAAAATAAGGGCTACTTTTTCTTTTCCTATAAATGCTTCTCCTATAAGGAACGCAGCTGCCAATCCGTTTGGCTTTTCTTGAATCGCATACGAAAATTCACATCCTAACTTTTTACCATCTCCTAACAATTTCTTGAAATTTGGCAAGTCTTCAGGTGTTGAAATGATCAAAATCTCTCTAATTCCTGCCAAGATAAGAACCGATATCGGATAGTAAATCATCGGTTTGTCATACACGGGCATTAACTGCTTGCTCATTGCCAACGTTAATGGGTGTAATCGGGTACCGGATCCTCCTGCTAAAACAATTCCTTTCATTTTATTGCTCTTTTTTTAAATACCAATCGATGGTTTTTTTAATTCCAGATTCAAAATTTTCATCCGCTTTCCAATGTAATTCTTTCTCCACTTTCGTTGCGTCAATCGCATATCTAAAATCATGACCTGCCCTGTCTGGAACAAAAGTAATTTGTTCTTTATAAGTGGTTTTTTTAGGTTTTAATTCATCTAAAATCGCACAAATTGTCGTTGCGATGGACAGATTATTTCGTTCGTTTTCCCCACCAATATTGTAGGTTTCACCAGCTTTTCCTTCTTTGAATACCAAATCGATTCCTTTGCAATGGTCTTTAACATACAACCAATCTCGAATGTTTTTCCCATCACCATAAATAGGAATCGCTGCTCCTGAAATTGCTTTTCTGATAATTGTCGGAATCAATTTTTCGGCATGCTGCTTTGGTCCATAATTATTAGAACAATTCGTCGTTACCACATTCATTCCATAGGTGTGAAAATAACTTCGCACCAAGAAATCTGAACTTGCTTTTGAGGCGCTATACGGACTGTTTGGTGCATAGGGTGTTTCCTCTGTGAAAAGACCTTCAGCTTCAAGGCTACCATATACTTCATCCGTTGAAATGTGATGAAATCGACTAGATTCATAGTCTTTTTTATATTGATTGGGACCCTGCATCCAATGGTTTCTTGCGACATCTAATACATTGAACGTTCCAAAAATATTTGTTTTCACAAAGGCATCTGGTTTTTTTATTGAATTGTCTACATGTGATTCTGCAGCAAAATGAATGACTCCTTGAATATTGTGTTCTTGAAATAAATTTTCTACCAAGTTTCGTTCGCAAATATCTCCCTTCACAAAGGTGTACCTAGAATTCCCTTCAACTCCTTTTAAATTCTGTAAATCGCCGGCGTAGGTTAAAAGATCTAAATTAACCACTTTAAAATTAGAATTCGCTTCTAAGAAAAAGGGAATAAAATTAGATCCAATAAATCCAGCACCTCCGGTAACAAGAATTGTTTGCATTCTACTGCTATTTTTTGTAACTATTTAAATAACTGTTTAATTTTAATAAAAGTAATAAAAGGATGGTCGCCAAAGCGAATAATACAGCGAACTGAAATGCCTTATTTTCAATTATTCCCTTAATTTCTTCACCAATCGGTTGAAAATTATAAATAACATTGATAATTTCATACTCTTTCGATTTGGTTTCTGAAATTTCCTTTAGCTCAAAATTTATTCTTCGATGGGTATTAAAAAGTTCAATTTCTTTTGTAGGTCTTTCTTTGCTGCCGAAATCAATGTTGGTGCCACTAGATTCCTTTTTTGCTTCTGCCAAGAGCGCCTGCATATAAACACTTCGTAATGAGTCAACTTGCGATAAGTTTTGTCGGTAAATCGAATCGGTTCGATTTAAATTCTCGTTTGTAAGTTTCTTTAGGTTACTAAAATATGGATTATTAATTGCCGCAATAATTACTTCATCTAATTTTTGAAAAACATCTTTTTTTTCAGCAACAACGGTTATTCTGTGTAATTTATAGTCAAAAGTAGTGAACGAAGTTTGAAATTCCTCAAAATCAAAATCTCGTAAAGCTAAAGTGTCCACTTCTGACATTAAATCGTCATAACTAGAAACTATATCTTTTTGGTTTATAATTGGACCAATTATGAACTTTTTCAAAGAACTTGCTTCCTCCTTGGTTAACCCAAATATCTTTTGAAGACCTAGGGTGTCTTTTTGTTTTACAAGATCGCTGTAAAAATGAATGTTATTGTACAATTGCCTTGAACTTTTAAAGTTGGGCTGTAAGAGCAAGTCTGACGTATACCTTTTTGGAGTTTTCATCTCTATAAAAAAACCCACAATAAAACCAAGTACTGCTGCAATTGCAATTTTGACAAGATGTTCTTTTAAAAAAAGTAAAATCATTATGAAAAAATGAAAAATGCTTTTAAAAAGGTTGCCGATAAAATTGAAGAGATTTGAAAATCCTTTTCCAATAATTACAAATAAAGATCCTAAATCTACCTCTTCTTCGTTGTTTTGTTGTTTGGTTGCCATCGTTATTTTTTTTATTTCTTTTTCTAACTGTTAAAAATTTGTTCTATAATTCTTTTTGTAATTGCATAGGTAGGGGTAACGCCCGTCATTCCTAATCCACCAGAAGCCAACGTTGCTCCAGTCTCTAAGGGGTTGTCTGATGCGTAATAAGCATACCTTACTTTTACATCTTCTGAAATATTGCCTCTTATTTTAGAAGCAGATTGAATTGCTTTTTGATAATGGGCCCCTTCCATTTCTAAACCTATGACATTCCAGGTAGAGTCGTGAAAAAACTTTAATAAATCCTTGTTCTGTAAAGAGGTTCCTAAAACAGAGACCATAGTTCCATCAAAAACTTTAACTCCAAAACCTTCTAAATCTTCTTTTGTCAATTCATTTTTAAAAGGATAATTGTCTGCGGTTCCTTCAAAAATATGGGCAGAAGGAATCATAATATCTCCTTTTCCACCTTCTAAAATACCTGCTTTCCCCATGATTGAAACCGATTGTACATTCAAATGAATTTTTTCATTTTTTGACTTGTATGGTTTTAACAATTCATCCATGGTTTCATAGGCTTGTTCTCCAAAAGCGTAATCCATTACAATAATTACAGGAGACTCTTCTTTAGAATTTCCCTTTGTAAACGTCGTTAAATCCCCATTTATTTTATTGGTATCAATAATTTGCACATTTATATTGGTGCCCGAAGTATCTTTTAAATAAATCAGTCCATTTTTAGAAGCAAAATCCTTTACTGCTTTTTGTAAGGATGTGCTATTGACCGCACTCATCAGCTCAAAAAGTTCAAAATCTTTGATCTTTTTAGCTTCCCTTGGCAGTGCTTTTTCTGCATAAATAGAATTTAGCACACTGTGCATATTTGCACTGATAATGTGTATTGGTTTGTGAATTAAATTATTTTCTAACAGTGTTTTTTTAATGTTGTCTGCCCAAACTTCCCCATAAATATGATGTCCAATTTCCTCTATTAAAACAGAACTGAAGGTTACAGAACGTTTTTCTCCTTCACTAGCTTCATCATTGGCCAATTTCCCCAACCAGTAAATTAATTGAAAAAAACGGTGTGGATTTTCATCCGTAGCAAACGTATGATATACATTAGAAACTTCACTATAGGATCTTCCTAAAATATTTCCTAGATGGGCAATTGTAAGTTCTCGCGCTTCATTTGATAGTTCTTTTTGAAGCAAAACAACCTCCTCTAAATTTTTCCATTCCCGCGTAAAATCTTTTCCATCCTTAATACTTACACGTTCATTTATTTTGTGCGATTCTATAAATAAAAAAGTAAGGTGCGTTAAAATGTCATAAATTTCTGATCGCCCACGGGTAATCTCGATATTCATTTGATCTTTATCAATCCGATAACAATTTCTTCTTCTTTTTAGAGGAATGATCGTTTTGAAGTGAGAGTTTTTATATCCTTCGTCTGCCGTTAAGTTGATAAATTGACATTCTTCGATTCCTTCTGGCAAACGTTCTATAACATACACAAGTCCGTTTAATTCAACTCTTTCTTCAGCAATAGAACCATAGATTTCTGGACGAAGAAGTAATAAAGATTTTCGTAAAGTTTCACCAGAGATTCCCATCGGCTTGTAAAAGCCTCTACTAAATAAATGACGCATAGAAATGTATAGTTTTTCTATGGCATTTGTAGACTCTTGCGCTCTGGTTCTTTCTATTTTCATTTGTGATGTCATACTCGTTTTATTTATGCGAAGATACTCATTTGATTGTTTTATTTTCCAGATAAGACTTTCAAATACCTTTTGGGTTGCTTTAATAGCTGAACTGCCTCCAACACAACACGATCTTCTTTTAACTTGTTTTTATAAACACCTTCTTGATAAAAGTATCGTGTTAAAATTTCTTCTTTTAGGAGATTTTCTACAAGATCTTTGTTTTTTGAAATTTCACTGATTTTATCTGCTAAAAGTACTTCTTGAATCTTCTTATATTCTTCATCAATGGTCGTTTCTTTTTCTTTAGCAATCGAACTGTAAGCCTTTTTAAATAATTGCTCTTCATGCGTTTCAAAAACAGTGTCTTTTTTTAAATAATCTGTAAAATCTTTAAAGACTGAAGTTGAAAATTGAAATCTTTCCAAATCTGTAAGCGGCTTTTTTTGATAATAATAGTCCGTTACAAAATTAAAAATAGCCCGAGAAGCTAAGAGCTTTTTGGTGGCTTGAGTAGGTTTGGATGTTTGAATAACAACATCGGGTAAAACACCACCACCGTCATAAACCGCTCTTCCATTTGCTGTTTGAAAAGCATTGATTCCAGCATCGGAAAACTTAGGGACATTCCCATTTTCATCCGTATTTGCATAATCCAGTTCTTGGATACAGCGACCACTGGGTGTATAATATTTCGAAATGGTTACTTTTAATTGAGTTCCATAGGTCAATTCTCGATACCGCTGTACCAGTCCTTTTCCAAAAGAACGTTGCCCCATAATCACAGCCCTATCATAGTCTTGTAGCGCACCACTCACAATCTCTGATGCCGATGCAGAACGCCCGTTTACTAAAACAACAATAGGAATCTCTAAATCTAAGGGGGCATTTTTGCTAAAATAGGTATTGCTCCATTTTTTAACTTTTGCTTTTGTTGAAACAATTTTTTCCCCTTTTGGAAGAAAAAAATTAGAGATATTAATCGCTTCTAAAAGAGATCCCCCCGGATTAGAGCGCAAGTCGAAAACTAATTTGGTCATTCCTAACTTTTTCAATTTACTGTAGGCTTTTTTTACTTCAAAAGAGGCTTTTTCACTAAACTGTGTAAGGGGAATATATCCCGTTTCTGAATCAATCATTTCCGCAAAAGGCACCGGGTTTACAATAATTTTATCTCTGCTCAATTCTTTTTTAATAATCCTCCCTTGACGCTCAAATTCAACATGAAAAGTACTTTTAGGAATTCCTTTTAAAAAGAGCGCACATTGCTCTTGCTCCATATCTTTTAGAGATTGTCCGTCTACAGAAATGATAACATCTCCCGCCTTTAAATTTGCCCGATCTGCAGCATACCCCTTATAAATTTCTTTTAATTGAATTCCTTTCTTTGTATAATAGACCGCAACTCCAATACCTCCGTATTCTCCAGCTCGTCTTATACGAGCTTCTTCCACAGCTTGTTCATCGTAAAAACTCGTGTAAGGGTCTAAATCTTTTAAGGTGTTCTGAATTGCTTTGTTTGTTAATTCCGCAGGATTAACCTCATCAATATAATACATGTTTAACTCCTTAAACAACGTATTGTAAATCTCTATTTGTTTGGCAACTTCAAAAAAATTAGATTTAAAGGAGTACGTCAAAAAAAGGCTAACTCCAATGAGAACAACAACTGTACTTTTTTTAAAATTAAATAGGTGCATCGGTTTTCTTTTTAGTTTCCGCGACAAACAATGTCAACAGCTTAGTCATTTTAGCATACATTTCTTCGTACTTTATTTCTTCTTTACCAAGGTACGAAATCATAAAAACATAAGGGGTTTGAAGATGATCGTACAAAATTTCTTTTTGCAAACGATACGATTCTCGTAGTAATCTTTTAATTCGATTTCTATCAACTGCCGACTTAAAATTTCTTTTAGAAACGGAAACACCCACTTGAGCAGGAAAATCTGAAGTATGTTTTGTTTGCAAATACACCATTCTTAAAGGAAAAGATTTCACAGAACTTCCCTGCTCATATAATTTTTCAATTAGTTTTTTGCTTTTTAATCGCTCCAATTTTCCTAAGGTGTGCTTCATCTTTACAAACTTAAAAGAAAACAATAACTTTTTATCATTTTCCAATCGTTAACTTTAAAAAACATCCGTATTTTTAACTCTAATTTAACGCAATTATTTTTATTGTAGAACTGTTAAATATTAAACAATATTTGATAGATTTGTTAAAATTTTACAATTTATAAGAAAAACTTTATGAAACCAGATTTATTTCAAGCACCCGATTATTATAATATTGATGATTTATTAACGGAAGAGCACAAGTTAATTCGTGAAGCTGCTCGTGACTGGGTAAAGCGTGATGTATCTCCAATTATAGAGGACTATGCTCAAAAAGCAGAATTCCCAACTCAAATTATTGCAGGTTTAGCAGGTATTGGAGCTTTCGGTCCTTATATCCCTGAGGAATACGGTGGTGCTGGATTAGATCAAATTTCTTATGGATTAATCATGCAAGAAATAGAACGTGGAGACTCTGGAGTTCGCTCTACAGCCTCTGTTCAGTCATCATTGGTAATGTATCCAATTTTTCAATACGGAAATGAAGCACAACGAAAAAAATATTTGCCCAAATTAGCTTCTGGCGAGTGGATGGGTTGTTTTGGTTTGACAGAGCCTAATCATGGTTCAAACCCTGCTGGAATGACCACAAATTACAAAGATATGGGAGATCATTATCTTTTAAACGGCGCAAAAATGTGGATTTCAAACGCACCATTTGCAGAAGTGGCTGTTGTCTGGGCTAAAAACGAGAACGGAAGAATTCATGGTTTAATTGTAGAACGCGGCATGGAAGGTTTTTCTACACCGGAGACGCATAACAAATGGTCATTGCGAGCATCTGCAACTGGTGAACTTATATTTGACAATGTAAAAGTGCCAAAAGAAAATCTATTGCCTAACAAATCTGGATTGGGCGCACCATTAGGCTGCCTAGATTCAGCTCGTTTTGGAATTGCATGGGGAGCCATTGGAGCTGCGATGGATTGCTACGACACGGCCCTACGTTATGTAAAAGAACGAGAACAATTTGGAAAGCCGATTGGGCAGTTTCAATTACAACAAAAGAAATTGGCTGAAATGATCACCGAAATTACCAAAGCACAGCTATTAGCATGGAGATTAGGAAAGTTAAAAAACGATGGCAAAGCAACCTCCGCACAGATCTCAATGGCGAAAAGAAACAATGTAGATATGGCTATTAAAATTGCCCGAGAAGCCAGGCAAATGCTTGGAGGAATGGGGATTACAGGCGAATATTCTATTATGCGTCATATGATGAATTTAGAAAGTGTCATTACCTATGAAGGAACACACGATATCCACCTACTGATTACAGGTTTAGACATCACGGGATTCAATGCTTTTAAATAAATCGAAACAGGCTTTCAATACAATAAGCAAAGTCGTTTATTCTTTTATCAGTTTCATAAAGAGTTCTTTTCCATTTCTTTTTGAATACGAGTTGTAACAAGGCGCCATATGATGGATCTTAAAATAAGATTGAAAATAAGATACATATTCATTCTTATTCCCACCAAATGGAGGTCTATCTGTAAACAAAGGAATATTAAAAAGCAACCCCACCAATGCACCCTTTACTTTTAAAAGTTGGTGCATTTTCTTTGCATAATGTTCTCTTAAGTTTGGGTTTATTGCGCAGAAAAATGTTTGCTCGATAATTAAATCGAAGGCATCATCAATCTCAAAAAAATCGCCTAAAATTAAGTGTGAAGAAGGAAATTCTGGAATTCTTTTTTGGATGTTATCAATCGCTATTTTGGATAAATCCACCACAAAAACATTTACAAACCCATTCTTGAAAAGATATTCTGCTTCGTATGCATTCCCTCCTCCTGGAATTAGAATCTTCAATTCTTTGTTTTCTAATTGATCAAAATAGGCTTTTAAGGGCGGAGAGACGGCTCCCAAATCCCAGCCAATATCATTGTTTAAATACCGATTGTCCCAAGCTTTCTCTGATAAATCCATTTGCAAAGAATGTGTTAAAAAGTTCCATTTAAAATATCTCTATTCAATTGCGATCATTGAATTTTTATTAATTTGCGTTAGTTAGATGCTACATTCAAATTGATAACAGTCTATTGCTCATGATTTGTTAATTGAGCTTAAACCCAAAATTGTAAAGAGATGGACAAATATACTTTTTTTGAATACTTCTCTAAAATTGTTAGCCCAAGATTTGGTTAGAAAAGCGGTTGTTTTATCAAACTAATTTTTTTTAGCACCTATATCATTACAGAAAAAGGTTGCTGCATTTTAAAATGAATCCTAGGAAATTGAAAAATGCTGCAAAAGAAAGGAAATTAGTTCCATTAAATAGCAGATCATAACCCAAGAAAACGGAACTTTGTTTCTTAAAAGTTTTGCTTTGAAAAAGCTAGAATGTTGAACCCAAATATGAAGTCATTTGAAACCATGTACAATCACAAATAATGCCCTCTACTTTTCGTCTATATCAGAAATTTCTGAAGAAATTTGGGAAGCATTAAATTGTGAAAAAAATCTTTATTTCCATAGAGACTTTTTACTTTCTATCGAAGAAAACAACTCAGAAATTAGGTTTACTTATATTGTTTTGTTGGACACAAAAAAAACCCCAATCGCTTTTGCTTCACTGCAATTTGTAGATTTTTATGTTGATGACATCAAAAATGACTTAGAAGTTTTAGTTCGAAAAATTAAAAATGTTGGTCGGAAGTTACATCTATTCCCAAAGAAAAAACCCTTGAAAATATTAATTTGCGGCAACACTTTTGTTAGCGGTGAACACGGTGTTTTTATCGAAAAAAATCAAAACAAAAAAACAATCCTAAAAGAGCTTGCCAAAGCTATCTTACATTTTGTGAATGGCAGTCCAATTCTAAAAAAAGAAGTCAATTTCTTCTTAGTAAAAGATTTTATAAACGAATCTTTATCCATTTCTAACTCTTTAAAAGATTATAATTACAGTCCATTTTTAGTAGCACCCAACATGCTTTTATACTTAGCGGAAAATTGGCAAACTTTTGAGGACTATCTTGCTGCATTAAAAACAAAATTTAGGGTAAAAGCAAAAAAAGCACTGCAACGAAGTGCATCACTCAAAAGAGAAGATGTTACATTAGAAAATATTGAAAAGTTACTCCCAGAAATGACAGCACTCTATAAAAAGGTTTCTTCAAAAGCTGATTTTAATTTGGGCGACTTTAACCTAGAAACCTATATTCATTTAAAAGAAAAACTGCATGATAACTATCTACTTAAGGTCTATTTTTTAGATGGAAAAGTAGTTGGATTTATGTCTGGAATCATCAATCAAAATTCTTTAGATGCCCATTTTGTAGGGATTGACTACCTGTTAAACAAAGAGTATGCAATCTACCAAAGAATGCTATACGACTATATAAAAATCGCCATTCAAAAGAGAATAAAGCTTTTAAATTTCGGAAGAACTGCTAGTGAAATTAAAAGTTCTATCGGCGCTATTCCGCAAGACTTAACAATGTATATTCGTCATAAAAAATCCATCAAAAATAGAATTTTAAAGTTATTTTTACAACGAATTGAGCCCACTCCTTTTCATCAAAGATTTCCCTTTAAAAAAGTAACTGAAAATGAAAAACGTTAACGATTTAATTGCTTTATTAAACTTAGAAAAAATAGGTACAAACACTTTTAAAGGAGTGAGTGAAACTATTGGAAGTCCCAATGTTTTCGGAGGACAAGTTTTAGCACAATCTTTAAATGCAGCAAACAGAACGGTACCAAAAGAGCGGATTCTGCATTCTTTGCATTCCTATTTTTTGGAAGCAGGGAAATTAGATATTCCCATCATTTTTGAAGTAGAAGAAATACGAGATGGTGGAAGTTTTTCTACTCGACGCGTAAAAGCTTCACAAAATGAAGTAACCATTTTTATTTTAGCCGCTTCTTTTCATAAAATTGAGAAAGGGTATACACACCAAAAAGCAATTGAAACAAACATAAAACAACCTGAAGAACTAATTAGCTGGAGTGAAATGGTGGAGCAATTTGGAGACTTTATTCCCAAAAACATGAAAGCATTTTTAAGTATTGAAAGGCCTATCGAATTTAAACCAACAGTGATACCAAACCCTTTAGATCCTGAAGACTTGCCTGCAGAAGATAAAATTTGGTTTAAATTAAAAGGAGGCTCTATTGGATTAGACCTTCAAACAAAACAGCAAATTCTCACTTACATCTCTGATTATAATGTCTTAAATGCAGCCATCAATCCAAATGCAAGTAAGGCCAATTTTGGCAATTTGCAAACGGCGAGCTTAGATCATTCCATGTGGTTTTTTAGAGATTTTGATTTTGACGATTGGATGCTGTTTTCTTCTGAATCTCCTAATTCTTCAGGAGCAAGGGGACTCTCAAAAGGAAATTTATTTACAAGAGATGGTCAATTAATTGCATCTTTTGCTCAAGAAGGGTTAATTCGCCCAAAAAGAAAGTAATTTCGTTCACATGGCAGTCAAAATTGTTTGTGAACCTCATATAAATAATAAAAATTTAATACGATGGATGCATTTACCTATGTTTTAACCACCAATGGATTGCTGTTTTTTGTAAGTATTCTTTTTTGGAAATTCCCCCCAAAGAAAATCAATAAATTTTATGGCTACAGAACCTACAGAACCATGCAAAATAATGGTATCTGGAATTTTGCAAATACCACATTTAATAAAAACCTTATTGTTTACGCGGGTATTTCATTTTTAGCAGGACTTCTTTTTGCTTCTTTAGCCAAAGGAGGCATAAGCTGGGAGCCGATGGTCTTAGTGATGTTAACACTCCTAGTTTGCATTATAAAAACAGAGAAATTAATTTCTGAGTTGTATGATGATGAGGGAAAAAAATTAAAGACTAAAAGGTAGCCAAAAAGGAAATAGAAATATTTCTACCAGGAGCAGAAACTCCAGAGGCAAACTCCCTATAATGCGTATCAAATAAGTTTGCGATTCTTGCTTGAAAAGAAAGCGTATCATTGAACGTATATCGCCCGTTAAAGCCTAATGTATTCCAACTTGGAGTGCCATAATACTTGGAAATATCATTGGTAGCATTTGGATCAATCACTGGAGTTAAATCGTGGTTGTCGATGCCTTCAGTAAAATTAAAATCTTCGATGTTCTTTTTACTATTGAATCTAAAATCAGCGCCTAGTTCTAATTTTTCAATTTTATAACTCACTTCAAACTGGCCAAACAAAGGGGGAATCGAAGAGAGAGGCTCTTTGGTGTCATAGGTGCTTCCTTTTGTATAAGTTATGAACCCTGAAGTATTCCATCGGTTTGAAATTTGACCCAAATAACTTGAGGTAAATCCTGTAATATAAGCTGTTCCTTTGTTTTGGTTACTCACAGCATTTCCAAATTCATTATCAAATGCAACTTGTAGGTTACTGCCATTAGGAGCATATACAAAGTCTCTTTGAATATAACTATCTAAGAGTGTATAAAAAACATTTCCTCCAATTCTAAAACGGCGATTGTTGAAATATTTCTGTAATCCAAATTCTGCACTATAGGCAAATTCGGGTGTTACATAGATGTTTGGAATGGTAATATTCCCAGATTTTTCTCGAACTCGACCAACATCATCAATATTTGGAGCTCTAAAACCAGAAGACAAAACACTGTTTATTTGCCAGTCTTTGGAAGGTTTGTATACATAACCCAAGGTTGCCGTTAGTGCAGCATTCGCTAAAGTGATGCTTGGGTCTGGTAAAGTAATAAATGTCTGATCGATCCAATTGGCTTGTAAATGAGTGTTTGTAAAACGAATCCCTGTATTTAAGGTCGCCTTGGCACTAACATCTTGTCGATACCCTAGATAAATGGCTGAGCTTAAATAATTACTCCCTCCATCTGGATAGCGAGATTGCACTAAAAAGTCGTCAGAAAAATCTATAACTTCGTCGTTGGAAACAGCAAGTGTTTTCCCAAAAGCGTTTGATGTTACATCATTATAGGCAAGTTCGAAGCCATAGGTTAGTAATCGATTTTGATTCTCTTTAATTGGTACAGAAAAATCCCCATTCACACTGAAAATATTGACCATTTCATTTCTATAAGAGCGATCTAAGCTTCCAAATTTACGTTGTATTCGGCTTTCTTTAATATTTTGATACGCAAAAGTAATGCTCCCTTTTTCCAACCACTTTTTATTGGGATTGAGGAGTAATTGTGGTGAGAACAAAAAACGTTCTTGAGGACCATAATACCATTCAGCAAACTTTAAAGAAGCACTATTTGTTGGAGCTGTTAATTCTGCTAATCTATCAAACCTTGGAATATTCGACGATTTAGAGTATTGAATATTTAATTTTAATTCCGTGTTTTTTGATAGCGGGACATAAAATTTCTGCAAAACATCGGTTTGCATATATCCCGTGTTTTTCTGAAGATTAACATCACTATTTAAAGTTGGGTTTTCGTGGTAATTGCCATCGCTATTTTCTGAAAAATAAAAAACCTTTCCCCAATCATCAAACCCATGAGATCGATTGTTTCCCATTTTTAAATCTCCAAAATCACTATAAGAAACACTTGTAAAAGAAGCCCAATTCTTGAAGCTTAAAGCAACGGAAACATTTGAAGTAATTTCATTATTAACCCCAGAGAAACGAGTAAAAAAATCAGTTTTTACTTTTGTTTCATCTGATAATTTTGGTGTTTTTGTATAATAATGAATCACACCACCCAGCGCATCCGATCCATAAATTACAGAAGAAGGTCCAAAAACAACCTCTGTTCTATCTAATTGATTTGGGGCTATTGAAATTGCATTCTGTAAATGTCCTTTTCGATAAATTGCATTGTTCATTCGAACACCATCTACCACCAATAAAATTCGGTTAGATTCCATACCACGAAGCACAGGGCTACCCCCTCCAAACTGAGATTTTTGCACTTTAATCCCTGGGATTGTTGCCAATAAATCTGCGGAAGTTTGGGGTGAAATTTTGCGAATCTCTTTTTGTGACAAAACAGCTACTTGCTCAGCAATTCGATTACTTTTCTGTTTATTTTTAAAAACAGAAAGTACCACTTCGTCTAATTGTTCAGATTCTTTTGTTAAAAAAAGCGTATAATTTGTGGTTTTTAAGTCCGCTTTTTTTACCTGAAAAAGCGCATATGAAAGATGAGAAAAATAAATAAATTCTGAGTTCTTAAAAGAAGAAATATCTGCTATTCCGTTCTTACTTGTTGTAAGTGTTATCGTTTGACTTTTGTTATAAATAGTAACATTTTTAACGGTTTTACCCGTTTCCCTATCCAAAACCTTAACCTCTTGAGAAAAATTATTAAAGCAAATGCCTAATAAAAAAATAAAAAATAATGCTCTCATTAACTAAATATAGTTTCTAAAATTGTTAGAGATTTTGGCTTTTTAAAGCCATCCAAATGTAATTCAAAATATCGAATTATGATCTGCAAAAGCGCTTGTCTTTCTTGTTTGCTAAATAACACTTCCTCTATCTCATCAAAATTTATGCCTAACAGGGTTTTAAAGAGTACTAAATTTGTTTTTACAATAGCATTTTTGTCCGTAAACCCATTTGAAAAACTGCCTTCAGCCAAATTAAAACTAGTGGTTGTTTGTTGATCAACAAGATCTGGATAAAACCCTAAGAATCGGGTTAAGTTTAACAAAAATAACAAATGAAAATTTGCAATTTTGTCATGCGCATCCAACCATAAAAAAGCTGTTTCGAGATACTCAAACAAAACTGTATTCTCTTCTTCTTCTTGAATACTACTCGATAATATTTCAGACAAAAACAATACAATTGATTGCTTTACAATATCTGTATGAATTGATTTATAAGGGTGAGAAATATGGACTTCTTTAAGTGAATGAAGATTTGATTTTTGCTTGTGATTTGCTTCTAAAGTGAGTTGGGTAAGTGGTTGGAAATAAGCCGCTTTTATCGATCCTTTTTTGTTTTTTAAAACACCGCGAATTAAATAGGTTTTTATTCCCAACTTTTCGGTGTAACATTTCACAATTAAACTAGACTCACTATATTTTAAAGCACTTAGTACGATTGCTTTGGTGGTTAAAACTGCCATTAGTTTACAATTGCAATTTTTGTGATGGACGTTTCTGAAGCATCATCATTTGATAATAAAACGATATAGATTCCAGAAGCCACGGTATTCCCTGCGAGATTTTTTTTATTCCAAACCACCTTTCCTCCCTGTAATTGTTCTCCTTCCACAACATTGGTTTCATAGACTAAATTCCCTGCAATATCTATAATTTTAACATTAGTCCCTTTTGGTAAATGGCTGCCATTTCTACCGTCTATAGTAATGATTTCGTGATTTGTTAGTGCGGGATTTGGATAGGCATAAACAGCCCCTAGTGAAACGCCAAAAGGAGCAACATTACTGTTATAAGCAACAATTCCTTTGTCCGTAGCAAAATAGACCTTCCCGTTATTTTTGTCGACTTTAATTTTTAAAATTGTATTCGAAGGTAGAGGGGAATTGTTTGTGTTAAAATTTGCCAAGGTATTTTGTCCACTAGGATTGGTATATAAAACACCACCGCTATCCGTACCAAACCATTTGTTCTCAGCCCCATCGATAGCGATGGTATTAATCGTTTGATCTCCTAATAATTTTTTAGCGACACCATCGTCTAAAATAATTACTGGTGTTGCAGCTTCATCTGGAGAATCTACCTCAAATACATTGGCAGCATTGTTAAAAACTACAAGGCCAGATTTTGTCCCTAACCAAGCCCTATTATTTCGATCAACGGCAATTGTTCTTACATTTAGATCGGGTAAATTTCCAGAATCTACTCCTGTATTTAAGGCTATTTTTCGGTTGCCACTTTCATTATAAATATAGACTCCATTTCTTCGAGTACCAATCCAAACACTATTACTTCGGTCTAGGACCACTTCATTTAGACCCGCAGCAGCAGATGTTTTAATACTGCTTAAATCTACAGAACTCCATTGAGCATTTGCTGATAATTTTTTTAATTCTTCGGCGGTTTGATAGTTGGTTGCCCAAAGATTTCCTGAGGCATCAATTGCAGCACTACTAACTCGAATATTGATCGTAGGTAAAGAAACGGAAATCGGTTCAAAAGAGCTGTTTAAATGGTTGTAAGTTTGCGTAACCACATCGTTTTCCACAACTAGCAAACCGCCTGTCGGGATTACATTGAGATCATTAGTGACGCCCAAGGCGCTAATATATACCTTGTTTTCATTGTTCGGATCAATAGTTACATCGACCAAATCACGCGGTAAGGTTGGGTTGTATGGAGTGTTTACCCAATCTTCACCGTTAAAATGGGAAAACCCTTGCTTTTTTTGTATTGGCGTATATGTCGTATTATACCCTCCATACACAATCCACAAATGCTCATTATTAGCATCTATAGAAAAAACTTCATTTGACAAAGGACCTTCTGGGTGAATCTCTAAAAAATCGGAAGGTACTCTAAAACTTGTTTTTAAGATACCAAACTCTTTCGTCGCTAAATAGATCTCATTGCCTGCAACGAATGCAGTATTTAATGTGAAATCGAATTCAGAAGTTGTTGCTATCGTTGCAACCAAATTCATATTTAAATCAAAAACATTTGCCGATTTGTTTAAAGCTACCGACAAATGAGTAGCAGAATTTTTTAATCCTTTTATGGATTGAAAAAAATTGATTTGTGAAACCAAATTTGCGTCATTCAGTAGCAATAGTTCAGTGTCTGTAATCGTATATATTTCAGCATTAAAAACACGAATTGCCTTAAAACCTGTCCCTACAAAACGTTGTTCCCAGAAATTAAAATCGATCAGCAAATCATTATTTACATCTGCAGAAAAAATTCCATCATCTGTAGCGGCATATATGGTTTCATTAAAAATGAGGGTTTCATTAACGCGAACATCACTCGAATTATTTCCGATAAAAAAAGTGTCTCCAAATTCTAAGTTTTCAATATCATACTCAACAATTGAAAAGGGTGTTGAAAGGTATAATTTGTTATTATATTCTGAAATATGGTTGATGCTTTTTGCTCCATTTTGATTAAAACTTACAATGTCAGAAGAAATCGTGATGCTACCATCATGGTCTACAACTTCTATCAAACCGTTTTGATACCCGATTACCAATCGTTGAAAAGCAGCACTGTAATAAATAGCCGATGTGGTTTCTCCAGAAAGACCTTGTATTGAAGAAAATTTTTGAATCTGCTGCGAATTGGTATTGAAGGTAAAAACAGCATTGTCAGCCAATGCATAAATAACGGCATCCACCTTAACAAAATCTTTTACATTATTGTAAGAATAAAAATCTTCCCAAGAAGCACTGTAGTCCGTTTGTCCGAAAATAGGAAACGAAAATAGGAAAAAGAATAAAAGGGTTATTTTTTTCATAGTGAGAATAAGGCTATCAAAGATATTTATTTATTATTATATAACGGGAAAAATAAATACATTCGTACATTATAAAAATCTTTTTAATGGCAGTAGAAATCGAACGAAAATTTTTAGTGAAAAACGATTCTTTTAAGAAGGCGTGTTTTGCAAAAAAAACAATAAAACAGGGCTACCTAAACTCCAACATGAACAGAACAGTTCGCATTAGAATTATTGATGACAAGGCGTTTATGACCGTAAAAGGAAAATCGAATGCTGCTGGAACATCACGCTTTGAGTGGGAAAAGGAAATAGCCATTCTAGACGCTGAAGAATTATTGCTGTTGTGTGAACCTACAAGGATCGAAAAAACGAGGTTTTATGTAAAAAGCGAGCAACATATTTTTGAAATTGATGTGTTTTTTGGAGACAATCTAGGATTAATTGTTGCAGAAATAGAATTGGAAGATGCAACTGAAACCTTTCAAAAACCCCTTTGGATTGGAGAAGAGGTTACGGGGAATGAGAAATACTACAATTCAAAACTAAGTAAATTTCCATTTAAAGATTGGAAATAAAAAAACACTCCGTTAGTCTAAAAAATAAATACTCAAAAAGTGACTTAAACTGCCCAATAAAACAAAAACATGAAAAATAGCATGATTGTAAAGCAGTTTTTTTATGGAATACAAAATGGCACCTATAGTGTAAAAAATACCTCCCAAAATTAATAAATAAAGCCCATTTTCAGACAAACTATTTGCCAATGGCTTTGCAAAAAAAACTACTTGCCATCCCATTAACAAGTACATTGCTGTAGAAAGTTTGTCGTATTTTCCTGTGAAAAATAACTTTAGAATAATTCCGACAAGTGCAAAAAGCCAAACAAAAATAAATACATACCAGCCTAAAGAAGTGTCTAAAGCAACCAAACAAAAAGGGGTGTAACCTCCAGCAATTAAAACATAAATTGCTGCATGATCAAAAATATTTAGCTTTCTTCTAATGGTAGGGTTTTTGGCTGCGTGATAAAATGTAGAAGCGGCATAAAGCAGAATCAAACTGAGTCCATAGATAACAAAACTTGTTGGTTTCCAAAAACCATCATACGCAAACCCTTTAATGAGTAAAAAAGGAAATGCAATCAGAGAAAGCACTAGCCCAAAACCATGAGAAAGGACGTTTAAAAATTCTTCTTTTTTACTGTAAATATAATTCAGTTGTTCGCTCATTAAATGTTTCTATTGGTATCTTTCATGTATTTTTTGTCGGCTAACAAATCGTTTTCTATGAGTGAAAAAAGAGTCTCTTTCAAGCTTTCTACATCTTCTGTCCCGAGTCCTTTTGTTTCTATAAATGGGTGCTGTTTTACTCTAAATAGACCGGGACTACCTTTGTAAATATCCCATGAAAAAAAACGCTTGCAATCGTAATAAACTTGAGGTACAATAGGAATTTCATGTTCAATAGCCAGACTAAAAGCTCCGTTTTTAAAGGGCGCTAAAACAACCTCTTCTGTAGGCACTAATCCTTCAGGGAAAATAGCAATACTCGTTCCTTTTTGCAATCTTTTTTTGGCCATTTCATAAACCCGTTTTCTACTTTTTGGACTACTTCGATCAACCATAATAACGACTCTTCTATAAAAAAACCCAAAGATTGGAATCTTCACAAACTCTTTTTTGCCAACAAAAACAATTGGATTTTTACTAGAAGCAATTAAAATAAAAGGGTCCATCAATGAACCGTGATTTGGACAAAACATATAACTCTTGGAGGGATCGATATGCTGATCAAACTGAAATTTTAACCGAAAACCCATTCCGTAAATAAGTACTTTGGCCCATAGTCGAATTAATTTCCAAAATTGTGGATAGGATTCCTCCTTTATTGTCAATATGAATAACAAAGGAGCCATTAAAATGATGGTGACGAAGATTAAAAAATAGAACCAGAATCGCCAAAGTAAAAGAAAAGGTATTTTTATAAATTTCATATACCGCCAAAAGTACTAATATTCTTTTGTTTGATTGGTTTTCTGAAACAAAACCTTATTTTTGTCATCGTAGTTGGTTTTAAGAACCCACTCATCCCTTAAAAAGAAAAACAAACAGCAATGTCAAGAATTTTAACAGGCGTACAAAGTACAGGAACTCCACATTTAGGAAATTTATTAGGTGCGATCTTACCTGCCATCGAAATGGCAAACAATCCTACTAATGAATCTTTTCTTTTTATTGCAGATTTGCATTCTCTGACACAAATAAAAGAAGGAACAACCCTCAGAGAAAACACTTACAGCACGGCTGCAACCTGGCTTGCGTGTGGACTGGATGTTGATAAGAGTGTTTTTTATAGACAAAGTGATGTTCCTGAAGTTACAGAATTGAGCTGGTATTTAAGTTGTTTTTTTCCGTATCAAAGGCTAACATTGGCGCATAGTTTTAAAGACAAAGCAGATCGGTTGGGTGACGTAAACGCGGGCTTGTTTACCTACCCAATGTTAATGGCTGCGGATATTTTATTGTATGATGCAGAAATTGTACCCGTTGGAAAAGACCAACTCCAACATGTAGAAATGGCAAGAGATGTTGCCAACCGATTTAACCATTTAATTGGTGAAACACTTGTTGCGCCGCAAGCAAAAATTCAAGAGCACACAAAATTGGTTCCAGGGACCGACGGTGGAAAAATGAGTAAATCTAGAAATAACACCATCAATATATTTCTTTCCGATAAAAAATTACGCAAGCAAATTATGGGTATTAAAACCGATAGTTTGGCATTGGAAGATGTAAAAAACCCAGATACAGATACCATTTTTGCTCTCTATAAATTAATGGCTTCTCCATCAGAAACTGCGGAAATGCATGCCAATTATTTAGCAGGAAACTATGGATACGGGCATGCAAAACAAGCATTGTATGAACTAATCATTACAAAATTCGCAACCATTAGAGCGCGCTATACACATTTTATGGACAACAAAAATGAAATTGACGATGCACTTGCTATTGGAAAACAAAAAGCAAAAAAAGTAGCTACAACAGTACTCCAAAAAGTAAGAACCAAAGTGGGGTATTAGAAAAATTAGGGCTCCCTTACAACCATTGGCAAACAATACCGCCCATAATTGCGAATGTTACCATCCAGTATCCTGCATTGATCGTGACATACTTCACCGTTTTTTTCTCAAAGAGTGCGACAATAGATAAGATGGGAAGCACAAAAAAGATGCTGGTAGTTACTCCATGAAGGGCGCCATGTCCAAAAGTTCGAAAACGATCTCCATAGGTATTTATAAAGTCTTGAAAAAAGGCAAATCCTTCTCCGGTTTTCTCATTAAAACCGGGTTCTCCAGCTAATGTTGAATAGATTCCCGATTGATGAATAACAACAAACATTAAAAAGGAAGCAATGAAAAGACTGAACACATAACTAATGATCAATATTTTAAACATATTAGTTCCCGCAAGCGATTCCTTTGTAAAACCCATTTCTTTCATCCAAGCATTGCCAAACAAAGGGCCATACCAAACAAAGCCAATTACCATTGGCACTAAAGCTGCTAAAAACAGCACGTAAAAATTCATTTCCATGATGTAGATGTTTTTTAGTTGAATATCAAATATAAGAATAAGTTTGTAAATGTATGTTAATTATACCAAAAGCTACTCCCAAAAATTAACTTTTTTGAATATAAAAGCCAATCCTATTATAGGTCTCATGGGATATGGATCTCTAAAATTTACGTTTCAAAAAATCTTATTTTGAATTTCAAAAAGGTGTTTATTGAATTTTCATTGACTTAGCAATGGCCTCCAGTTCAAAAACAAATGCGCGTTTATTGATAGAAGGGGCGTAAGTAAAGCCCTCAAAAACGAGCAATCGGTTCTGCTGTTTATCAACCACGGTATAGTTGAGAAAAGGGCCCGCCATAAAATCGTTTTTAACTTCCCATTTACCACGGGTTTCATAGGCTTTTTTACCAGCAATTTTTGCATCAAAAGTAACAGGAGTATACGCTTTTTCTGTAATCATATACATGGTTAAAGAATCAGAACCTCGGATGTGTTTTTCTCCAATTTTGTTTCTTTCTGCAATAATTCGATCTGCAACAGTAGCTTCATCTCCCAACGGCACGCTATAAACCAAAATATTATTACTTCCCGTTTTTGCAATTCCACTCATCAAATGATCGCGCAACCACAGAAAATATCCCGTATCTTCCACCGTTCTATATTTCGAGGGAATTGTAAAAGAAACCCCTAATTTTTGTAATGTTTTAAATTGTGCATCCGGCAATTTAGATTTCATGAAAATATTTTGAGTCGCTTTGATATCTGCTTGTCGAAAAGTGGCCAAGATCTCTTTTTCATGTTGCTTAAATACTCGAATGAGCCCTTCGTCATCTTTAGCAGAGATAGAAATTACCGTTTGTGGTTTTGCATAAACATTGTAACGGATAGAAAAAGTTTCTTTTTCATTTTCTTCAACGATAAACAGACTTCCAGAAGCTTTCATCATTGATCCAAAGGCATTAGGTGCTATCTGAGAAAGCGTCGTTGTTGGTTCTGGTTGGGGCAAACCAACGATGAGTTTTCCAAAAGAATTTCTAATTTCATCTCCAATAGCTCCCAGCCAATTGCTGGTTTTTACAACAACCATCACACGGTTGATTGCGCCTACAGCTGGTTTTTGCACGAAAGAATTTTTACTATCACAGCCTAATAAAAATAGCATTGTAAAAAATAAATATCCTAATTTCTTCATGAATGTTGTTTTTAAATATATTTTTATTTTGTTTTTCTTTTTATAAATCAAAAAGTATTCCACTTTCCAGTTATGTTTTTGGAACCGCTATTTTTTTTGGATAAATGCTTAATCTTTGCCCTATCCGTAAACGACTTGTCTTTAAACGATTCCAACGTTTTATATCTCGAACTCGAACTCCAAAACGATTGGCAATCTTCCCTAAAAAGTCACCACTTCGAACTTTATAACGAATCCGTTTGTCCAGTTCAAAATACTTTGGCAATGGTTTCTCTCTTTTTGCAGCATCTTCTTTTGCTAATGCATAAAGAGCCTCCTCATTTTCTATGAAAGACAAAGTGTTTTTTCTTGGAAGTGTAATGGCATAATTTCTCCCTTTGACAAATGGAATCACATCGAGTTTAAAAGACGGATTTAAAAATTGAATTAACTCCGAATTGATCCCTGTTATTTCTGAAATTTGATCAAAACTAATTGTTTTTTTAATCCGAATCGTATCGGTTTCAAAATGTCGAATTTGAAACTTTTCGGGAACAAGTTGATGTTCTTTTTGATATTCAAACAAATACATGGTAGCATAAAATGCAGGAACATAGCTTGCAGTTTCTCTTGGTAAAAAAGGACGGATGTTCCAGTAATTTCGATAACCACCAGAGCGTTTTATTGCCTTTGCTACATTTCCTGGTCCTGAATTATAAGCGGCTAAAGCCAAGTCCCAGTCTCCAAAAATAGTATATAAATCGGAGAGGTATTGACAGGCTGCAATGGTTGATTTTAAAGGGTCTTGACGTTCATCTACATACGAGCTTACTTTTAACTTGTATTGTACGCCTGTTGGATACATAAACTGCCACAACCCTGTGGCACCGACTCTTGATTTTGCTTTTGGATTTAATGCCGATTCTACAATTGCTAAATATTTCATTTCTAGCGGAATGTCATATTGATCTAGGTATTTTTCGAACATTGGGAAATAGTAGGAAGCCTTTGCCATTAGTGCCGGATAATACCTTTTTCGGTATTTTAGGTAGGACTTTATTACTTTTTTCAAAGCAGGGTTATATGCAATATGAAAAGGTGTTTTTGCATCAATTGTAGCCAATCTTTGTTTTAAAATCTGGGTAGATAAAGCAACATCTGTCACTGCTTTCTTATCCACATCATCCATTCTGTATTGTAAGGTATTGTACAAAGGAGATTTGTACTTCGAATCCATAAGTAAACTATCGATTAACACAATATCATAGTCAGAAAACAAGTCGGAAGAACTCATTTTTTTAGGGATGGAATCGTTTGCTGTTTCAGCAAAAATGGAGGTAGTAAAAAATAAAAGTAGGAGTAATTTTTTCATTATTGATTTTATAAGTCCAGTTCCACAACAATGGGACAATGATCTGAATGTTTGGCTTCTGTTAAAATATAGGCGCGCGCTATTTTCTCTTTTAAAGGGGCTGATACCATGGCATAATCTAAACGCCAACCTTTGTTATTTGCTCTAGAATTTGCGCGATAGCTCCACCAAGAATAGGTTTTTTCTTCGGGATTTAAGTGTCTAAAACTATCTACAAATCCATGATTGATAAACGCACTCATCCAAGTTCTTTCTTCAGGCAAAAATCCTGAAACTCCTTTCATTTTTGGATTGTGAATATCGATCGCTTCATGACAAATATTATAATCTCCACAGATTACAAGGTTTGGGATTTCTTTCTTCAAATTATCAATGTATACTTGGAATTCGTCCATGTATTTGAATTTAAAATTCAAGCGTTCAGAATTGGTTCCTGAAGGAAGGTACAAGCTCATTATAGAAACATCCTCAAAATCTACGCGAAGGTTTCTCCCTTCAAAATCCATCGATTCAATACCCGTTCCATACTCAATTTGTTTTGGTTTCTCTTTGCAAAAAATTGCCACAGAAGAATAGCCTTTTTTCTGTGCAGAAAACCAATAATGATAAGGGTATCCTGCATTTTCAAATTCAGAAAGATCCAATTGTTCTTTGTGTGCTTTGGTTTCCTGAATGCAAATTACATCAGGATTTGAAGCAGACAACCACTCTAAAAATCCTTTCTTTAAAGCTGCTCGAATTCCATTGACATTATAAGATATTATTTTCATCTAGTTTAAAAAGATTGGTGTTTTCAAAAAAACCCAAGTTATTTGAATTTTTTCTTCAGTTTGTGTTTTAATTTTTTTCTTTCTCGGTGATAAAATTACAGCCAAACTAGCTGAAATTGATGAACTTATGAGGCTATTTTCTATATTGATAACAAAATCAAAAAGGAAAATGAAACTGAGTGTTAAAAACAAAAACGACTACAAAAGGTTTCTTTGCTAAATATTTCATCTTATATCTTCATTTCTGGGATTTCTCCGGCGATTACCAAGGTTGCTTCTGTGGCATTTTGAATCTCTTCTACCGAAACTCCTGGTGCTCTTTCTAGCAGATGAAAGGCATTGTTTCTTACTTCTAAAACTGCCAAGTTGGTCACCACTTTGGTGACACAACCAACACCTGTTAATGGCAAAGAACATTGCTTTAAAATCTTAGATTCTCCTCGTTTGTTGGCATGCATCATCGCCACAATAATATTTTCTGCAGAGGCAACTAAATCCATGGCACCTCCCATTCCTTTCACCATTTTTCCTGGAATTTTCCAATTGGCAATGTCTCCATTTTGTGCCACTTCCATAGCTCCTAAAATGGTTAAATCTACATGCTTCCCTCGGATCATAGAAAAACTGGTTGCCGAATCAAAAAAACTAGCTCCTGGAAGGGTCGTAATTGTTTGTTTTCCCGCATTGATAATATCTGCATCTTCCGAACCTTCAAATGGAAAAGGCCCCATACCTAAAACTCCATTTTCCGATTGAAACTCTACTTCAATATCATTCCGAACATAATTGGCAACCAAGGTTGGAATTCCAATTCCTAAATTCACATAAAAGCCGTCTTGAACTTCTTGTGCGATTCTTTTTGCGATTCCTATTTTATCTAACATAAAATTAATTTGATAATTTGATAATTTGATAATTTCCAACATGTGGAAAACTATCCCTTTGAAGAAGAATAATTTTGCTAATTATCATGATTCAACGTTAATTCTTTTACTATTTCTTTATTTTGTTTCGGATAAAATTCTGATGCCTTACAAAGTTTTAACCAATACTCCACCGCATCAGCCTCTTTCACTGGAATTTTAAACTTATCTATAAAATCACGCTTACTTTCTGCATTTTGAACCTCTCTTGTACGAACACCTTTAGAGGTTACACTTTTAAAAATTTGAGCGGCCATTTCAAATCTTTTTTGAACTTCTTACTAATTCTTTTTACGCACTGTTCTTTGCTCGATTCTTTTTTCATACTCTTTTCCTTGAAAGATACGTTGCACAAAAATGCCTGGAATATGAATGTTGTTTGGATCTAAAGTCCCGACTTCCACCAATTCCTCCACCTCAGCCACGGTAATTGTTGCAGCACCACACATATTTTGATTAAAGTTTCTTGCGGTTCCTTTAAACACCAAATTTCCTGCAGCATCTCCTTTCCATGCTTTTACAAAGGCAAAATCGGCTTTAAATGCGGGTTCTAAAACATGCATTTTACCATCAAAATCTCTAGTTTCCTTCCCTTCGGCAACTTCTGTACCATAACCTGCCGGTGTATAAAATGCTGGGAATCCTGCTTGTGCAGCCCTACATTTTTCGGCTAAAGTTCCTTGGGGTGTTAATTCAACTTCTAATTCTCCTGATAACATTTGTCGTTCAAATTCATCATTTTCACCTACATAAGAAGAAATCATTTTTTTGATTTGTTTGTTTTCCAATAACAATCCCAAACCAAAACCATCGACACCTGCATTGTTTGAAATACAGGTAACCGCTCTAACATTTCGTTTTACCAATTCCGCAATTGCATTTTCTGGGATACCGCACAAACCAAAACCACCCAGCATAAAAGTCATATTGCTTTGAACACCTTGCAAAGCTTCTTGTACGTTCTTTACTTTTTTGTTAATCATTGTTAATCGTTTAAGATGTAAAAAAATGAAATTGTAATTTACTACTTCATTTTCGTAAGCATTAAAAATCTATATCTTCTTTAATCACTACTTTTTTAGGAACTTTCTCTCCTTCAAGCTCCTCTTCATCTTCGTCTTCTTGATCTCCGCAATTTATTTTTATAGATAACTTTTCTGGTTTTTCAAAATCTTCTTGACTGATATTTAAGGTAGGATCTGCATAACATTTCTTCATAAACAATGCCCACGACGGTAATGACATGGTGGCTCCTTGCCCTTTTCCAATGCCTTCAAAATGTGTGGAACGGTCTTCTCCACCTGTCCAAACACCTGTAGCCAAGTTGGGAACAATTCCCATAAACCATCCATCTGATTGATTTTGAGTTGTCCCTGTTTTTCCTGCAATCGGGTTTTCAAATTCATATGGAAAACCGGTAACAACATCGGGTAATGCGGTATAAGGAGTTCGCAAACGCTGCCCTGAACCAGATTCTGTAACTCCTTTTAACAAATCTAAAATTACATAAGAAGATTCTTCGCTTATCACTTCTTTTGTTTCTGGCGTAAATTGTGCTAAAATAGTTCCATTTTTATCTTCAATTCTTGTCAATATCATTGGACTTACACGCAAACCTTTGTTTGCGAAGGTTGCATAGGCGCTTACCATTTCCATTAGTGACAATTCTATAGCGCCTAAAGCTATGGATGGGTTCGCTCTAATTCTGGTTTCTATTCCAGCTAATTTTGCCAAACGCACCACATTTACGGGTTTCACCATATCTATCAATCGCGCAGACATAGTATTTATGGAACCTGCCAAACCTGCCTTCAAGGTGAGCATTCCACCATATCTGTCTCCAGAGTTATCGGGCCTCCACTCTTCTGGAATTCCGTATTTCCCTTTGGGAATTGTATAGTGTACATTTGGAAACGAATCGCAAGGAGACATTTTCAGTTGATTAATCGCAGTCGCATAAACAAACGGCTTAAAGGTAGAACCTACTTGTCTTTTTTGTTGCTGAACAGCATCGTACTTAAAATATTTATTATTGATCCCTCCAACCCATGCTTTTACATGACCCGTCTGAGGCTCTATCGAAAGCAATCCTGAACGTAAAAAATATTTGTAATATCGAATCGAATCCATAGGAGACATGATCGTGTCCAAATCTCCTTTCCAAGAAAAAACACGCATTGCTGTTTTTTTCTTAAAACTGGCATCAATTTCTTTGGCAGTTTTCCCTGCTTTTTTCATTCTTCGATACCGATCTGTATTTCGTTTCGCTCGTTGTAAAATAACGTTCACCGTTGAATCCTTAATGTCGTAAAAAGGAGCCATTTCGTTGTTTTTCTGTTCTTTAAAAAAATGCGACTGTAAATTGGCCATATGCTCTTTTACAGCCTCTTCTGCGTATTTTTGAATTCGAGAATCTAATGTAACATGAATTTTTAATCCATCTTTAAAAATATCGTATTGTTCTCCATTTGCCTTCGGGTTTTTACGTACCCAAGTTCTCAATTGTTTTTGCAAATACGATCTAAAATACGTTGCGTATCCATCACTATGGCTTTCTGGAGTGAAATTTATTTTAAGTGGTAATTTTTGAAGAGAATCTTTTTCTTGAGAAGTTATAAATCCATTTTTTGCCATTTGAGCAAAGACCACATTTCTTCTAGAAAGAGATTTCTCTTTAGAAATTTCTCTATGAGGATTATATTGCCTTGGGTTTTTTAACATGGCAACTAGTATTGCGGCTTCTTGGAGATCTAATTCTTTGGCTTCTTTTCCAAAGTAAATTCTGGAAGCTGAACGAATTCCTGAGGCATTAAATAAAAACCCTTGCTTATTTAAATACATTGCAATAATTTCTTTTTTTGTGTATTGCCGTTCTAGTTTTACAGCAACAATCCATTCTTTTGCTTTTTGAAGGACTCTTTTAAAAATATTATTCGACGCTCTTTTTGTAAATAAGTTTTTTGCTAATTGTTGTGTAATGGTACTGGCTCCTCCTCCAGAGCCCATCTTTACGACAGCCCTAAGAGTTCCTCTAAAATCAATCCCAGCATGTTCGTAAAAACGTTCGTCTTCCGTTGCAATTAGTGCATCAATTAAATTCTGTGGTAATTCGTTATAGTGAATTGGAGTTCTGTTTTCTGTAGCATATTTACCGATGGTAACACCATCTGCAGAAATTACTTCTGTTGCTAAATTTATTTGTGGATTTTCTAGTTCTTCAAACGTTGGTAAATCTCCTAAAGAAGTTAAAAAAAACAATAAAAATATTGCTAAAATTCCGCTTAGAATTAAAAACCAAAAACCTTTGATATAGTTCTTAAAGTTTGTTTTTTTTTTACGTGCCATTTTACTTCGTTTTTTCAATACTAAATCCAACATCTGTAACTCCTTTCAATGCTTTTAAGCCTTCTGAAAAACCATTTTTTCGCATTGCTTGCCTTACATTGAAAGTGTATTCTCCAGAAAATGGAAATACTTTTTCTTCTTTATAAAATAATTTATTCTCTTTAATCTCAGTAAAACCCGTTCCTAAGTATTTGCCATTTGGAGCTGCCATTTTATACTCTAAGGTATCGATTACTTTGGTCTTGTTTGGAAAAACAAGTTCCGTAATGAGAAATAAATTACTGTATCTGTACTCCTTATTACTTCGAATATGAATGAATAAATTTCGCTTTGCAGTAGTATCTGTGATGGAAAAATCAAAACGTACATGCTCGTTTGAAATCCATGCATTATTTGGAACCGCCTTAAACTTCGTGAAAACGGGCCCAGAAGTACAAGAATAGCCTACTAACAAGAGAATTAGTAAACTTAAAAACTTATTTTTTTTCTGAATCGTTTCCATTTTTAGGAGTATTGTTGTTCCGATTTCGATTGTTATTTTTTCTAGGTTTGTTGGGGTTTTTAATCGCCCCTTTTGGTTGTTCCCCTGTTTTTTTTGCCTGAGGTTTTCTTTTTTGAGGATTCCTTTGTTGTTTTTTTGCTTCAGGTTTATGCTGATTTGGATTTCCAACAACCACTTTTTTCTTGTTCCTATTTTTATTGTTTCTGCGCTTTTTTGTTTTTGGAACATCAAAACGGGTTAAACTATCTTCCCCAACTGCATCTTCGAAATTCACTTTTATTGGTACCTCTATCTCAGATTCATACTCCTCTAACGAGGAAGCTTTCTCATTATTTTTATTCAAGTCAATTATTTCTTGAACTTGTTCTAAAGTTAATAAAAACCACTTTGATCTTTCTTCTTTATAGGTGTACCAAAGATGTTGTTTAAAAATGTCCATCTTCACAAAAACAGCTGGCCCTTTTTCAGTTTTTAAAATAGTTTCCTGTTTTGGAAACGCTTTTAAAGCATCTAAATAAGTATCCAACTCAAAATTCAAACAACATTTTAGTTTACCACACTGACCCGCTAACTTTAAAGGGTTTAATGATAATTGTTGATAGCGTGCCGCTGAAGTGGTTACTTTTCTAAAATCGGTCAACCAAGTAGAGCAACAGAGTTCTCTACCACAGGATCCAACACCGCCCAATCGAGCTGCTTCTTGTCTTGCTCCCACTTGTTTCATTTCTACACGAATCGAAAAAGCACCTGCTAAATCTCGAATCAATTGTCTAAAGTCGATTCTTGTATCTGCTGTATAATAAAACGTTGCTTTGTTCCCGTCACCTTGATACTCTACATCGGACAATTTCATTTTAAGTCCTAAACGCCCTAAAATTTCTCTTCCTTTACGCTGTGTTTCAATTTCTTTTTCTCGTGAAGCTTGCCAAACATCAATATCTCTTTGGTTTGCTTTTCTGTAAATCTTTTTAATCTCTGAACTGTCTACAGAAATATTTCTTTTCTTCATTTGAACCTTTACAAGTTCTCCTGCTAAAGAAACAGACCCAACATCATGTCCCGGTGAACCTTCTACAGCTAAAATGTCGCCTATAGAAATTCTTAAATTTTCTGTGTTTTTATAAAATTCTTTTCTCCCGTTTTTAAAACGAATTTCAAAAATGTTAAATAATTCTTCTCCATTTGGCAATGTCATGTTTGACAACCAATCAAATACTGATAATTTTTCGCATCCGCCTGTAGCGCAACTTCCGTTACTTTTACATCCTTTAGGCACACCGTCTTTACCAGTAGCACAACTACTACATCCCATGTGTGTTATATTTTAGAAAAGCCAAGGGCTTTTTTCTGTTTGTAAATTGATTTTTAGACTGATACAATTCCTCAGCCTCATCTTCATTAATCAGTAAATATACTGAATTTTAAGTAAAAAATTAAATCTAAAATCAGGATATATTTATCTAAAAAAGCGCTAAAACCAATATCCTAAATTAAACAAAATGGCACTCGTTTTTGTGTCTGGAGACCAGCTAAACTTAAGTTCTAAAGGGCCTACAAAAGAATCGAAGCTATAGCCAAGTGCGTAGCCCGATTTTATATCTTTAAAAAGATTTGCATCTTTTAAAACATTATCCTCTAAACGTGCATAATTGGCAATAAAACTGAAGTAATTTTTTTCTAAAAACTGATATCTGAAGGCAAATTCAGACTTTAAAAAAGATTGGTTTCCAAGTTCAGAAAATTCGAACCCATACATAGAAACGAACGTATTTATATAATTTTGGTTATATCCCCCTAGATAAAAATCGAAGATATTCGAAGATGGATTACCAAGTGTAAATCCTGCTTCATTTGTGTTTTGGAAAGTGATTTTTTCAAAAAAAGTAGTTGCAAATCCGAGAGTTCCTTTTGCTTGTGCAAAGTCTTGAAAATTTCCATTATTCTTGGAAGATGAAAGATACCATTTGAAACCTAAATCAGCAAAATACCCTTTTTTAACAAAATATTTTTGATCGTAGGTATCCAGCTTTAAATAACCAAAAGCGTTTAAATAACCATTATCATCAAGCACAGTCGGAGCGTCATTCTCTAAAATGGTTTCTGTCGAAATATTTAACTTTTTGTGTTCTAATCCAACACCTAAAGCAAACTTTCTATCAAAAGTTGTTTGCACAAAAACTTGGTTTGTAAAATCGATGTATTTAATATTCAAACTATTAACAATGGGAGAATTTGGCAAAATATTATTAAAGGTCGTATTTGCTCTAAATCGGTTGTAGCGAGAGCGAAACCCATAACTAAAATAAAATCCATTATCTACAAAATAGTTAAGATTGTATCGCAACTTATCTCCTAAAATAGCATCAAAAGAGAAAACGTCGTTATTTGTAAAAACACCTCCCTGCATGTATCTTGCTAAAACTGAAGATTCATACAATGCATCATAATGTACTCCAATCTCTAGTGTTGGTTTTTTTGAAAGTTCCACTAAAGAAAATATAATTTCAGTTTTCCCAGCAGGTGTTTCTTTTAATTGATAAGTAATCTGTTCGTAATTCTTTGTAGCTGACAACAAATAAATTCGCTTTGTAATATCATTTCTAGAAACACGATCCCCTTGTATTAAGTTTAATTTCCCTAAAACATAGGACCTTGAGTAGTTTTTAATTCCATTAATGGTAATTTTAGAGAGCGTTACTTTTTGAATGTTTTTATCTGTTTCTATTCTTTTTTTCTTACGGGTCTGTTTCAATGCAATTTCTTTCAAAATTGCGGAATATTCTCCAGCAATTTTGTCTCCTTCTTTTAGAATTTCAATCTTTTTATCAAAATCAACAACATTGTATTTTGAAATATCTGGATGAATGTACACCTCGATTTTATTTTTATCCAACTCTCTCTGGTTATACATTTTATAACTCACAATTTGATTTAAAATAGCAACCACAGAAGTTAGTTTCTCTTTTTCATACAACCTCCCTTGCACATCTACTCCAATAATAACATCAACACCTTTCTCTCTCATAACATCCACGGGAAAATTATTGGCAACACCTCCATCAATTAACAATTTATCTCCTATTTGAACAGGGTTTAAAAGGGTTGGAAAAGAACCACTTGCTCTCAATGCTATCGGCAATGATCCTTTTTCTAAAAGAACTTGCCCTCCCGTTTCAACATCGGTTGCAATCGAAAAAAAAGGAATTTGAAATGTTGAAAAATCTGAAATATTTTCTGTTTCTGAAAATAATTCTAAGAGCATATTCAACATATTTTGCCCTTTAGATACCGCCTTGGGGAGCCCAATTTTTCTTTTCGTGACAGGGAATGAAATTAGCGCTTTTTCACCATATTCTTTTTCAAAAAAAGGCGTTGTACTTCTTGGTAATTTGTCTCTTAACAATGCAACAAAATCGGTTTCTAAAATAATTTTCTCTATTTGTTCTCCAGAATACCCTACGGCATAAAGACCACCTACAATTGCTCCAATACTAGTACCTCCAATATAATCTATTTGTAAACCTGCTTTGTCAATTTCTTTCAATACCCCAATATGCGCAAAACCTTTCGCTCCACCTCCACTGAGAACCAACCCCACTTTTGGTTGTTTTTGCTGTGCAAAAAACAACATTGAGGTCGCTAAAAAAGGAAGTAAGAAGTATTTTTTCATTTTTTTTCTGGATGATAAAATTCATATACTTTTAAAGCTCTCGCATTCCCAATTTCTGTTTTTAGCGCTTCAAAAGAAGCTTCTTTTACTCTTTTTGCCGACTTAAATTTACGCAATAGATTGGTAATTGTTTGTGCACCAATGGCTGGAATTTGCTCTAATTCTGATTGAATAGCACTCTTACTTCGTTTGTTTCTATGAAATGTAATCCCAAAGCGGTGTGCTTCGTTCCTTAAGTGTTGGGTAATTTTTAGAGTTTCTGATTTCTTGTCCAGGTACAAAGGTATTGGGTCGTCGGGATAATAGATTTCTTCCAACCTTTTTGCAATTCCAATAATCGCAATTTTCCCTCTTAATCCTAAGTCATCCAACGCTTTTAAACCCGAAGAAAGTTGTCCTTTCCCACCATCAACAATAATTAATTGTGGTAAAGAAGCTTCTTCTTCCAATAATCGTTTGTAACGTCTATAAACGACTTCCTCCATCGAGGCAAAATCGTCAGGACCTTCTACCGTTTTTATATTGTAGTGTCGATATTCTTTCTTGCTTGGCTTCCCGTCTCTAAAAACTACACATGCTGCCACTGGATGGGTTCCTTGAATGTTAGAGTTGTCAAAACACTCAATATGCCTTGGATCTTGTGAGAGTCGCAAATCTTTTTTCATTTGCGCCATAATTCTTTTTACATGCCTTTCCGGATCAACAATTTTAATTTGCTTAAACTGCTCTTGTCGATAGTATTTTGCATTCCTTTCGGAAAGTTCTATAATTCGTTTTTTATCTCCTAGTTTTGGAATGGTCACTTTCAATTCTTCTCCCAAATCTACTTGAAACGGCACATAAATTTCTTTGGTTTGAGAATTGAATCGGTGTCTAATTTCAACGATAAACAGCTCCAACATTTGCTTATCTGTCTCGTCTAATTTCTTTTTAATTTCTGTTGTATGGGATTGAATAATGGCACCATTAGATATTTTAAAGAAATTTGCATATCCATGGGTTTCATCCGAGATAATAGAAAACACATCAACGTTGTTAATAGACGGATTGATAATGGTAGATTTTGCTTGGTAATTCGACAACAAACTAACTTTCTCTTTTATTTTTTGTGCTTCTTCAAACTCCATGTTTTCAGAAAAAGCAAGCATCATCTGATTAAATTTATCGAGGCTTTCTTTAAAATTTCCTTTAACAATATTCCGAATGGCAGTAATTTCTTCTTGGTATTTTATTTCGGTTTGCAAACCTTCACACCCGCCTTTACAGTTTTTTAAATGGTACTCTAAGCATACTTTGTATTTTCCTTCATTAATTTTTTGTTGACTTAAATCGTAACTACAAGTTCTAATGGAATACAATTCTTTAATTAAATCCAACAAAACTCTTACCGTTTTTATATTGGTGTACGGTCCAAAATACTCCGAACCGTCTTTAATGTACCTGCGGGTCATAAAAACTCTTGGGAAACGCTCCTTTTTAATACAAATCCAAGGGTAGGTTTTATCATCTTTCAATAAAATATTATACTTGGGTTTGTATTTTTTAATGAGGTTATTTTCTAATAAAAGAGCATCTGTTTCTGTATCAACAACAATGTGCTTTATGTCTACAATTTGTTTCACTAATATGCGTGTTTTTGCATTTTCGTGATTTTTAGTAAAATAGGAAGTAACTCTTTTCTTTAAATTTTTGGCTTTTCCAACATAAATAACGTCTTCATTTTTATCATAATACTGATATACCCCAGGAGAGTCTGGCAAGGTTTTTAATTGAAGTTCTAATGATGCTGCCATCTAACGAAAATACACATTTTAATACAGTAGCAACAGGATCTATCTGAAAATATTGGCATCTAAAATATTAAAATTAGCGCTGATCCCTTCGATCAAATACGCCTCTTTACAACTTAAATCAGCCCCCATATTATTCCGGCATTATAGTCTCTTCTTTTGGAAACGCCTTTTTACTGTACAGAAAGAGAAGTACTACACCAATGCTAATAAAGGCATCAGCTGGGTTAAAAATATATTGGAAAAAAGTAAAGTTATCGCCACCAACATAGGGAATCCATACTGGTAAAGTCGCATTTTCAATAAACGGAAAATAAAACATATCTACAACTTTTCCATAAAACAACTCTCCATAAGGCTCTTCGGGGAAAAGGGTTGCAACTCGGTGAGCAGAAGAGTTAAAAATGACCCCATAAAAAATAGAGTCAATGATATTCCCTACTGCGCCAGAAAAAATTAAAGCAATCGCAAAAATCACTGCATTGTGGGTTGCTCTTTTAATGTGTTGTGCCAACCAATAAATAATTGCAGAAACAGCGACTAATCGAAATAAGGTGAGAAATAATTTGCCCGATTTGCCTCCAAATTCCCAGCCCATTGCCATTCCATTATTTTCAACAAAATGAATTTTAAACCAACTAAAAACGTCAAAACCGTCATTAAGAGCATAATGTGTTTTCACGTATACTTTCAATATTTGATCTAAAGTAATTGCAATTAGAATTGTAAGAATTGCCAGCGTCTTTTTTGACATTTTATTGGGTTTTATATGCAAAAATAAGAATATTATTATGGTTT
The DNA here is from genome assembly GCA_943846595.1 of uncultured Polaribacter sp. Taxonomy (GTDB): domain Bacteria; phylum Bacteroidota; class Bacteroidia; order Flavobacteriales; family Flavobacteriaceae; genus Polaribacter. Next base: position 526,185 of record OX044355.1, read on the forward strand.
AAGAGTCGTTAAGAAAATATTCCCTTTTGTAGTTCTTATGGTAAAGTTTTGAGAAGTGTTTTTTGTTTTTTTATAAAAATTTTCTTGTTGAATTTCTTGATCAATAGCAATCGTTCCACGCGTTGATGCCACATCAATATTCTGAGCTTTTAAAGTTGCCAAAACACTGCCTTCATAAAATTTTACCTTTGTCTTTTTTTGAATTGTATCTAATTTTATAAGTCCTTTTTCAATATAAATATCCATTGGACCACCATAACTTTTAGCGGCAATATTAATTTCTTCTCCAAAAATAATGACTGCTTTGTTCTTTGGGATTTTAATAATTGCACTCGCTCTTTGCAATCTTTTCGTAATAAACTTCCTAAAAACAGGGGCTTCTTTTACCATTGCTGGAATCTGAAATTCAATTTTCGCAATATCATCAGACGCATTATAAACAATATGTTGGTTGCTAGGGTTTTCTGCGAACAAGTAGATCTCCAAAAACTCGGAGTTCGAATTTTTCAATACAAAATCATCTAAACCTATCGTAGAAATTTCTACTTGAGTTGCAGTGGTTTGTACTTTTTTTATTACTTTCTTTTGTGCACCGATTATTTGCGGAAGAAAGAGCAAGAAGAAAAATACAGCACTTTTTTTCATGAACACAGAAATTCTATGGGATTGTCTTTTGTTATTACGCCTCTTTTTTCAATCGTAATCGAAAAATATATTAAAAAAAGCTTCCAAAATTTGGAAGCTTTTAAGTATTATTGCTTGCGTTTTGCTTCTATACTTAAGGTGGCGTGAGGCACTAAAAGTAGGCGTTGTTTTTGAATTAATTTACGCGTAACTCTACAAACACCATAAGTTTTATTTTCAATTCGTAACAACGCATTTTTTAAATCACGAATAAACTTTTCTTGACGAATTGCCAACTGAACATTCGCTTCTTGGCTCATTACTTCTGAACCGTCATCAAAAGACTTGAATGAAGGCGAAGTATCATCGGTACCATTGTTTGCATCGTTTTTATATGAACTCTGCAACAATGCTAAATCAGATTCTGCGCGTTCGATTTTTTTAAGAATAAGTGCTTTAAACTCTTGTAAATCTTCATCTGAATATCCTACTTTAATCTCTGACATCTTTTACATTTTTTCGATTAATATTTTGCTTATAATGGTATCAAACGCGATCTCCGTTCCTGCATCTAATGCATCTACAAAAACCAATTCTTGCGTTAATGTTTCGCTCATAATATATGCTTTATTCTCTTGAATAGCATGTTGCAAGTTTTCAAAATTTAAAACGGTTAATCTAATTTTATCTGTTACCTCTAAACCTATGTCTTTACGTGCATTTTGAATTCTGTTGACCAATTCTCTGCCAACACCTTCCTTACGGAGTTCTTCTGTAATTGTAACATCTAAAGCAACCGTTAATCCACCTTCATTTGCAACTAGCCAACCTTCAATATCCTTTGAGGATATTTCTACATCTTCGCGCTCTAAAGTTATCTCTTTTCCATTAATTTCTAAAGAAATATTGCCATATTTTTCAATTTTAATAATATCTTCTTTCGTAAATCGCTGAACCTCAGCAGCAATAAAACGCATCTCTTTTCCAAACTTTGGCCCTAATGCTTTGAAATTTGGTTTAATTTGTTTGATTAAAATATCGGAAGCGTCTTCTAAAATTTGAACTTCTTTGATATTAACCTCGTGCTTTATTAAATTTGAAACAGCTAAAATTTCTTCTTTCTGTTGATCGTTATCAACAGGAATCATAATTTTCTGTAAAGGCTGACGTACTTTAATCTTCTCTTTTGCCCTTAAAGAAAGAACTAAAGAAGAGATGATTTGTGCATTTTCCATCTTGCGTTCTAAAGAAGCATCAATAAAACGGGCATCCGATTTTGGGAAATCTGCCAAATGAATACTTTCTGAAGTTTCTTTCCCTGTAACCGTATTTAAATCTTGATATAATTTGTCCATAAAAAACGGAGCAATAGGTGCACTTAGTTTCGCAATGGTGACCATACAGGTGTACAAGGTTTGGTATGCAGAAATCTTATCTGTTTGATAATCTCCTTTCCAAAAACGTCTTCTACTTAGACGCACATACCAATTACTTAAATGATCTTGTGTAAAATCTGAAATCGCTCTAGCTGCTCTCGTAGGCTCATATGCTTCGTAAAATTTATCTACTTTAGCAATTAAAGTGTGTAATTCTGATAAAATCCATCGGTCTATTTCTGGTCTTTTTTCTAAAACAATGTCCTCTTCATGATAAGCAAAACCGTCAATATTTGTGTATAAAGTAAAGAATGAATAGGTGTTGTAAAGCGTTCCGAAGAACTTCCTTTTAACCTCTTCAATACCTTCCAAATCAAATTTTAAATTGTCCCAAGGGTTTGCATTGGCAATCATATACCAACGTGTTGCATCTGCACCATAGGTAGCTAGTGTTGTAAACGGATCTGTGGCGTTCCCTAAACGTTTGGACATTTTGTGTCCGTTCTTATCCAATACCAAACCATTAGAAACCACATTTTTGTAAGCAACAGAATCAAAAACCATGGTTGCTATTGCATGCAATGTATAAAACCACCCTCTTGTTTGATCGACTCCTTCTGCAATAAAATCTGCTGGAAACGATTGGTTCCCATCAATTTTTTGTTCATTTTCAAACGGATAATGCCATTGTGCATAAGGCATAGATCCCGAGTCGAACCAAACATCAATCAAATCGCTTTCACGATGCATCGGTTGACCTGATGGCGAAACCAACACAATTTCATCCACAATATTTTTATGCAAATCGATCTTTGCATAGTTTTCTTCAGACATGTTTCCAACCTCAAAACTTGAAAAAATATCTTCACTCATGATACCCGCAGCTACAGCACGGAGCATTTCTTCTTTTAATTCTTTGACAGAACCAATACAAATTTCTTCTTTACCATCTTCTGTTCTCCAGATTGGCAAGGGGATCCCCCAATAACGTGAACGCGATAAGTTCCAATCGTTTGCGTTTGCCAACCAATTTCCAAAACGACCGGTTCCGGTAGATGCTGGTTTCCAATTAATCGTTTTGTTTAAAGAATGCATTCTGTCTTTTACATCCGTTACTTTAATAAACCAGGAGTCTAATGGATAATACAAAATAGGTTTGTCGGTTCTCCAGCAATTTGGATAACTATGCTTGTATTTTTCAACCTTAAAGGCTTTGTTTTCTGTTTTTAATTTAATGGCCAACTCCACATCTACTGATTTTTCTGGTGCTTCTCCTTCCGGGTAATACTCATTTTTTACGTATTTTCCAGCAAATTCGGTAACTTCTGGCCTAAATCTTCCTTGCAAATCTACTAAGGGCACTAAATTATCGTTAGCATCTTTCACCAATAAGGGTGGAATTTCAGGAACAGCTTGTTTTGCGACCAAAGCATCATCTGCTCCGAAGGTAGGTGCAGTATGTACAATTCCGGTTCCATCTTCTGTAGTTACAAAATCTCCAGCAATCACTCTAAAAGCATCTTGTTTGTTTTCAAAGTCACAACCATAATCTAAAATTTGTTCGTACTTGATATCGATTAAATCATTCCCTAGAAATTCTTTTACTCGATAAAAAGGAATCTTTTTATCCCCAGAATTATAACTCGATAATGCTTCCGAAGTTGTGACTTCAAAATTATTTTTCCCGCCAAATTGCTTCTCAATTAATTTTTTTGCCAACACCACTTTGGTTGGTTCAAAGGTATATTGATTGAATGTATCCACTAAAACATATTCAATTTTTGGCCCCACTGTTAAGGCTGTATTACTTGGCAATGTCCAAGGTGTAGTCGTCCAAGCAAGGAAATAAACCGCTCCTTGATTTTGTAAAAATTCGGGAAGAGTGTTTTCGATGGTTTTAAATTGTGCAACAATAGTGGTGTCTGTTACATCTTGATAGGTTCCTGGTTGATTGAGTTCGTGTGAGCTTAAACCGGTTCCAGCCTTTGGAGAATAGGGCTGAATGGTATACCCTTTATAGATTAATTTCTTATTGTAAATTTCTTTCAACAACCACCAAACAGACTCCATGTATTTTGGTTCGTAGGTAACATATGGATCTTCCATATCTACCCAATAGCCCATTTTCTGGGTCAAATCGTTCCAGATATGCGTATATCGCATGACTGCTTTTCTACAGGCAGCATTGTAGTCCTCTACGGAAATTTTCGTTCCAATATCTTCTTTGGTAATTCCAAGTTCTTTTTCTACTCCCAATTCAATCGGCAATCCATGCGTATCCCAGCCCGCTTTTCGCTTCACTTGAAATCCTTTCATGGTTTTATAACGAGGAAAAATATCTTTAATCGCACGCGCTAAAACGTGGTGAACCCCTGGCAATCCGTTTGCAGAAGGTGGGCCTTCAAAAAAAACGAAGGGTTCTTTGCCCTCTCTAGTGGTAACACTTTTTTCGAAGATGTTATTTTCTTCCCAATAACTCAGCATTTCTTCTGCTATGTTTGGTAAGTCAAGTCCTTTATATTCAGGGAATTTCGCGCTCATTTTCTTTCTTTTCTTATAAGAATGCGAAATTAAGGATTTTCTTGTAATTTTATGAGTTTGTGGGTAAGGAAGTTACAAAATCACAAAATTTCATTTTAGGAACTTAGGGCGGACCTAAAATCCGCGCGATGCTTTTATTTGCTCATAAGCAGACTGAATGCTTTGAAACTTTTCTTTGGCGCCTTTTAAGTGGGCAGCTCCTAAATCCTGTACTTTATCTGGATGGTATTTTTTGGCCATTTTTCGATAGGCTTTTTTTACTTCATCATTGGTAGCAGATTTTGAAATCTCTAAAATTTTATAATTGTTTTCCAAAGCATTGTAAAACATCGCTTTGATCGATTCAAAATCGGAAGGATTGATGTACAGATAGCTTGCAATTTTTTTAATCTCGGCTACTTCAACCTCCGCTACCTGACCGTCAGCTTTTGCAATACCAAATAAAAAATGAAGTAATTGTAAGCGAGAAGCATGGGGCATGTGTTGTCTAATTTGTATACAAACTTGCCGTGCCGAAACTTGCTTTTTTATAACTCCTTTAAACAACAGAAAGGCATTATTCGCTTTCTCTTTACCATACATTCCAACGAACTGAGCCCTTACAAAATCAAGTTCTTTTGGATCTACTTTTCCATCTGCTTTTATAATGATGGATGCCAATACCAACAGACTAATTTCAAAATCACCGGGATGCGTATTCACACGCCTGCCTTGTCGGTATTGATGTTCTTCTTTATGAAGGTCTTCTGCACTAAAACCATCCACAAAACTTCCTAAAGCAAAACCAACTGCAGCACCTATTGGTCCTCCTAGGGTAAAACCTAAGCCAGCTCCTAACCATTTTGAAAAACTTCCCATATCTATTTTTCTATTTTCGTCAAATATAAAAGAATCTTCATTAATTCAATAAAAACTCGAAAGAGATCGTCTATGAAATCAATTTTATTGATGCGCTAATAAAAACATGTTCTATACATCTATTTGATTCCTGTTTTAAATTGCATTATATTTGTCGATGAATTTATATTTGAAATTATGTATCCAGAAGAATTAGTAAAACCAATGCGTGACGAATTAATCAACGCAGGTTTTGAAGCATTATATACAGGCCAAGATGTTGAAAATGCATTGGCAAAAAAAGGAACAACGTTAGTGGTGGTAAATTCTGTATGTGGTTGTGCAGCAGGAACGGCTAGACCCGGAGCAATTGCTTCTTTAGGTGCAGAGAAAACACCAACAAACTTAACAACTGTTTTTGCAGGTGTAGACAAAGAATCTACCCAAAAAGCAAGAGAGTTTATGATTCCATTTCCTCCATCTTCTCCAGCAATGGCATTATTTAAAGATGGTAATTTAGTTCACATGTTAGAGCGTCATCATATTGAAGGTCGTTCTGCACAAATGATTGCACAAAATTTAGCGCAAGCCTACGACGAATTTTGTTAGGCACCTTTAAATTATAAAAAGAACAATTCAAAACCACGCAATTATGCGTGGTTTTTTTATTTTTATAGCAACTAAAATCTTGTGTTGAAAAGATGAAATATTCAACAATTATTGAGACCACCATCACTTTTGTAAAAGAAGTACTTAAAAATGCCGAAGGAGGCCATGACTGGTTTCATATAGAACGCGTTTTTAAAAACACTCTTTTAATTGCAAAGGAAGAGCAAGTGGACACTTTGGTCGTTTCATTGGCAGCACTTTTACATGATATTGCAGATCCAAAATTTCATAACGGTGATGAAACCATTGGTCCTAAAAAAGCTAGTGAATTTCTCATCAGTCAAAAGGTAGAGACAGCTACCATTGCACATGTAGTAAAGATTATACAACATATTTCTTACAAGAATTCTTTGGAGAAAAACGGTGAAAAGTTCACCTCTAAAGAATTGGAAGTCGTCCAAGATGCAGATCGGTTAGATGCCATTGGCGCCATTGGTATTGCGCGTTGTTTTAATTATGGTGGATTTAAAAATCGAGCATTGTACAACCCAGAAATTTTACCTAACTTATCAATGACAAAGGAAGTGTATAAAAATTCTAATGGCCCAACCATTAATCATTTTTATGAAAAACTGTTGCTCTTAAAGGATAAAATGAATACCGCTTCTGGAAAAAAAATAGCCATACAAAGACACGCTTTTATGGAAACATATCTAAAACAGTTTTATGACGAATGGGAGGGTTTAAAATAGTTTAGCTTTCCTTTGCTGCCTCTAAAGCTGTAATTTTATACTCTAAAACTGATAGTTCTTTTGCCTTTTCTATAATTTCTTCTACTGTTAAATTCGAATTTGAATTTATAAAACTTAAAGTTTCTAAACTTTTAAAAGTATAATAACTTAATGTTTCTTCGATTTTATCTTTGGAGGTTTTCATTTTAATAGCGTTTTATTTACTGTATAAGTGTTAATATTTGACTTCTATTTTTGGATGCAGACTTACCCGAAAACTCTTTACATCATTTAGTTAATCGTTCATTAAACTAAAGTTTAGTTGGTAAAGCGTGTCAATTAAGTCTCTTTTTTTTATTTTAACTTCCTGGAAAATTTGCTTTTCTTTTTTCTAAAAATGCTGTGGTACCTTCTGTGAAATCTTTGGTTCCAAAACATTCGCCAAACTCGGCTATTTCTACTTCATATCCATTAACGCCATCTTCAAAGTTTGCATTCACAGCTCTTATGGCTGCACCAATTGCAACGGAAGAATTTCGCATCATTTTATTGGCTAGTTTTTCTGCCAAAGGCAGGAGCTCTTCTGAAGGAACCACATGGTTGACCAAACCGCATGCTTTCGCCTCTTCTGCAGAAATCATTCCTGCAGTCATGATCAACTCCATGGCTTTCCCTTTACCAACCAATTGGGGCAAACGTTGTGTCCCCCCATAGCCAGGAATGACGCCTAAAGAAACTTCCGGCAAGCCCATTTTTGCATTTTCTGAGGCAATTCTAAAATGACAGGCCATCGCTAATTCCAAACCACCACCTAAGGCAAACCCATTGATAGCAGCAATTACTGGCTTTGATAAGTTTTCTATAAAATCAAACAACATTTCTTGCCCTTTTTTTGCCAAAAATCCACCTTCATCTACAGAAAAATTTGCGAATTCAGAAATATCAGCTCCAGCTACAAAAGCTTTTTCCCCACTCCCTGTGATGACCAGAACCTTTACCATTGCATCTTCTTCTAAGGCTACAAATACACCACTCAAATCTTCGATAGTCTCTTTATTCAAAGCATTCAACTTCTTTGGACGATTTATGGTTATTTTGGCAAGTCCATTTTCCTTTTCAACTAAAATATTATTAAAATTCATTTTTTATACGTTTTTAAATTTCTGTAATCGATTCACTTCGAAAAGCTCAGTATGGCACTTAGGCGCTAAATTACAATTGGCAATCCAAATATCAGTCTGAGCTTGTCGAAGACTTTTTTTCCAATATTGAAATTCCTGCTTTTATAAAAGCAACCGATTATTATGTTTTAGGAATAATTACTGTAAAAACAGTACCAATTCCTTCTTTTGATGTAAACGAAATGGTGCCGTCATAAGCTTCAACAATATTTTTTATCATTGGCAAACCGAGTCCCATGCCGCTACTTTTAGTCGTAAACTTAGGTTCAAAAATTAAATCTTTTAGCGCATCTGAAATTCCTTTTCCGTTATCGGAAACTGAAATTTTGATATTGTTTCCTTCGGAAGCAACTTTGACTTCAATAATTGGACTTTTGGTATTTTCGGAAGCTTGATTTGCATTTTTTATTAAATTTGTGACAATGCGAATTAACTGTGTTTTATCTAAATTGGCAAAAAGTTCTTTTTCAGAATGTTGATATGAAATATAATCTTCATTAAAAATATCTAAGGCTGATTTCACAACACCAATCACGTCTATTTTCTCTCTTTTCTGAGTTGGCATTTTTGCAAAATCAGAAAATGCGGAGGCAATCGAACTCATCACATCGATCTGCTGTATTAAAGTCTTGCTATATTCTTTTAATTTTTCTTTTGCATCTTCGGCTGTAGGATTGAATTTTCGTTCGAAACTTTGCACAGTCAAGCGCATTGGTGTTAGTGGATTTTTAATTTCGTGTGCCACTTGTTTTGCCATTTCTCGCCAAGCTTGTTCTCGCTCACTTTTTGCTAATTTCACAGCACTCTCAGTTAATTCATCGATCATACTATTATAAGCATCTACTAAAATTGAAATTTCTGAACTTGCTGAATTTAAAATAATTTTCTCGTTCCGTTTGTTCAATTTGGTTTGCTCCATTTTATCAGAAATCGTTTTGATAGATCGGGTAATATAACTCGATAAAAAATAGGCCAGTGCAATGGCAATGAGAAACATTAATAGATAAACCAAGCTCAATCGGCTAATAAACTCTCTAAGTTCCTTTTCGATTTCTGAATTGTCCTGGGTAAACTGAACTTCTAAAATTCCGATACGCTTAAATTTTGGGTCATTGATATAAGAGTAAGATGATTGAAAACTAATCCCGTCTTCTTGAGCTGTTTTTAAAATTCGATGGTTGGAATTTTGAGCCAATTTCGAGATCACTTCTTTTGAAAGTGGTTTTTTATCAATCTTTTCAAAGGCATTTCCCAAAGAGGTTTTTAGAAGTTTCCCTTCCAAATCATACAAGGAAATATTTAATTTGTTGATCGAGGAAATTTCATAAATCCGATCTTGGAAAATCTTAGATAGATTTACAGTATTTACAGGAAAACTTGTCTTGTTTTTTAACTCCAGTTCAATCGTTTCTTTGGTAATTGATTCTTTCCGTTCAAAACGCTGAATGTTATAATCTTTGGTTTGTTCATCATATTGATATACGGTAACTCCCAAAATTAACACAGAGGCCATTAGCACCAATAAAATCATGGATAAAAAGATGCGTATTCTAAGGGAAATGTTTTTAAGATTACTCAAGGTTATTTTCTTTTTTTTACGATTTACAAAGCCTTTAAAATAGTAGACCAACCCTATTTTGAAATTTAGTCTAAAGATAATCAAATAAAAAAAGCCACTACAATAATTATAATGGCTTTTTTATTTTCCTTTTAAAAAATTATGTACTGGTTTTTATAGATCCTAGATGCGCTATATATACCCTAGGATTAGGATTGCATTCTTGCCTCTAGCAAATACAAAACGCGCGATAGATGTTCTAGTGAACAATATTAACAATTTTTCCAGGAACGATAATCACTTTCTTAGGAGCAACTCCTGCCAATTGCGCAATTGTTTTTTCATCTGCTAAAACAGCAGCTTCAATTTCATCTTTTGAAAAATCCAAAGGTAATTCTAAAGTAAAACGCATTTTTCCATTGAATGAAATTGGATACTTCTTCGCGCTTTCTACCAAATGTTTTGCCTCAAAAACTGGGAACTCTACTGTTGAAATGCTTTCTTTATTTCCTAACTTACTCCATAATTCCTCTGTAATATGGGGTGCATAGGGAGACAATAACACCAACAAAGGCGCTAAAACCTCTTTCTTATTACACTTTAAAGCAGTCAGTTCATTGACAGCAATCATGAAGGTAGCAACAGAGGTGTTGAAAGAGAAATTCTCAATATCTTCTGCTACTTTCTTAATCGTTTTGTGCAGTGTTTTTAATTCTTCTTTGGTTGCTTTTTCATCCGAAACCGCAACTCCATTTTCATCAATATATAATTTCCAAAGCTTTTTTAGGAAAGAGTACACACCTGAAATACCAGAGGTTTTCCAGGGTTTCGCTTGATCTAAAGGACCTAAGAACATTTCAAACAAACGCAATGCATCGGCGCCATATTCTTCAACAATATCATCGGGATTGACAACATTGTATTTTGATTTAGACATTTTTTCTGCTTCTCTACCAACGACATACTTTCCGTCTTTTAAAAAAAATATTGCTTTTTGATAATCTTGATTTATCGGTTGTTTTTTAAACGCTTCAACGTCCAATTCATCTGAAGAATTCACCAAAGAAACATCTGCGTGTAATGGTGTATTGGTAATCATTACCAAATCGGCAAAATTAGGATTTAAATATCCTTTGTCTGATAAGTAATTTTTAACAACCGTTTCGAATTCAGCGTCAGAACTAAAGTTGTTTTTAGAAACAAAAAGGGTTGGGATTTTCGCTAAAACATCATCGTTGGACTTATCAATATCACATCCATTTTTCACAAAAGCAGTTGCCCTGTATACAAAAGCACTCGTTCCTAAAATCATTCCTTGATTGATTAGTTTTTTTGCAAACTCATCTACGGGTACAATTCCCTTGTCAAACAAAAATTTTTGCCAGAAACGGGCATATAATAAATGTCCGGTTGCGTGCTCCGATCCGCCAATGTATAGATCGACTTCTTTCCAATATTCCAAAGACTCCTTGCTTACAAATGCCCCTTGATTGTTAGCATCCATATATCGGTTAAAATACCAAGAACTTCCTGCCCAACCTGGCATGGTGTTTAATTCTAAAGGAAATACGGTTTTGTTTTTTAGTTTTTCGTTGGAAACTACTTTCTTCCCTCGCGAATCCCAAGCCCAGCTTGTTGCTCTTCCTAATGGCGGTTCGCCCGCTTCGGTGGGAAGGTATTTTTCTACTGCTGGCAATACAATTGGCAAGTGTTTTTCGTCAATCATTTGAGGCATTCCGTCTTTATAATAAACTGGAAATGGTTCGCCCCAATAACGTTGTCTACTGAAAACTGCATCTCGCAAACGGTAATTAATTTTACCATATCCAAACCCGCGTTTCTCCATTTCAAAAATGGCTAATTTTAAGGCTTTCTTATAGTTTAATCCTGATAAAAAATCGGAGTTTGCAATTATAGTTCCTTCCTTGCCTGTATGTGCTGCTTCAGAAATATCAATCCCTTCAAAAATATTTGGAATGGCAATGCCAAAATGTTTTGCAAAATCATAATCTCTTTGATCTCCGCACGGAACTGCCATTACAGCACCCGTTCCATAATTTGCTAAAACGTAATCGCCAATCCAAATTTGCACTTTCTCTCCCGTAAATGGGTGCAATGCATAGGCCCCTGTAAACACACCTGAAATGGTTTTTACATCTGCCATTCTCTCGCGTTCAGAACGTTTTGCTGTTGCTTTTATATAGGCATTTACAGCCTTCTTTTGAGCGCCCGTTACAATCTTTGAAACCAACGGATGCTCCGGTGCTAATGTCATAAATGAAACACCAAAAATTGTGTCTGGCCTTGTTGTAAAAACGTCAATTTTATAGGCTGCACTTTTTGAGTTTGCTATTGGTTTTTCAACTTTTACAACGGTTGGAAACTGCAATGTATTGTTGATTTTAGCAACCACTTTCAGTACGCTTTCGATTACTTCTTCGTTGGTAATCCGCAGCACATTGAATCCTTCCTTTGCAAAAAAGGCGGTTCTTGCTCCTTCATCTTCTTTGCCAGAAAATTCTACAATGGTGTTTTTTGCCAAGCACACATAATCCACTAAAAATGAACCAATGGTATATTTTTTTCTAAATTTTGCGGCGCCTTTTTTATTTTTTAATTCATCCCAAAGAATGCCTTCTGCTTTTGATAAATTCAACCGTAATTCTTTTAAAGCTTCCAGTTCTTTGTAGGATAATTTGATATCTGTACTTCCTTTAGGAGTTCCTACTTCGATATCAAAAGAAACCATGGCTCCCTGAGAACGTCCGATCCAATTGGTTTGAGAATCCTTTAAGGGTTGTGGCCAATCTATTTTTTCTAATCCGTCTAACAAACGTTGTGCATAGGCAGAAATTCGCATAGACCATTGGGTCATCTTTTTACGAACAACGGGGTGACCTCCTCTTTCTGAAACACCATTTACAATTTCATCATTTGCCAAGACCGTTCCTAAAATCGGACACCAGTTTACTTCAGTATCTGATAAATAGGTCAATCGGTATTGCAATAAGATTGCTTCTTGCTCCGTCTTTGAAAACGCCTTCCATGCTTCCGAAGAAAAAGGTTTTGTTTCTGCATCTGCAACAGCATTTACGGTTGTGTTTCCATCCTTTTTAAAGATAGAAATCAAAGTAGCAATGTCCTCTGCTTTGTCGGTATCTTTGTTGTACCACGAGTTAAAAAGCTGAATAAAAATCCATTGTGTCCATTTGTAATATGCCGGATCTGAAGTTCTTACTTCTCGAGACCAATCAAATGAAAAGCCAATTTTATCTAGTTGTTTTCGGTAGGTTGTAATGTTTGCTTCGGTAGTTTTTGCAGGGTGCTGCCCTGTTTGAATGGCATATTGTTCTGCTGGCAAACCGAAAGAATCATAACCTTGCGGATGTAATACATTGAACCCTTTATGCCGCTTGTAACGCGCATAAATATCACTTGCAATATATCCTAAAGGATGTCCAACATGAAGGCCTGCTCCAGAAGGATAAGGAAACATGTCTAATACATAATATTTAGGTTTATCAGCATCCCCTTGGTCAGAGCTCTGGGCAGGATTTGTAGCTTTAAATGTTTGGTTGTCTGCCCAAAATTTTTGCCAATTCTCTTCGATCTCTTTATGATTGTATTGCATTATAACTTCTTTATTTAAGCGGCAAATTTACGTTTATTCTACAAAAGAGTAAAGGCTAATGTTGCCTTAAATTATGGATACAAAAAAACTGTCTAAATTTTACAGTAGACAGTTGTTTATAAGTGATTGAAATTTGTAAGGCTATTTGATTGGTACAGAAACAACGGTGTTTCCCCAGCCCATTTTCAAGGTCATGTCTGAATCGATCAGCATCGAAAAGGCTTCGATACTTTTTTCAGATCTAGAAACCGTACCCGAAACACGCACCACATCTTGATCTTGTTTGTAGAAATAAGAACCCCAAACATTTCTTGCGCTATTAATAATTACCGTCCAATCTCCAGCTTCAGAAGGAATGGTAAATAGCGAATAGGTTCCTGCTTTTACTGCCTTTCCACCAAAAGTAACATCTCGATAAAAAGTGATTTCCACTGCTTCGTTGGCTCCTGTTCTCCAAACTTTTCCAGCGGGAGCTAATTTAGAGACAGCTCTTCCTTTTAGTTGTGGGCGACTATAAACCACTTTTACAACTTTGTCTGAAACCTTGTAACTACTTGGAAAACTTGCAACATCCATAGGACTTTTGTCCAAGGCTTTAAATTTTTGAGCTACTGTTTCTGTGGTCGCTAATAATGTGATTGCAAAAATTGCAATTGATAGAATTGATTTTTTCATTTTTATAATTATTTAAGATATTGTTTGTTAATGTCGTTTATCAAAAGTATAAACCCTTGCTATGCTAGACTCCTAATTTTATGTTAATCTTTAAGAACAGCTGCAATCTGTACCGCAATTGGTTTTCTTTTTTGCAGGCAAAAAATATTTTTTTGCCAAAAACCCAACGGCAATGATTAGAATTCCATAGGCAATGATCTGTTGCATTAGCTTAAAATTTGATATACAATTAATGAGCAAATATAGGCCAATCCCGTCATTCCAAACAACTGAATTAAAGGCCATTTCCAGGTTTTGGTTTCTCTTTTTACGATGGCCAATGTTGCCATGCATTGCATTGCAAATGCATAAAAGACCAACAAAGACATTCCCGCAGGAAAATTGAATCGCTGTTTCCCAGTATCTGGATTGATTTCTGAACGCATTTTTTCTTTAATCGTCGTGGTGTTTTCATCTTCGGCCTCTACACTATAAATTGTTGCTAAAGTTCCCACAAACACCTCTCTTGCTGCAAATGAGGTAATGAGTGCAATGCCTACTTTCCAATCATATCCCAAGGGTTTTATGGCGGGTTCAATGGATTTTCCCATAATCCCAATATAGGAATTTTCTAATTTTACTGAGCCTATTTTTTGCTGTAACTCAGTGGCTGATAATTGCCTATTTTCAATATTATTGGTCACATTTTCTTCCGCATTCTTGAAGGACGATGGTCCGTTTGAAGCCAAAAACCACAAGACAACAGACAAGGCTAAAATAATTTTTCCAGCACCAAAAACAAAGGCTTTGGTTTTTTCTAAAACATCAAAAGCAACGTTTTTAATAGAAGGAAGTTTGTAATTTGGCATTTCTACGACAAAGAACGAATTGCTCTTTATTTTTAATGTTTTCTGTAAAATATAAGCAGCTAAAATTGCGGTAACAAATCCTAAAGCATACAACATTAACAAAGTAAATGCCTGTAAGTTGTAAAATCCGAAGATTTTAGTATTCGGAATGATCAACGAAATTAATATTGTATATACGGGCAATCTTGCAGAACAAGTGGTAAAGGGAACTACTAGTATGGTAATCAATCGTTCTTTCCAACTCGAGATGGTTCTTGTGGCCATAATTGCAGGAATGGCACATGCAGTTCCAGAGATCAAGGGGATAATACTCTTCCCATTCATCCCATAACGACGCATAATTTTATCCATTAGAAACACCACACGACTCATATAACCTGTTTCTTCCAACACAGCAATGAATAAAAACAAAATGGCGATTTGTGGAATGAAAATAATCACGCCTCCAATACCTGGAATGATTCCTTCAACAATTAAATCGGATAAAATACCCATCGGCAGGTTATTTCTTGCAAAGTCGGAGAGTTCTGCGAAGGTCGTATCTATCAAATCCATGGGCAAAGAAGACCAGTCAAAAATAGATTGAAAAATGAGTAATAAAACGGCAAAAAAGATAAGGTATCCAAAAATTTTATGTGTGAAAACTTTATCGAGTTTACTTCTTAAGTCTGTTGCCTTACTCTTATCAACTATGTAGGTTTTCTTTAAAACTTTATTAATTTCTTGATAGCGATAAATCGTTTCTTTGTGCTGGTATTTTTTAAGTCTTGAAACGTCTTTATTAAAAGAAAGTAATTGAGCTTTTTCTTTTTTTGAAATTGCTGCTGGAAAGTTCTTTTGTGTTACCATTAACCAGAGTTCATACAAGCTGAAATTTGGATTGATGGCTTTTAGCTTGTCAAAATATTCAGGATCAATTTTATAATTTGCATCACACATTGGCGATGCTTTTGCTGCAACATGACACTTAATAATTGCGTCTTTTACATTCTTTATTCCTTGATTTTTTCGAGCACTTATTAAAACAACTTCTGTGTTTAATTCTTCTTTCAAGGCAGTTAAATCTATCGAAATTCCTTTTCTACTCATTTGATCAACCATATTGATTGCCAATACCGTTGGAATTTCTAAGTCTTTTATTTGAGAGAAAAGCAATAAATTTCTTTTCAAATTTTCTACATCTGCAACCACCAAAATTACATCTGGAGATTCTTTAATGTCTTTTTTAAGCAGGGTTTTTAAAACAATGCTCTCATCTATTGAAGTTGGATTGATGCTGTAGGTTCCAGGCAAATCTGTGATTACCGCATTTTGAGTGGCAGACAATTTGCAAGTACCTTTCTTTTTATCGACGGTAACCCCTGGGTAATTTCCTACTTTTTGAGTTAGGCCTGTAAGTTGGTTGAATAAGGAAGTTTTTCCCGTATTAGGGTTTCCAATTAAGGCAACTTTGATGTCATTTTTAGCCATTTAAAATTAGCTTTTTAAAATTTGAATTTGTGAAGCCGTCTCTTTTCTAATGGCTAAATGACTTCCGTTTACACAGATATATATGGGGTCCTTTAAAGGAGCAATTTGAATGAGTTCTACCTCTGCGCCTGGCAAGCACCCCATTTCCAACAATTTCAAGGGAATATGCTCTAAAGCGCCTTCAGAAATATATCCAATTTCTCCGATACCTAATGATGCAATTGTATTCAAGCTTTTTTATTTGATGAGCAAAGATAAGAATTTAGAATGATTCTAAACAAGTTATTCCTTCGCATATTCTGCTTTTAACAAAACAAGATCTTCTTTCAGTTTTTCCATGGCTTCCGATTCGGTGCCATCATAATATCCCCGAATGCGTCTTTCTTTGTCTATCAATACAAATTGTTCTGTATGAATGAAATCGTTTTCATCGCCAGTACCCTCATCAACAACGGCAAAATAACTTTTGCGCGCCAATTCATAAATGTGTTTTTTATTGCCCGTAGTCACGTTCCATTTTCCATCAACTACCCCTTTCTCAATGGCATATGCTTTTAGCACAGAAACACTATCTATAACGGGTGTTACAGAGTGTGACAAGAACATGATATCTGGATCATTAATGTATGTTTTTTGCAATTCCCCCATATGAAATGCCATGGGAATACAAATGGAGGGACAGCGCGTAAAAAAGAAATCGGCAATGTAAATTTTATCTTTATAATCCTTATTGGTAATGGTTTTACCATTTTGATTGATAAGTTCAAAATTAGCGATGGTATGGTTTTTTTGAATGTGCTTTAAATTTTTATCAACCAAACGAGGGTTTACATCTGCTGGATTATAAATCTTTAATTTTTTTTCCACTTTCAATAAGTGATAAAAAACAGGAAGTGCAATGAAAGAAAACAGGCCTAAAAAAATGAGTGTTGGAAATGATTTTTTAAAGAAATTGATATCCATTATAAAAGCTGTTTGTGCAAATTTACAACATAAAAAAACGGTAGAAAAGGAAGGAATTATAAATACTTTCTAAAATCTGTGTTAAATTAAAAATCTACTCAAACACATGTTTTCAAAACGCTCTTTAAATCCGTACATTTGCTCGTTCAAAATTTTGATATCATACCATATGGAAATATTAATAAAAGCATCTCAATTTATTTTAAGCCTTTCTTTACTAATTGTTTTACACGAATTAGGTCATTTTATTCCTGCAAAGTTGTTTAAGACCCGCGTAGAAAAATTTTACTTATTCTTCGATTATAAGTTCTCCCTTTTTAAGAAAAAAATTGGTGATACCGTCTATGGTATTGGATGGATTCCGTTAGGGGGGTATGTAAAAATATCTGGAATGATTGATGAAAGCATGGATACAGACCAAATGGCTTTACCTCCACAACCTTGGGAGTTTCGTTCAAAACCAGCCTGGCAACGTTTAATTATTATGCTAGGAGGGGTTTTTGTAAACTTCGTTTTGGGTATTTTTATATATATCTGCTTAATGTGGTCTTATGGTGAAAAATTCTTGCCAAACGATAGCGTACAAGACGGTGTTTGGATTCAAGGCGAATTAGCGACAGAAATTGGTTTGCAAAATGGCGATAAAATTTTAACCATTGATGGAAAAAAAGTTCGAAAATTCAGCGAAATCACTATTGGTTTTATCAATGGAAATCGTTTTACCTTAGAAAGAAAAGGAGAAAAGATTGCCAAAAACTTGCCGGTAAATTTCATCTCAAAATTAATTGACCGAAAAAAGAATGCAGAAGGTCCAATTGTAACCCCTAGATATCCTTTTTTCATCGGAAAGATTCAAAAAGATTCTTTAAACGCAAAAAGTGATTTAAAAGTGAAAGACTTTATTACGTCGATCAATGGCAATCCTATTAAATATTACGATGAGGCAATGGCGATTTTAGACACCTATAAAGGCCAAGACATTACGATAACTGTAAAAAGAGATGGAGTGCAAAAAGAAGTACCTGTAAGAGTTTCAAACTATGGTTATATCGGGGTCGAATTTAGCGCAATTCCCTATTCAGATTTAGAAAAATTAGGCTACTATAAATTGTCAGAAATTGAGTATTCTTTTTCTGAGGCAATTCCTGCTGGTTTCAACAAGTCTTGGACAACACTAACGAATTATGTAAAGCAATTAAAGAAAATATTTAATCCAAGCACTGGAGCCTACAAAGGTTTGGGTGGTTTTATTTCAATCGGTAGTATTTTTCCTTCAGAATGGAGTGCAGAATCTTTTTGGAACATTACCGCATTCCTATCAATCATGTTAGGTTTTATGAACCTATTACCAATACCTGCTTTAGATGGAGGACACGTTGTGTTTACACTCTGGGAAATGATTACAGGAAAAAAACCAAGTGATAAATTCTTAGAATATGCACAAGTTGTCGGATTCTTCTTGTTAATAGCCTTGTTACTCTTTGCAAATGGAAATGATGTTTTTAAACTCTTTAAATAAGATTCTAACTACTTAAAATATAAAAAAACGCTCCAATGGAGCGTTTTTTTATGGTGAAAAGGTGCTGTTTAAAAATGGAATCCATACATATACTTTATTTCTATTATCGCAGCATAGGCTTTACTTCCACGAATGAACCTGGCAAATCCTTTTCTTTTCATTCTGTATTTTGATACCGATTTGCATCCTGAACAAGCTTTCATAAAGAAGTCTTTTTTAATTGATCGCAAGGAAGATACCTAAATTTCATTAAATAAGGGAAACAGTTAAAACCATCTTCATAAAACCCAAAAATACCTCGAAAAGAACTCTCGAGGCATTTAAGAATAGTTCGTAATTTATGCGTTATAAACCAAATCTCATTCCAAACAAAAGAGCCCTTGGAGGCATCGGCACAAAACCAGATTCAATGTAAGCAGCATCAAAAAGATTGTTGGCCGTAAGCGTAAAACTGCTTTTCTTAAAATCTACAATCACAGACGCATCTAACACATTATAACTTGTCCCTACAGTACGTTCTGCATATTTATAAATGATGTTTTGTCTTATGTTTTTAAAGAACTGTGAACTAAAACGTGTTGTAAATTGATGTTTTAAGGTATTTAAAGAATACCTTGAGAGGTCTTTATTTTGATCTAAAATATCATCGTTTAAATACGCGTATCCAAAAGCAATGGTTTGATTGAATTTATTGGCTTTAAAATGATAGGCACCGTCCAACTCAAATCCTGTTGTTTTTACTTCCGTAATATTAGTGGCAGTAAAAACACTCGTTGCCGTATTTGCTCGAATATAATCAATTAAATTGTCTGATTTTCTATTGAAAAAAGCCGCAGAATACGAAAATTTTGATGTGCTGTATTTCATCCCTATTTCTGTTGAGAAGGCTTCTTCGGGCGCCAAATCTGGATTTCCACTTGTGGATGGAGAACTGTAAAATAAATCGGTATAGGTTGGAATTCTATAAGTAGTTCCTACATTTCCATAAAGTTTTAAATTATCCGATACTTGAATTCCAAGGTCTAATCCTGGAAATGCATGAAATTTAAAATCAGAAAAATAGGTTACTGCAACCCCTGGAGTAATGTCTAGTTTGTCATTAAACAATGTAAAACGGTGCTCTAAAAACAAATTGGCCATCATTCGGTTTCGATCGCCTAAATTGTTACTACTAATAGAAACGCGTGAAACATCTAGACCAAAACCTGTAATTCCAAAATTGGTAGTATAGGCAGCATTGGTTTCTACACCTACTTTATGAGTAATGTGTTGGTTTCTAAAAAAACTAGGATCCTGTCTTTTCAATAAAAAGATATCTTGTCCTCTTTTCCAATATACTCTCGGTGTAATTTTTAGTTTTCCCGTTTTAAAAGTCGTTGAAACTCCAATCAAACTACTTTGAGTTTCTTCATACTCGTTAAATCCGTAGGACTCTGGTGTATAAAAATTTTGTGCGCCAAATTTCTTATCGAAAAAAGTAGCAATCATTTCAAGGGGTTGCTTTTTCTTATTAAAAACACCTTTTAGAAAATAATTGTAATTCATATAGTCAGAATTCTCTCTATATCCTCCAGAAGTGAGCGCACCAACGTGAGCAATAATGGAACTGTTTTCGAATTTAGAACCAACAGTTACAGCAGCATTCAATTGGTCAAAAGAACCTCCTTCAGCATTTACAGAGAGCGTATCTGTCAACTTCTTTTTTGTTACAATATTAATGGCGCCCGTAAATGCATTTTGACCAAAAATTCTTGCAGCAGGACCTTTAATAATCTCAATGCGTTCAATCACTTCAAGAGGCAAAGCGGCGTTCATTGTATGATGTCCTGTTTGTGCATCGTCCATTTTTATGCCGTCTATTAGCAATAAGGTTTGGTCAAAACCTCCCCCTCGAATGTACAAATCTGCCTGACTTCCAGCTGTTCCTCGTCTTCTAATATCTACCCCAACCACCTGTTGCAGTACATCGGCAACATTCGTTGCGGCACTGTTTGCAATGTCTGCTGAAGTAATGATTTGTAAGGTTCGCGAATTTTCTTTGAATGGTAAATCGATTCTAGTAGAAGTAATAATAACTTCTTTTAAAGTATCTACTTTTACCGGTTGGAATTGTGCTTTTACCTGTAAAGTAAAAAATAATACAACAATTAATGACGTAATTTTAATTTTCATGAGATCGTGATTTATAACGCAACAAAAGTGGTAACTTTCCGGACGATTAAACTAGTCCAGTATCAAAATGACAGATAGTCCGGTTAACATTCTTCTAAAACAGCTCATTGATTTTGATAAATCAATATCTCAGCCTTTATACGTTCAGGTTTCACAGCAAATTATAAATGCAATACAACGTCAGTATTTACCTGAAGGAACCATGCTGCCAGGAACACGTGTACTAGGAAAGTTATTAAAAATTCATAGAAATACCGCTGTTGCCATCTACGACGAGTTGTCCTCCCTGGGTTGGGTCGAAATAATCCCAAATAAAGGAACATTTATTTTGAAACCCTTACAAAAAAAGGCAAATATAAAAGCCCCATCACAAAAAACAAATCAAGTATATAAAGCTCCTAAAACAACAGGGTTTCCTTTTCAAAAAGCATTTCATTTAGCATCAACAATTCAGTTAACAGACGCCAAGTATACGATTAATGATGGAAAACCAGACCTACGTTTGCATCCAGTGCCTCAATTTATAAGATGGTACAGTGCTGCAATGAAACGAAAAACATTAATACAAAAATGGAGCAAATCCGACGAAATTTCAGGGACCTTATTTCAAACGCAACTATGTAATTATTTAAACGCCACTAGAGGTTTTCATATAGCACCCAATAACCTAATAAATACAAGGAGCACAGAAATGAGCCTATATATAGTATCTCAACTATTAATAAAACAAAACGACATCGTATTAGTAGGGCGTTTAAGTAATTATGCTTCTAATATGATTTTTCAACAATCAGGTGCAAGTATCAGAACAATTCCTGTAGATAGTGAGGGGTTGGATGTTGAATACATAAAAGCTCATTTTATAAAAGGAAGTATTCGATGTGTGTATGTGTCTGCACATAGAGATTATCCTACCACGGTAAGGTTAAGTGAAAAACGCCGCTTAGCGTTACTAGAACTTGCAAAAACATATGAATTTGCTATTATTGAAGATGATTATGATTATGATTTTCAATATGAAGAAGTTCCAATGGTACCTATGGCAAGTACAGATACTAAAGGTGTAGTTATTTATTTAGGAAAACTAGGGCAATCATTATTTCCAAGTTTTCAAACTGGCTTTGTTGTAGCTCCTGAAAATCTAATATTGGAAGCAAAAAATTATCTGCAATTACTAGATAAACAAGGAGATTTAATACAAGAACAAATACTATCAGAATTAATTAGTGAAGGTGAAATTTATCGCCTCATGAAAAAAAATATTCTAGTATATAAGCAACGAAGAGATTTTTTATGTGAGCAATTAACAAAATACTTTGCAAAAACAGCATCTTGGAATATTCCTCTTGGAGGATTGGCGATTTGGGTGCAATTTCAACCTGAAATATCGTTAGTGAAACTTGCTGAAGAGGCCAATAAAATTGACTTATTTCTACCAAAAATTATATTATATCAGGATAAAAAAACCTGTGCTATTCGGTTTGGTTTTGGGCATCTAAATGAAGATGAAATAGCTCCTGTAATTAAAAAATTGAAAAGTGCTTATAATAAAGTGACTATAAAAAGATTTTAAGTATTTTTTTATCTAATAAATATCTTAAAAGATTTCAAAAACTAATGTAACTTTGTGTTTTATTTTAAGTGAATTTGCTTCAATAAATCTTCTACTCACTACTTGTTTTAAATACCCCTATAACATGTTTGCCTTAGTGGATTGCAATAATTTTTATGTTTCGTGCGAGCGGGTTTTTAACCCGAACTTGCAAGGAAAACCTGTGGCTATCTTAAGCAATAATGACGGTTGTGTAATTTCCCTAAGTGATGAAGCAAAAAAACTAGAATTGCCTTTTGGTGCCCCTATTTTTAAATGGGAACGCTTTTGCAAAGAAAAAAACATCACCATTTTATCTTCCAATTATCCTTTGTACGGAGACATGAGTACAAGAGTAATGAATATTTTGGCAGAATTTTCTCCAGAAATAGAAGTCTATTCTATTGATGAATCTTTTTTGAAATTAAATGGTTTTGAAAACTATGACCTCTCTGAATATGCAACAAAAATGAGGAGTAGAGTCTTAAAGTGGACTGGAATACCTACTTGTGTAGGCATTGCGCCTACAAAAGCATTGTGCAAAGTGGCCAACAAAATTGCCCGATCCAACTTAAAACAATCCAAAGGAATTTGTATCATCGATTCTGAAGAGAATCGAATTAAAGCATTGAAATGGACAAAAATTGGAAATGTTTGGGGAATTGGACGTCGTTTAAAAAAACGATTGCTCGCAAAAGGATGTACAACTGCTTGGGATTTTACACAATTGCCGAGTGATTGGGTGCTAAAAAATCTATCCATTGTCCTTTGGCGCTTGCAAAAAGATTTACAAGGGATTTCAAAAATACCAATGGAAGGGATTTCTTCAAAAAAAATGATAGCAACCACCCGTAGTTTTGAACATGCCTATGAGGATATTGAAGACATTAAAGAGCGTATCTCTACCTTTGCTGCAAGAGGCGCAGAGAAATTACGAAACCAAAAATCAAGCTGTCATATGCTCATTGTACAGCTTTCAAGCGATCGATTTCAAACAGCTTTACCACAGCATAACGCAAGTAAAACCATCGTTTTTTCATACCCAACCGATTCTACTTTGGTCATTGCCAATGCTGCAGTAGCAGCTATAAAAATGATTTATAAAAAAGGGATTAAATACAAAAGAGCTGGGGTTATCGTTGCAGGACTCGTACCCAATGACAATTTTCAACTTAATTTATTTGCTCATGAAAACCCAAAACACAAGCCGTTAATGGCGGCGATCGACGGCCTAAACAAAAAATTTAAAACCGATAAAATTAAGTTAGGAAATCAAGATTTAAAACGCACTTGGAAAATGCGTCAAAACAGGTTATCGTCAAAATTTACCACCAATATTAAAGAAATTATTACCGTAAAATAACATGGCCACAAAAAACAAAACCATTACTTTTTTCACCCCAAAAACCACTTCCGGAAACGGCGCTATTTTAATTGATGCTGGAATTTCTGCAGGATTCCCATCGCCAGCAGACGATTTTAAAGAAACTCGAATTTCTTTGGATGACGAATTAATTACCAATAAAGACGCTACTTTTTTTGCAAAGGTGAGTGGACAATCCATGATTGGTGCGGGCCTGGATGATAACGATTTGTTAGTAATCGATCGAAGTTTAGAACCTGAAAACAACAAAATAGCAGTTTGTTTTTTAGAGGGTGAATTTACCGTAAAGCGTTTGCGAGTAGAAGGAGATACCGTTTGGCTACAGCCAGAAAACCCAGATTATCCAGTGATAAAAATTACCGAAGAGACCGACCTTGTCATTTGGGGAATTGTAACCAGTGTCATAAAAAAAGTATAAAATTATACTTAAAACTTCTTTTTTTTTAGAAAAAAGAATACCTTTAAACTAAAATTAAAACATTATGGAAAACACAATCAATCAAAAAGCATTATTAATCGATGCCACCAATGACGTTCGTGTCGAATTTTTAAAAAAGACCTATAAACATGTTGCTGGAGGGGTTTTACTCTTTGTTATTTTTGAATATTTTTTATTACAAAGTGAAGCTGTTGTAACGTTTATGCTCTCAATGACACAAGGCTATAAATGGCTCATTATGTTGGGCGGATTTATGTTTATTACCAGCTATGCCGAAAACACCGCACTAAAAACAGCCGATAAAAACAAACAGTACCTAGCCTATGCTGCCTATGTGTTTATGCAAGCACTTATTTTTGTTCCCTTATTGTACATCGCTATTTTTTATACAGAAAGTGGAAATGCTTTAATAGAACAAGCAGCCATTGTTACCTTAGGGTTGTTTGTCGGAATTTCATCAATTGTGTTTGTCACAAAAAAAGATTTCTCCTTCTTAAAAGCAGGGCTTTCTGTTGGTTTTTTTATAGCCATCGGATTGATTATCGCAGGCTCTTTGTTTGGGTTTAATTTAGGCTTATGGTTTTCTGTTGCAATGTGCGCATTAGCTGCTGGAAGCATTTTGTACCAAACATCGAATTTGGTCAATAAATTTGGTGTGGAAGATTACATCCCTGCTTCTCTGGGATTATTTGCCTCATTAATGCTTCTTTTTTGGTATGTATTAAGCATCTTTATGTCGAGAGATTAAGCGAAAACAATTAAGATAATTTTTAAAACCAGGAGCTGTACTCCTGGTTTTTTCGTCTCTAAAAAACAGCTCTTTTTTAAATATTTGTACGCGTTATTCTCTATGATAGAAAACAGTGTTTTTTTATTTATTACATTTATAAAAAATTATTATTATGAAAAAAGGCACATCTCTTTTATCTGTTTTTATCATTCTTGGCGTCCTCTTTTGGAGTTTTTCAGATTTACAACCTTCAGTTTCTAAAGAAAAACAAGTAGCTCCAACAGATTTTTCATTAGACAATGCGCTGTATCATCTGAAAAATATTTCTCAAAAAACACACCATGTTGGCACTAAAGAACATAAAAATATACAACAATATATTGTTGGCGAATTAGAAAAACTAGGATTAGAAACTGAAGTTCAAATTCAAACTGCTGTTAATAGAAAATGGTTTGCAGCAACAACTGCAGAAAATATTATTGCAAAAATAAAAGGTACTACAAACGGGAAATCCTTGTTGCTTTTAACACATTACGATTCCAATCCACATTCTTCTTTAGGTGCCAGTGATGCCGGATCTGGAGTTGTAACAATCCTAGAAGGAATTCGAGCTTTTTTAGCTAAAAATAAACCCCCTAAAAACGATATTATTATTCTTATCTCTGATGCAGAGGAATTGGGCTTGTTGGGTGCTAAAGCTTTTGTAGAAGCGCACAAATTGGCAAAAAATATAGGCTTGGTACTCAATTTTGAAGCCAGAGGAAGTGGTGGGCCAAGCTATATGTTGCTAGAAACCAATGGTAAAAATAGTAAGTTGATGACTGAATTCATGGCTTCGAAACCCAATTTTCCAGCCGCAAGTTCTTTAATGTATAGTATTTATAAAATGCTGCCAAACGATACTGATTTAACCGTTTTTAGAGAAGAAGCTAACATTAACGGATTTAATTTTGCCTTTATTGGTGATCATTTTGATTACCATACAGCGCAAGATTCTTACGAGCGTTTAGACAGAGAAAGTTTGGCACACCAAGCAGATTATTTTACGACTTCGGTAAATTACTTTGCAAATTCTAATCTTGAAAATCTCAACTCAGAAAAAGATTTGGTGTATGTAAATTTCCCTTTTGTAAAAATCCTATCCTATCCCTTTTCATGGATTTTACCCATGATAATTCTTGCAGGATTAGGGTTTTTAATTTTACTTTTCTTTGGAATCTTTTGTAAAAAAATTACCATTAAAGGAATGTTGAAGGGCTTTGTTCCCTTTTTGGTGTCTTTGATTTTATGTGGTGTCATTTCGTACGGATTTTGGAAATTGATACTGATACTACATCCATCATATGCAGACATATTACAGGGTTTTACCTACAATGGGTATTTATATATTACTACGGCTGTTCTTTTAAATATTTGGATACTCTTTAAAGTGTACCGCTATTTTACAGCCAGTGCAAAAACAAACGATCTATTGGTAGCGCCAACTTTTATTTGGTTGCTCATCAATGTCTTTGTTTTTAAAGAATTACAAGGCGCCGCTTTTTTCATTCTCCCAGTTTTTGGAGCCTTGTTCATCTTGGGGATTTCTATTTTTATGAATCTTAAAAAAAATACAGAATCCATTCTTTTTGTAGTGATTTCTATTCCTCTTTTATACATTTTTGCTCCTATGATAAAAATGTTTCCGGTGGGTTTAGGTTTAAGTAAACTGTACATAAGTGGACTCTTTGTGGCATTAATTTTCGGCTTAATGATTACAACGTTCCATCAAAAAGAATCCAATCATTGGTTGCAAAAAATTTCTGGATTTTTAACAATCGTTTTCTTTGTGATTGCCACTTATAATGCGGGTTTTTCTTTAGACAATAAAAAACCCAACAGCTTGGTCTACATTCAAAATTCGGATACAAAAACGGCTTATTTCGGAACCTACAATACCGTTTTAGACAGCTATACAAAACAAATTTTCAATACGGAATATACCGCAGGAAGCATTCCAGATGCAGAAACAAAAAGTAAATACAACACACGTTTTCAATATCATAAAGAAACGGATTTTAAAGCATTTAAAGCGTCAAACATCCGTATTGAACTCGATACTGTGATTAACAATAAAAGGTTTGTAGAGGTGGTACTTTCACCGCAAAGAGCACTAAATAAAATCGAATTTCATTCCAAAGGAGCCATTCGACTTGATCAATTTAAAGTAAACGATGTTTTGGTGAACAATGGAAAGCCTCACAAAACAAGAGGCGGTACTTTTTTAATTTATCATTTAGGAAATGAAGACAAAGCAGTAACCCTTTCTTTCTCTTTAAAAAAAGAAGAAGAATTGGAAATTACGATCAATGAAATTTCTTATGACTTGCTTACAAACAAGGCCTTTTCGTTGACACCAAGATCTGAAGAAATGATGCCCATGCCGTTTGTTACCAATGATGCCATTATTGTCACTAAAAAACTACCCCTGTAAGGATATTTCAGAAAAGGAATCGTTAAAAAAACCCATAAAAAAAGCATCCTAATTAGGATGTTTTTTTAAATCAATTGAAACCCTATTAATCGATTTCCGAAACACGTAAGGTGTTTACCATTCCTTTTGCTTCTACTGGCATCGATGTTAAGTTGATCATTAAATCCCCTGATTGCACAAATCCTTTTTCTTTAGAAATTCTGTTGATGTCTACAACGGTATCATCTGTACTTAGTTCTTTATCGTAATAAAAAGCTTTTACGCCCCAAAGCAAATTTAACTTTCCTAAAATTCTTCTTTCTGAAGTATATGCCAATACATGAGATGTTGGTCTCCAAGCAGAGATCTGAAAAGCAGTATATCCACTATTCGTTAAGGTAGAAATTGCCGTTGCATCTATATCATTTGCCATTTGCGCTGCATGATGACAAACTGCTTTGGTAATAAAGCGATTGGTTCTAATATGTGGTGGTGTTTGAGGAACTTTAATTAAAGGTGAATTTTCAACACTTTTAATAATTTCCGTCATTTTCTGAATTACCTTTACTGGAAATTTCCCAACAGAAGTTTCACCAGAAAGCATCACAGCGTCTGCACCGTCCATAATAGAATTGGCAACATCATTCACCTCAGCTCTAGTGGGTACTGGGTTATCAATCATTGTTTCCATCATTTGCGTTGCAATAATTACCGGAATTCTTGCTTTTTTAGCTCTACTTACCAACATTTTTTGAATTAACGGAACTTCTTGCATTGGAATTTCAACACCTAGATCTCCACGAGCAACCATTAACCCATCACAATAAGGAATTAATGAATCAATATTTTCCACCGCTTCTGGCTTTTCTATTTTTGCAATTACTGGAACTCTGTATGCTGAGTGCTGATCAATGAGGTCGCGCAACATTCTTAAATCTTCTGGAGTTCTTACAAAAGACAACGCAATCCAATCTACTTTTTGCTCGAGTGCAAATACAGCATCTTCCTTGTCTTTTTCCGTTAATGCGGGTAAAGAAATTGCAGTGTTTGGCAGGTTGACTCCTTTTTTAGACTTTAAAGGTCCTCCTACTAAAACTTTTACAATGACTTCTGTTTCTTTATTGCTAGAAACTACTTCGAACATTAGTTTTCCATCATCAACTAAAATGCGTTCTCCAACTTTCACGTCTTTTGGAAAACGTTGGTAGGTCATAAAAGCCTTTTCCTTTGTTCCGATACATTTTTCTGTGGTAAATTTAAAGGTAGCACCATCTTCTAAAACAACACCTTCTTCCATGACTCCAACACGTAATTTTGGACCTTGTAAATCTCCCAAAATTGCTATATTATAGTCGTTTTCTTCATTGATTTCTCTAATTAATTTAATGCGTGTTTTTACATCTTCGTAATCTGCATGTGAAAAATTAATTCTAAAAACATTTACTCCTTCTTTTGCTAGTTGATACAGCACTTCTTTTGAACTTGTTGCAGGTCCTAAAGTAGCTATTATCTTTGTTTTTTTATTATTTGGCATTTTCTAAAATATTAAAATGTCTTTCGACTTTAATGTATTTGTATCTATTGTGTACGCGGTAATAATCTGATCTATACTTTTTATTTTATTGACTAATTTTTGTGTCTCTTTTAAAGGAATATCTTCCACAATTTTTACAAAAAAATCAATCTTCTTTTTTTCTGGGATTAAGTAGTTTTTTATCTCTGTACTTAACAACAATCCTTCTTCTTGAACTTTGTTTTCTTTTTTTTCACTATTTGAAATTAGATACCATTCTGAATTATGTGTTGAATTTTCATAGGTATAAATTGAAAAGGAAGCATCGCTTTTTTCGTTTTCAAAATCTAAATTAAAACTTGCTTTGTTAAAACGTACTCCTAAATGGTGGTTTAATACATACGCTAATTTGTAGTCCTCTAGGGTTGTGTGAATTCCTAATAAAGAATATTTTTCTTCATAAAAATCATGTAAATCTAAAGCGTGTACTTGCATTGTATTGTATCATATTTAAGCCCACAATTAGCTTGCTAAATTAAGGATTGTTTCGCAATCTATGGATAAAATCAACGAAAACGATGTCGCTAATGTTACGAATTTGTGATTTGATCCTGAAACGCAAAATAAGCTCTTTTTGCAGCTTGCTCTTCGGCTTTTTTCTTTGAAGTTGAGCGTCCTTTTGCAATCACCTCAGCATCAATACTGATTTTTACACTAAAGTGTTTTACAGGTTCATTGCCAGAATCTTCGTAAATATCAAAAGAATATCTCTTTTTCTGCTTCTGACACCATTCGATAATTAACCCTTTATAACTGGTAATTTTCCCTTCTAATTTTTCAATATCAACATAAGGTATGATTACATTTTCATACACAAATTTTTGACAAAAATTATAGCCTTTGTCTAAATAGATCGCACCTATTAAAGATTCAAAAATATTCCCATGAATATTGTCACCAACATTCGATTTATTAATATTACTCTTTACAAATCGAATTAAATTTAGATCTTTTCCTAATTCGTTTAAATGTTTTCTACTTACAATTTTTGAGCGCATTTTTGTAAGATAGCCTTCAGAACCTTTTGGAACTTTTTTAAATAGGTAGGATGAAATTACAGACCCTAAAATAGAATCTCCTAAAAACTCTAATCGTTCATAATTTATCGGAACCCCTTTGCTATCTAATAACTGAATAGATCGGTGTGTAAATGCTTTTCTGTAGATCTTAATGTCTCGTGGAGAAAAATTAAGTAATTTTTTTAATTCGTTGTAAAGTTCAATTTCTTCTTCTGAATGTGATTGAACTATTTTACGAATAAAGTTCATAGGCTTATTCGTCTAGTTTTCTAAATGCCACACATGCGTTATGGCCTCCAAAACCAAAAGTATTACTCATTGCTACTTTAATCTCTCTCTTTTGAGGCTTATTTAGCGTTAAGTTTAATGCTGGATTGATATTCTCATCAACAGTAGTGTGATTTATTGTGGGTGGTACAATACCGTGTTTCATGGCTAATAATGCAGCAATAGACTCTATCGCTCCAGCCGCACCCAATAAATGCCCTGTCATTGATTTGGTAGAGTTAATGTTAATATTTTTGGCATGCGCTCCAAAAACAGCTGAAATGGCTTTTAATTCGGCAACGTCTCCAAGTGGCGTAGAAGTACCGTGGGTATTAATATGGTCTACATCTTCTGGTTGAATACCCGAATTCTCTAAACAATTTTTCATTACTGCCATTACACCTATTCCTTCTGGGTGTGGTGCTGTAATATGATAAGCATCGGAAGACATACCTCCTCCTATTACCTCTGCATAAATTTTTGCACCTCTTGCTTTGGCGTATTCGTATTCTTCTAAAACAAGGGCTCCAGCTCCTTCTCCTAAAACAAAACCTTCTCTGGTAGCATCGAAGGGTCTTGAGGCAGATTCTGGGCTTTCATTTCTTGTAGATAATGCTTGCATAGCACTAAAACCACCAACTCCTGCGATGGTAACTGCAGCTTCACTTCCTCCGGTAACAATCACGTCACAATACCCTAATCGAATATAATTCAACGCGTCTATCATTGCATTGGCAGAAGAAGCACAAGCAGAAACAGTGGTGAAGTTTGGTCCCATGAAACCATTTTTTATAGAGATATTCCCTGGTGCAATATCTGCTATCATTTTGGGAATAAAAAAAGGATTAAATCTTGGAGTTCCATCTCCAGCAGCATAGTTTAAAACTTCATTTTGAAGTGTTTCTAAGCCACCAATTCCTGCACCCCAAATAACCCCAACTCGTAATTTATTGATCGTTTCTAAATCTAAATTCGCATCTGCAATTGCTTCATCAGAAGCCACCATTGCATATTGCGTAAATTTATCCATTTTACGAGCCTCCTTCCTGTTAATAAAATCAGTAGGGTTAAAGTTTTTCACTTCACATGCAAAACGAGTTTTGGACTTGGAAGCATCAAAATGCGAAATAGGCGCAGCTCCGCTAACTCCGTTAGCTAAAGCGTTCCAATATTCTTCAATAGTATTACCTATCGGTGTTAATGCTCCAAGTCCTGTTACAACTACTCGTTTTAATTGCATATGTAAATTACTTTTTTGCTGCTTCAATATAGCTTACTGCTTGTCCTACAGTTCCGATATTTTCTGCTTGGTCGTCTGGAATTTGGATATCAAATTCTTTTTCGAACTCCATAATTAACTCAACAGTATCCAAAGAATCTGCTCCTAAATCATTTGTGAAGCTAGCTTCTGTTGTTACTTCATTATCGTCTACACCTAATTTGTCTACAATAATAGCTTTTACTCTTGATGAAATGTCTGACATAATTGTTTGTTTTTTAAATTAAAATCGGGGACAAAAATACAATTCTTATTAGTTTTATCTAATTTTTGTTCGAAAAAATCATCATTAAAAGTAATTAAAAATGTTTAATCCTACTAAAATAATCTTATTGTTAATATTTATTACTTCTTTTGTAGTCTATAAATAGAGTTTATGAAGCGTCTGGTTATTTTTGCTTCTGGTTCGGGATCGAATGCAGAAAACATTATACAATTTTTTAATCAATCCAAAACGGCAAAGGTTACACAAATATTGTGTAACAACAAAGATGCCAGGGTTTTTGATCGATGTGAACGGCTAAACATACCGGCTTCATTAATTGATAAAGACGTTTTTATAAAAGACGATACGGTGCTTCATTTTCTGCAACAAGAGGCAGATTTTATCATTTTAGCAGGGTTTTTATGGAAAATTCCAGCAAAAATCGTGGCAGCATTTCCAAATAAAATTATCAATATTCATCCTGCATTGCTCCCAAAATATGGTGGCAAAGGAATGTATGGCATGCATATTCACAAAGCTGTAAAACAGCACAACGAAACAGAAACAGGAATTACAATTCATTATGTGAATGAAAATTATGATGAAGGGGCTATTATTTTTCAAGAAAAAACAGCCGTTTCTAAAGAAGATTCTCCCGAAATGATTGCTGAAAAAATTCATGTGTTAGAACAGCGCTATTTCCCAAGAGTTATTGAAAGTGTAATATTAGACGTAAATGAGTAAAAAAAAGTTTTATGTAGTTTGGAATGGGCGAAAAAAAGGAATTTATACTTCCTGGAATGTCTGCAAGAAACAAGTTGACGGTTTTGAAGCCGCGCAATACAAATCTTTTGCAAGCTTAGACGAAGCCGAAATCGCTTTTTCTAAAAAATATGAAAACTACAAAGGGAAAACCATCTCAAAACCGACATTAAGTGCTTCT
The DNA here is from genome assembly GCA_943846595.1 of uncultured Polaribacter sp. Lineage (GTDB taxonomy): Bacteria > Bacteroidota > Bacteroidia > Flavobacteriales > Flavobacteriaceae > Polaribacter. The sequence continues at coordinate 558,802 of OX044355.1, forward strand.
GAAAAAGCAGCGATTGGATCACCAAACTTAGAAAGTATTTCGGTAGATGCCGCATGCTCTGGAAATCCCGGTAAAATGGAATATAGGGGGGTGCTTACACATAACAAAAAACAACTTTTCCTAAAAGGACCTTACCCGAATGGAACCAATAATATTGGCGAATTTTTAGCATTGGTTCACGGAATCGCATTGTTAAAGAGTAAAAACAAAGAGTCCATTCCTATTTATTCCGATTCTAGAACGGCAATGAGTTGGGTAAAACAAAAAAAATGCAAAACAAATCTTCATTTTGACGCTTCCAATGAAGACTTGTTAGTCCTTATTAAAAGAGCAGAAAACTGGTTGAAAGAAAACACTTTTAAAAACCCTATTCTAAAATGGGAAACTAAAGCATGGGGAGAAATTCCAGCAGATTTTGGTAGAAAGTAAACATTAATTTTTTCTTACCTTTGAATTTATCAATTATGCTACACATACATGTCAATCCCTAAACGCTTTATCTATTCATTCTTTTTACTGCTGTTCTGCATTCGTTGTAACAAAGCAATAAAGACGCCAAAGCAAAACTATCTTCTTAATAAACTCTCTGAGAAAGCAACGGGTGTTGACTTTAAAAACACGCTTATAGAAGATGCTGCACACAGTATTATTAATTATATCTACTTTTATAACGGAGGCGGTGTAAGTGCTGGTGACATTAATAATGATGGTTTGGTAGACCTTTATTTTGTATCAAATCAAGGCGAAAACAAGCTTTACCTCAACAAGGGGAACTTACAATTTGAAGACATTTCAGAGAAAGCAAATATCGACAGCGCTTCCGATTGGAATACTGGAGTGACCATGGTAGATATTAATAACGATGGTTTCTTAGATATTTATGTCTGTGCAGTTTCTGGACTCTTAGATTTTGAAGGCAAAAACGAACTTTTTATCAATAATGGTGATGCTACTTTTACAGAAAGTGCTCGCGAATATGGCCTCGATTTTTCTGGATATGCAACTCAGGCATACTTTTTTGATTTTGACAAAGACAACGACTTAGATGTCTATATTGTAAACCATGCAACACATACTGTTACTTCTCTCGGAAAAGCAGCCTTAAGAAATAATCGAGTCCCGTTGGTCGGCGATGTTTTGCTAGAAAACAAAAAAGGAAAGTTTACTGATATTAGTGAAAAAGCACAAATTTATGGTGGAGTAAACGGATATGGTCTGAGTGCCTCTATTGCAGATTTTAACAACGATGGATGGGACGATATCTATGTTTGTAATGACTTTCATGAAGATGATTATTATTACATCAACAATCAAGACGGTACTTTTAGAGAAGAATTAAAAGCGTCTTTTTCTACCCTATCCCGATTCTCAATGGGGAGTGATGTTGCCGATATTAATGGAGATGGCTTTCAAGATTTGATCACTTTAGACATGCTCCCCAATGACGAGCGTGTGCTAAAAGAAACGGAGGGGGATGACGCCATGTACAATATGCAAGAAAAACTAAGAAAGCAAGGGTACAAAGATCAATACTCTAGAAACATGCTTCAAATAAACGAAAAAGGTGGCTATTTTTATGAAACAGCTTTGTTAAATAATGTGGCTGATACAGATTGGAGTTGGGCGCCGCTATTTGCTGATTTCGACAATGATGGGCACCAAGATTTGTTCATTAGTAATGGAATTAATAGAAGACCAAACGGCTTAGATTTTAAAAACTATATTTCAAATACCTTCAAACAAAAAAATGAAGCGGAGAGTTTAAAATGGCTTTATGAGTCTATTAATAAAATGCCTTCTGGAAAGGTTTCCAATGAAATTTATCGCGGAAATTCAAACCAATTTACAAAGAAAACTGGAGATTGGATAGAAGAAAAACGCTCGCTTTCTAACGGGGCGATTTATGTAGATTTAGATTTGGATGGCGATTTGGATATTGTAACCAATAACCTAAATGAATTTGCCGGAGTTTATGAAAATACAACCAACGGCAAAAAGAACGCTATTAGTTTGCGTTTTAGCTATAAAGAAGGGAACCAAAACGGAATGGGGACAAAGGCTATTTTATACAGCAAAGGAAAAAGTCAATTCAAACAATTATTTTCTTCAAGAGGGTTTATTTCATCTGTAGCACCACAAATTCATTTTGGACTAGATACAGTCTCAAAAGTAGATTCAATTGCAATTATTTGGCCAGACAATACCATTCAGAAAATTAGCAAACTTCCCCTGAACAAAACCGTATTGGTGCGCTATGACCCCAACAACCCTTCTTTTATTTATTCAGAAAATAAAAACACCATTTTTAAAGCATCTAAAAGCATCTCTTTTAAACACAAGGAAGATGGTTATTACGATTTTAACAACGAAAAACTCATTCCTTATCAAGTTTCAAAACTAGGCCCTGCAGTTGCTGTAGGGGATGTGGATGGAAATGGTTTTGAGGATGTGTATTTAGGAAATGGATCTGGAAATGCTGCCGAATTGTATTTAAATAATGGAAATTCTTTCCAGAAAAGTTTGCAAAAACAATTTGAAAAAGATGCCGATTATGAAGACAATGACGCTGTGTTTTTTGATGCTGATAATGACGGTGATCTTGACTTATATGTTGCAACAGGAATTCATAAAACAAGAAACAGAAGGTTGGAAGTAGACCGTTTGTACCTCAACCAAAAAGGAAGCTTTATAAAATCCAGTAATCAAACCCTATTAAATCCTTTGAATACTTCCTGTGTTGCCGCTTATGATTACGACAGTGATGGGGATGTAGATTTGTTTATTGGTAATCTTTCAAATCCAAAAAGTTTTGGTGCCAATGTAAATTCGGCCATACTGGTCAATGATGGTACAGGAAATTTTACTGCAGATTTTGATTTTCGATTGAATGCAAAAGTTACCGATGCAAGCTGGGTAGATATTAATGGTGACAATCAAAAAGATTTATTAGTCGCAACAGAATGGGGAACTCCTCAGGTTTTTATCAATAAAAAGGGAAAATTATCATTGTTAGAAATTCCTAAAAACTTAACAGGTTTGTGGCAATCGATTACTGCTTTTGATATTGACAAGGACGGTGACAATGATATTTTGTTGGGGAATTGGGGATTGAACACAAAGTTTAAGGCCTCTGTAGAAAATCCACTCCGATTGTATTATGGTGATTTTGATGCCAATAATAAAAAAGAAACCGTACTCACCTATTCAAAAAAAGGAAAAGAATATCCTGTAAATTCAAAAAATGAATTGGCTGCACAAATGAACCGTATTAGCACCCAATTTGTAACCCACAAAAACTATGCATTAAAAACAGTCAATGAAGTACTAACGCAAGATGCTGTAAACAAAGCCACAAAATTTACCGTAAATACCCTCGCATCTGGCTATCTCGAAAATAACAATGGCACTTTTTCCGTCTTTAAACAGTTTCCTAAAGAATTGCAGGCAGCACCAATTACAAACTTCAATCAGCTGCATTTTAAAAATAAAGATGCGCTTATTGTCTCTGGAAATTCACTGCGCGTAAACACCTATCACGGAGGGTATACTTCGTTAAAAGGAGTCTTATTAAACTCCATTTCGGAATATCAATTTGTATCCGATTTCGGAATTAGGCCTTTTAATGAACAAGTGAAATCGGTAAAAATAGTCGAAATGAAAAATGAAAAAAGACTCCTGGTGGTTTCCAATAATGACTCATTACAATCCTATTCTTTTAAAAAGTAAAGGGATTGCATCGCTGTTTTATATCAATATTTTTTTTCCTTTACTAAAGACTCTATCACTGTAGAAATATTCAAAAACAGTAGGTCTAACTCCAACTTCCTTAATAGTGAGTACTTGAAGACAAGATGCACTTATTTCGTTGAAGTAAATACTATACTCAGAAGGAAGTATTTGAATAAAAATCTTATTATTGGTATCTAATAATACTTTCTTTTTAGATTTTTTAGAGGTTTTTTTATGAGTGGTATTTTTCCATGTAAAAAGTCCTAAAAGGGTGATTTTATCAACGGTATCTCGCTCAAAAGAATCAAGCCATTTCACCATTAAATCGGAAAGAAATCCGGGAAAATTTTTAGCATCTCCCATACATTTCTTTTGTATTAAAAACCTCTAAATATATCTTGTCTGTCAATGAATTTTTTTTAATAATTCAAAACAAAACTAATTCTTTTTTAATAAAAGATAGACCATATTTAGCCCATTTCGAGACTTGCTACAAAAACAAATCATTGATTTACAGTATTTAAAATTTATAAAAAATAAAAAAACCAAAAAGATAGTCATTTTTGGTTTTTTTATGATTTCAACAAAAGTTAAAAGATTCAATTCTAAAAATTAAATAGAAGCTTTCATCAACTCTCTATTCATTCTTGCTATGTTGTCTAAAGAAATTCCTTTGGGGCACTCTACTTCACAAGCACCTGTATTGGTACAGTTTCCAAAACCTTCTAAGTCCATTTGCGCCACCATGTTTTTCACACGATCTGCCGCTTCTACTTGTCCTTGTGGTAACAATGCATATTGCGATACTTTAGCCCCTACAAATAACATGGCAGAAGAGTTTTTACAAGTTGCTACACAAGCACCACAACCAATACAAGTTGCTGCATCCATCGCTTGATCTGCAGCTTGTTTCGCAATTGGAATTGAGTTCGCGTCTTGGGTATTTCCTGAAGTATTTACAGAAATATACCCTCCTGAATGTTGAATTCTATCAAATGCCGAACGGTCTACTACTAAATCTTTAATCACAGGAAAAGCAGCAGCTCTAAAAGGCTCTATGGTAATCGTATCTCCATCTTTAAACATACGCATATGCAACTGACAGGTTGTTACGCCTCTGTCTGGACCATGTGCCTCTCCGTTAATATACATAGAACACATTCCACAAATTCCTTCTCTACAATCATGATCAAAAGCAACAGGCTCTTCCCCTGCATTTACCAACTGCTCGTTCAACACGTCCATCATTTCTAAAAAAGACATGTGCTCTGAAATCTCAGTCACTTTATAATCCACCATTTGACCCTTTGAGTTTGAGTCTTTTTGTCTCCAAATTTTAAGTGTTAAATTCATTCTATCTTTTTTATTTATAACTTCTTTCTTTAACTTCTATATTCTCGTACACCAGTGCTTCTTTATGTAAAACAGCATCTTTTGGTTCTCCTTTATATTCCCAAGCAGAAACAAATTGAAATTCTTTCATTCGCTTTGCTTCTCCGTCTTCAGTTTGGTGCTCTTCTCTAAAGTGTCCTCCAGCAGATTCTTCTCTCACTAAAGCATCTTTTGCAAACAATTCTCCCAATTCTAAGAAATCTGCTACTCTTCCCGCCTTGGCTAATTGTTCGTTATATTCTGTTGCCGTACCTGGAACAATAACATTTTCCCAGAAGTCTTTTCTTAAAGCAGATATTTCTTCAATCGCTTCTTCTAAACCTTCTTTGTTTCTAGACATTCCACATTTATCCCACATAATTTTTCCTAATTTCTTGTGGTAATAATCTACAGAATGAGTTCCTTTATTATTCACAAAAAACGCAATTCTTTCAGAAACTTCTTTTTCTGCTACATCAAACTCTGGAGTATCTGTTGAAATTTTTCCGGTACGAATATCGTCTGACAAATAATCTCCAATCGTATATGGCAATACGAAATAACCATCTGCCAAACCTTGCATTAATGCAGAAGCACCCAATCTGTTTGCGCCATGATCAGAGAAATTTGCTTCTCCAATTGCATAACATCCCGGTATGGTGGTCATCAAATTATAATCTACCCAAACACCACCCATGGTATAGTGTACTGCCGGATAAATCATCATTGGAGTTTCGTATGGATTCTCATCGACAATTTTCTCATACATCTGAAATAGGTTTCCATATTTCGCACGTACAATTTCTTGTCCTAATTCTTTAATTTTTGCCGCCGATGGGTTTGTGATCCCTTGAATCTTCGCTTGTTCTGAACCATAACGTTCAAAAGAAGCAGCAAAATCTAAATACACGGCTTCTCCAGTTGCGTTTACACCAAAACCTGCGTCACAACGTTCTTTTGCAGCTCTAGAAGCTACATCACGCGGTACCAAATTTCCAAAAGCAGGATATCTTCTTTCTAGATAATAATCTCTTTGATCTTCTGATAATTGAGTAGGTTTTAATTTTCCTTCACGAATGGCTGTAACATCTTCTAAGTTCTTAGGAACCCAAATACGCCCATCATTCCGCAAAGACTCAGACATCAAGGTTAATTTTGATTGATAATCTCCTGAGCGTGGAATACAGGTTGGATGAATTTGCGTATAACAAGGATTTGCGAAGTACGCTCCTTTTTTATGCACTTTCCATCCTGCAGTCACATTCGATCCCATGGCATTGGTGGACAAGAAATAAACATTTCCATATCCTCCAGAAGCAATCACTACTGCATGTGCAGCATGACGTTCAATTTCTCCAGTGACTAAGTTTCGTGCAATGATTCCTCTTGCTTTTCCATCAACAACCACTACGTCTAGCATTTCATGACGATTGAACATTTCAATCTTACCACGAGCAATTTGACGGTTCATTGCTGAATAAGCCCCTAGTAGTAACTGTTGTCCTGTTTGCCCTTTGGCATAAAAAGTTCTAGAAACTAAAACTCCTCCAAAAGATCGGTTGTCCAAAAGACCTCCATAATCACGTGCGAAAGGGACTCCTTGCGCCACACATTGATCGATAATATTCGCAGAAACTTCTGCCAATCTATAAACGTTTGCTTCACGAGAACGGTAATCTCCTCCTTTTACAGTATCGTAAAATAATCTGTAGGTAGAATCTCCATCTCCTTGGTAATTTTTTGCTGCATTAATTCCTCCCTGTGCTGCAATAGAATGCGCTCTACGTGGAGAATCTTGGTACGCAAATGATTTTACATTGTAGCCTAACTCTGCTAAGGTTGCAGAAGCAGACCCTCCTGCCAATCCTGTACCCACGACAATAACATCAATATGACGCTTGTTGGCAGGGTTTACTAGGTTGATATGATTTTTATAATCTGTCCATTTATCTTTCAATGGACCTTGTGGTACTTTTGAATCTAAAGCCATACTATTTTGCGATTAATGGTTGAAGTGATGATAAAGGGCAATAAAAATAAATCCTGCTGGAATTATAATTGAATACGCCTTTCCTATATTTTGTGCTGCCTTCTTTCTTCCTACAGTACCTCCCATCGATTGAAAAGCAGAAGTGAAACCGTGCGCTAAATGCAATCCCAAAAAGACAAAAGCAATAACATAAGCACCTACTCTAATTGGATTCACAAATTTATGCTTCAATTCTTCATGATAACGAAAACCATCAACACCATCTAGCATTCCAGACCAATCGCCTTGGATAAATTTTGTGTTGATTTCTGGAAACCAAAAATCAATAAAGTGCAAAACGATAAAGGCCAGAATTGTAATTCCGCTGTAAATCATATTTCTACTGAACCACGTTGAATTTGCTGCACCATTGTTCTTCGCATACGATACGCCATTTGCTTTGCTGTTTTTTAGCTCTAGAATAAAACCCATTACAAAGTGAAAAACAACCGCAAAAATTAAAACCGGCTGTAACGCAAATTGAACAACTGGATTTGTCCCCATAAAGTGAGAAACTTCATTAAAGGTTTCTGGGCTAAAAACCGATAAAATATTAATCGCTAAATGCTGTAGTAAAAAGAACATTAAAAAAAACGCTGAAAGCGCCATTGCTACTTTTCTTCCAATTGAAGATTTAAAAAATCCAGGCATTGTATAATTTATTAAAATTTCAGGCAAAAATACGCCGAAACAAGTCGTAAAACAAAGAATTTACATCGTTTTCGAACCTATTTAGAATTATTTTAAATAATCCTTTTAAACTTCCCTTAGAAGCCAAGTAGTCCCTTGAATTATTTTACCTCAAACGCACTCCCTGCGCCCTCGATTTTTACAACATATTTTCCTTTTGGAAGGTAGAAAACACCGTTTTTGGCCGCTTGTAAAGTATCGGCTTCAGGGCTTTTCTTCTCATAGGTTCTTTTCCCTTTTTTAGAGAAAGACACATCAAAGATCACTTCATTATACCCTTTGTCTGCCACAACTTTTATCGTATTTACTTGGACCGTATCTTTAAAAACTGCGAGCGTTATCTTTTGAGAGGAATTCGAATAAAAAGGAATTTTCAATGCTGGAGTATTCGCCTTTCTCCACGGACTCCAAGAACGTCCCCAAGAACTGTTTTTTCGAATGTTTTTCACCGCAAAAACATGCGTTTTCTTTGCCAAAATCTTCGCTGACATTTTTTGTAAAGGAGCAATGTCTGCTTTGTACAAACTTCGCCCATGCGTTCCTACTATCAAATGTTTTGCTGTGGGTTGAATCACTAAATCATGCACCGCAACATTGGGTATGTTTTTACGGAAGACCTCCCAAGATGCACCAGAATTCAAAGAAACATACACCCCGTTATCCGTTCCGACATACAAGAGTTTTTCGTTTACCGGATCTTCCTTTACCACATTTACCGGCGAAATAGGAAGGTTTGCCGAAATGCTTTTCCAGGTTTGACCATAATCGTCAGAAACATACACATAAGAAGTAAAGTCATCAAAACGATATCCGTTTAATGTAGCATATACGCGTTCTTTTTTGTGTTTTGAAGCGATAACTCTAGAGACCCATAAGTTTTGAGGTAAATCATTTGAGATTTTTGTCCAACTTCCTCCGCCATTTTTGGTAACATGAAGGAGCCCATCATCCGAACCAACGTAAATCACTCCAAATTGAAAGGGGCTTTCAGAAATTGACGTCAGCGTTCCGTAGGCTACATTTCCTTTCTTTCCGCCAGTTGTTAAATCGCCTGAAATGGTTTCCCAAAGATCTCCTTTGTTAAGAGAGCGATGCAATTTATTGCCGCCCAGATATAAAATATCTTGGTTGTGTTTTGATAAATGAATTGGGGTTTGCCAATTAAATCGATAAGGAGTTTCTCCTAAAGTGTGTTTTGGTTGAATATAAGTTCTCTTTCCCGAACCTCTATTGATTCGATAATAATTTCCAAATTGATATCCTGTATATACAATGTCTGGATTTCGATCGTCTACTTGCACTTGCATTCCATCTCCCCCCATAATAGACTCATAGGGATTCTTACCTGTTTGTTTCCATCCTTTATTCATTTTTGCATTATTTGGAGCTACCCAAACACCGTTGTCTTGCAAGCCTCCATAAACATTATAGTTTTTCTGATTGTCTGCGTATACCGAATAAAATTGCCCCACAGCAGGATCGTTTAGCTTTGTCCAATTTTTACCATCATCATAAGAAAGATTCAATCCGCCATCATTTCCATTTAAAAGATGCCCAGGTTTGTTTGGATTTACCCAAAGCGCTTGATGATCTGAATGCACATTTTCTTTGCTAATCGAAGTAAATGTTTTTCCGCCATCTTTCGATTTTATAATGGGAACACCCATCACATAAATACCGTTTTCATCTTGAAGATCTACACGTATCTCTCCAAAATAATAGCCGTAAGAACTATACACCCCATCCAAGAAGTTTTCATGTGTTTTCTTCCAAGATTTCCCACCATTGGTTGATTTAAAAATCTCTGCACCTATTACCTGTGTGTCAAAGAGCATCGAATTGGCATCCTCTAAGTAACTTGCTAAATCTATGGGTTTTACAGTGCCAACACGCAGCATTTGTTTTACGTTTTCGGCGCGGTATTTTTCTTGAAAGCCGTTGTTTTTTAGATAGGCATTCAGTTTTTTATCGGTTAATTGTAAGAAATCACTTGAAGACATGGTTTTAAAATCTTCTTTAGTAAGATCCTCTGAAGGTTTTTTGACGGTATCTTTTGGCCTCCTAAATTGACTGTCATGCAAAGCATAAACCGTATTTTCATTAAAAACCGCCAAGCCAATTCTACCCACACCATGCCCCGTTGGGAAACCGCTGTTGTCTGCAATCTTTGTCCATGAGCTACCCGCATCAGTACTTTTATAAATGGCAGCGCTACTGCCGTCACCGTCAAAGTTCCATGCTTTACGAACTCGTTCCCAAGAAGCAGCATACATCACATTAAAATTCCCAGGCGCTGCCGCAACATCTATAATCCCCGTTGCATTATTAATGAACAATGACTTTGCCCATGTTTTTCCCCCATCGGTAGTTTTAAAAACACCCCTTTCTTCATTGGAAGAGTACAAATGGCCAATAACACCTACCACCACTTCATCGGCATTCTTTGGATTGATTAAAATTCTACTGACATGATGTGTGTCTGGCAAACCAACATTGCTCCAGGTTTTTCCTTGATCAGTAGATTTTAAAATTCCAATTCCAGCATAACTAGATCGGGAAGAATTTTTCTCACCAGTTCCTACCCATAAAGTTCCAGAACTCCAGTCAACAGCAATGTCTCCTACATTTTGCGTGGGAGCATTATCAAGCACTGGCGTAAAAGTTATTCCATTATTATTGGTATACCACAAACCCCCTGAAGCATACCCTACATAAAACTCTGTGGTGTTCTCTGGATTTACAGCAACATCCGCCACACGTCCACTCATTATTGTTGGACCAATATTGGTGAAATTTATATTTTTAACCAACGAAGTATTTGCCAAGCTTGTTTTTTGAAGCAATGCTTCTTGAATAAGCGCAGCATCTGTGGCTTGTTGTGCGAAAAAACTTATAGAAAAAAGAAATAAAATAAAGTGAAAAACAGCTTTCATAAGAGTCGAGGTTTAATTTGAAGTGATGAAATTACTGTTTGTAAATTCAACCGCAAAAGAATTTCACTAAAAAGCCATCAAAAACTTTACAAACCCTCAACTTAAAAGAATGTATCTTTGTCCTCAGAAACCGCTACATAAAGTGAGCTTCTTAAATAATTTCTATGACATTTTCAGATTTAGGGTTGTCTTCAGCATTGGTCAAAGCCGTTGAAGAGAAAGGATACACCAAACCGTCTCCCATACAAGAAAAAGCAATCCCACCTATTTTACAAGGAAAAGATATTTTAGCTTCTGCACAAACAGGAACTGGAAAAACAGCAGGATTTACTCTGCCTGTTTTACAGTATTTATCAGAAACAAAACACCCAAAATACAGGCCTTTGCGCGCGTTGGTTTTAACCCCAACAAGAGAACTCGCAGCTCAAGTACATGACAATGTACGAGAATACAGTAAGTATGTAAACATAAAATCGACGGTTATTTTTGGTGGCATAAATGCAAATCCACAAATAGCAACCTTGAAAAATGGCGTTGATATTTTGGTGGCAACTCCCGGAAGACTATTGGATTTACATGATCGAAAAGCCCTCTCTTTTAAACGTGTAGAGGTTTTAATTTTAGACGAAGCAGACAGAATGTTGGATATGGGTTTTGTACGAGATATCAACAAAATCATTCGTTTTATGCCAGAAAAGCGTCAAAACTTGATGTTTTCTGCTACTTTTTCAAACGATATTAAAAAACTCGCTGCTGGTATTTTAAGAAATCCTGTTTCCGTACAAACGGCGCCTCAAAATTCAACAGCAAAAAAAGTAACCCACAAGGTTTATAAAGTGGATAAAAAAAGGAAAACCGAGTTTACTATTAAATTAATTAAAGACAACAATTGGACGCAGGTGTTGGTTTTTACAAGAACCAAACATGGTGCAAATAAATTGACTGAAAAACTAATAAAAGCGGGGATTTCTGCTGCTGCAATACACGGAAATAAAAGTCAAGGAGCTAGAACAAAAGCGCTTCGGAATTTTAAAGACAATACCATTAAGATTTTAGTAGCTACCGATATTGCTGCGCGCGGTTTAGACATTCCATTATTGCCTCATGTCATTAATTTTGAATTGCCAAACGTTCCTGAAGATTATGTACATCGAATTGGAAGAACAGGAAGAGCAGGTGCTGCTGGAGAGGCAATCTCATTAGTTTGTAGTGAAGAAGTGGAGTATCAAAGTGAGATCGAAAAGCTCTTGAAAGAAAAATTAAACTCACATGTTGTTGCAGGTTTTGAACCAACAGATACAACACCTCCAAAAAGAGCAGCTACACAAAGTAAAGGTTCTTTTGGGAAGAAAAAATCGAACTCTGGTGGTAATCGACCCAAAAACAAACCGCATTTTAAAGGGAATCATACGACGCCAACTTCAGGACGTGGAAGAACAGGTGCTCCAAAGAGAAAACGGACTTAGAAAACAGTGTTTCTTTATTAAAGATTAAAGAACCACATAAAAACATCGTTTTAAGTTGCTGTTTATTATTGCTACCTTTGAATTCAAAATAGATTTCTCATGAAATACCAACCCATAAATTCAGCACTTTTTTCAAAGAATCGCAATAATTTTGCTTCGCTAATGCAAAAAAATAGCTTGGCTATTTTTAATTCGAATGATATCTATCCGATTAGTGCAGACAGTACCATGCCCTTTGAGCAACATCGAGACCTCTTTTATTTGAGTGGTGTAGACCAAGAAGAAAGTGTCTTAATGCTGTTTCCAGATTGCCCCAATGAAAACTTACGAGAGGTGCTTTTTCTAACAGAGACCAACGAGCACATTGCTGTTTGGGAAGGTGAAAAATTAACCAAAGAAGCAGCGTTTAATACGGCGGGGATTCAAACGGTATTTTGGCTTCAAGACCTAGAGAAAGTATTGTTTGAAATGGCTTCATATGCGAATACTTTTTACATCAATACCAACGAACATTACAGAGCCAATGTAGCGACTGAAACCCGTGAAGACCGTTTTACAAAATGGTTGTTGGCAAAATATCCTGCTCACAATGTTGCCAAAAGCAATCCTATTTTACAAGGCTTGCGTGCCGTTAAAGATCCGATTGAATTAGATTTAATGCAACAAGCTTGTGACATAACCGAAAAAGGATTCAGAAGAATTCTAAATTTCATACAACCCGGTGTTTGGGAATATGAAATTGAAGCAGAGTTGATTCATGAATTCATAAAAAATCGCTCTAAAGGTTTCGCCTACACGCCTATAATTGCCAGCGGAAACAATGCCAATGTATTGCACTACATTGAAAACAATCAGCAATGTAAAGCGGGCGATTTGATCTTGTTAGATATCGCGGCAGAATATGCCAATTATAAAAGTGATTTATCAAGAACTGTTCCGGTTTCTGGAAAATTTTCTGAAAGACAAAAAGCAGTATACAACGCAGTAAACCATGTAAAAAAAGAAGCAACAAAGCTCTTAACTCCAGGAACGATTTGGAAAGATTACCATGTTGAAGTTGGCGGAATTATGACGGCAGAATTATTGAAATTAGGTTTGCTAGACAAAGCAGATGTTCAGAATGAAGATAAAAATTGGCCTGCATACAAAAAGTATTTCATGCACGGTACCAGCCATCATATTGGATTGGACACCCATGATTACGGATTGCTTCACAAACCAATGGAAGCCAATATGGTCTTTACAGTAGAGCCTGGAATCTACATTCCTAAAGAAGGTTTTGGAATTCGGTTGGAGGATGATGTGGTGGTCCAAGAAAACGGAGCCCCTTTCAATTTAATGGGAAATATTCCTATTGAAGCAGAGGAAATTGAAGATCTTATGAATGCTTAATATAAAAAGCGAGTTGAAAGACTCGTTTTTTTTATCCCAAAGAATTGATAAATTGAATGCTGCGGGTGTTGAACATTTCTGGCTGTTCTACATTCACTACATGCCCACAATTGTCGATCACAAAAAGAGAAGAGCTGCCGTGTTTGGAAACAATGTTTTTTATGGAAGGTAGAAACAAATGGTCTTCTGAACCCATCACATAAAAAGTAGGAATTTTAATGTCTTTGGCTCTAAAAAGTCTTAAAAGTGGATTGATTTCTGAAGTCAACTTAAACCAACGAATAAATTCTTTTTGGTATAATTTCTTCGCTTCGTTGACAAACAATAATCTCGATTTTTTGTGATTCTTCTTTGGCATAATAATAAACGCAAAGAGTTTGTATAATAGCATATAGGGCACCACAGATTTAAAAAGATTCCCCACTTTCATTAACACTTGCGAGCGGAAATTCATTTTTATAATCGCACCACCCATCACCATACTCTTCACCATTGCTGGCTTTTTTTCGGCCAAGTTTCGAATCAAAATCGTCCCTAAAGAAATACCAATAAAATGCGATTTCTTTATTTTTAAATACGCAAGAACCTCCACAATATCATCTGTTATAGAATCAAAAGTATATTTTGGGTTGAACGTGTCTTTTAAAGAAGGTTTGCTATCTCCGTGTCCCCGCAAATCCAGAATTAACACGTTGAACTGTTTTTTGAAAGCACGCACTTGTTTGAACCATATAGAACTACTACCGCCTGCTCCATGAACAAAGGTCACCCATTGTTTAGAGGAAGTATGTGGATATGCGTAATAGTTTAACAAAAGCTGTGTTTTACAATAAAAGCCAAAAATAACCTATTTATATTTTATAACAACAAAAATCCTTTTTTTAACCTGCTTTTAATTGGAAGTCTTGGTTTTGAAAGCAATAATATTCAACCCCATAAAAACTAAAAAAGCCGGAAGCACCCATCCTAAACTGGCGTTTGCCAATGGAATGAGATTTTTTAGATCCACTAAATATACGCTCGGAATTACGAAGCCTAAAAAATCGGGGATGCTGAACAAAAAGGTGACCAATACCACGCCTCTAAATACTTTTTTGGAAGCCAATTTGTCTGGAAGTACATTCAAAACTATCAACACAATGGTAATGGGATATAAAAACATTAAGGCAGGCACGGCCAGTATAATGATAAAACCTACTTGATAACTCCCTACTAAGACTCCAATAATAGAGGCAATTGCAGCGGTAATGAGGTAGGCTTTTTTAGAATTTTTACAGATTCCACTGATGTAATCTGCGGTTCCAGTAACAATTCCAACCGCGGTGGTAAAACACGCCAATGCCACCAAAACACTTAAAAATCGGGCACCAAAATCGCCCAACGTTTGGGTGCTCAATCCTGATAAAACTGCAGTTCTTGTGGTGCCTTCTGCAAAAGTAGGACCCAATAAAGCACCGCTTAAAATCAATCCCCCATAAATAAGAAGCAAGCCGATTCCGGCAATAAAACCTGCTTTTCGAAGCAAATTTCTTTTGGCATCAAAAGTGGTATGACTGCTATAATTTAATGAAATAATAATGACCGCGCCCACCACCACGCCGCCAATGGCATCAAAGGTTTGGTAGCCCTCTAGAATTCCATCTACAAAAGGAGTTGTAAAGGTGGAAGCTTGCAGGGTTCCAGAAGTGGTAAAAACAGCAATTCCGATAATGATCAATAAGATGAAAACAATAATCGGTGTGAGAAATTTCCCGATTAATCCAATAACTCGAGTTCTGTTTACAGCAAAAATAAAAACCAGTACAAAATATAGGATACTTGTATAAATGGGTGCACTATCAAAAAAGGGTTGTACCGTCATTTCATGAGTAACTGCAGCGGTTCTTGATGAGGGAATTGCAACGGCAATGATATAGATGAGAAAACAATATACACTGCTAAATCGTGGGGACACTTTCTTTCCAAAATCGTACAAAGTACCTTGTAATTTTGCATGTGCAAAAATGGCCAAAATAGGAATGCTAACAGCTGTTAGCACAAAACCCGATACCACAATCCACCAATCTACTCCCGATTTTAACCCGAGGGTAGGGGGTAATATTAAATTTCCTGCACCAAAAAAAAGTGAGAAAAGAGCAAAACCAGCAATCCAAATTTCTTTTGTTTTATTCATTTTTTTGGATGATTTTTATTCTTGAAATATACATATTTTTGTAAGATGCATAAATCAGTCACTTTTAAAAAGGCGGGCATTTCTTTTTCGGATATCGGAAAAGGAACTGCCGTGGTTCTCTTACATGGTTTTTTAGAAAACATAAGTATGTGGAAAGACGTGATTCCGCAACTTTCGAAAAGAAATCGAGTCATTGCCATTGATTTACTAGGCCATGGAAAATCTGACTGTTTGGGCTATTTGCACAGCATGGAACTGTTTGCAGAAAGTGTAGCGGCAGTTTTAAAACATTTGCGCATCCGAAAATGTGTGATCATTGGGCATTCGTTGGGCGGTTATGTGGCCTTGGCTGTTGCAGAGAAATACCCACAAAAAATAAAAGGGATGTGCCTAATGAACGCGACGTCGATTGAAGATGATGCTGAGCGAAAAACACTGCGCCTTCGTGCCAACAAAATGATTCAGAAAAACTTTGAAAACATGGTACGCATGTCTTTTACCAACTTGTTTGGTGAAAAAAGCCGAAGTCTATTTAAAGCCGAAATAAAAGCGGCATTGCAAGAAGCCTTAAAAACACCAATACAAGGCTATATTGCTGGACAGGAAGGGATGCGAATTCGCCCCAACCGAACGGCGGTTCTGACTGAAAACAACTTTAAAAAACTGATTATTATCGGTGAAAAAGATCCTGTTTTGGATCTTGAAACTTCTTTAAACGAAGCAAAAACAACCAACTCGGAAGTGGTTGTTTTTCCAGAGGGTCACATGAGCCATATTGAAAACGCGCCAGCACTCACCCTTGCCTTAACTTCTTTTGTAAAACGTTGTTAACAAACAATTTACTTCAAAAATCTCTATATTTTATCCTGCTTCAAAAACAGTTATTCTAAATAACACCCGGTTATTCTGATATACGCCCAGTTGTTTATTGGTATTTATTTTTTTAAATTTTTTGTAGCTATTTACATATGTTTACAAAACTTAAAGGTTTAATTTTAACCATTTAATAAAAAAATTATTATCCCAATAATAGTAATGGATAAAGAACCTTTTAGTAAACACCCTTTTTGAAGCTGCATTAAAAAAGAGAGAGATGATGTTGAAAAATTTGACTCCATCTTTGAGTGTTCTGATCGTATCGCAAAAAATCCGTTTTCATTTGAATCTGTCGATGATATAAAAACTGGGTCTAGACGATGTGTGTGTGGTTCTGATACTATCTATTTCAAAATAACGAACAATCGTGTAGCGGTGATGGCAATAATTGGAAAACAAGATTTAAAAAACATTCTCTAACACGAGAGGTTACAGTTATCAATAACGTTTATAAAACACCGCCAGGAAGTAGTAATCTCAAAGGTTATTGCTTATTTACCAACACCCTCTAAAAAACAAAACCCACAAATTAAAAATTTGCGCGTTTTTTGTATCTCTTTTTTTATCTGTTTTTATACTTCCTCTTTCATCGGATTCCAGCCTTGAGCTTTTAGCTCAATTTCTTGGCTGGCTCTCGTCACCAAGTTCAATCCTTGGTTTTCTTCCGTAATGTGCCCAATAATAGAAAAATTTGGGTTTCCTTTCATTTTTTCAAAATCGGCAATCGGCACCGTAAAAAGCAATTCGTAATCTTCACCGCCACTCAAAGCGACCATGGTCGAATCCAATTCAAATTCTTCACAAGCAGAAATTACTTGAGGGTCTAAAGGCAATTTTTCTTCGTAGATTTTACACCCCACCTTACTTTGCGAACAAATGTGCATGATTTCTGAGGAAAGACCGTCAGAAATATCAATCATGGCCGTTGGTTTTACGTCCAATTCTTTCAACCAACCCACTACATCTTTTCGAACTTCCGGTTTTAATTGTCGTTCAATTAAATACGTATAATTGTCTAGGTCTGGCTGATTCTTTGGATCTACCGCAAACACTTGCTTTTCTCTTTCTAACACTTGTAAGCCTAAATAAGCAGCCCCTAAATCTCCAGTAACTACAATTAAGTCGGTTACTTTTGCGCCGTGTCTGTAAACAATATCTTCCGCTTTTGCAGTTCCAATGGCCGTTACAGAAATTAGCATTCCTTTGGTAGAAGAGGTGGTATCTCCACCCACTAAATCTACCTGATAGGTATCACAAGCCAGCTGAATTCCCGCATACAATTCCTCAATTGCTTCCAATGGAAAACGATTAGAAACGGCAATCGAAACCGTAATCTGAGTGGCTTTCCCATTCATCGCGTACACATCCGATAGGTTGACCATGACTGCCTTATAACCTAGATGCTTTAATGGCATATAGCTTAAATCAAAATGCACTCCTTCGATCAATAAATCGGTGGTAACTAAGGTTTCATCTTGATTGGAAATCACCGCAGCATCATCGCCAACAGCATATTTTGTAGTGGCATTCTTAACCGTAAAATATTGTGTAATATGATTGATTAAACCAAACTCTCCAAGCTCAGCCAACGACGTTTTTTGTGGGTTTTTATCTTCTAACATGCCGCAAAGATAAAAACATTCAGAAGAACACACCTACTTACTTTAACAATGTTGCTTGGTGAAATAGAAAGAATAATGGTACTTTTGTTTACCAATGCTTTTTTCTTTTAAGTAAAATATAAATACCCTAAAATACGTTTTGCATAAAGATACCTTGAAAAGAAGTGTTTATTTCATCAAAAAAATCATTTTTAACTAATCATTTACCCCATGTATAAAAAAGCACTATTTATTTCTTTAACCCTCTTAATTGGCTGTACCAAAAAAGATGTTTTCGAAGAAACTCCCTTTATTGGAGAGCCTTTGGCAAAATGCATCAACGGTTTTGCAGGTGAATACCCTTGTAATAACTACGATTTATTGGCACATATTTCTTTAACCGATTTAAATCTTTCTACTGCTGGAAATGATTGTTGGGGCTGGACAGATCCTCTGACCAACAACGAATATGCTTTAATGGGTTCAAATAAAACACTAACGTTTATTGATATTACAGATCCAATAAACCCTAAAATAATGGGCTTTTTAGACACACAAACCGTTTCAAGTTCGTGGCGAGACGTGAAGGTTTTTAACAACCATGCCTATGTCGTCAGTGAAGCAGCAGGGCATGGAATGCAAGTTTTTGATTTAACGCGATTGCGAGATGTGGTAGATGCTCCCGAAACCTTTTCAAACGATGCTTTTTATTCAGGATTTGGAAAAGCACACAATATTATCATCAACGAAGACAGTGGTTTTGCCTATGCAGTTGGAACCAGTAGCTTTTCTGGTGGACCTCATTTTGTAGATATAACCGACCCCCTAAACCCCGTTGCAGCAGGTGGATTTTCTGGTGGAGGGTATTCTCACGATGCACAAGTAGTTACTTACAAAGGCCCAGACACAGACTATACAGACAAAGAAATTTTAATTGGTAGTAACGCAAACCAAGTTGTTATTGTGGATGTTACCGACAAATCGGCTCCCATAACAATTTCGACAATCACCTATCAAAACATTGGGTACACCCACCAAGGCTGGTTTACAGAAAACCAACAATACTTCATTTTAGGAGATGAATTAGATGAGCGTGATTTTGGAGGAAATACGAGAACAATTGTTTTCGATTTTACCGATTTGGACAACCCTATTTATCATACAGAATATATTGGACCAACAGCCGCAATAGATCATAACGGCTACACAAAAGGAACTACCTATTTTCAGGCAAATTACACCGCCGGAGTACGAATGATCGACCTCAGCAATATCGAGGCTAAAAGCTTTACTGAAATTGGATCTTTCGACACCTATCCAGAAAATGATTTGGCTAGCTTTAGAGGCACCTGGAATGTATACCCTTATTTCCAAAGTGGCAATATTATTATCAGTGATATCAATCGTGGGTTCTTTATTATCAGAAAAAGTGGCTCCTAAAATCAATCCCAAAAAATGAAAGTATTTTACTTTTTTGTGTGTTGTCTTATGCTCTTGAATTGTTCGAAAAAGGAACCACTTTCTTTTCCTATTTCAGAAGGTTCTTTGGGAGAAATTACGACCATCAAAAACTATGGAGGTTCTAAAAATGATGTTGCCAATGCGGTTGTAAAAACACAAGATGGAGGAGCTGCAGTTTTAGGCTATACGCAAAGCATCAATGGAGATATTTCTGATAAAACTGTCGAAGATTTTGATTTTTGGATATTGAAATTAGATGCAGAAAACAACATCCAATGGAGTAAAACCTTTGGTGGATCGGAAGACGATCGAGGAAATGATATCCTACAAACTAAAGATGGTGGTTTTGCTATTTTGGGCTACAGTACAAGTTCCAATCTAGATGTTCCAGGAAATGCGGGTTCGCAGGATTTTTGGATGATAAAACTAGATGCAAACGGTACGATTTCTTGGAGTAAAACCTTTGGATATTTAGGAGCAGACTTCGGCACGACCCTATTACAAACTGCCGACAATAGCTATTTAATCACAGGAGTTTTAGATGTTACGGCATCAGGAGGGCAAGGGAATTCAAGAAATTCACAAAGACATGCCGGAGGTGATATTTGGGCGATAAAACTAAGCGAAAACGGCGACTTACAGTGGAGTAAATATTTTGGCGGCTCTTTTACAGACGCTCCTTTTGGAATTGTCGAAACGGAAGATCACAATTTTATAATCGCAGGTTCATCAGACAGTGCCGATGTAGATATTTCAAACAACAACGGTTCGTATGACTTTTGGGTACTTAAAATAACTTCCAATGGGAGTTTGCTTTGGGAACGAAGTTTTGGAGGATCAGAAATTGACGAAGCAAGAGCCATTACTGCCACCAATGACGGAAACTTTATCATTGTTGGCGACACCAGAAGTGCAGATAAAGATGTATCAAATAATCATGGAGCAGCAGATGTCTGGATCATTAAGATGAATACGGACGGGAACTTAATTTGGGAAAAAACAATTGGTGGAAGCAGCTTTGATGTTGCCCGTTCCGTTGCTAGAGCACAAGACAATGGTTTTATTATTTCAGGAAGTTCTCGGAGCTTGAATGAGGGTTTTACAAATCAAGGACAAAATGATGCCCTGCTTTTAAAAATAGATGCCGAAGGGAACCTCGTTTGGAAGCAAACCATTGGCGGAGATGAAATTGACTATTTTTACGATGCAGTTCAACTCAACAACGCAAGCATTATTGCTGTTGGAGAAACCAATAGTTCTAATGGAGACTTAACCGAAAACAAAGGGTTTTCTGATGCTTTAATTATAAAAACAAACTAATATGAGAATGCTATTATTTCTCTTAACCGGACTATTAGCATGGAGTGCTTGCAGTTCTCCAGAGGAAGCGCAAAGCGCAAGTGTAGCCGTCCGATTTTCTCACAATTGGGAAAATACACCCGTGAACGCTGCAGATTTTAATATCCTAAAATTTACCAATGAAAATGGTGAAATGCTCAGTATCGAAAGGTTGAGATATTTAGTTTCAAATGTGATTTTAACAAGTGCAAGCAATGAAATTTACAAACTTTCATCTTATCAATTAGTAAACCTTGGTGAAGAGAAAGTAACAATAGAAGGCAACGAAGTGCCTGTAGGAGACTACAAGCTCTCCTTTGTTTTTGGATTTACAGATACCGAAAATGTGGATGGAAGCTATCCAGATTTAAATACAGCTTCGTTTAACGTGCCGGGAATGCTTGGTGGTGGCTATCATTTTATGCAATTTGACGGAAAATATGTTGGTCAAAGTCTAGCACCAGCAGCGTTTAATTACCATGTTATTAGTGCTGTTAATAGCGCAGATCCCAACAATTTAATCTTTCAAGACACTTCCTTTAAAGTAGATCTTGGAGTCGTTAGCATATCCGCAACTACTGAAATTGAAATAAAAATGAACATTGCCGAATGGTTTAAAAACCCAAATACATGGGATTTAAATGTCCTAAATACCGTTTTAATGCCAAATTTCGATGCGCAAATTTTAATGCATCAAAATGGAAAATCGGTTTTTAGTTTGGGAGCAGTACAAGAATAAAAAACACTATTTTAAGAGAAAAAATGAAAAACAACGGTATTTTTCTACTTGCTATTTTTCTTTTGATGCAATGCACATCAAAAGAAACAACAATGTACACTCCTGTACCTTATAATTTAGAAATTCCAACACTCTTTGCCAACAAGTTAATTGCTCCTATAATTCCCGCAAACAATCCACTTACAGAAGAAGGAGTTGCCTTAGGAAAAAAATTGTTTTTTGACAGAAAACTTTCTGGAAACAACACACAGTCCTGTGCTACCTGCCATAGTCCACAGAAATCATTTGCCAATAACCGACAATTTAGCGAAGGAGTTCAAGGAATTTTAGGAACTAGAAATTCAATGCCTTTATTCAATTTAGCATGGAATTTTGACGAACGCTTCGCTTGGGACGGAAAAGAAGTAGGTTTGGAAAAACAGGCCTTAGAACCTGTAAAAAACCCAATAGAAATGCATGCTAATTGGGAAACTGTCGCAGAAAAATTACAAGCAAGTCCTGAATATCCAGATTTATTTTTACAAGCCTTTGGAAGTTCGGAAATCGATGCTGTTTTAATCACAAGAGCGCTTGCTCAATTTGAAAGAACCCTGATTTCTGGAAACTCAAAATTTGATCGATATTTGAATGGAGAAACTACGCTAACTCCCCAAGAATCTGCTGGATTTAATGTTTTTATGGACGAAGCCAAAGGAGATTGCTTCCATTGCCATGGGAGCGATAACAATCCCCTTTGGACAGACAATAAGTTTCACAATAACGGATTGGATAGCAACTTTTCAGACCTGGGCTTAGGCGCTGTAACTGGCGACACAAACGATAATGGTAAGTTTAAATCACCATCACTTCGGAATTTAATATTTACCGCACCCTATATGCACGATGGTCGTTTTGCAACTTTAGACGAAGTCATCCAGCATTATTCGGAAGGCCTCCAACCCTCGGCAACTATTGACCCTTTAATGAAAAAAGTGAATCAAGGCGGTGTGGGTTTGTCCCTGCAAGAGAAAGCAAATTTAAAAGCCTTTTTATTATCCCTTAGTGATCCAGATTTCGTCAACAATCCAGTCTTTAGAGAATAATCAAAAAAACCAATAGCTGCATTGTTCTTGTTAATGAAGGTTACCTTCTTTTTAAGACATATATTGTATATTTGCAGACAATTTAGATTTAATCTATTTAAAATTATGATAAAAGTTTCAGACACAGCAAAGAAGAAAGTCATACAATTAATGACAGATGATGGCTTCGACGCGACCAATGACTTTGTAAGAGTTGGTGTAAAAAGCGGTGGTTGTTCAGGTTTGTCTTACGATTTAACTTTTGATAACAAAAGAAAAGAAAACGATAAGGTTTTTGAAGAGAACGATGTGAAAATTATCGTTGACAAAAAAAGTTTTTTATATTTAGTGGGAACTACCTTAGAATATTCTGGAGGTTTAAATGGAAAAGGATTTGTTTTTAACAACCCGAATGCCAATAGAACTTGTGGATGTGGAGAAAGTTTTTCGCTTTAAAAATTAGAAAAAGATGTCAAAATATACAGAAGAACAGTTAGAGCAAGAATTAAAAACCCAAGAGTACAAATATGGTTTTTATACAGATATAGAAAGTGAAACTTTTGCAAAAGGGTTAAACGAAGAGGTTGTAATCGCAATTTCTAAGAAGAAAAACGAACCGCAATGGATGACCGATTGGCGTTTGGAAGCTTTTAGAGTTTGGAAAAAAATGGAAGAACCAGAATGGGCAAATGTGCAGTATGAGAAACCAAAATTTCAGGACATTGCCTACTACTCTGCGCCAAAAGAAAAACCAAAATTAAATTCTTTAGACGAAGTTGATCCAGAATTATTGGACACTTTTAAGCGTTTAGGAATTTCTTTAGATGAACAAAAGAAATTAGCCAATGTTGCCGTAGATATTGTAATGGATTCGGTTTCTGTTGCCACTACATTTAAGAAAACATTGGGTGAAAAGGGGATTATTTTTATGCCTATTTCAGAAGCAATTCAAGAACATCCAGAATTGGTGCGTAAATATTTAGGAACCGTAGTACCAACAACCGATAACTTTTACGCAGCGCTAAATTCGGCTGTTTTCTCTGATGGGTCTTTCTGTTACATTCCAAAAGGTGTTCGATGTCCAATGGAATTGTCTACCTATTTTAGAATAAACGAAGGCGGAACCGGACAGTTTGAAAGAACGTTAGTGGTTGCAGACAAAGGGAGTTATGTTTCGTATTTAGAAGGCTGTACAGCTCCAAGCAGAGATGAAAATCAATTGCATGCAGCAGTTGTAGAACTCATTGCAATGGACGATGCCGAAATTAAATACTCTACAGTACAAAACTGGTACCCTGGGAACAAAGAAGGAAAAGGTGGGGTTTACAACTTTGTAACCAAAAGAGGTTTGTGTGAAAACAATGCAAAAATTTCTTGGACACAAGTAGAAACAGGTTCTGCAGTAACTTGGAAATATCCTTCGTGTATTTTAAAAGGAAATAATTCTGTTGGTGAGTTTTACTCAATTGCAGTTACCAATAATTATCAGCAAGCAGATACTGGGACGAAGATGATTCATCTTGGTAAAAATACAAAATCAACAATTATTTCGAAAGGAATCTCTGCTGGAAGCTCTCAAAACAGTTACCGTGGTTTGGTGCAAATTGGCGCAAGAGCTGAAAATGCGCGGAACTTTTCTCAATGTGATTCTTTATTGATGGGAAATTTATGTGGCGCTCACACCTTTCCATACATCGAAGTAAAAAATAAAACTGCGCAAGTAGAACATGAAGCAACCACTAGTAAAATCGGTGAAGAGCAACTTTTCTATTGCAACCAACGTGGAATTGATACCGAAAAAGCAATTGCATTAATCGTAAACGGATTTAGCAAAGAAGTTTTAAACAAACTCCCTATGGAGTTTGCGGTAGAAGCGCAAAAATTATTAGAAATTTCGTTAGAAGGCTCTGTAGGATAGAGGACTCCGAGTTCGTGATTCTAAAATAGAAAAATATTAAAAAGCAAACGCCTGGAGTTGAGGGCATATAAAAGATAACCATGTTAAAAATAGAAAATTTACACGCAAGTATCGAAGACAAATCAATCTTAAAAGGATTGAGCTTAGAAGTCAAAGCAGGTGAAGTTCACGCAATTATGGGACCAAATGGTGCAGGTAAAAGTACCTTGGCTAATATTATTGCTGGAAAAGAAGAGTATGAGGTTACTGCTGGAAACATTGAATTGGACGGAGAAGATATTGGTGAGCTTGCTCCTGAAGAAAGAGCGCACAATGGTATCTTTCTATCCTTTCAATATCCTGTAGAAATTCCTGGAGTTTCTGTAACCAACTTTATCAAAACTGCTATTAACGAAACAAGGAAGGCTAAAGGTTTGGAAGACATGCCAGCAAAAGATATGTTGAAAATGATTCGTGAAAAATCAGAATTATTAGAAATAGATCGTAAGTTTTTGTCACGTTCTTTAAACGAAGGTTTTTCCGGAGGAGAGAAAAAAAGAAATGAAATCTTTCAAATGGCAATGTTAGCACCAAAATTAGCCATCTTAGATGAAACTGATTCTGGTTTGGATATTGATGCGTTGCGAATTGTTGCAAACGGCGTAAACAAATTAAAATCGAAAGACAATGCGGTCATCGTAATTACGCATTACCAACGTTTGTTAGATTATATCGTTCCCGATTTTGTTCATGTTTTACATGATGGAAAAATTGTAAAATCTGGGGATGCCTCCTTAGCTTTAGAATTAGAAGCAAAAGGGTATGATTGGATTAAGCAAGAATTGGTTTAAATTAAGTTGGTAGCAACAGTACAGATAATCACTTACTAAAACTACCTACCGAATACTAAAAAAATGGAATTAAAAGATAAATTAGTATCCTCATATGTAGCTTTTGAAAATCGAGTAGAAACCGATTCAGAGGTTCACGAAATTCGTTCTAAAGCACTTCAAAACTTTGAAGCGCTAGGGTTTCCTACTAAAAAGTTAGAAGCTTGGAAATACACTTCTTTAAACGCTGTTTTAAAGCAAGACTATAGTTTGTTTCCAAACAAAGAAAACAACATTCAATTAGCAGATGTAAAAAAGTATTTTATTCATGATATCGATGCCTACAAGCTAGTGTTTATCGATGGAAAATACAGTTCTTTTTTGTCGGAAACTACCCACGATACGTTTGATGTTTGTTTGATGTCTTCAGCATTGGTAAAGCCAAAATACAAAGCAGTTATTGAAAATTACTTTGACAAAATAGCAACAAAAGACAACCTAACTTCACTAAATACGGCTTTCGCTTCAGAAGGAGCTTACATTCACATTCCAAAAAACGTTGAAGTAGAGAAACCCATTCAAATCATCAACTTTACAACCGGATCTGAGGCGGCAACATTGTTGCAACCTAGAAATTTAATTGTTGTAGAACAAAATGCACATGTTCAAATTATAGAACGCAATCAAAGTTTAACTTCCAACCCTGTTTTAACAAATTCAGTCACTGAAGTTTTTGCAGCAAAAGACGCTACCGTTGACATTTATAAAATTCAAAATGATGATGAAAATGCCTCATTGGTAGACAATTCTTACATCGAACAAAAATCGAAGAGTATTGTTTCTGTACACACCTTTTCTTTTGGTGGAAACATCACCAGAAACAACTTAAACTTCTTTCAGCGTGGAGAACATATAGACTCCATCTTAAAAGGAATTACCATTATTGAAGGAAAACAACACGTAGATCACCACACATTGGTTCATCATATAGCGCCAAATTGTGAAAGTCATCAAGATTACAAAGGAATTTTCGACGAGCGTGCTACAGGTGTTTTTAACGGGAAAGTAATTGTTGAGAAAGAAGCGCAGAAGACCAATGCCTATCAAAAAAACAACAATATTTTAGTAAGTGATAAAGCCACCATTAATGCAAAACCTCAACTAGAGATTTTTGCAGACGATGTAAAATGTTCGCATGGTTGTACCATTGGTCAATTGGATGAAGATGCTTTATTTTACATGCAACAACGTGGAATTCCAAAGAAAGAAGGAAAAGCATTATTAATGTATGCCTTTGCCAACACGGTGTTAGAAAGTGTAAAAATACCTGAAGTAAAACAACGAATCACCAAATTAATTGCCAAAAAATTGGGCGTTGATATTGGCTTTGATTTATAAGCAATTAAGTTCCTTTTTATAAAAAAGAGAAAACCACGCAAATTGCGTGGTTTTTTTTGTTACTTAATTGCCTCTAAAATTCCATTCAAAAAGGCATTTTCTTCAAAATTAGACATTCCGAAACGCACAACCACCATTTCTTGATCTGGCAATACATAAACACGTTGTCCTTTGTAGCCATCCGCATAATACATGTTTTTCGGCACGTCTTTAAAACCGCCATCAGCATTTAACCAAAATTGTGCACCATAGACTCCTTCTGAAGTGGGCGTGGGGGTCGTAGCATACGCTACCCAATCTTTGGTAAATAGCTGTTCGCCATTCCAAGCTCCGTTGTGGAGGTAAAGCAATCCAAATTTTCCCCAATCTCTGGCCGTTGCCCAAGCATAGGATGAGGCTACGTAATTTCCTGCTAAATCTGCTTCCAATGTCATGGAATTCATCCCAATTTTATCAATCAAATCCGTGTACCAGAAATCTAAATATTCTTGATGTGTATCAAACTGATCTCTCAAAATACCCGACAATAAGTTTGTAGTTCCAGAAGAATAATACCAGCTTTCATTGGGTTTTCCTACCAATGGTTTTAGCGCTTACATCTTGGTCATATCGCGTTCTAAAAAAAGCATTTTAGTCGCATCCGAAATTTCGTCATAGTTTTCATCCCATTCCAATCCCGAATTCATTTGTAATAAATTGTGAATTGTGATCTCTTTTCTTGGATCATTTTGCCAAGAAGCAATAGGGGCTTTGTCTTGTAGTTGTATTTTTTGCTGATGTTCTAAAACCCCAAAAACAGTACTTAGAACACTTTTCGTCATCGACCAGCCTAAAATTTTGGAGTCTTTATGAAACCCTTCAGAATACTTCTCAGCAATAATTTGATCTTTGTAAAGCACCACAATGGCTCTTGATTTTCTTTCCCCAAAAATGGAACGAACGGCGGTGTTTAATTTTTCATAGTCTACATTGGTAAAAACCGTGTCTTTCTGAGGCCCATCTCCTAAAGGATATGGCATTGCCTTGTTTTTATTTTTTGTTCTCTTAGGGGTTAAATAAGGGCTGTTTTCGTCTGCTTTACTTAAAGTTAAAACAGATCCCAAACCTTCTCTTATAATTGCTTTTCGTGTGAGTAATCCAAATACCGAAGCAGTGGCTGACTTTGTGATGGTATCAATCGCATCTGTTGCTAAATGTACAGGAGAAAAGTTATTATCAGTTGAATCAGTAAACACCAAGCTTCTTTCGCCCAGAAAAACAGACGTTGCAGTGCTTTTTGCAGAATAGCCTGCTAAAATATTTAATTTCGGGTAATTATGAATAATAACAACCGTCACAAAAACAGCCAACAAAAGGAGGATTCTCTTAAAAATTTTCATAGCCAATGATTTAATGATGTAAAAATAAGAAAAACATATTGTCTTTTTGAAAACTTTAAAAATGCATCGTTTATCTTTGCATTATAAATACATGTGGTATGATACAGATTGATAAAATTCGTGAAGATTTCCCAATTCTAAAGAGAACTGTAAATGGAAAACCTTTGGTATATTTTGACAACGCTGCCACCTCCCAGACCCCACAAGTAGTGATCGATGCAATTGTAGATTATTATAGCAACTACAATGCTAATATTCACAGAGGTGTGCATACGCTAAGTCAAGAAGCAACCGATAAGTATGAGGAAGCGCGTATAAAGGTACAACAGCACTTTAATGCAAAACATGCTTATGAAGTTATTTTAACCGCAGGCACCACGCACAGCATCAATATGGTTGCCTCGGGTTTTGCAAGCCTTTTACAAAAAGGAGATGAAATTATTGTTTCTGCCTTAGAACACCATTCAAACATTGTTCCTTGGCAAATGCTTTGTGAAAAAACAGGAGCTCTTTTAAAGGTAATTCCCATGAACCTGGACGGTTCTTTGCAAATGGAAGTATACCATACTCTAGTAAACGAAAAAACAAAAGTGGTTTTCTGTAACCATGTTTCAAATGCTTTGGGCGTTGTAAACCCAATTGAAGAAATTATTAAAAAAGCACATCTGTTTGGTGCTGCTGTTTTAATCGATGGTGCACAAGCAACCCCACACATAAAACCAGATGTACAAGCTTTAGGTGTTGATTTCTATGTAGCTTCGGCCCACAAGTTATGTGGTCCTACAGGCGTGGGAATGTTGTATGGAAAAAAAGAATGGTTAGAAAAACTCCCGCCCTACCAAGGAGGTGGAGAAATGATTGATGTAGTTACCTTTGAAAAAACCACCTATGCTGGATTGCCACATAAGTTTGAAGCAGGAACTCCCAATATTTGTGGAGGCATCGCTTTTGGTGCAGGATTAGATTATATGAATGCAATTGGTTTTGACAATATAGCTAGCTATGAAGCAGAACTTTTAGCTTACGGAACAGCCGAGTTATTAAAAATTGAAGGCGTGAAAATATATGGAACCACCGCAGAAAAAACAGCGGTAATTTCTTTCAATGTAGGTGAAATTCACCCCTATGATATTGGCGTTATTTTAGATAAACTGGGCATTGCCGTGAGAACAGGACACCACTGTGCACAGCCAATTATGGATTTCTTTAAAATACCAGGAACCATACGAGCTTCCTTTTCTTTTTATAATACCAAAGAAGAGATTGATGTGTTTATTACTGGGTTGAAAAGAGCCGTGATGATGCTTTCTTAAAACGAATCCCAGATTTAAAAAAAATAGTTTATAAATAAAAAAAGGTTGCGCAAATGCGCAACCTTTTTTGGTATTGTATAATTTAGGAATACTCCTATCTGTAATTTTTACTAGTTGTTAATTGTCCAAGCAATATAGTACTGAGAACCAATGGCTCCAACTCCTGGTGCACTTAAGTACTCTTGACCTGTTAAATTCGCTCCACCTACTTTAAATACAGATTTCCAAGCGGGAACACTGTAGTTGATTTGAGCATCTATAACAGTTCTAGAAGTGATGTCTGCATCTAAGAATGTAGATTCCCAACGGTACTCATCTTGCCATCTCGCATTGATGTTGAAACCAAAGTTTTTAAATACATTTTGTTTTCCAAATTGAATTTTTACTTTGTGTTCTGGCGTATTAAATCCTGCTTCAAAATCTGGATCAGATGCTTGATCGAAATCAAACTTCGCATAGGTATAATTTGCTCCTAAGTTAAATCCTCCAAAAATATTTGTTGTTAAACCAATACTTGCTCCATAAGAATTAATGTCAGCAGATGTATTTGTGTACGTAGAGAAAACAGTGAAATCTCCTTGTGACAATGCAACAAGTGATAATGGAACTGGAGCACCCCCTGGACCTACTGGAGCCGTTTGCGTAAACGCTACATCTCCATAATAAGGAACAACTACGTTTTTTCCTGCAATAAAATCTTGATACTGGTTGTAATATACACTTAAATCTACGGTAACTCTAGAATCATCTGATCCTACCAATCCTCTATATCCAATTTCATATGCAGAAACTCTTTCTGCTTTTACCAATTCTACATTTGCAGCAGTTGGCGCCCCTCCTAAAACAGATGTTAAAGAGAATGCATTTTCATATGCTTCTCTTCCTGAAACCTCTCTAGAAGGAAGTCCAGTAAGTGCAGTTCCTGTTGGGCTAAAAGGCAATGCTGGTGTATTAAAGCGATCTAAGTTGTCTGGAGCAGAACCAACCAAATACGCTCTACCTGCATTTAAACCAATGTATTGATCTTGTGTTGTTGGGTTTCTAAAACCTGTCTGAAAAGAAGCTCTAAAGTTTTGGTTTTTATTTTCACCTCCTGCATATGCCAAAGAAACTCTTGGAGAATAATTTCCATCAAAGTTTTGTGCTTTGTCATAACGAACAGAACTCGTTAACTTTAAACGATCGTCTTCTAAAAAGCTTTTTTGAATTTGTGTATAAATACCAAATTCATCATAATTAATAGGTCCGTCATAATCAGTAAAAATACTACCGTTAGAATTCAAAGAATATCTCCTATAAGATCCTCCTACTTGAACTTCTGCCCAATCTATATAATCTCTTAAGTTTAAATTTGCATCTGCATGATACAATTTCGTGTTGTCTTGAAACTTAGAACCTGTTATTAAGTCTGGATCTGTTGTTATTTTATCAAATGCAGCTTGAAAACCAGGTGTTCCTGGTATCAACCTACCAGTATCTGCAACAGCTCTTGCTGCTTGATGATTCCCTGCTGGCACTCCTGGAATTGCTCCTAAGAAAGCACCTGCATATTGTTGAAACCATTCGGCGTCAGATTTCCATTCTCTGTTGATATTAATGGCTGCAAAACGTGTATCATAAGAGTCTCCTGCATCTTCACTGGTCATATACCCTCTTACAAAAAAGTTTTTCCCACGAACCTCAAGTTTGTGTTGCTCCATAAAGAAGTTCTTAATGTTATATCTGTTCGTTCCTTGGTATATGGTGTTTCCATTACCAAACTTAGAATTCCAGATAATCTCTAAACGATCGTCTCCTAAAGGACGATAATTTAAAGAGGCACCAAACTTCATGCTTTCCGCTTCATAAGACATTAAATCTCTTTCATCATATCCTGTTCTACTTACATCTCCAATTCCA
This sequence comes from uncultured Polaribacter sp., assembly GCA_943846595.1. Classification (GTDB taxonomy): domain Bacteria; phylum Bacteroidota; class Bacteroidia; order Flavobacteriales; family Flavobacteriaceae; genus Polaribacter. The sequence continues at coordinate 590,377 of OX044355.1, forward strand.
AAAGGTAAAGTTGTAGTAACCTCGTCACCATAAACATTTAAACCGTCATAGTTATTGTCTGTATTTCTGTCACCTGTAGTAACACCTTCAAGATTTGTGTTTCTATAATCTGTAGCAAACCATTCTGTACCTTCTAAATAAGACAAGGTTGCTTTTGCTGCAAATTTATTAGAAAAGACGTGTGCCATTCTAAGGTTTACATCATAAAACTTGTTGTCTCCAGCTGCATCCTGACTCGTTAATCCATCTTTGTAAGAAAAACTAATTCCTTGATAATCAAAAGGATTTTTACTCCTCATAAACATGATACCATTAAAAGCATTTGCACCATACAAAGCAGAAGAAGCTCCAGGTAATAATTCAACACTTTCAACATCCAATTCAGACATTCCTAATAAATTCCCCAAAGCAAAGTTTAATGCTGGAGAAGAATTGTCCATTCCGTCTACCAATTGCATGAAACGTGTATTTGCAAAAGTTGCAAAACCACGTGTATTGACAGATTTAAATGTTAAACTGTTGGTATTCACATCCACCCCTTTTAAATTCTCTAATCCGTCATAGAAGGAAGGAGCAGAAGTATTTTTGATGGCTCTAGAATCCATTCTTTCTACTGTTACTGGAGACTCCATAATACGTTCTGGAGTTCTAGAAGCAGAAACAACAATTTCATCTAAAGAAGTCGCATTTTCCGAAAGGTTCACTGATACTTTTTGGTTGTTTTCAGTAATTTCTACTTTGGCCGTTTGATAACCAATCATAGAAAATTCTAAAATAAACGGAGGGGTATCCGCAACATTCAACACAAAATTTCCATCAAAATCTGTGTTTGTTCCAACAGCTTTTCTCGCCACTTTAATGTTTGCGCCAGGGAGTGTCTCACCTGTTTTCGCATCTTTCACGGTACCTGTAATCGTTGTTTGTGCAAACATTGCTGCACTTCCAAAAACCACAAACGCAAGTAGTAAAATCTTTTTTATCATAATTTGAATTATTTGTTAACTTTTACGAAAATACAATATTTTTTCATTTGTTAATTATTTTAACACTTTTTTTCATTTATTAATAACAAGATCCACTTTTATTACAAAAACTATAATTCAAAAAAACCACTTTGATACATCGAACAAATTGTACCTTTGTGTTTATAAATAAGCGCTTTTTGAAAACCTTTCACGATATTACTTCTTTCAAAACCAACGAAAAAACCTTTGTGACGATTGGCACTTTTGATGGGGTGCATTTTGGTCACCAAGAAATCATTAACAAACTGGTTGATGATGCTAAATTAGCAGGCAAAAAATCGGTGTTGCTTACCTTTTTTCCGCACCCAAGAATGGTGCTACAAAAAGGGACTACAATTGCATTGATCAACACCATTGAAGAACGCACCGCGCTGTTAGAAAAAACAGGACTAGACTACCTAATCATTCATCCATTTAGCATTGCCTTTTCAAGACTAACCGCACTGGATTTTGTCAGAGATTTTCTCGTCACTCAATTAAATATTTCTAAATTAATTATCGGATACGATCATCATTTTGGGAAGAACCGAGAGGGAAATATAGAACAACTCACGGAGTACAGCCATACCTATGGCTTTTCTGTAGAAGAAATTCCAGCACAGGATATTGATGATGTTTCGGTAAGCTCTACCAAAATAAGAAGGGCTTTGGCTGCCGGAAACTTAAAAACCGCAAACCGTTATTTAGGAAGCCCGTTTATGCTGTCAGGAAAAGTCGTCAACGGAAAAAAGCTAGGGGGTCAAATAGGATTCCCAACCGCAAACATTGACATCCTAGAAGACTACAAACTAATTCCCAAAACGGGAGTGTATGTAATACAATCAGAAATCCACAATAAAACCGTTTTTGGAATGATGAATATTGGAAATAGGCCTACTGTTTCAGGAACACATCAAACCATTGAAGTGCATTTTTTTGATTTTAACAACGACTTATACAATGCTTTTTTAACCATTGAATTGCTCTTCTTTTTGCGAGAAGAACATAAGTTTGACACAATCGAAAGCTTAATTCTTCAACTTAAAAAAGATGAACAGACAGCCCGAGATTATCTAAAAAAGGAATTATAATCTTTTTTGAACACAATCAACTTCCTCGAAGCATTCCCTGATCTTATGGGTTGGAGTCCCTTTGGAAAGAGCGCGCAAAATTACAACAATAAGCCAATCATTTTAAATTGTGAATTCGCCGCAAAAATCGCCCACAAATTATATATTTGCATTTCATAATTCTTACAAAAAATGTTACAAGTACACTTTATTAGAGAAAACAAGCAAAGGGTATTAGATGGATTGGCAAAACGTAATTTTGCCAATGCAGAAACCATTGTTGATCAAGTATTAACTGCTGATGAAAATCGGAGAAAAACACAAGTTTCTCTGGATGAAGCACTGGCAGAATCTAATAAATTATCAAAAGAAATTGGGGCCTTTTTTAAGTCTGGTGAAAAACAAAAAGCAATCTTATTAAAAGAAAAATCAGGACAATTAAAAGAACAGTCGAAAGAAATGTCAGTAAGCTTACAAGCCTTTTCTGACGAGCTACAAGGCTTATTATATCTGATTCCGAACATTCCGCATGCCTCTGTGAAAGCCGGAAACTCTGAAGCGGACAATGAAGAAATTTATAAAGAAGGAAGCATTCCTGTTTTAGGAGAAAACGCTCTTCCGCATTGGGAATTGGCGAAAAAATATGACATCATCGATTTTGAATTAGGGACCAAAATTGCAGGTGCAGGGTTTCCGGTATATAAAGGAAAAGGCGCAAGATTACAACGCGCTTTAATCAATTATTTTTTAGATAAAAACACCAAAGCAGGGTACACAGAAATTCAAGTACCACATTTAGTAAACGAAGCTTCAGGAATTGGCACCGGCCAGTTACCAGACAAAGAAGGACAAATGTATCATGTAGGGGAAGATGATTTGTATTTAATTCCTACCGCAGAAGTACCTATCACCAATATTTTTAGAGGAAACTTAGTGCAAGAATCTGATTTTCCAATCACATATACAGGATACACCCCTTGTTTTAGACGAGAAGCTGGAAGCTATGGTGCACATGTTCGTGGTTTGAATCGACTGCACCAATTCGATAAAGTGGAAATTGTTCGTGTAGAACATCCTGAAAATTCTTACAAAGCCCTGAATGGAATGGTAGAACATATTAAAGACATTTTACGGGAGTTGAAATTACCGTATAAAATTTTACGTTTGTGCGGAGGAGACACTGGGTTTACGGCTGCAATCACCTTCGATTTTGAAGTGTTTTCTACAGCACAAGATCGATGGTTAGAAATTAGTTCTGCCTCAAATTTTGAAAACTTTCAAGCAAACAGATTAAAACTTCGTTTTAAAAATAAAGAAGGAAAAAGCGAATTGGCCCATACATTAAATGGAAGTTCTTTGGCGTTGCCTCGTGTTTTGGCTGCAATATTAGAAAACTATCAAACAGAAGACGGAATTCAAATACCCGAAGTATTGATTCCTTATTGTGGGTTTGACATTATCAATTAATTAGACACAATAGCAATCATTAACCCCTTGTATTTTTTCATTTCTAACAAGGTATTGAAATATGCGTTGATCTTTCCTGCTTTCATCAATTTTAAAGCTTCTTCTTTTGAGTTTTCGTAGCGATAGGTTAATTCTTTCATCCCTTTTTTGATTTGTTGTGCTATATGAAAGACAATTTCCATGCCAAAATGTTACAACTGCTAGGTTGAAAATTATACTGTTTCTTAAAAAATTAACCTCTGGTTCGCTATCTTTGAGTTCAAATGAAAAAATATATCCTCTTTCTTGTATTACTTGCTAGTCATTTTGGGTATGCTCAAAACGATTATCTGCTGGGAGAAAACTACTTTAGGGGTGGAGAATATGAAAAAGCAACAACGGTTTTTAAAAAACTATACGACAACAGCCCTTTTAACACCACTTATTTACAAAGACTAATTACTTGTTATCAAGAAACAAACCAATTTGTTAGGGCTGAAGAATTGCTAAAAACAAAAATTCAATCAAACCCTTCTCAGGTTTTTTTATATGTCTATCTGGGCTACAATTACGAGCGACAACAACAGAAAGAAACAGCAACCGTTTATTACGAGAAGGCACTTTCAGAAATTGATAAAAAATCAAATTACAGTGGTATTATTGCCGCCATTTTCAAAAACTATTCGCTCTTAGACTATGCAATTACTGCCTATGAAAAAGCAATGGCAAACAATCCAAAAGCAAATTACAATTTTCAAATTGCACAGATTTATGCAGAAAAAGGCGCTTTTAAAAAAATGTTTCAATCCTATATTGAGCTCATCGACAAAAATCCGGATTACCTTAAAAATGTGCAGCGGTATGCCAGCAGATATCTTACGGAAGACCCTGAAGATAAAAACAATATCCTATTTCGAAAAACTCTTTTAAGAAAATCAGCGAGCAATCCAAAAGATGTTTGGAACCTACTCTTAAGTTGGTTATTTGCACAACAAAAAGAATACGGGAAAGCATTTATTCAAGAGCGTGCATTGTACCAAAGAAACCCAGAAAATCTTTCACAAGTATTCCTTTTGGGAAAGATTGCTTTTGAAAATGCCGATTATGATGCAGCATCACAGATTTTTACCTTTGTAAATGATGAAGCGTCCCTTCAGGAAGAAAAATTTGAGGCGAATTTGTTTTTAGTACATATTTCGATAAAAACGAAAAGCGATCAAACAGAAAACCTCTTTCGAACACTTTTTACCGCTTTTGGTAAAAATGAAGCAACTATAAAACTGCAGGTTTTATATGCAGATTATTTAACCTTCCAAAAAAATAACGCCCCGAAAGCGATTGAGGTATTAAAAGAAGCTTTGGATTTTTCTAATTCGAAGTTTGACAAAGCTCGCATAAAATTGAAGCTCGGTGAAGTGTTGGTTTTTACTGGAAAAAACAACAAAGCACTCATTTACTTTTCTCAGGTTCAAACGCAATTAAAAAACCATCCTTTGGCACAAAAAGCCACATTTAAGGTTGCTCAAACGAGTTATTTTAAAGGTGATTTTACCTGGGCAAAAGCGCAATTAAAAATCTTAAAAAGCGCGACAACCCAATTAATTGCGAACGATGCCGTCGACCTCTTTTTAACAATTACAGACAATGAGCCAGTAGATAGTATTCCTTCCGGATTGACTGCATATGCAAAAGCAGAATTACTAGCATTTCAAAAGAAAGACCAAGAAGCGGTTGATGTATTAAAAAACATTCTTGAAAACTTTAAAGGGCAGCCCATCGAGGACGAAGCGCTGTTTAAGCAAGCAACACTTTTTGTAAAGCTGCAAGCATTTGAAAATGCAATTGTAAATTTCAAAAAAATAATTCAAGGGAATCCTGAGGGGATTCTTAGAGACGATGCACACTATGCATTGGCTGAATTGTATCATAATCAACTTAATAATCCCGAAAAGGCGTCAGAACATTATCAAAAGATTATTTTTGACTTCGCATCGAGTATTTATTTGGTAGATGCGCGAAAGAAATTTCGAGAATTACGTGGCGATACACTTTAGAGTCGAAAAAAATAGAATTCATAAACAATTAAGAATAGAAAATGTACATATATAACGTAACCATAAATATTGATGAAAGTGTCCATAAAGATTGGCTTTCATGGATGCACACACACATTACTGAAGTATTGGATACCGGGCGTTTTTTATCGGCAAAATTTACAGAAGTATTGGTAGAAGAAGATCTAGGCGGAAAAACATATTCGATACAATATACTGCAAATACAAGAAGTGATATAGACGATTATTATCAATTTGACGCAGATCGATTGCAAAAAAAGAAACTTGCAAAATTTGCTAATAAAATGGTTCGTTTTAGTACCGAATTGAAAGTAATAAAGGAGTTTTTTCCAACCGCAATAAGCAATTAAAAAATGGACGTTAAAGCAAAGAAACATTTAGGGCAACATTTTTTAAAAGATGAAGAAATCGCAAAAGACATTGCAGACGCTTTAACTGAAAATGGTTACGAGAATGTGTTAGAAATTGGACCGGGTATGGGTGTTTTAACCAAATACTTATTAGAAAAAAAACCAAAAATTACGGTCATGGAACTTGACCGAGAATCGGTTGCTTATTTGCATGGTACATTTCCAAACGAACACATAAAGCTAAATACCTCAAAAGAAAAATTTGAAATTATTGAAGGTGATTTTCTAAAATATGATTTGGCGTCTTTGTTTAACAAAAAGCAGACCGCAATTATCGGAAACTTTCCCTACAACATCTCTACCCAAATTGTTTTTAAAGCAATTGAGCACAGAGAATTTGTGCCAGAGTTTGCGGGCATGTTTCAAAAAGAAGTTGCCAAAAGAATTGCTGAAAAAGAAGGCAGCAAAGTCTACGGAATTCTCTCAGTATTAACACAGGCATTCTTTGATGTAGAATATTTATTTACGGTACCTCCCATTGTTTTTGATCCTCCTCCAAAAGTAGATTCAGGAGTCATTCGTTTTATTAGAAAAAAGGATTATTCCCTTCCAGTAGACGAAAAATTATTTTTTAGAATTGTAAAAACAGCCTTTAATCAACGACGAAAAATGTTGCGTACTAGCTTAAAAACCTTTAATCTTTCGGATTCTTTAAAAGAAGAGGTTATCTTCGCAAAACGTCCAGAACAATTATCTGTAAATGATTTTATAGAATTGACGAAAAAACTCACAATCAATGGGATTTGAAATTACAAATACACTTTTTGAAAACTTAACAATATACATCGACACTAAAAACGATGAAGCCATTAGTAGCCTTTTTGCTGAGGTACATTATGCAGATATTGCAGAAGTCTTAGATGAAATTAAGTTTGAAGAAGCGGTTTACATTATTAAACTTTTAGACAGTGAAACCACGGCTGCTGTTTTAATGGAAACAGACGAGGATACGCGTGAAAAAATTCTTAAAAACCTTACTGCAAAGGAAATTGCCGAAGAAATTGCCGAACTCGATTCGGATGATGCGGCGGATATGATTGCAGAATTGCCCGAAGAAAGGCAAGAAGCGGTAATGTCTAAAATAGAAGACGAAGAGCATGTAAAAGAAATTGAAGAATTACTAACCTATGATGAAAATTCTGCGGGTGGATTGATGGCCAAAGAATTGGTGCAAGTCAATGAAAACTGGACCGTTTTAAAATGCGTGAAAGAAATGCGGATCCAAGCGGAAGAGGTAACTCGGGTGCATTCTATTTATGTTGTAGATGATAAAGGTAAATTAAAGGGCCGTTTGTCTTTAAAAGATTTATTGGTTGCTTCAACAAGAACACCAATCTCAGACATTTACATTCCAAAAGTAGATTTTGTAAACGTCATTGATGGGGCAGAAGATGTTGCAAATATTATGCGAAAATATGATTTAGAAGCAATTCCGGTGGTCGATGATGATCAAATATTATTAGGAAGAATTACGATTGACGATATTGTAGATGTTATTAAAGAAGAAGCAGACAAAGATTATCAAATGGCCGCAGGTATTACGCAGGATGTTGAAGCTGATGATAGTATTTTAGAGCTTACAAAGGCACGATTACCTTGGTTGTTTTTAGGATTGTTGGGAGGAATTGGTGCCTTTATTATTATGGAAGGTTTTCAAGATGTTTTTGAAAAATATGCCGCTTTGTTCTTTTTTACACCTTTAATTGCTGCTATGGCAGGAAATGTAGGTGTGCAGTCTTCTGCAATTATTGTGCAAGGACTTGCGAACGATGACATCAAAGGAAGTATCAATAGTCGTCTACTCAAAGAAATGCTCTTAGCGGCTCTAAATGGTGTTGTTTTAGCGCTATTTTTATTCCTATTTGTATGGCTCTCTCAAGGAAAAATAACCTTAGCAATTGCCATTTCTGTTTCGTTGGTTGTTGTCATTATTGTAGCAGGTTTAATAGGAACTTTTGTACCGCTATTTTTAAACAAAAGAGGGATTGATCCAGCCATTGCTACAGGACCTTTTATTACAACGTCAAATGATATCTTCGGAATCTTGATTTATTTTATGATTGCTAAAATGATTTTAGTTATTTAAAAAAACCCATCAGTTTCCTGATGAGTATTTCTCTTTTTCAAAACCCACTTACTCCCGTTAAGTTTGATAGCAATTTATCCCATTGATAGGATAAAACTATTGTGAGCATTAATCACAATTTACAAATATAACATAGGGGAATCGGTTTTTTCCACGGAAAAACACAGATAAAAGTGCGGATTGCCGCAAAAACACATTAATCGATCACACCCAACTCTTTCGCTTTTAAAACGAGGTCGGTATTATTATTTGCGCCCAAATCTGCTCTAAGGTTAGAAAGTTTGGTTTCAATAGAACGAAGCCGCATCAAAGTACCATCATTTTTAAGAATTACGACCTCTAAATTACTAATCTTTGGTTGATTTGGCAACTCTTTTAAGATCTGAATCGCAACCTCATCCATTTGGATTTGAATAATAGTTCGTCTCATTATTTTTTGGTGTACTTCATGCGAGTAATAAAAGTCATTTGACTGCATTTTTTCAATAGCATAACGAAGTTTAGCCACACCACATTTACTTTTTATTAAATAAGCATCTGGGTTTAAATTCTGGATGACATTATAGATTCTATTGGTCTCTACATGCCCAGTAATAACCCCTATTTTAATATCAATATTTTGATTTTTAAGTGCTTTAATAAGAGCTTCTCCACCGTCAAGCTTTGTGGCCTTAGTGCCATTGTCAAAACTTAAATCTGTAAAAACGATTTCAAATGGACGGTCGTTTTTGTGTTTTAAAATCAAGTCAAGAGCGGCATCACAGGTATTGGTTGTAACAACGTCGAAGTTTCCAATTTTTGTTAAAGAATATAAAATTCTTAGAATCACTAATTGATGATCATCAACAATTAATATTCTTTTTTTAGGCGCCATACTGAGGGAGTTTCGTTTTTCTTTAACTATTTTTAAAAATAAGGCAGTCAAGAAACCGTAAGAACTATAAATTAAAAAAATCAGCTTAAATAACAAATGATTTATTGCATTTTTTGAAACAAATCCCATAAAACAACACCCGTAGTAACAGAAATATTTAAAGAATGTTTGGTTCCTAATTGAGGTATTTCAATGCATAAATCAGATGCATTCACAACTTCTTGCTGAACCCCTTTCACTTCATTTCCCATGACAATTGCATAGATTTCTCCCTTTATTGGCTGAAATGTATCTAGCTTTGTGCTATTTTCTGCTTGCTCTATTGCCAACACATTCACTTTTGCTTCTTTCAATTTTTTAATCAATGAAAGAGTATCTTCTACATACTCCCAGGCAACAGACTCGGTTGCCCCTAAAGCAGTTCTGTGTATGTCTTTGTTAGGGGGTGTTGCAGTAATGCCACACAAATATATTTTCTCTATTAAAAAAGCATCTGAGGTTCTAAAGACAGAGCCGATATTATTCAAACTCCTAATATTATCCAAAACGACAATTAAAGGTGTTTTCGGGGTTGTTTTAAACTCCGCTACGGTAATTCTATTTAACTCGTTATTCTTTAGTTTTCTCATAAAAAATTATATCTTTAAACGCGAATATGTACCCTCACAAAACTAACTGAAAATTTCCAAAAAATTGGCAAAAAGCACTCCAAAAAAGGTAACTCCGTTAATGAAACAATACAATGCTATCAAGGTGAAGTATCCAGATGCAATGTTATTGTTTCGAGTAGGTGATTTTTACGAAACCTTCGGTGAAGACGCTAAAAAAGCAGCACATGTTTTAGGGATTATTCTCACAAAAAGAGGTGCTGGTAGCGAAACGGAAACCGCTTTAGCGGGCTTTCCACACCATTCTTTAAATACCTATTTACCAAAATTAGTCAAAGCAGGAATGCGGGTTGCTATTTGTGATCAATTGGAAGATCCAAAAATGACAAAAACCATTGTAAAGAGAGGTGTTACCGAACTGGTAACCCCGGGAGTCTCTTTAAATGATGAAGTCCTACACACCAAAACAAACAATTTTTTAGCGGCGGTTCATTTTGATACTTCAACACGCTCAGCAACAAAAAAACAACTTGGAATCTCGTTTTTAGACATTTCAACTGGCGAATATTTAACCGCACAAGGAAACACCGAATATATCGACAAATTATTGCAGAACTTCAATCCAAGTGAGATCCTAGTCCAAAAACAACACAAACAACAATTCTTAGAGCTTTTTGAAAACAGGTATTACACGTTTTATCTAGACGACTGGATTTTTCAACCAGAATATGCCCAAGAAACACTTCAAAATCACTTTGATGTTAAAAGCCTAAAAGGTTTTGGGGTTCAGGATTTAAAACACGGAATTATCGCAGCAGGCGCTGTGCTATATTATTTATCGGAAACACAACATAAGCAACTCAAACACATTCAAGCAATCAGTAGAATTGCGGAAGATAATTATGTTTGGATGGATCGTTTTACGGTTCGGAACCTGGAATTGTATGCGCCAAATTCTGTGAATGCGATCACCCTTCTAAATGTCATTGATAAAACAATTTCCCCAATGGGAGGACGTTTACTTAAACGATGGTTGGCCCTTCCATTAAAGAAGATTGAGGCCGTTAAAAATCGCCATGAACTCGTAAAGTTTTTTATAGACTCTGAATCCTTTTCAGAAATCGTAAGCTATCAATTAAAACAAATTTCCGATTTAGAAAGGTTGATTTCCAAAGTAGCAACCACAAAAGCATCCCCTCGAGAAATTGTCTTATTAAAAAACTCATTAAAAGCAATTTTACCCATAAAATATGCCGCTGAAAAAAGCAACAATAAAACAGTAAAAGAACTCGGAAATCAATTGCATACTTGCGAGGCGTTAATTGCAAAGATTACTCAAACACTTTTCGATGACGCACCTGTAAATATCAATAAAGGAAATGCCATAGCTACTGGAGTACACCAAGAGTTGGACAATTTGCGAGCCATTTCCAGTTCAGGGAAACAGTATTTAGATCAAATGCTAAAAAAAGAAACCGAAAACACCGGAATCTCTAGTTTAAAAATTGCGTTTAACAACGTTTTTGGATATTATATTGAAGTTAGAAACACACACAAAGACAAAGTTCCAGCAACTTGGATTCGAAAACAAACCTTAGTCAATGCAGAGCGCTATATTACCGAAGAATTAAAAGAATACGAATCTAAAATACTGGGTGCAGAGGAAAAAATTCAGAAAATAGAGCAGGATCTTTTTGCTCAATTATTACAAAATATCATTCAATTTGTACAAAAAGTGCAAGAAAACGCACAAATTGTTGCAAAAATAGACTGTTTATTGTCTTTTTCTGTTTTAGCAATTGACAACAATTATGTGCGTCCACAAATGGATGAATCTACCGATTTGGAAATTAAAAACGGAAGACATCCCGTGATTGAAAAACAATTGCCCATCGATCAAAATTACATTGCCAACGATGTGGTGCTCAATCGAAATCAACAACAAATTATTATGATTACAGGACCCAACATGTCAGGTAAATCTGCCATTCTAAGGCAAACCGCTTTGATCGTTTTGTTGGCACAAATGGGAAGCTATGTCCCTGCACAAAATGCAAAAATAGGAATTGTAGATAAAATTTTCACTAGAGTAGGGGCCAGTGATAATATTTCTATGGGCGAATCTACCTTTATGGTTGAAATGAACGAGACAGCCTCTATTCTTAATAATATTTCTGAACGTAGTTTGGTTTTATTGGATGAAATTGGCCGAGGAACCTCTACCTATGATGGTATTTCAATTGCTTGGGCCATTTCAGAATTCCTACACGAACACCCTTCGAAAGCAAAAACACTCTTTGCAACGCATTATCATGAGTTGAATGAAATGACCGCTACTTTTGAGCGCATTAAAAACTTCAATGTGTCTGTAAAAGAACTCAAAGACAGTATTGTGTTCTTGCGGAAATTGGTAGCTGGCGGAAGCAACCATAGTTTTGGAATTCATGTTGCAAAACTTGCAGGAATGCCAAATGTAGTCATTCATAGAGCGAATAAAATATTGGAAAAGCTTGAAAAAAACAATAAAAACGCCGAAGTAAAAGAAGTCCTAAAACAAGCGCAACATGAAGAAATGCAACTGAGCTTTTTTCAATTAGACGACCCGCTATTAGAAAACATCAAAGAGGAAATATTAGCCACCAATATTGATGCGCTAACACCTATTGAAGCGCTAATGAAATTGAATGAGATTAAAAGAATGCTAACAAAAGACTGATTTTAATTTTTCATAATGATTACTTTCACTTTTTTTAAGCAGTTTTTTTCTATCTTTGTCAGCAGATGAAAACAACTTTTTTATTTATTGGAGGTCCAGAAATCTTTGTGATTTTATTGATTGTCGTGATGGTTTTTGGCGCAGACAAAATACCCGAAATCGCGAGAGGTTTAGGAAAAGGAATTCGTCAAGTAAAAGACGCAACGAATGAGATTAAGAAAGAAATTAATGACAGCGCAAAAAATCAAGGAATTGATACTGATTTGGTCAAGGACATTAAAAAAGAAATTGATACTGTAAAAAGCAATGTTGACGATTTTACAGGGCCTATTAAGCGCAATTTTTAAATTTTATTTTATCCCTTCTTACTTTTAATAATAGCATAAAAAGCTATTTCACACGACTTATTGTCAATCCATCTCGTATCGGCAACATAACAGTTTCTAGACGATCATCTGTGTTCAATAAAGTGTTGTACGCTTGTAATGCAATTGTATCCACATCTTTCTCATCTGATTTTTCTGCAACCTTGCCATACCAAAGCACATTGTCTGATAATATAATCCCGCCAGAATTCATTTTATCGATAATTAAATGAAAATAGTTGGTATAATTCGATTTGTCGGCATCAATAAAAACCAAATCAAATTTTTGGTGGAGCGTTGGTATAATTTCTAGAGCGTTCCCAACATAAGATTTCAACTGTTTTGTATACCTCGATTTGTTAAAATATTTTTGCTGTAACTCTGTCAACTCTTCATTGCTGTCAATTGTAAAAAGCGTCCCATCCTTTGGCAACCCCTCAGCAATAGAAAGTGCAGAATATCCTGTAAAGGTCCCGATCTCTAAAACGTTTTTAGGCTGAATTAATTTAGAAATCATCGACAAAATACGTCCTTGATATGCGCCACTAATCATTCTTGGATTCAGCACTTTTTGCCAAGTTTCTTTAGTGAGTTCTTGAAGAATTTTAGGTTCTTCTTGCGAGTGTGCAACTACATAATTGTCTATATTCTCTGGTAAAAACATGCGCTATCATCTTAATTTTTTAAAGGGAGGAAATATACTACTATTTTTGATTTTGAAGCGCTTTACAATTGGTTCTTCTTCGCATATCAATGAGGTAGGTAATTTGCCAGAGACCATTGTTATTAAAGAGTTGAAATGAATTGGCTCCGCAGTGACTAAAAGTACCGTTAAAGTAAAACTCATAAGGAGTCCAAACAGATGCTAAATTTCCATCTATCTGAACATTTATAGCGAGTAATTTTTCAAAATAAACATGTTTAGGATCTTTAGCTGCAATACCTGTCAATAGTTTCGTTTTTGCCTCCGTTACTAAAATCTTCTTTCCTTTTTGAGTAGTCGTTGTTTGAATTTTTATGTCTTTATGAAATGTTTTTGAAACAACAGCGCTGTCTCCTTTATGAAGCCCCTTAAAAAAAGTAGCAATCACCTCTCTAATGGCCTCTTCTTCAATGTTTTTTTGCGCAGTAATTGTAAAGACAAAAAAGAACATGAAGTAGGATAGGAATAATTTCATCAGTAAAGTTTAATGTTTTATTTGCTAAAATTACACAAAAAGAAAGAAAGAAAAAATAAATGCCTTCTTTTGACTCAAAAAATAATGCTACTAATATCGCAGTTTATTTAGTACTTTTACCTCTTAAAATATACCCTAAAAATATGTCTGTAGCAAAAAAACAGTACAAGAGAGTTACCGTGAAATCTTTGATTGACATGAAGGCAAATGGAGAAAAAATTTCAATGTTAACGGCCTATGATTATACCATGGCAAAAATTGTTGACGGTGCAGGAATTGATGTAATTCTTGTTGGAGACTCCGCCTCCAATGTAATGGCAGGTCATGAAACAACATTGCCAATTACCTTAGATCAAATGATCTATCACGCAAGTTCTGTTGTCAGAGGGATTGATCGTTGTTTGGTGGTGGTAGATTTGCCTTTTGGGAGCTACCAGTCAGATCCTAAAGAGGCATTGCGTTCTGCGATTCGTATTATGAAAGAATCTGGCGGACATTCTATAAAAATGGAAGGTGGAAAAGAAATTAAAGAGTCGATCAAACGAATCTTAAATGCTGGAATCCCAGTCATGGGGCACTTGGGTTTAACCCCTCAATCCATCTATAAATTTGGAACCTATACCGTAAGAGCCAAAGAAGAAGAAGAAGCTGAAAAATTATTGGAAGACGCGTTAATGTTAGAGCGAATTGGTTGCTTTTCAATAGTACTCGAAAAAGTACCCGCAAAATTAGCACAAAAAGTGGCAGATGCACTCAACATTCCAGTGATCGGAATTGGTGCAGGAAATGGTGTTGATGGACAGGTGCTAGTAACCCATGATATGATTGGAATGACGCACGAATTTCACCCTCGTTTTTTAAGACGCTATTTAGATTTATATGCTGAAATGACCGGGGCTTTTGAAAACTACATCACCGATGTAAAAAGCGGTGATTTCCCAAACAAAAAAGAGCAATATTAAAAGAACTTCTATTGAAAATTCTACATCTAGACAAAAACCACCCATTGCTTCGTAATCAATTGAATGCTTTGGGGTTTGAGAACGATGAAGACTACAGCGCTTCAAAAGAAGAAGTGATGGCTAAAATTCATTTGTACGACGGGCTTATTATTCGAAGTCGATTTAAAATAGATGCCTTATTTCTGGAAAAAACAAAGGGCTTAAAATTTATTGGAAGAGTAGGAGCTGGTTTGGAAAATATCGATTGTGAAGCAGCTGCCAAAAAAGGGATTGCACTAATTGCTGCTCCAGAAGGAAATAGAAATGCCGTTGGCGAACATGCTTTGGGGATGTTATTGGCGCTTTTTAATAAATTACACGAAGCCAATCACGAAGTGAAAACCGGAAAATGGCTGCGCGAAAAAAATCGCGGTGTCGAATTGGATGGTAAAACAGTTGGACTCATTGGCTATGGAAATATGGGGAAGTCATTCGCAAAAAAACTTCGCGGCTTTGATGTTGATGTGCTTTGTTTTGATATCAAAGAAAATGTTTCTGATGAAAATTGTAGGCAAGTATCATTGCAAGAACTCCAGGAAAAAAGTGATGTTTTGAGTTTGCACACCCCACAAACAGCACTTACAAAAAGAATGATAAATGCTTCTTTTATAGCACAGATGAAAAAAAATTTCTGGCTTGTAAATACGGCACGCGGATCTGCTGTTGTTACAAAAGATTTAGTAGAGAGTTTGAAGTCTCATAAAATACTTGGTGCCGCTTTAGACGTTTTAGAGTATGAAAAATCATCCTTTGAACAATTGTTTTTAGAACAAGTTCCTGAAGCATTTCAATATTTAATCAATGCAAAAAATGTACTTCTAACCCCTCATGTTGCAGGGTGGACTTTGGAAAGCAACGAAAAACTGGCGCAAACAATTGTACATAAAATTAAAGAAAAATTTAATTAACTTTATACTTCAAAGCAGCAACAAAACAAAAAAGCGATGAAATACGAAGCAGATTCCCCAGAAGCATATATTGAGCAACTCCCTGAGGAGCGGAAAATAGTCATTAAAAAATTACGTGCCATTATCCAAAAAAATTTACCGAAAGGATTTCAAGAGTGTATCAATTACAACATGATTGGATATGTAGTTCCTCATAGCACCTATCCCGATGGATATCATTGCAACCCTAAAACACCACTGCCTTTTATGAATATTGCTTCACAGAAAAACTTTGTAGCAATCTACCATTCAGGGATTTATGCAAAAAAAGAATTATTAGATTGGTTTGTTGGAGAATACCCTAAACACACGAAAAGAAAAATAGATATGGGGAAAAGTTGTGTTCGTTTTAAAAAAATGGATGACATTCCTTATGATTTAATTGGTGAGTTGTGTCAAAAAATGACAATAAAAGAATGGATAAACACCTACGAATCAGCCATAAAGAAGAAATAATATGAAAAAAAGAGTAACAGGAATTGGGGGATTATTCTTTAAAAGTGAAGACCCAAAAGCATCCAAAGAATGGTACCGAAAACATCTTGGTTTCAACACGGATGAATATGGAGCAACGTTTTGGTGGAAAAACAAGGAAGGAAAAGACGCTTCGACACAATGGAGTCCATTTGCAAAAAAGACCGATTACTTTGAACCCTCAACAAAAGACTTTATGTTTAACTATCGGGTGGAGGACCTGGTAGAATTGCTTGCTGTTTTAAAAGCAGAAGGAATAAGAATTATAGGAGAAATGCAGGAATTTGATTATGGGAAATTTGCTTGGATCCTAGACAATGAGGGAAATAAAATTGAACTTTGGGAACCCGTTGACAGTGCTTTTTTGTAAATTTATAAAAATTAACAGTAATGGAAATAATTGATAAAAATGGGAATACAATTCCCAACCAAGAAAGTAAACGTGTTTTGGCGGGTGTCTTAGCGATTCTAATCGGTCCTTTGGGCATCCATAAATTTGTTTTAGGATATACAACTCAGGGTTTGGTCCTTCTTGGAGTGAGTCTTTTGACCTGTGGAATTGGCGTATTTATAACAAGTATCATAAGCTTAATTGAAGGGATTATTTATCTCTCGAAATCTGATGAAGCGTTTATTCACACCTACCAACTAAAAAAAACAGCTTGGTTTTAAAAAAATACGATGATGAAAATATTTTCAAATTATCCAACAGAAGTTTTAACACTTCTTTTTTTAATCGTCACGTTCCTACAATCCGGAATTGATAAACTAACAGATTGGAACGGTAACTTGTCTTTTATAAAGGGGCATTTTAAAAATTCTCCATTAAAAAATGCGGTACCTCTTTTACTCGCGATTATTTTAATTGTAGAAATGGCAGCGAGTATTTGTATGCTTGTAGGCGTTTATCAACTCTACACATCCGAGATCAAAGAAACGGCAGTTTTAGGTGTAGCGCTTTCAGCTGTAAGCTTAATCTTTCTTTTAATCGGACAACGTCTTGCTAAAGATTATGCTGGAGCGATGACCTTAGCTGTCTACTTTATCATTTGTCTTTTTGGACTGTATCTGCTAAATAAGTAAAACCTATCATAAAAAAATTATTATTAGTTATATTTATTAAAAAACACCCTTAAAAAATACATTTTAAGCGTGTTTTGTTTTTATTTGTAGAGTTGTTACCTATGGGTTGTAAAAATGGTTTAAAAACCTATTGAATTCGGTTTTAGGTGCTTTTGAGCACATATATTAAAGAAGAGTACTCTGAAGTCTTTTTTGCTTTCGAATTGGATTGAAATCCAATCCAAAATGATTTTATAATATTCATTTTTCCATTTCTATATTTTTCACTTAAAAGGGAAACATAGTAGGCATCAAATTTCATTGGAAGAACTCCAATGACTTTCAAGGAGACGAGCGCAAATATTTTTTGAATGCTTTTTTGGGAGAAATGCCACAAGTGCCTTGGAACATCAAAAGCAGCCCAAAAGGCTGCATAATACCTTGCATCAAAACTTTTATAATTTGGAACCGCAATTAAAAGCCTTCCGTTTTCTTTTAACAATTCTTTTAGGCTTTGTGTGTAGGTTTCTAAATTTTCTACATGCTCTAAGACATGCCAAAGAGTAATAACGTCAAATTTTTGTCCTTTAAAAAAAGAGAGGTCTTTTTTTAGTATAATATTTTTACTTTTCGCAATTTCACGCGCCTTTTCACTAGGCTCTAAACCCTCGACTTTCCAATGATTTTTTTTACAAGCCTGAAGAAAATCGCCTGTACCTGCACCAACATCTAAAACCGTTTTCTCTTCTGTTACAAAGGAATCTAACAACATCACTTTCTTCTTTAGTGTGTGTCTTTTTACAATTTGATACACCTTGTCAAAAAGAGACTTTTTGGCATCAGTGTGTGAAATATAAGCATTACTTTGATAATATTTTTCTAAATTTGAAGGGACAGGAGAAGTTACTAAAAGATCGAATTCTTGGTTTTTCATTAAGCTGTATTGCTCTCCAGAAACAGTGTGATCTTTACAGATTAAAAAAGGTTTTACGTTTTTTTGAAAACGACTTTTATGCACCATAATCGTAAAATTAGCTTAGATGTTCCTCGTGGAACATCGTCCGTTTTTTTATTTGTTTACCTTCCCATATACACCAACAAAACAGAAATATCACTTGGTGAAACACCGCTAATTCTACTTGCTTGTGAAATGGATGTAGGTTGTATTTTTGATAATTTCTCTCGTGCTTCAAAAGAAATAGATTGTACTTTTTGGTAATTAAATGTGGATGGAATCATTACGTTTTCTAGACGGTTTAATTTGTCTGCATTGTTCTTTTCTTTCTCAATATATCCAGCATACTTTAAATGAATCTCCACCTGCTCTATCACATCTGGACCAATATTATTCTTTGAAACAAAATCACTTAATTTATCAATAACCATGAAATCAGAAAAAGACAATTGCGGCCTTGCTGCAATTTTAAAAAGCTTCATAGACTGTTTTACAAGCGCCAATCCTTTTGCTTCTAAAATAGAATTTACTTCCGTTTCTTTGACACTGGTAACTTCTAAAAACCGAATTAGCAAAGCTGTTTTTTTTCTTTTTTGAACCACTAAATCCAGGCGCTCTTGAGAAGCCAATCCTAATGCATGACCAATTGGGGTAAGTCTCAAGTCGGCATTGTCTTGTCGCAAAAGGGTTCTGTATTCGGCACGTGAAGTAAACATTCGATAAGGCTCTTCCGTGCCTTTTGTAATTAAGTCATCTATTAAAACACCGATATAAGCTTCATTCCTTTTTAGAATAAAAGGCTTTTTTTCTTGTACTTTAAGCGCAGCATTAACTCCTGCCATTAGTCCTTGGGCAGCAGCTTCTTCATATCCGGTGGTTCCGTTAATTTGGCCCGCAAAGAACAAGTTCTTTACTAATTTTGTTTCCAAAGAATGGGTTAATTGTGTGGGTGGAAAGTAATCGTACTCTATAGCATACCCATATCTTAAAAATTTTACCTTTTCAAAACCGTCAATCGCGCGAATTGCTTTGTCTTGAATATCTTCAGGCAAAGAGGTTGAAAATCCATTAACATAAATTTCAACCGTAGTCCAACCTTCAGGTTCTACAAAAACCTGGTGACGTTCCTTAGTGGCAAAACGATCAACTTTATCTTCTACAGAGGGACAATATCTTGGGCCTGTAGATTGAATTCTACCATTGAACATTGGAGATCGGTCAAAGCCTTCACGGAGCAAATCATGCACTTTAGCATTGGTATAAGTTAGGTAACAAGAACGTTGTTTGATCAGTGGGTTTGTCGTTGGTAAATAAGAGAATTTTTCAGGAGCATCATCGCCTGGCTGCTCGATCATTTTTGAAAAATCTAAAGAACGACTATCCACTCTAGGCGGTGTTCCTGTTTTCATTCTTCCTGACTCAAACCCTTTTGCGATTAAATCTTCCGTAATTCCTGTGGAGGCCCCTTCTCCTGCTCTTCCGCCTCCAAAGGTTTTTTCACCAATATGAATCAATCCATTTAAAAAAGTCCCTGCGGTAATAATGACAGTTTTAGCTTTAATCTCAAGACCTAAAGCGGTTTTCACGCCGATAATGGTGTCTCCATCAAACAACAAT
The DNA here is from genome assembly GCA_943846595.1 of uncultured Polaribacter sp. GTDB lineage: Bacteria > Bacteroidota > Bacteroidia > Flavobacteriales > Flavobacteriaceae > Polaribacter. The sequence goes on from OX044355.1 coordinate 610,265, forward strand.
CCATTAACAGAGTCTTGATAAAAATCTAAATTTGTGGTTTGCTCCAACATGGTTCTCCAACACGCTGCGAATTGCATTCGATCGGACTGGGCTCTTGGGCTCCACATTGCAGGTCCTTTTGATTTATTTAACATCTTAAACTGAATTGCTGTCTTGTCGGTTACAATGGCACTATAACCTCCTAAAGCGTCAATCTCACGAACAATTTGCCCTTTGGCAATTCCTCCCATCGCAGGATTGCAACTCATCTGTGCAATGTTCTGCAAATTCATGGTAATTAGCAAAGTGTGCGCACCCATGTTGGCGCTTGCTGCTGCGGCCTCGCTCCCTGCGTGACCACCACCAACAACAATAACATCAAATACTGTTGAATATAAACTCATTTTATTGTTTCACGTGGAACTTATTATTTAATTAACTGATAATTAGATTGTTAAAAAAGAAAGCGCTCTATCTTCTTCAAGAGTCATTGCTTTTTTATCTACAGGATCTTTGTCTTTATAGCCAAGATAATGCAATACTCCATGAATCATAACTCGGTGTAATTCTTCCAAAAACAACACCTTATAATCCTCGGCATTGTCAGCAACCCTTTCGATGGAAATATAAATATCTCCATTGATGATTTTTCCGATAGTATTGTCAAAACTAATCACATCCGTAAGTGTATCATGCTGCAAGAATTCAATATTTAACTTGTGCAAATATACGTCATCACAAAAAATATAATTGATTTCCCCTAATGTAAAGCCATGATTCAAAATTACGGTTTCAATCCATTTTTCATAGGATGGCTCCGCTTCCAATACAAAAGGAGTTTCATAATTAAATGTAATCATTTGATGGTCTATGTTTGTTTTAAAAAACTTCGATTTTTTCTTATACACCGTAAAAAGAAATGTTGTTTGAAAAACAACCTGCTTTGATGTTACTGCTTTTGCTTTGGTTGCGAGAAATATTCACGAACCTTCTTTTTGAAATTTTGTTGCAAAGGTAAGGATTGTCTGTTTAAAATCTCTGTTTGGTTGTAAAACAACTTTTTAAACTCCAATTCTTTTTTCTTATTGGATTTCATAAGAGCTCGGTTGACGGAAGATTTCCTTTTATTTTCTCTGCCTTGCTCTAGGGCAGCTTTGTCTAATTTTAACAACTCATAGGCTAATTGCTGCATTTTTTGGAGGGTCTGCGAATTAAATCCGTTTGCTAAAATTTCATTCTCTAACTGCTCCATGGTTTTCAATACTTTTTTGGCAGACAGGTTTCCATTGGGTGCGCTTCCTTCATTTTCTTTTATCGCTTCTTCTAATTGCTGCCGAAGCAACTGTTGTTCTTTAAATATTTGATACAAAGCTCCATCTAAGTCTTCAGATTGTGACCCTGAGGAGCCGTTGTTTCCTTTTGTGTCATTTTCTCCTGCTTTCCCTGTTTTTCCCTTGTCCCCTTTTTCTCCTGGGCTTTCTTTTTCTCCTGGCTTTTTAGCACCTTCTTTTCCTTGATTTTCTCCAGGCTTGGCTCCTTTTTTCATGCCTTCTTTCATTTTTTCGGAAAGTGCTCCTTGTTTTTTTATAATGTCGGGCAAACTAAATCCAACTCCCGCTCCTTTGCCTTTGCCTAATTTCATTGACATCGATTTCTTTATATTTGTAAGCATATTGCTTAAATAATCTGCTAAATTGTTCGTGGCAGTCATTACATAACGTTGGTTGGAAACTCCGTCTGTAAATCTGTTTTCACTAAAATTTTCTAAGGTTTGCGCTAGATTATAGTGCGCCGACGAAAGGTCGTCTTGGATTTTCGTTGAAATTTTAGGAAGCCGCATCGACAATACATACAAACTATCGTCAATATGTTCAAAATAAGTTCTCAGCTCATTTTGTTTTTTAAGTGAACTGCCAAAACTGGGATGGGCTGTTGAAATTTCATCAAACCGATTCATTAACTGTTCTTGTTTGAATGAAAAAGTGACTAGGTTTTCTAAAATCTTTCGCAAATCATCCAGGTTTTCTTCCATGGAATCCATTTCCAGGTCCATCATTGCTTGTTGCATTTTGGCGCTCATTTCTTTCATTTTTTGAGCGGCTTTCTGTTGGCTTTTCTCTGCTGCAGCGGGTGTTTTTTTTGAAAGTTTTTCTTCTGATTTTTGAAGGGCCTCTTTTATCGCTTCTTTTTCATCTTCGGTATCTGGAAGCTCTAAAGGTTCTTTTAGATTTTGATTGTCTTTTGCAAGAGTGTCTAATTCTTTATTGATGGCTTCAAAAGCTGTTTTAATTGCTGTTTGTTTCAGCAAAACACTATCCTTCTTTTTTGCTAGAGCTTCTTGATTTTTTGACAATGCCTCTAATTTGTTAGCAATTTGCATGGCTTTTTGTTCTACATAAAACCGTTTTACAAGTTCTAATGTTCTTTCTAAACTTCGCTCTTGCTGTTTGTTTTGCTGCGCCAGTTCTTTTGCTTTTCTAAGAAAGTCTTCCTTGTTTAATTTCTCGGCAATTTTTTCAATTTCATCGAGGAGTTTTTGTTGTTTGTCTAATTTCTTTAATTCGTGTATTCGATTTTTTAAAACTTCTTTTTTCTCTTGAAGCGCTTCACTTTGTGCCTTCTTTTCACTTAGGTTTTCTTGCAGCTTTTCAGTTTGACGTTGAATCCGTTTTTTATATTCTTGTTGTCGCTTTAAAAAAGTTTGCACTTTTTTCTGATCGTTCCAACTTCCTTTTTTCTTGCGTTGAATTTCTTGCTGAATTTTTACGAGCTCCTGCTGCTGATTTTGGTTTTCTGAAAGACTTTTTTCAAGATTATTGAGGGTGTTTTTTTGTTCTAACAACAATTCTTCTTCTATTTCAATCACAGTTTTTTGTCGGTATTGATACGTTTCCGACTTGGTTTTTTTACTCCCATTGAATCCATCATTATCAAAAACCTGAAAAAAGAGCTCGTAATTTACGCCTGTTTGTAGGCTAAAGTCTTCTGGGAATTGATAGTAAAAAGACTGTATGTTTTCATTACTAATTGTAAAATCTAAGATTTGTTTATTTGCTGGATTTTCTTTTTCATAATAGACCAATTGTAGTTTTTGTAAACCGTAATCGTCTGAAATCTGTCCTGCAAATTGGGCAGGTCCACGTGAAATACTATCAATGTTGGTAACCACGTGAATCGCTGGGAATTCATCTTTGACGATATCGAGGGAAAACTCCAGTTGCTCGTAATCTTTTAATGGGGTATTGGAAGACGTAATTGTATAAGAAATTGGTTTGACAATTTGTTTTGTAAACACAAAATCCATTTTTGAAATGGGGGTAAAAGAATTTCTTTTTGCTTTTGTGATAAAAGAAACGGTATCTGTTGTTGCTGCTTTTACATTCCATTGCACTTGGGTGCCTTCTGGTAAAACATGATTGCCTGTATTTTGAATGATTTCATTTTTTCTACCTAAGTAGTTTGGATAGTTTAACTCCATAAACACATTTAAAATCGTAGGGGTTTTCACCACCTCTAGGCTGTGATTTGAAGATTGTACTCCGTTGGCTTTTAAGTAAAAAGTAAGAGGGGTTTCTACTTGTGAAAACATATGTGTAAAGGTGGTTTCGTTTTGTTTTTTTAGCACATATTCTTGTTGTTGAAACACGATTTTAACCTCCTCTGGACGCACCGTTCCTTTTGTTTGTATTCGAAGCGTAAACGGGTTTCCTTGAATTACTTTTAAAGAGTCATTAGCAATGTAAAATGCAAAAGGCGCGGGAGGTGTAAAGGCGGTTCTATGATTTACAACACGATCGAAACTTTGAGTTAATGCGGCAGTACTCCCAGAAAATACGGTAATAACTCCTATAACAATCGGAACAATTGCATACTTTAAATACTTTTTATTTTTAGTAAGATCAACCGCATTGATAAATGGGATCGGCTGAATTTCGGCGGCTTTTTGTGCGATGCTAGCCAATAATAAATCCGAGGGATTAGGGTCTTCTTTCAGTTGTAATATATTGAGCAATTTGTCTTGAATTTCTGGAAAATGATTTCCAATAATCCTAGAAGATTCTTGGAATGAAATTCCTTTTTGCAGGCCGATCAATTTTAGTATCGGTTTTAAAATAAATTGCACCGATAAATAGGCTTCTACTATAATAAAAGTCCAAAACAAAGCGGTTCTTGCAAGGGGTTGCAACCACAAAAAAGACTCGATAAATAGGGTTATAAAAAAATAGATGCATCCTAAAGAGAAAAATAAAATACTCCCTTTCAGCAATTCACTTCTGTAATATTTACGTGTAAAATGCCGTAATTTCTCTGTTATTATTTGATAGCCTTCCATCATGAATGAATAAAAATACTGCTTTTAAGGAAATCATCCGCATAATAATTGTTAAAAGGCCGGGGAATACTTAAAGTGGTGGATTAATTTTAGATCGGTTTTGAGCATTCCGTTATTTTAATTGCAGCACAAAAAAACACTTAGGTTTCTTTTTTTAATGATCCTTCCCAGGTAAAAAAATTGCAATTCCTCTCCTTTTTTATTCTAAAAACAGCTTAAAAACACCCTTTTTTTCTTTGTGGGAATTTCACTCCTCTTCCAAGAAAAAAGTATCTTTGCGACATCCAAAAACCAAAAAGATGGAATCTAATGTTCGTGTTCGTTTTGCCCCAAGTCCCACAGGTCCCCTACATATGGGTGGTGTAAGAACTGCGTTATTTAATTATTTATTTGCTAAAAAGCACAACGGTACTTTTATTTTACGGATTGAAGACACAGACCAGACCCGTTATGTGGCCAATGCAGAACAGTACATTATAGATGCAATGGATTGGTGCAACATTCCTTTTGATGAAGCTCCTGGAAAAAATGAAAAATTTGGACCTTATCGACAATCTGAACGAAAAGAGCTCTATAAAAAACACGTCGAAGTGCTGTTACAATCGGGGTGGGCATACTATGCTTTTGACACTGCAGCACAATTGGATGCAGAAAGAAAAGGACATGAAGAAAAGGGAAAAACCTTTATTTATAACTGGCACAACCGAGAAAAAGGACGTTTGGTAAACTCCTTGGTATTGACAGACGAAGAGGTACAAAAACGAATTAATCGTGGTGATAAATATGTCGTTCGTTTCAAATCTCCTAAAGATGAAGCCCTTGTAATACGGGACGAAATTCGTGGAGAAATTAACATTGATACCAATGTGTTGGATGATAAGATTTTATTTAAATCAGATGGAATGCCTACCTATCATTTGGCAAATATTGTCGATGATCATTTTATGGAGATCTCTCACGTGATTCGAGGTGAGGAATGGTTGCCTTCTATGGCATTGCATGTTTTGCTATACCGTGCTTTCAATTGGACTGCACCAAAATTTGCACACTTGCCATTGATTTTAAAACCTGTTGGTAAAGGAAAATTAAGCAAACGAGACGGAGATAAATTAGGATTTCCAGTATTTCCATTAGAATATACCAATGAACTAACAGGAGACATTTCTCGAGGTTATAAAGAGGATGGCTACTTTGCAGATGCCTTTGTAAACATGTTAGCGTTATTAGGGTGGAATCCTGGTACTGAACAAGAAATTTTTTCTTTGGAACAATTGGTACAGGAGTTTGACTTGAATAGAGTGAGTAAGTCTGGTGCAAAATTTAGCCCTGAAAAAACCAAATGGTTCAACCAACAATATATGCAAACGAAAGACGATACCACTTTAACAGAGTTGTTTCTTCCGATATTAGAAACGAAAGAGGTTTCTTCTGAAAAAGAATATGTTCAAAAAGTAGTAAGTGCTATTAAAGAGCGTGCTGTTTTTGTGGAAGATTTTTGGGCGTTGTCTGATTTTTATTTTCAGGATCCAACAACCTACGATGCAAAGGCCTCTAAAAAAAACTGGAAAGAGGGTGCTACTGACTTAATGAACGAATTGCTTGTTATTGTAAAAGAGATTCAAGAATTTACGGCGGCAAATGTAGAAACCGTGATTAAGGGGTGGATTACCGGCAAAGAAATTGGTTTTGGAAAAGTAATGCAACCCCTTCGATTGAGTTTAGTAGGGGCTTTAAAAGGACCTCATTTGTTTGATATTATTGAAATGATTGGAAAAGAAGCTAGTATCAAAAGAATTGAAAACGCCATTGATTTTCATCGATAAACAAGAAAATTACATTTTATAAAAAAACCACAACATTTTGTAAGTGGTTTTTTTTTGCTTAAATGTGTAACATTCTATAAAAACTTCGTCTTGTAATTAACTACTTAAAGCGGTATCTTTACAAAAAGCGAATATTCACCTTTTAAAAAATAAATATGAATTTAATTCCAATTATTATAATCAGCCTTATTGCCCTTTTTCTTTTCTCCGCTATTTTTACGGTTAAGCAACAAACGGCTGCAGTGATAGAAACTTTCGGAAAATTTAGTAGCATTCGTCAATCTGGTTTTCAAATAAAGATACCAATCATCCAAAGAATTGCGGGAAGATTGAGTTTAAAAATTCAACAACTAGATGTAATTATTGAAACAAAAACAAAGGATGACGTTTTTGTTAAATTAAAAGTTTCTGTTCAATACAAAGTAATTAAAAGTAAAGTAGAAGACGCTTTCTATAAGCTCGATTATCCACACGATCAAATTACTTCCTATGTTTTTGATGTAGTAAGGGCTGAAGTTCCTAAAATGATTTTAGACGATGTTTTTTTACGAAAAGATGATATTGCCATTGCGGTAAAATCTGAATTGAACGAAGCGATGATGACTTATGGGTATGACATTATTAAAACCTTGGTAACAGATATAGATCCAGACGCACAAGTAAAAGAAGCAATGAATCGAATTAATGCTGCTGATAGAGAAAAAACTGCAGCACAATATGAAGGAGATGCACAACGTATTTTAATTGTAGAACGAGCAAAAGCAGAAGCAGAAAGCAAGCGTTTACAAGGACAAGGTATTGCAGATCAACGTAGAGAAATTGCTCGTGGATTGGAAGAGTCTGTAGAGGTTTTAAATAAAGTAGGTATCAACTCACAAGAAGCTTCAGCTTTAATTGTAGTTACACAACATTATGATACGCTACAATCAATTGGGCAACAAACCAATAGTAACTTAATATTGTTACCGAATTCTCCGCAAGCGGGAAGCCAAATGTTGAACGATATGGTCGCTAGTTTTACGGCAAGCAATCAAATTGGTGAGGCAATGAAAAACCCAAAACCAAAAAAATTAGAAAGCTAAAAACACTTTTTATAAAATAAAAAGCTCCGTATGATATTTCAAACGGAGCTTTTTTTATTTGTATGTTAAAAAATTAGTTTCCTTCTTCTAATTTTTCGTCTTTCTTTGCTTCTTTCTCCTCGTCTTTCGTGGCTTTTTTAAATTCTTTAATACCACCACCAATACCTTTCATTAATTCTGGAATCTTTTTACCACCAAATAATAGTAAAAGTGCCCCTACAATAAGTGCCATCGAAAGTGGACTTGGCATTCCTAATAAAAAAATATTTAAAGAGATCATGTGTTTCAATTTTAAGGGACAAATATACAAAAACGTTTTTATACTTGATAAAAGAAATTGTTAATCCTTTTTCTGAATAATTCCTCCTACTAATTTTTTATCTCTTATTAAGTCTGGATTTCCTTTGTAAAAAATAGAGCCTCCAAAACTAACTTTTGCATTCAATACTTTGCCTGCAAAAATTTCTGCTTTTGCGCCGGTTCCAGATTTTACCATCGCACTGTTTTCTACTTTCAAACCAAAACCATGGTAAACACCATACAAATCTACATCTACATCTTGGTTGTTTGCAGTCCCTGTTAATTTTACAATTCCTCCTGAGATGGCTTTTACAACAATATTTTTGGCTTTTAAAACCACGTTTATGTAAGCGCGCTCTTGTGCTCTTATTTCTACTTCGTCTTGTTGAAAGTCTTTTGCAGTAATGATAGCACCTTGGTTGGCATCAATTACTGTAAGAATATCTTTGTAAAAAAGTTGAATGAATATTTCTCCATTTGCAGCATTTTTTGAAGGGTTTAAAGAAAAGGGTAAGGAGAGTTTTAAAGTATTATTCACCGTTTTAACCTTCACTATTTCTGACTTCTCTCCAGTAATTTCTATTTTATTTTCTGTAGATTTAATGAGTTCTACTTCAATGCCATTATAAACTTTAAGTATGGTATAATCTCCTAAATTTTTGGTAACTTTTGATTGTGCATGAATTGAAAACGCAAAGAAGAACACTCCTATAAAAATTATCTTTTTCATTTTTTTAAATTTTGATTAAAAATTCTTACAATAAAGTTACTAATATAAAGTGTTTTTCTATTTTTTATTGTATTTTTTATGTTAAAGTAGTTTAATTTTCAATTAAATTAAAATCTAAATGCTTGCGTTCTAAATCTGCATTTTTCACTTGTACTTTTACATCGTCTCCTAATTGATACATTTGTTTGGTGGTTTGACCAATAATTGCAAATTGCTGTTCGTCAAAGGAATAAAAATCACTCTTTATATCTCTAATTCTTACCATCCCTTCACATTTATTAGAAGAAATTTCTACATAAATACCCCATTCTGTAACTCCGGTGATTACCCCTTCAAAGACTTCATTATTGTGATCTTGCATGTATTTAATTTGCATGTATTTTATGGATGCGCGCTCTGCTTTGCTTGCTAGTTCTTCTCTTTTTGAAGAGTGTTTACAGTTTTCTTCGTATTTAATTGCTTTTGGAGTGTCTCCTCCCTCTAAATAATGTTGTAACAATCGATGTGTCATTACATCTGGATAACGTCTAATAGGAGAGGTAAAATGACTATAATAGTTAAAAGCCAATCCATAATGGCCTATGTTTTGTGTAGTATAAACAGCTTTACTCATGGTACGAATCGTGAGTGTTTCAATCATATTTGATTCTGCTTTTCCACGAACATCACTTAATAATTGATTTAAAGATTCTGAGGTACTCCCTTTTGTTTCTGTATTTATTTTATATCCAAACTTATCAATAATTTTTTCTAATGCTGCTAATTTCTCGATGTCTGGTTCATCATGAACTCTATAAATAAAGGTTTTATTCGTTGCTTTTCCTTTAGAAAAACCAATAAATTCAGCAACTTTACGATTGGCTAGTAGCATAAATTCTTCAATTAATTTATTAGCATCTTGTGATGTTTTAAAGAAAACTCCGATGGGGTTTGCTGCTTCATCTAAGTTGAATTTTACTTCTACTCTATCAAATGAAATCGCCCCTTGTTGCATTCTTTTTTTACGGAGAATTTTTGCCAATTCATCTAATTTTAACGTCGCTTCTACAATTTCTGGAGTTACTTCGTATTCTTTGTCAAGAATCGAAACTTCTAAAGGCATTGTATAGGGTTTTATAACTGCTGATAGTGTACAATTTTCGATAATAGATTGTGCTTCTTCATATGCAAAACGTTGATCGGAATAAGTTACTGTTCTCCCAAACCACTCATTTACAATTTGTGCTTTAGGGTTGATTTCAAAGACGGCAGAAAAGGTAAGTTTTTCTTCATGGGGTCTTAAAGAACAAACTCCATTACTTAATTTTTCTGGAAGCATTGGCACCACTCTATCTACTAAATACACAGAAGTAGCTCTTTCGAAAGCTTCGTCGTCTAAAATAGTTTTTGGTGTTAAATAGTGAGACACATCAGCAATGTGAATTCCGATTTCATAATTTCCGTTTTCTAATTTCTTAAAAGACAATGCATCATCAAAATCTTTTGCATCTTTTGGATCTATCGTAAAAGTAAGATCTTGACGCATATCCCTCCGTTTACCAATCTCTTCTTTGGTTATAATAATAGAAAGATTCTCTGCTTCTTGTTCTACTTCTGTAGGAAACTCATACGGTAAATCGTATTCTAACAAAATAGCATGCATTTCTGTATTATGTTCTCCTGGTTTCCCTAGAACTGCGGTAATTTCTCCGAAGGGATTTTTAGATTTCGCTGGCCAATCAGAAATTGTAACTTGTACTTTATCACCATCTTCTGCACCATTCATTTTATTTTCTGAAATGAAAATATCTACATACATTTTATTATTGTCTGGAACTACAAAGCCAAAATTTTTATTCTTTTGTAAAACTCCTACAAACTGTGTTTTGGATCGTTCTAAAACTTCAACAACATCAGCTTCGTATTTTTTTCCACTTCTCTTTTTAAATACATATGCTTTTACCGTATCATTATGCAATCCTTTTCCAAGGTTTGAATTTGGAATAAAAATATCATCTTCGTAATCGTCGGAAATAAAATATCCATTTCCATTAGAGGTAATATCTAAGGTACCTGTAGTATATTTTCGATTTTTATTTATTTGAAATTTCCCACGATCTATTTCTACAATTTTTTGAGTTCCTGTTAATTCGGCCAATCTCTTTATTACTTGTGTTTTTCCATCGGTATCTGAAATACTTAATTTATTAGAAATTTGTTTGTAATTATAAGATTTTGAAGTGTCTTCATTTAAAATTTTAAAGATATTTTTAGTCAAATCTTTTACAATATTCCCTTTCTTTTTATATATATTTTTCTTTTTTCTCGTCATTTTTTAACTTATTAATGTACTGATTTAAGTTCTTTTTATACTGAAATCAACAACTATTGTAAAATACAATTAATTTTACTGTTTAAATATTAAATAATAGTTATCAAACTATTATTGTATTTTGCTTTTTAAATTATTATTTATGTCTAAATCTTGGTTTATAATTGCAAACCCTATTGCAGGAAATGGAAAATTTTCTAAACAGTGGAAGGAAATTCAACAAGTACTTAACAATAAAAATATAGACTATTCTTTTGTTTTTACACAGTTTTCTAAACACGAAATTGAATTGGTGCAAAATGCAATTCAGCAAGGTTTTAGAAATATTATTTCCGTAGGTGGAGATGGAACACTACATAATATAGTTAACGGAGTAATGATGCAAAGGTATGTAAAATCTTCTGATATAACTATTGCAGTACTTCCAATAGGAACTGGTAACGATTGGATTAAAACCTATAACATTCCAAATAATAAAAAAAAAGCGATCGATTGTATTTCAGAAAGAAAAACAATTCTACAGGATATTGGACAAATAAAAACAACAGCTGGTAAAATTTTCTACTTCAATAATGTAGCAGGTGTGGGATATGACGGTTATATTGCTAAAAAACTACAAGAAGTAAAAAGATTAGGTGCTTTGTCTTATTTAATTGCTGGAATTTACGGGTTGTTATTTTATAAAAAGTCAACCTTTAAAATTTTAATAAATCAAACAATAATTAAAACTACTTGTTTAATGACAATTGTTTCAATTTGTAAATTTTCTGGTGGAGGAATGCAGTTTTCTAAAAAAGGGGCTCTTAATGATGGATTGTTTGATATTACGATCTTTAAAAATCTTAGTTTATTTGATTTAATTTTAAATATTAAAAAATTATACAACGGAAAAATTGTAAATCACCCAAAAGTAGCTACTTATAAAGCAAATGAAATTACAGTAGTTCCACAAAATTCGGAACCCTTTATTCAAGCAGACGGTGAATTGATTGGAACTGGAACAGCTACTTTCTCTCTTATTGAAAAAGGAATTCATTTTGTGATTACTTCTAATTAATTTTTATGTATGGGTATTTTTATTTTTTCTTTGGATTCAGAGTTATCAACATTCTATATAATATTCATTTTTCTTTTATTAAATTTTAAAAAATAATGATGTTTATAATAGTTTGTGAATAGTGACAATAAAAATAATTACTTTTATTTTTTTATATGAGTTATTAAAAACCATCCACATTTATGAATTCTTTAAAAGGTTTAAAATCAACTATAAAATAGAGTTGTTAACAATACTTATAAAAAGGAATTAACCAATAATTATTGATATTTAATAATGAAATAAATGTAGACAACCCTTCTTTTTTATGTTGATAAACTATTATCAAAAAACAATAAAAATTTTTGTGTAAGTAGTTAGGCTCCTTGTATTATAATAATTTTTAAATATCACAAAAAAAGTTTTTAAAATTTATAGATACTTCTTAACATTTACAAAATATACTTAATCTATTAAAAATGAAACTGTTATTAAAAATGGTAAAAAACAGGGTGTTAATAACCTTAAAAAACCCTTAGTTTCTGTATTTTTGTCTAACACAACTGAATTAAAATCAATTTATTATGACAATTGCTATTGGTAACGATCACGCAGGAACAGAATATAAGTTCGAAATTATAAAATATTTAGAGTCGAAAGGACATACTGTTTTAAATTTTGGAACAGACACAAATACTTCTATGGATTATCCAGATGCAATTCACCCAACAGCAACTGCTGTAGAATCTGGTAAAGCAACTTTTGGTATTATTTTATGTGGAAGTGGAAATGGTGCACAAATGACAGCTAACAAACATCAAGGAATACGTGCTGCATTGTGTTGGAATAATGAATTAGTAGCGTTAACAAGACAGCATAATAATTCAAATATTTTAACCATTCCTGCACGTTTTGTTTCTATACAACAAGCCTTAGGTTTTGTTGAATTATTTTTAAATACCGAATTTGAAGGAGGAAGACATAGCAATCGAGTTGATAAGATTTCTTGTTAAAATAATTTTTCACGCTTAGGATCGTCGTTTTTTATGGATTTTTATATCAAATCTTTTTCAGAATTAAATACAAATGAATTGTATCAAATTCTTCAATTACGTGCAGAAGTTTTTGTAGTAGAGCAAGACTGTGTGTATCAAGATGTAGATGGAAAAGATCAAAAGTCATTGCATGTTTTTGGAACTAAAAACAACAAAATAATTGCTTATACTCGAATTTTTAAACCAGGAGATTATTTTAAAAATGCAAGTATTGGTCGTGTTGTTGTCGTTGCTTCAGAAAGAAAATTCGGTTTTGGACATGATGTAATGAAAGCTTCTATTTTAGCTATTAAAAATTATTTTAAGGAGGATATAATTACAATTTCTGCACAAGTATATTTAAAAAAATTCTATGAATCTCATGGATTTTATCAAGTAGGAAAAGATTATTTAGAAGACGGCATTCCACATATAGAAATGTTAAAAAATTAAAGAAGTGAATTTACTTCTTTAACAGCTCCAACTTTTAAACCATCTAAACATAAAGTTCCAATTCGAACTCGAATTAAACGCAAGGTAGGATACCCGACCGCTGCCGTCATTTTACGAACCTGTCTAAATTTACCTTCTTTTATTACAATAGCAACCCAACTTGTAGGTCCATGTCGATCATCTCTAATTTTTTGACTTCTTAATGGAAATTTAGGGGTATCAATTAAAAAAGATTTTCCAGGTTTTGTTTGATATTTTTTTCCACTAAAACCAATTTCAACACCTTTTTTAAGTTTTTCAACAGCTTCCTGAGTGATTAATCCATCTACTTGAACATAATATTCTTTTTCAAACTTATTACTTCTAATTTCTTCAGAAACTTTTCCATCAGTAGTGAGTAATAATAAGCCTTCTGAAGTAACATCCAATCGACCAATAGCCATAGTTCTATTTGGGAAATTATAAAGCTCTCCTAATAATTTTTTCTTTCTTTTTGCTGGGTTTACAAATTGAGAAATTGTTCCCCAAGGTTTATGAAGGATAAAATGTTGGTGTTTTTCCATAAATTTGTCTTACAAGAACAATACTACAAAAATGCAACTTAATTATTAGGAAATTAAACGTTGTTTTTTGTAACTTGTCTCACTTTAAAAAAACAATATTTTAGCAGAATTTATGGCAGCAGATAAAGAAAAAACAGCAAAATTAAAAGCACTTCAACTTACTTTAGATAAGTTAGATAAGACCTATGGTAAAGGATCTGTTATGAAGTTAGGAGATGTAGTTACTGAAGAAGTAGATGCAATTTCGTCAGGATCTTTAGGATTGGACTTAGCATTAGGAGTTGGTGGATATCCAAGAGGAAGAGTTATTGAAATATATGGTCCAGAATCTTCAGGGAAAACAACTTTAACATTACATGCAATTGCAGAAGCACAAAAAGCAGGAGGAATTGCTGCTTTTATTGACGCAGAACACGCTTTTGACAAATTTTATGCAGAAAACTTAGGGGTAGATATTGATAATTTAATTATTTCCCAACCCGATCATGGTGAACAAGCCTTAGAAATTACAGAGAATTTAATTCGTTCAGGTGCTGTAGATATTGTTGTTATTGATTCAGTAGCAGCACTAACGCCAAAATCTGAGATTGAAGGAGAAATGGGAGATTCTAAAATGGGACTTCATGCGCGTTTAATGTCACAGGCATTAAGAAAATTAACAGGAACAATTTCTAAAACCAATTGTACGGTTATTTTCATCAACCAATTAAGAGAAAAAATTGGGGTTATGTTTGGTAATCCAGAAACAACAACAGGAGGAAATGCATTAAAATTTTATGCTTCTGTTCGTTTAGATATTCGAAGAAGAACGCAAATTAAAGAAGGAGACCGTGTGATTGGAAACAGTACTAAGGTGAAAGTTGTAAAAAATAAAGTAGCACCGCCTTTTCAAATTGCAGAATTTGACATCATGTATGGTGAAGGAATTTCTAAAGTTGGAGAAATTTTAGACATTGGTGTAGAATTGGGAATTGTTAAGAAAAGTGGTTCTTGGTTTAGTTATGGAGAGACAAAATTAGGACAAGGTAGAGACGCGGTAAAAGGTTTAATTAAAGACAATCTAGAACTAGCAGAAGAACTTGAAGGAAAAATAAAAGCTGCGATTGAAAATCAAGAATAAGGATCCAAACCAAAACTATAATTTATTCAACTCTCAAAAAAATCAATTTTTTGAGAGTTTTTTTATTTTACAACATCATTAAATGATCAATATATATTCAATCTCCTTTTGTATACAATTTTAAAAGAAAACGATATTATTTCCTCTGTTTTTCCGAAAGGCGTAAAAAGAAATAAGGAAAATACGAAAGGCTGGCTTATGTCACATTTTGACGTTAGTGCTGTGCGTTTGTATCTATACGTTATTTCCAAAAATGCAGACCAACAATCTTTAAATAAATTAACAACCTATGTCCAAAAGAAAATAGAAAATAAAGAATTCTATTCTTTTTGGTGGACAGATTTTGTTTATACGCTTTATTATTTATTTAAAGCATCCATTTATTTAAAAGAGGATACAATTCAATCATTCGTGAAAAATTATATTGAAGAAAACTATTCATTTAATAAATTAACAACTTCTTTTAAATCGAATAATTTTTATATAGGGATGTTATTAGGAATATATTGTGAAGATGAAGGCTTTTATTATAAAAACAAAAAAATGCCCAATTGATTGCCTCACAACTTATATCGACACAATATGAGGACGGTTCTTGGGAGTCTACTCCATCATTAAGAATTTTTAAACCCAGTATTATCAATCCTCAAGAACATCTTTTGGACCCTGTTAAAGACATATCTACTTCTAGGATTGATAAACTATTTGTAGATTACAACCGTTTATTTACGTCATCAAAATGCTATGAATCTTTACAACAATATAAAGAGGTTTGCGAGAAAACAGGCATCATTTTTTAAAAGTGTTTTTTGATAAAATAGCTATATATTTGAGCGAAGAGAAGGGGATTGAAAAACGGTTTTGTGAAACAGCATAATTTTTTAATAAACACTAACAGAACCCCAAAAAAAAGAAATTATTTTTTTGGGGTTTTTATTTTTAGAAGATGATTACCATTCATAAAAAAATACAGTTACAACCAATATTGCCAAATGACATAGCGGTATTACAAGAATTAATGTGGGATATTTACCCACCTTCTTACA
Organism: uncultured Polaribacter sp.; assembly: GCA_943846595.1. Classification (GTDB taxonomy): domain Bacteria; phylum Bacteroidota; class Bacteroidia; order Flavobacteriales; family Flavobacteriaceae; genus Polaribacter. Next base: position 626,075 of record OX044355.1, read on the forward strand.
GCCATTTTTGGAAAGATGACGGTGTTTTTTATATCCACAATCAATATTCAAAAGAGAATATTTTAATAGAATTATCCCAAGAAAACACCCAGTATTATTTTGTTGTTTTTAACAATGAAATTATCGGTAACTTTCGAGTGGTATGGAATGAAAAACTTACCGGGTTATCACAAGAAAAACAATTGAAACTTCACCGCCTTTACTTACATCCTAAGACTCAAAATAAAGGAGTAGGAAAAACAATTATTTCTTGGCTGGAGGCACAAGCAAGGTTTAAAGACTATGAAATTCTTTGGTTAGATGCTATGGAGAAGCAAGAGCAAGCATTCCAATTTTATAAAAAAAGAGGATACAAATACCACGCACATGTCTTTTTAGAGTTTAATTTAATGCATGGCTCTTTCAGAAAAATGAATCAAGTTTATAAGGTTTTGGGATCACTATAATTAAACACCTGTACTTCCAAAACCACCGGTACCTCGCGTTGTTTCGTCTAACACACTCACTTCTTCCCAGGTTACTCTTTCATGCTTTGCAATGATTAATTGCGCAATTCTCTCACCGTCATTGATTATAAAATCGTCATTGGATAAATTCACTAAAATAACGCCAATTTCACCCCGATAATCTGCATCAACAGTTCCTGGAGAATTTAAGACTGTAATTCCTTTTTTAGCAGCAAGACCACTTCTTGGGCGAACCTGTGCTTCAAAACCAGGAGGCAGTGCAATAAACAACCCTGTTTTTACAATAGCTCTTTCTAAAGGCTTTAAAGTGATTTCTTTTTCAATATTTGCACGTAAATCCATACCAGCTGCACCATTGGTTTCGTAGTTTGGGGTTGCATGTTTCGATTTGTTGATGATTTGTACGTTCATTTTAAATAGGTATGTTGTTCAACAAATATAATAAAACAACGAACTATCTTATAAAACTTAATACTTTTCTTATTTTTGACGTTTCAAATGAAACAATCTATGAACTCACATCCTAAAATTGCGGTTATCGGAGGCGGAAGCTGGGCAACAGCCATTGTAAAAATGTTGTGCGAAAACCTAGATACTATTGGATGGTACATGAGGAGTGCTTCTGCAAAAGAACATATTATTGAAAACAAACACAATCCAAATTATTTAAGTTCTGCAGAGTTACATCCAGAACAATTAGAGCTATCGAATGATCTTAATAAAATAATAGACACCTACGACGTTTTAATATTTGCAATCCCCTCTGCTTTTTTAATCCAAGAACTTTCAAAGACGACCATTTCCCTTGAAGAAAAGATAATTTTTTCAGCGATTAAAGGAATTGTTCCTGAAACAGGATTAATTGTAGGAGAACATTTTATGGAAACCTATGGGATACCGGTTGATAATATTGGTGTTATCACAGGGCCTTGTCATGCAGAAGAAGTAGCCATGGAGCGCTTATCGTATTTAACCATTGCGTGTAATGATTCAGAGAAAGCCGCAATGATTAGTAAAAGTTTACAAAGTAGGTACATAAAGACCAAGCTTTCTGATGATATTATTGGTACTGAATATGCTGCGATGTTGAAAAATATTTATGCAATAGCAGCAGGAATTGCGCATGGCTTAGGCTATGGAGATAATTTTCAGTCCGTATTAATGAGCAACGCAATTCGCGAAATGAATCGGTATATTAAAAAAGTACACAATATGAAACGGAATATTAATAACTCTGCTTATTTAGGCGATTTATTAGTTACAGGGTATTCTCTTTTTAGCAGAAACAGAACATTTGGGAACATGATCGGTAAAGGCTATACCGTGAAATCCGCACAAATGGAAATGAGTATGATCGCAGAAGGGTATTATGCCACTAAAAGTGCGTATAAAATTAAACAAGAAAAAGAAACAGATACGCCAATTATAGACGCCGTTTATAATGTTTTATACAATCATCAAGATCCAAAAAAAGAATTTAAAAAGTTGACAGATACCTTGGATTAATTGTTTAATTTTGAACAATTATATCATGTATTAAACTTTTCAAATGAAAACGATCCAAGAAGTTGTAGAAAGTACGGTTAGAAAAACACCCTTTATTGAAGAAGCTTTACACGAAAAATTAATCAATGTTTCTTCCTTAGCAAGAATTATCTTACCAGAAGTTTCTAAAACTTTAAAAAAAGACATTAAAGTAGGCGCAGTAATGATGGCAATTAATAGGTTGTCGCCAGCGAGTGAGTTGAGAATTCGAAAGAATATTAAAAAAATTGCGGTCAATTTAGGTGATTTTATTGTGCGTTCAGATCTTTGTGATTTTACTTTTAAAAACACTCCTACTCTATTAAAGGAAATCGCAAAAATTTTAACCAAAACGGCAGATAAAAACGATGCTTTCTTAACCATCTCACAAGGTATTTTTGAAACAAATATTGTTGCCAGTAAAAGCCTTCAGAAATACATAGAAACGATTTTTGAAAAAGAAACGTGTATCAATAATGTTTTGGATTTAGCATCGATTACCATTAAACTTCCCGTAAATAATTTAGAACAATCAGGAATTTATTATTTTATTCTCAAACAATTGGCCTGGGCAGATATCGCTTTGCAAGAGGTTATTTCTACTACAAATGAAATGACGATAGTTGTAAAAGAAAATGATATTAATGAAACTTTTGGAATTCTTATGAATTTAAAATCAGCTTAATTCCGCTTTCAATCAATGTCTAAAAAAGACCCTTATGCAGCATTAAGAATAAGAGAATTTAATATTTTTTTAGTCGTTCGCTTTGCATTAATTTTTGGATGGTCCATGCAGTTTATTGTCATTGAGTGGAAGGTGTATGAACTTACAGGAGATCCTTTGTACTTAGGTTTAATTGGGTTAATGGAAATTATTCCAGCCCTATCTATGGCCTTATTCTCAGGTCACATTGTAGATCAGCAAGAAAAAAGAAATTTACTAGCCCTTTGTATTGCAGCCTTTTCTTTGATTAGTTTTGGATTATTCTGGATTACTTCCGAAAGTATAAGTCAGTCATTATCTACACAAACCCTATTATATATTATTTACGCGTTGGTTTTCTTTGGCGGTTTTTTACGCGCCTTTTTTGGGCCAATTATTTTCTCATTGGTGGCTCTAATCGTGCCTAAGAAAATCTATCCAAATGCCGCAACTTGGAATAGTTCATTATGGCAAATGGCACGTGTTTTAGGGGTTGCTTTTGCAGGGTTTTCAATCAATTGGATTGGGGTACATGGGTCTTTGAGTATTATTTTTGCTTTAGTTTCCTTTTCCTTTTTTGTTTTATTTAAAATAAAAAGAAAACCAATTTTAAACCCTAAAATTGGAGAGCCCGTTTTACAAAGTTTAAAAGAAGGTGTCAATTTTGTTTTTAAAACAAAAGCGATTTTAGGCGCTTTAACTTTAGATATGTTTTCTGTTTTATTTGGAGGCGCCATTGCTTTATTGGCCATTTTTGCAGAAGATATTTTAAAAGTAGGCCCTCAAGGTTTTGGTATATTGGTGGCTGCACCTTCTGTCGGTTCTTTTTTAACCATGTTGGTAACTGCCTACATTCCAATTAGTAAAAACGCCGGTATGAAACTCCTCCTCGCCATTTTTGGATTTGGAATTTGCATCATCGTTTTCGGCCTTTCTTCCATCTTTTGGGTTTCTGTGGTAGCCTTATTTTTTAGTGGGGTTACAGACGGCGTTTCTATGGTAATTCGACAAACCATACTACAATTAAAAACCCCCGATCATATGCGAGGCAGAGTCTCTTCTGTAAATTCCATGTTTGTTGGTTCATCCAATGAGTTAGGCGCTTTTGAAAGTGGGCTTACAGCCAAACTAATGGGCACGGTTACTGCGGTTGTTTTTGGCGGAACAATGACCCTAATCACCGTTGTTACTACAGGGCTTGTAAATCCAACTTTACGAAAGTTGGATTTAACAAAAGATTTGGAAGCGCATGAAAGTGAGGTAGAATAAACCAATCGATAATGAAAAAAATAATAACAATATTTTTTTTATCTTTCTCAACACCCTTTATTCACAACGAATTTCAGGAATTATTCTCGATGCTGTCACAAAAGATCCTATTGAAAATGCGCATATTTTCATCAAAAAAAAAGTACTTGTCACCAATAAAAAAGGGACGTTTTCTTTTAATTTTAAAAAAGGAAAACAAATCCGATTCAGTGTTTCTCACATAAAGTACAAAGACCAAAAAGTAACCTTTAATACCAGCGAGAATACTCTGACAATTCTCCTATTTCAGAAACAAGAAGCGTTGTCAGAAATTACACTTGTTTCTAAAAAGAACTTGAAGTATAAAATAGATTTCACAATACTACCAGTACTTCCAAAATCAACGCACTCTTTTGCAGCAGTCATAAAAAACAATCAATTATTTGTTATAGGAGGTGACGCCTCGAATGTAAGAGATGAGTTAAGAAGAGGTATTAGTGAATTAAGAGGGAGTAGTGAGCAAGAAATAATGAAGTTAATAACCAAACCAAAATTTCAAGACTTCTATTCCTATTTGGGCGATTTACAAGTATACGATTTCGAATCAAATCAATGGATATTGAAAGAGAATGTGTTTAGAAAGAAAGCAAATCACAATGTCATTTCTTTTGAGAATAAACTCTATTTGCTGGGAGGAAAATGACTCTCAAGAACTAAAAAGAGAGATTATTTAGAAGACAAAATTGAAGTTTATAACCTCTCTAATGAAACCTTAGAAATTGATGATACCAATCCGCATCAAGCAGTAAATTCACTTGCACTTCTGTACCAAGATAGTATTATTTTAATGGGAGGATCTATTAAAGAAAATAAGCAAGGCGTCAAAAAATATTCAGATCAAATACACGTATATGATTTAAAAACAAGGTATTGGTATTTGTTTTCAAAAATGACCAAAGGCAAAGAATCTCAAGGAATTATTGTAGGGAATCACCTTTATTTTTTTGGTGGTTATCGTGAAAATGAACTTACGGAAATAGAAGTATTTGATCTAAAAACAAACACTTGGAAAGCGGTTGGTCATTTGTTTAAAGGAATGCGTAAGCCAGCAATAACAACCCATAAAGACATTATTTATTTGTTTGAAAACCTACAACTCCTTATGTATAATACAACATCAAATGAATTGCGAAGTTATGCCATAGATTTAAACCTTTTTGGAGCTACGATGCACTTTTATAAAGACAAATTGTACATTTCTGGAGGGTATTTATCCAGTGAATTTGATCAAATTCCAACCAACGGATTTTATAGCGTTTCCTTGAAAGAGTTTAAAAATACAAGACCTTTAAAAGCAACGTTATTTTAAAGAGTTGTTAGATTATTTTCTAAAACTGTCTTGAAATAAATTTTTTAAAAAAAGACTTATTTCGCGAGTATTCCCCTTTTCTTAATTTCAGGAATCATGCGCAATCTACTTTCTTTAATGGCGTTTTTTTCAAAGAGAAACGTTTTGTCTTTCAGGTGATTGTTTTCAAAAAAAGAAACCTGAAAACGATTGTTCAATACAAACAATTCAGGCTGAATAAACTCTACCTTTGCAAAAGAATTTGCGGGCAATACAGCTAGTTTTTTTCGAAGTAAAGATGTTGTTTTTGTTTCAGAAAACCCTTGAGAAACAATGACAATCATCTCTAGAGCTACCTTTTTATTGTTGAGGATGTAAATATTCCAATCATCTGTTTTGTAAAGTGGATTGTATTCATAAACAACAGCAATCTCTACACCAGATACTTCAGGAATTTGAATGTCTTTCTTCAAAATTAATTTTTAAGGATTCTACCAGCTTAGATCACCGATTTGAACTGCTCTAGGAAACGTTTGTCGTTTTCATAAAACATTCTAATGTCTGGAATTTGATACAACAACATTGCAATACGCTCGATTCCCATTCCAAAAGCATATCCGGAGTATTTTGTAGGATCAATATTTGCGTTTTTCAAGACGTTTGGATCTACCATTCCACACCCCATTATTTCTAACCACCCTGTTCCTTTAGTGATTCTGTAGTCAGTTTCTGTTTCCAATCCCCAATAGATATCAACTTCTGCACTTGGTTCTGTAAACGGAAAATAAGAAGGACGCAAACGGATTTTAGATTTCCCAAACATTTCTTTTGTAAAGTACAATAAGGTTTGTTTTAAATCTGCAAAAGAAACATCGGTATCGATATACAAACCTTCAACTTGATGAAAAATACAATGTGAACGCGCCGAAATATCTTCATTTCTAAAAACACGTCCCGGAGAAATTGTTCGAATGGGCGGTGTGTTTTCTTCCATATAACGAACTTGTACAGAAGAGGTGTGTGTTCTGAGTAAAATATCGGGATCCTGTTCAATAAAAAAAGTGTCTTGCATGTCTCTTGCAGGATGGTATTCAGGCAAATTCAAAGCTGTAAAGTTATGCCAATCATCCTCTATTTCTGGACCTTCAGAAACGGTAAAACCAATTCGATTAAAAACATCAATAATTTTATTTTTTACTAAAGATATTGGATGACGAGACCCGAGTTCAATTGGCTCAGAAGGACGTGTTAAATCCCCAAAAAAAGGTTTTTGCTCTATTGAGTTTTCTAAAGTGTCGTTTAGCTCAGCAATTTTGTTTTCGGCGGCTTTCTTTAAATTATTTAAAGCCTGCCCACAATCTTTTCGCAACCCCGCATCTACATTTTTAAATTCAGCAAACAACTCTTTTAAAAGACCTTTGCTTCCTAAATATTGAATCCTAAAAGACTCAACATCTTCTTTTGAAGTCGCTTTAAATGTATTTACGTCACCAATTAATTCTTTTACTTTGTCTAACATTTTCGGCTAAAATTAAAGCACAAATTTAGTGTTTTTTATAGAGTTTTAGAATGCTTTTTGTGACAAAAGAAAAACAGCTTTCGAAATCGATTGAAATAAGGAACTACAGATCGTAAAATATAAATAATTTTTGATTTGTGAATTCAGAAATTAACTATATTTGTCCCCAGTAAATTTTATATAATTCATAAAAAAGAACATCAAAAATTATGGAATTAAAAATTAAAGAATTTATGGACTTGGTGAACAAGAGAAATAACCATGAGCCAGAATTTTTACAAGCCGTTCAGGAAGTTGCAGAAACTGTAATCCCATATATCGTACAACACGATATTTATCACGGCAAGAATATCTTGTTAAGAATGGTAGAACCAGAAAGATTGATTTCTTTCCGAGTTTCTTGGGTAGATGATAGTGGAGAGATACAAGTAAACAGAGGGTATAGAATCCAAATGAATTCTGCCATAGGACCCTACAAAGGAGGCCTGCGTTTTCACCCAACCGTAAATGCGAGTATTTTAAAATTTTTAGCTTTTGAGCAAGTCTTTAAAAATTCCTTAACAACACTGCCAATGGGAGGTGGAAAAGGAGGTTCTGATTTTGATCCTAAAGGAAAATCAGACAACGAAATTATGCGTTTCTGTCATGCCTTTATGGGTGAATTATTTAGACATATTGGCCCAAACACAGACGTACCTGCCGGAGATATTGGTGTTGGTGGACGTGAGATTGGTTTTATGTTTGGGATGTATAAAAAATTAAACAATGAGTTTACAGGAGTGTTAACTGGCAAAGGTGCTTCTTGGGGAGGATCATTGATAAGACCCGAAGCAACAGGTTATGGAACCGTATATTTTGCACAAAATATGTTACAGCGTAAAAACGATTCCTTTGATGGGAAAAAAGTAGTCATTTCAGGCGCTGGAAATGTGGCACAATATGCGGCAGAAAAAGCAATTGAATTAGGGGCAACCGTTTTAACACTTTCAGATTCAGGAGGATATATTTATGATGAAGAAGGCATCAACACTGAAAAGTTGAAGCACGTAATGTACATTAAGAATGAACAAAGAGAAAGAATTGGTGACTATATTAAAAAGTATCCGAAGGCTAAATACATTGCAGGAGAAAGACCTTGGTCTGTACCCTGCGATATTGCTTTACCTTGTGCAACTCAGAATGAGTTGAATGGTGAGGAAGCAAAAACATTGGTTGCAAATGGATGTATCTGTATTTCTGAAGGAGCAAACATGCCTTCCACACCTGAAGCAATTCAGGAATTTCAAAAAGGAAAAATTCTATTCGCTCCAGGGAAAGCAAGTAATGCTGGAGGAGTTGCAACCTCAGGTTTAGAAATGAGTCAAAACTCATTGCGTTTGAGCTGGTCGCGAAAAGAAGTAGACGACAAATTGAAAGATATTATGGAAGATATTCATGATTCATGTGTTCAATATGGAGAAAATGTAGACGGCTCTATTGACTACATCAAAGGAGCAAACATTGCTGGTTTTGTAAAAGTTGCAGATGCTATGTTGGCGCAAGGAGTTGTATAAACAGAATTTTAGTATACAATATAGAAACGCATCAGAATAATTGATGCGTTTTTTTGTTCAATTTATTTTTAAAAGGTTTCTTTACCTAAAATATATTTTAATGGATCTGATGACGCATTTTATAATTGGTTTTTTAGTTGCTTTTATAGGCTCTATACCCCCAAGTATGCTTAATATGACCGCATTAAAAATAAGGTTACAGAATGATATAAAGGCGGCATATAAATACGTTTTAGGCGTCTCTGTAGTGGTACTATTACAAGCCTATATTGCGGTGTTTTTGTCCAAATATGTGTTAGAAAATCCGACAATATTGGAGGTGATTTCGCAATTTGGAATCGTCATTTTTATATTATTGGCCCTTTATTTTTATAAAGAATCCAAAAAAGAAAAACGAGCTGAATCGAATCCAAAGAATTCTAAAAAGCTCTTTTTTATAACAGGTCTCTCGCTCTCCTCTTTAAACATGTTTGCCTTTCCTTTTTATTGTGGAGTTGTTGCATTTTTAGACGTTTTTAAGCGGTTTTGTTTCGATATCGTTTCCGTAGTTTCTTTTGTAGTTGGTACTGGAGTCGGTACTTTTAGCATTCTTTTTTTCTATGTGAAACATGCAACTAAAATCCAAGAAAAGACAGGGAGAATAACCAAAAACATCAATCTTGTTCTGAGTATTCTAACCGCTTTGGTGGCGCTTATATCAATGCTAAAAATGGTATATAAATTTATTGTCCTATGAATAGTATAAAAAATTATGTGATTCAAGGAAAACATCAAAAACCCATTGTAACCGATGTTTTTTATAACAACACCCAACAACGTCAGAAAGTAGTTGTTTTTTGTCATGGTTACAAAGGGTTTAAAGATTGGGGAGCATGGAACCGAATGGCCAGACTGTTTGCAGATGCAGGGTACTTTTTTATAAAGTTTAATTTCTCACACAATGGAGGAACGCTTTCACAACCTATCGATTTTCCCGACTTGGAAGCTTTTGGAAAGAACAATTATACCAAAGAATTAGACGACTTAGAAAGTGTTCTTGATTGGGTTTCTAACAATACTCAATTTAAAAACAGCATAGATTCAAAACAAATTTCAATTATTGGACACAGCAGAGGCGGCGGAATTGCAACTTTAAAAGCTGCCGAAGATCCTCGAGTAAAGAAGCTTATTTCTTTAGCGTCTGTGTGCGATTTTGCCTCAAGATCGTCAACAAATAGCGATCTAGCTGCATGGAAAAAAACAGGCGTAAAGTACGTCTTAAATGGAAGAACAAAACAACAAATGCCTCACTTTTATCAGTTTTATGAAGACTTTATTGAAAATAAAGAACGTTTAAATATTCAAAGAGCGGCCAAAAAAATAACCATTCCCCATTTAATAATTCATGGAGACAAAGACACCTCTATTTCAGTAAACGAAGCAGAAAAACTCCATGCATGGAATCCGAAGAGTATCTTAAAAATCATTGAAAACGCCAATCATGTTTTTAACGTTTCACACCCTTGGACTGAAAACAAAGGCTCTAAGGCCTTTGAACAAACAATTAAAATCTGTATTGATTTTTTAAGTCAGTAAACACTTTTTGTTTTTGTATTTTTGAAAAACGAAAAACAGATTCATGAGTGGTGAAAAGAACTTACTCAAATGGCTACAGCCTATTTTTAACGCAGGAGAGTATGTTTTTGTCACCGTATCAGATTTTGAAAAAATTAGAAGAAAAGACATCCTCTTTGAGTTTAAAGAAGCCGAAGGAAGTACGGTTGTTTTAGAAAACAATAAAGCGCAGGCTTTACAATTACCTTACCAGTTTGCTAGTAGTTGGATCACTTTAAAAAGTCATTCCTCTCTGAAAGCTATTGGTTTAATTGCCACTTTTTCTAATGCATTAACAAGGCGCCACATAGCTTGCGATGTGGTCGCAGGATACTATCATAACCAAATTTTTGTAGCTAGAAAAAAGAGACTCAAAGAGCACTTAAAATTTTAACAAACTTAGTTTAAAAATTATCTTGGAATTACAGCCTCCTTTTCGGAAAATAATTCATGTAGACATGGACGCTTTTTATGCCTCTGTCGCAGCATTAGACAACCCAGAATTAAGAGGGAAAGCAATTGCAGTAGGTGGAAGCGAAGTAAGAGGAGTTGTTTCAGCAGCAAGTTACGAAGCGCGAAAATTTGGAGTAAAATCGGCAATGAGCGGCTTTTTAGCCAAACAAAAATGCCCACATATTATTTTTGTGAAATCAGATTTTCCGCGTTACAAAGAACTCTCTACTCAAATCAGAGAAATTTTCTATGAATACACGGATTTGGTAGAGCCTCTTTCTCTAGATGAAGCCTATTTAGATGTTACTGAAAACAAGAAAGGAAATCCATCTGCAAATAGTATTGCTAGAGAAATCCGTCAGAAAATTTTTGACAATACGGGTTTGCGTGCTTCAGCAGGAATTTCAATCAACAAATTTATTGCAAAAGTAGCTTCGGACATCAATAAACCCAACGGACAGAAAACAGTACATCCCGATGAGGTGATTTCCTTTTTAGAAGCACTGCCTGTCAATAAGTTTTATGGAGTTGGCAAAGTGACTGCTGCGAAAATGTATAACTTAGGGATTTTCACAGGGAATGATTTAAAGAAAAAAACACAGGAAGAATTGGTGAGATTATTTGGAAAGTCAGGCGCCCATTATTATAACATTGTACGCGGCATTCACAACAGTCCAGTAGTTCCCAATAGAATACGAAAGTCGGTTGCCTCAGAAAGAACTTTTAACGAAAATATTTCTTCTGAAATTTTTATGTTAGCACGGTTAGAACAGATTGCCGAAGAGTTGGAAAGACGAATGTTGAAGAATGATACCAAAGGAAAAACAATTACCTTAAAAATTAAATATTCAGACTTTACACAGCAAACAAGAAGTAAAACGAAAGGGCGTTTTATGCAGACGAAAAGCGAATTTTTCCCAGTGGTAAAAGAATTGTTTTTTCAAGATGAATTGATCAATTCAGTAAGATTGTTAGGCATTTTTTTTGGAAACTTAAACACAGAAAAAAAAGCACCCATTTGGGTTCAGTTGAAATTTGAGTTTTAAAACCACTTTAATATTTAAAGAGAAATATGTTTATATTTTCTAGAGATTACTTTTAGCAGCCTAGAAATGAAAAAAAGAGCGCATGAAGATAGCCAATTGCACCATTGAAGATTTTGAGGAGATTGTAAAACTCTATAAGCAAGCTAGGGCATATCAAACACACCTGAAAATGGTGGTATGGCCAATCTTTCCTGAGGAGATGATTCTTCAAGAAATTGCAGAAAAACGACAATTCAAAGGCGTTATAGACAACAAAATTGTGTGTGTTTGGGCGGTTGCTTTTTCGGATCCCTTAATCTGGGGAGAAAAAAACAAATACCCAGCGATTTACATTCATAGAATTGCAACAAACAATACCTTTAGAGGGCACAACTGTGTAAAAAAAATTGTAAATTGGGTTGATAAACATCCGGAAAAAAACAAGTACAAATACATTCGTTTAGATACCGTTGGAAATAATACAGGACTCATAAAACATTATAAGAAGTGTGGATTTCAGTTTTTGGGAATCTCTAGATTAAAAGAAACAAAAGGACTGCCCGCTCACTATTCCAATGCATCCGTTTGTCTGTTTGAAATAGCGCTTAGATGAAAATACAACGCACCAATTCAGAAAATATCGATTTCATTCATTTAGTAAAAGCATTGGATGCCTACTTGAAAATTACAGACGAAGAGGAACATGATTTTTACAATCAATTTAATAACATTGATGTTTTAAGCGAGGTTGTTGTTGTTTATAAAGATACAACTACAAAGTTGCACGCAGTAGGTTGTGCCGCCATGAAAAAGTTTGATGAAACAACCGTAGAGGTGAAGAGAATGTATGTTTTACCAGAAGAAAGAGGTGTCGGTATTGCTCAAAAGATAATGCAAGAGCTAGAAAATTGGGCCAAAGAATTGAACTATAAAAAATGTATTTTAGAAACCGGAAAACGACAAGTAGCGGCGGTAAAATTTTATGCCAAATGCAAGTATCAAGTGATTGAAAATTACGGACAATATCAAGGAATGCAAAACAGTATCTGATTCGAAAAACACTTATAAATGAAGTATAGTTATTGGGAATTAAAAACATGGTTTAGCAACATTGATTTTACCATTGTTGGGAGTGGTATTGTAGGGCTAAATTGTGCTTTAGAGTTAAAAAAAAACCACCCCAAAGCAAGGGTTTTAATTCTTGAAAAAGGAATGTTACCACAAGGAGCAACTACTAAAAACGCTGGTTTTGCTTGTTTTGGGAGTCTTTCAGAACTCATCGATGATTTGCAGAGTCACAGCCCAGAAGAAGTTTTTGATTTGGTTTCTAAACGCTGGCAAGGACTACAATTATTACGAACAAATTTAGGGGATAAAAACATCGATTTTCAACAAAATAAAGGCTTTGAATTGTGTAAAGACGAAGCATTCTTTGAAGAATGTATATCCAAAAAAGAAGAAGTAAATCGCTTGTTAACACCTATTTTTAATACCGATGTTTTTTCTACTTCCGACAATGCCTTTGGGTTTCAAAAAATACACAGCACCTACATCACCAATAATTTTGAAGGTCAAATAAATACGGGTCAAATGGCCGAACAACTTCTTTCTAAAGTACAGCAATTGGGAGTAAAAATACTGAATGGAATTGCCGTTGAAAATTTCACTGAAAACGGAGCTGAAGTTGCCGTGAAAACAACTAAAATTTCATTTAACACAAAAAAAATATTCATTGCTACAAATGGATTTTCTAAAGAAATTTTGGATGAAAACGTTCAGCCTGCAAGAGCACAAGTGTTGATTACAAAACCCATAAAAAACTTACTCATTAAAGGAACGTTTCATTTAGACAAAGGTTATTATTATTTTAGAAACATTGATGATAGAATTTTATTTGGAGGTGGTAGAAACCTCGATTTTGAAACAGAAGAAACCACGAATTTTGGGCAAACAAAACGTATTCAAAACGAGTTGGAAAGAATTTTAAAAGATACGATTTTACCAAATACTTCTTTTGAAATTGATCATCGATGGAGTGGAATCATGGGGGTGGGAAACCAAAAAAAAGCCATTGTAAAACAACTTTCAAACAATATATTTTGCGGAATTCGGATGGGTGGAATGGGGATTGCGATAGGAAGTTTGGTAGGTAAAGAATTAGCACAATTACTCGATTGATGGAAGCACACATGACAGCAAGCCCAAAACAAGCACATGGCATTTTTGATGTGATCATCATTGGTGGAGGTTTGGCGGGTTTGTGCAATGCAATTCACTTATCAAAATTTGGCACTAATGTGCTATTGATTGAAAAAAACCAATACCCAAAACACAAGGTTTGTGGCGAATACATCTCCAACGAGGTATTGCCCTATTTGGCATTCTTAGACATCAATCCCTTTTATTTTGGCGCCGTTAAAATTGATAATTTTGAACTCTCCACTACAAAAAACAAACGCATTACAACCAAACTTCCATTGGGCGGGTTTGGAATCTCTAGACACCAATTGGATTTTGTATTATCAGAAAAAGCAACGAAAAATGGCGTTGTCATTTTGCAAGATACAGTTGTAAATACTGTTTTTAAGGAAGATGTTTTTGTTGTTACTACAAAAACAGACAACGTTTTCACCGCTAAAATTTGTATCGGTTCTTTTGGGAAACGCTCATTGTTAGACATTAAAATGGATCGAGCGTTTATTCAAAAAAAAGCACCTTATTTAGGAGTCAAAATTCATGTGAAAGGAAATTTTCCAGAAGACTTGGTTGCGCTTCATAATTTTAAAGGAGGTTATTGTGGAGTTTCCAAAATAGAAAATAACGCAATCAATGTGTGTTATATTACCACTTATAAAGCATTTAAAAAATATAAAAATGTGAACGACTTTCAAAAGAATGTTGTTTTTAAAAACAAATTTCTAAAAGAAATTTTGAAACAAACCACCCCTATTTTTGAGAAGCCACTCTCCATCAGCCAGATTTCTTTTGAAACAAAAAAACCGGTAGAAAACCACATGATTATGTGCGGAGACTCCGCAGGGATGATACACCCCCTTTGTGGAAATGGCATGAGCATGGCCATTCAGTCTGCACAAATTGCGTCTAAACTTATTTTAAATTACTTAAAAGGATCTCAGATGACTCGTGATCAACTTGAAAAAAGCTATATTGGACAATGGAATAAGCAATTTAAATGGAGGTTAAAAGCGGGGCATTTCATTGCTTTTCTTTTTCGAAAAGATAAAATAGCCGCAATGATGTTGCAACTTTTAAAGAAGTTCCCTTTTTTATTACCGATAATTATCAAGCAAACACATGGAAAACCAATAGACAATTAATGGATTTTTTTATCAGTACAAAACAAAGAACAGACAAAGAAGAGTTGATGGACGATTTTTCTATAGGAGGCGACTTATTACGGGATACTTTAGACAAACTAGAAAAAATCAACCGTTGGTTGGGAGGAAACAAAGTAACTGTAAATGGGTTAAAAGAGCTCCTTAAAAACCACCCAAAAGAACAAGAAGTGTCCATTGTAGATATAGGATGTGGTCATGGAGATATTTTGCGTGATGTAGCTAAATTCGGACGAAACAACGGGTATCGTATGAATTTATTGGGTGTGGATGCAAATCCAACAGCCATCCAATATGCTATAGAATTGTCTGTTGAGTATCCAGAAGTGCATTTTAAGACAGAAGATATTTTTTCAGAAACCTTTCAAAAAAGAGAATTTGATGTGATTTTAGCGACACTATTTTTACACCATTTTAAAGAATCACAACTAATTACATTTTTGTCAAATTCCTTACAACAAACTAAAATTGGAGTTTTAGTAAATGACTTACACAGGCATAAATTAGCCTACTATTTATTCTTATTATTGTCTCTGTTTATTAAAAATAAAATGATTATTGAGGACGGATTAACATCTGTTTTAAGAGGTTTTAAACGAAAAGATTTAGAGGGAATTTCAGAGAAAATAAATGCAAACACACAAATTTCATGGAAATGGGTATTTCGATTTCTATGGATAATAAAAAAATAGATGGCAGTAAAAATAATAGCAGTTGCAAAACAACTTCCAAAATATCATAGAGAAACGAAAGAAATCATTCCGTTTGTAAAATTATGGATGCAAGGGCAAGAAAAGCGCTTTCAAAGAAAAGTAGTCAAACTTTTTGAAGGAGCCGGTGTAGACAAGCGCTACTCTATTATGGATCCTGAAGAAGTTTTTAGCGCCACTTCTTTTGAAGAAAAAAACGACATTTACACGAGAGAAGTGATTCAATTGGCTGAACAGTCACTCACAAAATCTCTAGAAAAGGTAGGTTTAGAAGCCAACCAGATCGATTATATCATTACGGTCAGTTGTACTGGAATTATGATTCCCTCTGTAGACGCCTATTTAATTAATTCTTTAGGAATGAAGCAAGACATTGTTCGTTTGCCTGTCACAGAAATGGGCTGTGCAGCAGGAGTTTCGGGGATTATCTATGCCAAAAACTTTTTAAAAGCCAACCCAAACAAAAGAGCGGCCGTTATTGCCGTAGAAGCGCCAACAGCCACCTTTCAGTTAGAGGATTACTCCATGACAAATATTGTAAGTGCTGCTATTTTTGGAGATGGAGCTTCCAGTGTTATTTTGTCTTCCTATAAGGCAGACGAGGGGCCAAAAATCATTGATGAAGCCATGTATCATTTTTATGATGCCACCAGTATGATGGGGTTTAAATTGGTAAACACTGGCTTGCAAATGATTTTAGACAAGGAAGTCCCAAAGAAAATTTCCGATCATTTTCCGGCGATCATTCACCCTTTTTTAAAAAACAACAACATGACAATTGATGACATTGATTATTTAATTTTTCATCCCGGAGGAAAGAAAATTGTACAAACTGTCGAAGACTTATTTTGTGTTTTAGGAAAAAACATTGACGACACAAAAGAGGTATTACGCTTATACGGAAACATGTCAAGCGCAACGGTATTGTATGTTTTAGAACGTTTTATGGATCGAAACCCAGCAAAAGGAGAAAGAGGAATTATGTTGAGTTTTGGCCCCGGGTTTTCTGCACAACGAATTTTATTGGAATGGTAAATGAATAAGACCTTAAAAGGATTGAAACCTTTGAGTAATTTTTAAGTAAACAAAATGAATGCAAGTCAAATTATAAACAACCTTCCGTATCAAGCTCCTTTTTTGTTTGTGGATGCACTTACAGAAATTTCAGAAAAGGGAATCACAGGAAATTATACATTTAAAGAAACTGCTTTTTTTTATGAAGGTCATTTTAAAGAAAACCCAATCACGCCAGGTGTTCTCTTAATAGAAACCATGGCACAAATTGGAGTGGTCTGTTTGGGGATATATTTATTAAAAAATGAAATTTCGTCAGATAAAAAACCCAAAATAGCACTCACTTCTAGCCAGGTTGATTTCTTTATTCCTGTGTTGCCAAAAGAAAACGTAACGGTAATTTCAGAAAAAGAATATTACCGGTTCAATAAGTTGAAATGTACCGTTAAAATGTTGAATACCAAAAATGAATTGGTGTGTAGGGGAACAATTTCAGGAATGATAATCGCAAAATAAAAATGAAAAATAGAGTTGTAATTACAGGTTTAGGGGTTGTAGCACCCAACGGGGTTGGAGTTGCTAACTTTACAAAAGCAATAAAAACAGGGACGTCTGGAATTACTTTTCATCAGTCTTTAAAAAACAAAGGTTTTTCATGCTGTATTGGCGGAATTCCAATTGTTTCTGAAGAAAAAAAAGCAGCTTATTTGTCTCCATTACAATTGCGAGGGTTTAATAGTACGTCAATTTTATATGGATGTATGGCAGGAATAGATGCATGGAAAGACGCAGGTTTTAAGGGAGATGAAAATTCGGATTTGGATTACGACTCGGGGTTAATTTTTGGAACAGGAACCTCTGGGATCGAAAAATTTCGAGAAGCGATATATAAAATTGACGATCAAAAAGTAAGGCGTCTAGGAAGCACTTCAGTAGTACAAACCATGGCCAGTGGAATTTCAGCTTACTTAGGAGGGATTTTAGGATTGGGAAATCAAGTTACCACGAATTCATCTGCCTGTACCACAGGCACAGAGGCGTTATTAATGGGGTTTGAGCGGATTAAAAACGGAAAAGCAAAACGAATGCTGGTTGGCAGCTCTAGTGATAGTAGCTTATATACTTGGGGAGGGTTTGACGCGATGCGCGTAATGAGTTACAAGCACAATGATTCCCCAGAAAAAGGGTCTAGACCAATGAGTGAAACTGCTTCGGGATTTGTGCCTGGAAGTGGCGCTGGAGCATTGGTATTAGAGTCCTTAGAGAGTGCTTTGAAACGAAAAGCGACTATTTACGCTGAAGTTTTAGGGGGAGATATCAATTCTGGAGGACAACGAAATGGAGGCACTTTAACGGCACCTAATTCAGAGGCGGTACAAAAATGTATTACAAACGCCATGGCAGATGCACAGATCTCTTCCCATGAGATTGATCTGATTAATGGACATTTAACAGCAACCTCTAAAGATGGATTAGAAATAGAAAACTGGACAAAAGCGTTGCAAAGAAAAGGAACTCAATTTCCCTACATCAACTCTTTAAAATCTATGGTGGGTCATTGTTTAGCAGCAGCTGGATCCATTGAGGCAGTAGCTTCTGTAATCCAATTAAAAGAACAATTTGTATTTCCGAATATCAATTGTGAAGATATTCATCCAGAAATTTCAGCATTAATAGCTCGAGAGAAAGTTCCACAAAAAGCAATTGAAAAGAAGATTAATATTATCGCAAAAGCCAGTTTTGGTTTTGGAGATGTAAATGCCTGTGTTATCTTTAAGAAATATTTAAAATAAGGCTTCGACAAGCTCAGCCTGACACTAGGAGCTTTTATTATTATTTAGGATTTTAGGAGACTTATTAAAAAGGAATTAAATTGTACAGGTTGTTAATTTGGAAGCACAATGTCACACTGAGCTTGTCGAAGTGTAAAAATAAAACAAAATGAAAAAAGAAGAAATAATTGAAATTTTAACAACTTTAGTGAAGCCCTATGTTCAAAATGAGGAAGCTTTTAAGAATCTTACAGAAGACACTGATTTCATCAACGATTTAGAGATTAATTCTGCAAATTTGGTAGATATTGTACTCGATGTAGAAGATGAGTTTAACATTGAAATAGACAATGATTCTATGGAAAAAATGTTATCTGTAAAAGCGGTTGTTGCCATTATTCAAGAAAAAAAGCAGTAAAATGATTGGGAATGACATTGTTGATTTAAGTCTGGCAGCAATCCAAAGTAATTGGCAGCGTCCGGGGTTTTTAGAAAAACAATTCACAAAAAAAGAACGAGACTGCATTTTAAATGCTGCCGATTCTTTTTTGCAAGTATGGTTGTTTTGGAGCATGAAAGAAGCGGCCTATAAATGCTATACTCAGCAACATCAAAAACGGTTTTTTGCGCCTCAAAAATTTGAATGTGAGATGACTTCTAAAAACAAAGGAATTGTTGTTTTTGAAGAAAAAACCTTTTATACTACCACAGTACACAATACGTTTTACTGTTATACAATAGCTCAAGAAACAACGATTCAAGAATCTTTTTTTACAGCGATAGGTTTACCAAAAACAATTAATAAAAACCTGCAGCAACAACTTCAAAAAACAACAGGAGTTTTGGCGCATACAATTTGCCAAAGAAAATCTTCTATAGGTGCTCCTTTGTATTATTTTAAAGAAAAACAACTTACAAAATCTTGCTCAATTTCTCATCACGGAAGTTACGGAGCATTTGTATTTACATTACAAAATGAAGCTTAAAGAACAATTATATTATTTATGCAAGTCCTATGTGAATGATCGCTTAGAAACGATCGAAGATATTCTTTCTTCGAATCAAAAAGCGCTCCAGTCTGAAACAAAAAGTTCTGCGGGAGATAAGCATGAAACAGGTCGTGCGATGTTGCAATTAGAAATGGAAAAGGCAGGGCAGCAACTCGTAGGAGTTTCTCAAATGAATACAATATTGGCCAAGATAGATTTTTTAAATACTTCTAAAAAAGCCCATTTAGGGAGTGTTATTCATACAGACATCGCCAACTATTTTTTAGCAATTTCCGCAGGAAAGTTAACTGTTCGTGGGGCTGATTTTTTTGCAATTTCATTATCATCTCCCATTGGAAAATTGTTGTTGGGAAAAGAAGAGAAAGAGGGTTTTGTTTTTAATGGGAAATCTTTTCGGATTACAAAAATTGAGTAAAAGATTCTTATGCATTCTGCAATGAAAGGAAGATATTTCTATTTTTCTTTAATTCTTCAAAGTGGTTAAAAAACACGTTCTGGTTTTCAAATTCAGCCTCAATCAACCAGTTGGGGCCTTTAAAGTAAGAACTTAAAACGGTTGCTTTTAATGTTGATTCTGGTACAATTTTTAGCTGATGTGGATATACTAAAATGTTTTTATTGTTGATCGTAATTTCGTTGACATCATCAAACAACGCAGCGATGTATTTCGTTGCGGGGTTTTTATAAATTTCTTTTGGTGCCGCACAGGCCACCATCTTTTTTTGGTGAATAACAAGCAATGTGTCTGCAAAAGAAAGCGCATCGTTTTTATCATGAGTGGCAACAATACAGGCAATCTTTTTTTCCTTTAAATATTGGAATAAATTCCTACGTAACGTGTTTTTTTTAAAATTATCTATTTGCCCAAAAGGCTCGTCCAACAACAAAAGCTGAGGTTCCTTTGCAAGTGCCCTCGCGATGGCTACACGTTGTTTTTGTCCACCACTTAAGTGTTTTACCATTACGTGTTCAAAAGCAGTCATTCCGATGACCTTTAAGAGCTCTTGGGTGCGTCTTTCACTCTCTTCGGGGTAAAAGCGCGATAAGAATTTCTTGATGTTTTCTGACACAGAAATATAAGGCATTAAATCAAAATCTTGTGCCACATATTTAAAGAAATCCATTCCAGGAACAAGGTGAAATTCAGGACCAAAAACTTGTTTTTCTTTCCAAAAAATGGTTCCTTTTTGTAGATCAAGTAAGCCATAAACTGTTTTCAAAAGCGTTGATTTCCCACAGCCACTCTCTCCCATTACACACAAATGTTCTCCTTCACGTAGCGTGAACGTAAAATCATCTAAGACAATGTTGTTTGTAGAATACCCAAAAGAAATGTTTTGTACCTGTAGCATGACACAAAAATAAGGTTTCTTGTGATTTTTAATGAGAAGGATTTCGATAAAATGATACTTTTTATTTGTATGTAAAAAGCAAAAGAGAAGGGGTCTCTTTTTGCTGTGATTTTAATTTTTAGAGGCCTGAATTTTACAGGAATCTTTTTAGCGAACTTATCCTTCACCTTTGAAAAATTAAAAGGAAACAGCATCCTTAGAGCGAATCAGTTTGGCGCTCCTATTTTTTAAAAGTTAGAAACCGATAGATATGCATCGGTTTCTAACTTTCAGGGGGTCATTTTTTAAAAAAACCCATTCTGATAAGCCCTTTGATTTTACCAAATTCGTACTCTATCCTCTGGTTTTAAATACATTTTATCTCCTTCTTGAACGTCAAATGCATCATAAAAAGCATCTACATTTTTAAGCGGCATATAGGCTCTGTACATTCCTGGCGCATGTGTGTTTGTCATGATTAAGTTTTTTAAAGCTTCATCACGCATTTTAGTTCTCCAAATAGTTCCCCAAGAAAGGAAGAAGCGTTGTTCTGGGGTATACCCATCAATTTTTTCTGGT
This sequence comes from uncultured Polaribacter sp., assembly GCA_943846595.1. Classification (GTDB taxonomy): domain Bacteria; phylum Bacteroidota; class Bacteroidia; order Flavobacteriales; family Flavobacteriaceae; genus Polaribacter. The sequence continues at coordinate 647,280 of OX044355.1, forward strand.
CTTCCATTCTTCTGCAAAAAGATTTGTAAACCCTCGTAAGCTGCTTGCACACCCCCTAAATCTCCAATATTTTCCCCTAAGGTATATTCACCATTTAGACGCATGCTGTCTATTGCAATAATATCGCTGTATTGTTTCACTAATTTTTCACCACTCACATTAAATTTTTCAGAATCAGACGCTGTCCACCAGTTTTTAAGGTTTCCATCACCATCAAAACGAGCGCCTTGGTCATCAAAACTATGGGAGATTTCATGGCCAATAACAGCTCCTATTCCTCCATAATTTACAGCTTCATCTGCTTTGTAATTGTAAAAAGGTGGTTGTAAAATTGCTGCTGGAAAAACAATTTCATTGTTTACAGGATTAAAGTAAGCGTTGACAGTTTGTGGAGACATTCCCCACTCTGTTCGATCAACTTCCTGTCCTAATTTTGCCATATTTTTATTGTAATTCCACTTGGTGACATTTATTGCATTTTCAAAATAAGTACCCCCTTCTTTTAATCCTTTAACTTGTAGTTCAGAATAATCTTTCCACACATCTGGGTAGGCAATTTTTACAGTTAATTTGTGTAGTTTCTCTAATGCTTTCGTTTTTGTTGCATCACTCATCCATGCTAAAGAGGCAATTCTTTTTTCGAAACCTAACATTACGTTATCAATCATTTCTTCAGCTTTCTTTTTTGCTTCTGGCGGAAATTTTGCATCCACATATAACTTCCCTAAAGCTTCTCCAATAGCACCATTTAAATTACCTAAAGCGCGCTCGTCTCGTGCTCGTTGTTTTTTAGCACCTCGCATTTCTTTGGCATAGAATTCCCAATTAGCCTTTTCCAAGTCTGTAGATAACAAGCCTAAAGAAGTATTAATTGTATTCCAACGTAATAATAATTTTATATCTTTTACAGAACGCTTGTCAAAAATTGCACTCATTGCTTTAAAGTACCCTGGATCGGTAACAATAATTCTGTCTAAATCTTTAACACCAACTCCAGTTAAATGTGCTTTCCAATTTATCGAAGGCGCCATCTTTTGTAGTGCCGCAACAGTCATTGGGTTGTACATGTTACGAGTATCTCTTTTTTGTTCTTTCGTCATCATAGGTTCTGCCAAGCTTTTTTCAAAGGCAACAATTGTTGCGGCATTCATTTTTGCAGTTTTAGCATCATCTCCAAATTCTTCAAGCATTTTAGCAACAAATTCTTGATACTTCTCCAACTTGTCCTTTACCTTGTCATCTACATAATAATCCCTTGACAAACCTAATCCGCCAGCGCCTAAATAACCAGCATATTGACTGCTGTTTTTCAAATCGTTATACACACCAAAATCATAAAAACCACCACCACCGTAGGGTGCCATATTTGTAATGTATTCTTGGATGTCTTTTTTACTGATTAGTGCATTTACTTTTGAGAGAAACGGTTTTAAAGGAGATTTGCCTTGTTTGTTTCTAGAAACAGTATCCATAATACTCTCGTAATAGTTGACCGCTTTTTCTTGATCGGAGTCAACTTCATTTCCTTGAGCATCTTTTACTTTTGGAAAATTACGCTCTTTAATTGCTTTGTTTAAAATTTCTAAAACATCTGCATCTGTTTTTTTACGAAGCTGGTTGAACCCTCCCCAAGAAGTTTGATCGTCTGGAATTTCAGTTTTATCAATCCATGCGCCATTTACGTGTCTAAAAAAATCATCGTTGGGTCTTACCGTATTGTCCATATTTTCGAGCGCAATACCTACTACCTTTTCTTCCGATTTTTCTTGCCTACAAGCAACGATTCCGAATGAAATGATTGCTAAAAAAAATAAGGCTTTTTTAAGTTTCATCATAGTATATAATTTTATTAGTTTGACTATTAGTACATTAAGCGACTGTATTGTTACAAGATTAAGACTTTATTTTGTTTTTTGGCGGATTTGGCAATTGCTCAAAACCCATATTGAAAAGCGTAAATCCAAAAATATCAGCATACTGCTCAATCGTTTTGGCAACAGGGGTTCCAGCACCATGTCCGGCATTGGTTTCGATTCTAATTAAAGTTGGATTGCTCCCAGATTGTTTGTTCTGCAGTTCAGCGGCAAATTTAAAACTATGTGCTGGGACTACTCGATCATCATGATCTCCTGTAGTTACTAAAGTTGCTGGATATTCCACTCCTTCTTTTACATTATGCACTGGTGAGTAGCCTTTTAAATATTCAAACATTTCTTTACTGTCTTCAGCAGTTCCATAATCGTATGCCCAACCTGCACCCGCTGTAAAGGTGTGATATCGAAGCATGTCTAAAACGCCGACTGCAGGGAGTGCCACCTTCATTAAATCAGGTCTTTGTGTCATGGTTGCACCTACCAAAAGCCCTCCGTTAGAACCTCCTCTAATAGCCAAATATGCCGAAGAGGTATATTTTTCCTCGATGAGGTATTCAGCTGCTGCAATAAAATCGTCAAATACATTTTGCTTTTGCATTTGTGTTCCAGCCTTATGCCATTTTTTACCATATTCTCCACCACCTCGTAAACTTGGAACGGCATAGATTCCTCCTTGTTCCATCCAAACAGCATTAGCAATGCTAAACGAAGGGGTCAAGCTGATGTTAAAGCCGCCATACCCGTATAAAATTGTTGGGTTTTTTCCGTTCAGTTCTACGCCTTTCTTATGGGTAATGATCATGGGTATTTTGGTACCGTCTTTTGAGGTATAAAATACTTGTTTACTTTGATAATCTTCAGGATTAAAATTGATGGCTGGTTTCCAATAGGACGTATAGGTTCCGTCTTTTGGATTAAATTTATAGGAGGAGTTTGGGGTATTGTAATTTGTAAAAGAAAAATACAATTCTTTGGCCTCTTTTTTTCCACCAAAACCTCCTGATGAACCTACGCCAGGCAATTTTACTTCTCGAACTAAATTTCCATCAAAATCATATTGAAGCACTTTTGAAACAGCATCTACCATATATTCTGCAAAGAAGTATCCAGCGCCAGAGTTTAAACTCAACACATTCTCTGTTTCTGGAATAAAATCTTTCCAGTTCTCGGACGAAGGATTTTTTGCATCTACTGTGACTACTTTTTTATTGGGAGCATTCATATTGGTAACGAGGTACAATTTACTTTTCCTGTTTTGGGCCACATAAGTATCGCTTTCAAAAGTGTCGATTATTGGAATAAGGGGACTGTTTTTAACTGTGAGATCTTTAATATACAATTTGTTTCCAGAGGTAGAAGTTGACGCGGAAATTAACAAATAACGATTGTCTTCGGTTACAGACCCTCCTACATATCGATGTTTTTCTATCGCTTTTTCACCAAAAATAACGACATCATCTTTTTGTGCTGTTCCTAGTTGATGGTAATACAATTTGTGTTGATCTGTTTTTGCAGACAATTCGCTTCCTTTTGGTTTGTCATAACTTGAGTAGTAAAACCCCTCATTTTTATACCAGGAAATTCCTGAGAATTTTACATCCACCAAGGTGTCCTCTTTAATTGTTTTAGATACGGCATCCATAATAATTATTTTACGCCAATCGGAACCTCCTTCAGAAATAGAATAAGCCACCGTTTTACCGTCTTTAGAAAAACTTAACGAACCCAAGGAGGTTGTTGCATCTTCCGAAAAAGTATTTGGATCTAAAAAAACAGTTTCTTCACCGTCTTTTTTTCGATAGATCACATATTGATTTTGTAAACCGTCATTTTTATAAAAATAAGTATACCCTCCTTCGATAAAAGGGGTGCCTACTTTTTCATAATTCCACAACTCCGTCAAACGTGTTTTTAGTTGTGTCCGGTAGGGGATTTTACTTAAATAATCGAAAGTAACTTCATTTTCGGCCTTTACCCAAGTTTCAGTTGCTTCACTTCGGTCATCTTCTAACCACCTATAATTGTCAACGACTTCGGTGCCAAAAAGGGTGTCTATAACTGCTTTTTTTGTTGTTAACGGATAATTCACGTTGGTTTGTTGTTTTTTTATTTCTTCCTTACAAGAAACTAAAATAGTACTAGCAAAAAGAATAGGGAGGATTAATTTTTTCATGATTTTAGATTTTGAAAACAGTCAAATTTAGCATAAAAAAAAACGCATTATAGAATGTAGCATTAATTTTCGTTAAATTTTAAAGTCTTCTTAGCATAAAAGAGCTTTAAACCAGCCCAAGGCATCGCTACTGTTAAAAGATTAAAATTACTAAATAAGCAGTATTTAAGAAGTTTGCTATCTCATGTTTCAAGTAAAAACAATTTCACGATACCATTGTTATTTTACTAAAAGCAGCGATTTAAAATGCGCGCCCCATAAAAACAATGTTTGTTTCACAAATTAGATGCCTACATTTGCGAGAAGAATCCAATAGAAAAAAACGAAAAGCACACTAAAATATAAAGAATGACAGAAAACTTAACAAAAGCAACTTTTTTAGAAAAGGTATTTAATTTTGAAAATAATCAAGAATGGACTTTTGAAGGAAAAGTGCCCGCACTTATCGATTTCTATGCAGATTGGTGTGGTCCTTGTAAAATGATAGCCCCTATATTGGAGGAACTGTCTGAGGCCTATGGAGACAAAATAACCATCTATAAAATAGATACAGAAGCAGAACAAGAATTGGCTGCTGCTTTTGCCATTAAAAGCATTCCTTCCATGTTGTTTTGCCCTATGGATGAACCCCCACAAATGGCTAATAGCGCACTACCAAAAGCAGAATTGGAACGCATAATTGCAACTGTTTTAGGCGTTGAAAAATAATTTTTTCACTGTAGAAAAGAATCAAATTCCTGCCTAGTTTTTAATTCACACATCCTGAAAAATTTCTTTTTAGAATTTTTTTAGTGTTAAATTTTATACCTAAGTATTTGATGCATTAGAAAATGATGTATATTTGAAGCAGGTTGCATAGATAAATTAAAAGCACTCGAAGTTGGAGTGCAATTAATTTGACATTTAAACAACCAATTAGATCATCAAATCACACAAAAAATGGGAAACCAGAAACTCTACAAAGGATCTTTACAGACCATCATTTTAAAATTGTTGGAAACGAACGATAAAATGTACGGCTACGAGATTACCCAACATGTAAAAGCTTTGACCAATGGCGAATTGAAAATTACGGAAGGCGCCTTATATCCTGCTTTACACAAACTTGAGGCAGAGGGTTTGTTGGATGTAGAGGTTGCAAAAGTTGGAAACCGCCTTCGGAAGTACTACAAATTAACGGAGAGTGGTAGCAAAGAAACGGTGAATAAATTAGCAGAGATGCGAGAGTTTTTAAAAACAATGCAGCATTTGGTAAATCCTAAGTTTAGCCTAGAATAAGATGGAGTTAACTGAAGAACAAGTTCGCCAAGTTGAAGTGTATTTACAAAAAAAGAACTTCAATTATATCGATTTAAAAGAGGAGGTTTTAGATCATATTGTTTCTGATATTGAGCGCATTACTGCGAAAGGAATTTCTTTTGAAAATGCCTTTAAAATGGTTGCTTTAAAATGGGAAAGCCATTTTAAAGAAGCAAGTAGTCTTTATTTTGGAATTCAATACGCTCAGTCAAAAATTGTGTTAGAAAAAGCAGTTAAAATGTTTAGGCCTTTTTTCTTTGTGTATCTTTCAGCCTACTTTTTGCCGGTACTAATTTTAAAGAATTTTCCAATTGTTTTTTCTGAAAAAACCATCGATTTTTTAAATTTATTGTTCAATTCAATTGCTTCTCTCTCGTTAATTTATTTTATTTTTATGATTGTAAGAGGGGTAACATCGAAAGTAAAAATCACCTATCGTTTTATTTTAAAGACACAATATCTTGCGATCATTTTTCTAATAATCCCTTTACTTAGTGGAAGTCATTTTAATGATAAAGGAAATTTAAATGCCGTTTTCACAGGGTTTTTATTTGCGGGTTTATCAGTGACCTATACTTGTCATTATTTTCTTAGGAAACATAACGAAACAGTGAGGTTGTCTCAAAAGAATAAAGTATGAAATTAAACACCCCTCAAATAGAAGACCTTTTCAAATTCACAAGGAAACACTTCGTATATCATTATGACGTCCAATCGGAATTGGTAGATCACTTGGCAAATGACATCGAAGAAATTTGGAAAGAAAGGCCGCAGCTGTCTTTCGAAGATGCACGTGACACATCTTTTAAAAAATTTGGAATTTTTGGTTTTATGGATGTTATAGAAGCCAAACAAAAACAAATGAACAAACGGTACCGATCCATTTTATGGCGTTTCTTTAGAGAATGGTTTACCATGCCTAAAGTGATGACTACGCTGGCAGTGTTTTTATCTCTTTTTATGGTTTTAAAAATTCAGTATTCAGAGTACTTCTTTTTAGGGGCTTTGTTTCTAATTGTTACAGTCGATTTAATCAAGCAAACCAAAGCAAGAAAGATTCAGAAAAAGAAAACACAAAAGCAAGAGAAGGTTTTTTTATTGGAAGCGATGATTGGTAATACAAGGCAGGGCTTTGCTACTTATGGATTTTTTCAACTTTTCAACTTTTTAATAAGTGTCTTTGATAATGTTGAGTTTAGTAACTTAGCAGCGCATTGGTTACTATTGATTTCTTTTTCGGCAACAGCCCTGTTAATTCTATTTTATATAACCGCTTTCTTAATCCCTCAAAAAGCAGAAGAATTGTTAGCCGAAATCTATCCAGAATATAAATTAGTTAAAAACATATAACATCCCATCCGCATTTTCTTCTTATGAATTGCCAAACTAAAACTTAAACAATGATTTCACACTTTTTAAAGCTAGAATGGAAACAATTTTTCCGATCGGCTGCTTTTGGAAAAAGCATCGGCATAAAAATACTTATGGGCTTCTTTGGTCTGTATCTTATTGCAATGTTTTTATTCATGGGAATCGGGGCTTTTTACGGACTGAAAAAATTCTTTCCAGAACAAGACCCCTTTGTGCTTGTCAACGCTTTTTTATTGTATGCAATTATAGGAGATTTGATTTTTAGGTATTTAATGCAGCAACTCCCTGTAATGCACATTCAGCCTTTTTTAACACTGCCAATTCATAAAAACAACATTGTGCATTATGTCTTGTTAAAATCATCTTTTTCTTTTTTCAATGTTATGGGCTTGTTCTTTTACATTCCATTTTCTTTGGTTTTAATAAAAGAAGGATATGCTGTTCCCGGTGTTTTAGGATGGTGTGCTTTAATAATATTACTCATTCAGTCTGTCAACTTTTTAAACTTTTTAATCAACAAAAACAAGACCGCATTTGGCGTCTTATTAGTGCTTTTAATAGGGTTTTTTGTAACACAACAGTATCAGTTATTTGATCTTCCAGGTACCTTTGGTAAAGGGTTTGATTTCGTTTACCGAGACCCCATATATTCCCTACTAGGGCTGGTTTTACTTTTGGTCTTATACCAACTAAATTTTAAGCAACTTCGAAGCTTGGTTTATCTCGACGAAGCGGTTTCACAAAAAGTAAAAGAAGCCAATACGGCAGATTTGTCTTGGATAGAAAAATTTGGAGACGTAGCGCCCTTTATAAAGAATGACATTCGTTTAATTTGGAGAAATAAAAGAACTAAAACTGTTTTTTTAATGTCGTTTTTATTTTTGTTTTATGGATTGATTTTTTATACAATGGACGCTTATAAAGACTCATTACCAATGTTAATGTTTGCTTCCTTGTTTGTAACAGGAGGATTTACGCTAAACTACGGTCAATTTATCCCTGCCTGGGACAGTGCACATTACAAAATGTTAATGAGTCAAAGTTTTAGATATAGAAAATTTCTAGAATCAAAATGGTTTTTAATGGTTGCAATGACCACACTCTTATACATTTTAAGTTTCCCATATTTATATTTTGGAACAGATATCTTTTTAATGATCACCGCCGGAGCAATTTTTAACATTGGTTTTAATTCCCTGTTTTTATTATACGCAGGCTCCTTTAATAGAAAAAGAATAGATTTAACAAAAGGAGGTCTTGGAAATACACAAGGAACCAGTGCAACACAGTTTCTCATCATTATCCCACTAATGTTATTTCCAATGCTATTGTTTTGGTTTTTTGACAAGTTTATTGGCTATAATTCTGGCTTTGTAGTTGTTGCCGCTACAGGAATTATGAGTTTTCTGTTAAAAAATTATGCGATGAATTTCATTGAAAAAAAATACATAAAAGACAAATATGCGATGATTAACGCCTTTGGGAAAGAATCATAAAATCACAAAAAATTTAAAGAAAAAACAATGATTACAATAGACAGTATTTCAAAAACATATGGAAAAGCCGTTGTTTTAAACGTTGAAACAATTACAATCCCTAAAGGGCAAAGCTTTGGATTGGTTGGTAATAACGGAGCAGGAAAAACAACCTTGTTTAATATTTTATTAGATTTAATTAGACCCACTACAGGTAAAATTACCAATAATAACGTTGAAGTAAATACAAGTGAAGACTGGAAAAACTTTACAGGGTCTTTTATTGATGAATCTTTTCTGATTGGCTATTTAACGCCCGAAGAATATTTTGAATTTGTTGGCGATTTACGTGGAATGAACAAAGCAGATGTTGCTACGTTTATTGCGAAGTTTGATGTTTTTTTTAATGATGAAATCATTGGGAAGAAAAAGTACTTAAGAGATTTAAGCAAAGGGAATCAGAAAAAAGCAGGAATTGTTGCTGCTTTAATGGGAAATCCTCAGGTTGTTGTCTTAGATGAGCCGTTTGCAAACTTAGATCCAACGACACAAATCCGATTAAAAAAAATATTAAAAGAGTTGACAGACAACAAAGAAATCACACTGTTAGTCTCTAGTCACGACCTAAGCCATGTAACAGAAGTTTGTGATAGAATTGTAGTTTTAGACAAGGGAATTGTAGTGAAAGATATTGAAACCTCTGCAGCAACTTTAAAAGAATTGGAAAGCTATTTTTCTGCTTAAGTCTTCTATTCTTAATTTATTACTATTTTTACACCCCATCTGCAATATTTTTAGAGAAAACCTGTTGTAAATAGGAGTTTTTAGTCTTATGAAATACATTCAAAAAATAATTGGTATTGGGGTAATTTTTACAATGGTCTTTGCTTGTAGCACAAAGAAAGACACTGTAATCAATAGAAATTACCATGCACTCACTACAAAATTTAATGTTTTGTTTAATGGGAAAGAAGCATTTAAGATCGGATTGAAAGCAATCAACGAAACCTATGAAGACAACTTTTGGAAACAGTTGCCAATAGAACCCCTTGCATTTAAAGAAGAGGTTCTCTTGACTGAGAAGCCAAAAAGCGGTCAATTCTCTGGTTTTGATGCTGCCCCTTCAAAAAAAGAAACGGCAAAAGCAACCTCGCCATTCGATAGAGCAGAAGAAAAAGCAGTAAAAGCGATCCAGAAGCATTCCATGAATATTTTTGAAAAAGAGCGAAACCGTCAAATAGACGATGCTTATTTGTTATTGGGAAAAGCGCGCTACTATTCCCAACGATTTATTCCAGCAATTGAAGCGTTTAATTATGTAATTGAAAATTATCCGGATGCCAGTTTAATCAATGAAACAAAAATCTGGCGTGCCAAAGCAAACATAAGGCTAGATAATGAGCGTTTTGCCATCGAGTCTTTAAAATATTTACTGATAATCAAAGACACCCTAGAAGCAGATTTACCTGACGAAATTAGAGAAAGAGGATATACCGCTTTGGCAATGGCATATGTGCAATCGGATAGTTTGCAAAAAGCTAAAGAGAGTTTAATCAAAGCAACAAAAACCAATAAAAATGCCGTGCAAGCTGCAAGAAACCTATTTGTTTTAGGTCAAATGTATGCCTCAGAAAACAAACCAGATTCTGCAACAACAGTTTTTAAGAAGATCGTTAACTTTAGGAAAGCTCCTGATAAATTTAAAATTCATGCACAGATAGCGATTGCAAAAAATTTTCCAAAAGACTCTTCTTCGGTCTCTTTGCATAAAACGCTCCGAAAACTCATAAAAAATAGAGATAATAGACCGTATTTAGATGCTTTGTATTATCAAGTAGGCGTATTAGAAGAATACAAAGACAGTATTTCCTTAGCGGTAGAAAATTACAATAAGTCGTTGCGGGCTAAAAATGCAAAACCAACACAGAAAACCTACACCTATGAGCGTTTGGGGAATTTATATTTTAAAAACAACGAGGTTCAATTAGCAAGCTCTTATTACGATAGTGTTTTACAAGTTGCAGAAAACAAGACCGCTTTAAGAATTAGACGTGTAAAAAGAAAGTTTAAAAACTTAGCGGCACTGATTGCCTATGAAAAGACTGTAAAGACGAATGATAGTATTTTAAAACTTGCAGCAATGCCTTTAGAGAATCAAAAAGCGTATTTTCAAGAATATGTAAACGTGCTCAAAAAGAAGGATGAAGCGGCTGCACAACAAAAATTAAATCAATTAGCGTTTGGAAGTTCTTTCGGGAATTCATTACAATCTACAAGCAAAGGAGAATGGTACTTTTACAACGGACAATCGTTGTCTTTTGGGAAAACAAATTTTCAAAAAACATGGAACAATAGAGCCCTTGAAGACAATTGGCGTTGGGCATCTAAAAGGGCAATGAATACTTCAGGAACAAGTGTTTTAAAGGAAGCTACTACATCAAAGAGATATGATGTGCCGAGCTATATAGCTAGCATTCCAACAGACAAAATAATTATTGACAGTTTAAAAATAGGTAGGAACCAAGGCCTGTATGAGCTAGGGTTGATTTATAAACAACAGTTCGTGAATTTACCTTTATCTATTGAAAATTTAGAACGTTTGCTAACGCTAAATCCAGCAGAAAACCAATTATTATCAATTTACTACAATTTATATCAAATTTTTTCAACAGTAAAAAACAAACCTAAAGAAACCTATTACAAAAATAAAATTTTAACGGACTATGCTGAAACGAAGCTTGCACAATTGATCCAGTTCCCAAATCAAAAGTTAACTTCTGAAAAATCTTTGAGTGATATAGAAAAAACGTACAAAGAAATGTATTACCTATACAAAGAAGAGCTATTTGAAGAAGTGGCGCAAAAAATTGATGAAATATTACCTAAAATTCAAAATTCGATTTTAATTCCTAAATTTGAACTTTTAAAGGCTTATTCTTTAGGGAAGTATATGAATAAAGATGCGTACTTAAAAGCAATGCAATTTGTTGCTCTTCGCTACGGGAACTCAGAAGAAGGTAAAAAAGCAAAACAAATTGTAGCACAATTAAGAAAATAATAAATGTTTAGTAACAAAGAACAACAAACACAAAAGAAAAAAATTATGGATCGAAATGTGATCGCAAAAAACACCGTTATCACTGGCGATATTAAATCGGACGGAGATTTTAGAATTGACGGAACTTTGGAAGGAACTTTATCAACAAAAGGGCGGGTTATCTTAGGTGTTGATGGTTTTATAAAAGGAAATGTAGAAACTGCAAATGCAGACATTGAAGGTAAAATTTCTGGTCAGTTGTTGGTTTCGGAAACACTTACCATAAAAAGTACCGCAATAATTTCAGGAGAGGTTGTGATTGGGAAGTTGTCTGTAGAGCCCGGAGCAACATTTAATGCAACATGTGCTATGAAAGGAGCTGTAAAAGAATTGAATCAACCCGATGAACAAAAAAACCGCGCCGAAAAAACCGCTTAATAAGGCTTTACAGCTTTCTGGAGCAGGCTTGCAAATGGGGGGTATTATTTATGGAGGGTTTTTACTCGGCACTTGGTTAGATACGCAATTTGCAGTGACTTTTCTAACAGAAACAATTACACTCATGGCTATTTTTTTAGCCATGTACTCACTTATTAAACAAGCCAACAACATTAATGAATCGTAGAATTATTACGTTGCCGCTTATCTTTTTATTTTTATTTTTTGTAAGCTTTTATACCCATGCTTTTCTTCTTCAAAAAACAGGAATCAAATTGCCTTTTAATTTGAAGAAAATGTATCTTTTTCACGCGGTTTTTTCATCGGTATTGTGCCTTAATTTTGTGATCTTTTCTAGGGTTGATAAAGTATTTCAACAAATCTCTTTTATCTATCTAGCGAGCATCATTTTAAAAATACTTCTTTTTTGCACAATCTTTTACAAGCCTATCTTTGCGAAAGAAAGTCTTACAAATTTACAAGCAATTTCTTTGCTGATTCCATTGTTCCTTTTTTTGTCAACAGAAGTCTTTTTTGTGATAAAAATTCTGAATACAAACAGCACTAAAACAATTAAACAAAAAAATGGTTTATAATATTAATTTATTGCTTACTTTTGCACCGAATTTAGAAAGCGTATTTTTATAATGAAGATTGCACAAAAATCAATCAAGTTTCTTACAATAGTAGCCATAGCCCTTTTTTCAATGAGCGGTTATGCAGTAGATTCTGATAAAAACCAACACTCCCAGAAAGATGGAGGGCAAGTAAATACGAAAAAAGAAGTTGAAGAATATATTCTTCATCACATCAAAGATTCGCATGATTTTTCATTATTTTCTTACACCAATGATGCCGGAGAGAGAAAACACCTTGGTTTTCCGTTACCTGTAATTTTATGGTCGAGCGAAGGCTTGGTTACTTTTATGTCTTCAGAATTTCATCACAACGATGATGGACATGTAATCGTAGAAAAAGACGGACTGAAATTTGCAAAAATTCATTCTAAAATTTATGAGCTTGACAGCGATGCAGCAACCGTAGCTCTTGACGACACGGATCATCCAACAAACGCACACAAAGTATTGGATTTTTCAATTACAAAAAGTGCTTTTGGATTGATTTTAATTGGATTATTAATGTTGTTGTGGTTTTCTAAATTAGCAAGACAATACAAAACAAGAAAAGTGCCTACCGGCTTTGGTCGAATCCTAGAGCCATTGGTTTTGTATGTTCGTGATGAAATTGCAAGACCCAATATTGGAGAGAAACACTACAGAAGATTTACAGGATATTTATTAACGGTATTTTTCTTTATTTGGATTTTAAACTTAGCAGGGTTAACACCGTTAGGATTTAATGTTACCGGTCAATTAGCAGTAACTGCCTGTTTGGCAATATTTACACTGGTTATTTATACCCTAAGTGGAACAAAAGGATATTGGATGCATATGATTTGGATGCCAGGAGTTCCTGTTTTAATTCGCCCCGTTTTAGCAATTATAGAATTAGCTGGAGCCTTGGTAATTAAGCCGTTTTCATTATTAGTACGTTTGTTCGCAAACATTTCAGCAGGTCACATTGTGGTAATGAGTTTGATTGCAATTATGTTTACACTTCAAGAATCTTTAGGGGTTGTTGGTGCAACAGGATTGTCTTTATTATTATCATTTTTTATAACATTAATTGAGGTTTTAGTAGCTTTCTTACAGGCATACATTTTTACAATGCTTTCTGCGTTGTTCATCGGTATGGCAGTAGATGATCACGAACATCATTAATACAAGTTTGTTTAATTTAATATAAATACAATTATTATGTACAACTTAATTGGAGCAGGATTAATCGTAATCGGAGCAGGAATTGGATTAGGTCAAATCGGTGGAAAAGCAATGGAAGGTATTGCGCGTCAGCCAGAAGCGACAGGAAAAATTCAAACAGCAATGATTATTATCGCTGCATTATTAGAAGGTTTAGCATTTGGTGCATTATTCTTAGGAAAATAATCCAAACAAAAACAAAGAACAGTGTTCTGTAACGGTTGGTTACAGAACCTGTTTTTATTAAACAAAAAGTATCAAAACAATAACTAGTTTATAGAATGGAAACTTTATTAAACGATTTTTCACCAGGATTATTTGTAGTCTCTACAATCTTATTATTAGCTTTAATTGCTTTAATGATAAAGTTTGCATGGAAACCAATCTTAAACTCTTTGGAAGAAAGAGAGTCTGGAATCAATAATGCATTGGAAGCGGCAGACAATGCACGTAAAGAAATGCAAAACTTACAGTCAGACAACGAGCAATTGGTCAAAGAAGCAAGAGAAGAAAGAGATGCGATGTTGAAAGAGGCGAGAGACATTAAAGAAAAAATGATTTCCGAAGCAAAAGAAGAAGCAAAAGGAGTTGCAACAACTTTAATCGAAAATGCCCAAGCTTCTATCAAACAAGAAAAACAAGCAGCTTTAGCAGAAATTAAAAAGAGCGTTGCAGATTTGTCTATTGGGATTGCAGAATCTGTTATCAAAAGAGAATTAGCCTCTAAAGAAGACCAACTACAATTAGTAGAAGGAATCTTAAAAGACGTTACTTTAAATTAAGATATTTATGAAAGACGCAAGAGCAGCATTACGGTATGCAAGAGCGGTTTTGAACCTTGCCAAAGATTCTAAGATAGAAGATGCGGTACATGAAGATATGCTATTAATTGCAACCACAATTCAACAGAATAGTGAATTAAAAGTATTATTGAAAAGCCCTGTGATTAAATCTTCAGAGAAAATAAAAGTGCTAAAGGCCTTGTTTTCTGAAAAGGTAAATGCTGTAGCTATCGGTCTTTTTAACACGTTGCAAGAAAACAAACGTCTTGGAATGTTAGAATCGATTGCAAAGCAATATGCAATTATCTATAATTTTTCAAAGCATATGCAGGTAGCTACGGTTACTACAGCAGTGCCTTTAACAAAAGAACTAGAAGCACAAGTATTGGCGAAAATTGTTGCATTAACAGGCAATAATGCAAACTTAGAAAATGTAATAAATCCAGCTATTTTAGGAGGATTTGTTTTACGAGTTGGAGACTTGCAGTATGACGCAAGTATCTCCAATCATTTATCAGAATTGAGAAAGGAATTTGACAACAGTCATTTTATTCCAAAAATATAAAGCCTTAAGCCTAAAGCTTAAAGCCTAATGCAAATAATAAAAAGATGGCATCAATTAAACCCGCTGAAGTATCAGCAATTTTAAAGCAACAATTAACAAATTTCGACGCAAACGCAACCTTAAGTGAAGTTGGAACAGTTTTACAAGTAGGAGACGGTATTGCACGTGTATACGGATTATCGAACGTACAATATGGAGAGCTTGTAGAATTTGAAGGAGGTTTAGAAGGAATTGTATTAAACTTAGAAGAAGACAATGCAGGAGTTGTATTGTTAGGAGCTTCTACAGCAATTAAAGAAGGTTCTACAGTAAAACGTACTGAAAGAATTGCTTCCCTAAAAGCAGGAGAAGGTGTCGTTGGAAGAGTTGTAGATACTTTAGGAAACCCAATTGATGGTAAAGGACCAATTACTGGTCAAACCTATGAAATGCCTTTAGAGCGAAGAGCTCCTGGAGTTATTTATAGAGAGCCAGTAACAGAACCTTTACAAACAGGGATCAAATCTATTGACGCAATGATTCCAGTTGGAAGAGGACAGCGTGAGTTGATTATTGGAGACCGTCAGACTGGAAAGTCTACAGTAGCCTTAGATACGATATTAAATCAAAAAGAATTTTACGATGCTGGTGAGCCAGTATTCTGTATTTATGTAGCGATCGGTCAGAAAGCTTCTACAGTTGCAGCAATTGCAAACATGTTAGAAGAAAGAGGGGCTTTGGCATATACCACAATCGTAGCAGCAAATGCATCAGATCCTGCAGCAATGCAAGTATATGCACCCTTTGCTGGAGCAGCTATTGGAGAGTTCTTTAGAGACTCTGGAAGACCTGCATTAATCATCTTTGATGATTTATCAAAACAAGCCGTTGCTTACCGTGAAATTTCTTTATTATTAAGAAGACCACCGGGACGTGAGGCGTATCCTGGAGATGTATTTTACCTACACTCTCGTTTATTAGAACGTGCTGCAAAAGTGATCAATGATGACAAAATTGCAAGTGAAATGAACGATTTACCAGATTCTATAAAAGGAATTGTAAAAGGAGGAGGTTCATTAACAGCATTGCCAATTATTGAAACACAGGCAGGAGATGTTTCTGCATACATTCCAACAAACGTAATTTCAATTACAGATGGACAAATTTTCTTAGACGGAGATTTATTTAACTCAGGGGTTCGTCCAGCAATTAACGTAGGTATTTCAGTATCTCGTGTTGGAGGGAATGCTCAGATTAAATCCATGAAAAAAGTATCAGGTACTTTAAAATTAGATCAAGCAGCATACCGTGAATTGGAAGCATTTGCAAAGTTTGGTTCCGATTTAGATGCAGCAACCATGAGTGTGATTTCTAAAGGACAACGTAATGTTGAAATCTTAAAGCAAGGACAAAATGATCCTTACTCCGTAGAAGATCAAATTGCAATTATTTATGCAGGTTCTAAAAACTTATTAAAAGACGTACCCGTAAATAAAGTAAAAGAATTTGAGAAAGATTACATTTCTTATTTAAACGGAAAGCATAGAGATACTCTTGATACGCTAAAGTCTGGGAAATTAACAGATGAGGTAATTGCTGCATTAACAGCAGCAGCAAAAGAAATTTCAAGTAAATACTAAAATTAGGAGCTAGTGTATCGTAGTTAGGTTTTAGCCCAACGACGAACACCTAATTACGAATACCTAATTACTGAATTATGGCAAACTTAAAAGAAATACGGAATAGAATTTCATCGATTGGATCAACCATGCAGATTACCAGTGCCATGAAAATGGTTTCTGCTGCAAAGTTGAAAAAAGCACAAGATGCAATCACTGCAATGCGACCATATTCTTCTAAATTAACGGAATTGTTGCAAAATTTAAGCGCAACTTTAGACGGTGATGTAGGTGGAACTTATTCGACACCAAGAGAAGTTTCCAAAGTTTTATTAGTTGTTGTAACATCTAATAGAGGATTGTGTGGTGGTTTTAACTCTTCTATAACCAAGAGAGTCTTACAAACAGTTGCTGAAAAGTATGCAGATAAAACGGTAGAGCTTTTAACAATTGGTAAAAAAGGAAAAGCTACTTTAGGAAGATCATTCAAAGTAATCGATTCTAAAGACACTATTTTTGACGAATTAACTTTTGATACTGTAGCTTTAATTGCAGAACAATTAATGCAATTATATACAGAAGGGGCCTATGACAAAATTGAAATTATCTACAATCAATTCAAAAACGCAGCAACCCAAATACCACAAGTAGAACAGTTTCTACCCATTAAACCGATAGAAGGTGGAGCGGATATTACGAATTCAGATTATATTTTTGAGCCTTCTAAAGAAGAAATTGTTTTAGCGTTAATACCAAAGTCATTAAAAACACAGTTATACAAATCCATTAGAGACAGTTTTGCTTCAGAACATGGAGCTCGTATGACAGCAATGCACAAAGCAACAGACAATGCAAAAGACTTACGCGACGATTTATTGTTAACCTATAACAAAGCACGTCAAGCAGCAATTACAAACGAAATTCTTGAAATTGTTGGTGGAGCGGAAGCGTTGAAGAATTAAACGCAGCTTTAGCGGAGATAGATGCATAAAATATAAAAGAGCTAATCTAAAAATAGATTAGCTCTTTTTTTATACCTTGGTATTGCATTTGAAAAAAATAAATTATGAAAAGCATCATCTTTCTATTCCTCACATTGAACTTTGTTACATGTAAAAGTATCCCATTGGATACAAAACCACCTTTCAAAATTACAGAAGCATCCTATAAAAGTTGGGTAGGAGGTCAACCTGGGGTTCACGGGATCAATGTATACATGAACTACACCTCAAAAAGTGCGGTCGATTTTGACTCTATTTACTTTAGAAATAAAACCGTGAAATTAGAAATAAAACAACAAAAAGAAAGAAAACTTCTTATCGGTTATTTCAATACATCAACCATAAATAGTAAAGAAGATTTGTTCTTGCAAAAAGAGGCTCAGAAATCGGATAGTGCTAAAAACCCAGTACTTCAGTTTCCTTTCGTCTTAAAAGAAAATGAAGCTGTAATAAGTTATACAGCAGGAAATATCACAAAATACCATAAAGTTTCGAATCTTAAAAAACAAGCTTCCGATTTTTTCCCATAATAAAAGAAGCTTGGATTTACAATACGAAAACATTCAATTTTGGGTGTTTTTTATTTTTGGCACACCTTTTGAAATTAGGTAAGAACAACCAAAACAGAAGACTTATGAAACCGATAAAATTATTTTTTGCATTGCTATGTATGGTTCCTTTATTTACAGCTTGTGTTTTTGAAGACGATGCGGTATTAGAAAGAGGTATTGTTTTAGAAAATGCCCTTTCAGATTATGATTTGTGGTATGTAGATATTCACAGAACAACTGGTACAGGGGAGGTTCCGTTTCTATCAAGAGCATTCACTATTTCCTTTATAAATAACACTTTGTATGCAAATAATAATATTGTAGATATTGGTTACACAGGAAATGGTTATGGGATTCCTGTTGGATCCTATACTACTTTTGACGGATTGTTAAGAGCAAATCACGATATCGATGGAAATCACGACTTTGAAGT
This sequence comes from uncultured Polaribacter sp., assembly GCA_943846595.1. Taxonomy (GTDB): domain Bacteria; phylum Bacteroidota; class Bacteroidia; order Flavobacteriales; family Flavobacteriaceae; genus Polaribacter. Next base: position 665,697 of record OX044355.1, read on the forward strand.
ATTTCAATTATCGCCCAACCAAATTAGATTGTATAACTATAGAGAGAATGTAAGTTATTATTTAATTGGCTATCAGTCAAATAATTTTGATTACGACAAATTGTTTTATGATAATATAGAATACTTTTTACAAGAGTTTATTGCTTGGAAAAAAACAGCAACTATTGGCGGGATATCCAACCCGTTTGATGCCGAAAATTATTTGCAATTTACCCCCGAAAATAATACCACTTTTTATAGCTCTCAAGACACTTTTGGCACAAATATTGACCTTATTGATTGGAGTTATGTTGGAGGGTATGAAATTTTTGATGTCTTAGATTCTGAGGATTTAAAAATTTTAACACTTAATTATGATGGTGGAGATATTGAAGAATTTGAATTGAGCGTTATAAATGATGAGACCATACGCCTCTATCACTACACTACTGCAACTACCTATGATTTTTCAGGACGTGGGTTTATACAGTATTTAAAGGCAGGGCAAGCAGCTGTTAAAAAAACACCAGCCGTTCGAAATAATAACAGAAAACGGACGCAAGTGAAAAGAAGAACAAAGATGAGAAAAAATTAAAATAAAGTTTGGTTAGTTGATTTTTGGTTGGTTATTTTACAATAACCAATTGAAAAGAAAGCCGCTCTAGAGGTAGAGCGGTTTTTTCTTTGTGTATGATTGATGAAAATTCTACTATTAATCCTCGATTTCTCCGACTTCTTTTTTTACTTTTATCAAAAGAAAAATAGTTATATCAAATAGCTACGGATGTTTTCTTAGAATAACCCTAGCAACAGTCATAATAAAAGAAAATGAAACAAACCGCCTTTATTACAGGAGCAACCTCTGGAATTGGAAAAGCAACTGCAGAGATTTTTGCAAAAAACAACATTCGTTTAATTCTTTGTGGAAGAAGAGTAGAAAGATTAATGGAACTTCAAGAAGAATTGAGTAAACTTACTGAAGTAACCACTTTACAGTTTGATGTTAGAGACCGAAATGATGTTGCAGATCAAATAGCGAATTTACCAAAAGATTTTCAACAGATTGATATTCTTATTAATAATGCTGGAAATGCACATGGTCTTTCAGCCATACAAGATGGAAACATAGAGGATTGGGACGCGATGCTAGACATTAATGTAAAAGGGCTATTATATGTTTCAAGAGCCATTATTCCACAAATGACAACAAGGAATAGTGGTTTTATTGTAAATATTGGCTCTATTGCAGGAAAAGAGGTATATCCAAACGGGAATGTGTATTGTGCCTCAAAACATGCTGTAAATGCCTTAAATAAAGCAATGCGGATAGATTTAAACAAACACAGTATCCGAGTTTCAGGAATTCACCCAGGAGCAGTAGAGACTGAATTCTCTGAGGTTCGTTTTAAAGGAGATACTCAAAAAGCAGCAAAAGTATACACAGGATACAAGGCTTTGCAAGCAGAAGATATTGCAGACATTATTCATTTTGTAATTACAAGACCCTATCATGTTAATATTGAAGATTTAGTTGTGTATCCGACAGCTCAAGCAAGTCCTACAATTATGAATAAACATTAAAAAAAAAGGATGGCAAAAATCATAATGGGTTGTATGTCTTGGGGTGCTTGGGGTAAAAAACAATCAATAAAAGAACAGGCAGATTTGATTCAATTTTGTGTAGAAAACGGGAATACCATTTTTGACCACGCAGACTTGTATGGCGATTATACCACGGAAGCAGAATTTGGGAATGCATTTCTAGAAAGTGGGATCGCCCGTAAAGAAATTCAGCTTATTTCTAAATGTGGCATTCAAAACCCTGGACAAACTAGAAGCAACAACCTTAAATACTACAATTATTCGAAAGACTATATTATTTGGAGTGTAGAAGAATCATTAAGAAATTTAAAAACAGCATATTTAGATACCTTTTTATTACACAGACCAAGTCCATTAATGCAGCCAGATGAAATTGCAGAAGCAGTGAGACTTTTACAAAAAAGCGGAAAAATAAGAGCATTTGGAGTGTCCAATTTTACCCCATCGCAAGTAGCGCTAATTCAGTCAAAAATTCCCGTTTCGGTCAATCAGATCGAGTTTTCACTCACACAGTGCGAGGGGATGTACAATGGAACGTTAGATTATTTATTAGAAAAAGAAATACATCCCATGGTTTGGAGTCCTTTAGGAACTGTTTTTAAGGTTGAAAACAAACAAACCATCCGAATAAAAGCAGTATTACAAAAACTCTCTAATAAATACCAGCTATCTGAAGCCGCATTATTATTGGCCTTTATTTTAAAGCATCCTGCCAAAGTTTCACCTGTTATTGGTACCACAAACAAAGCGCGTATTTTAAACGCAAACAAAGCCGTTAAAACCCAATTAGAATTGGGTGATTGGTTTGAATTGTTAGCGGCAAGCCAAGGACATGAAGTTCCCTAAGATGCAACAAATGTGTTTCTAAAAAAGGTTATTTTTATCAGAAATTTAATGAAAGTTATTCCTTTTTTTGATCGATTTCTTTTTTTGATAACGTAAAATAACAAGTCGTTCCAATACCAATTTCACTTTCAAACCAAATTTCACCATCGTGTCTATCCACTAATGCTTTACATATTTGTAAGCCTAATCCAGAACCCTTTTCCTGAGCTGTACCCGCTTTACTAAATATTTTACCCGGATCAAATATGTTTTTTAAGGTTTCTGATTCAATACCACCGCCTGTATCTGAAATTGAAATTTGAGTTTGATTATTTTTTGATTGTAATGCGATTGTTATTTCCCCATCACGTTCGCAGTATTTTATGGCATTCGAAATTAAATTCCTAAGAATACTCGTTAGCATGTGTTTGTCTGCTTCAATGCGTATGTCGGGAGCAATAAGGTTTTTTATAAGGAGATTCTTTTTTATTAAATGAACGTTTAAAAATTCGAGAACCTCATCTACTAAGTATTCAGGAGCAATTGTGACACGGTTAAATGTACTGCTGTTAGAACCTGTAAAGGCCCATTGCAAAAGGCTATCTAGTATTTTAAGTGTTTGGTTTGTGGCTTCATGTATGATTTTTCCATAGGTAATTGCGTCTTCAAAATCGTTATTTTGAATATTATCAATAAGGAGTTTACTAAAACCATTTATATGATGAAAAGGGTTTTTTATATCGTGAGCGATCATCTTAAGAATTAACGATTTTACTTGATCTCGGTCTTCCGCTCGCTGCCGTTCTTCTTTTATTTTATCGATTTCTTTTTGAATGGAAATGTCTTGTACAATACCAATCATTCGGATTAGATTTTGATTTTCATCTAAGATGCATTTTCCACTTGAGATCACAGAAATAACCGTCTTGTCTTTTTGCACTATTTTATTTTCAAAATAATAGGCTGTTTTATTTTCAATTGCTTGAGAAAGTGTTTCTTCATATCTCTTTTTATCAGAATCACATACATGATGCAGTGCCAACTCGTAGCTTGGAACTACTTCGTCAAGTGCAAGTCCTAAAAGACGAAACATATTTTTAGACCAAAGGACTTCATTGGTCACTACATTCCAATTCCAACTGCCTGTTTTTGAGATTATTTGTGAATCATCTAGAAATTGTGTCGTAATTTCAATTTTATTTTCTAATTCCATATTTATGATTTTAATTTTTTCCAGACCTATTTTTTTTCTCAGTGTACTTGTGTTTTTTCAATTGAAAAAGAAGCAATAAAGCAAGCTACATCTTTTGTGGAATTTAAAAAAATTAATATATGTTTATTTTTTGATAGAAGTGTAATTTTTTTCTAGCACAACTAAAAAATAAAACCCTAACACAATTTGCATTAGGGATTTAATTTATCCAAATAGAGATCTATAACCTATAGATCAAATTTAATTCCTTGTGCTAAAGGCAATTCATCTGAGTAGTTGATCGTATTTGTCTGTCTTCTCATGTATACTTTCCAAGCGTCAGAACCAGACTCTCGACCGCCACCAGTTTCTTTTTCACCTCCAAAAGCGCCTCCAATTTCAGCACCAGAAGTCCCAATATTAACGTTGGCAATACCACAGTCAGAACCTGCATAAGACAAAAACTTTTCAGCTTCCTTTAGTTCGTTGGTCATAATCGCAGAGGACAATCCTTGTGCAACCCCGTTTTGTTTTTCAATGGCATTTTCAACATCACCTTTGTATTTCATTAAATATAAAATAGGAGCAAAAGTTTCGTGCTGCACAATTTTATAATGATTCTCAGCTTCAATAATTGCTGGTTTCACGTAGCAACCACTTTCATACCCCTTTCCTTCTAGAACACCCCCTTCAAGCAATACGTTTCCCCCTTCTGCTTTTGCGCTTTCAATGGCCGCTAAATAAGTGTTTACGGAATCTTTGTCAATTAATGGCCCCACATGCTTGGTTTCATCCAAAGGATTTCCAATTTTTATTTGTTGATAAGCACCTACAATTGCATCCCTTACTTTATCATACACAGCTTCGTGAATGATCAATCTTCTTGTGGAGGTACAACGCTGTCCACAAGTTCCAACAGCGCCAAAAACAGCTCCAGGAACAACAACTTTTAAGTCTGCAGTAGGAGTAATAATAATGGCATTGTTTCCGCCCAATTCTAATAAAGACTTTCCAAAACGTTGGGCAACTGTAGCCCCCACAATTCTTCCCATTCTTGTCGATCCAGTGGCAGATACTAATGGAACTCTCGTGTCCGTAGTCATCATTTCACCTACTTTATAATCGCCATTAATGATGCAAGAAATTCCTTCTGGTAAATTGTTTTCTTTTAAAATTTCGGCAATAATATTTTGACAAGCAACTGTACAAAGAGGTGTTTTTTCAGATCCTTTCCAAACACATACATCGCCACATATCCAAGCCAATGCCGTATTCCAAGCCCAAACTGCAACAGGGAAGTTAAATGCTGAGATAATTCCAACAACTCCAATAGGATGCCATTGTTCTCTCATCACATGTCCTGGACGTTCCGACGGGATGGTTTGACCATTTAATTGTCTTGACAATCCAACCGCAAAATCACAGATATCGATCATTTCTTGTACTTCCCCATACCCCTCCTGGAGTGATTTTCCCATTTCATAAGAAACCAATTTCCCCAAAGGTTCTTTTAAGGCTCTTAATTTATTTCCAAACTGACGCACAATCTCGCCTCTTTGAGGTGCAGGAATATTTCTAAACGATTGGTAAGCTTTCGTTGCCGAGAGCATTACTTTTTCATAATCCTCTTTTGACGAAGCAATTACTTTCCCAATTAATTTTCCGTCTACCGGAGAAAAAGATTCAATAATTTCACCATTCGAAAAATTATTTGACCCCGAAGAAGTTCCATTATTTATATCTTTTAAACCTAATTCTCTTAGAGCTTCTTTTATTCCAAAATCTGTCATTTTGTAGTTGAATTTAATTCGTTTAAATTGAACCCCGAAGCTACAAATAATTTTACACAATTTTAAATTAAACAGAAAGATTACTATTTGTTTAATATCAAACAAAAACAACATGAGGAAAGTCATTTCAATAGTTCTGTTCGCATTCTTTTTTTTAGGGTGCACAACTGGGCAAAAACCCAAAGAAAATATCATTAAAACGGTGAAAAAACAAAATGATTTTGCCATCATTATTCATGGCGGAGCTGGTACGATTTTGAAGAAAAACATGACCAAAGAAAGAGAAGCAGCCTATAAAGAAAAGTTAGCTGCAGCAATAAAAGTGGGGCATACAATTCTTAAAAATGGCGGAACAAGTCAAGAAGCGGTTTTAAAAACCATTCAAGTGATGGAAGCATCTCCACTTTTTAATGCGGGAAAAGGGGCTGTTTTTACCAATGCAGGAACCAACGAATTGGACGCCTCTTTTATGGACGGAAAAACTTTAAATGCAGGTGCCGTAGCGGGAGTAAAAAATGTAAAAAGCCCAATTGAGCTGGCGATAAAAGTAATGACAGACTCCGAACACGTAATGCTTTCTGGAGACGGCGCTTCTCTTTTTGCAAAAGAACAAGGTTTGGAAATTGTTGCACCAAGTTATTTTTATACAGAACAACGGTTCAAAGCTTTACAAAAAGTAAAAAAGAGTCAGAACAAAAAATCGGAGGTTTCCAACAAACAAGCTGCTTTTTATGATGCGACAATCAAGGATTCAAAGTTTGGCACCGTGGGTTGTGTGGCATTGGATAAAAACGGAAACATTGCTGCAGGAACCTCTACTGGTGGAATGAATAACAAACGCTGGGGAAGAATTGGCGATGCACCCATTATTGGATCTGGAACCTATGCCAATAATCTAACCTGCGGGGTTTCGTCTACGGGTTGGGGAGAGTATTTTATTAGAAGTCAGGTCGCTTATGATATTTCTGCACAAATGGAATACCAACAAAAATCATTGAAAGAAGCAACCAAAGACGTAATCCAAAACAAGCTCACAAAACTCGGGGGGTTAGGAGGTGTTGTGGCTTTAGATAAGAACGGAAACATGTCTTTTGAGTTTAATACAGAAGGGATGTATCGAGCTTCTATGGATGATCAAGGAACATTAATCGTAAAAATTCACAAAGAATAAGTGCTAAAGATTTTTTTAAATTGCCATCTAAAAAATTAGCGTTTCCTTAAAAAGGTTGCCTTGAATAGTACTATTTTTGCAGGACTATATGCAAAAAGATATTTTTAACATTCAGAATGCTCAAGACTTTTCGAAAGTTGCAATTGCTGTTTTTAAACATCAGTTTCAAAACAATCGTGTCTACCGATCTTTTTGCGATTTAATCAATGTGCATCCTTCAGATGTTCAGAAAGTATCCGACATTCCGTTTTTGCCAATTCAGTTTTTTAAAGGCAGAAAAGTGGTAGCCTCTAAAGACAAAGCTCAGGAAGTTTTTACAAGTTCTGGAACAACAGGAAACAGAACAAGTAAGCATTTTGTAACCGATATAAATTTTTATAAAGAGAGTTATCGAAAAGGGTTTCATCATTTTTATGGAAATATAAAAGAATATACTGTTTTGGCATTATTGCCCAATTATTTAGAACAAAAAGGATCTTCTTTAGTCTATATGGTAGATGAGTTTATTAAAAAATCCAACAATGTAGAAAGTGGATTTTATCTTGATAATTTTAAAGAATTGACTCAAAAACTGATAGCATTGGATAAAAAAGGGCAAAAAGTGCTCTTGATTGGAGTTTCTTTTGCGTTGTTAGATTTGATTGAAAAACAGCAATTCAACCTAAAAAACACCATTGTTATGGAAACAGGAGGGATGAAAGGGAGAAGAAAAGAGTTGGTTCGAGAGGAATTGCATACAATTTTACGAGAAGGTTTTGGGGTGGCTGAGATTCACTCAGAATATGGAATGACAGAATTGCTAAGCCAAGGATATTCTAAGGGAAAAGGCATCTTTAACTCCCCCCCTTGGATGCGTGTTTTGACTAGGGACACAGAGGATGCTCTCAGCATTCATCCTGCAGGAAAAAATGGAGGGATTAATGTAATTGATTTGGCCAATTATAATTCCTGTTCTTTTATAGCCACACAAGATTTAGGAAAAGTACACAAAGACGGAACTTTTGAAATCATTGGGCGTTTTGACAATTCTGACATTAGAGGCTGTAACTTAATGGTTTTGTAGTTTCTTAAAATAAAACCTGTTTTTTCGAATGAAGTCCAGAACATAAGATCGTTTAAATTTGTTCAACAGGTGCTTATTCGTAAAAATCCCATGATTTACAGATTAAAAAATCCCATTTATTCCTGTTATCGACCAGTTATTCCGATATCGCCCCACCTATTGATTTCCAGACACTACCTATTGTTTTTATGCTTAATTTTACTAAAAACAAAGGCAATGCAAAAATTAATTCTTTTAATTTTCATCTTTATTTCATCACTTTTTTTAGCTCAAGATACTAAAACGGCATCACAAATTGAGTCTAAACGAATGGAGCAATACAATCTAAAAAATGGCGTAGCGATATCTGGATATGATCCGGTGGCCTATTTTACAGAAAAGAAATCCTTGAAAGGGAAGAAAAATATTTCAACGACCTATATGGGGGTGGTTTATCAATTTTATTCACATGCCAACAAGCAGTTGTTTATAAAAACACCCAGTCAATACGAACCTCAATATGGAGGGTATTGTGCTTATGCAATAGGATTGAAAGATGAAAAAGTAAAAATTAATCCCAAAACCTTTGAGATCAGAGACGGAAAACACTATCTTTTTTACAATTCTTGGGGAACAAATACTTTAGAACTTTGGATAAAAGAAGGCGCCCAGGAATTACAAAAAAAAGCAGATATCAATTGGAAAAAAAGAGTCAATTAGGATACGATTTTTTATGCTTTAGAGGCATTTGAAAGTGCGTGTCTAGGATTAAAATTATACAACTACTAAGAGGTAGTAGGTCTTTTTACCTCGCTGAAGCAAAACATATTTATTGGCAATCAAATCCTCCTTAGAAATCGCAAAATCTTCTTTTACTTTTTCTTTATTCACAGAAATTGCATTTTCTTTCAATGCTCTTCTTGCTTCACCATTTGAAGCCAAAAAGCTGGTTTTTGCTGCTAAAGCACCAACCATATCCAATCCCTCTTCAATATCTGAAAGCGCTACTGTTGCTTGAGGCACCCCGTCAAAAACATCTAAGAACGTTTGTTCATCTAGTGACTTTAAATCAGAAGCCGTAGATTTTCCGAATAAAATACTGGAAGCTTTAATGGCATTTTCATAAGCAGCAGTTCCGTGGACTAACAGGGTAACCTCTTCTCCAATTTTCTTTTGTAATAAACGCAAATGCGGTACTTCTTTGTGCTCGATGATCAAAGCATCAATTGTTTCTTTGTCTAAGAATGTGAAGATTCGAATGTAGTTCTCTGCATCTTCATCAGAAGCATTTAACCAATATTGGTAAAACTTATAAGGGGAGGTTCTTTTGGCATCTAGCCAAACATTACCCCCTTCAGATTTTCCAAATTTTGTTCCATCAGATTTTGTGATTAACGGACAGGTAATTGCATATCCCTTTCCACCTCCAACTCTTCGAATTAGCTCTGTACCAGTAGTTATATTTCCCCATTGGTCAGAGCCCCCCATTTGAATAGATGCATTGTTATTTTGATACAAATGCAAGAAATCATAGCCTTGAACTAATTGATAGGTAAATTCGGTAAAAGACATACCTTCTTTGGATTCAGACCCAATTCTGTTTTTTACAGAATCCTTTGCCATCATATAATTTACGGAGATGTGCTTTCCAACATCACGAATAAATTCTAGGAATGAAAAATCTTTCATCCAATCGTAATTGTTAACCAAAACTGCTGCGTTTGCTGCGTCTGAAGTAAAGTCTAAAAAGTGACTCAATTGCCCTTTGATAGCTTCTTGATTGTATCGTAACGTTTTTTCATCCAAAAGGTTTCTTTCAGAAGATTTTCCAGAAGGATCTCCAATCATGCCTGTTGCACCTCCAACCAAAGCAATGGGTTTGTGTCCACATCTTTGAAAATGTGCCAACAACATTATAGGGACTAAATTTCCAATATGTAAAGAATCTGAAGTAGGATCAAAACCAACATAGGCACTTCTCATGCTTTTCATTAAATGTTCTTCTGTTGTTGGCATGCTGTCATGCAACATTCCTCTCCATTGTAATTCTTCAATAAAATTTTTCATTGTAAATTGTCGTTATTTCAATTTTTAATACGAGTTTCAAACAGCGTCCTTCAATCTTTTACAATTGCTTTCGATTGGCTTCATTTGAGATTGTCAATCTCTTTTTTTAACGACACAAAGATAAACTTATCAATCAAAAAACCATAACTTAGCCGTATGATTTTAGTTACTGGAGGAACGGGTTTGGTAGGGGCACATTTGTTGTATCATTTGGCAAAGACAGCCCCAGAAATTCGCGCAATTTATAGAACAGAAGAAAAAATTATTGCTGTAAAAAAAATCTTTTCCACCTATACAGAGGACCCCTCTTTGTTTGCCAAAATTGCTTGGTTAAAAGCAGATATTACCGATGTTCCTGCAATGATTCCTGCATTTGTTGGGGTAGAAAAAGTATACCATTGTGCCGCATTCATTTCTTTTCATTCAAAAGATTATATAAAAATGCGAAAAGTGAATATTCACGGAACCGCCATTATTGTCAACCTATCCATCGATGCAAAAATAAAAAAACTGTGTTTTGTGAGCTCTATCGCCTGTATTGGCAACGCCATTCAAGGAAAACCAATTACTGAAGAAAACGAATGGAATAAGGAGTTGGACAATAGTGGATATGCAATTACAAAATATGGTGCAGAAACAGAGGTTTGGCGTGCCAGTCAAGAAGGTGTTGAGGTGGTTGTTGTAAATCCCGGAGTTATCTTAGGAAGCGGTTTTTGGAATTCAGGTTCCGGAAAAATATTTAGCAGTGTTTCCAAAGGATTAAGGTACTATACAGAAGGAATTACCGGTTTTGTTGGTGTTGAGGACGTTGTAAAAGTGATGATTTTATTGATGAATTCTGAAGTAAAAAATGAACGATTTATTGTAGTTTCTCAAAACAAATCTTTTAAAGAAATTCTCTTTTCTGTAGCAGATGGATTGGAAAAAAGAAGACCTTCTTACAAAGTCAGTCCATGGCAAACAAGTCTTTTCTGGCGCATTTCTAAAATGGTATCGCTCTTTACAAAAAAGGCGCCTACAATGAGTAAATACGCAGCCCGCAGTGCGCATGGAGTTTCTAAATATTCTGCAGAAAAAATAAGTAACATCCTCGATTTTAAGTTTACAAAAATATCAGAAGTCATCAACGATGCATGTAAAAAATTTACAGCGTAGTTTTTAGAACCTTCTTTTTAGAGAATTCAAGCGGTTCTTTAAGGGCCTCTTTTTTGATTGGTTTTTTACGCTTCAATTTACTTAAAGAATCTCTGTTGATTGAATCTTTTCTCTTTTTTAAGACCGTGTATTTTTCTTTTTCTATTTCCAACCCTTTTTTTACTTGCGCTAATATTTCAGTGTAGGTATCTATTTTAGAAATATAATAAAAGCTGCTTTTTTGAAAGCGAGTAGAATCTATTTTGAAACGATCATAAACAAAAGGGAAGTAGTCTATTTTACGTTGCAAATTGATTGTTTTTACGTTTTTTGAAGCAGAAGCAATGAGCATCTCTTGAATCAAAATCACCATAGTATCCTTTGGAATTAAATCCGTAGGTTTCTTGTAGATGGTATTACTTGTACAATTGGACAAGAAAAGAAAAGCAGAAAACAATAAAATAAGTCTTTTCATTTTATCGATTAAAAGTGATTCTTTTTCCTTTTATAACGTCATTAAACACGCCTTTATTATACATTAAATGTCCGTTTACAAAAGTATGTGTAACAGAAGAAGAAAACCTTGTTCCTTCAAATGGAGACCAGCCACATTTGTACAAAATAGTGTCTTTAGAAACTGTTTGGGGTTGGTTGGGATTTATCAAAACCAAATCTGCATAAAAACCTTCCTTTATAAACCCACGCTTTTCTATTTGAAATAATTTGGCAGGATTGTGACTCATTTTTTCCACCGCTTTTTCAATAGAAATGACCCCTTCCTTTACTTTTTCTAAAATGGCTACAATCGCGTGCTGTACTAATGGCCCACCACTAGGGGCATTTAAGTAAGTATTGGTTTTTTCCTCCAAAGTATGCGGGGCATGATCGGTTGCTAAAACATCAATTCTGTCATCCAATAAAGCATCCCATAATCCCTGTCGGTCTTTAGGAGATTTTACCGCAGGATTCCATTTGATATGCGTTCCTTTTTCCGCATAATCTTCATCAGAAAACCATAAATGATGAATGCAAACTTCCGCGGTTATTTGTTTTTCCTCCAATGGAATATCATTTCTAAAAAGCGCCGTCTCTTTGGCGGTAGATAGATGAAAAATATGCAGTCTAGCCCCTGTTTTTTTTGCCAATTCAATTGCTTTTGAAGAGGAAAGGTAGCAGGCTTCCTCACTTCGAATCATTGGGTGGCATTTTATGGGAATGTCTTCACCATACTTTTCGACAAACGCCGTTGTGTTTTTCCGTATGGTAGCTTCGTCTTCACAATGTACCGAAATAATCATTTTTGTAGAAGAGAAAATTTTCTCTAAAACAGCCTCATTATCTACCAGCATGTTTCCAGTAGATGAGCCTAAAAATAATTTTATTCCTGCTACTTTTTTCGGATCCGTTTTTAGCAGTTCTTCTAAATTGTCATTAGTACCACCAAACATAAAAGAGTAGTTCGCATAGGAGTCTTTGGCAGCAATTTCGAATTTATCTTCCAAAAGCGCTTGTGTTGTTGCTTGTGGAACCGTATTAGGCATTTCAATAAACGTTGTAATTCCCCCAGCAACAGCAGCCCTACTTTCTGAAGCAATGTTTGCTTTATGTGTTAAACCAGGTTCTCTAAAATGCACCTGATCATCTATAAAACCAGGAATTAAATAACTTCCATCCGCCTCTATAATTTCAATGGATTTGTTATTGGTTATCTCTATAGAGGATCCCACTTTTTTGATGATTTCATTTTCAATGAGAACATCCCCTTTAAAAGTGGTATTTTCATTAACAATTCTGGCGTTTCTAATTAAAATTGATTTTGTCATTTTTTTTAAATATCGATTCTCATGCTGACTGAACTTTTTGCAAGTCCAAAACGGCTGTATGATTTTATTTTTTTTGGATCTAGAGATACCTCCTGTCTTAATTCTTTACTTATCGTTGTAATTATGGGCACAAATTTATTTTGGCAATCCGTTTATTCTCATTTTTAATACTCCAAAAAGCGCTTCCGATACAATATTTCCACTCATTTTAGAAGTTCCCAATGTTCGGTCTGTAAAAATTACAGATACTTCTTTAATTTTAAATTTATGTTTCCAGGCTTTGAACTTCATTTCAATTTGAAAAGCGTAGCCGATAAATTTAATTTTATCAAGTTGAATACATTCTAATACTTTTCGTCGGTAACAAACAAAACCAGCCGTGGTGTCAAAAACAGGAATTCGAGTAATAAAACGCACATATTTGGAAGCAAAATAAGAGAGTAATAGGCGTTTAATGTCCCAATTAACAACATTTACTTGATTCTTTACATACCTCGATCCGACAGCAACATCTCCCCCTTCTTTAGAACAGGCGTCATAAAGGCGTTCTAAATCTTTTGGATTGTGAGAAAAATCCGCATCCATTTCTATCATGTAATCATATTTTCTTTCAATCGCCCATTTAAAACCATGAATGTATGCAGTTCCTAACCCATTTTTGCCCTTTCTATTTTCAATATAAAGTTTTTCTGGAAATTCAGTAATTAATTGCGCCACAATTTTTGCAGTACCATCAGGCGAATTGTCATCAACAATTAAAATATGGAAGTCTTTTTTTTGGCTGAATGTAGCTCTAATAATTGCTTCAATATTTTCTTTTTCGTTATACGTGGGGATAATAACTAACGCATCTGACATATATCAATTTTCAAGGTAAGAAAACAAATATACAGTATTTAATTACTAATTTTGTGTTAATCTTAGAAAACCAAACAACTTGCAAGCAATAGAAAAAATTGATATTTCTACAAACTGGGTGACGCTTATTTTTATGGTATTGTTGCTATGTGTGTTTCTTTTAAAAGGATTTCATAGGACCAAGCTAAAAGAATATTTTTTTGCTTTTTTTAATAAAGGGTTCATTGCTTCAGAAATTGAAGAAAGAGCCTCTTTATTGAATCGATTTTCCGTTGTTTTGTTTTTTTTTACAACTGGAACATTTGGGGTACTAGCTTTTTTTTTAATGAATTACTTTTCACAGGAAGTTTTTTTAGAGATTTCTTTATTTTGGAAAATACTGTTGGTTTTTGTGGGTTATTTAACTACAAAAAGAATTTTAGAAAAAATATTTGTGTTCTTGTTTTCAATACAAACCCAAACAGTTTCATTTTTAACAGCAAAAAGTATCTATACGCACACAATAAGTTTGTGGACTTTTCCAGCATTAATTTTATTTTTCTACGCAGCACTCCCAAATCAAATATTATTCGGATTCATTCTATTTCTGTTTGCGTTAAAACTTGGATTGTTGTTTGCGAATAACAAAAACTTGATTTTAAGCAAGTTGTTTTATATAATTTTGTACATTTGCGCCTTTGAAATAGCACCCCTATTTCTTTTGTTTAAATTGATATTTTAAATACAAAAACAACCGCATGAAAGTGAAAACCATTTTGGTATCGCAGCCAGCACCAAAAACGGAAACTTCTCCGTATTTTGATTTGTCTGATAAGCAAAAAGTGAAAATTGATTTTAGATCTTTTATTCATGTAGAAGGCATTTCTGTAAAAGAAATAAGAGCGCAAAAGATAGATTTATCTAAATTTACAGCCATTATTTTAACAAGTAGAAATGCCGTAGATCATTTCTTCAGAGTTGCAGAAGAAATGCGATTTTCAGTGCCAGATGCAATGAAGTATTTTTGTCAATCTGAAGCAGTTGCTTACTATTTGCAAAAATATGTAGTCTATCGAAAACGTAAAATTTATGTTGGAAAGAGAACCTTTCCAGAATTAATAAAGTTGATTAAGAAACACAAAGAAGAAACCTTTTTATTACCTTCTTCAGACAAATTAAAGCCCTTAATACCATCAGAATTAGACACGCTAGGTGTTACATGGACAAGAGCTGATTTGTATAGAACTGTCATGAGTGATTTGACAGATTTAGAAAATGTTTTCTATGACATTTTAGTATTCTTTAGTCCTTCAGGTATTGATTCTTTGTACAAGAATTTTCCGGCATTTGAGCAGAAAAACACACGAATTGCAGCCTTTGGTAACACCACCGTAAAAGCCGTAGAGGATGCTGGTTTGGTTTGTAATATTGTTGCACCATCCCCTGAAAACCCTTCGATGACGATGGCGTTAGAGAAATACATTAAAAGTGTTAACAAGAAGTAATACCTTAAAAAAATAGCATACACACAAAAAAACCGAGCAAAGCTCGGTTTTTTTGTTTTACACCTTTACGGTTTCAATAGAAGTGAGTTTTATGCTTTTTTAAGCAAATAATGTGGCAAAAGCTTCTTCTATTTTACCCACTAAAACTAATTTAATCCTATGATTTTTAGAGGCTATTTGATTGTATTTAGAGGCTACGAAAGTTTTATATCCTAACTTCTCTGCTTCTGAAATCCGTTGATCAATTTTTGAGACGGGTCGTATTTCTCCAGCCAAACCAACTTCAGCAGCAAAACACACATTAGGGTTGATTGCAAGGTCTTGATTGGACGATAAAATAGCTGCAACAACTGCTAGGTCTATCGCGGGGTCATCTACATTAATTCCTCCAGTAACATTTAAAAACACATCTTTTGCACCCAACTTAAAACCCGCTCTTTTTTCCAGTACCGCCAAAATCATATGCAGGCGTTTTAGATTGTAACCCGTAGTAGATCGTTGTGGAGTACCATAAACAGCTGTAGAAACAAGAGCTTGTATTTCAATCATTAAGGGACGAATACCTTCCAATGTAGAAGCAATTGCAGTTCCGCTTAAATCAGCATCTTTTTTAGAAATTAAGATTTCAGATGGGTTTAAAATTTCTCTTAATCCAGAAGAAAGCATTTCATAAATCCCCAATTCAGCTGTAGAGCCAAACCTGTTTTTCTGTGAACGCAAGATTCTATAGGTATGATTTCTGTCGCCTTCAAACTGTAAAACAACATCTACCATGTGTTCTAAAATTTTTGGTCCAGCGATATTTCCTTCCTTGTTGATGTGCCCAATTAGTAAAACAGGAGTTGCTGTTTCTTTGGCATATTTTATCAATTCTGCAGCCGCTTCTCTAATTTGTGAAATACTTCCAGGAGATGCTTCAATTGCATTTGTGTGGAGGGTTTGTATCGAATCGATGACCAAAACATCAGGCTCCGTTTCTTCAATATTTTTAAAAATTTGTTGGG
This sequence comes from uncultured Polaribacter sp., assembly GCA_943846595.1. Classification (GTDB taxonomy): domain Bacteria; phylum Bacteroidota; class Bacteroidia; order Flavobacteriales; family Flavobacteriaceae; genus Polaribacter. The sequence continues at coordinate 681,668 of OX044355.1, forward strand.
TGTTTGTTTCGGTAAGAATTAAGCAATTTGAATTTGTCGCTTTAAGTCTTTCTGCTCTCATTTTTATTTGAGATTGACTTTCTTCTCCCGACACGTACAATACTTTCTGATGGATGTTTAAAGCAACTTGCAGTAATAAAGTCGATTTTCCAATACCAGGTTCTCCACCCAATAGTGTTACAGAACCTTTTACCAGTCCACCACCTAAGACCGTGTCTAATTCGCTGTTGTTGGTAACAATTCTTTCTTCCGGATTCAGTTGAATGTCGGCAACTTTAAGAGGCTTATTGATGGTTTTTTTTGCAGTTGTTGCTTGTTTCCAAACCCGTTTTTCTTCTTTTTGAATGACTTCTTCTACAAGCGTATTCCATTCTTTACAGGCACCACATTGCCCTACCCATTTTGCATGTTGCGTGCCACAATTTTGACAGAAAAAAGTTGTTTTGGTTTTTGCCATTTTTAGTTCCAATGTTTACAAAGTGTAAAGTTACAAAGTTTAATACTAGCCTTTCTTTTTATTCCAATTTTTACAAACCGAAGTCAATCTTAAATAGAAACGCTAAACATTCTTTTTTTTATTATAGATCGGTAAAACTAAGAAAGCCAATCCGCCAAAAACAACAATCATTAATGTTTGTGCTGACCACATAATCCACCCAAAGGCTTCACTGGGGCTTTCTGGAAGATTAAAGAGTAAAAAGGCACCTGTTACTGCTAAAGGATAAGAGCCGATACCTCCATTTGTTGCTGCAATGCTAAATCCACCCGCAATAAATCCAACCAAAATTCCACCAACAGGCACTTCTAATCCTTGAATTGCAGGAATGGTTGCCCAAAACATAGCAACATACATTGTCCAAATGAAAATAGTGTGGAAAATAAACGCCCATTTTTTTTTCATTTTTAAAATACTGGTAACTCCCTCTGTAAGACTTACAACAAAGTTTTTTATTTTTAATAAAAACCCCAGCTTTGCTTTTTTTACAAATGAGGAGAAGATTATAATTCCGATAATTACTCCAATAAAAATCAGTCCAATTTTTAGCGGTTCAAAGCTATTAGAAATCAATGTCAAGATGAAATCAAATTGAAAAAATAAGGTGATTCCAATAATCAAAAACATCATCATCACATCAGCAATTCTTTCCGCAACGATGGTACCAAAACCTTTTTCAAAAGGGATGTTTTCGTAGTTTACCATCACCGTAGCCCTGGAAACTTCTCCAGCTCTTGGAATGGCAAGATTTACAAAATAACCAATCAATACCGCTAAAACACTGTTGGTGAATTTTGGTTTGTACCCCAAAGGTGCTAGCATGAATTTCCAACGATAAGCTCTAGATAAATGACTTAAAACACCAAAAAATAAGCCAAGAAAAATCCATGCATAATTGGCATTTCTTAGATGGAAAAACATCTTTTCCTGATCCATTCTAGCCAAAGAATACCAAACTAAAATGCCCCCTAAAAGAAGCGGTAAAGTAGTTTTTAATATTTTTTTACAGGTTGAATTCAAGCTATGTCAAGGTATTGTCCTTTTCGTTTGGAAAAACCAATGAAGGTTTGAATTTCTTAGCTTCTTCAAGTTCCAGATAGCAGTAGGCAATTAAGATTAAAATATCTCCTTTTGCAACCCGTCTGGCAGCAGCACCATTGAGTGTAATTTCTCCACTTCCACGAGGGCCCGGAATGGTGTAGGTTTCCAAACGCTCCCCATTGTTGTTGTTTACAATTTGAACGCGTTCACCTTCAATGATGTTGGCAGCATCCATTAGATCTTCATCAATGGTGATGCTCCCGATATAATTTAAATCAGCACCCGTTACTTTAACGCGGTGGATTTTAGACTTTACGACTTGTACTAACATATTGTAAAAATACTATTTTTAAGTTCTTAATGCTATTTTTTGAAGAATGAAAGTTAAATTTGAATGTTGTCAATTAATCGAATTTCGCCTGCAAAAACAGCAATAAATGCTCTGTACTGTGTTTTTTCATCTTTATTTTTGATGTTTTTTAGTGTTTTCTCATCTGCAATTGTAAAATATTCCAAGGTCAATAGCGATTGTTTTTCAAATTCTTTTTCTACCCATTCGATAATGGTATTTGGAGCTTCTGTCTCAAACTTCATTTTCACTTTTTGCAGTGTTTTGAAAATAAAAGGGGCTGCCTTTAGGTGCGCTTTAGTTAAACGACTATTTCTTGAGCTCATTGCCAATCCGTTTTTTGCTCTATGTATATTACAGCCTTTGACTTCTAGAGGCAATTGCTGTTTTTGGGTCATTTTTTTAACAATTTGTAATTGCTGAAAATCCTTTTCTCCAAAATAGGCTTTATTGGGAGCTACAATTTCAAAAAGTCTTTTTACAACAGTACCCACTCCGTCAAAATGACCGATTCTAAACCTTCCTTCCATTTCGTGCTCTAAGCCCTCAAAATCAAAAGAAGTGGCAGTAATATTTTCGGCATATATTTCTTTTACATCGGGAGCAAAAAGAACATCACATTGCGCGCTTTCTAAAATTTTTGTGTCATCTTGAAAGGTTTTTGGGTATTTGAGCAAATCCGCGGGATTATCAAATTGTGTGGGATTTACAAAAATACTGACTACAGAAATATCATTTTCTTCGTTACATTTTTTTAAAAGTGATAAATGCCCTTCATGCAGTGCTCCCATGGTTGGAATAAATCCAATCTGTTTGTTCTTCTTATGCGTATCTAAATAGGTATTTAAGGCAACCTTAGTATAAAAAACTTTCATTGGATATCGAGGTAAAATAAGTGCAAACTTACCATTTTAACATGATATTAGCATAATAATTTGTATTTTCGCATCCTTATAAAAGAGTTTGATTAATGAAGGACAAGAGAATTTTATATGTATCGTCTGAGGTACTTCCGTATTTACCTGAAACAGAATTATCATCAACAGCATTCAACGTTGCGAAGAACTCGCATGCTAAAGGTGTTCAGACAAGGATTTTTATGCCAAGATATGGTGTAATTAACGAAAGAAGACACCAGTTGCACGAAGTAATTCGATTGTCTGGAATGAACCTTATAATTAATGATATGGACATGCCATTGATTATAAAAGTGGCATCCATTCCCAAAGAAAGAATGCAAGTTTATTTCATTGATAATGAAGAGTATTTTAAAAGAAAAGCTGTTTTTACGGATGAGGATGATAAGTTGTTTTCCGACAATGACGAACGTGCAATTTTCTTTGCAAAAGGAGTTGTGGAGACGGTTAAAAAATTAAACTGGGCCCCAGATATTATCCATGTTCATGGTTGGTTGGCATCGCTTTTACCTTTATATTTAAAAGAGTTTTACAAAGAAGAGCCATTGTTTACAGAGAGTAAAATAGTTACCTCGGTTTACAACAATCCTTTTGAGGGTGCTTTGAGTTCTGATTTGGCATCAAAAATTAAATTTGATCAAATTGCAGCTGCTAAAATAGCGACCATTAAAACTCCAACACATACCAATATTTTAAAAAGTGCAATAGAAAATTCGGATGCAATTATTCACGGTAGCGAAAGCATGCCAGAGGATATCGTTTCTTTTATAACATCGCAAAATAAACCGGTTTTAGAGTTTCAGTCTGACGACTTAAAAGAACCTTACTTAAATTTTTACGCTGATATCTTATCGGTAAACTAATATTTTTGAAAAGTGAAAAAGATTATAAAAAAAAGTGTTTCTATTAGTGTATTCTTGGTTGTTTTTTCAGGAATACTTTCTTGCGAAAAAGATTTTACAGATATTGGAACAACAATTATTACCAACAATGTTTTTTCAACAGATAAGATTTTGGTCGATATCGAATTGGAGAACAAAGAAGTAGATCGTATTAGAACGGATAACGTTACTTTAGAGCCGGGACAGTATTTGCTAGGGGTTTATAATAGTGCGGATTATGAAAAATTAGAAGCATCTATTTTAACTCAAGTAGGAATTCCAACAATATTAAAGTACACAGACGAAGAGTTTGATACTGCAGATACAACTGTAATATCAACAATTGATACGGTCTTTTTAAAACTACCTTATCAAGCAACTTTAACCGAAAATGATATTTCAGATCCAACCTATTCGTTAGATTCTATTTTTGGAAATCAAGCAGTTCCTTTTACATTAAACCTATATCAGTCCAACGAGTATCTAAGTACATTAGATCTTGAAGATCCAACACAAATAAGTAACTATCTTTCTGACGAACCTTTTCAAAAAATAGGCTCTGAATTAAATAGTGAATTTAATTATCAATTTAAGCCCCAAAGAGAAGAGGTAGGTGAATTAATTTACTATACAGATACAATGTTTGTTGTAAGCAGATGGTTAAATAATGGAAACTTATATGATAAAGATACTATTAAAATTACAACAAACGGTTCTGATGTTCCATTGCCTTTTGCAAGAATCCCGATGGATGAAGCAAAATTCAAATCAATTTTCTTTGATAAATATGAGTCGGCAGAGTTTTCCTCTCAAGAAGCGTTTAATAATTATTTTAGAGGTTTAATTATAGAGGCTTCTGGTATTGATGGTTCTTTGATTTCTTATGCTTTTAACAATACAAACCCAGCATTAAACCCTTCTATTGAAGTGTATTACACAAATACCGTAGTAAAAGGAGGTACTGAAATTTTAGACACCATAAAAAAGAACAATTCTTTTCCTTTGAACGGTCTTAGAAGAAGCTATTACAACATGGGGCCTTCTCCATCAATTTCAGATGAACAGATAAAAATACAAGGAACGGCAGGGAGCGAAGGGTCTATTACTCTTTTTGGAACGGCAGACACGGATGATAATGGAGTTCCAGATCAATTAGATGAGTTGCGATTAAAAAACATTTTAGTAAATGATGCGTTGTTAACAATTTATGTCGATCAATCTGCAGATACCGATTTAGCTCCAGAAAGATTGTATTTGTATAAAGATTACGTAAACCCAAATTCACAAGCAATAGTTCAAAGTCACCTTAAAGATGTTTTTACAGGAGTATCTACTTTCGGCGGTTACCTTGAAACAACTGATGACGGTGAAATGAAATATACTTTTAGAATCCCAGATTATATTTCAGAGCTATTAAACTCAGAAACAGACTACAATCCGAAGTTGTCAATCAGAGCACTTAATAGGACCGATTTAATTTTGAATGATACTATTTTTAGACCCTATAGCTGGAATCCTAAAATGGTCACTCTTTTGAATGAATCTTCAAACAATGGCGCTAAAAAAGCAGAATTAAAAATATCGTATTCAAAAAAACAAGATTAAAAAACACCCTCAAAATTTATGTGTGGAATTACAGGATATATTGGATATAGAGAAGCATATCCAATCGTAATCAATGGACTAAAAAGACTAGAATACAGAGGTTACGATAGTTCTGGGATCATGATGTATGATGGTAAAGAAATGAACTTGTCTAAAACCAAAGGAAAGGTTGCCGACCTTGAGGTTATTGTGAATAATGAAGAAAAGAGAAAAGTAGGAAAAATAGGATTAGGGCACACGCGTTGGGCAACTCACGGAGTTCCAAACGATACAAACTCTCATCCCCACTTTTCTGAACAAGGAGACTTAGCGATTGTGCATAATGGAATAATTGAAAATTATGACACCTTAAAAAAAGAATTAACTCGCAGAGGATATACTTTTAAAAGTGACACCGATACCGAAGTGCTCATCAACTTAATTCAAGAAGTAAAAAAGAACAACAAATGTAAGTTGGGCAAGGCGGTCCAAATTGCCTTAACCAATGTAGTTGGAGCTTATGCTATAGCCGTTTTTGACATCACAAAACCAAATGAGTTGGTCATTGCCAAGCTAGGAAGTCCTATTGCAATTGGTGTAGGGAAAGATAATTCAGAGTTTTTTGTTGCATCCGATGCATCTCCTTTTATTGAATTTACGAAGAATGCTATTTATTTAGAAGACGAAGAGCTCGCCATTGTTAAAGTAGGGAAAGACATTGAAGTCCGTAAAATCATGGACGATTCTATGGTAGACACCAACATTCAAACGCTCAAGATGAGTTTAGAGCAGATTGAAAAAGGGGGATATGATCATTTCATGTTAAAAGAAATTCATGAACAGCCCAAAGCAATCATTGATACCTACAGAGGTAGAATGTTGCCAGACCAAGGCATTATTAAAATGTCTGGCGTAGACGATCATCTTGCGAAATTTTTAAATGCCGACCGAATCATCATTATTGCTTGTGGTACTTCTTGGCACGCAGGATTAGTGGCAGAATATCTTTTTGAGGATATGGCAAGAATTCCTGTAGAAGTTGAATATGCCTCCGAATTCAGGTATAGAAACCCAATAGTTACCTCAAAAGATGTTGTGATTGCCATTTCTCAATCTGGCGAAACAGCAGATACTTTGGCAGCCATTAAGTTAGCAAAATCCAAAGGAGCATTTGTTTTTGGAGTTTGTAATGTAGTGGGATCTTCCATTGCAAGAGAAACACATGCGGGGGCATATACGCATGCTGGACCAGAAATAGGTGTTGCATCCACAAAAGCATTTACAACACAAATAACCGTACTTTCTTTAATTGCATTAAAATTGGCAAAAGAGAAAGGAACCTTATCGAAATCAGCATTTCAAAACTACTTAAGAACATTAGCACTCATTCCTTCTCAAATAGAACAGTTGTTAAAAATTGACGACACAGTAAAAGAAATAGCGGCTGCTTACAAAGATGCCAAGAACTGCTTGTACCTTGGTAGAGGATTTAATTTCCCTGTTGCACTCGAAGGTGCTTTGAAGTTAAAAGAGATTTCTTACATTCATGCAGAAGGCTATCCTGCTGCAGAAATGAAGCACGGTCCTATTGCTTTAATAGACGAGAACATGCCCATTTTTGTGATTGCAACCAATAAAGGACATTACGAGAAAGTAGTGAGTAACATTCAAGAAATAAAATCGAGATCTGGTAAAATTATCGCTATTGTAACAGAAGGGGATACTCAGGTAAAAGAAATTGCAGATCATGTGATTGAAATTCCCGAAACCGAAGAAGCATTAACCCCTTTGTTAACCACCATTCCTTTTCAATTACTGTCATATCATATTGCAGTGATGTTGAATAAAAATGTAGATCAGCCTCGAAATTTAGCGAAATCAGTAACGGTGGAGTAGTCTAAAAGGTAAGTTTTGTTTTGTCGTTTTTTATTGATGTAATTGTTGAATTTTCTAACATTTACACCATTAATATCTAAATCATTCTTACCCTTTATTATCTTGTATATATCATTACTCACTAATTCTCCTTTATCTTTTACAATATTCAATTTGAAGTTAATTTTGATATTGTGAGTATTTGATTTTTTATCCCATTCTACACCAATCTTATCTATGTAATCATTTAAAAATTTCCGTTTATCCTCAAACTTTGTATAATTACATATTTTATTAAAATGTGATTTAAAACTATCGAACCAATCTTCCCAGACATTATTATTCAACCACAATTCGTTTTGTATTTCTAATTGACTGATTTCGTTTTCAATTTTTTCTATTTCCTTTTCAACACTTAATCTGATGTTTTCAAACATTTGGTCACTTATTTTAAGTGTAATGTTTTTAATGGTATTTTCTTCTAATTTTTTATGGATAGTATCAATTTTAACCTTTCTTCTTTTAATCTTACTTAGGTTTTCTTTAATCTTCTTTTTAATAGACTCCTCATTGAATTCCTTGGGTAAATTCTTCTTTCTAAATTCTTCTTTAACTAATTCACTATTCTTAAAAACATTTAAAATATTAACCCAAACAAATTCTTCTAAACCAAATCTATTAATTGATCTATTATTTTTACATTTTTCAATTCTACTATCTCTATAACTGTTTTCATTAGTAACACATCTGTAGACATTAATATTCATTTTAGGTTGAACCTTACCTCTCATTAAAGTACCACAACCACAATATAACATATCTTTAAGTAAGAAATTATGTTTGTTATTATCTGAATTAGGTCTTCTTCGTCTCTTTCCTAATAATTTCTGAACATAGTCAAATTCATCTTTTTCAATAATACTAACACATTCAAATTTATGTTTATGAATCAATCCTTTTTCTCTACAATATTCTTTGGATTTCCCTTTCAATCCCTTTACTTCATAATCTTTATAACCAATATAAAAGGTATTTGTAAGTATGTTTCTAATTTGAGTAGTTACCCATATTGAATTCCCTCTTTGTGTTTTAACTCCAATCTTCTCTAATCTTTCACTAATTCTTTGAGTTGATAATCCGTTTGAATACCATTGAAATATTTTCTTCACCCATTTACTTCGATACTCATCTTCAATTAATCTTCCCTCATCATCAGTTTTGAATCCAATTGGAACACTACCTCCCCACCATTTTCCATTATTAAGATTAATCCTTTTACCCATTAATCCTTTTTCAAATCTTTGATGGTTTTCAAATTCATTTACTAAAGATAAAACACCAAATAATAACTTATCCATTTTATTGTCAAAGTTGTATTTCTGATTATTTAAATATAAATCAATACCATTTTTATAAATGATACTTTTTAGAAGATTGGATGTATCATCATTTCTACTTAACCTACTTAAATCATAAACCCAAACATTTTTTACTAATCTCTTTTTCCAACTATCAATTAGAATATTTAGTAATTTTCTTTTAACTACTTCTCCAATTTCATCATCATCTAAAAAGTCATCTCCACTTTTCCCTTCTTCTCTCCAAACTATGATAAATTTAAACTTATTAGGATGATTTTTAGTCACATATTCAATACCTAATTCTCTTTGATTGTCTAAGGAAGTGTTTTCTATTTGATCTTTTGTGGATACCCTACAATAAACATTAAATGATCTCATCATTAATCTATCATCTAATTTCTCCAAATAATCATTTCTATTTCGAATCTCTATTATCTCCATTTGAGTACCAATTATTCCTACTTACGTTTATAACCTAATTTAAAAATTCAATCAATGGAATCAAAAACACCAAAAACAGAATTAGTTCGATTTACTACTTTAATTAATCCAACAATTTTATCAAACATTAAACTTATTTCATATTTCACTAATAAAAAGTTATACGAAGTAATTAATCAATCAATAGATAACTTTGTTAGTGAATTTGAAACTAAAAACAACACCTCAATTAAATCTATAATTAACTTACAACACAAATTATCTAATAATCCAAATGAAGAAGTTGTTGAAAAAAATAAAGATAAAAAATAAAATCTAAACCCTTCATATAAAAACTACTCCGTTTTTAGAAATGTGTTACTTTGTATTAAGTTTCACATTTTTTTTATTCCTTACATCACTTCAACAAACATTACAACACAACAACACAAATTATACGTTTTTTTTACATTTTAAATACGATTTACTACACTACCTAACTCTAATCACATATCTATATGATTTAAAAATTATCGTCGTTTAAATCACATAAAAAAAGACCGATAAATTATTACATCTATCGGTCTCAATTCAAATATTTAATGAACAAATTAAATATACACTCAAAACATTTTTCTCACTTTTATATTTTTCGACTTTTCATCTAAATAATCTCTCTCATCCTTATTCATATTAAGTAAATAACTACTAAAGAAATCTCTCATTTTTTCATAAAACATATTATTAAACATTTCCTTTTGAAATCTATCATTCTTATGAAATGGATTTCCAACTATAATGTCTTTTGATTTATCTCTTTTCATTGACTTATCAAACTCATCCAATATTGTTTGTTTATTTTTTTTCATTTCTAATTTTTTTATCAATTTTTAAGTGTTTATCTAAAATTATATCTTCCATATTATCATTAAATACCCTAAACCAATTATCTTCTATATACTTCGACTGATCAAACTTATTCCACTTATCTCTAAACCATTTATTACTATCACTTTCCATTACCTCCAAATTTCTGAATTAGATCCAACACTAACATTTCCATCTAAATTCAGTTGATTATAATTTCGACTATGATTATCTCTTTGTTCCTTAAATCTTTCCAACCTAATATCACTTACTTCTTCACTTCTAACAACACCCATACTATTCAAATCATTTAGAGTATTTTCATCTAAAGTTCTTAAGAAACTACCCAATTTTCTATTTTGTCTTAAAGTATCAAAACTATCTCTACCCAACAGTCTCAACTCATTATCATATCCTCTTTTTTCAGTTTGTAATTTTCCAATATTCTCATCACAAATCTTCTTATTAAGAAGACATTTAAAGTGTTTGATTATAGTTTCCTCTAATCCTATTTTAAAAGGTATAATTGAATGTATTTTCTTATACTGATTCCCTATTTCAGTTATATCTCCATAAGTGATTTTACCATCAAACCTATTCTTTATTCTTTCTAAATTAATTTCCATCTATATCCTTTTTTAAATCAAAAAATTCATTAAAATCTTCTTCTAATAATGTTATCCATTTATAATATTCTCTAACATCATCAGTTTTGATTTTTCCTTTACGTTTTCCGTATTGTACCCACTCTTTAATAAGTTTTTGACCTACTATTCGACAGACTTCATCCATCTTTTTTTCTCCTACTGAATTACAGTCTTTTCGACCATCAAATTCAACTCCAAACATCTTAAAACTCATTTTACTAAATAATTTTCCATTCGTTGTTCTACTAAGTCTTTTTTAAACTTTACATTTTTTCCAACCTTATAATAAGGTAGTTGATTTGATTTCATCATCATTTCGATTTTCCCCATTGAAAAACCTAAATAATCTTTTAGTTCGGATTTACTCATCCAATTTGTTTCTAAATTCATACTATTACTTTTTGTTAAACATTATTATACACTTATACATATTGAAATCTAATTCAGACGTCATATATCCCTTTTGGTTCCCCAAAACTTCTTTCATATCTTTATGATGGACCATTAGAATCAAATTTCATTACATACTTAGGGTTTCACTTACAACCAAACCCCAATTCTTACCATAAATGTATGACCCCCATTTAACCACTCCACATTATTCTACACATCTCTTTTATTCATTTTATATTGGATATAAGTATATACTCATCGACACAAAAAAAGTAAGTTCGAACTAAACATTACGTTCCACATTTATCTACGATATACATCGTCGATGGATACCAACGATTATGGGTATAATTACGTATTATATACATTATACCGTATTGGTCATATGTTATACCGTATGGTCACATATCATCGTTTATCCCCACTATTAGACTGAAAAGAATAATACCACACACCAACACTCAATACTAATCACTTAGTTATCGATATATTTTTTTCCTCAACACATATAGTTACATACACATAATTATTTATCCCACATACCCATATTCAGTTGGTCATATACTATAAAACAAAAACCCCACAATTAAGTGAGGTTTCTATTAATTAAAAACAAAGGTATGTTTAGTTGATTAGGTCAACCAATCCTTAATTATCTACCTATTTTGAAACCAATAGGATTAGGTTTATCAACCAACCGTTTTTTACTACTTATTTCATCGAATAATTTAGAATTAAAAATAACTTTAAGTAATTCCAAATCACAATCTTCTAAATCATTTTCACACACAAAGTTATTGAACATAGATTTAAACTTACGTTTTATAAACTCATTCATCTTATATTCGAATACTCCATTTGTAATATCCTTTTTTACTATATCTAACTCACTCATATTTTAATTATTTAATATTTTAAACCTTATATAATCATCTATCTGTTCACTCATACCATAATTAGTATCATCGATATCTAAAAAGTAATTCCGTTTTAAAAAGTCATCTAAATAATCAAACTGATACTTAACTGATATATCATAATACTCACCTAACTCATCCTTATCTACCCCCAACATTACATTACCTACAAACCAATTTGATACATCGATATAATATGATTTTAATTCTTCGATTGTATTACTCTGTTCCATATCATCGATAATAAACTCTGTTACATTTTTTTCCATATTTTATATTTTTTAGTGTTTATTAATTAAGATTATTTATTGATTTTATCATTACAACATTTACATCTCAAATGGTAACCATCGTTACTATAAGAATCTGAATAGAAGTAATCAACACTTTTCTTAATACCACAATTACCACATACCTTAGTTGGTATAATTGAATCGTTAGTTCTATGTCTATTGACCTTTAAACTTAAGTCTTCAACCATCATATAGAAAACAGAGTTTCCCATTTTAACTTTCTCACTCCCTAAGATTGGAGTATTAAATAAATTCATCATTTTGTTTCCGTTTTTAATTGTTTTTACTAATCCCATTTTGTTTTTAATTTTAGTTACTACTGTTTGTTTTAATATTACTATACAATAATACCACTAATTCTATTCCAACCTCAAATCACATTATTAGTTGGAGTAGAATAACAGAGTAAAAAAAACCCTCACTTTCGTAAGGGTAAAAAACAATCTAATATTTAACTGTATTTAGTAGTAACTTAAGACATTTCTAACTCCACTACCATACCATTGGTTACCATTTTTAGATTTAATATTTCGTTTGTTTAACCTATCACTAATCTTAAAATATGAGTATCCTTTTTTTCTTAAATACTTCATATATTTTATGGTTTTAAGTTCATCAATATTATCTATTAACCTATTCCCATCTTTGGATTTACCATATATAAGATTACCATAAACTAAATCTTTAGATTTTTTATATTGTTTTACTTCACTTATTCGATTACGTAACATTTCAACTTCAAATTGATTTATAGATGAAAGTATATTAATTATTAAACCACCTACATTACTGACATTATTAATACCCTCCTTTATCGAATGGAATTCAATTTGTTTTTTCTTAATTATATCAACAAATTCAACTACATCACTCATCTTTCTACCTATTCGACTTAAATCATTAACAACAACCCCATCGATATTCCTATCTTCCATTATATCAATAAGTTTTAAATAATCTTTCCGTTTAGATTTAGACATTCCACTTATACCATCATCTTTAAGTATATCAACTAACTCATACCCATTCAGTTTACAATAAGATTTTATTTTTTCAATTTGATTAGGTATTGAATTACCTTTTTCTTTTTGTACCAAAGATGATACCCTAACATAACCTATTACTTTTTTCATTTTAAATCGTTTTTATCATTAATACCATCGATTCTATTATGAAAATTACCTTCCCTTAATTCCTCAACTATATCCTCTAAACTATTACTGATTTTAGGTATATAATTAATTAATACTTCAAATAACTGTTTCTCATATTGTGTCATATCTTTTGATTTAGTTATACAATTACCTTAACAATTGTCTAAATGTATGACCCCTATCTACAACAAACACATCAATACTTTCTGATATCTTCAATTTGATTCACACCCTTATATTCTAAATCCAATAACTTACCATATCTATTAAGAAGTTTGTCAATCCTACCATTTAGTTTTCCATTATAATACATCCATTCATATTGTTTCCATTCATATCCCATAATATGTTTACCAATCCAATTACGATAATAATGTACCTCATTAGTTTTCCTCTCTAACTTATCAAATAATAACACCCCATCTAATCTATAATTTACAGATTCACTCCATTCCCCATTACCTTCCCATTCCATTTTGTAATAAGGAACGTATTTATTCCAAAGTAGATATTCAATTACACCATCCAAACCATAATTATCCCTCATATATCTTATGTTTGAATGTGTTTTATGGAAACCAAATAACATATTCATATTATTATTAAACCAATTAGAGAAACTATTTGATAAATCTAACCATCGATGTATTTTATTAGATGTAATACTATTCCAATTACTTTCCATATTAGGATTATCTATTCTATAATATTTACCCTTATAATTAAAATAACTACCAACTACAGTTCCATCATACATTTCTTTCCAATTACCATTAATCCCTTTAACTAATTTCCAATTAAGTAAATCACTATCTAATGGTTTATGGTTAAAATATTCACTCCATTTTGTTTTAGTTAATCCATATGTTTCATTTAATCTTTCATCTATATTTTCCACAGTTTTATATAGATTATAATGTTTATCAACCCAAACTGTATTTGTATTATTTCTAATTTCAAAACACATTTGATTTAACAGAAAGAAACCCAACGATTTTAACTTATTATAAGTCGTATCATATAATTCAGTTTCCATAAACAAACAATTGTTATCATTATCAACACAGAATTCTCTGTAACCATTATAGATTGATAAATTTTTACCCCCACCAAATACTTTAGTATTATCTATAATCTTATACTTTTCTAAATCCCTATTATACTTACCCTTATCCCAAACAGTATTATTTAAGATATATTTAGAATCCTTAAACCATACTTCATAAATTGTATCCCATAATAAATGTTTTTTAATCTTATTCATTATACCATTTCGTTTACTCCTCTCACCTTTAGAAACCACATATCCATCTGATTCAATACTTTCCATTGTGATATTTAGATAATTATTCAAATCTTTTTTAGGATCATCATTAAGATTATCTACTAATTCAAATTCATATTTTCCCATTCTTTATACAATTAAAAAAAGGGATAGTTCCATAAATAATGAAACTACCCCCAATTAAACATAAAATTAACTACTTACTTTCTAAATCGAACATCTTATCGGTTTGATCAACTTTATCAATCCAACCCATTAGTTTAGTAATTAATTCAACAACTGATTCATAATTGTTATCAGTTTTAAAGTAATTAGGTTTTTGTCTATTGACTTCATCCCCAAACCCAAAGATTTTACCCTTATACTTAACGTTTACTAAAGTTTTGTTTTCATCTTCATTAGATGGTTTCCAAAACCTAACACCACTTTGATTTTTAGGATATTCTAAACTTTTGTTTTCCATCAATCGTTTAATCTCCCTCTTACAACTATTAAGTATTTTATCTTTCATACTTAATTTTGATACGGTTTTCAATTCAGTTGTTACTGAAATTCCTAAATCTTTTTGTAATTGTTTTAATACATCATTCATAATAATAAATTGTTTAAGTTATATTAATTAGGACCCCCCCAATCAACAAACACAATATACCTTTTATTCTATTCCAACCTCAAACACAAATCTTACAAAGAGTAGAATGACAGATATAATTACTATATTTGTTAATATGAAAGAAGAAACATTTAAAAGATTAAGTTGGTTACACCGATATCAATATGATTCATTACCTCAAAACCATAAGGATGAAGTAAAAGAATTTAGAAGAAATCATACAGTTGTAAATAAATTATCTAAACGTAAGATTAAGATTCTTAATGAATTAAAAGAGATTAATAGTGAATTAACTCCACTAAAGAAAAAACAAAACGAATTATATCATAAGGTTAAGTTTATAAATAAGAATTTTAAACCAACAACGACAATTACAATTTACAGTAAGAAGAATAACAAAGATGAATTATTTAAAGGAGAGAATAGATATGTTCAATGTGTTGTAAAAATAAGAGGATTTAGTAAAACTATTTATTGTGGTACAGTTAGTAAAGTAAAAGACCATCTATCAAATATGTTAAATAATGATTGTAGTAATTTAAGAGAAGTAAGTGTTAAGATTGAATTAAAGAGTATAATTGATAAAGTATTACCACATTTTATAAAATTAGAAGAAATAGAAGAATTTACTAAAGTTAAAATACCAATTAAAGAAATAGTTAGAACATTTAAATCTAAAGTATCAGTATAAAGATATAATAGAGATTTTAAGTAACCACAAAAGTATTAAGAGAAGTTATATTCATACCCAATAACTGAGTCATTATAATCATATACACTATCGATATTTAGATCCTCACTTAGTTTATCTAATAATCCTAATATATTATTTTTCATACCCTCACTCACACTATCACTTTCAGTTTTTACAGAGAATTCATTTTGATGATTGACAAAATACTTTTCAAATTTACCATCAATTACCTCAGTTATCTTCTTTACTACAACATTTTCAATAACATCATCAATCTCTAACTGAAAATATATTGTTTCTAATTCAACAGACCAACCATCATAATCATCGATATCTTCAACCTCACTAATCTTATATTTTAGGATTTTGATTCTCATTTATTCTATATTAACAAAGTGTTTTATAAAACCCCATCCCTCACTAATCATAAAACCAATCTTTCCTTTATACTTACTTTCACTACAACTATAACATACATAATCTGAATCCTCATCATCTTCATTCGTATAAGTTATCACATCAAAGTATTTACAATTCTTTTTAATCTCTTTAACGATTAAATCATATTCATTCTCACTTCTATCTTCTTTAAGATTTAGAAAAGTATTTAATGAACTATTTCTACTGAATGATACAGTAAAACTATCATCTTTAACTCCATATCTTCCCCACTTACTACTTTTCATTCCATCTATACTATCTCTCACTATATCGAAACCATAAATTACATCATCTTCATCTGATTGACCAAATTCATATCCATTTTCAATCATAACTTTTTTAAACATTTTCTCACTATTGATACTCATAACATCTTTATAAGATATTTGAGAATAAGAAATAATTGGTATTAGTAATATTAATAGTAGTTGTTTCATAATATATTATCTTCTATTTGTTTTAGATGAATGTTTTCTAATTCTATTTTGATATCCATCTCTACTCTTTTTATCCTTACCGAATTCATCAATTGAATATAAACTACCACAGTAACCACAAATTTTATCTGTTATATTCCCATACTCATCAAACTTTCTCTTACTAACAAATGTATATAGTCTTTTAGTATTCTTATTATCATCATTCCATCTATTACCATATCTATCTTTTACATCACCCAAAAAATACTTATGAAATATTATCTCTTTCATCTTATCATCAACACCACCCCATTCACTTTGTTCAATTGTACTGAAATAACTCATATTCGATAGTTTATAGTTTCTTCGATTACAAATTACTCAAAATATCCCAATTATTAAATTTCGTCTTATTAATATGTTTTGTCATATAAAACACATATTCCATTTCCTTATCATATTTTCCAACATCAACAATCCCAATATTCTTCCAATATCTAACTATTCTATGTTTAAAATCATCTTCACTTAAACTACTACTAACAATTAAATGATGATGTAACCTATTAAAACTACTATCAAATTCACTGACATATATTCCATCTAAATTATAATCATAATGTTTTAAGTTATTATATAACTGTTTCAGTTTTTTCCTACTCACACTTTCACTTCTAATTGGTAGTTTATAACTCAACCCAACAATGTAATCCCACTCTTTATTAAGGTTATTTACACTATAGTCTTTAAACCATTCACCCAAATCCCATCTGTATTTGTCGTCTTTAAGTACATTTTGATATCTCATATTTTATTTATTTAGTTTATTGATTATTAATGATTTATATATTATTTATTTAATAATTAGATATAGAAATATTTAAATATAGAATTATAGAAATTTTATATTTTTAAAACCAACCAAACCTAATTAATATTCTATTCTAACCTCAAATAGATTATTTAGAAAAAGTAGAATTATTGGTTAATAATGTGTAATAATGATTATAAATATGTTTAAAAATCTCAAAAACATATTTTCTTTAAAATTTAAGATTAGAACACCTTAAAAATTTAAATGATGTAGTAGTATTATTTATAAAAGATAGTGTCTAAAATAAGGTATTAGAAATGAAATTTTAAGAATAGTTAATATTTAGAACTTAAAAATTTTACATCATCAATAAAAATATCATAATCTCTATCAATTCGTTCTTTTCTAATTTTTCCTTTCTTATATATTGAATAAACATAATTAGGTAACAAAGGTTTTTTACTACGTACACTCATATAACCTTTTAACATTAGATATTCACTAATAGATTTATAAGTGTAATCATTATTGTCGTATAGATTTTCAATTATATTGAATAGTTCATTTTGATAACTATTATAATGACTTTTATTTGTTAATTGAGTTGTTTTAGTAGAAATTGAAAAATGTATTTGAATATGTTTTATATTTGATTTATTGAAGAAATCATATTCGTTTCCTTCATATAAAAACCATTCGGTTACTGTTGAGTAGCTAACTACTTGATTATCAAGTACTTAAGACGATTTCTGAACCTTCTATTTTTTTAAATAAATTGTACATTAGAAGTACAAAAAACACGATAACACAGGTGTAAGTTATTATATCCATTATCACGTGTTCAATCAAACCTTCAAGAAAGTAACCGTTTATAATTACAATAAACATACATATGGACATGATCTTTCCAGTCCCTTTTGGTTCACTCCCAAGTCCTAATAATTCCCAGTATTTCATATAATACTATTCTTCTTTTATTTTATCATGACATTGAATTATACTTTTGTTTAAGTAAACTAACTACATAGTCAACATCTTTCTCGTTATCAATATTAATTTTATATTCAACTTGAGTGGTTATACCATCTTTATATTTTTTTATCATTTTTTTAGACATCTTTTTATAGTCATCTAATTCAAAATAATTTTTTGATGTTCGTTTTCCACTATCATAAACTGTTCCTCCAATAATTGTAACTCTCAAACTATTTTTCCTAAATCCAAAATAAGATATTACACTATTATCAAGTCGTGAAAATCTCATGTAACTTTTATTGAAATTAAATCTAGTTTCATCAAAATCAGTTCCTGTAATTTGCATTTGAACTTTTTCCCAAATGTCTTTGACTTTTTGAACTGAATTAATTATCAAATCATCTATAGTAATAACTTTCACTTCTTCATTGACAGTTTTAATAATACTGTTTCCTGTTTTTGAAATATTTTCAATACTTTCTTTTGAATTTGATATTATAGGATTTAATGATACTGTCTTATTAGAGTATTTTTTTACTTCCCAAAGTTCAAAAGGAATATCCTTAAAATTGACACTATTCTTTTGGTATGAATTGAAGGACGGTGAAATAAAAATAATTCTTGATTGAGTCCAATTAACTGAATCCCTTCTTAATGTATTATTAGTTTTTTCATTATACTCTAAAATAAAATCAGATTTATTGTTTAACATTGTTGATAGATAAGAATATCCCTGGTCAATTACAGAATAACTTGATCCTTTTTTATACTCTATAATTACAAAAGATTTATTCTCATTGTCATAACATAAACTGTCAATACGGTAATTCCCAATACTGAACTCTGAACTAATAAATTCTAAGTTAAATATCTCGTTAGTGTTTTTTTCTATTAGTTCTTGAATATTTCTTTCAAGTTTAAATGGTTCAACATTGACTTTTGTTAAAACACCTTTATCATTTGAAAATAATCTCATGCAATTTTATTTTAAATCAAATATACTAAATCATAAGTATTCATAAATCATTATATCTTTCACCAAGGTTTTGAAATAGACCTTATTGTTCCTAAATCAAAAATCTCAGAGTATATAAAATGGATGGGGTTCTAGAGAGGTATTGGTTTATACGAGGTTTTTCAAATCCAAATTAGTTTAGGATATTATTTGAATATCCTTTCTTTCCCAACCATATCTTTTATGTTTTCAATATGTTGTTTTTGATAATCAGTATTCTCACCTAAAGAAACTAATTTTTTTAATGTATTTATAACCTCTCTTTTGTTAGTGTAATGAGTAGGTTCATTTTCTGTTTTAATCAAATTTAGAACTTCAAACACTCTATGGGATTTAACTAAGTATGTTCCTTTTGGAACATAGTTTATTTCCTTTAACTCACAATCACCAAAGAATACAATAACAGAGAAAAAAGGAATGTTATCAAATTGTTTGAGGGTTTTTCTTAACTCTATAATATGGTTGTTATTTTGTTTTATTGGATTGTAGAACTTATACTTTCTTTTTCCATATGAAAGAACTTGAGTCCAATTGGTGTTGTTTCCACTTCCGAATATCCATCCACTATAATCCTTAACTTCAAAAACAATAATTCCCTCAGAGGTCACTAAAACTAAATCAATCTGAGAAAATTTGTCATTATCTTTCTTAATGATTAAATCGTGATAAATGGTTATTGGAGGTATTTCACTTTTCAATAATTGTAATATTAATAACAATTCTGAATTCGTTCCTCTACTCAATGATGTAACGGAACTTATTAGTTCTCTATCCCTCTTTCTACGATTTGATTTAATGATAGAAAAGATTATGAAAAATCCAATTACTACGAGTATTATTATTGTTAGTTTCACGATAGTAAAATACTAAAAACTATTTTAACAACTGAATATATCCTAAACCCTACCAACTTGTGTTCCTTTAATTCTTGATTATAATGACTCATAAACCATAATATCTTTTAAGGTTGTTTTAAACTCTCTGTTTATTCTCTTTTCTCTAATCTTCCCTTTCTTGTAAATAGAATAAATATAATTGTATCTAAGAATTGAATCCGTTCTTATAGACCTATAACCTTTCCCATATAATATGTAACTAATTCTCTTATAACCATAACCCTCAACTTCTTTCAGTCTTTTGATTTCATCAAAAAGTTTTTGTTGATACCCTGTATAATGTGTGGTTTTGGTAAGAGTGGAAGTTTTAATACAAATAGTGAATGTCATCATGATGGAATCGTATGAAACTTCCCTTTTAACCCATTCTGTTACAGTAGAGTAAGGTTCTGTGTTCAAAGTTGTAACCCCTACAACCTAATCGTAAAGTTCTCAATATCAATTACTACCACCAAACTTTGGGAATCAAATTATAGTGATTACCAACAGTATTTATTCAATCGAATTTGTGAATATATAGAGAATAATGTAACACCTATTGGATATAGAAAAATATCTAAAATATTCCATGAAGAAGGGTTAAAAACACATCACGGGAATGTGTTTAAGAATAACCATGTTCATTCCATTTATAAGAAAGGAAAGATTAGAGAGGAACGAATCAATAGAGAAGATATCGTTGAGATTTCTCAAGTTACAATTGAGGAATTAAAATAATAGATTAATTTTTGACTAAATGTAAAGTTTTTTTGCCATTATGTAAAAAATACTTTACATTTGTTGAAATTAAAAAATTATAATATGAGTTATTTATTTAGTAATAAGTTTAAAAAAACAAGTGGTGTGGTTTTTTATTTGTCAATACTAGTTGGATTATTTTTACTCTTGACAGATAGAATACAAGATATTTTTGTTGTCAACGTTTTTTCAATTTTTTCATATGAATGGTTTGGTTCAGAACAAACAGGTTTTGGTTGGATAGAAAATGGGTTAGGTGACGAAATTTTTACCCTATTAATTATTGTTTCAGGATTAATAAACTCTTTTAGTAAAGAGAAAATAGAAGATGAATTAATCTCAAGAATTAGATTAGAAAGTTTGTCCTTATCTCTGTTTATAAGTTTTGGGTTAATAATTATATCTACATTTTTAGTGTTTAATATTAACTACATGTATGTATTAGTATTCAACTTATTTTTAATAATTCTCTTGTTTAATTTAATACTTAAGTTCAGACTATTCAAACACTATAACTCATGAAAAATAATTTAAAGTTATATCGAACAAAGTCTGGATATACACAAGAAGATATTTCAAAAAAAATAGGTGTTTCTAGACAAACAATAAACTCTATTGAAAATAACAGATTTCATCCCTCAATACTATTGTGTTTGAAACTTTCTAAAGAATTGGATTGTCGGTTAGATGATTTGTTTTTTCTTGAAAGTTGATGTGGGAAAGTAACAGGGAGTTACAACTTTGAACACAGTAGAAAACTTCATCACGGTGGAGTAGATCCCCGTGACGCTTCCTTTTTGCCAATTTTGGAATAGATGCGTATTTTAAATTTTCAACAAAAAAGGGTTAAACCCCTCTCGCGATCATTCCTTTTCTAAAAAAGTGAAGATCAGAGAAAAAGTCCCAATCGTTAAGATAGGTTGAAGTGTTCAGTGTTAGCATTCAGGGAGGTTGAAATTCAAGGATATTTTTAAAGTAGGTCTCCCTTTCCATTTACTTTAATTACGAGTTCTTGCAGATAACAGTTTTTCCAGTCGTTTGGTGTTGGACAATTTTGTTTCTCTCCTTTTATTATGTATTCATTCTTATGAACATTTGATGGAGTAATTTCTCTACCATAATCATTTAAAGAATCTCCATATGTTCTAAACCATAGTTCATTTCCCATTAAATCCAATTTGGTTAAATAAATATCATTATTTCCAACACCATAAGAACCGGTTTGTCCGAGTACGAAGTAACCGTCTTCTAATTCTAAAATGTCCTCAACATAGTCCCAAGAATTCCCTCCAATTGTTGTTTTCCATTGGATATTGTCATTCAAATACTTTAAAACAATAATATCGCAATCTGTACCATCGGAACCATAACAGTTTGTGTCATAATATTTGATATATCCTCCATCGGAGGTGTTTAATTCTTGATAAACTTGTTTTCAATAATCCACCGGCGGTGGGGGTAACTCTTTAAAAATAGGATCATAAAAGCCAATGAGTAATGAAATAATTCCGAATGAAATAAACACATAAGCCTTCTTAAGTAGTGACGTATTTTTTGAAGCACTAAAATCTTCATTAAGAATGGCACTAATTTTATTTATGGAATAGATCGAGGGAGTTACCTCGTTATTTTCAATTCTTTGGATTGCCCTTAATGAAACACCAGATTTTTCAGAAAGATCAAGCTGAGTTAATCCATTTTTTATTCTCGATTTTTTTATTCTTTTACTCAAGATTATAGAAAAGTAGTTAATTAAAGGAAATACAAATTAAGTGAAATTTTGATTCAATTATTAAACTTTGAATACGTCATTTAAACGTCAATCAAGGTTTCTGTCAGAAAATTACGAAAAAGGAGGGGGTTATCTATAAAAAAGCGGGATCAACTCAAGCTTAATACTTCCATTATGATGCTAAAATTAGCAGTTGCTCTTGGTAAGGTTCGAGGGTATGATTGACGACTCCGAAAAGAATAAAACATTACCGTGGAATCATCCCTTAGGGGAATTCATCCAATTAAAAATTCAGCATGCAACGATGAATTTCTTTATTTCTTATCGTGTATTTTGGTAGGAATCCCCTGATTCCAAAGCGTTAGTACATCGGTAGCTACACTAGCGCCACTTCCGGCGGCAATGGCAAATTGACTGCGCCAACCTGCAATAGTCCCACAACAGTAGAGTCCTTTTTTTATGAGGTGATTTTCATTTTTCAGTTGAATCCTTTCTTTTGCAGGATTGGCTTTTTTATGAGGAATTATATAAGATTCCAAGCCTCTTATAGTAAAAGGCTTGGAATAATTTAGAGCAACAATTACAATTGCTGATAAGTATATATTTTTGTTTGTAATTACCCGATAACCTTCTTCAGCATCCTCAATCGCAATTACTTTTTCTTTTTCGATTTGTGAAATTTCGGGATATAAAGATGCAAGTTGTTTTTTACCATCAACCAAAATATTGGCCCCAAGTGTTCCCGGATCCAATCCTAAAACGTTGTTAAATAATGCATTTTGTAGGTGTGATGTTTTTTGATGAAGAATGATACCCACGTTTTTGTCAGCCGCAAAAGCTTTGTTCTTAGCAGACCCCAACACCAAAGCACATTGCATTCCTGCAACGCCACCTCCAATAATTAATGCATTAAAATTCATATTTACACGAATAATATTTTGATGTTTTGAGCAAAAAGTTTGACAGAGATTGCTAATAAAATGACTCCAAAAACCTTACGGATAATTTGAATTCCATTTTGGCCAATAATTTTTTCAATTTTAGAAGACGTTTTAAGAACAATGTAGATTAAAATAACATTGAGCAAAACTGCGACGATAATGTTTTCAATATA
Source organism: uncultured Polaribacter sp. (assembly GCA_943846595.1). GTDB lineage: Bacteria > Bacteroidota > Bacteroidia > Flavobacteriales > Flavobacteriaceae > Polaribacter. The sequence continues at coordinate 705,599 of OX044355.1, forward strand.
AAACTCGGATCGTAAAGAGAGTAAGGTGGTTAAACTTCCAGGTCCTGCAATTAAAGGGAAAGCCAATGGAAATACGGTGGCCGTAATGGGTGCGGTATGCTCGCTGTCTTTGTATAGGGTAATTCCTAAAATCATTTCTAAGGCAATAAAAAATAGGATAAAAGCTCCTGCAACAGCAAAAGAGTTGACGTCAATACCAATAAGCTCCAATAAACTTTGTCCTAGAAAAAGAAAAATAATCATAATGACTCCAGCAATCAACGAAGCTTTCTCCGATTGAATATGCCCAAACTTTTTTCTTAAATCTATGATAATTGGAATGTTTCCAACAATATCGATTACAGCAAACAAAACCATAAAAGCCGTAAAAATTTCTTTAAAATTAAAATTCATATTGTTTTTTTGCAAAACTATTAAACTAACCTCATAACTAGGTAAAGTTAAAGGAAATTTTTATACTATTTTTGTCAGATGTTTCAATTAGGAAAAACCATTGTCTCAGAAGAGATTATCGAAAAAGATTTCGTGTGTAATTTATCAGCATGCAAAGGCGCATGTTGTGTTGCTGGAGAGGCAGGAGCACCTTTAGATAAAGAGGAAACAAAAATTCTTAAAGAAATCTACCCCAAAGTAAAGCCCTTTTTAAGAAAAGAAGGCGTCGCTGTTATTGAAAAAGAAGGCACCTGGATCCCGAATGAATGGGGCGAGTTAGAAACACCATTAATTAAAGGAGCAGATTGCGCTTACGTGATTTTCGATAAAAAGAACAAGGCCCTTTGTGGTATTGAAGAAGCCTACAACGCGGGTGTAATCGATTGGAAAAAACCCCTCTCCTGTCATTTGTATCCCATTAGAGTGAAAGATTTTAGTGAGTTTGCTGCCGTAAATTATCATAAATGGGAAATTTGTGATGCTGCATGTTCCTTAGGAAAAGAACTTCAAGTACCTGTATACACCTTTGTGAAAGAAGCGTTGGTTCGAAAGTTTGGACAAAATTGGTATGATCAATTAGAAAAGGTAGCCGCCAAACATTTAAAAAAATAACACCTCCTATTGCAAAATTTCTTAGGTTCCAAGAGTTTGTTTAAGTATCCCGTTTTTTTTGGATTTCATTTTTTAAAAAAAAAAGAGGTTTAAAAAGGGTAAAAAAGAATCTTTGACGAAACCCAATAGAATCAACGGTTTTCAGTTTTTTACCTTCATAAGGTATTGTTTTTCAGGCATTTAAAAAAAACAGTAAAAATTAATAAAATTGCTAAAAAGTTCATTTTGTTAAGAACTTCATAGGATTTGTGAATAAGTATGACTTTCATTTTGAAACAAAAATTTCAATCTTTGTTAGAGTTGTTTTTAACACATCAAAACGTTAAACAAATATCAAATCTCAAATAAAAAAAACAAATCCAATGTCCGTCAAAGAAGCAGCACTTGTTACAGAACCAATTTTACAACCAAATGATAACCGCTTTGTTATTTTTCCAATTCAACATGATGATCTATGGGAGTGGTATAAAAAGCAGCAAGCCTGTATTTGGACTGCAGAAGAAGTTGATTTATCAGAAGATGTTTTGGACTGGAATAATAAATTGTCAGAAGACGAGCGTTACTTTATCAAGCATATTTTAGCCTTTTTTGCAGCTTCAGATGGTATTGTAAATGAAAATCTTGCTGAAAATTTTGTAAATGAAGTACAGTATTCAGAAGCAAAATTTTTCTATGGTTTTCAAATCATGATGGAAAATGTACATTCAGAAACCTATTCGTTATTAATTGATACTTATGTGAAGAATGAAGCAGAAAAAGATCAATTGTTTAGAGCCATTGAAGTTTTTCCAGCGATTAAGAAAAAAGCAGAGTGGGCATTAAAATGGATCGAATCCGATTCATTTGCGGAACGATTAATTGCATTTGCAGCCGTAGAAGGGATTTTCTTTTCAGGAGCATTTTGTTCGATTTTCTGGTTAAAGAAAAGAGGTTTGTTACCAGGATTGGCATTTTCTAATGAATTAATTTCTCGTGATGAAGGAATGCATTGTGATTTTGCGGTGCACCTCCACAACCACCACATCGTAAACAAAGTGCCAAAAGATCGTATTAGAGAGATTATTGTAGACGCATTAAACATAGAACGTGAATTTGTAACGGAGTCTTTACCGGTGAGTTTAATTGGAATGAATTCGAAGTTAATGACACAATACTTAGAATTTGTAACCGATCGTTTGTTGGGTGAATTCAATTGTGAAAAAGAGTACAATGCTACAAATCCATTCGACTTTATGGAAATGATTTCCTTAGAAGGAAAAACCAATTTCTTTGAAAAAAGAGTTTCAGAATACCAAAAAGCAGGGGTAAAATCTGGAGGAACTGGTAGTATTAGTTTCGATTCAGATTTTTAGTGTACTACACACACTGTTAACCATAAAATACCTTTGAGCAACAAAAATTGGACGTTTTTGTTGGCTCAAGAATTAACCAAAATAAAACCTATAAATTCATGTTTGTACTAAAAAGAGACGGCAAAAACGAGCCAGTGATGTTCGACAAGATCACGGCCAGAGTAAAGAAAATGTGTTACGGATTGAACAAAATTGTTGATCCCGTAAAAGTTGCCATGCGTGTAATTGAAGGTTTATATGACGGTGTTACCACATCCGAATTAGACAATTTAGCAGCAGAAACCGCCGCTACAATGACAACAGCACATCCCGATTATGCAAAATTAGCTGCAAGGATTGCCGTTTCTAATCTACATAAAAACACCAAAAAATCGTTCTCAGAAACCATGGACGATTTGTACTATTATGTAAATCCACGTACAGAAAAAAAAGCCCCTTTGCTGGCAGATGAGATCTATGAGATTATCAAAGCAAATGCAGAAAAATTAGACTCTACAATTATTTACAATAGAGATTTCAATTATGATTATTTTGGTTTTAAAACACTCGAGCGCTCTTATTTATTAAAATTAAATGGAGTTATTGCAGAACGTCCACAACACATGCTTATGCGTGTTTCTATCGGTATTCATAAAAATGATATTGATGAAGCTATTGCAACCTACGAGTTGATGAGTAAAAAATACTTTACCCATGCAACGCCAACCTTATTTAACGCAGGAACTCCAAAACCACAAATGTCCTCTTGTTTCTTATTGCAAATGCAAGACGATAGTATCGAGGGAATTTATGATACACTAAAACAAACCGCAAAAATATCACAATCTGCTGGAGGTATTGGATTGTCTTTACACAACATTAGAGCGACCGGTTCTTATATTGCAGGAACCAACGGAACTTCAAACGGGATTGTACCGATGCTAAAAGTATTTAACGATACGGCACGTTATGTAGATCAAGGAGGAGGAAAACGGAAAGGATCATTTGCAATGTACTTAGAGCCTTGGCATGCAGATATTTTTGACTTTTTAGATTTAAAGAAAAATCATGGAAAAGAAGAAATGCGTGCAAGAGATTTATTTTATGCGATGTGGGTTTCAGACTTATTCATGGCTCGTGTACAAGAAGATGCAGATTGGACGTTAATGTGTCCGCACGAATGTCCACACTTATATGATACTTATGGAGAAGAGTTTGAGCGTTTGTACACCAGTTATGAAGCTGCAGGAAAAGGGAGAAAAACAATCAAAGCACGAGACCTTTGGGAGAAGATTTTGGAATCTCAAATCGAAACAGGGACCCCATATATGTTGTATAAAGATGCAGCAAACCGCAAATCTAACCAGAAAAATTTAGGAACCATTCGTTCTTCAAATTTATGTACTGAGATTATGGAGTATACTGCAAAAGACGAAGTTGCAGTATGTAACTTAGCGTCTATTGCATTGCCAATGTTCATCTCTGAAAAGGAAACCGGAGAGAAATACTTCAATCATAAAAAATTATATGATGTTACTAAAAAAGTAATTCGAAACCTAGATACAGTGATCGATGCTAATTTTTACCCTGTAATTGAAGCAGAAAATTCCAATTTTAGACACCGGCCTGTAGGTTTAGGAATCCAAGGCTTAGCAGATGCTTTTATCATGTTACGCTTGCCTTTTACTTCTGATGAAGCAAAAAAATTGAATCAGGACATCTTTGAAACCATGTATTTTGCAGCCGTTACTTCTTCAATGGAAATCGCAAAAGCAAAAGAACCGTATTCTACCTTTAAAGGATCTCCAATGTCAGAAGGAGAATTTCAATACAATATGTGGGGAATTAAAGATGATGAATTGAGTGGAAACTGGGATTGGGCAAAATTACGAAAACAAGTAATGAAGCACGGAGTTAGAAATTCCCTATTAGTGGCACCAATGCCAACAGCATCTACTTCTCAAATCTTAGGAAACAACGAAGCATTTGAACCATATACCTCTAACATTTATACTAGAAGAGTTTTATCAGGGGAGTTTATTGTTGTAAACAAACATTTGTTAGAAGACTTAGTAGAATTAGGCCTGTGGGACAATAGCATGAAAGAAGATATCATGCGTGCAAACGGTTCGATCCAACATATTGAAGCAATTCCAGCAGAATTAAGAGAACTGTACAAAACAGTTTGGGAAATGAGTATGAAAGATATCATCGATATGGCGCGCCAAAGAGGATATTTTATCGATCAATCTCAATCATTAAACTTGTTTATGAAAGATCCAGATTATGCAAAATTAACCTCTATGCATTTTTATGCTTGGAAGTCTGGATTAAAAACAGGAATGTATTATTTAAGAACAAAATCAGCAGTCAATGCAATTCAGTTCACACTTTCAAAAGAAAAGAAAGCAGACGCACCAGACGCACCATTAAGCCCAGAAGAATTCAAAGCCATGGTAGATGCTGCCAGAGATAATGACGCACCAGATGATTGCTTAATGTGTGGTTCTTAAAAAAAGGAAATTAAAGATTGATAAAAAGAGATGTAGCAATGCATCTCTTTTTTGTATTTTCGTACCAGGCTCCTTCCATTATGGGTAGGAGATTAATAACACAAAACACTGAGCCATTCAATCAGTTTCAGAATATTTAAATCTATAGCCTCCATGAACTGGGAACAACTTCTTTCGTTAAAACGCGCAGGCGACTCACAAAAGCGCCCAAGAGCAGCACAAGATGAAACCCGTTTAGGGTTTGATGTCGATTTTGATCGCATTATATTTTCTTCGGCATTTAGAAGTCTACAAGATAAAACACAAGTAATTCCACTTTCCCAAACTGACTTTGTACACACGCGATTAACCCACAGTTTAGAAGTTTCTGTTGTCGGACGAACCCTTGGAAGAAAAGTTGGAAAAGTCTTGTTAGAACGTCATCCAAACTTAGCCGAATTGGGATATACTTTTAATGATTTTGGGGCTATTGTGGCAGCAGCCTCGGTCATGCATGATATTGGAAATCCACCCTTCGGGCATTCTGGCGAAAAAGCAATTGGAGAGTATTTTAAATCTGGAGAAGGAGTAAAATACAAAGCACAACTGACAGCAAAAGAATACCAAGATCTTATTGATTTTGAAGGAAATGCCAATGGGTTTAAAATTTTAACAGCAACAAAAGACGGTGTTCCTGGCGGTTTGCGATTATCCTATGCGACCTTAGGAGCGTTTTTAAAATACCCAAAAGAAAGCTTACCGAAAAAGCCGACTAAACATGTTGTAGACAAAAAATACGGTGTTTTTCAATCTGAAAAACCCGAATTTATAGACATTGTTCAGGATTTGGGCATGTTGCAAAAATCGACCTCGCCAGACATTTCATTTTACAGGCACCCCTTGGCCTATTTGGTAGAAGCAGCCGATGATATTTGTTATACCATTATCGATTTTGAAGATGGAATCAACCTAGGATTAATAGAAGAAGAGTATGCTTTAGAATACTTGATCAATCTTGTAAGAGACCGTATAGATTCTAAAAAATACCACAGTTTGCAGCACACCAAAGACCGCGTGAGCTATCTGCGCGCCTTGGCAATCAATACACTAATCAATCAAGCAGTGCAGATATTTTTAGACAATGAAGAAAGTATTCTAACAGGAAATTTTGACAAATCATTGTTAGAAAAATGTTCTTATGAAGCACAAATTAATGACATCATAAAAATTAGTATTGACAAAATTTACAAAAGTCAAGAAGTGGTAGAAAAAGAAGTAGCAGGCTATCGCATCATTGCCGACTTATTACATGTTTTTGTGAGTGCCGTTAACAATAAATACGATCAAAATTATTCGAATTATGATCAGCTAATTTTAAATTTATTACCGAAAGAATACCAATCAGAAGACACTAGTTTATACAATCGAATTATGCAGATCTGTAGTTATGTATCAAGAATGTCAGATAGTTATGCAATCCGAACGCATCAAAAATTAACAGGAAATATTATATAATATTAATAATTTGAATGCTTAAATTTGAATGTAAAAAATAATGCCATCAATTATGAAGAAAAAATACCTTTTATCAATCCTAGTTATAGTTATTGCTAGTTTATTATATGTTCAATCAGAAACAGAAGATAAAACAGCACAGCTAAAAAAATCTCATGCAGATTTCTTACGAAACCATCCGTATAACAAAACGAAAAGTTTATCTAAGCAGGAAAGGAAGTTACAAGGGTTGCCTCCCAATGCTTTTTTTGAACAAGAGTATTTGAACGAGATAAATCCTGCTACAGGGAGAACCCATAAAGAAAATGTATTTCAACTTCAAAACGACCTAGAAGCTTTAAGGCAATCAGGAAGAACTCCTGGTGATGGAGATGATACTGCATGGCAGGACAGAGGCCCAGACAATGTTGGAGGAAGAACACGTGCTTTAATTTTTGATCCCAATGATGGAAGTCAAGAAACAGTATACGCTGGAGGAGTGAGTGGTGGTTTGTGGAAAAATACCAACATTTCAAATGCAGGAGCTGTATGGACGCAGGTAGATATTCCAGAAAACTTAGCTGTTTCATGTATTGCTATCGACCCAAATGATTCCATGACCTGGTATGTAGGTACCGGAGAATCTTATGTTGGAGGAGATGTCAATGGAAATGGTGTTTGGAGAACAACAGACGGAGGCGCTACTTGGGCCCATGTTTTTGGAGGTGTCGAAGGAGAAACCCTTTTTGAAGCAAATGCTAAAATGGTTATCAATAGTCCAACAAGTATTGCTGGAGACTATTTTGCAGTGCTATCTACCAGTTTTGGTGGTGGCCTCAACCCACCCGTTACGGCAGATTTAGTGTTAGCAGATGATGGTGTGACACCCACAGAGGATGGTTGTACAGCCCTAAATAATTCTGCAGCCATTAGTGGTAAAATTGCGGTCATTCGAAGAGGAAGTTGTCCCTTTGTAGACAAAGTGAATAATGCACAAGATGCAGGAGCAATTGCCGTAATAATTGTAAATAATGTGCCTGGAATCCCTATCAATCAAGGAGGAGATGATGCTAATATTACCATCCCTACCGTGATGATTTCTAAAGACGACGGTGCCCGTGTGATGGATGCATTGACAGGAGGTTCTGTGAATGTAACACTCTCTAGCACCAGAGGTAATGGATCCAATTTTATTGTATCCAATGGAGTACAGCACGTAAATGACATTGTTGTGAGAGACAATGGAGGCGTTTCAGAAGTGTTTGTAGCAGCAGGAGATGCGGTTTATGGAATTGCATCCCCTTCTACATTATTTGGAATTCATGACCGAGGGGTATACAAATCTACAGACGGTACCACGTTTACAAAATTAACCCTTCCAACAAACTCAGAAGGAGGAATACACGAACCAAACAACATAAAAATAGCTGCAGATAATTCTGTCTATGTATCCACAACATCGGATATTCTCGGCGATGGAGGAGGAGCGATTTTTCAATCAACGAATGCAGATGCCACTAATTTTGCATTGAAACATACTGTTCCCAATGGAAGAAGAGTTGAAATTGCTTGCTCAAAAACCGATGCCGCTAAAATATATGTATTGGCACAATTGAGTACTTCTGGAGCTCCAGTTGGACTTTATAAAACCACCAATGCCTTTGGAAGCGTATCCACCTTAGCACTTCCAGAGGACGCTGATTCCGGGATTCCTTCTACTGATTTTACAAGAGGCCAGGCTTTTTATGATTTATTATTAGGTGTAGCTCCAAATAATGATGAAAAAATATTTGTAGGTGGAATCGATTTGTTTAAAAGTACCAACGGAGGGAATTCCTATTCTCAAATATCGAAATGGTCAAATAACAATTTTTTATCTGGGTTAAATGTTTCTTTAGTTCATGCCGATCAGCACGGTTTGGCTTTTGCTGGAAACTCATCAACCAGAATGCTTTTTTCGAATGACGGCGGGGTGTATTTCTCGAATGATGGAGGGGTAAATATCAATGCAAGAAACAATGGATACAATACCGTACAATTTTATACAGTAGGAGTTGCACCAACAACAGCGGCCATTGGAGATAACTTTATTGCTGGAGCCCAAGACAACGGAACCCAATTGTTTACAAATGCGAGTGCAGGCGTAAATAGTTCTACCCAAGCACAAGGAGGAGATGGTGCGTATAGTTTCTTCGATCAAGACGGGACAGACAACTATTACATTTCAAATTATGTGTATAACAATAACATTCGCTCTCGGAATGCAACGTCAGGTTTACTTACCATTATCAATTCGGAGTCAACGAATAAGGGGGATTTTATCAATCAAGAAGAACTGGACTCGAATTTAGATATTTTATATTCCAATTATTCAACAGGAACGATTTATGAGATTAGAAGATATAAGAACACAAACTCAGGTACTGCAAATGTAAATAAGGCTACATTAAGTGACAACTTAATGGATCAAGCACCTTCAGCGATGAAAGTTTCTCCATATACCACAACAGCTTCGAAATTACTCGCAGGCTTAAAAAATGGGAAAATCATACAAATTGACAATGCAGATGGAGACTCTCCAACCTGGTCTGAAATTACAGGACCCGAATTTGTTGGAACCGTTTCTGATATCGAATTTGGTGCAAGTGAGAATGAAATTTTTGTAACCATGCACAATTATGGTGTAAAAAACATTTGGTATTCTAGTGATGCTGGTGCGAATTGGTCTTCTAAAGAAGGTGATTTCCCAGACATTCCTGTAAAAGCCATTTTACAAAATCCGTTAAGACCTGAAGAAGTAATTATTGGAACAGAATTAGGGGTTTGGAAAACAGCAAACTTTAACGCCGAAAACCCAAATTGGGTGCAGTCCAATAATGGGATGAAAAACGTAAAAGTAATGGATCTTGATTTAAGAGATGACAATGCTGTTTTTGCTGCTACTTATGGTAGAGGTGTTTTCTCAGGACAATTTACCGAGGCATCAGCGTCTGTAGATGAAGTATTGAAAGGCAATGAAACATTTACTGTATACCCAACCGTGTCAAAGGGAGATTTTACCATCTATGGAAAAAACGAATTAAAGATCTCACAAGTAGCAGTATTTGATCTTAGAGGAAGACAGGTATACGCAGCAACCTTGGACTTTAATACCAACGAAAGACAAGAAATTTCTATAAACACCAGTGCAGGAGTTTACATTGTAAACGTAATCGATGAGGCTGGTAGAAAAGCTTCAAAGAAAATTGTGATTGAATAATTAGATATTAGAAAATTAATTAAAAAAAGACGCTATTATTAGCGTCTTTTTTTATGTAAAATTTAGAAACGCTTTTGACAAAGAAAGAGGGTCTAATCCAATTTTTTCTTGCAGTTTTACAACAGCTCCATGTTCAATAAAAGTATCCGGAATGCCCAATATTTTTATAGGGTGCTGGTAGTTGTTTTCGGCAGCAAACTCTAAAATAGCACTTCCAAAACCTCCTTTTATAGCGCCATCTTCAATAGTAATGATATTCGTATGTTCTGTAAAAATAGTATGCAATAATTGGGCATCCAAAGGTTTTACAAAACGCAAATCATAATGCGAAAAAGGCGTAGGGTCTTTTATTAAATCCAGTGCTTTACTAACGTTTTCTGCTATTGTTCCGATAGACAAGAGTGCTGTTTTCGTTCCTGTACGCAAAAGTTCCCCTGAACCAATTTCAATGGCTTTAAAAGGCTGTTTCCAATCAACAATAGTTCCTGTTCCTCTTGGATATCGAATTGCCATCGGATGTTTCAACCCTAATTGTGCCGTGTATAGAAGATTTCGCAATTCAATTTCATTTCTTGGAGCGCAGATGCTTAAATTGGGGATCAATCGTAAGTACGACAAATCAAAGACCCCATGATGTGTTGCTCCATCTTCACCCACCAAACCAGCTCTGTCTAAACAGAAGATGACAGGAAGGTTTTGCAAGGCAACATCATGAATTATTTGGTCATAAGCACGTTGTAAAAAAGTAGAATAAATAGCACAAAACGGGACCAATCCTTGTGTGGCCATACCAGCGGCTAAAGTCACCGCATGCTGTTCTGCAATTCCAACATCAAAGGTTCTTTCTGGAAATTTATGCAGCATAAACTTCAAAGAACTCCCTGTGAGCATTGCGGGCGTAATGCCCACAATATTTTTATTATTTGATGCCAATTCTACCAGGGTCTTTCCAAAGACATCTTGGTATTTGGTGTACAAATTGTTTTCTTTTTTAAGGCGTACTCCAGAAATTTTATCAAACTTCCCGGGTGCATGATAGGTTACTTGATCTTCTTCAGCTAGCTGTAGTCCTTTTCCTTTGGTGGTAATAACATGCAAAAATTTAGGCCCTTTAACAGATTTTAGACGACCTAACTCAGCAAGTAATTTTGGTAAATCATGACCGTCTATAGGACCAGAATAGTCAAAATTTAGAGCTTTTATAATATTGTTTTGTGTGGCTAATTTTCGATCGGTTTTCACCTTCGTTAAATATGCCTTTAATGCACCAACAGCCGGATCTATGCCAATGGCATTGTCGTTTAGAATGATGAGTAAATTGGCTTGAGAAACGCCCGCATGATTCAATGCTTCAAAGGCCATTCCGCTTGCAATAGAAGCGTCGCCAATAACGGCGATATGTTGTTTTTCGGTGGCTCCTTTTAAGTTGGAGGCGATGGCCATTCCCAGCGCAGCAGAAATAGAGGTCGAAGAATGCCCAACCCCGAAAGCATCAAATTCGCTTTCTTTTCTTGTTGGAAATCCTGCAATGCCTTCATAGCGTCTGTTGGTATGAAAGCGTTCTTTTCTTCCGGTTAAAATTTTGTGTCCGTAGGCTTGGTGTCCAACATCCCATACCAATAAATCATTGGGAGTATCAAATAAATAATGCAAAGCTATGGTAAGCTCTACAACACCCAGGCTTGCTCCTAAATGTCCTTCTTTAGTAGCAACAATATCAATAATAAACGCACGCAATTCTGCAGCCAACTGTGGAAGTTGTGCAGGACTTAATTTCCTTAAATCTGCTGGATGGGATATGTGCTTTAACAAATGCGTCATTGGAATACAAAAATACAATATAACTTTTTGTGTCCATAAAGCGAACCCAAAGAAATGCAAATCTATCGTAAATAAATTACTTAAATTTGTACTTCCAATACTTCCGAGATGATACAGCCCTTCGATGATACTTATTTTATGAAAAAAGCACTGCAAGAAGCCGCTATTGCTTTTGATAAAGGAGAAGTCCCTGTGGGAGTTGTGATTGTTTTAAAAGATCAAATTATAGCAAGAGCGCATAACCTAACAGAAACCTTAAACGATGTTACAGCTCATGCCGAAATGCAAGTTTTTACGGCTGCTGCCGATTTTCTTGGAGGAAAGTATTTGAAAGAATGCACGATGTATGTAACCCTAGAACCCTGTCAAATGTGTGCCGGTGCAAGTTATTGGGCACAGCTTGGTAAAATTGTATATGGTGCCGCTGAACCCGATCGTGGTTTTGTGAACTTAAAAACCAGACTACATCCAAAAACAAAAGTAATCGGCGGTATTTTAGAAAACGAATGCTCACAAATCTTAAAGCGCTTTTTTGCTGTAAAAAGAAATCTAAATTAAGTAATTTCCTTCCTTAAAAAAAATCTAATTGCTTTAACGTTCTTTTCGAATGAGTAAGAAGAGTTCATTTTCTAAAGCCAAATATCCTTCATCATAGATATAAAAATAGGTATTCCCAGTTTTGGTTTTGTAGAGTGAGGTAAAAAACTGAAAGTCGAATCCTTTATCGTATAATTTTGTTCTGGTGACTTTCGTTTTTCCTGAAATGTTTAAATCCGTTAAAATTTTATGATTTTTTCGTAGCCGATTATTGATATTCCGAATCAGGTTTTTACTGTCTTTATTTACGTTATTATTATAGGCATTTCTACAATAATCAGAACAGAATTTCTTGTCTACTCTACCTTTCACGGGTTCTTTGCATGCTAAACATTCTCTTTTTTCCATGAGTCAAAGATACATAATTATTCGTTTACAAACGACTACAAATAATTACAACCGAAAGTAATTGCTTTCCAACCGAATAAAACTTCTTTGCTGTCGCATCTTTGCAGTGTTGAAACGAATCAACAAAAACAAATATAAACATACACCAAGCGAAAGCAGGTGTTTTAAAAAACTTATCTTATGAATACGTTAAGAAACAAAGTACAGTTAATTGGTAGATTGGGTGGAGAACCAGAAATCGTAACTTTCCAAGACGGAAACAAAATGGCAAAATTTTCAATGGCCACAGACGATAATTACAAAGACAAAGAAGGCACAAAAGTTGAGCGCGCTTATTGGCACAATGTTGTTGTGAGAGGCGGCCTTGTAAATGTTGTAGAAAACTATGTAAAGAAAGGCCAAGAAATTGCAGTAGAAGGAAAACTCACGAACCGTTCCTATGAAACGAAGGAAGGAGAAAAAAGATATGTTACAGAAATTCTTGTGAATGATTTATTGCTGCTGGGGAGTAAGTAACTCATTGTTAATTGTTATGAAAAAGAGAAACCTGGACGAATCGTCCAGGTTTCTCTTTTTAAAAATAAATTTCTTGTGCTACTCTAAAAGTATTTACGTGTGCAGTAACGATGGTGTTAATCTCTGGAGAATACCCACCTCCCATAGAACACATTACCGGGATTTCTAGATCGAAACAGGTTTGTAAAACAAACCGGTCTCGTTCTTTACAGCCTTCAATACTTAGGGCTAATTTCCCTAATTTATCCGTTGCGATCACATCAACTCCACATAAGTAATAGATAAAATCGGGTTTTTCTTGTCGAATGAGTTTTGGAAGTGTTTCTTTTAAAAGGGAGAGATAATCTGCGTCGTTCGTATCTGTTTTTAATCCAATGTCTAAGTCGCTTTTCTCTTTTGTAAAGGGATAATTTTTTTCTCCATGCATTGAGAAGGTAAAAACAGAACCATCGTTTTGAAAGATTTCTGCAGTACCATTTCCTTGATGCACGTCTAAATCGACAATGAGAATTTTCTTAGCAAGTCCTTTCTGTTGGAGGTATCTTGCCCCAATTGCTTGATCGTTCAGCATGCAAAAAGCTTCCCCTCTGTTTGAAAAAGCATGATGCGTTCCGCCCGCAATATTCATGGCAATCCCAAACTGTAGGGCAAATTCACTTGCTTTCATAGTTCCATCTGCGATGATCATTTCTCGATCGATGAGGACTTCCGATAACGGAAAGCCAATTTTTCTAGCCGCTTTTTGAGAAAGCGAGATATTGAATAAATCAAAGAAGTATTCAGGATCATGCACTGTAAAAAAATGCTTGTTGTTTGGAATTTCTGGTGTAAAGAAGTTTTCAGCAATACAGGTCCCTTCATACAATAATTGTTCAGGAAGCAGGTCATATTTTTCCATTGGAAATCGATGACCCGCAGGCAATTCGTGACTGTAAATAGGATGGTATGCTATTTTTAGCATTAACTAACTTCTTGACCGTTTTTAATACTTCTCTCAGGCGCAACAAAGGCAAGTTTTCCGTCTGGAGTATCTGTCATTAAAATCATTCCCTGGCTTTCAACGCCTCTAATTTTACGGGGTGCTAAATTGACCAACACAGAAACTTGTTGTCCAATAATATCTTCTGGAGAAAAACTTTCAGCAATTCCCGATACAATGGTTCTAACATCGATACCAACATCTACTTTTAACTGTAATAATTTTTTGGTTTTCGCGACCTTTTCTGCCGCTATTATGGTCCCCACTCGGACATCTAATTTTGAGAAACTTTCAAAGTCAATGACTTCTTTTTGGGGCGCCACCACTTTTTTCTCTTGCGCTTCCGCTGAGCTTTCTGAAGCATTGGCTATTTTGGTCGCTAGTAATTTTTCAAGTTGCGCTTCAATACTTTTGTCTTCAATTTTAGAGAACAATAATTCCGCTTTGTTGATTTGATGTTTTGCAGCAAGCAATACCTCTTCTTCATGAATATCACTCCAGGAGAGCGATTTGTCAATGTTTAAAATGGTTTTCAACTTCGTGGAAGTAAACGGTAAAAAAGGCTCAGAAACCACCGCCAAAGCCGCGGAGATTTGCAATGCCACATACATAATTGTTTGAACGCGTGCTGCATCTACTTTAATTACATTCCAAGGCTCTTCATCGGCCAAATACTTGTTTCCAAGTCTTGCCAAATTCATTAATTCTTGAGAGGCTTCTCTAAATCGGTATCGTTCTATGGATTTCCCGATGCTGTTCGGAAACTCTTTAACGGCCGCTAACACATCTTCATCAATAGTAGTAAATGCTCCAGGAAGCGGTACTTCTCCCGTATAATATTTATTGGTTAACACCACTACTCGATTGATAAAGTTTCCAAAAATGGCCACCAATTCGTTGTTGTTTTTTGCTTGAAAATCTTTCCAAGTAAAATCATTGTCTTTACTTTCCGGAGCGTTTGCGGTTAAGGTATAGCGCAATACATCTTGCTGCCCTGGAAATTCCTCTAAATATTCGTGCAACCAAACCGCCCAGTTTTTAGAAGTAGATAATTTATTGCCCTCTAAATTTAAAAATTCATTTGCAGGCACATTTTCTGGTAAAATATAATCTCCATGCGCTTTTAACATGCTTGGAAAAATAATACAGTGAAAAACAATGTTGTCTTTCCCAATAAAATGGACCAATTTGGTATCGTCTTTTTTCCAGTAATCTTCCCAGTTTTTTCCTTCTCTTGCCGCCCATTCTTTGGTCGATGAAATGTATCCAATAGGCGCATCAAACCAAACATACAAGACTTTTCCTTCTCCACCTTCTACAGGCACTGGAATTCCCCAGTCCAAATCTCTGGTCACTGCTCTCGGTCTTAAACCATCTTCTACCCAAGATTTTACTTGTCCGTATACATTCGGTTTCCAGTCTTTTTTGTGTCCCTCTAAAACCCATTCACGTAAAAACGCTTCGTGTTTGTCCAAAGGTAAAAACCAGTGTTTGGTTTCTTTTAAGCTTGGCACATTCCCCGTAATTGAGGATTTTGGATAGATTAAATCAGTAGCGTTATGGGACGTTCCACAACTTTCACATTGATCGCCATAACTTTCCTCGAAATTACATTTCGGACAGGTTCCCACAACAAAACGATCCGCTAAAAACTGATTGGCTTCAGCATCGTATAATTGTGCAGATACTTCTTCAATGAATTCACCATCATGGTGCATTTTTGTAAAAAATGCAGCGGCAGTTTCATGATGAATTTTCGAAGAGGTACGAGAATAATTATCAAAAGAAATTCCAAAATCAACAAAAGATTGTTTGATGATACCGTGGTATTTGTCAATAATAGCTTGCGGAGACACCCCTTCTTTTTTTGCGCGCATTGGAATGGCAACACCATGCTCGTCAGAACCACAAATGTACGCAACGTCTTTTCCTGTTAAACGTAAAAAACGGGCATAAATATCTGCGGGCACATAGACCCCTGCCAAATGCCCAATGTGAATCGGTCCATTTGTATAAGGTAAAGCGGCAGTAATTGTATATCTTTTTGGAGTATTCATCGAATTTTCCTTGATTTATTTTGTAGATTTATTTCTGAAACACAAAAGTACAAAAAACGCCGTTTTAATACCCATTGAAAATCAATACATTTACAGGGTTCTAATTTTAGGATCACTGCACCCATAAAAGAGTCCATTTTGAATAAAAATTTATTTTTTACCGTTGCTTTATTTTTGACATCCTTCTTGGTTAATGCCCAAGAAGTACCCGTGAAATTAATTCAGCCTCCAACTTTAAAAAAGGGTGATACCATTGCAATTGTTGCACCTGCTGGGATTTTAAAAAATAAAGAAGCAGAAATCGAAAAAGCAACAGCCCTTTTAAAAAGCTGGGGCTTAGAGGTCGTATTGGGAGAAAATATGTTTAATAATGGGAAGCATTTTTCAGGAACAGACAAAGAACGAGCTGCCGATTTTCAAAAAGCCTTAGACAACCCCAACATCAAAGCAATTTGGGCAGCAAGAGGAGGGTATGGTTCCGTAAGAATTTTAGATACCCTCGACTTTTCACGATTTCAAACCAACCCAAAATGGATCATTGGATATTCAGACATTACCGCCTTTCACAACCACATTCATAACTTAGGCGTAGAAACCATTCATGCGATGATGCCCACCAGCTTGCAAAATGAAGATGCAGCAATTATAGAAACCATTGCCAGCTTTAAAAAAGCCCTTTTTGGAGAAGAACTTATTTATGAAATACCCGCTTCTCACTATAATAGAAAGGGTGTTTTATCAACACCAATAAACGCACTGAAAGGACAATTAGTTGGTGGGAACCTTGCCATTTTGGCCTCTATGCTAGGTTCTGAAAGTCAACTAAACACCGATCAAAAAATCTTATTTATTGAAGAAATTGGTGAATACAAATACAGCATCGACCGGATGTTGCAAAGCCTAAAAAGAGCGGGGTATTTTAAAAATGTAAACGCCGTAATTGTTGGCGATATTTCTAATATCAAACAAAACACTACAAAATGGGGAAGTGTTATCGAGGAACTTATTTTAGAGGTTGTTCCTGAAAAAGTACCTGTTTTATTTGGTTTTCCCGCAGGCCATGAAACCATTAATAACGCCCTAATTATGGGGAGAAATGTACTTCTAAGATTTTATGCAACAACAACAACCATAAGTTTTGATTAAAAGCATCGAAAATTGTAATGCAAATTTTCCCACCTTTGTTTTATTGGAAATAAGGACCATGATTTCTACGTTTATTTTAGCGCCCAAAGTGGTCAAAGATGTTAAAAGGCGCATTCAAAAATTAGAGGACACTCAATAATATAGCAGCGCACAACGAACTTGGTAAAAAAGGAGAACAACTTGCAATTGATTACTTAATTAAAAATGAGTATCAAGTTTTGGAAGTAAATTATCGTTTCTTAAAAGCAGAAGTAGATGTCATTGCTCAAAAAGAAAATGTCTTAGCTGTTGTAGAAGTAAAAACACGAGCTACCGATTATTTTGGAAATCCGCAAGATTTTGTAAATCCTAAAAAAATAAAATTACTCCTTTCAGCAATTGACAATTATGTGATTGAAAGAGATCTCGATGTTGAGGTGCGTTTTGATATTATTGCAATTATCCTTCAAAAGAAGACAACGAAGATTGAACACTTAAAAGATGCTTTTTTTCACTTTTAAAGTTGTTCTAAAAACACTTTTAAATCTTTCAACAACACTGGTTTTCCAATAATTTTCTTGTTTTTGTCAAGCACAAAATAGTTTGGGGTCGCATTGATGTTATAGGTCCTTGCGATTTCATTTTCCCATTTTTTCAACCCTAAAACATGATGCCAATTCGGTAAATCATTTTTCATTTCTTTCCATCGTGCATCGTCTTTTTCCATCGCAAAGGCAACTAGTTTTAGCGATTTGTTTCCTTGAAGATGGGCGTATAACTGTGGGATTTCAGTTAAACAATGCGAGCATTCTGTGCTCCAAAAAATGAGTACATAATTTTCGGCGCTCTTTAAGGTAGATAGCTGCAATTTTTCTCCATTTTCAATCCAAGAGAAATCGGGAGCTATGCGACCAATTTCAGCAGCAAACAGCTTTTTTTTCTGAGTGATGAATTCTTGATCTTGAATACTTTTAGGGAGTTGTTTGTATTTATTTTCTAGTAAATAATCAATACTTTCCAAATGGCTGATAGTTTCAAACTGAGCAATTAAAAAAAGAATGATGTCTTTTTTGTATCGAGGATCTTTTATTTTAGATAACACAACATCAATTGATTTTTTAAACAAATTATTTTGTTGTGTTTGATCATCTGAGTAATTGATATAAAAAACGTAGTCTAGAATTCTGTTGGTTAAAAAAGTGGAATTGATTAATGTTGTATTTGAAAAATCAATATTGTCAAAAAAAGTAGTCGTTATATTTGACATATACCCTTGAGGCGTCTTTAAGATTTCAGAGGGGTTTTCTCTCAAAGAGGCTTTCACAAATGGGTAGGCATACATTCCTTTTGCGCGGTTTAAAAACTCTTTTTGAACAGCCACTACTTCTGTTCTAGCTTTTTTATATTCAGCATCTAAAACCAATGTTTTGTTTCTTAATACTGCAATTTGAATGGAATCTAATTTTTGCTGTTTCAAAGAAAAAGCTTTCAAATATGCGCTGTAAAGAATATTTTCTTTTGAATCAGAAAATAATACCGTTGCCTCTGGATAATCCGGGTGAAAGGCAAAGCTGATATTTTCTTTATTAAAAATAAAATCAAGAAACCCAGCTCCTTTCATTCGATACTTAACCCGGTAAGTGCCACTCTTTGCTGTTACTGGTAGGTTGAAAGAAAAAGTACCGATGGCGACCTTTTTTCCATTCGTTAGAAGTGAATCTCTTTTAATCGTTGTGTCTGCAACAAAGACCTGTTGGGTGCTTTCAATTTTATAAAGGATAACCCAGTCACTTTCTGATGCTTTTGTTAGGGTTCCATTGATTGAAAATTGAGCATAACTAAATGTGGAACAAAAGAAGAGAAACAAACAAAATTTTTTCATTTTCAAAGAGGATTTAATTCATTAAATACCGGTCAATTAGCCATCAAAAATACTAATTCTCCACTAAAAAGGCTATCTTTAGCTTAAAAATAAGCACATGAGTTTTTCTAATAAAGTCGTTTGGATTACAGGCGCTTCATCAGGGATTGGCAAGGCCTTGGCAATTGAACTATCAAAACAAAATGCCACCTTAATTTTATCTTCCAGAAAAACAGCCACTTTGGAATTGGTAAAACAGGCTTGTACAGAGCCTTCAAAGGTAAAAATTCTAGCATTAGATTTAGAAGATGCTAAAACACTACACCAAAAAGCAACTGCTGCGATTGCGCTTTTTGGTGGGGTGGATATTTTGGTTAACAATGGAGGGGTTAGTCAACGCTCTTTTGCCAAAGACACAGAAATTTCTGTTGACAAACGAATTATGGATGTTAATTATATGGGAACCATTACCTTAACAAAAGCATTGCTGCCTCATTTTATCACCAAAAAAAGGGGGCATTTTGTAACAACTACCAGTATTGTTGGTAAAATTGGCACTCCTTTACGTTCTTCTTATGCAGCTTCTAAACACGCGCTGCATGGTTTTTTTGATAGTTTACGCGCAGAGGTTTATGAAGATCAGATTTCGGTTACTTTAGTGTGCCCAGGTTTTGTAACTACCAACGTTTCAAAAAATGCTTTAACAGGGGATGGTTCTCCTCAACAAACCATGGATAAAGCCACTCAAAATGGAATTGCACCAGCACATTTTGCACGTTTAATGGCCAAGGCAATACAACAGGAAAAAGAGGAAGTATACATTGCGGGTTTCAAAGAAAAGCTCGCTGTTTTTGTAAAACGACTCTACCCGAAACTCTTGTCAAAAATGATTCGAAAATTATCGGTTACTTAAAAAAACCAATCCCTTCAAAATAACTTACAATTGCTTCCTTCATTAAAACCGTTTGCTCTCCTGCTTTCAAGTGAGGTAAGTCTGTGATGGTTTTATAATGTGGCCATCCGTCGGTGTCATAATAATCAAATTCATAATACCCGTAAGGTTCTAAAAGTTTACAAATTGCAATGTGCATTAAGTTTACTTTTTCATCTTTTTTAAAAACTCCATGTCCTTTCCCGAGTTCTTGTACTCCAATTAGATAGATGATTGCGTCTAAATCGATCGTATCTCCATCTGCAAACTGTGTAGAAAGTTTTTCAACCAACAGCTCCCATTTCTCTTTTAATTCAGTGTTTTTTGACATCAGGTGCTTTTATAAGAGGGTAAAGATACAAACGTGCTTTTTATAATGTGGAAAAAAAGATGTAGGTTTGATAAAAATTATTAGAAATGAATGTTTTTGATATTGTCATTGCTGCACTTTTACTCTTTGGATTCGTTCGAGGGATTACGAAAGGTCTTTTTGTTGAAGTTGCCTCATTGGCTGCTTTAATCATTGGTGTATATGGCTCCATTCATTTCTCCTATTTTATTTCAGATTATTTAAAAGACAGTGTTTCCTGGAGCGAGGAGTATATTTCTCTAGCTGCTTTTGCAGGTACCTTTGTTACTATTATCATTGTCATTGCACTCGCAGGAAAATTATTGACCAAATTAGCAGACTTTGCTGCTTTAGGTTTTTTAAATAAAGGATTAGGAGGCCTTTTTGGAGCGTTAAAAATTGGGCTTATTTTAAGCGTTGTTTTTATTTTTTTTGGTAAAATGAACAACAGTATTCCCTTTGTTAAAAAAGAAACCTTAGATAATTCAATCCTATACGCACCTGTCAAGAAAATTGCACCGCTTATTTTTCCATCCATAATAAAAGAGGATACAACGGAGGAACTGCTTCAAGAAATTATATAATGTTTCTTTCTGATTTCTCAGAGGATTATTTCTCAGAGGTAAAAATTTTTTCAAAAAAAAGCCAATCGTTAGCGATTGGCTTTTTTGAACAATTTTTTGGGACTAATAGAAAGTAACAACACCGTTGTTGATGTCATACATAGCGCCAACTATTTTGATAGCATTGCTATCTTCCAATTCTTTTAAAACAGGACTTTGGGTTCTGATATTATCAATAGTTAAGTGTACATTTTTTGCAGCTACTTCATTGACAAAATCAATATTTTTAGAATTTCGTAAACTTGGGTCACTTGGAGACGTCACTGCGTTTACTGCTGGTTTTATTTTGCTAAGTAAAGCGGTTAAGTTTCCTAATTTTGCGTCATCACAAGCCCCTTTAACGGCACCACATGCAGTGTGTCCTAGCACAACAACTACTTTTGTACCTGCTAATTTACAGGCAAATTCCATACTTCCTAAGATGTCTTCATTCACGAAATTCCCAGCAACTCTCGCACTAAAAATATCCCCAATTCCTTGGTCAAAAATAATTTCTGAAGATACGCGTGAATCGATGCAGCTTAAAATTGTTGCAAAAGGATATTGACCCGTACTTGTATCGCTAACTTGTGCTAATAAATCTCTAGATACTTCTTTGTTTTTAACAAAACGAGCGTTTCCTTCTTGAAGTAATTCGATGGCTTTGTTTGGCGAAATTGCCGATTGTGTTTCTAATGTATGTGCTTTCATAAAATAATTTTTAATGGTTTCGTATTAATGAGCTTTTAAGCTCGTTACTATGCTTTTATTTTTTTGATTTCTTCCTTTACGCAGATTTTTGAGGACTTAATTGAAAAAATTCAATATAGCTTGAAGGGTTTTCTACAACGCCTCTTTCAGAGATGAGTTGAATATTTATTTCTCGTTCTTTCGCCTTAAGTGCGAAGTCTTCTAAAATTTCAATGATATCGTTGTCTAAGTATCTTGTTTTTCTGACATCCAATTCTAAGGAGCTTCCTTCTGGCAATCTATCGAGCTCATTTAAAATAGCTCCTTTGTTAAAAAAGGTTACCTCTTCGGCCAAAGTCATTTTAATTTTATGTTTTCCGTTACTATTATCTTCAATATGAAGAAAGTGTGAGTTTTGGAAACTTTTGATTAGAATAACAACAATCCCTACAGCCAATCCCATTCCAATTCCTACTAATAAATCAGTAAAAACAATTCCTAAAACAGTAATTGTAAATGGCAGAAATTGTTTCCATCCCAATTGGTACATCTTGACAAATAATGCTGGTTTTGCCAATTTATATCCTACAATTAATAAAACGGCAGCCAATACAGACAATGGAATTTTATTTAACAAGGTTGGAATTAAAAGGACCGATATTAATAATAAAAATCCATGAATAATTGCCGATAACTTTGTTCTACCACCCGACTGAATGTTTGCCGAACTTCTAACAATCACTTGAGTAATTGGCAATCCTCCAATCATTCCGGAGATTATATTTCCCGTTCCTTGAGCCAAGAGCTCTCTGTTGGTAGGGGTTACATTTTTATGTGGATCTAATTTGTCTGTAGCTTCTACACACAATAAGGTTTCTAAACTTGCAACCAATGCGATGGTAAAACCAACAATCCAAACCTCTGGATTTGTAATTGCATTGAAATTTGGAAAACTAAATTGTCCTAGGAACATCTCTAAGTTGTCAGGCACTGGAACACTTACCAATAGCGATGCACCGATACCGTAGGCCGAATCTTGATCTGTTACATAGAAGTAAACAATACCAGCGATAACAGCTACTAACGGTCCTTGAACTAATTGAAAGAAGCGTCCTTTCTTCGATAAAACATTGCTCCAAAGTAATAAAATACCCAATCCAATAACACCAATAATTGTGGCTCCTAAACTGATGTTGTTTAGAGTTTTAAAGAGTTCTGAAAATGTGTTTTCACCATCTATCTGGAAGAATGCAAAATCTCCTTCTGGTTTGGCATTGTAGCCAAAGAAATGTGGAATTTGTTTTAAAATAATGATGATTCCAATCCCTGTTAACATCCCCTTAATGACCGATGAAGGAAAATAATACCCAATAATTCCTGCCTTAAGAATTCCAAAGATTAACTGTATAATTCCTCCTAAAACAACAGCCACTAAAAAGTTTTCATAACCTCCTAAAGTTCCAATAGCAGTTAGTACGATTGCTGCTAATCCAGCGGCAGGACCACTTACTCCAATTTTAGAACCACTGAGGCCCCCAACTATAATTCCACCAATGATTCCAGCAATAAGACCAGAAAAAAGTGGCGCACCACTTGCCAATGCAATTCCTAAACATAAGGGTAATGCTACGAAAAACACGACAATACTTGCGGGTAAATCGCTTTTAATATATTTAAACATAGATATAGTATTTTGACTTTCAGATTTTTACTGAGCGTCTATTTGTATGATAATAATGAATAATTTTTTTAATAAACTACTTATGAAATAAGTATTCTTCTTTTGGGTGGAGGTGTGTCTATTTTAGAATATTCTGAAAAATAATATTTAGATCGAAAACGAATATTTCTATTTTCCTGAATTTTGTTCAAATTGGAAATACCCTGCTGTGAAGCAGTAAGTAACTTCACTTCAGCATCTGTTTTGGATTCTTCTCCATTTTTTTCTTTTTTATTTTCCTCTTCGTCATTTAAATCTAGGAAAATACTCAGCTCTTGTGTCTCATCCGTCAAACTGATAACAGTAGGTGCTGTGAGAACAATGGCAAATAAAAGGGAGAAAAAAAGGGCAATTACAACTCTCAAATAGCTTCAATTAAAAATTGATTAGCAAATTTAGAAAACATATTTAAATAAATTGTTAAATAAAATTTAAAAAACGTTCAACAGTTTAATTTCTTTTGCAGCAATCCAACCAATTTCTCCATCTACTAGTTTTATTTTTTTCCATTGATCTACGGTATCTAGTACTTTTACTTTAGTGCCTTCATGAAGCGTAAAAATGTTTTCAGAACTTACAGTAGGCCCATTTTTAACATCCACTTTTTCTGAAAAAACAATTGCATAAATTTCGTTTTTAGCAAAACGATACTGGTTATATGTAATGGCTATAGATGAACTGAAGAATACAAAACTAAAAATACTGGCAGTAAAATAGCTTCTTTTTTTAGAAGAGCCATATGCGAAGTAAAACAATAAAAAGAAGGCGGCCGTTAGTAATGAAAATCCACATGAAATTATAGCCCATTGGTTGTAGGAGAACTTTTGTAAGTAGTTTTCATTCAATTTTTGAAAAACTGATTTTGGTACTTCCTCAATACGATCGATGGTCAATCTTTTTGCAAAAACCAAATTATTTGCTGCATCTTCATTTAAGGGGTCTAATTGCAGGGCTTTTTCATAGTTGTAAATGGTTGCGCCAACGTTGTTTAATTTATAATAGCAATTTCCTAAATTATAATACAATTCAGAAGAAATGACTGCTTGAGATTCAATTTTTCGATAGGCTTCAATTGCCTTTTCAATTGCCCCTTTTTTGTAAAAATCATTTCCCGCAGTAAACAATGCTTCCGAACTTTGGGAAAACGCAAAACTGGAGATGAATACTAGTAAAAAGAAGGTTTTTTTCATGCTAAAACTGTTTATCTAGTTCAATAATAATTTCTTTTGCTTTCTCATATTCCTCTTTCATTTCTAAAGTTGTACTCGGAGCATACCTAGCAAAATCACAATCTTCAAGTACTTCCATAAATTGTTTGATAGCCACTTCACTTACTTTTTTGTCTTGCAAAATTTGAGTGATCTTCTCTTTGCTAATCTCTATTGTTTCTATGCCTAGCTTCGCCTTTAAATAATTGTGTAAAGCGCGTTCTAAAGATTCATAAAAAGCTTCTTTTTTACCCAATTGCTTTGCTGCCTCAGACAAATATTTTTTGGCAAGTCGTTCTGCACGTCTTAATTTGTTTCCAACAAGATCGCTATTGCGTTCTTCTTGCTTTTTCCCAATAAAAATTCCGATAGGGACTACAATAAAAGAGAGTAATAGCAAGAGGTAGAAGCTATTCGATTTAAAGAAATCATCCTGTTTAGCTGCTATAAATGTTGATTTTGTTTGAATATATCGAAAGTTCTTTCCCGAAACTTCTAAGGCTTGTTTCTGTGCAAAACCTGGTACTGCCGATGCGAGTTCTTTGCCTTCTAAAACATTGACAATCACATCTTCTGTTGAAATTGTTTTGTATTTTTTTTGAATTGGATTAAAGTAGGAAAAAGAAATATTTGGCACCTTATACTTTCCTTTAAACTGAGGAACTACCGTATAGAGATCACTTATAGTACCCGAGATTCCACTAGAAAGAATACGCACACGCTCTTTTCTTTCTGGGGCGTAAATTTCTAACTCTTTTGGGACAACTACTTTTGGTAACTCAAATAATTTTAAATTTCCTTTTCCTTTCACCGTCACTTTTATTTGGGAACTTTCATTGGCTTTTAAAACCTGCTTATCCGTCTCTACTGAAAATGAATAATCGCCAACAGCTCCAGTAAAATTTAGAGGTTTTCCATCCAAAGGAAGTTCTTTTGAGTTGATGATTTTTTTTGATGAAGCAAATTCTTTCCGAATGTTTTTTGTAATCGGATTCCCGAAGAAATCTCCTCTCCCTGTAGGGACACCGATAGCTACTTCCATCTTCATGGGATCTAAAGATAGTTTGCCCGATTTTGTGGGGATTAAAAGCGATTTTTGAAGGGTAAAATACTTATAAGGCTCTCCATTATAGGTGCCGTTTTTAGCACTTAATCCGTTTATTTTAATTTCTTGACTCCAAAAACCATTGTATTTCGGCGCTTGAATAATACCCGCATCGTAGACATTGATATTATTGCTTATATATAATCGATATTCTACATAAACGCCTTGACCAACATAGGGCTTTGCGTTTGAAATTTGGGCAACCAAATGAATGTTTTGTTGTGCGATATAGTTGGGATCATTTGGGTCCTTGGGGATGTCTACAGGATCTAAAACACGCACTTTTACTGGGTCGGATTTTATTTTTTTTCCATCAATTTCTATGCTTGCAGCAGGAATGACAAGAATCCCTTTTTTTGTTGGTTGAATGATGTAAGAATAGGATTGTTTATAGCTGGATTTTCCATTAAAATAGGACTGACTTATCGATTGACTCGGCCCTCCAACAACTCTAAAGTTTTGGAATGGTGGGGGTGTAAAGTTATCTCCACCCTGTTTATCAATTGAAAATTCAACACGCAAACGTTGGTTTAACCCCAACTTGTTTTTACTAACCGTTGTTGTTAACTTTGCTTCTTGCGCTCCCAAAGTAATGCTTAGGATGCTTACAAATATCGATATGTAGAACTTCAACTTCATCTTACTTTTTCTGTCTCCCCAAAGGGAA
Source organism: uncultured Polaribacter sp. (assembly GCA_943846595.1). Lineage (GTDB taxonomy): Bacteria > Bacteroidota > Bacteroidia > Flavobacteriales > Flavobacteriaceae > Polaribacter. Next base: position 731,795 of record OX044355.1, read on the forward strand.
ATTACGCTTTCTTTTATTATGTAACAATGTCTATTTACTCTTCAGTACTTTCACACTATTTTTTTAGAAAAAGGGTTTGAGATAGATTTTACCAATCTTTTTCTTGTTTTATTTTTTTTCCTTTTGCTTTTTTAGCATTCATCTTTTTTTGCGTCTTCTTTTCTTCATTGTTTAAGCTTTCTAGCAATTGCTTAATTTGCTGAGGTGTCATTTGACCTTGCTGCGGTTTTGGCTTTTGTTTTTGATCTTTCTCATTTTTCTTTTTAGGATCTTTTGGATCCTCTTTCTTTTTGTCGCCCTTTCCGTCTTTGTCGTCCTTTTTATCCTTGTCTTTCCCGTCTTTATTATCCTTGTTCTTGTCTTTGTTCTTATCGTCCTTATCTTTTTTATCCTTGTCCTTCTTGTCTTTATCTTTGTCCTTTTTTTGATCTTGCTTTTCTTTTTCTAACAATTTTTGGGCTACAGCTAGATTGTATCGTGTTTCATCGTCTGTAGGATCATTACGTAAAGCATTTTTAAAGGCATCTACAGCAGGTTGATATTGTTTTTGTTCTAACATTGCATTTCCAATATTGTGATACCCGTTTGCTTTTTCAAATTTGTCTTTTGCTGCTCTTATAGCCAATTCGTATTGAGGAACCGCCTCTTTATAATTTTTATTTTGATACATCGAGTTCCCTAAGTTGTAAGTTGCTTTCTTGTATTGACTGTTCTTATCCAGGGCTTTTCTGTAGGCAATAGAAGCATCTTCATACTTCTCTTTTTCATAGAGCTTATTTCCTTCTCTTACCAAGGCTCTTGCCTCTCTTTGAGCTACGATTGTGTCTTTTTGAGCGCAAATTTCTGTTGATGATAAAAGAATCAGCAAAAGAAAAAAGACTGTCTGAATTTGTTTCATCGGAGGTTTATTTTTTATTTTTTTCTTCGTCGAATAAATCAACTTTTCTCAACCATTTTGTTTTCTTTTCAAAAAAGAAACCGTCAATAATTAAAAATAAAAGTCCAATTCCAATAAACCATTGAAATTGATCTTTATAGTCTGAAAATTGTTTGGTTTCAAATTCATTTTTCTTCGCATTTCCAATAATAGTTGCGAGTTCTTTTACAGGAGTTTCTGTTTTATTTCCGTCAATGTAGTTTCCGTTTGATGCATTTGCAATGTCTTGCAAGACTTTGGAAACCCTTTTGGTAATTACCGTTTTGCCTTTATTATCTTTCTTATAACCAATTAAAGAACCATTTAATTTCATCGGAATAGGGCCCCCATTTTCAGTTCCTATACCAATGGTGAATACTTTGATGCCCTCATTCGAAATGTTTTGCGCCACTTGTTTTGTTTCTTCTTGATGATCTTCACCATCTGAAATAATAATTAAAAAACGATTGGTTTGCTCATCATTATTATAGTATGTTTTTGCCAAGTCTAAGGCTTCGTTGATTGCTGTTCCTTGGCTAGAAACCATATCTGGATTTGCATTTTGTAAAAACATTTTTGCAGCTGCATGATCTGTTGTAATGGGTAAAAGAGGATAGGCATTTCCTGCATAAATGATAATACCCACCCGATCGGAACCTAATTGATCGATGATTTTAGAAATAATTTGTTTTGATTTCTCCAATCGATTTGGCGCAATATCTTCCGCGAGCATGCTTTTAGAAACATCCAATGCAAAAACGACATCTACTCCTTCTCTCTTTACCGTTTTTATTTTAGTCCCCATTTTTGGATTGGTCAGCGAAACAATCAACAATGACAGTCCGATGAGTAAAAAAGCAAGTTTTAATACGGATTTAAAGGGCGATGTGTTAGGGGCTAATCGCTCGAGTAAATTGCTGTTTGAAAATTTCCGTTGGGTCTTTTTTTTCCACCAAAACACCCACAAGAAAACCACCATTACTGCTGGAATTATTGCGAGAAAATAAAAATAAATTGGCTCTTCTATCTGATACATTTTTTTGTTGTTGAAAGCTTTGAAAATTGAAACACTTCCTTTTTTAATCGCATTAAATAAAACTCTTAAACACCGTACTTCTTAATAGAAACTCTAAGAGTAAAAACCCTAAGGCTAAAAGAACTAATAGTCGGTATTTCTCTTGGTAATTATAATATTTAAACTCTTCCACTTTTGTTTTTTCGAGTTTGTCTATTTCGTCATAAATTTCTTTTAGAGAAACATTGTTGGTAGCTCTAAAGTATTTTCCTTGGGTCTCTTTGGCAATAAATTGCAACAATTTTTCATCAATTTCAACTTGTTGTTTTCTAAATTGAAGCTTCCCTGTTCTTGGGTCTTTACTCCAAGGAAAATCTGCCATGCCATTGGTACCAATACCAATCGTATAGACTTTAATGGCCAATTCTTTTGCGAGTTCTGTTGCTGTTTTCGGGTCTACAAAACCAGCGTTATTTACCCCATCCGTTAATAAGATAATGACCTTACTTTTTGCCTCACTTTCTTTTAAACGGTTCACTGCAGAACCGAGCCCCATTCCAATGGCAGTACCTCCTTCTAATTGCCCCCATTTCAATTCCGAAATGGTGTTTTTCACAATTCCTTTGTCACTGGTAATTGGGGTTTGCGTAAAACTTTCTCCCGCATAAACGACAATCCCTATCCTGTCATTGGGTCTTCTATTAACAAAGTCGATTGCTACTTTTTTTAAAGCCTCCAATCGGTTTGGTTTTAGATCCCTAGCCAGCATACTTGCTGAAACATCTATGGCCATGACAATATCAATCCCTCTGTTTGTTTTTGTTTTTTTACTTACAGACACGTTTCTTGGTCTTGCCAAAGCAACCAATAAAAAGCTGATTGCCATTAATCGCAATACATATAAAAAAGGCTTTAGTTTGGCAACAAAAGAGGCTTTTGCTTTAAACCCTTTTACACTGGGCATGGTCAAGATAGCCATGTCTTTTTTTCGTGTAAAAAAGTGCCATATTGCTAAAAGTGGAACGCCCACTAAAAGCCATAAAAAATCAGGATTTAAAAACTCAAAATTAGTCCACATCTTTCGTCGCTGTTTTTGAATTCGTATCTATTTGAGATGTTTGTGCGATCATTGTCGATTTGTATTGGACCACTTTCGGTTGAATTTTTTTAATAATTAACTCCGCAAATTTCCGGTCGTCTTCAATTTCATGAGACAAGGGTTTCGACTTTGCAAATTTCACTAAATCTGCATTTCTGAGTAATGAATTTATAGTAGCAATCGTTTCTTTTGAAAGGCCTAACTTCTTTTTGGTGTTCTGTGCTTCTATCAATTCAATGATTTCATTTGAAGTTTGCTCAAAAGTTGGAATCTCAATATCTCTTCCAATATAATTTCTTACAATTTCTGTTAATTCACTGTAATATTCTTTTACCTTATTGTTTTGCCATAAGAGTTTTTCATCCAATTGCTGTAATTTCTCAATCGCCTCTTCATAGGCAGGAATTAATGGGATGACAACTTTTTCTACTACTTCTTTTTTCTTTCTGAAGAAGATAAAATACACCAAAAGACCCAGTAGTAATAGTACAACTAAAGCAATCCATATATATCCTTTAAAATCGTCTAGCACATAGGGTTCACTTTTGATTGATTTTATGGGAAATTTTTTAATTTTTGAGGTGTCTATCGCTATTGTTGCAACGTTAACTAGTAATGAATCTGTTAAGAACGCCTGGTTTTTGACAAAGATTTGTTGTTGCGGAATGTAAAAAGATCCGCTATCAAAACCGGTTAAAATATATTTTTTAACAAGACTGTTTTTAAGGGTATCGGTTTTTGTAGAATCAATCACTTCCAATCCTTTTAATTCGAGTTTTGGAATGATTACATTCTTGATTTCGTTTATAGAAATTTTTAAATTGAATTGCTCCCCGATTCGAATGTTTGTGGTATCAATTTCCGCCTTTACGAGTGGTTTTTTTTGGGAAAAACTCACCATAGAAAACAGGAATATCAATAAAAACCCGAACCCTTTTACATATGATTCTATAGAAGTAGAAGACGATTTTTGTCTTCCTTCTACCAGGTTTTTAAATGGGGTGTTTTTTGTACTTATTTTCAATGTATAAATTCTTTTTACTGTTTAGGGGTTTATTTTTGTTTGCAATTTTTTCATTTCGAAAGTAGGAAGCAGGCCTTCCTATCTTCCCTTGTGTTTAAAATAGCCTAATAACTTCTTCACATAACTTTCATCCACACGAGTGTTTATGGTTCCTGCACCACTTCTTTTAAAGGTGTCTGTATAATAGCCCAACAAACGAATTGCATTAGTATTGTAGTTTGTTCTTGTTGTTTTTGAGGCAGTATTTATTAGTTGTACTACTCCAGTTTCTGCATCTAACATTGGAACCATTCCTAGATTGGGAATTTCTTCATCATGCTTATCATAAATTCTAATGCCTGTTAAATCGTGTTTTTTTCCTGCGATTTTTAATGTTTTTTCATACCCATCATCCATGAAATCGGAAAGCATAAAAACAATTGCTTTTTTCTTTGTTACACTGGATAAGAATTTTAAAGCAGCTTCAATGTTTGTTTTTTTGCTTTTCGGCTTAAATTCAATCAATTCGCGAATAATTCTTAAGACATGACTCTTCCCTTTTTTTGGTGGAATGTAGAGTTCAATGTCATCGGAAAAAAGGATCAAACCTACCTTATCGTTATTTTGTGTTGCAGAAAAGGCTAATGTAGCAGCAATTTCTGTAACCGTGTCTTTTTTAAATTGGGTTGCCGTTCCAAAGGATTCTGACCCCGAAACATCAACCATTAACAACATGGTTAATTCGCGTTCTTCTTCAAAAACCTTAATATAAGGCTCGTTGTATCGGGCAGTAACATTCCAGTCGATTGCTCTCACATCATCACCAAACTGATATTGTCTTACTTCGGAAAAGGTCATTCCACGTCCTTTAAAAGAGGAGTGATATTCACCTCCAAAGATATGATCAGACAAACGTCGTGTCTTAATCTCTATTTTCCGAACTTTTTTAAGAATCTCCTTAGTATCCATTTTTGCTATTGACTTTTTTGCGTTTCACTTTTAACAAATTGCTAAAGGGTTTATTGCGAATGGCTTTTTAAGGGACTTCAATTTCATTGATAATTGAATTGATGATATCCACAGAGGTTACATTTTCTGCTTCCGCTTCGTAAGTAATTCCAATTCTGTGACGCAAAACATCAAATACAACTGCTCTAACATCTTCAGGTATTACATACCCCCTTCTTTTAATAAAGGCATAACACTTCGCTGCTTTTGCTAAATTAATGCTTCCACGAGGAGAAGCGCCAAAGCCAATTAAATCTTTTAGCTGAGGTAAATTGTATTTTTCTGGGTATCGGGTTGCAAAAATAATATCTAAAATATACTTTTCTATTTTCTCATCCATGTAAACCTCATTCACCACTTCTCGGGCTTTTATGATTTGATCTACAGAGATTACTGGATTTACGGTTGCAAATCCTCCAGATAAATTTCGACGCATAATCATTTGTTCGTCTTGGAGTTTCGGGTAATCAATAACCACTTTTAACATAAAACGATCTACCTGTGCTTCAGGTAAAGGATACGTTCCTTCTTGTTCTACAGGGTTTTGAGTTGCCATTACCAAAAAGGGTTCGTCTAATTTAAAGCTAGTGTCTCCAATTGTAATTTGGCGTTCTTGCATTGCTTCCAGTAAAGCAGATTGCACCTTCGCAGGCGCTCTGTTAATTTCATCTGCCAATACAAAGTTGGCAAATATAGGCCCTTTTTTGATTGCAAAATCATTCTCCTTCATGTTGTAAATCATAGTACCAACAACATCTGCAGGTAATAAATCGGGAGTAAACTGCACTCTGCTAAAACTTGCTTGTACGGCTTTTGATAAGGTGTTAATGGCTAAGGTTTTTGCTAAACCAGGAACTCCCTCTAATAAAATATGTCCATTTCCTAGAAGTCCAATTAACAGACTTTCGATCATCTGTTTTTGCCCAACAATTACTTTATTCATTTCTAATGAAAGAATGTCTATAAAGGCGCTTTCTCTTTCAATTTTTTCATTAATAGCTCGTATGTCAATATCCATTTTTGTTTATTATAAGGTGTGATTTTTTTTTTAGAAAAACAAAGCTACAATATTAACTCAAAAACAGTTGTTAAAAGAAGGTTAAAGATAAATAGTCGAAATCTTCCCGATGTTACTAGATAAATGCGTTAAATATTAACATTTTTATAACATTTTCTTGTTTTTGTCATGAAAAAAGCAAACATTTGTGTTTATTAATCAATAATTCAGTTTTATGAAAAAAAATAACTTTTTAAAGAGTTTAGTTATTAGCTGTTTGTTTTTGTTAGCACAAACAATTTCAGCTCAGATAGTTAAAGGAAAAGTAGTCGGTACCGATGGGTCAGGATTGCCGTATATTAATGTTTTAGAGAAGGGAACCTCCAATGGAGTATCTACCGATGATCAAGGGATGTTTTCTGTTGATTTGACAAAAATGCCCGCAACGTTGGTATTTTCTTCACTTGGATATGAAACTGTATCTAAACTGATTTCCGATACCAAATACCTTTCAGTTACATTACAAGAAGACAATGTTTCCCTAGACGAAGTTGTATTGGTAGGATCAAGAAATAAAAACAGGACGGTTGCCAACACGCCGGTAGCAGTAGATATTATCGATATTTCAGAATTAACATCGGTAAGTCCACAAGTAAGTGTGAACGATATTTTAAATTTTGTAGCACCTTCTTTCACCTCAACATCCCAAACCATTTCCGACGGTACCGATCATATTGATCCTGCCGCTTTAAGAGGATTGGGTCCCGATCAAGTCTTAGTCCTTGTGAATGGAAAAAGAAGACATAAAACCTCATTAGTGAACGTAAACAGTACGGTTGGAAGAGGAAGTGTAGGAACAGACATGAATGCAATTCCATCCTTTTCAATCAAAAGAATAGAGATTTTAAAAGACGGAGCCGCAGCACAGTATGGTAGTGATGCCATTGCAGGGGTTATCAATATTGTCTTAAAAGATGCAGTAGGGTTTAGCTTACAAATGAACACCAACGCCAATGTTGGAAGCGAGACGAATGACCAAAGAGGTGGATTTGATGGCGAAGGCTTTCAATTAGATGCCAACTATGGAGTTCGCTTAACAGAAGATGGTGGTTTTATCAACTTTACCGGATCCGTTTCAACAAGAGAACCTTCAAGAAGAGCAGGTTTTTCAGGATTTTCAGGATCCATTTTTAACGGAGCCAACTCCGTAGAATGGGTTGGATTTAATAGCGGACAAGGTTCTGATATTACCCAGTACAGTATGTCAGACATTCAATTTTTTGCACAAGGAGTAGAGCACTTTGATTTAGCGTTGAAAAATGAGATTAGTGCAGCAACAAGCATGGCTGAGTTACAATCGTTATTAAACTTCAATACTACCGATGCAGAATTAGACGTTCGCGGATTGGATCGTACCGACTTTAACATGAGAGTGGGACAATCCCAATTAAGAAGTGGGAAGTTTTTTGCAAACATGGAATTGCCATTAACCGATGAATTAGAATTTTATGCCTTTGGAGGGCTGAGTTACAGAAACGGTAACGCAGGAGGTTTTTACAGAAGACCCGACCAATCCAGAGCCTATACAGGATTGTACAGAGCCGGTTTCTTACCAGAGATCAACAGTGATGTAAAAGACAAGTCTGCCGCTTTCGGAATTCGAGGAACGCAAGGCGAATGGGATGTAGATTTTAGCAACACATGGGGAGAAAACTCATTTGGTTTTAATATCAGCAACTCTGTAAACGCAACCTTGTTATCAGGATCACCTGTAGAAGTAAATGCTGGAGGATTTTCAGCAGCCGAGAATACAACCAACGTAGACCTTAGTAGATTTTATGAAGATAAGTATCAAGGGATGAATGTTGCCTTTGGCGCGGAATACCGATTAGAGAATTACCAAATATTTGCAGGACAAGATGAATCTTGGAAGACCTATGATATTAATGGAGACGAATGGAATGGAGATCCATCCTTACAAGTAACCGATTTCTTTGGAAGAGGAAGACCAGGAGGAATCCAAGTATTCCCGGGGTTTAGACCTGGAAATGAAAGAAATGCCTTTAGAAACAGTTATGCAGCCTATGCCGATGTAGAAGTAGATTTCACAGAAGAATGGATGCTATCAGGAGCATTGCGTTATGAGAACTACAGCGACTTTGGCTCGACTTTAAACTGGAAATTAGCTTCCTTATACAAGTTAACCGACAATGTGAATTTAAGAGCTGCAGCAAGTACCGGTTTTAGAGCACCTTCTCTACACCAGTTGAACTTTAACACCATTAGCACCAACTTTATTAATGGAGATCCAGTAGAAGTTTTAACAGCTTCGAATGACAGTCCAGAAGCACAAGCAGTTGGAATTCCACAATTGAAGCAAGAAGAGTCTTTCAGTACAAGTTTTGGGGTGACCGCTAAAATACCCGAGGCGAACCTTACTTTAACAGTAGATGCATACTTCATTGCTATTGAAGATCGCGTAACCTTAACAGGAAACTTTGATTTACCAAGTTCAGTAGATGCTAGCAAAGCAAGATTCTTTGCCAATGCAATTGACACAGAAACTACAGGAGTGGATGTAAATATTTCACACAGAGCAACGATTTTAGGAAATGTTGCCTTGACAACAGACCTAGCGTTTGCCTATGCAAAAACAGAGCAAGTAGATGACATTCACGGATCTGTACTTTTAGCAGATCAATTGGACACCTACTTTGGAGAAAGAGAAACGTACTTTTTAGAATTAGCAAGCCCACGAGTAAAAGGGAATTTAAGCCATTCCTTAAAAGGAGACAACTGGTCTGTATTCTTAAGAAACTCTTACTTTGGATCCGTATTCAATCCAGATGGAGCACACCAAGAATTTGCAGGAAAAGTTCTTACCGACTTGTCTTTCGGCTTTGATGTTACCGAGAACCTAACCTTTACCGTTGGATCAAGTAACATTTTCGATGTGTATCCAGATCCAACACCATCCGGATTAACAAGTGGGAATCAGTTTATTTACCCACGTGTTACCTCACAGTTTGGTATTAACGGAAGAACAGCGTTTGCTCGTTTAAACTTTAAACTATAATCAGAAAAATCTTTTTATTATGAAAAAACTTAAAAATATACTTTACATCGCACTTTTCTCTTTGCTAGCAGTATCTTGTGAAGACAATACCGATAGTATTACCAACCCAGGCGAATTGTCTCCGCTTCCACAGGAAGTTAAAGTGAGTTTCACCGATGACCATGCCACTTCATCTCCTTATGAAGGAGAAACGATGACGTATCGATTGGAAATGCCATTTGCCATCACCGGAACCGTTGATGTAACCATAGCAGTTAGCTCATCAGATGGAACGGTAGAAGCGGATTATCCAACCTCAATTACATTTGTAGATGGACAAAGCGCTGTTTATTTCGATGTAACACCAACAGACGACGGTGTAGTAGAAGATGAAACCTATACCATTGCAATTACAGATGTTTCCTTTTCGAATGACAACTACTTTGCATGGACAGGAGCAAATTCGCGAGTAATGGGCGTTAGAGACATTCCAACACCAATCGTTACCACAGCCGGAGATTTTGTTTTCAACTTTACCTGGTCAGGCTCAAGTGATTTAGATTGTCGATTGGTAGACAACCCACCCGCATTTCAATACGATACTGGGTACAGTACCTCCCCAGGCGAAACGGTTACTTTAGTAGATGCTGTTCCAGATGGAGATTATTTATTTAGAGTACGTCCTTGGACAGTTAGTGATTCTTCCATAGATTATGCTATTGAAGTTGTTGCACCAACCGAGACAAGAAATTATACAGGTACCTTCCTAGATTTAGTAGGAGGCTGGTCTATGGAGTTTGTTGTATTAGAGATCAACAAAGCCACTTCAGGAGCAACGGTAACGTATACACTTAATCAACTATAAAATAAAAGAAGATGAAAAATATATATAAAATAAAATTAATTTTATTGGCCCTAGTTGTTTTTAGCTCTTGTGCTGTAAATGACGATGATCCAGTTCAAAACCTAGTTTCAAAAACAGTTCTTTCTTTAGACACTGCCTTTGAAAGAGCTTCTTCAGATAGCTATGACTTAGTTGTCAATGTAGATGGAGATTTGCCTTATTCTTCAAGGTTAACTTATACCTTAGACGGACAAGAAATGTTTGTAGATGTAGATGCGCGATCAGAAACAGCAATCATTCCTGTAGATATGTCAGGAGTAGCAGTAAGAGTTGTAACCATCACGAAAATAGCAACGTTGTATGCTTCGGCAGCAGGGTATGATGTTTCGGTATCTGGTTCAAACAACAAAACGATTATTGCTGGTGCAGATGTTGGAAACGGAGGAGATATGTATGCGCAAATGACATGGAACTCGGAAGTAGATATCGATATGATATTAACAAGAGATGCTGCACCACAAGCGCCTTACGAAATTCCGAACGCAACTGTTGTTGATTATTCTATTAATATTGGACCTTTAGAATCTTTTACTTTGCCTTCTTTTGAAGCTGAAGGAGATTATTCAATAAGCATTGTTCCTTATCAAGGATTTACGGCTCCAATAGAATGTAACTTAATCATTGTTGCTGGAGATATGGCCTATGATTTTACAGGCTCTGTTGCTAGTGGAGAAGGAGCAGGTGGATTTTTCACGATTGTTTACAATACAGTTGATGAATTTGCTGCATGTGTTAAAATAGGTACTGGAGCTGCTTCAACATATACTGCCGTTAATAAATTATAAAAAAAGTAACTTTTTTAAATACAAAAGGCCTTGAAATTGTATATTTCAGGGCCTTTTTATATCATAATAATGAAAAACACCTCCTTTTTGTTGCTTCTTTTATGGGGTGCAACGTTTTATTCTCAAACCTTTTCAGAGGTTAGTAACACTTCAGGAATCGACCATATCTTTGAGCAGTTTGCTAATATGGGTGGCGGTGGTGTCTTTTTTGATTATGATAACGATGGCTGGGAAGACCTTTATTTGACATCAGGAAAAGGAAAAGATCATTTGTATAAGAATCTTGGAAATGGGAGTTTTAGTTTGATTACCGATGGTTGGTTATCAATCACAGCGGAATATTATACCGTAGGAGTCGTTAGCGGCGATGTAAACAATGATGGCTATCGAGACTTATACATTACGACCTGGCGAGGAGAAGATAATGCTGGTGAACTAGAAAGAAACCTACTCTTTATCAATAATGGAGACGGCACTTTCTCAGAAAAAGGAATTGAATACGGTTTATCGATTGCTTCCTTTTCTATGGGAGCTTCAATGTTAGATTATAATAATGATGGCTTTTTAGATATCTATACCGTAAATTATGTGGAAAGTAGTGCTTTTCTGTATGATGATGATGGCGCAATTAATGGGTTTGATCATGATTGTTATGAAAATCAATTTTATAAGAATAATGGAGACGGAACCTTCTCAGAAATAAGTACAACGCTTGGGCTTACAAACAACGGCTGTGCATTAGCAGTCATGCCTACTGATTTTGATCAAGACAATGATGCCGATCTTTATATTGCCAATGATTTTGGTGAATTTATAGTACCCAATACGATTTTACAGAACAACTTCCCTAGTAGTCCTTTTACAGATGTTTCGGTTGAAACCAATATGGATGTTGCCGTTTATGGAATGGGAATTGCCTCAGCAGATTTTGACAAAGATTCAGATTTCGATTATTATGTGACGAATATTGGTTCTAATGTACTCATTCAAAATGATGGGAATCAAAATTTTACAGACATTGCTGTACAAGCAGGGGTCGAAAATACGTATTCAGAAGGGAGTACTTCCTTATTGACAACAAGTTGGGGAACTGCTTTTTTAGATGTTAATAACGATACCTGGCCAGATTTGTTTGTTGCTAATGGAAGAATACCTACATTAGATTTTATTGCAACCGGCGAAGACGATCCCAATAAGCTTTTTATAAATAACGGAGATCTCACCTTTACAGACATTTCTGCAAGTGCAGGAATAAACGATCTAAATAGAGGGCGAGGAATGCTGTATTGTGATTATGACAAAGATGGTGATTTAGATGTTTTAGTAGTTGTACAAGACAGTTCAGAGGGGGTAAACGCAAAAACAACTTTGTATCAAAATCAACTAAATCCAAATGGTAACGACGCAAAGAATTGGGTGCAGATTTTTCTAAAAGGAACTACGATTAACAAAGACGCACTGGGTGCCAAAATAGAATTGACGGTAAATGGAGAAAAGCTACTTCAAGAAGTTTACGGACAAGGAAGTCATGCTAGTCAAAGTTCACTAGTTGCGCATTTCGGATTGGCAGACAACACAACAATCTCCCAATTAAAAGTTATTTGGTCTTCCACAGACACCCAAATATTTACCGATTTAGTGGTTAATAAACGATACGAACTTACACAAGGAAGCACCCTTCGTTCGGAAGAAAATGAGTTTATGGATCTTTCCATGTATCCAAATCCAGTAAAAAGTGAATTGCACTTTAAGGGGATTCATGTTCCATTGCAAGTAAAAATATATTCAATTCAAGGAAAGCTTCTTGAGATTGTTTTTGTAGACCAAACAAAAACAGCAATAAATTTGGAACCGTATAAACCTGGAGTCTATATTCTTCAAGTTTTTAATGATGGCAACCAACTCCTAAAAAGTGAGTTCCTCTTAAAAGAATAAAAGGCATTTCTTTAAAAACCACTTCTGTTACTTTGACGGATATAGTTAGCCTTTACGCTTCTGCGGAAGATTATGACGTTAGTTTGTCTTCAGATTCAACAACTAGAATTTTTAAAATGGATGAAGGAGATCTGTATGTACAAATGACCTGGGATACAACCGATGATCTAGATATAATGCTAAATGCTGCACCAGCACCGACTGCTCCGTTTATACCATCACCTTCGAATGTGTTAAATTATTCTATAAATACAACACCACTAGAATTTTTTATAATTTCAAAGGATGAAACTCCCGGTGACTATGTAGTTAGTATCGTTCCTTATGAGGAATTCTCATCAACGATTAATATCGATTTTTTAATTGTAGATAGCGTCGCTGAATATAACTTTCAAGGAGCTGTTGAAAATGGTTTAGCTGCATCAGCTGGATTTTTTCTAATTTATAATACTGTCATTGAGGCAGTTTCCATCGTAAAAACAGGATTTGGAAGTTCTTTAACCTATGTAATTGAAAACAAGTTATAAAAAAGGTATTTCTATTAAAGTAGGCTCTGAAATTGGATATTTCAGGGCTTTTTTATATCATATCAATTCTCAATATTTATTGAATTAGTAGCTGTTAATTTTTATATTTGTTTAAAGTATCAAAGTCACACTATTATGATAAATAAAAACATCGCTTCTCTAAAACAGTCATCTACACTTTTGATTAATGAGAAAGTAAAAGCATTAAGAACAAAGGGAAATCAAATTAGTCATTTTGGTTTTGGGCAATCTCCTTTTCCAATACATCATTCGATTGTAAAGGCATTAAAAGAACATGCACACAATAACCATTATTTACCGGTAGCTGGTTTGGAAGCATTAAGGGAACAAATTGCTTTTTTTTTAGGGAGTTTTCAAAATATAAAAAGCCAGAAAGAATCAATTTTTATTGGTCCTGGGAGCAAGGAGTTATTGTATCAGTCCATCTTAATTTTCGAAGGGGCGTTTTTAATTCCAAAAGGAAGCTGGGTGAGTTATATTCCACAAATAGCTTCGAAAGGTGGAAAATACCATCTCATTGCTACTGATTATAAGAACGATTTTAAAATCACGGCAGCGGATTTAGATGTTTTTTTTAACAATAAAGCCACTAAAAAACAATATATATTAATATTAAATTCTCCAAACAACCCAACAGGAGCAGTCTATTCAGCGGAAGAATATAAAGCACTAGCAATTGCGTGTCGAAAATACAACCTCATTGTTTTTTCAGATGAAATTTATTCTCAAATTAACTTTTCAGCGCCATTTTCTGCAAGTATTTCAACTTTCTATCCAGAGAAAACCATTGTTTTTGGAGGTTTGAGTAAAGTATTTTCTGCTGGGGGCTATCGATTAGGGTTTATGAGGTTGCCGAGTGCTTTTGAAGGGTACCAAGATGCTTACAAAGCACTCTTTAGTGAGACCTTTAGTTGTGTTTCTTCTCCTGTTCAGTTTGCAGCACTTACAGCTTACGAATTTGAACAAGATTTACAAAATCAGGTACGAGATTCGTCTTTTATTTTAAAGTACGTATCCGAATATATTTACAAAGAATTTTCGGATATTTCTATAGAATGTACAAAATCACAAGGCGCTTTTTATATGGTGATTGGCTTCAATCAGTTTAAAAGTCAAATTTCAAAACGAGGAATCTATACAAGTGTTGATTTGGCAACCTTTGTTTTAGAAAAATACAAAGTGGCCATGTTGCCAGGAGTAGATTTTGGTTTTGAAAAAGAGGAATTATTCTTTAGAATCGCATTTGTAGATTTTGATGGTGAGAAAGTGATGAAAATGTATCAAAAAAGCCAAGAAATAACCCTTGATTTTCTAAAGCAATACACTCCAAATATTATAGAAGGTGTAGAAAAGATAAAGAAGTTTATTGCAGATCTTACCGATTAATTTTTGAACTCTTTGAGGGATAATTTGCTGTCTTGAAATTCCCCATAGGTGAAATATGTAATCCAATCCCCTAAGTTAATGTAGGCAGAATTTTCTTGTAATTGAATATCTAAAGGGAGGTGTCTGTGCCCAAAAACAAAGTAATCGTAGTGTTGTTGGGTCAGTTTTTTCTGACAATATTGCACCAACCACTCTTTGTCTTCCCCTAAAAAGTTAGCATCTTCATCACCAGAAATCATTTTATTTTTTACGGATAAATATTGCCCTAATTTCACCCCTATATCTGGATGTATCCATCGAAATAGCCACTGAAACAATGGAAATGTAAACACCTTTTTCATGCGTTTGTAGCCTTTGTCTTCAGGGCCTAAACCATCTCCATGACCAATTAGGAATTTTTTATTATTGATACTGACTTCTTGTGGGGAATGATATACAGGAATATTGAGTTCTTTTTCAAAATAATCTGTCATCCATAAATCATGATTTCCAACAAAAAAATAAATTGGAATTCCGCTGTCTTTTATTTCGGCCAACTTTCCCAAAACACGCACAAATCCTTTTGGAACAACAGTTTTGTACTCGAACCAGAAATCAAATAAATCACCCAATAAAAAAATCGCTTCCGCATCTTTTTTCACGACATCCAACCAACGTAAAAACTTTTTTTCACGGACAAAGCTCGCTTCAGTAGTGGGAGCTCCTAAATGTTGATCTGATGCAAAATAAACCTTTTTGTTTGTGGATGTTGAAATGGAAATCATTGGTACAAAGTAACGTTATTCTTGCTGATTTTCCAACTCCAATACTTTCAGAATCATTTTATCATCTTTATGCTGCATTCTGTAAAACCCAACATCTCCAAAAATTTCGTTAGCAATTGAAGATTTTAAATATTTTTGAAGGATTTTTTGTGCTTTAATCGAAGGGTTAAATTCTTTGATTTTTGCATAGAATTCGTCATAAACGCGTGCATCTGAATCAAAATGAGTAATGAAAGTTTCTAAAGTCCATTTTTCAGCAATTTGCCTTCGATTGCGATCAACATATTCAAAGGCAAAATTCGTAATTGCAATAAAATAGAAGTTGTTCATATAAGAAGTAGTGTCAATTGGGACAAAAACATCGGGAATAATACCACCGCCACCATATACAATTTTGCCCTTAGGAGTTGTATATTTCAAAGAGTCTACCACGGGAATGCTATCTTTGTTGGAGAGTTCTCCACTTCTCACACGTTGTTGAAAGTCAGAAGTATATGCGTCGTCTCCGTTTTTACGATATGGTTTTTGAATGGACCTTCCCGTTGGGGTGTAATACCGTGCAATTGTTAAACGTACAGCAGAACCATCTCCCAAGTCCATTTCTTGTTGTACCAGCCCTTTTCCAAAAGAACGACGCCCTACAATCGTTCCCTTGTCATTGTCTTGTAAAGCGCCTGCCAGGATTTCGGATGCAGAAGCAGAATTTTCATCTATCAAGACATAAACGTCTCCGTTTTCAAAAATTCCATTCTCGGTTGCAAAAGATTCTGTAATTTCATTCTTGTTGTTTCTTGTAAAAACAATGCGTTTTTCATCTTCTAAAAATTCATCAACAATGCGATTCGCAATGTCAATAAACCCTCCCCCATTGCCACGTAAATCGAGGATTAAAGTAGCCATTCCTTTCCTTTTTAAAGCTTGTAAGGAAGCTCTGAATTCGCGGTAGCTATTTCTAGCAAAACGATCGAGTTTTATATACCCAAGACTGTCATTGATCATGTAGGCCAAGTCTACACTTTTAATATTCACTTTACCACGTGTAATTGAAATGGTAAATAGACTGTCGGTCGATTTTCTATAAACTTGTAAAGCAACTTTCGTTTCCGGTTTTCCTTTTAAAAATTTTGGGACCTTCCCGGTGCTTATATTTTTACCAAACAAGGTATCTTTATCTGCCATTAAAATTCGGTCTCCCGCTTGAATCCCTGCTTTTATACTGGGGCCTCCTTTAATGGGTTGAATAACAGTAATGGAATCTTCTATCATTCGAAACTGCACACCAATTCCCACAAAATTACCTTGCATATTCTCTGTAATTGCCTGGAGGTTTTCTTTCGGAATGTAGACAGAGTGCGGGTCCAATTTATTGAGCATTTGTGCGATTGCATCGTCCAAAAGTTTGTCGGTATTTACAGTGTCTACATAGTCCCTTTGTATGTAGTTGAGCAGTTTTTTTATTTTCAATTCATTCTTCGCATTTGAAGAAAAGGATGTAAATCCAATTGCGTTTCCGTTAAAAAAGGAACCAATTAGGATACCAAAAATTACAGCCAATGAAAAATAGATGGGTAGGTTGTTTTTATTCATAAGGTAAGTGCATCGTAGTTACCCCTGCTTTTTCTAGAAAATCTAAGCCTGCTCGGTCTCTATAGGCATTTGCATATACGACTCTTTTGATTCCGGCTTGGTGAATGAGTTTACTGCACTGTGTGCAAGGCGAAAGGGTAATATATAATGTAGCATTTTTTGAAGATTGTGTGGAAGCGGCCACTTTTAAAAGAGCGTTCGCTTCTGCATGCAGCACTTCCCATTTGGTAAGCCCTTCGGCATCTTCACAACAATTGTCAAAACCAGTAGGTGTTCCATTGAAACCGTCAGAGATAATCATCCGATCTTTCACAATGAGTGCTCCTACTTGTTTGCGCTTACAGTGCGAAAGTTTTCCCCACTCAAAGGCCATTTTTAGATAGGCGATATCGTATTTTAATTGCTTTTGTGCTGTCATGGCTACGAAAGTAAAAATATTTGTAGAATAAAGGCGTTAATAAATTGACAAAATTGGATATAAAATACTGGTTTCAGATTCTTTTTCTATGAAAAGGAAGGTTTCGTATTTTACCAATAGATGCGCTCTAACATCATTTGGAATGAAATACCAATAACGATTGAGGATGCGACTAAAATCCAATCTCTTTTGGAAACTCTCGTGAAAAAATCTAGAAAAGTACCAAGTACTAAAATTCCGAAAACAATAATGATTTGCGAAACCTCAATCCCCAATGCAAATTCTAAGAGTGGCATTATTTTGTCTTCGCCTTTGCTTACCATCATTTTAAAATAGGTAGAAAAGCCCAATCCGTGAATGAGACCAAAAAAGAGTGCAAAGACTAAATTGATGCTCTCTGATCCTGAAGCAGCTTTTTTTGCTCTAAAAATATTAATGCAACCG
This sequence comes from uncultured Polaribacter sp., assembly GCA_943846595.1. Classification (GTDB taxonomy): domain Bacteria; phylum Bacteroidota; class Bacteroidia; order Flavobacteriales; family Flavobacteriaceae; genus Polaribacter. Next base: position 749,659 of record OX044355.1, read on the forward strand.
GTTATTAGAATGGTTACTGGAATTAAAAATTCAATAAGCTTAGTGGATACCTTCAAAACTCCAAAGGCAGATAAGCCCAATGTGATAGAGTGTCCAATTGTAAAAAGAGTAACTAGCCAACCTACTTTACGTTTTTGTTTGAAATTAAAAACAACGGCCAATACAATCAGAAACAAGATATGATCGAAAGCAGAAAAATCTAGGACATGGTAAAAGCCCATTTTAAAATAGAGAATAAGAGCATCCATTTTTGAGAATTATTTTTTAGTTGATTTTCAAAGATATTAAAAAGATTGTAAGAATGAACGTCCATTTTGAGTTTGTTAAAATTGCGGAGTGCAATGTAATATTAAGAAACAGGGAGTTTTAAGAATTTAAAAACGTGTGCTTTTAGTGCATCAAAAAAGGGACTTAATTTTGAGAAATAAACAAAGCCAATTAAAAAGAGCAGGGCACCAAAAATGGCCTCAGGAGCAGTCAGTTGTCTTTTTATGAAATTGTTCAAACCAAAACCTACAATTCCACCATACAATATAATGGTGTGCCACAGGTATATAAACAGTGTTTTTTGTCCTACGGATAAAAATAATTTCCATCTTTTAGAAAACCAATTTTCGAGATGTATAAAAACAACCGTAACAATGAGTACATCTCCCAATCGATCGTAGAGCCATACGGCACCCTGTTTATAAGAAATGTATTTCAAGCCAAAAGCAATGCTAAGAAGGGCAATGCTGAGAAGGGCAATGCTGAGTGGGATGCTAGTAAATTTATTTTTTAAAGTGTGCATTACAACGCCAAAAACACCACCAAATAGCACAAAACCTGCCCAAGGAACTAATGGGAAAATGGCATGAGGCCCTTTGAAAATATTTTGTAGCAGTTGCGGACTGTTTACAGGAAATGAGGGTTGCGTTTTTAGGGTATTATAGACGCCAAAAAGAAGGATTCCACCCAACAAGTAATATAGGAATAAAGGGATGTTTTTAATACTTCTGTAGAGCAGGTACAAACCGATCAATATTAAAATACTGACCCCAATACATTGCAATACATGGAAGGCGTATATGATAGGGGTATTACTGTGAAAAGTGCTGGTGAAGTATCGCAGATTAAGCTGTAGCAAATAACCCCAGAATATGAGCTCAAAGCCTCTAATGATTCCTTTTTTTACTCTTGGGTTTCGCTTTTCTGGATGGTGATTTTTCAGGAGTAAAAATACAAAAACCAGTCCCGTAACAAAAAAGAATAAAGGCGCTGTAAGTCCTTTCATAAAGTACCATGCATCAAAAAGTAGCGACCCAGAGGTTCCAGTGCTTCTTTTTAAGGAGGCCAATGCATCAAATGCTTCCAAACTAAGCCCTATAAAATGACCTTGCAACATCATTAGTATAGCAAATGCTCGCATGGCGTCTATAAAGTGTACTCTTTTTTGTTTCATTATAAGTAGTTGTGCATCAATGATTGTTTGTTCTAGCGCTCAAAGATATTCAAATGTTTTCAAGGAATTCACTTCTTATTATTATATCTAATTCCTATTAATTTTAAAACAAACAAACAAATTGTACCAAGAGTTTCCTATATTACCAAAAATTAAATTTAAAATTAGTTCAATTCGTTGTATTCATCACGCGTTATATCTTCATTTTCAAAGAATACCTCACCATACCCTTTTTTTTATGAAACAATTTTTTAAAAAACCTTTGCACTTTTCCCTTATTATGGGAGTTATTTTTTTGATTTCAGGAATCGTCGGATACTATTTTTTAGGTTTTTTTTCATCAGAACCTCAAAAGGAAACGTATTTTTCAAAAGACAAAATAGAAGTTTTTATAGCTACTGCTGAAACATACATGGGAGTCCCCAATGTTTTGGGGGGGAATGACTATGATGGGATAGACGCTTCAGGGCTGGTGTATGTGTCTTTGCTTAAGAACAACCTAAAAGGATTCCCTAGGGTTTCCGAAGAAATGTCACATTGCGGGATTAAAATTGAAGATAGCGCACTTTTAAAGCGAGGTGATTTATTGTTTTTTGCCAAAACCTATGAAACGAGTAAAAAGATTACAACCGTAGGTATTTATCTAGGTTCCAACCAGTTTTTGCATGCCTCAAGTAAGAGAGGAGTTTCGGTAAACGCTTTAAATGACCCGTATTACTGGGCAGATAAGTTTCAATTTGGAACTCGAATTTTTAATTAACTTTTTATGAGATTACTATATGTATTCGTTGCTTTTTTTTTAACAACACTTTCGTTTTCGCAAGAGACCGGTCTGCTCATTAATGATGCAAATGTTCGGTGGAAGGCGAAAGGAAAATTAATTACAGTCTATCCTAAAGGCACAGAAATTGTTGTTTTACAATCCAAAGGAAGTTGGTCATTCATTCAAAACGCAAAGACGAAAAAGAGAGGATGGATTCACAATTCGCTTTTTGTGACAAATCTCAGCGTTTTGGCCCAAGACGCGAAGGTTCGATGGAAGCCAAATGGACGCTACATGAAAACCTTTAAGAAAGGTAAAAGAGTACGTATCTTAAGTAAAAAAGGAGGTTGGTGGTTTGTACAAGATTTAAGGAACAATAGCAAAGGTTGGATTTATTCTTCCTTATTCAAAAGGAACCAGCCACCCAAAAAACAAGTTGCCTCGGTAGACACTAGTGAACAAGAACAACCGCAAAAGCAAGAAGAGCTGCCGTTAGAGCAACGTCTTTATAATAGTCCGCCCAATTGTGATTATAAAATTGAATCTTTAATAAATAATTCAAAAAATCTACCCATAACACCTTTAACGATTACATGGACAGCCGCTACTGGAAATCCTACTGGATATGCGATTGCGGTTGTTAAAGAAAAATTGAATAATGCACAATCGGAAAATATTGATCTTGGAAATAGCAGATCTTTTACCACCACTCAATTGGAAAAAAACACCACCTATTCCATCTCCATTTCTCCTTATAATGCCTTCGGGTCCTCAAAATCGTGTAGTGGAGTCTTTCGTTTTACGACTGGTAATGGCAATGGAAATCAGTTTGAAAAAACGCGTGCATTGCCACCAAACGATAATGCTTTGATTGCAGCGATGCTCAAGAAAAAAGGCTTGAAGTGGAAATGGAATCAGTTTTTAAAAAACAAAACCAATAAGATTCAATCGTTTAATGTTCCTAAATTTTTAAAAATTATAAATTCATACAGAGGCGTACCTTACCGGTATGGAGGTACTACTAGAAGTGGAGTCGATTGCTCTGGACTTATTTGGCGGGGATTAAGAGGGACAGGCTATCGCGGAGAGCGATTAAATGCTCAAAAATTAGCACAGTCCGGAAATTTAATAGCAAGTAAAGATGCCCTAAATCCGGGAGATCTTGTTTGTTTTACAAACACTACCGGTGCCCGGAAACTCGTACAACACATCGCAATCTATATAGGAGACAATGAGTTTCTACATGCACCTAGAAAAGGAAAGGTTGTTGCTACGGAAAGCTTAGACAATCCTTATTGGTCGCCACGGTTTGTTTTTGGTGTCCGATTTTAAAAAGAACTAAACCTTCATATAAAAACTCATTAAATACCTATACAGAAATGTAGTGGGTATTTATTTTAAAGTAACAAAAGTTAATCTCCCTTTACCCAAATTTTTTATGTTGCAAGAAGTTAATGGGCTTAATATGGGCTAATAAATTTAATAGTTTTCATTATTTTTGTAAAAATATTAAAACAAACAGTATGAGAATCAAACAAATCTTGGTCGCTTTTTTATTTACAGCTTTAGTTATCAGTTGTGGAAACAAAGCAAAAGACATTAATGCAAGTGAATTAACAACAGAATGCGAAGTAGCAGATGCTATGTTAATAGTTATGGATGAAGTAATCGCTTTAGGAGAAGCTGTCGATTCTGAAGAGGGAGCTTCAGAAGAACAAAAAGAGGAATTCAAGTCCTTAGGAGAAAAAGCGCAAGAAATTGGAGAACAATCTGACGAACTTGGTTTTAAAGAGTCAGATTTAGAAGATTGCCCTAATTTTGAAACTTTGGAAAAGAAAATTAAAAAAACAAGAAAACTAAGAAAAGTTTTTCGATAAGTTTTTTTAGCTATTTTAAAATATCTTTAAAGAACCCTTGCAGAAATGTAGGGGTTTTTCTTTCAAAGTAATAACAGTTAATGTCCCTTTACCTATCTCTTCAGTTGTTAAAGATTAATTATATTTGAAAAACATTTATAATTATGAAAACATTAAAAAGAAGTATTACAGTATTAGTTTGTTTAATATTATTTACAAGTTGTACTAAAAGTATTAACTATAATAAAGAGAAGTCAAATTTCGAGGTAAGAGAAGATGGGACTTATTACAAGGATAAACCATTTACTGGGGAAATGTTTCAAAAATATGAAAATGGTCAGTTAAAAAGTAAAGTCAACTTTATAGATGGTAAGGTAGAAGATGGTTTATATGAATCTTATTATAAAAACGGTCAGTTACAACGTAAAGCAAACTATAAAGACGGAGAGCTAGATGGTTTATCTGAACAATATCACGAAAACGGTCAGTTAAAAGGTAAAGGCAACTTTATAGACGGAAAAGTAGATGGTTTATCTGAAGTTTATTACGAAAACGGTAAGTTACAGGTTAAAGAAAACTGGAAAGACGGAAAACTAAATGGTTTAGTAGAACAATATTATAAAAACGGTCAGTTAATTTATAAACAGAACTACAAAGACGGTAAAAAAATAGATTAATCCCATTTTAAATATCTTTTAAAAAACCCTTGCAGAAATGTAGGGGTTTTCTTTTACTTAATAATCTCAATCTGAAACTCTGTTGGCATTTGATTAGTATCCACTCTCTCGTTTTTATACATATAAAGTTAGTAAAGCATTAAAAAAAATGTAAAAAATACAGTAGTAAAAGCACTTAACTTATTGATGGTTAGGTGTTTTTATTATAGCGAGGGTTCAACCATAAATAGATAGATACATAAAGAAATAGAGAGATAAAGAAATAGATAAATGGATATAAAGAGAGAGATACATATATTAATTTATAAAACTACATTATATACTATTACATTTCTGGTATTGTGATTAGGTAACCAGTATATCTGCAAAACCCTTTATAGTATATTGATTCATAAAACTGCACCACATATGATATGTTAGGTAACGAAAATAGTATAATTATATGAGTTTTAAGTGGACTAACATATTAAGAGATATTATTTCAGTATTGAATTAGTTAACTAATTAAAATATATTCTTTCTAATAATTAAAATAGAATAATTAATCTGTTACTTTATTAATAAAATCATACAAAAACATATATATATAATTATACTACTACAATTATTATGTAAGTGTTTGACGTAGAATGAATATAGTTGAGGTGTGGGAAGTGTGTTTTATATAAATTTACTATAATCTGATTTATTTATTGACAGTACTTTATATCTTTTATCAAACGATGATTTTGAGACTATTAAGAAATCACTTTTAATATTTGTAAGTTCTTTTACTTTAAAGTTTATGTGAGCTATAATCTCATTTCTATTTCGGTCATTTTGAATTTTACTTAAATGCTCCTTACTTACAATATCATAAACTTTAGAAAATGCCATTTCTTCTTTAATTACAGTAATTAAAATTGATATTGCCAAACTATCCAGCTCAATAAATTTGTTATTGTAAGTGATTCCGTTTGTGAGTAATTGTAATTTATGAAGTTTATTGTTTTTACGATATATTAAGATACCAAAATATAGTATTAATAAAATAATAACTAATATGATTAAAGGCGTTAATATTTTATTTTTATTAAAATAAAACTCACTTATATGTTCAATCTCATTTGTAATCTCTTTAAGTGAAACTTTAGAAACCTTTCCTTTGGTATTAATATAGTAAACAAAATCATTATAATAAATAGAGTTGAATTCATAAAAATCATATAGTATGGGTTTTCTTTTATATTTAGTTAAAGTATTATTTAAAAAATCTATTTTATATAGTTGTGAAGTTTTGTCCAGAACATACAAATCTGATTTGTTGCTAAAATTTGTATAATGTGGGTATAGATTTTGTTCTTTGAATTTACCCAGTAAAATCCATTTTTTACTAATAAAATTAAATGACCATACTTCTTTATTGTAATTATTTCTAATTCTATAACCGTTTTCAGTTAAAGATAGTCCCCCAAAAAAAGAGTAAGAATTATTCCAAGTTATTCCAATATGTGAATCAGCACTTCTCGGAACTTTAGAGTTTTTGAAACTGGGATAAATCTCCCATTGCTTTGTAGATTCATCGTAATAAGTTAAAAAATTTGATTGTGACCAGTATCCATATCCTCCGTGTTTGAATAGCGTATCTTTTCTAATAAAATTAAAATTATCAATGAAAAATTTATTGATATTAGAATTATCAATTTTCTTTAAATTATCATTTGAATCTAATTTAAAAATACTCCCCCCTTGTTTATCCATAAACAATAATGAGTTACTCTTTTTTACAATTTTGTAATCTGAAAGATTTGAAGTGTTTACTTTTTTTGTTTTAATAATATTTAAAGTTTCAATATCAAGAAAATGCAGCGAATCTTTTGTTTGGTATATAATTTGATTATTTATTGAGTCTAAAGTTATACTTAAAGACTGCTTAAGATTAATTATTTCTTGTGAAAAAATAAAAAAGGGAGCTATAAAAATGAGTAATAATGTTATGTATAAATTCTTCATTAAAAAAAAGATTTTCTAATTATAAGCTAATATACAATTTTAGGATTAATTCACTTTTACAATACAATCATTATAATGATTGTATTGTAAAAGTGAATATTTCATAGATTTACTTAATAAATTAACGAACAATATCACATAAATAATTAAAAAATGAGCTACGTAGAAAATAGATCTGGTAAAGAAATTACAGATAGAGAAATACAATTAAAGGTGCTGAAAAACCTTCAAGACTTAAGAGATTCTAATAACACAATCAAAGATTGGATTACTTTTTTTGGAATTATGCAAATATTAGGTGTTACCATAGCATTATTATTATGGGTACTTAACTAAATTTATTTAATACAGAATATACATTATGAAGAAAGGAAATTTATTAAAATCAGTTTTATTTACAATCGCTTTTTCACTTCTATTAGTGTCTTGTGGAGATGACTCGAGTCCAGTAGCACTTGCTAAAAAAAGAATATTTCAAAAAGTAGATGCTGATGCAATGGGAATGATGAAAGATTTGAAAATAATAAGTGTAGAAATGATAAATGACAGTACATATAAAGCAATTCATACTTTCACTAACTCAATGATAAGTAAAGAAATGCGTATAACTCGAAACTATTTTTTTACTTCTGATTCTGATAGTATAAAAAATAAAGAAGATTTAAAAGTAGAAATGAAATCTAAAGGTGAATGGGTTAAAGCTGGGTTTTAGTGAAAAAGTAATCAATTAATGGTCTAAATTTGGGTCTATTTTGATAATTAAATTTATAATGTTGGTTTTATAAAAATTATTATTTGAAAAACAGATATTTACTTGTTTTAAAAAATGTCGGAATTATACTGAAAAAAGACAATAAACAGAAGTAGGTTAATTTATATTTATTTATTATGAAAAATTATTACTTTGTATTGGTTGTTTTATTACTAACAACATCTTGTGCATCATTAACAAAATCAACAAATTCTGCTCGTTTTGAGGCATCTGCATTAGTTGACCCAGTAAAAGCTGAAGTGATAGTTGATGATAGCCAAAAAATTAATGGAACATCTGAATCCTTTTACTTATTTGGGTTGTTTAGATTATCTGGAGATAACAACTTTTCAACTGGTGTATTCTCAAACATTAATCCGTTTGACAAAAATACAATGGTAAGTTCTGCAGCTGCTTATAAAGCAATCACAAAATCAAATGCTGACGTCATTGTTAATCCGCAGTATGTAATTGAAAACCATAATTATATCTTATGGCAAACAGTTAAAGTGAAAGTTACTGGTATGAAAGGAACATTCAAATTAAAGTAAAAAATCACAATATATTAAATAAAGAACCTCCCATTTAAGGAGGTTTTTTCTTTTATTGTATAATCTCAATCTGAAACTCTGTTGGCATTTGATTAGTATCCACTCTCTCGTTTTTAGATAGTATAAAGGGCATTATAGCTTTTAAGTATAATACTTTATCCTTATTGTTTAAAGATGGGATGTCAATGGCTCTAATTAACTCTTCTGCAACCTCTGTTATTTGATTTCTGACCTCTGTTGCTATACTCTTTCCTCTTTTAGATTTCTGACCTCCTAAACTGGCACTTTCTGAATTGAATGGCATATGTTCTTATGTTTTTTAACGTGTAATAACATAAGTATATAGCTAATTCCGAATTTATTTTGATATCATTTAAATTGAATACTATTCAAAGAGAAAAGCAGATTTCCATTAAAATTTAAAAAGAACAATTACTTCTGTGAAACTTGTGATTTTTATTATTATATAATCAAATAGATTAATAATGTTTACAAAAGAAACAGCAAGATTAGGAGGATTAAAAAGTAAGAGAAGTAAAAGTATTGATATCTCTCTAATAGAAAAATTAACTCCATTAGATGATATAGCATTTGAAAAACTAAAGCAAGGGATTGAGAGGGGTGATTTTCAGTATTTAAAACTGTATTTCTCTTATAAATATGGAAGACCAAAGGCAATTAAAGAGATGACTATTAATACAGATACCCCATTATTTAATTTGTAGACAGAATATCTATAAGATATAGAAATATTTAACGGACAAATTTTGCTTCTTTTTATTCTTCTGTATAGTAGGGATGAAAATGGGGGTGTTTTTGAAATCACTCCCTTTTCATTCTTCTTTAACTAGAAAAGGTTTTAACACATAACTGATATACTATGATACACAGTTAATCAAAAACCAATAATTTAAGCTGAAATAAAGTAAATTAGGACTAAATTAGGACTAAATTAGGACTAACTTGAACGATAAAAACCCATATACCCCTCACAATTAAGGGGTTAAGGGTTCTTTATTGTACCCCTTACAATTCCATTCTCGAACTCTTTTTACCAAAACCTAACAGACATTTACGCTTTAAAGAAACTCCTTTATAACGAGGGTTTAGCAGATTATAATGGCTTACCCCTTATAAAACCTCATCAAAGTAGTATTTTACTACTACCTAATGGATATTAAACTAATAGATATACAAAAGAACATTAATAATTCTATATATAATTATAACTAAAGTAGTATTAAATAGTATGGCAAATACAACAGGAATAAAATACGGTGGAAGAGAAAAAGGAACACCGAATAGAATGACCAAAGAGTTAAGGTCTGTTCTTAAGGATGTGTTATATCAAGAATTAGAGCAAATACAAACGCATTTAGATACATTAAAGCCAAAAGAAAGAGTTGAGTTGCTTATTAAGTTAATGCCTTTTGTATTACCCAAAGTAACAAGTATTTCGCATACAACTAATGAACCATTGGATTGGAGTTAAATTTTTTATATTTGAAAAAAATAATGACAAACAAAAAGTTGTGTTATCCCCAAATATTTAGCTAGTAACACAAACCTTTGTTTGGATATAACCAGTTGCCAACAATTAAAACCAACAGCACATAGAAACGAATGAAATACAAAAACATTAGAGAGGAAGAACTGAAAAACAAAGTAGGAGCTGAATGATTTAAGCAATTTGATACAACTAACACATAATTTCAAATACAGAAATTGACGAAATTCAATGTAGATATATTGCTTATAAATTAGAGTTAAATCAAGTGGGAAAAATTACACTAATAGAAAATACAGAAGAGCACAAATTCACTTTCTTTACAGACAATGGTTCTTTCAAAGTAACGACAGTTAATCTGCCTTTACCAATAAGTTCAGTTATTAGGAATTAGTTATATTTGAAAAACATTTATAATTATGAAAAAATATATTACTCTTTTCATTTTGCTTAATTCTTTTTGGATTAATGCACAAACCCCAATAACAGATGCTAATATTGAAGATGCTATCAATACTTGTTTATCTACAAATCCAGTTGATGGAATGTGTAGTGATAGTGAATATGGTGCAATGCCAGATTGGGATGTAAGTAATGTGATAAATCCGCCCAATAACCCTTTTATATCATACAGAGATACTTTTAATGCCAATATTAGTATGTGGAATGTTAGTAATATGGTTTCTATGTTTGGTTTTTTTAACAGTATTTCTGCATTCAACCAAGATTTAGGAGATTGGGATGTGAGTAGTGTTACTGATATGCGTTATATGTTTCAAAATGCAACTTCATTTAACCAAGATATAGGAGATTGGGATGTTAGTAGTGTTACTGATATGCGTAATATGTTTCAAAATGCAACTTCATTTAACCAAGATATAGGAGATTGGGATGTGAGTAATGTAGAAAAAATGAATTTTACTTTTTCTGAAACAGAAAACATAGGTTCTTTAGGTATTGGTTCTTGGAATACACAAAGTGTTACAGAAATGCGTTTTACATTTTTTGATAGTAATTTTAATCACGATATTAGTGCTTGGGACATAAGTAATGTTACTGATATGTTTAGGATATTTATGGGGTCAGACCTTTCAACCTATAACTACGATTTAATATTAAACGGATGGGCACAACAGTCAGTCCAGTCAGATGTTCAAATCGGTGAAGTAGAAGCATCCTATTGTAATGGAGCAGATGCAAGACAGAGATTAATAGATGATTTTGGTTGGACTATTACCGATGGAGGTTTAGATTGCTCTACTGCTGGAGTTGAAGATGAAAACCGATTGAATATTTCAATATATCCAAATCCAGTAAAAGATAAATTATATATTCAAGGTTTATCAAACACCTCAAAAGTGTCAATAAACAATGTATTAGGCAAGTTAGTATTATCTGAAACTACAAAAAGTGAAATAGATGTAGATAATTTACAAAGTGGTATTTACATAATAAAGATTGTAGATGAGCAAAAAGAAATTATTAGAAAGTTCATAAAGAACTAACCTCATTTTAAAACCTATTAAAAACTCTTACAAAATGTAGGGGTTTTTCTTTTAAAGTAGCAACAGTTAACCTCCCTTTACCGATAAGTTCAGTTGTTAGAAATTAAGTATATTTGAGAAAAAATATTTTGAAGAAATATATTACACTTTTCATTGTTTTTAATTCTTTTTGGTTTAACGCACAAACTCCAATAACCAATTCTAATATTCAAGATGCTATAGATACTTGTTTATCTACAAATCCAGTCGATGGTATGTGTAATGATAGTGAATATGGTGCAATGCCAGATTGGGATGTGAGTAACGTTACTGATATGAGTTATGCGTTTAAAGATAAAACTGAATTTAATGCAGATATCAGTTCTTGGGATGTGAGTAGTGTTACAAGTATGCAGAGTATGTTTAAATTCGCTGCCTCTTTTAACCAAGATATTGGTTCTTGGGATGTGAGTAGTGTTACAGATATGGAGTATATGTTTGTGGATGCATATGATTTCAATCAAGACATAGGTTCTTGGGATGTTAGTAGTGTTACTAATATGGTGTTGATGTTTTTTGGTGCAAATTCTTTCAATCAAGACATAGGTTCTTGGGATGTGAGTAATGTTACTAATATGTGGGCTATGTTTTACGAAGCAACTTCTTTTAACCAAGATATTGGTTCTTGGGATGTGAGTAGTGTTACAAGTATGCAGAGTATGTTTAAATTCGCTGCCTCTTTTAACCAAGATATTGGTTCTTGGGATGTGAGTAGTGTTACAGATATGGGGTCTATGTTTGAAGTTACTGCTTTTAACCAAGATATTAGTTCTTGGGATGTGAGTAGTGTTACAGATATGGAATATATGTTTAGAGCAGCCTCTTTTAATCAAGATATTGGTTCTTGGGATGTGAGTAATGTTACTAATATGGAATATATGTTTCACGAAGCAACTTCTTTTAACCAAGATATTGGTTCTTGGGATGTGAGTAGTGTGGCTACAATGAGGTGGATGTTTGGTGGAGCTACTGCTTTTAACCAAGATATTGGTTCTTGGGATGTGAGCAGTGTTACAATTATGTATACTATGTTTCACGGAGCAACTTCTTTTAACCAAGATATTGGTTCTTGGGATGTGAGTAGTGTTACAAGTATGCAGAGTATGTTTTTTGGTGCAAATTCATTCAATCAAAACATAGGTTCTTGGGATGTGAGTAGTGTGACTGATATGACTGGGATGTTTTATGCTACTGATTTTAATCAAGACATAGGTTCTTGGGATGTTAGTAGTGTTACAAGTATGAGTTATATGTTTTATGCTACTGCTTTTAATCAAGATATTAGTTCTTGGGATGTGAGTAGTGTGACTCATATGACTGGTATGTTTAGAGCAGCCTCTTTTAATCAAGACATAAGTGCTTGGGATGTTAGTAATGTGACAGTTATGAATGATATTTTTAATGGCGCGGGACTCTCTTCAGATAACTATGATAGATTATTAAATAGTTGGTCAGAATTAAACCTTACTCAAAATATTGAATTTGGTGCTCAAAGGATTAATTATTGTAACGGAGCAGATGCAAGACAGAGATTAATAGATGATTTTGGTTGGACTATTACCGATGGAGGTTTAGATTGTGCTACTGCTGGAGTGGAAGATGAAAACCTATTGACTATTTCAATATATCCAAATCCAGTAAAAGATAAATTATATATTCAAGGATTATCAAACACCTCAAAAGTGTCAATAAACAATGTATTAGGCAAGTTAGTATTATCTGAAACTACAAAAAGTGAAATAGATGTAGATAATTTACAAAGTGGTATTTACATAATAAAGATTGTAGATGAGCAAAAAGAAATTATTAGAAAGTTCATAAAGAACTAACCTCATTTTAAAACCTATTAAAAACTCTTACAAAATGTAGGGGTTTTTCTTTTAAAGTAGCAACAGTTAACCTCCCTTTACCGATAAGTTCAGTTGTTAGAAATTAAGTATATTTGAGAAAAAATATTTTGAAGAAATATATTACACTTTTCATTGTTTTTAATTCTTTTTGGTTTAACGCACAAACTCCAATAACCAATTCTAATATTCAAGATGCTATAACCACCTGTTTAGACACAAACCCTATAGATGGAATGTGTAGTGATAGTGAATATGGTACAATCTCTGATTGGGATGTAAGTAATGTTACTGATATGAGTGAAGCATTTAGAGGTAAATCTTTCAATGGAGATATCAGCTCTTGGAATGTGAGTAGTGTGACTGATATGACTGGGATGTTTAAAGAAGCATCTTTCGATGGAGATATCGGTTCTTGGGATGTAAGTAGTGTGACTGATATGACTGGGATGTTTTCTGGTGCAATTTTATTCAGTAAAGATATTGGTTCTTGGGACGTAAGTAGTGTGATTGATATGTCAGATATGTTTTCTGGTGCATCTCGTTTCTCTAGAAATATTAATACTTGGAATGTGAGTAGTGTGACTGATATGTCAGGGATGTTTATTGAATGCCCTGTAGCTTTCCCTCTCAACTCTTGGGATGTAAGTAGTGTGACTGATATGTCTTATATGTTTTCACAAAGGTCTGGTACACCTGATATCAGCTCTTGGAATGTGAGTAGTGTGACTGATATGACTGGGATGTTTGAAGCAGCAGCATCTTTCAATGGAGATATCGGTTCTTGGGATGTAAGTAGTGTGACTGATATGACTGGGATGTTTGAAGCAGCAGCAGCTTTCAATCAAGACATTGGTTCTTGGGATGTGAGTAGTGTTACTAATATGAAAGATATGTTTAGTGAAGCAGAAGTTTTCAATCAAGATATTGGTTCTTGGGATGTGAGTAGTGTGACTGATATGTTTAAGATGTTTAGTGAAGCAGCAGCTTTCAATCAAGATATTGGTTCTTGGGATGTGAGTAGCGTGACTGATATGTATGGGATGTTTAGAAAGGCAGCAGCTTTCCATCAAGATATTGGTTCTTGGGATGTGAGCAGTGTGACTGATATGAGATATATGTTTTATAATGCAGACACTTTCAATAAAAATATTGGTTCTTGGGATGTGAGTAGTGTGACGAATATTGCGGGTATGTTTTTTGGTGCAAATACTTTCAATCAAAACATCGGCTCTTGGGATGTGAGTAATTTGACGATGTTGAATGGGATGTTTTTTGGTGCAAATTCTTTCAATCAAGACATTGGTTCTTGGGATGTGAGTAGTGTGACTGATATGTATAAGATGTTTGAAGCAGCAGCAGCTTTCAATCAAGACATCAGTTCTTGGGATGTGAGTAGTGTGACTGAAATGAGATATATGTTTTCTGGTGCATCTAATTTCAATCAAGATATATCTAATTGGTGTGTTTCTAATATTAATTCAGAACCATATAGTTTTAGTTCTAGCTCACCACTAACACAAGAAAATAAACCTATTTGGGGTACTTGTCCTGCTCTTGGAATAGATGACCAAAATTTAACAAGCATTTCCATTTATCCTAACCCTGTTAATGATAAACTATTTATTCAAGGTGTATCAGATGTATCAGAAATATCTATTTATGATGTATTAGGAAAATTAGTATTGGCAAAAACAACATCAAGCGAAATAGAGGTATCTAATCTTAAAAAAGGTATCTATATTATAAAGATTGTAACTGAACAAAAAGAAACTATTCAAAAGTTTATTAAGAACTAAACACTTTCTTATAAAACATTAAGAACCCATTCAGAAATGTTTGGGTTTTTTTTGTTTCTATATTTATTAAATAAAAATATGTATATTTGAAAACATTACAAATATGTAACGTTTATGAAAATGGAAATAAAAAGAAACTATTTAGCAGATACAGATTGGTTTGATTACCAATTTATTTGTGGGTTTTTATATGAAAATCATAGTGTTAAGGAGTTTTTAAATGAACCAAAATACAAGATAGGAGATGAAGCAATATCCTCTCGAGTATTGAAGCATTGGCACGATACAGAGATTTTAGAGGATAATAGACCAAAAGGTAAAGGTTGGCGTAAATTTAGCTTTACAGAGGTTGTATGGATTAGTATTGTATCGCAACTTCGAAAGTTTGGATTGGATTTAAAAAAGATTAAAAAAGTTAAAGAGTATTTGGGTACTTTTAATTCAACAGAAAATCAATCCCAATGCCCTTTATTAGACTTTTATATTGCTCATTTTATGTCTTCAAAGATGCCTATTAAATTATTGGTTTTTGACACAGGAGAAGCATTGATAGGAAGACAAGTTGCAATTGATTTAGCAGTACAATATGGATTTATAAAAGATGATTATATATCTGTAGATTTAGGTAAATTAATGAATAAGAGATTTAAAGGCAAAAGAGTTAAAACAGATTACACGAATTACTCATTGAGTAGTATTGAAAAAGAAATTCAGCAAGGAATATACTATGAGGATGTGAAGTCAATAAAAATTAATGTTAATGGTAATAAAGATATTCTTTTAACAAAAGAACATATCAAGAACAGTCGAGATGAGATAAAAGTATTACTGCAAAAAACAGGAGAATATTACGAAGAAAGTTCTGTAAGAACAGGAAAAGGTAAACACTATAAACTTGTAGAGAAAAAGAAATTAAAAAAATAAGGGACGCCCCCATTCAAGGCAATTTGAATAGATACTTACAAATGGAAGCCCCAACGTAAGGATGTATTACAATAATAATGTTATCTATAGAAAAATGTAACAAAGTATTAAACAAAAAAGAAAAAAAGTACAGTAACGAACAGGTAAAAGTCATAAGAGATTATCTCTATCAGATGGCTATAGTTATTGATGAATTAAAATCTAAAACCAATGAATAATCTACAAGGGAAAAGAGCCATTCTTTATAGAAGAGTTAGTACTACAGACCAAAAAGTATTTGGGAATAGTTTAAACGCTCAACAAGGTAGTTTAAGAGACTTTTGTGAAAAGAACTCAATGAATATAGTCAAGGAGTTTCAAGAGGATTATTCGGCAAAGAATTTCAATAGACCTGAATGGAAAAGATTGAATGCTTTTGCAAAAAAGAATAAAAAAGATATTGACTATTTACTTGTGGTTGATTGGGATAGGTTTTCAAGAAATGTATATGAAGCATTAGGTGTCATTAATGATTTTAAGAATATTGGAATAGAGGTTAATTGTATTGGTAAATGGATAAACTATAATGACCCTGCCCAAACAATGATGCAATTGATGTATTTAGGAATGCCCGAAGTTGATAATAAGATACGAAGTCAAAAAGTACAAACAGGAATGCGACAGGGACTAAAAGAAGGGCGTTGGAATGTTATGCAACCCATTGGGTATGTTTCAGGGAAAGATGAATTAGGAAAGACATTGATGCAATTAGACCCAATTAAAGGACATCTTATCAAAGATTTATTTTCTATGTTCTCATTGGGAATGTATTCTCAAAATGAAATTCTCAAAATGTCAAAATTTAGAAAACTAAAACTATCTAAAAGTACTTTAAGTAGAGTTTTAAGGAATATCCTTTATGTTGGAGATATTAAAGTTCCTGCAAAGTATGACGAACCTGAACAAATTGTAAAAGGTCTTCATAAGCCAATAGTTTCAAGAGAGGTATTTAATAAAGTGCAATATTTATTGGCTTCAAGAAATAGAAACACAAGTAAGCAGAATAAAATGAGAGATGATATGTACTTACGAGGTCATCTTAAATGTGTAAAATGTGGAGGTAATTTAACAGGGAGTGCATCTACAAGTAAGACAGGTAAAAAACATTATTACTACCATTGCAACAGAGCGAAAGGATGTAAGGAGAGTTTTAAAGTAAAAGATGCTCATAATGAGTTAATCCATTTATTCCGTGACTTGAAACCCCCTGTTGAGGTGTGTGATTTATTTGAATTAGTATTGGAGGATTACTATAAGACATCAAAGCAAACTCAATACAATGATATAAGAAGAGTAAAATCTGAAATTGAAGGTTTAGAACTCAAAAAAGATAAGTTGTTGGATAAGTTATTAGATGAGGTTATATCAAACGATTTATTCAAAAAGCACACTCAAAATATTGATAAAGAATTGACCGAAAAAAGAAATGAATTATCAAACCTCAACGATTACCAAAAGGATTTGAGCGAATACATAAATTATGGTTTGAAATTGATGCAAAATTTAGAAACATTCTTTGAACAAAGTGATGTTCATATCAAGAATAAATTATTGAGTTCGATATTTGATGAAAAAATAGAATTTGATGGGCAAAAGTATCGAACCCCAAAGTTTAAAGAAGGGTTTGGTTTTATCTATCAGAAAATAAAGGAGTTACGATTATTAAAAAATAAAAAAGGAGACAAACTTTCGAATGTCTCCCATTTAGTACTCAAGGTGGGAATCGAACCCACACTCTCGAAAGAACTGGATTTTGAATCCAGCGCGTCTACCAATTCCGCCACTTGAGCAATTACTTGATAATTAATATGTTATGGAGTGTTTTAGTGTTTTTTTCTTGATTTTTATTTCAAAATTCGTACACCTTAACGTACACCTAATGTATAACTACCTTTTGGTATGGGTCAAAGATATAAACTCTTTACAGATAAATAAAGACCTATTTGATTTTCTTTTGAATTCTCTAAATTGAGATGCTATCATTGAAATAAAGCAGATTTACCGTGTTTCCATATTTTCTGGTTTATTTAATCAAGTTTTATCAAAAAGATATTTGACCATCTGTATTAATCACATTTTTAAAAAGTTCAGTTGTTAGAAATTAATTTATATTTACAATCAATCTAAAAACAATCAATTTAAAAACAAACAGTATGAGAATCAAACAAATTTTAGTAGCCTTTTTATTTACAGCTTTAGTTATCAGTTGTGGAAACAAAGCAAAAGACATTGATGTAAGTGAGTTAAAAACAGAATGCGAAGCAGTAGATGCTGTGATTACAGTTGCGGATGAAATATTGGAATTAGTGGAAGCTGTCGATTCTGAAGAGGGAGCTTCAGAAGAACAAAAAAAGGAATTCAAGCTCTTATATGAAAAAACAGAAGAAATTGAAGATTACCTAAAAGAATCTGATTTTAGTAAGAAAGCTTTTAAAAAATGCCCTAAATATGAAATTTTGGATTCGAAAATGGCCAAATCCAGAAAATCTAGAAAAATTTTTAAATAATTTTCTTTAGCTATTTTAAAATATCTTTAAAGAACCCTTGCAGAAATGTAGGGGTTTTTCTTTTTCAAAGTAACTACAGTTAATCTTCCTTTACCGATATCTTCAGTTATTAGAAATTAATTATATTTACTTATTCATAAATGTTATGCGAAAATTACTGTTAAAAGTAGTTGGCGGTAATGCGGAAAAACAAAAAACATAAAGTTTTAAATATGAAAAAACTAACCATTTTACTGATTTCATTTTTGTTTGTAATAAACGTAAATGGACAAACATTAAAAGATAAATGGGTAAAAGTCAATGGAGACGGTTGTGGAGTTCTTGACCCCTATTATAGCGAAGGTGTTACTGAAACTTGGGAAGGAGAATGTGTTAATGGTAAGGCTCACGGTTACGGTATTTTAAAAAAATACAGCAATGGGGAATTGGAATCAATATACGAAGGAGAATATAAAAATGGCATAAGAGAAGGAAAAGGTAAGTTTACTCATATTGGAATGAAATCTGTTCTTGAATGCACATTTCAAGATGGACAAGCCATTGGTATTGGTACTTATACACTTGAAGGCGGACAAAAGTATGTTGGAGAAATAGTTAATTATAGATGTCACGGAGAAGGAACTTCCTATTACGCTAATGGTTCTAAATTTGAAGGGTTTACAGTTTCTGATAAATTCTATACAGGAAAATATACTAACTATGATGGTAATATTACATATATTCAGAAAGGTTATTCTGTTAAAAAAATAGATGAAACAAAAGCTAATTACAAACCAGAAATTGGAGTTAGAGTTACGGAATATTTTGATGAAAATTGGGAAAGGTGCAAACAAAAATATGCTTCTTTTTACAGATTAGTAACATACAAATCTGCTAATAAGCCAGATGGTATTGTTAAAGATTATTATATGAGTGGGCAACTTCAATCTGAATCTACTGCAGTATATTTAGACTATGACGATGAGGGTAAAAATTTTCACGAGGGAGAAGCTACTTGGTATTATAAAAACGGAAAAATAGAACAAAAAAGATATTATTACAATAATAAAATTAATGGTCAGAACACATTCTTTTATGAAAATGGTCAAATTGCACAAGAAGCAAATTATAATAATGGAACTTTAAACGGTGAATATAAACAATGGTATCAAACAGGAAAAATAAAAATATTAGCATTTTACGAAGATGGTGTACTTCTAGAAAACAAATATATTGAATATGATGAAAATGGCGTTGGAGCAATTGTTTATAAAGAGAATTTTAATCGAAATAAATCAGAATGGGAAGCTAATTATGAAAACAGTAAATCAAAAATTAATGTTGATAATCAATTAGAACTTTCAGTAACATCAGACAATACAACTTCGAGATTCAATTACATACCATTAAACCAAGATTCTGATTATTCTATAGAATCAATTGTCCAAAAGAGAAATGGACAAGATAATAATGGTTATGGTTTACTTTTTGGATTTAAAGATTGGGATAACTACTATCAATTTTTAATATCGGGAAATGGTTCGTATATGATTAGTAGTAAATTTGAAGGAATTAGATTAGATATTGCAAAATGGACTTCTTCTGATAATATCAACACCGGAAATGCGAGAAATCTATTAAAGGTTATAAAAATTGATGATATATTCATTTTTTCAATTAATGGTCAAATTGTTAAACGTGAAAAATCATCAAATTTAAGAGGTAATAATTTTGGTATGCTCGTAGGTGGTAAAGGTGATTATATTCTAGAAAATATAACTTTAAGAGAGTTTGTTACAAACGAAGAGTTAACAAATAGAACACCCAATAAATCTTCAAAAGAAAATTCTTGGAAAGGAAATGGAACAGGTTTTTTTATAGACAGAAATGGTTATTTGGCTACCAATTATCACGTAGTAGAAAATGCTAATGAAATAGAGGTTGAGTTCGTTAATAATGGTGTGAAAAAGAATTTTAGAGCAAAAGTTATTCAAACAGATAAACAAAATGACTTGGCTATAATAAAAATTTTAGATGATAGTTTTGTTTCGTTTACAAAATTACCATATAACTTTAAGACAAATATATCTGATGTTGGTTCAAACGTTTTTGCTCTTGGATATCCAATGGCCTTAACAGTAATGGGTTCAGAAATTAAATTTACTGACGGTAAAATTAGTTCAAAAACTGGCTATCAAGGAGATATTACTACCTATCAAACAACAACACCAATCCAGCCTGGTAATAGTGGTGGTCCACTTTTTGATTATGATGGTAATTTAATTGCTATTAATTCAGCAATTCTTCGACCTGATGTAGCCGATAATGTTTCCTATTCTATTAAATCTAATTATTTAAAGAACTTAATTGATGTTTTAGATTATAAAATTTCACTACCCAATGATAGAACTATAGCAAATAAAACCTTAACAGAAAAAATTAAAATACTATCTGATTATGTAGTATTGATAAAAGTTAAATAAAGCACATACCGCCAACAACGTATATAAAAAATAGCGGTTTAAACGCTTAATCAATAGAAAATAACACATCACATTATGAAAATATTAAAAAGAAGTATTACAGTATTAGTTTGTCTAATCTTATTTACAAGTTGTACTAAAAGTATTGACGGTAAAAAAGAGAATGAATATATCGAGGAAAAAAAAGGAATAACTTATTACAAGGGTGAACCATTTACTGGTGAAATCTTTGAAAATTACAAAAACGGTCAGTTAAATTATAAATCGAACTTTAAAGACGGAAAAAGAGAAGATGGTTTATCTGAATGGTATTATGAGAGCGGTCAGTTAGAATATAAATTCAACTTTAGAGACGGAAAAAGAATATATTAACCTCATTTTAAAATATTTTAAAAACCCTTACTATTAATTTAGTAGGGGTTTTATATTTTTATTAAACCCTCTCTAATTAACCTCTTTACTTTCTTGACCGTACCCTCTGATGTTTTCGAGAGTAGGGCAGTTCTTTTAATACTCTCTTTTTGTTTAAGATGTTTAAGAATGGCTTGAGTTGATGCCTTATTAATGAATGTATCTAAACTTTCGGCAGTTCCAACTTTTCTACCCGTATAAAGACCTTTTCTTTTTCTTTCTGCTATACCCTCCGCCTGTCTTTCCTTTGCTCTTGAAAGTTCAAACTCTGCAAGTGTACCAAGTATCCCAATCATCATTTTTGCAATAGGGTTCTCTTTTCCGTCTATAATAGTATTCAATCCCTCCTTTTCAGAAACTACATTTATCCCATTACTTGTAAAGTTTTGGATGGTTTGCATAATGTCTAAAGTGTTCCTACCTAATCTATCAATTGAGTGAACGTGTACCTCTGTGATTTCTTTATTACTTAATAGCTTCTTTGCTTGTGGTCTTTCTGTAAATGGAGTAGACCCACTTATCTTGTCTGTGTAAACCTTACCATCAAACTTTTCTTGTCTACCTGTGTTCTGTTCTGTTGTCGATACTCTAATATACTTGACTTTCATATGTTCTATTCTGTTCGGTTAAAGTTCAAAGGTAATATTTCTTTTTTAAATAGACAATAATAGGGTGAGGTAATTTAACTATGTGAAACCACTATATACATTACGATTTAAGGGTTAATATATCTTATACCCTAAAATTGTCCACAAAAAATGTTGAAAGGTTTTTCTCAATATGATACAAAATATAATACAAGTAGCTATATACTATTGTAAACAATGATAAAATACTATGGCATTCAAAGGAGTAGCAAATACAAATGGTAGACCTAAAGGTTCTCTGAACAAGATTTCTTCGGAGGTCAAAGCCACAATTTCGGATATAATAGCAGACAATACAGACCAACTTAATGAGAGGTTGCAGAGGTTAGATGATGATGCTTTCATAAAACATTACACAAACTTGCTTAAGTTTTTAGTCCCTATGCAAAAGGCAGTCGAGGTAAAACCTGTTAAAGATGCTTTTCCGCACTCACACGTTGAAATAGAAATCATAGGTAGAGATGGCAAAGAGAAATCAGATTAAATCAGTTAACTGAAAAATATATACTGTTTGAAAATAAAAAGTATCGCATTCTGTGTTATATATAAGTAGAAACAATAGAAGTTAAAAAACTTGTTCACATATGAAATTCATACAACAACTGATTATCAAGTACTTAACTAAATATTAGATTAGGGAGTATCGCAAAAAGTAAAACAAAAAACAATAAAGTAGTTATCATATTATGAGAGTTAGAAGAAACAGTAAACCAAAGAAAGAAAAACCCTCCGAAACCTTGCGTAAGGTCTTGGAATTATTGAATAAAAAAATAACAGTCAAATGGAAAAAATAGTAAGAAATGAGCATACAATTAGTTTGCGTATGCCTAATGAAATGAGGTCTAATTTAGAAACACTCGCAGTCGATAATGAGTGTAGTATGGCTTCTGTAATTCGTTATGCAATCTCAAATCTCGTATCTGATGAGTAGGTCAACCACTCGGAGTAAAGTAGAACTCCTGAAAGAATGGAAGGGAAGTGAACTCCCAAAGAACATATGGAAAAACACCAAAATTTATATATACAACTATTATGAAAAAAAGAATCAAAAAAGTTTATCAGCATAGAATCGATGCAGAGATTAAAGACCTCTCAAAAGTGATTGATTTAGTAGTCGAATTTAACGACTTATTAGAACAATTAGAGAGCAAGTCAATCGCAGAGTTTGAGTTTAAGATTAACGAGCAGAGTGGTTTTGTTAATGCTTCAATGAGTGCAATGGCATACGGAAAGGATAAAGAATATAAGCGCTTGTTAGAACTCGAAAAGCTAATCGATGGTAGATTGTCGGTAGATGATTTAAATGTCAATAAACGTCTTAAAAAGCGTGTTTTAGACAACATTAGGGATGCCAATACAGAATATTACACAAGCAATGAGATTAGAACTAAAGATATACTCGATAAGATAATCCAAATGTATAATACTCTTTCTTTTGAAGATAGAAAACACATTGGATTTGACCGAAGTGGAGCATTAGTATTCAACCCCTTTAGTGAGTTAAAAAATGGATTATAGTTTCACTTTAAGGAATAACAGTACAGGTAATATCACGCAAGTAAATAATGCCACAATGAGAGTGATTGAGGTTGCTCTCGCAAATTTTAAATCCAAAGAGAAAGACAATATGGGTATACCACTTGAAGTGATGAAGAGAGGTAAAAAAATCCGTTCCAAGAAAGATACAACAAACAGACATTAGAAAATACTTGGTTCATATAGTTGCTTTTTTCTTTTGTCGATAGTAGGTATGGGGTCTGCTCTGTACAGACCTCTGCTTACTATTTTATATTAACATTTAAACCTTAATCAATGTATACGATTGATAAATTTATAGGAGAGTTTCAAACTGAAATAAACTCATTTATAAACAACAACACAAACCAACAATTATTAGTAGCACCAACGGGAACGGGAAAGACAACCTCCATCATTAAATATGCAGATGTAAACCCATACAAGAAAATAGTCCTGTTATGCCCTTACCAAAGTTTAGTAGACAATATTCAAAAGGATAATCAAACTGTTACCTGTGGGTATGGAGCAGAGTTTTTATCCAATAATAAGACAAGTAACTTTATAGTAACCACATACGATAGTATAGAAAAAATCGAGGATGTAGATTTATACATAGTAGATGAGGCACACCTCTTGTGTTCTCATTCGAGTTTTAGAGATGTGATTCCCTTAATATTTCAAACACAAACAAAAGTGCTTTTTATTACTGCAACTCCCGAAATAATAGAGGACTTGTTTCCAAAGCATAACAACAAAGATTATGTTCTTGAATTTGATATATACAGACCAAAAAAAGAGGTTAAAATCTTTAGTGGCAAGTATAATGTTAGGCAAACAATAAAAGATATAATAGTTGGAGACAAGTGTGAAAAGGAGACCAACTCCAAGACAATTTTAATAAGAGTTAACTCCAAGAGTGTCATTGATGATACGATGCAAACCTTTAAGCCATCTCTAAAAGATAAGATAGCTTGTATCTATTCAGATGAGGATAACGTAATATATCAGAACCAAGATAAAGACAAAATTAAAGAGTTGAAGAAAGGTAAAATATCAGACCTCGACTTTATTCTGTGCACCTCTATTTTTGATGTCGGCTTATCATTTGAAGTTGATAGGGATATCCAATGCTATGCAGTAAGTCAAGATAACAGACGTATGCCGAATGTGATTGATATGGTTCAGCTACTTGCTCGTGTTAGAGAAAATAGCGGGTTCAATATGGATTTAACTATTATAGGTAACTATGGGGATTATGAACTTAAAAACAATACGTTTGAGAACTACAACTCCAAAAGGCAGTTATGTAACGAAATGGCACACAGATACGAGCAGTACAGCAAATTAAATCAAACATATTATATAGGGATATTAAATCATTACAAATTAGATGTTACCGAGATACAAACTTTAGGTTTCCGTAGTTATACTATCACACAAGCATCAAGGGTGTCGGATACAACTATTGCTTACAACTTTAATAATTTCCCTAAAGAGTATGCTATTATCTGTGGAAATTTAGAATATATTGGAAAATCTAATCTTATTGAACTAATTACGGGTAAAGTATGGGTGCAAGGGTTGAATAATAGTGCAAATGTACAAAGGGTGTATAATACTCTATTTGAGGCAATACAGTTAAACATTGATTTTAATTTATTTATGCAGGGAAAATTCCTTTTTTGGAAATATGAATTATTAAAAGAAGTTAATGAAAATTACACTAAAAATAAGAGTGATATTTATTCTAATCTTATTAGGGGAATTTATTCAGAGGATGCTTCATTCCATTTCAAGGAATTAGGTTTCTTGGAACTTAATAAGAGTAAACAGAAAACAATAAAAACACTATTTAATATGACTTATAAACGTGGAAACTTTAGGGGTAAAAAAGCTAACAAAAAAATAAAAAAAGGAGTGGATAAGGAGTTTATGGAGTATATGACTAATATTTGCACAAATAGTATGAACTCACTTAAAGAGGTTCAGATAAAATGTGCAGAAAATCTATCACTTGAGTTTTGATATTTCTTGTTTTAAAATCTTTTCAGCTTTAACTCTGTCTTTATCAGTTAAGAAATTAATCATATACAAATACAACTGTTGGGATAATCTCTCAAATTCAAAATCCTCTAAAATTTCTGTGTGTGCTTGTTGTACCTTTTCAGATATTTTTATAGTCCGTCTATTGATATAGTGTTTTTCATTAACAGATTGCGGAGAGTGTCCAAGTAATATATTTCTAACTGTATTTGAAACCTCTAATTCGGTTGCGTATGTGTTATAGGTTTTTCTCGCAGTTTTAAAATTATAATCTAAAAGTTTAATTAATTTTTTTTGATACCTACCCCAAATTCTTTTATGTGTTTTTAAATCGTTTAAGTCATAATCAAACAAAGCAAGTTTGTTATTGGATAGAATATTTTCTCCTTTGTGGGTAATTTTAAACAGCTTTTTAAGCATATTAATTAAGAAAGGGATATTGTCATCTATTCTTATTACAAGGTCATCATTTGACCTGTTTTTTGTCTTAACTCTCCTATGGATGATATACTTGTTACCATCATTAAAAAGGTTTAGATATGGGTTCTTTTTATCGAAATCATTGCATTTATATTCAGCATCTTTTAATGCTACAATATCCGAATTATACATACCCCTTAAACCAAACATCAATAGATATAATGCAAGTGCTTGAACCTCGTAAATATCATTAGCTTTCTCAATAGCTTTCTCAAACTCTTCAGATGTAATTGTTTCAATTTTCTTTGATGGTCTTGGAGGCAATCTCAATCCTCTTTTTAACTCAAATTTATCGTGTATATAACCTTTCTCATACGCATCATTTAGAACCGCCCTAATTTTAGCGAAATAAGAGTTTATAGTTGTGTTAGCAATACTTTCAGATGCTTTCCTTTTAAACTTATCTAATAACTCGTAGGAACTATATTCCTGAAAAGACACCTCTTGTTTTGGCGGTATGCTTAAATGCTTTTTAAACGCTTTTAAAGTGCTTCTATAATCATTATAAGTTTGCACAGATTTACTATCTTGAATTACGGTTTCTATATATTTATCAACTGAACCATAGTCAACATCTCCCTTTAAATAAGATACAACCTGTTGAAATGTGGATTGTTTAGTTTCAAATTTTGTTAACGCAATACTCACTTTTTCTTTACAGTTTTCAAGAGCAACATTTAACTCTTTTTGGTTAATAGATGAGGTCTTAACTCTCCAATTTCTGACATCAATATCCTTACTCAAAACCTTGATACCTGTTGACACGGCTTTTCTTAACTTAACCCCTTGAAAATCAGTATGTGATATATCGTATCGGATGGTGTTTCTACCGTATCTATCCAACTTATTCATAAACCTTAAAGTGATGGTCATAATTCAATTATTTACATTAATATAAAAAAGCGTACACCGTGTCGTACACCAACAAATATAAATATATAAATGGATTTAAGAGGTTTTGAAAGTAATAAGTTTTTTTAAACCTACTAATATAAAAGGTTTTGGAGGTAAAGTGTAGTAAAATAAGGTTGATTGTAGTTGAGGTATAAGCGATGGATTAACGGTGTTTATGGATTTTGAATCCAGCGCGTCTACCAATTCCGCCACTTGAGCATTTTGAAGTCTGCTGCAAAGCTAATAAATATTTTTAGTTTTAATCTCTTAAATTTCATCCAAACTCATTAAATAATTTATATTTTTGTAGAACACAACAACAAACCTCAACTAAATGTCTTCAAATCAACTTACCCCAAAACTTTTTGCTTGTTCTCAGAGTACCGAATTGGCCGAAAAAATTGCGAAAGCTTACGGTGCCGAACTCGGAAAAGTAACTACAACTCATTTTAGCGATGGCGAATTTCAACCTGCTTTTGAAGAATCTGTTCGAGGAAGAAGACTCTTTTTAATTGGCTCTACATTTCCATCTGCTGATAATTTAATGGAAATGTTACTAATGATTGATGCAGCCAAAAGAGCATCTGCAAGACATATTACTGCTGTAATGCCTTATTTTGGATGGGCAAGACAAGATCGAAAAGACAAACCCAGAGTTGCTATTGGTGCTAAGTTAGTGGCCAATCTATTACAAACTGCCGGTGCAACACGAATTATGACCATGGATTTACATGCCGATCAAATTCAAGGATTTTTTGAAAAACCCGTAGATCATTTGTATGCCTCTACCATTTTCATGCCCTACATTAATAGCCTAAAATTAGAAAATCTCACCATTGCATCTCCAGATATGGGCGGTTCTAAAAGAGCCTATGCCTATTCCAAACACTTGCATTCCGATGTAGTGATCTGTTACAAACAACGCAAAAAAGCAAACGTCATTTCTCATATGGAGTTAATTGGCGACGTAAAAGGAAAGAATGTAATCTTAGTAGATGACATGATTGATACTGGAGGAACTTTAGCACATGCCGCCAATTTAATGAAAGAAAGAGGTGCCCTAAGTGTGCGTGCCATTTGTACGCACCCAATCCTTTCTGGAGGGGCTTATGAGAAAATAGAAAACTCAGCATTAACAGAGCTTATTGTCTCTGATACTATTCCATTAAAGAAAGCTACTTCTAAAATAAAAGTGGTATCTTGCGCCCCATTATTTGCGGATGTTATGCAAAAAGTGCAGAACAATACCTCAATAAGTGGACAATTTTTAATGTAAACAATTAATAAAAAAGTAATGAAATCAATTACAATTAAAGGATCAAAAAGAGAAAGCGTAGGGAAAGTAGCAACAAAGGCTCTACGTAATGCTGGTATGGTTCCTTGCGTTATATACGGAGGAAATGAGCCAGTGCACTTTTCAGCAGAAGAGAAAGCATTTAAAAAGCTGGTATACACTCCAGACGTTTTTACCGCAAGTCTTGAGGTTGATGGACAAAAAACAACTGCAATTTTACAGGACATTCAATTTCATCCAGTATCAGATAGAATCTTACACGTAGATTTTTATCAGTTATTTGATGATAAAGAAGTAACCATGAACATTCCAGTAAAATTAACAGGAACTTCTCCAGGAGTATTAAATGGTGGCTCTTTACGTTTTACAAATCGTAAATTAAAAGTAAAAGCAATGCCTGCTAATTTGCCTGACTTTATTGCTGCAGATATCTCGGGATTAAAAATTGGTAGTAAATTATTGGTAACCTCATTATTTAATGATGCATATACCTTTATGCACCCAGACAACACCGTAGTTGTTCAGGTGAGAACTTCTCGTAATGCAACAGCAGAAGAAGAAGAAGCAGAAGAAGAAACTACTGAAGAAGCAACAGAAACTGCTGCATCAGCAGTAGAATAAGCTTTATAAAATACAGTTTAAAAAAAGCGTTACGTCATGTAACGCTTTTTTTATGTTCAAAATTTATATGAGTAAGCTACACTAGAGATTAATTCGTATTTTTGAAAATGAATTTTAAAAAATTCTTTGCTAAATTATTTCGAGCCAAAGTAGCTTATAAAGAAGAGGTCATGAAAAAATATTTAATTGTTGGTTTGGGAAATATTGGAGAGACCTACACGAATACACGTCATAATATTGGGTTTAAAATTCTTGATGAAGTTGCCCAAGAACACAAGGCCACCTTTGAGACCCTAAAATTAGGGGATGTTGCCACCTTTCGATGGAAAGGAAGAACCTTTGTATTGCTTAAGCCAAGTACCTTTATGAACTTAAGCGGGAAAGCCGTTAAATACTGGCTACAACAAGAAAACATTGGCATTGAAAATCTTTTGGTAGTAACCGATGATGTGCATATTGATTTCGGTTCCATTCGCGTAAAAGCAAAAGGATCTTCCGGCGGACACAATGGATTGAAAGACATTCAAGAAAAATTAAATACCCAAGAATATGCCCGTTTCCGATTTGGTGTTGGAGGGAATTATAACAAAGGAAGGCAAGCCGATTTTGTTTTAGGCCAATGGAGCAAAGAAGAGACCAGTCTTCTCATTGAACGGTTACCCCTAGCTGCAAAAGTGATCCCTTCCTTTGGGGCAGCAGGCTTAAACAATACCATGAACACCTTTAACGGAAAATAAAGGTAGTACGCTTTCGGCGTTTAATTATCGCTTGCAAACCATTCTGCAAAACTCGTATCCGTTTCCTGTAACTTTAAAGAGAAGAGCCCAATGTTTTTAGGCAATCTACTTTTAATTTTGGCTGCAAAATCAATCACCATCATCTCACTTGTTGGTTGATAGTCAACCAAAATCACATGATGTCCCCGGTCTTTTAATTCTTTTGCCAGCTCAATATGTGGTGTATTTTTATTGAAAACAGTGGCATGATCAAATAGATCAACAATTTCTTCTTTCACAATTTTCTTTAAATCAGAAAAATCAATTACCATTCCAAACTTTACATGCGAATTGTCGGCGATAGGAGCGCCAGAAACCGTTACAGACAATTTATAACTATGTCCGTGTACATTTTTACATTTCCCATCATATCCATACAAGGCATGCCCTGTCTCAAAATTAAACTGTTTTGTAATTCTTATTGTGCTCATTTACGTCGGTTTCTTTTATTTTTAACTTTGTTGTAAAAGTACATAATTACAATTCCTACAGCTAAGACTGCAAATAAATAATCTCCCCCCATATCTCTATTGTTTTTATTTTTTAAATTTTGCCAAAGCGTTTTTGGTAAACATAGACAAGACCAATTGTCCAGAAATAGCGGCTCTTTCATCCAAGAGTGTTTCCCAATGCGCAGTTCCTTTCCAAAGGATTTTTTTCATTTCTATTAAAGCACCCGGATGGTAGCTCGCTAATTTTTCTGACAACAAAGCGACTTCCGTATCCAATTCTGTTACCGATTCAAAAACACCCGCAAACAACCCTTTTTCTTTCGCCCAATAGGCGCTTTTCCAAGCAGTAGCATTCAGTGCGAGTTCAGAAAAGCCTGACAGTCCCATTTTTCGTTCTACCGCTGGAGCAATCACAAAAGGGCCAATTCCGATGGTCAATTCCGATAATTTTATAGCCGCTTTCTCTGTTGCTAAAACATAATCACAAGCAGCAGCCAAACCAATACCTCCACCAACAGCTTTTCCATGAACACGACCAATAATCAATTTGGTACAGGTTCTCATGGCGTTTATAACGTTGGCAAAGCCCGCAAAAAAGCGCGCGCCCTCTTCTAGATTCCGAACTGCAATAAGTTCCTCAAAAGAAGCTCCTGCACAAAATGCACCCTCTCCTTCAGATTTTAATACAATCACAGCAACTGCTTCATTCTTTGAAAGTGCATGCAATTCCTTGGTCAATCTATCTAAGAGTTCACTTGGGAAAGAATTGCTTGCAGGATGCCCAAATTCTACCGTCGCAATTTTCTGTGCTATGTTGGTAGATAAACTGCCATTTTTGCGCGTTGTGTTCATTTTGCTACTAATTTAAGTCAAAAGTAAGTTTTTATTCATCAAATCTATTTCTTGAAAGAGAGTTTTCTATTTTTTTTGAGCAAGCGGTATAAATTTCCACCTGAAAAGAAGAATTAACGGGAATCCACGTACAACAACCCAACAAGTATAGGCTATCCAAATGGCATGCAATTTATAATCGAAGGCATCAAAAACTAGTAAAACAGGAATAAAAACAACCCCTGTAGAGAGGAGCAGTAAGTTTCTCAGTATTTTCATTTCCCCCATGCCTTTGTATATTCCATCAAAAATAAAGGTAATAGCACAAAGTGGTTGCATGGCTAGAATGATCCAAAAACTGGCATAAAACTTTTCTAAAACCACGGATTCTTTTGTAAAAATAGTTCCGATAGACTCATAAAAAAGACCTCCAATAATGGCCAAACACCCTCCAATTACAAATCCATATTTCGTTAATTTACGACTTAGCTTTAGAAGTGTTTGATAGTCTTTTGCGCCTAATAATTTTCCAGACAAAATATTCCCCGCACTCGAATAACCATCTATCATAAAGGCCCCTAAAAACCAAATATTTAATCCAATGGTATAGGCAGCAATGTATTCTTTTCCGTAACTTGTTGCATAGGAAGTCCCAAAATAGAGGGCAACATTCAAGGCAATGGTGCGAATAAATAAGTTGGAAATCATGCCCAACATGCGTTTGATTTCTTTGTTAAAAGGCAGCTGTACTTTTAATGAAATTGAGGTTTTTTTTACCAATAAGGATGCTGCAATACCTGCCATTACAATTTGTGATAGCACACTTGCATAAGCAGCTCCTTCAATATGCATTGGCGCAATGAGTCCTTCAACTCCATAGACAAGTACAATATCTAAAATAACATTTAAAAGGGCACCAGAAAGCGCAATCATCATTGGATAATAGGTGTTTTGCAAACCTCTAAAAGTGCCAAAAATAGCAAAAACGAATAATGAAAATGGAAAACCAAAAATTCGGATTTTAAAATATGTTACAGCCGAATCCAAGATCATTCCCGTTGCATTGTAAAACTCAAAAATTTGTGTGGCAAAAGGGTAGGAGATTGCCAAAACAAACAAACTCCCCAAAAGGACAATGGCTGTTGCTTGGGCAGGCAAATTATTGACTTCCTCTAATTTATGTGCGCCAACATACTGGGAAATAATTGAAGAGATGGCGCTTCGAACCTGTCCAAAAACCCACACCAGCATCGATATAAACGCACTCACAATCCCTACAGCAGCCAAACTCTCTGTAGCATTGCTATCGATATTTCCAATAATGGCAGTATCTGTAATAGATAGAAGAGGTTCTGCTATTCCTGCAATGAGAGCTGGAATTGCTAATTTGTTAATGTTTTTAAAACGGATCTCTGTTTTCAAATAAAAGAAATTTCAGGAACAAAGGTACACTTCTACGCCACTTAAAAATGCGAATCGTATAAAAATCTGTACCTTTGCAGCTATAAAAAGCACTAGATCATGAAACATATTTTAGTTCCTGTAGGATCCACAGAAAACGCCTCAAATACGATGCAATACGCGATTGATTTTGCAGCAAAATTTGACGCAAAAGTTTTTGTTTTTAGAGCCTATAATTTTCAAACAAAAGCGGGAACGATTATTAATATTGATTCGATAATAGAACGTGAAACAAATTTGTACATGCGTTCTGTTGTAAATTCTGTAAACCGAAAAAATGTTGAAATTAAATTAATTTCGGCGAAGGGAAGTGTTTTAGATACCGTAGATTCTATAGACAATGAGCTAGGAATTGATTTGATTATCGTGGGCCCAAAAAGCAATTCGATTAAGGAAGAGGTTTTTTTAGGAAGAACTTCTGGAAGCATTGTAAAAAGAACAGAGATTCCAGTTCTAATCATTCCAAACGGATATGGTTACCAACCGATAAAATCTATTTTAACCGCTTTTAAATCGGGAATAATCAATAAAAGAAAAACCCTAAAACCTTTGCAAGCCTTTGCAAGTACTTTTGAAGCAGCAGTAAATTTATTATTAGTGAAGACCCCCAATCACACTAATGAAGATTTGGTGTTAAATTCTGATTTAGAAGCTCTAAAAACGACTTTAACTGTCACAGAGAGCGCGACTACTTATCAAGGTGTTTTAAGCAATATGAAACTCATGAATCCCGATTTATTATGCGTTTTTAGACGTAAAAGAGGTTTCTTTAAAAAGCTTTGGGAGAAAAACGTAATTTTAAAAGAAGAGTTTTATTGCAATGTTCCTTTATTAATTTTACGAGGGAAGCTTTAATACTTCAAATTTGGAGGTTCTATAAAAGGAGTTTCTAAGTCATATATTTCTATTAAAAACAACTTTATTTCTTCAATAAACTCTGCTAATTTCTCTTCTGTAATCAAAGTATCTTTTGTTCTTGATGCCGAAAAATTTGTCGATAAAAACCCGTTTTTTAAGTTTTTGAATGAAATAATTCCCGCTTCTAAAGGTTTGTTAAAGTCATAATTTGTGCTTTTTGTATACAAGAAAGCATATAGTAAAACCTGAACGGCTTTGTGGTATTTTTCATCTCTTATGTTTGAGAAGGTGGGTACTTTTAAATTTGTGCTCGAGACCATTCCAGACTTGTAATCGATAATTCTAGTCACTCCATTCAATTCATCAACTCGATCTACCTGTCCGTGAATTTTTATAGGAAAATCCAATCCATCAACCCGAATTGTTGCCGCCAAATTCTCTTCGGTCGCAATTATTTTTAATTGATTGTTTCCCTCCTTTAATAGGGTGAGTTCTTGTTGTAGAAAATTGACAACAAATCGATTGGCAACCTCAAAAATAAGACGATTTTTACCCGTTTTTAAATCACCGCTTTTAAACCCTATTCTAAAATGCTTCTCTACAAGAGACTTTGACTTTTTAAGCATTTCTGAAACTGCCTCTGCTTCCAGAAAACACCCTACAAAAGGGGTGTACAATTCGTCCAAGGTTTCATGAACAACCGTCCCAAGCGTGTTAAAAGCGACAGTTTCCTCGACATCGTCTAATGCTCTAATTTTTAAAATTTTCTGTTTGTAAAATTTAATTGGATTGTATAAATAACTTGTCAACGCCGATGGGGAAATTCCTTTTTGAGCCAAGGTTTTTAGGATGTTTATGACCGCCTCATTTTTAGGAATTTTTTTTAAAACTGCCTCTTCTGTAACTACTTTTGGGCTGATCATTTTTTGCTGGATATCATTACGCATCATTTCTAATTGGGTGACAAAACGACTTTTTTCGCCACTTCCAAATACATCGGGTTCTGTATTGTAGAGAATGAAAATATTTTTAGCTCTTTGTAGTAAACGAAAGAAATGATAGGAAAAAATAGCATCTTTTTCTCGGTAAGTTGGTAAGTCAAACTCCACTTTTACATCAAAAGGAATGAAAGATTGTTGCTGACTGTTGGCGGGTAAAATGCCCTCATTTACAGAAGTAATGATGACGTTTTGAAAATCTAAAACACGTGTTTCTAACATGCCCATTAATTGCAGTCCTTTTAGGGGTTCTCCCTGGAAAGACAGACTCTCAGATCCAATTAATTGCTTAAAGAACAAGTGCAATGTTTTTAAATTTTGAAAATAATGATAGTCATTGTGTAAATTTTGAAGCTGCATGAAAATCGTATGAAAACGAAACAAAAATTCTTTTTCTAATGGGCTCGTATCCTCTTTTAATAGGTTGATTAAGTCTAGGATGCGCGAAATGAAATCTGCAATCGTAGAAAATGGATTAAAAATAGCTACAATTATTTTTTGTGTAGTGATCTCTAGCTTTTCTAGGAAATTGTTTAGGTAGGCTAGATTAACAAAAGTGTTGTTTTCTTTTGCGATTGCGCTTGCTATTTCATCTGCAACCGAAAGGCTGTCTTTTTGAAGTAATCTGTAAATCGCGGGTTCTTTTATAAAACGAATGACGTCTTTGTGATAGAAGCTGTTTTCTGCTTTTTTCTGAAGTTTTTCTTGTGATAAAAATAATTGAAAGACACTGTACATTAAACCAGTAGAAGGGATGTCTTTTAAAGGATACCCCATGGTGATGTTTATGGTGTCTACATTTTTTGGCAAAGAACTTAATGTAATTGGCAGCAACGTTTCATCTGACAAAACCATGGCAGTATTTTCCAATTTCGGTAGTTTTGATAAAATTTCTCCTGCGGATTTTATTTGAGAAATGTTTTTTGAAAGTCCAATGACCTCAATGTTTTTTTTGTCAAAAAAAGGAGTTCCAATGGTATTCAAATCGTTTTTTTCATAGTATTTCCAGGTGCTTTTGTATTTTCGGATAAACTGCCCTGCTTGGTGTTTTTTGTCTAAAAATGCCGCGTCAACATCCCAGTAAATTGTTGCTTTTTGCGCAGTCAACATTTTTTGAAACAAGACTTCTTCTGCATTGTTTAAAGCATTGAAACCCATAAAAAAGAATTTTTTATGTTGATTTTTTTGGAGATATGCATCTATCTTTAGGGTTGCCTCTCTATAAATTAACCCTTGGTAGCCAATATTTTTTTCTTTTAAAAATGCGTAGAGTTTTGGATAAAATTCACCTAGTTTTTCCACAAAAGAAAAATGATCTTTCACCATCGCTGTTTCTTTAAAAGTACCCTCTACAGACCACTTTTTTAAGCGTTCAATATCTCTTAAGTACACAAATATTTCTTTTGCATTGACTAGGTGCTGATCGATTTCATTGAAATCTTGCAGTACAGTAAACGCCCATGATGAAAACTTGTCAAAGGAATCTGGGTTTTTTTCAACACTTTTATAAATGGTATAAAAATGGAACAATAGGGCTACGCTATCGACTTTCGAAATTTCTGACACTTCTTCGATAAAGCTTCCAATATTTTGGATTTCAGGAAGAAAACCTGCCTTAATTTTATCTTTCAATGTTTGTTTTACAAAAACACCCGCCCTTTGAGAAGGCAATACAAAAACCACATTTTCAAAGGATTTTGTCGTTTTTAAAATAGTATCTATCGTTTCAGAAATAAAAGAATGCATTCATATCAATTTGAAAAACAATGTACAATATTTATCTTATTTTTGAAGGAACTAAATTTATTTTATCCATTAAAAAATGACGTCCGAATTAAAAGTAGCTATTGTTCAATCTGATTTAGTGTGGGAAAATCCAATGCTAAATCGCGCACAATTTGAACGTAAAATAGCGACAATTCCAGTTGACGTTGCACTTATTGTTTTACCAGAAATGTTTACTACTGGCTTTACCATGAATGCCCCAAAAGTAGCTGAAAATATGGACGGTATCTCTGTTGTTTGGATGCAAGAAATGGCGGTAAATAAGAAGGCTGCTATTGTGGGTAGTTTGGTGATTTCTGATCGAAATCAATTTTACAATCGATTGCTTTTTGTGCACCCTACAGGAAAAATTAAATTCTATGACAAACGGCATTTATTTACTTTGGCAAAAGAACATGAAGTCTATTCATCAGGGAACCATAAGTTAATTGTAACCTACAAAGGATGGAGAATTTGTCCGCTCATTTGTTATGATTTGCGTTTTCCAGTTTGGTCAAGAAATACCGAAAAGTATGACCTTTTGTTGTATGTAGCCAATTGGCCGACTCCAAGAATTCAAGCATGGAATGCGTTGTTAAAAGCCAGAGCTATTGAAAATATGACCTATACAATAGGTGTTAATCGGGTTGGAGAAGATGCTAATGGGCATCAATACGCAGGGAAATCTGCTGCTTATGATTGCCAAGGAAATCTGTTAACAAACTTTGAAGAAAACAAAAACGAAGTTGTCTTATTAACGGTTTCTAAACCTCAACAAGACACTATCAGATTAAAGTTGCCTTTTTTAAAGGATCAAGACTTTTTTGAAATTACTAAATAAAAAAATTCTCCTTGTAATTTTACAAGGAAATTTGGTATTCTTTAGATTGGATTCAACCATTTGAATTGAAACTTTGTTTTTGGAATTATAATACGTTCTGTAATTCGATACATTCTGTCTGGAAGTTTCAATAAATAATCTCTTGCTTTTTCTGCTTCTTCAGTTAAGTTTGTAATTTTTTCAATTTCCCAAGCAACATTTAATTTCCTTAAAATATCAATATAATCGAAACCGGTATATACACCTACTCTTTGTGCTATGGTAGAGAAATCATTAAACAGACTTCCTTTTTGGCAAAATGATTCTCTTAAATGCAATGCGGGCATCACAATTTTATGCTTCATCATGTGTTGAAAGGCCAACATCATTTCACTGGGGTCAATGGCAAAAATTTGTCTTACAAATTCGGTGTATGCAACATGGTGACGCATTTCATCTCCTGCGATAATTTTAGACATTTTAGCCAAGGCTTTGTGTCCTTTTTTACGTGCAATTTTAGCAACGTTGTTGTGTGAAATATAGGTTGCCAATTCCTGAAAACTTGTATATATAAAGTTTTTATAAGGATCGGATGCCGTTCCAATATCAAAACCATCAGAAATTAAATGTTGGGTCGTAATTTCTACTTCGCGCATGTTTATCCTTCCAGATAAGTACAAATATTTGTTTAAAGTATCTCCGTGTCTGTTTTCTTCTGCAGTCCAGGATCGAATCCATTTTGCCCAACCGTTATCGGGTTGTTGCGAAATACCATCGATGTCTAATAACCAAGACTCATAAGTTGGGAGTGCTTCTTCGGTAATGGTATCACCTACTAGAACCACCCAAAAATCATCACTTAAATCTTTAGATAATTCTTGAATTTCTTTTATTTCATCAATAAAAGTATCCTTTTGTGAGTTGGGTAAAAAATCGGTGGGTTGCCAAATCTTTTCTGCTGGAATTAAAAATTTATCGACAAAGGTGTCGATGTTTTTTTCCAGGGTCTTCATGACTTCTTTTCGAATGTTTTGTAGAGACATACTTATTTTATGTGGGATTTAATTATTGTTTCCACTTTTATCATTAATTCGTCAAAGGGCAAAGAGGTTATTTTGATGGGTGTATGGGTTTTTAATGTAATTGGACTCCCAAGACCTAGCGGGAATTTTCCGTATTTATAAACCTTCCAAGAATTGTTAATTGTTATTGGAACAATGTACGCATCTTTATTGTATTTTGAGATCATTTTAATCCCATTTGTAGCAAATTTTTTTGGCTTTCCTGTTCTACTTCGTGTTCCTTCAGGAAAAATCACTGCAGACCATTTGTTGGAATTGATTCTTTTTGAAAAACTAGCCAAGGCTGATAAGGCTTGCCTTGGGTCTTTTCGGTCAATTAAAGCGGCTCCTCCATATTTTAGATTGTAGGAAATACTTGGAATTCCTTTTCCCAATTCCATTTTTGCAACAAATTTTGGGGAATATTTTCTTAAGTATAAGATCAAAGGCGGAATGTCAAACAAGCTTTGATGATTGGCTACAAAAATATAGTTGTTTTCTTTTGAAAGCGAGTGTTTGTTTTCAAAGCGAACTGGAACCCACAATATGAGCATTGATTTTACCAAAAGCCAATTTAAGATGTCTACAACTATTTTGTGTCCCTTAAAACCAAAAAGATTGAAACTCAACCACTGTAGCGGCTGAAAAACAACCAATAGCAGAAAGAAAGTCAACATAAAGATTGGCGACAAAAGATAACTGATAAACTTCATGGTCTAGATCCAGCTACTCCAAGGAATTCTTGAAAGAATGATCAATAGTGCCAAACCATAGAAGATCGCAAAGGTCTTAAAACGTCCAGTATCTGTTGTTTTCTTTTTGTGCTTAGACCAACCTATTGTAATCAAAACAATGGCAATTATCATCATGCTTGGGTGTTCTACTGCCAATAGTCGGCTAGTTTTATTTCCCATAACTGCGCTAGGATCTGTTTTTAGCGCTTTGTACCATGGAGACATAAAATACCATGCCAAGCCAATTAACAATTGGAGGTGCGATACAATCAAGGTAAATAACCCGATTCTTAAGTCTTTGTCTTTAAATTCTTTTTTTTGTGTGAAGCCAATAATAGCATTTACTACAGCAAAAGCTAAAAAAGCCAAAACCAAATAGGCCCAATAAGAATGAATGTCTTTCATAATGTAATCTCTTTTTTTTAGTGAGGTAAAGTTAACTATTTATTCCATAAAAAAACCACCTCATTTGAGGTGGTTTTAAAAACAGTAAAATTAGATGTTACTATTGTAAAATATAGGCTGATCCAGACTTGATTACTGCCATTGTCCATACGCCTGCAGCTCCATTATAAATGTTATAAGAAACCAAGTATTTTTGACCTTCTGCATCACTAGGGAAGTTGTTTAACAAGATCGTGTTGATTTTTGCCAAACGCGCTTCAACAGACTCTTCGTCTTTTCCAGCTCTTACATCAAAGTTTCCGTAATTTCCATTCCCCACTAACACATAATCGGCAGTGGTTAATGTGTACTTAATGGTGTTGTCTGGAACCCAGTTCATACCGTCATGTCCAAATTTAATGGTTTCATTTACAACATTGTTGTAAACCGACCATGTAGCACCATCGTAGATAAAGTTAGCAATATAGCTTAACACAGATCCACTCACATATAATTTATACATGATTGGCTCAACGTCCCCGGCCATTTTTCCAGAGAATCTAAATTTCTCAAGTAAAAATACAGGGATCTTAGCTAAAGCTTCGTCTTCACTAGAGAAGTTAGAGTATCCTTCGCCCATTGTTGCGTACTCTTCTGCTGTGAAACCAGTAGCCATTTGCCATTCTCCGTTTACAAATAAGAAACCATTGTTTAGGGTAGATACACTTCCTGAATAGTACTTATATGTTAATGAAACTAACAATCTGTTTGCTGGTGCAGGGTACTTTGTGTTTAAGAAGTCAATAATGTGAGATTCACGACTAAAGTTTCCATAAGTATGTCCACCATCTGCATAGTCTTGAGAAGTTACTGTATAAACTTCTAAACTTCTTTCGTCATACGCAGGTTGGTATAACTTAAAAGTTACTTCAGCTAATGATTCTTTACCCCATGCTGGGAATTTATCAGATAAAAACTCAGGAAGCATGTCTTTAGCGTCATCAGTAGAGCTAAAGTTACCATAGTTTAAACCTAAATCATCATAATCTCCGTCAGTCAAAGTAAATTTTGCTTCACCAGAAATAATTGTTTCTTGAGCGTCTACTTCTTCATAAATGTCTTCCATAGGGTTACAAGCTGTAAACACTAAGGAAAGGATTGCGAATGAATAAAATATTTTTTTCATGATTGTTATTTTTTAAAATTTAATTTTTGCACTTAAACTGAATGTTCTACCGAAACCAAAAAACACTAATGGATCTGAAGCGTCAATAGCATCTGCGATATACTCTGTATCTAAGACATTGTTCACACGAGCAGTAAGTGTCGTGTCAAATGTCCCAAAGTTAAAGCTGTGACGTAAACTTGCGTCTACAGTCCCGTAACTTGGTACTTTATAAGAATCGGTTGGTGTTTCTGTTGCATTTGCATAGTTTAAAACATCGATACGAGCATATAAGTTCGCAAAGTAGTTGTAATCTACCGTAATACTTGTTTTGTCCCAAAATTTGTATAACATCCCCAATGCAGCTGTTGTTTGTGCTGCGTTAGAAACTTTCAATCCTTTAATTGGTAAAGAAAGCGTTGTTACTTCTTCTTGGTCTTCGTTGAATACTGGCACATCTTCTAAGTTGTTGTCCCATTTCCAGTCTCCTAAGGAAAGCATTCCTGAAAAGTTAAGGTCGTTAGAAGGCTTGTACGTGAAGTCAAATTCAATCCCTTGGTGTAAAGCGTTTACACCTAAAAGGTTTGCCGTATAATCTTCAGC
The DNA here is from genome assembly GCA_943846595.1 of uncultured Polaribacter sp. GTDB lineage: Bacteria > Bacteroidota > Bacteroidia > Flavobacteriales > Flavobacteriaceae > Polaribacter. Next base: position 790,134 of record OX044355.1, read on the forward strand.
GCCAGGTTCTGTTGCTCTTACGTTTCTTGTAAAAGTCCTGTCATTCCACTGTGTTCTGTATACGTTTACATTGGCAGCAAATTTCTCAGCTCTTACACCATATCCCAACTCTAAACTGAATACTTTTTCATTTTCAGCATCTCTGTTGATTTTTGTATTGTTGAATCCGTTAAAAACAGCATTGAATGCGGCTGGTCTTTCAAAGTAACCAATGTTTGCAAAAACATTTTGAACATCATCCAAACGGAAGTTTGCACCACCTTTAATACTATATCCATCCAATTTGATTTTTTCAGAAGTAGCTAAATCTCTACCAGCTTCTGTGCTTAAGTCGTATAAGAAGTATTCAATTCTTTGGTAAGAAGTCTTTTGAATCGAAGATGATACAAATGCATCGAAGTTTTCAGTTCCGTATTCTAATTGACCAAAGAAACCTAACCAACCAACTTCACCATCGTTGTTATAGCCCATTTTGTCTCCAACAACTAACGCTGCATTTGGATTGTTCACGTTGTTGTTATCTAAGTAATAATCACCTCCTAATAAGTCTGTTACTTCTCTAAAGTGTTTTCCTGTATAGGTTCTTACATCCAATCCACCAATAAAAGTAAGTTCGTCTGTTAGGTTTGTTTTAAAAGTAGATAATAATCCATACCATTCGTGGTCATTTCTAGAAGCCCTTAAGATTGCTTCAGAACCTAACGCTCCGTTTGCTCTGTTGATTTCAACTATGTTGTCTAAATCTACAGGTTGGTCTGCACCACCAAGTCTAACACCAAATAAATCTCTGTTAGTTCCAGCAGTTCCACCACCACCACCAGTACCATAAGATACATAAGCTGCAGTAGATAAAGATGTATTGTCGTTAATGGTCCAATAATGGTTTAAAGACGTTTGAGATTTGTGATAAAAATTATCTTCAATATGCGTTACTTGACCATCTTTATAACCCCAATCTGGGTTAAATTGATTTCCAGCCTCTGCATTTCTATAGGTAGATACTGTACTCATGTTTTGTCTTTGTCCGTGTCTTTGTGGAGCGCCAAAACTAGTAAAAGAAAGTTTATGGTTTTTATTAATTTCTTTCGAAAAGTTAATAAAATAATTCGTCCCTTCGAACTGTGTACCTTCAATATACCCTTCACCAGAAATTTTAGCGAAAGATACAGTCGCAGCCAATCCATTTTCCATTAATCCAGTAGACAATGTAAAGCCGTATTTTTGGTACCCATTGTTTCCTGTTGAAGCAACAACGTTTCCACCTTTATTTACGTCAGACGTTTTGGATAAGATATTAATAGTCCCTCCAATAGAAGGAACCGCTACTTTCGCTGCACCTAAACCTCTCTGAACTTGCATTGCAGAAGTTACATCTGACAATCCCGCCCAGTTAGACCAGTATACTCTACCGTTTTCCATATCATTTACGGGAACTCCGTTAATCATAACAGCAACGTTTTCAGAATTGAATCCACGTAAGTTAATTCTACCGTCTCCAAAACCACCACCAGATTTTGTGGCATACACTCCAGGGGTAGACTTTAAAACCTCTGGAAATTCCTGAGTTCCTAATTTTCTTTCAATATCAGCTGCTTTAATTGTAGAAACCGCTACTGGGGTTTTTCTATCAATTGCAAATGATGTAGATGTGATGATAATTTCATCTAATGTACTTCCACCTTCTTCTAATTGGATAGCACCCACATTAGATTTTGTTGAGGAAAAAGACACTTCAACGGTCTTGTATCCAATAAAAGAAACGACTAATATTCCAGAATTAGAAGTTGTATTTAACGAAAATTTTCCGTCAAAATCTGTTTCTGTTCCATTCATGGTTCCTTTTTCAAGAATACTTGCTCCAGGTAATGATTGATTGCTTTCGTCTACAACCGTTCCTGTAATTTTAGTTTGTCCTAATACAGTAGTCGATACAAATAGTATAGCTACAAATAATAATTTTTTAAAATTTTTCATTAATAAATTTTATAGGGTTAAATTATTCTACAAAACTCCAATTTTTGAAGAGTTACAATGTTAACTTAATGTTAAGTTTTAACAAAACTTTAAGAGCACTAAATATAAATAAAATTCAACACATTATCTGAAAAATCAATCTATTAAGTATCAACAAGTTTGTTAACAAATGCTGTGTATAGGGTTAATATATATTTATCCTGATAAAATCTTTAACAAAAACACGTACTGGGGGCATTCCCATTTTTTTTAAGCCCATTTTTCTTTAAGTGAAACCTTAATTATTTGAAGTTATTAACTTTTTTACACTACTTGTAGCATTAAAAATAGTCTAGCCTGATTTTCTATTTTCTTACAGGTGTTAAAATGAAGATCCAAAATACACATCTTAAACTTCTTTGGATACTAAAAATAAGACACAAAAAAACCACCTCATTGAGGTGGTTTTAAAAAAGTATAAAGATTTTTTTTAGAAGCTATATTTCACAGAAGCATTCCAAGTTCTTCCCCAACCAAACATTCCTCTGTTAGATTTGTTAATCCCTTTCCAGTTTTCTGAAGCAATTGGAGATGCCTCATCATTGTCTCTTAGGTCAGTCAAGTACACTTCATAGAACAAGTTGTTTACATTCAGTCTGAAATCTAAATTCTTGTCTTTGTTTTCACCAATGAAAAGTCGGTAAGAAATTCCTAAATCAGCAATGTCATAGGTAGGCAATTCTAAGTTTTCTTTTACAGCACCTACGTTTGCGTATAGGCCATCATACAATCTCCAGTCAAAATCTACAGAGAAGTTGTCTGTAATTGCATAGTCTAAACCAAATCCTAAAGTGAATTGCGCTGCATCTCCTACTTTACCACCATCTACATCATTGTTCGATTCAGATAAAATTACTTGATCTTCATCGACTACTCTTCGAACAGTACTTCCAACATATTCCCAATCTCCAATAGAAGTAAATCCTTTAAAGGTTAGTTTGTTATTTAACATACGAGTTCTAAAGTCAATTTCGATTCCTTGGTGTAATTGCTCAGCACCAAAGTTTAACGTATTTTCAATCAATCCGTCTACAACTCTTGAAGAACTCACTACTCTGTTTTTCCAAGAGGTTCTGTATAAGTTTACATTTGCAGAAAAATTGTTTTTAGCATAAGAATACCCTAATTCCAATCCTAAAATGTCTTCATTTTGAGTGAAAGGACTTACTCTGTTATCATAAGTATTAAAGATTGCATCATGAAATGGTTGACGTGAATAAACACCTGCATTTGCATACACTTTGTTGCTTTCATCAACAATAATACTACCTCCGGCTTTAACGTTGTAACCAACATTACTTACTTTTTCAGAATCTTGAGAATTCGCGTCGTAATCATATCTATCAAATCTTTGGTGATTTTGTTGAGACAATGATCCTTGAACGAATGCAGATAGTTTATCAGTAGCATATTCTAATTGGGTAAACATTCCTGCATAAGAAATTCGTTCACTACTGTCATAATCAATTCTTTCATTCTCGCTTGCAAAATTAAAGAAGGTTGCCCAAGGATTTGCACTAAAAGCAGTATTTGCAGTTACAGAAACCACATCTCCAACTCGATTGTGCGTTCCATCTTTTAATCTTCTATCCTCTGTCCAAGAGGACAATCCGTGTAAATCTTTTACTTGTCTAAAGTGCGTTCCGTAGTAAGTTCTTAAATCGGCTCCTACGTTCCAAACTAAATTGTCATTCAGTTGCTTTTCATAGTTAGAAACCATTCCATACCAGCTATGGTTGTTCATCGAAGATCTCGTAATGTAAGCTCCGTTTCCAAAGTTCCCATCAACAGCGGCTGCATTGTTTGCGTAAATTGCATCATAATCAACATATCCCGTATTTGTTCTTTCTCTATTTCCTCTGTTTCCAGTTCCACCTCCACGTCCCCATGAAGCATAAAGTACTGTAGAAAGGTTCGAATCATCGCTAATCGTGTAATCCCAGTTGATATTCATTACGGGTTTGTGATAGAAATTTCTTCGTTCTGTCATGTATTCACCTTGGTAAGTACCCCAGTTGTTATTATATCTTCTACCATATTCTAAGTAAGAAGAAATACTCTTAGAATAGTTTTGATCGTGCCATTGTGGCGCACCTGTAATTAAGAAGTTAAAGTTGTGCTTTTCGTTTGGGTTGTATCCAAAAGACACAAAGTAGGTCTGTCCTTGTCCTTTGTTTCCTTCGTTGTATCCGTCACCTTGCCAGTGAGAAAACATGACAGAGGTTGCAAAACCACTTTCATTCTGACCTGTGTTGTAAAACATAGTAGATTTAAAGTAGGCATCATTTGCCAAAGCTGTAGAAAAATAACCTCCTGGTTTTTTATCTGTTGTTTTTGTAACAAAATTGGTGGTACCCCCTACAGAAGAAATGGCCAATTTAGAAGCTCCTAAACCTCTCTGAATTTGAACGGCACTTGCAATATCGCTAATTCCAGACCAGTTAGACCAGTACATTTTACCATCTTCCATTCCATTAATGGGTTGTCCGTTTAATAGGTAAGAAGTATTTGTTTGATCAAACCCTCTCACAGAAATTCGAGTATCACCAAAACCACCACCTTGTCCTGCAACATATACAGAAGGTGTGTTTACCAATGTCATGGTAACATCTTGGGTTCCAATTTTTCTTTGAATTTCGGCAGCTTTAATCGTTGAAACTGCTACAGGTGTTTTTCTACCCCCTGCTAAATCGATAACTCCTTTACCAATAATAACTACTTCATCTAATGCATCTGCGTCTTCAACTAATTGAACAGCACCAACGTTGGATGCTGCAGCTGAAAAAGAAATTTCTATCGATTTGTAACCGATATAAGAAATTACCAAAACACCTGAATTTGATTGTGTGTTCAATGTAAATTGACCATCAAAATCAGACTCCGTTCCGTTGGTAGTCCCTTTTTCAAGAACACTAGATCCAGGGAGGGGTTGGTTGGTTTCATCAACTACCGTTCCAGTAACCACGGTTTGTCCCATGACAGTCGCTGTCATAAAGAAAAAAGCTAGAAATAATACGTTTTTAATTAATTTCATTTTTTTAAAGTTTAGTTCGTTCAAATATAGAAAAAAAACTGCAGATGATAATTTTACGATTTATTTAGCAGTTTTTTTGCCAATTCTTTTCCAAGTTCTACGCCAAATTGATCGTAGCTGTAAATGTTCCAAAGAATTCCTTGTACAAAAATTTTGTGTTCGTACATGGCAATGAGTTTCCCCAAAGATTTTGGCGTTAACTTATCAATCAAAATACGCGTGCTTGGCTTGTTTCCTTCAAAAACTTTAAAAGGCAGTAGGGTTGCTATATGCGCTTGATCCCCAGAAAACTTTAATTCTAAATGAACTTCTTCTTTTGTTTTTCCAAAAGCCAAAGCCTCCATTTGTGCATTGTAGTTGGCCATTAATTTCTGATGATGATCCGTAAGCCCATACAACGATTCTTTATACCCAATAAAATCACACGGAATTAATTTGGTTCCTTGGTGAACCAACTGCATAAATGCATGTTGCATATTGGTCCCAGTACTTCCCCAAACAACGGTGCCTGTTTGGTAGTTGACGCGATTTCCATTTCGATCGACGCTCTTTCCGTTGCTTTCCATAATGGCTTGCTGTAAGTAGGCAGATAATTTTGTTAAATATTGTGTGTATGGTAAAATAGCTTCTGTTTCTGCTTTGTGAAAATTATTGTACCAAATACTAATTAATGCTAAGATTACAGGGATGTTTTTATCAAATTCTTCCTCCTTAAAATGAATATCCATTTCCTCAGCTCCGTTTAGAAGGTCTTTAAAATTGGCGAAACCAATAGCCAAACTGATGGATATTCCCACAGCAGACCAAAGAGAAAAACGACCTCCAACCCAATTCCACATTGGAAAAATATTGGCTTTATCGATTCCGAAATCTTCCACAGATTTTAAGTTTGTAGACACGGCAATAAAGTGTTTTGCGACATCAAAAATAGTAGCAGGACATTTTTTTTGGGACAAAAACCAATCTTTAATTGTATTGGCATTTGTTAGAGTTTCTTGTGTTGTAAAGGTTTTAGAAACAATGATAAATAAAGTGGTTTCTGGGTCTAGGTGTTTGATGATTTCAGAAACATGATCCCCATCAATATTTGATACAAAATGGGTATTCAAATGATTTTTGTAAAACTTTAATGATTCGACAACCATGTCTGGCCCAAGATCAGAACCTCCAATACCAATGTTTACAATATCTGTGATTGCTTTGCCTGTAAATCCTTTCCATTTTCCAGAAATCACTTTATTACTAAAACTTTTAATTTTTCGCAACGCAGTTTGAATCTGAGGTTTTATGTTTTTGTCATTTACAAATAGGGGTTCATCAGAAGTACTTCTTAGTGCGGTGTGCAAAACTTCTCTGCCTTCTGTTGCATTAATAACTTCACCAGTATATTGTTTTTCAATAGCGTCTTTTAAAGCTACTTCATTTGCCAAAGCAACTAAAAGATTTAAGGTTTTTTTAGTGATTCTATTCTTTGAGAAATCGACAAGAACATCTTCATTTTGGATAGAGAACTCCGCTTGTCTATTTTTATCTAGGTGAAGTTCTTTAAGAGTCGTTTTTTCGATTTCATTAAAATGATTTGACAAATCTTTCCAAGCCTTTGTTGTGGTTGGGTTAATGTTTTTTAAAGCCATATTTATTTTTAATTTTCAGCAATTATCTCTGATGATGCACTTTCTGTTTCAGTGATTTTGATATTGTCTAATCTTGTTTTGGGAATTTTAATAAATGCCAAGTATTTTGTTTTAATATTTTCTTTTAAGGGTATTGCAGCAGGGAGTTTTTGTTTGAAAGGATCTACTTGTCTCCCGTTTTTCCAAAAACGATAACACACATGCCTACCTTCTGTGCTGCCTGTTCTTCCTACCCATCCAATAATGTCTCCTTGTTTTACGAATTGCCCTTTTTTTACGTTTCGTCTTCTCATGTGAAGATATTGGGTTTCGTAGGTGTTATTATGTCTAATTTTTACATACTTACCATTCCCACCTTTTTGGGTAGACTCAGTAACGATTCCACTTGCAGTTGCCATAATGGGTGTTCCTTCTTTTGCTGCAAAATCGGTTCCTTTGTGGGGCTTTACGCGATAGCCATAGTGTCTAATTCTTCTTTTCAAATTATAAGGAGAAGAGATTCTTGAGCCGAATTTTATGGGTGATTTTAAAAACTGACGCCTTAATATTTTACCTTCATCGTCATAATAGTCTACCAGCCCTTTTGTGCTATCGGCTAAAAATCGAAAGGCGTAAAAATCCTGGTTTTTATGTTTGAAAACAGCAGAGTTAATATTCCCAAAACCTGCAAATATAGTATCGTTTATGTATTTCTCCTCATAAACGAGTTTGAACTCATCTCCCTTTTGAAGTTTATAAAAATCCAATGTCCAAGCATAAATGTCATCTGCAATTGTATTGGTCAATCCCGGATTTATGTGAAGGCTGTCCATGGTCACAGATAAACTTGAAAATATTTTTCCACCAATTTCTTTTTCTATAATTTTAATCGGTTTTTTATAGCGATGCGCTGTAACTGTGGAGTCTGTAAACGCTACAATTGTTGCATTGATTTTATCATGGTTGTAAATAAAAACCTGAGCTTTTTCTGTAGAATCTTTGCGTGCTAAAATTGTATATGGTTTTCCTGCACGCACCCTTCTTACATCGAAAGTTTCTTTTACAGTACTTGCAATTTTATTAATCGTAGGATACATTACATGATGTCTGTCCAAAATGACTCCAAAGCTTTCACCACTTTTTATTGTATCTTTTATCACTTTATAATCATTCAATACATATCCGTATTCTTTAATGATTTGGGGAGGCACTATCTTTTTTTCAACAGTTTTTTCTTCTTTTGTAGTACACGAAAAGATCAAAGAAAAAAGAAAGAAAAGGGCACATAGTTTTTTCAAGAAACGAATTTTAAAGGTCATATTTCTATTGACACAAAAGTACAAATAAAATGCAGTAATTTTTTAATGAATTTCAGGAAGTTAAGTAAACGGTTTTAGAACGATTTAGAGAATGAATTCAATTAAAAACTTTTTCAAACGAATTCGCTAAACCTTTGTAAGCCTCTAGGTCTGCTCTTAATGAGCCCACAGATAGATTGGCTTTCATTTTAATTGGGATTTTGTTTTTATCGGCAGTAATCCAAATTGTAACACTTTCTTGCGCTTTAAATATTCTACCTGCCTGAACCAAGGGTCTAAATTTTAAAGTTTTTACTTTTCCGACTTTTGTTTTTAGAGTTTCTTTTCCTAAAAAACGAAGTTTAAACGGATAGATTTGCGAGTCTAAAAACATGTCAATACTAATTTCCTCTCCTATTTTTAAGGTATCAATTTTCTGATTTCTTAAATAATAAAAAGAAGAGAGCATATCTTGTACCTCTGAAAATGGAATCGACGTATTTTTTTTCTTGATAAAATCTTGAACGAGGGCTTTTTTTGTTTTGTAATTAAACGTGATGTTTCTATTTTTTTTGTATCCACCCTCGTCTATTTTTCGTTTGAAAAAGTAGGGCCTTATAATTTCTTTATCAAAGTAACTCTCATAAGTATCGTCTACTTTAAAGAACCACTTAATCATACCAGAAGTCCAGCCAGTTCCAGTTGCATGTAAAACTTTTTTACCATTAAGTTCCTTTTCCTCCAGTTTTAATACTGCAGTTCCAGCACGCATCCAGCCGCTATAACTCATTTTATAACGAAGCCACTCTCCGTTTTTAAAGACTGTGTTTTTTTCAGGACTAATATCTTGACCAAAAGACGTTAATGCTATAAAAAATAGCGCAAATAAGAAGTTTCTCTTTTTCATGGATTTCAAACTTATAAAAAAGTATTGATAATTGTGTTACAAAAATTATAAAAGTAATTTTTAATAAATTTATTATGTATCAGTGCCCCAATTTTTCAACTCTTCCTCAGACCAAAGATAAGGATAGAAAATTCTACGTTGGAATTTTGGATGCAGGTATTTACGCCAACTACTCCCTCCAGTTGCTTCTAAATCTTTGTCTTTCCCACCGAGATATTTGCCTGCAGCATTGTAATGTGCAAGTACCCACTTTACGTTTACGGTATAATCGTAATGACGCATTGCTTGAATTAATTCTTCATTTTCTTGAATTTCTTTTGGGAGTTGTTTGAATTTTTTTGATAAATTAATTTCGTTATAATCTTCCATAAAATCAATGAAGTCTCCTAGATACTTTTTGTCAAACAAATTGATTAGTGTTGATTTTTCACCTGTTTTATGATTTACTCCAGCAGCCTGCCAATACAAATGATCATAGGCGTTTTTAAAGGAAGAGTTTCGGTCTATTGTATCTCGATATCGTATGTCAATTAAATGAATTAACTCTGTAGAAGCAAATTCAATTTTTCGATATTGTGCAGATTGAAAACCACTTGCAGGTGTTAAGGTATTCCTGAATTTTAGATATTGTGCTTGCTCCATTCCGTCTGCCATAACTGTAAATGAACTGCTTAGCATGTCAAAATATCGACTGATTCTGTTGAGGTGCATTGCAAATTTTTCTGCAGAAACTTTCGTTGTTTTTGCAACTTGATCAATTTCCCACAAGACCATTTTAAACAATAGCTCATTGACTTGATGATACATGATAAAGACCATTTCATCGGGTTGGTTGGTTCTTGGTGTTTGCAATCCTAACAATGCGTCTGTCTGGATGTAATCCCAATAAGTAATTGGAGTACTCCACAACAAACCTTCTAACATGGCGTCTAATGGAACTCCGAGTTTATCATATTTTTCTTCGATAGCTTTTAATATTTCATCTTTACTCATTTTTCTCTTTTTTAGTTAAAATTTCATTCACGTACTTACTTGTTTGAAAGTGAATTTATGAGAAAGGAGATTTAATATTTTTAAAATTTAGACGCTTCATTCGTGTTCTTTTAAAATCCTATAAAAAACGATTTGTTTATGGGATTATGTTTTTTTATAATGTGCCTCTTTTTGCTTGTTCTCTTTCAATCGATTCAAAAAGGGCTTTAAAATTTCCTGCACCAAAACCTCTAGCGCCCATTCTTTGAATGACTTCGAAAAATAAGGTTGGTCTGTCTTCAATTGGTTTTGTGAAAATTTGTAGTAAATACCCTTCTTCATCGGCATCGATCATAATGCCTAAGCCTTTTAATTTGTCGATATCCTCTCTTAATTCATGACTAAATTCTTCTAATCTTCCAGGAACAGATCGATAGTATTCTTCGGGAGGTATCGATAAAAATTCTACACCATTCGCTTTTAATTGACTTACTGTTTTTATAATGTCATCGGTTGCAACAGCAATATGTTGCACGCCGGCTCCTTCATAAAAATCTAAATATTCTTCAATTTGAGAGCGTTTCGCTGCTTTTGCGGGTTCGTTAATAGGGAATTTAATTCGCCCATTTCCATTCGACATTACCTTACTCATTAAGGCAGAATATTCTGTGTGAATTTGCTTGTCATCAAAGGATAAGAAATTCTCAAATCCCATGACATCTTCATACCATTTTACCCATACATCCATTTGGTTCCATCCCACATTTCCCACCATGTGGTCAATGTATTTTAAACCTGCTGCTGGGGGATTGTAGGCGGATTCCCATTTTTGAAAACCAGGTAAAAAAACTCCGCTGTAGTGCTTCCGCTCTACAAAGAGATGAACGGTTTCACCGTAGGTATAGATTCCTGATCTTACAACTTCTCCATGTTCATCGGATTCTACAGTGGGTTCCATGTAGGATTTTGCACCTCTAGAGGTGGTTTCTTCATATGCTTTTCGAGCATCTTCTACCCAAAGTGCAATCACTTTCACCCCGTCTCCATGTTTTACAATGTGATCGTTTATTGGAGATTTACTATTTAATGGCGTTGTCAATACCAGTTTGATTTTGTCTTGCGTCAGCACGTAGCTAACAGCATCTTTAGATCCTGTTTCTAATCCACGATAGGCATGGGATTGAAAACCAAATGCAGTTTTGTAAAAGTGTGCCGCTTGTTTTGCATTTCCTACGTAAAACTCTACATAATCGGTTCCTAAAAGGGGAAGGAAATCTTGCGCACCTGCAAATATTTTTTCTAAACTGTAGTTTACTGATTTTATTTCTTTTTTACTCATTTTTTTTATTTTAGAATAGTGCGTTTAGAGAAGTGAAAAAAAAGATACGGGAGTTTATTTTGAAAACGTATTGTCATTTTTTAAAACGCTTCTATTTTTCTTCAAAATGTATTTATTTTTTTACTCTAACCAAGACTTATAGTAGTCTTCATCGGCAATTTTCATCGCTTCGTCTGTTACTTGTAGCGGTTTAAATGTGTCCACCATTACCGCCAATTCTTCTGTTTTTGTATGTCCAATACTACGCTCAGTTGCTCCTGGGTGGGGACCGTGAGGAATTCCGGCGGGATGCAAAGAAATGTGTCCTTGATCAACATCGTTTCTGCTCATAAAATCGCCATCTACATAATACAATACCTCGTCAGAATCAATATTGCTATGGTTGTAAGGTGCAGGAATTGAGTCTGGATGGTAATCGTACATACGGGGGACAAAACTACAAATGACAAAGGCATTGGTTTCAAAGGTTTGATGCACCGGAGGTGGCTGATGAATTCGTCCTGTAATGGGTTCGAAATCGTGAATTGAAAAGGCATACGGAAAATTATAGCCATCATAGCCAATCACATCAAAAGGATGAGAGGCATAGGTCATTTCTATAATTTCTCCTTGTTTTTTTACTTTAACAAGGAAGTCTCCCAATTCATCATAGGTTTCTAATTCATGTGGTCTTCTTATATCTCGTTCACAAAAAGGAGCGTGTTCTAATAATTGACCAAACCAATTTCGGTATCGTTTTGGCGTGTAAACTGGCGAGTAGGATTCCACAATAAAAAGACGATTGTTTTCATTGTTAAAATCTAACTTGTAAATAATTCCTCGTGGAATGACTAAATAGTCACCGTATTTAAAATCGATATTTCCAAGATGCGTTCTTAATTTCCCTGATCCTTTGTGAATGAAGATGACTTCATCTGCATCCGTATTTTTATAAAAATAATCAATGGTAGATTTTTTGGGAGCAGACAAAATGATATTACAGTCTGTATTTGTTAAAACAATTTTTCTACTTTCTAAATAATCGTTTTCTGGTGCTACTTGAAAACCTCTAAAGCGATAGGATTGAATATTGTTTGCTTTTGCTATTTTTGGTTTTACAGAATATTGTTTTCCAATTTTCTTCACCATCGTTGGTCTATGTTCGTGATAACTGTTGGTAGACATTCCGTCAAAACCAATTGTACCAAAAAGTTGTTCGTAATATAACTTTCCGTCTTTTTTGCGAAATTGAGTATGTCTTTTGGGTGGAATTTTTCCTAATTTATGATAAAATGGCATGATTTAATGTAGTAATGAATTAATAAATACAGTGCACCAATTTTAGTATTGAACTGATACATTTTGCATTGATCTATTTATAATACATAGCATCCTCATTCAGGATTGCGTTTTATCAAATATTTTAAAAAAGTTAATAAATCTGGAAACATAGGAACGTTTTAAGAATGTTCTCTACAAATATACAGAAAACTAATTTGAGTTTTTTAGCTTTCTGGGGCCAATACAACTTCCAAGCCATCCATAGCAGGTGTCATCTGAATTTGGCAGCCTAATCGGCTATTGTTTTCGACATGAAAGGCTTCAGCCAACATCATATCTTCATCAATACTCATTTCGGGTAATTGATGATTGGAGTTCACGTAACACTGACAAGAGGCACACATAGCCATTCCACCACAAATTCCAATAGTTCCTTCTTCTGCCAATTCATAAGAGCGAATGACTTCCATTAAATTCATTGCCATATCTGTAGGGGCTTGAATCTCGTGAAGTATGCCTTCTCTGTCCGTTATTTTTAAAGTAATGTCTGGATTCATTATTCAATTTTCTTCACAACTGCCTTGGGCGCTTCTTTTCTGGTTCCATCAAAACCATCTATGCCTCCAACAGTGGTATATTTCATTACATATTTTTTGTCTGGAAAAATACGTTTGTAGGCACTTTGACACATTAATGTTGCTTCATGAAAACCACATAAAATTAATTTTAGTTTTCCAGGATAAGTGTTTACATCTCCAATAGCATAAATTCCAGGAATGTTGGTTTGGTAGTCCAATGCATTATTTACTTTAATAGCATTCTTTTCTATTTCTAATCCCCAATTTGCAATCGGACCTAGTTTTGGAGACAATCCAAAAAGTGGAATAAAATGGTCTGTTTCAATGGTAAATTCTTCGCCACCATTTTGCACAACAGCAACTCCTTCTACTTTATCGGTTCCAACAATTCCTTTTACTTCTGCAGGGGTTATCATGGTAATCTTACCTGCATTTTTCAATTCTTGTACTTTGTCTACGGAATCCAATGCGCCTCTAAATTCATTTCGTCGATGAATTAAAGTAACTGAGGCTGCGACATCTGTTAGAAAGATAGCCCAGTCTAATGCGGAGTCTCCACCGCCAGAAATGACTACTTTTTTATTGCTATAGTACTCAGGATCTCGAATGATATATTCGACCCCCTTGTCTTCAAAATTTGTAATATTTGGAATGGGTGGTTTTCTAGGTTCAAAAGAACCAAGTCCGCCAGCAATAGCTACAATTTTTGCATGGTGTTTTGTGCCTTTATTAGTAGTAACAATAAAAGTTTCGTCTTCTTGTTTTTCTATGGTTTCTGCTCTTTCTCCTAAAGTAAATCCGGGTTCAAATTGTTTAATTTGTTCCATTAACTTATCGGTTAAATCGCCCGCTAAAATTTCTGGATATGCAGGAATGTCATAAATGGGTTTCTTTGGATAGATTTCGGAACATTGACCACCTGCTTGTGGGAGTGCGTCAATTAAATGACATCGAAGTTTTAATAAACCCGCCTCAAAAACGGTAAATAATCCTGTTGGCCCTGCGCCAATAATTAAAATATCTGTGGTAATCATTCTCAATTAAATCTGTTGTAAAAACGAACTTTTGTTTGTTATTCTACATTAATTACTTCCAAAATTTGTGGAGCATATTTTTTAATGGTTGCCTCGACGCCATTTTTCAGAGTCATTTGGTTTACGGAACATCCTGTGCATGCACCTTGTAATTGTACTTTAACAACATTGTTTTCTATAGATAAAAGCGCAATATTTCCGCCATCACTCATTAAGAATGGGCGAATTTCTTCTAAGGCTTTTTCTACGTTTTGCAGTGTTTCTAGTGCTTCCATATTCCTTATTTTTTTACTGCACTACACCCGCTCATTGTTGTAATTCTCACAACTTCTGTTGGGGGTAAATTTGCATTTCTTTGTACTAGTTCTGAAACCATTTTTTTGGTAATTTCTGAAAATGATTTTTCTAAAACAGTGCCGTTTTGTAGGGCAACTGGGTGACCCACATCCCCTGATTCACGAATACTTTGTACTAATGGGATTTCACCTAAAAACTCAGTTTTAATGTCTTCTGCTAAGTTTTTTGCTCCATCTTGTCCAAAGATGTAGTATTTGTTTTCTGGTAATTCTTCGGGTGTAAAATACGCCATATTTTCGATAATTCCCAGAACAGGTACCTGAATGCTTTCTTGTTGAAACATGGCAACTCCTTTCTTTGCATCTGCTAAGGCAATGTTTTGTGGTGTACTCACAATTACGGCACCACTTATTGGCAATGCTTGTACGATGGATAAATGAACATCTCCGGTACCTGGTGGTAGATCAATTAATAAGAAGTCCAATTCCCCCCAGTCTGCATCAAAGATTAATTGATTTAAAGCTTTAGAAGCCATAGGACCTCGCCAAATTACGGCCTGATTTGGATCTGTAAAAAAGCCAAGGGACAATAGTTTGACTCCGTAATGCTCTACAGGTTTCATTTTCGAACGTCCGTCTACATTTACAGACAATGGTTTTACTTTCTCAACATCAAACATAATGTGTTGTGACGGACCATAAATATCGGCATCTAAAACACCAACACTAAACCCCATTTTGGCTAAAGTAATGGCTGTGTTTGCTGTGATGGTAGATTTACCAACTCCACCTTTTCCAGATGCGATGGCAATAATGTTCTTGATGTTTGGAATTTCTTTTCCTCGAATTAAATTTGGATTTTCTTTAGCTACTGGCTTTACAACCTGTACGTTTACTTTAACTATGATAGCTGCATCTAAACTAGTTTTAATGGCTTTTGAAATTTCCGTTTCAATTTTTTTCTTTGCTTGTAAAGTAGGGTTGTTTATAGTGACGTCTACTTCAACTTCGTTGCCAAAAATGACAACATTGGTTACATTGTTGTTTTCAATCAAGCTTTTTCCTTCTCCTGGAGCCGTAATTGTTTCTAATGCTTTGTATATGTCTTGCTTTTTAAAACTCATTTTTCTATTGATAAATCGAGCTCAGTCGTGATTTTGGATTTTAAATCCTATAAAAAATCGTTCTTTAACGCTCAAAGTGGTGCTTATAACTTTAATTAAGATTAAATCTTGATTGCAAAGATAGTGCTTACTGTTTAGATAAGAAAGGGTATGGATTGTGATTATTTTTTGATGGCTTTGCGAATAGCGATAAAGTACGCTTTTATTCCTTTTTAGAGGCGGAGGCATCCATTGGACTCCAGAATACTTTTTCGAAATCTTGAATTTGATTTTCAATCACAACAATTCCTTCACTTTCCAACAACTGTTGCATAAGATTTGTACCCTTAAAATGATGCTTTCCTGTCAATAATCCTTTTCGATTTACAACTCTGTGTGCGGGAACTTCTTCTTTTTGATTGTGAGAATTATTCATTGCCCAGCCTACCATTCTGGCGGATCGTGCTGCCCCTAAATAGTTGGCAATGGCGCCATAACTGGTTACGCGACCAAATGGAATTAAGCGGGCTACAGTATATACTCTTTCATAAAAATTGTCTGATTCTTTCACTATGTGAAGATAGGAAAAAAAATTGACCACATAGGGTCTCGAATACACCGTAAAAATGTTTTGACAGGTTTGGTTTTGAAGTGTATTCTTGGTTAAAAGCAAAAAAAACGGACTATATAGGGATCTAGAATACATAGCCAAAAGTGTTTTGCATGCCTTATTTTGTAGTGAATTGTTGAAATGAATTAATACTTTAATCGAAATTGAATGAAGGTGATGGGTTTGCCGACTTCTAGGTATTGGTTTTCGTAAAAAGTTTGCGTTTCTGTTACTTCTTTTGGCGACCCTTCATTTTTATACACATTGTGATTTGCGTTTAAAACTTCATGTCCTTCACCATGCAATAAGCCGAGTGTGTAACCGTGCATAAATTCGCTATCGGTTTTTAAGTTCATGATGCCTTCTTCATTTAAAATATAATGATATTTTTTTAGGAAGGACGCATTTGTCATTCTATGTTTTGTACGCTTGTATTTTATTTGTGGATCTGGAAAGGTAATCCAAATTTCAGCGACTTCATTTTCTGCAAAAATATAATCAACCAATTCAATTTGTGTTCTGATAAAAGCAACGTTTCGTAGATCTTCTTCGATGGCTGTTTTTGCTCCACGCCAAAAGCGTGCCCCTTTAATATCGATACCAATGTAGTTCTTATTTGGGTTTTTACGCGCTAAGGCAATTGTATATTCACCTTTACCACAGCCTAATTCTAAAACTATCGGATTTTTGTTTTTAAAAAAAGAATGCCATTTGCCTTTTAAAGAGAAGTTATTGACAACTTCCTCTCTTGTAGGCTGAATGACATTTTTGAACGTTTCGTTTTCGTTAAAACGTTTTAATTTGTTTTTGCTTCCCAAGGAATGTAGTATTAAGCGCGATCTTCTGTTCCTTCTCTCTTAAATTTGTATGATTCTTTCATCCAGTAACGTAAAAGAAATAAAAAGACAATCAAAAAAAGCCAATTAACACCATTTGAAATCCACCATCCAAACTCTCTCAATGCTAAATCGGAACGAATTTCATTAAAAGGAGTGAATAAATACTCGGTAAATAAAGTACCAATCCACTTAAAAATATTGCTTGCTATCATAACTTATTTATCTTTACACTGCAAAAATAACAAAAGAAATAATGTTAGCCAATTTTTTCGGCAAATCAAAACCAATCAATTTTATAGTTTTATTACTAGTATTTGTTTGTGCCTTTTTTTTAAATAGTTTTCATTCGTTTTCAATGAGTGAAATTACGCTGTTTTTCATCGTTGAAAAAATAGTTTTTTTTCTTGTTTTCACCTTCTTGCTTTTTGGTGTAAATTTTATTGTTTCTAAGAATAAATTAACGCTAGACAATTCGTATGCTCTTCTATTTTATCTTTTAGTAATTTCTTTTTTTAGCACGTATTTGTATGATTATCAGGTTATTTTAGAATACCTTTTACATCTCTTGTTTTTAAGAAAGGTGTATAGTTTACAGACCCTAAAAGAGGTGTTTAAAAAGTTATTTGACGCTGGTTTTTGGCTGGGTGCAATGTGCATTATAAATCCTTTTTTAATTGTCTTTTCACTGCTTATTTTCACTGCATTAATCATTCACAAAAGGGTTCGATTTCAAACTGTGTTGATTTCTCTAATTGGTTTTTTGACACCTATTTTTCTGTTTTTCACTTACAGTTTTTGGATCGGTGAGCTTTCTCTTTTTAAAGATAAATTCGTCTTATACACTACATATGACTTTAGTATGTATAAAGAAACTGAGTTTTTAGCCCCATTGATAACTCTTTCAATATTTTTGTTATTTGCTATTTTTATGAAAACAGGAAGTGCGTTTTCAGTTAATAATCGCTTCAGAAAAAGCTGGATTTTACTTTTAATTCATTTGTTTGTGAGCATTTCATACCTCTTTATTAGCTTTGATCGAGATGGTTCTGAATTGCTAATTGCTGCTTTTCCTGTTGCAGTAATTCTTGCCAATGGTTTTGATTCGATACAGCGAACGTTTTTAAAAGAAATAGGACTTATTCTTTTTGTGCTGATTGCTCTTTTGGGACCTTTATTCTTATAATTTAGTTCCAAAAGCCAAGTCTCCGGCATCTCCAAGCCCTGGGATAATATATCCTTTTTCATTTAATTTAGGATCAATTGCTGCGATCCATAAATGGGTGTTTTCGGGAAAATGATTTTCAATAAAATCGATTCCCTCTTGTGATGCGATTACTGCGACAATATGAATTTCTTTGGGAATCCCTTGTTTTTTAATTGCTTCGTGTACTGCAACTAAAGATTGACCGGTTGCCAACATTGGGTCTGCTAACAAAAGTATTTTATGCTCAATTGCTGGTGCGGCAAAATATTCTACGACAATTTCAGATTCTGCATCTTTATTTGGATGGTGACGGTATGCGGAAATGAACGCATTTTGAGCAGCATCAAAATAGTTTAACAACCCTTGATGAAGCGGTAGTCCCGCTCTTAATATTGAGCAGAGAACGATCTCTTTTTTAGGAAGAGCTATCTGTTTTTTCCCTAAGGGAGTGGTAATCTCTAGGGTTTCATACGCGAGTTCTTTGCTCAATTCATACCCTAATATTTCTCCAATTCTCTCAATATTTCTACGAAAGCGTAAAGTATCTTTTTGAATTTTTTGATCTCTAATTTCTGAAATGAATTTATTTAAAATAGAGGGGCTTTTAGAGAGGTGATGAATGTTCATTGTTGTAGCTTATTTTACAAATATAATCGGAATTGTTTAAAATGTGTATATTGTGAGCTCTTAATAATCAATCGGAAAATCGTATTGATTACCTAAAATCAACAAACCTAAATCAAAGAGTTTCATGAATTTGAAACTCTTTTTTTGTGTATTTTCTTAAAATTATTCTCAACTTTGCGCCTTCATTTTTGAATTCATTTTCATGAACCGAAGAAGCATTGCACTTAGCTTAGTCTCTATTGCAACCTTAATCTATGGCGTTACTTTTACTATTGCAAAAGATGTAATGCCGTTTTATGTAAAACCTGATGCTTTTATTTTATTAAGAGTTTTAGGAGCAACTGTTGTTTTTTGGTTAGCGGGTTTTTTTGTGAAATCACAAAAAATAGAGAAACAAGACTATAAAAAAATAATTTTGGCTTCTTTTTTTGGAATCGCATTGAACATGTTGTGTTTTTTTAAAGGGCTGAGTCTTACTTCACCAATAAGTGCTTCAGTGATGATGGTTACTTCACCTATTATGGTTTTAATTTTTTCGAGTATTTTATTAAAAGAGAAAATTATTAAAAGGAAAATCATTGGGGTTTTCGTTGGCTTGATTGGTGCAATCCTTTTAATTGTTTATGGAAATAACGGAGATAATACTGATACGGATAGCACTTTAGGTAACTTTTTGGTATTTATAAATGCTGCCTCCTATGGGCTGTATTTAGTTTTGGTTAAAAAATTAATTTCAAAATACCACCCGATTACCTTTATAAAATGGTTCTATTTATTTGGGCTCGTTCTTGTCATTCCATTTTCATTTATTGAATTCACTGAAATTTCATGGACTTCTATGCCAACGGATATTTATTTAAAAGTAGGTTTTGTCATTTTTTTTACAACCTGTATTACATATCTTTTTAATCTTTACGGCTTGTCTAAATTGAAACCCACTACAGTGGGTGTTTTTATTTATTTACAACCAGTAATTGCTACTATTTTTGCACTATCTATGGGCAGTGATTCTCTAAGTTTAGTGAAAATGTGCGCATCAGGAATCATATTTTTCGGAGTGTATTTAGTTTCAAAACAACCTAAAAATACTACGAAATAAACTATATTTGCAACTCATTTAAAATGACTATTTTATGATTCAATCTATGACAGGTTATGGTAAATCTGTACTGCAATTGCCTACCAAAAAAGTAACCATAGAAATTAAATCCTTAAACAGTAAAAATCTTGATTTAAACGTTCGAATTCCTTCTTATTACAAAGAAAAAGAATTGTCTGTACGTAAGAAATTAGCGAGCGCTTTGGTGCGTGGAAAAGTAGATTTCTCCATCTTTGTTGAAATGACGGGGAATGAAACTTCAGCAAAGATCAATCAAAGTCTTGTAAAGGAATACATGGAACAACTAAGAAGTGTCGTTGAAATGGGTAGAGCAACGGACGTAGACCTTTTGAAAATGGCCATTAGAATGCCGGACGCATTAAAAGCAGAGCGTGAAGAGTTTGATGAAAATGAATGGAATACTATCAGTCAAAATATAGACATTGCCATTCAGGAAATTATTCAATATCGAGTTGATGAAGCGACGTCTTTGGAAATAGATTTCAAAGAAAGAATTACAAATATTAGGACCTATTTGGAACAAGTGAAGGCATTGGATAGCGATCGGGTAGAAAATGTGAAGACGCGTTTAAAAAAGGCAATCGATGATTTGAAAGTAGATACAGACGAAAATCGTTTTGAGCAGGAGTTGATTTATTATCTTGAAAAATTAGATATTAATGAAGAGAAAGTACGTTTAGCAAACCACCTAGATTACTTTTTGCTCACTTTATCGTCGGAAGCATCGAATGGTAAAAAATTAGGATTTATCGTCCAAGAAATGGGAAGAGAAATTAACACTACAGGTTCTAAAGCTAATTTTGCACCGATGCAAAAAGCGGTAATTCAAATGAAAAATGAATTAGAGCAGATTAAAGAGCAAATTTTAAACGTTTTATAAACGAAAATAATTCCGATGATATTCGGAATTTCATAATTTATACAATATGAAAGATTTTAAAGGGAAATTATTCGTGTTTTCTGCACCTTCTGGGTCTGGGAAAACAACCATTGTTCGTCATTTGTTAAAACAGGAACGATTTAATTTAGCATTTTCTATTTCTGCAACATCACGGGAACCAAGAGGATTTGAAAAAGACGGAGAAGATTATTATTTTATCTCTTTAAGAGACTTTAAAGATAAAATAAAAGAGGATGCCTTTTTGGAATGGGAAGAAGTATATCGTGATAACTTCTATGGGACTCTGAAAACAGAAGTAGAACGCAACTGGGCACAAAAAAAACATGTAATTTTTGACATAGATGTTGCTGGAGGATTGCGGATAAAAAAGAAATTTCCAGAAAATACCTTATCTGTTTTTATAAAGCCACCTAGTATAGATGAACTAAAAATTCGCTTAAAGAAAAGAAGCACAGAGAGTGAGGATAAAATAAACATGCGGATTGCAAAAGCCTCCGTAGAATTGGCAACAGCTCCACAATTTGATCAGATTATTAAAAATTATGATTTAGATGTTGCCTTAAAAGAAGCAGAAGCTCTAATGAGTGACTATTTAGAATTAAACAAATAAAGAAAGTCGAACAGCGAAACCTATTAAAATGAAAATTGGATTATACTTTGGCACCTTCAATCCC
This sequence comes from uncultured Polaribacter sp., assembly GCA_943846595.1. Lineage (GTDB taxonomy): Bacteria > Bacteroidota > Bacteroidia > Flavobacteriales > Flavobacteriaceae > Polaribacter. The sequence continues at coordinate 811,556 of OX044355.1, forward strand.
ATCCATGTTGGGCATTTAATCATTGCCAATCATTTAATAGAATATTCCAACTTAGATGAGGTTTGGATGGTAGTTACTCCACACAATCCATTTAAAAAGAAAAGTTCTTTGCTTGCCAATCATCACCGTTTTGAAATGGTATACAGGGCGACTGAAAATTATCGAAAAATAAAACCATCAGATATTGAGTTTAAATTGCCGCAACCCAATTACACCACTCACACCTTAGCACATATTTCAGAGTTGCACCCAGATAAAGAGTTTTGTTTAATCATGGGCGAAGACAACTTAAAAAACTTTCATAAATGGAAGAATTTTGAAACCATTTTAGCCCATCATCAAATCTATGTATACCCAAGAATTTCAGCAGGAAGTAGCGAGTTACAATTTGATAACCATCCAAAAATTCATAAAATAGCAGCTCCCGTTGTTGAAATTTCATCAACAATGATTCGAAACGGAATAAAAACAGCCAAAAATATACAACCGCTTCTTCCCAAAGAAGTTTGGGAATACATTGATGAAATGAATTTTTATAGAAAATAATTTCACTATATATTCGTTGTATATTTGTAAAGAACCAAAATAGAATTGTGTGGCAAAAAACAAGAAACAAAAAGGCAATTTTAAAAAGAAATTAACCAACAAGTTCAGTTTGGTTGTTTTAAATGAAGATACTTTTGAAGAGCGTTTTTCATTAAAATTATCCCGATTAAATGTCTTTGTATTTGGAGGTTTTTTTTCAGTTTTACTAATGATTTTGACCATAGTGCTTATTGCTTTCACACCAATTAAAGAATACATCCCTGGCTATTCTTCCACATTATTAAAAACAAATGCATTAAATGCTACTTTAAAAGCGGATTCTTTGAAAATACAATTGTCAATTTTAGAGAATTATACAAAAGCATTAAGACCTGTATTGACGGGAGAATTAAAAACAGAAACCATAGACTCTTTGTTGTTAGAACAAGAAAGAAGGATTATCAATGAAAACGAATTAGATGCCACCAAAGCAGATTCTTTATTCAGAGAAAGTGTCGATCGAAGAGACCGTTTCCCGATCATTAACAACATTCAATCCAATGTAGATTTGGTTTTTTTTGCCCCTTTAAACGGTCAAATTTCTCAAACCTTCGACCCCAGTACCAAACATTTTGCAGTAGATATTCTAGCAAATACGGGGGCACCCGTAAAAGCAATTGCAGACGGTACGGTTATTTTTTCCGGATGGACAACAGAAACCGGCTATGTGCTTATTTTAAAACACAGCAATAATTATATTTCTGTTTACAAACACAATGGAAATTTATTGAAAGAACAATCCGATTTTGTACAATCTGGCGAGGCAATAGCAAGCGTTGGATCGACCGGAGAATTAACAACAGGTCCGCACCTACACTTTGAACTTTGGAGTGATGGTTATGCAGTAGACCCAGTAAAATATATAGATTTTAAATAATGAGTATTAAATCTTTTTTTGCAATCCCTTTTGCTCAAATTGCCACAAAAAAAGTGAAAAAGTGGGCAAACAATCCGATTAAAACACAAGAGAAAGTTTTTCAAAAATTAATTTCGAAAGGAAGTAAGACCGTTTTTGGTAAAGACCATGACTTTTCGAACATTCACAATTACGAAGACTTCAAAAAGCGCATAAAGGTGCAAGATTATGAAGGGTTGAGAGCTTATGTCGATCGTGTTGTAGCGGGAGAGTCTAATGTACTTTGGCCTGGAAAACCATTGTACTTTGCCAAGACTTCTGGAACTACTTCGGGAGCAAAATACATTCCAATTACCAAAGATTCCATGCCAACACACATAAAGGCGGCCAAAAATGCGTTATTGTCTTATATTGTAGAAAAAAAGGATGCAAGCTTTGTCAATGGGAAAATGATCTTTTTACAAGGAAGCCCTATTTTAGAAGATAAAAATGGTGTTAAATTAGGGCGTTTAAGCGGAATCGTAGCCCACTATATTCCACAGTATTTACTAAAGAATAGATTGCCAACCTGGGAAACCAATTGTATTGAAGATTGGGATACCAAGGTAAATGCTATTGTTGAAGAAACAATCCATGAAGACATGACGGTCATTAGTGGAATTCCGTCTTGGGTTCAAATGTATTTTGAAAAACTCATAGAAAAAACAGGAAAACCAATTTCAGAATTGTTTCCAAATTTTAATTTCTTCATTTATGGCGGGGTCAATTTTGAGCCCTACAAAAACAAGTTCGAAAGTTTAATAGGCAAGAAAATAGATTATATTGAATTGTATCCAGCATCCGAAGGATTTATTGCCTATCAAGATTCGCAAACCGAAAAAGGAATGTTATTGCAATTGGATTCGGGTATTTTTTATGAATTTATTCCTGCCAGTGAATTTTATGACGAAAACCCAACAAGAATTTCCCTAAAAGAGGTGAAAATAGGGGTCAATTATGTCATCATTTTAAATACAACCGCAGGTTTATGGGGATATAACATTGGAGATACGGTTGAATTTACAAATACAAAACCTTATCGAATAAAAGTGACTGGACGCATCAAACACTTTATTTCTGCCTTTGGAGAACATGTTATTGGGAAAGAAGTTGAGAAAGCATTGAAGGATGCAATTCTAGATACCGATATTAATATTAGTGAATTTACAGTGGCACCACAAGTGAATCCAGAAAATGGTTTGCCTTATCATGAATGGTTTTTAGAGTTTGAAAACGAACCTAATAATATGTCAGATTTTGCCAATAAAATAGATACTTCTATGCAAGCCCAAAACAGCTATTACTTCGATTTGATTGCTGGTAAAATACTACGCCCGTTGGTGATTCGAAAAGTTAAAAAAGGTGGATTTCACGAATACATGAAATCGATTGGAAAATTTGGAGGTCAAAATAAGATTCCGCAATTAGCAGATAATCGAAAAATAGCCGATGTTTTACAAGATTTTTTAGTTGAATCATCATTCTAAATAAAAACATTATGAAGATTGTTTTCACCAACATTGGAGAAAAAACGGAAGTTGAATGGAAAGGAAAAACAGTGACGACAGGTATTTTTAAATATCCAGTTGCGAAGCCTATTTTTTTAGACAAAGAAGAAGTTACAGGCGATGAAATTACCGATAGAAAACATCATGGCGGTATCCTCCAAGCCATTTATGGATATTCATTAAAACACTACGATTATTTTAAGCCATTGTATCCAAATTTAGAATGGCAATCTGGGATGTTTGGCGAAAACCTAACGATAGACGACTTGGATGAAACCAAGTTGCATCAAGGAGACACCTTTAAGGTAGGTGCTGCTATTTTAGAAGTAACAGTCCAACGAAATCCATGTTATAAACTAGGCCTTCGTTTTAACGATATGAAAATTGTAAAACAGTTTTGGAATACGACAATGTGTGGCGTTTATTTTAAAGTAGTACAAACAGGTTTTGTAAAAGCTGGAGATGAATTTATACAGTTGAAAAGCTGTCCACAAAATCCTACAATCGCAGATTTATATGTTGCTATAAAAACGGAAAAAGGGGTTTAGCTTATTCGATAAAGTGAGTTGAATCATCGGATTTTAGGATGAAATCCCCTCTTCTTTCTTGTGTAAAAAGCGTGTTAATTTCATTGAAAGATCTAGCAAAATAATTTTAGCATTTCCATTTCTTTCAATGTGATAAATCGCATCATTGAGTTCTTTCTCGATCTCTAAAATATTCCCTGCATGCACAAAAGGCGCAAATTTAGAAAGATCGAAGCCTGTTTTGGTTTCCATAAAAACCAACTCATCTGATTTGTAGTTCAACAACAAAGCCTGTCTGAAGAATTGCAAGCAGTAGCCTAAAAAACGTTTTTGATTTTCTCGACCTGCTTTTGCAATGGTATCCGACCAAGAAACTAATTGCTGCACCACAGCAGCATTTCCTTTTGCTTTAAAAGCAGTTCTAATCCAACTAACAAACCACTCTTCAAAAATTAAATCGGCACCATCATTTTTTAGTAACTGGACCGCTTTGTTATAATTTCCTTCTGCTTGGTGGGCAATTTTAGCGGCTTCACTTTCAGAACACTGTTCTCTCTCAATTAGAGCCGTTGTAATGTCTTGAACTGCTAACACAGGAAAATGCAATGCTTGACATCGAGAACGGATCGTATTTATAATCTGATCTTCATTTTCAGTAACCAACAAAAATACTGTTTGTTGAGGGGGTTCTTCAATTAGTTTTAAGAGTTTGTTGGCAGCTGCATTGTTCATTTTTTCTGCCATCCAAATGATCATGACTTTATAACCACCTTCGTAGGATTTTAGTTGTAACTTTTTTACAATGTCCAACGCTTCATCAACCCCAATATTTCCTTGTTTATTTTCTACTCCAATGTGATGTAACCAGTTGAATAAACTGGCATAGGGTTGTTCATTTAGAAATTGACGCCACTCTTCAAGGAATAAATTACTAACAGGATGTTTTTTTACGCGATCGCTTATTGTCACTGGAAAAGCAAAATGCAAATCTGGGTGCTGTAGTTTGTCACACTTTATATTACAAGCTTCTGTGTTGTTAGAAAAATTACATAATAAAAACTGTGCATAAGCAATGGCCATTGGCAAAGTACCACTTCCTTCCTTCCCAACAAAAAGTTGCGCATGCGGAATTCTACCATTTTCAGCAGCAATGCGTAGATGATTTTTTATATGTTCCTGTCCGATAACTTGATTGAAAAGCATACGCAAATATAAAATTAGTTCGTCACTAATCTACGCATTTTAGAAATCAAAAAAGATTTCTTTTTAAAATACAAGATTTTGGTTTCTTTTTAAGCGGTTTTCTTTTTTATGAGCTGTTTTTTTCTACGCAAACGATATCTTAGTTTTTTAGTTTTCGATTTCTTTAAACTTAAAGAATTCGGTATTTTTGTGAAAAACAATATCCAAATGAATACCTTAAAAGACTTTAATTTCAAGAACAAGAAAGCCATTATTCGTGTAGATTTTAATGTACCGTTAAATAATGAATTTCAAGTAATGGACGCCACGAGAATTCAAGCTGCAAAATCGACGATTACAGCAATTTTAGCGCAAGGAGGAAGCTGTGTTTTAATGTCTCATTTAGGAAGACCTAACGGATTTCAAAAAGCGTTTTCATTACAACACATTTTACCGTCTGTTGAAGAGGTATTGGGTTGCAACGTAAAGTTTGTAGAAGACTGTGTTGGAGCAAAAGCAGAAGAAACGGTTGCTAATTTAGCAGCAGGTGAAGTTTTATTATTAGAAAACTTACGTTTTTATGAAGAAGAGAAAAAGGGAGATGTTGCCTTTGCAGAAAAGTTGTCCAAATTAGGAGATATTTATGTAAACGATGCTTTTGGTACAGCACACAGAGCGCATGCATCCACAACAATCATTGCTCAGTTTTTTGAAGACAATAAATGTTTTGGAAACTTACTGGCAAGAGAAATTGAAAGTATAGATAAGGTTTTAAACAATTCAGAAAAACCTGTTTTAGCTATTTTAGGAGGTGCGAAAGTATCTTCAAAAATAACGGTGATTGAAAATATTTTAGACAAAGTAGACCACTTAATTATTGGTGGTGGTATGAGTTTTACTTTTGTGAAAGCACTCGGCGGAAAAATTGGAAATTCTATTTGTGAAGATGACAAAATGGAATTGGCTTTAGAAATTTTGAAGCAAGCAAAAGCAAAAGGAGTGGAAGTTCATATTCCAGTAGATGTAGTTGCTGCAGATGATTTTTCAAATGATGCCAATACCCAAACTCTTGATATTAATGAAATTCCTGATGGATGGGAAGGTGTAGATGCCGGTCCAAAATCGAGAGCAAATTTTGATGCCGTTGTCAATACATGTAAAACAATCTTATGGAACGGTCCTTTAGGTGTTTTTGAAATGGAAGCTTTTGCAGGAGGAACTATTGCATTAGGACATTCGATTGACAAAGCAACCAAAAACGGCGCTTTTTCGTTAGTAGGAGGAGGTGACTCTGTTGCTGCTGTGAAACAATTTGGGTTTGCAGAAAAAGTAAGTTATGTTTCAACAGGTGGAGGTGCCATGTTAGAAATGTTAGAAGGAAAAACATTGCCAGGAATTGAAGCAATCTTAAAATAAAAAATAAACAGCATTCGGATTCATAAGCGTGTAATTTTTAAAAATTACACGCTTATTATTTTATTCGCAATTAAGTTTTTAACTTCGTTGTTTCGTTTTCAATTATAAGATTAAAAAACCCCAATTTTACCCCAATCAATGAAATACACAACACTACCCAATACAGCCCTAAAAGTTTCTAAAATCTGTTTAGGAACGATGACTTGGGGAAACCAAAATACAGAAGCAGAAGCCTTTGAACAAATGGATTATGCTCTATCTCAAGGCGTTAATTTTTTTGACACGGCGGAATTGTATCCGGTACCAGCAACTCCTCAAACCTATGCAGATACGGAGCGAATTATTGGAAATTGGTTTCAGAAAACAGGCAATAGAGAAAAGGTTGTTTTGGCAAGTAAAATTGCAGGAGCTGGAGATTATACAAAACATATTAGAACCGGTGGTTTTACAAAACAAAACATTACAGAAGCAGTAGAAGGCAGTTTACAACGATTGCAAACCGACTATTTAGACCTGTATCAATTGCATTGGCCATCCCGCGGCGTTAACTGTTTTGGAGTAAGAGACTTTCCTTACGAGACATCTACAAAGGAAGCAGAAAATCATTTGGAGATTTTAGAAGTTTTAAATGCTTTTGTAAAAGCAGGAACTATAAAAGCCATTGGACTTTCAAATGAAACTCCTTGGGGAACTATGAAATACTTACAAACGGCTGCTGCAAACAATTTAGTAAGACCCGTTACCATTCAAAATTCGTATTCTATGATTCATAGAGCTTACGAATATGGAATGTCTGAGGTTTCTTTAAGAGAAGATATTGGTCTATTGGCGTATTCACCATTGGCACAAGGAGTGTTGTCTGGAAAATATTTAGATGGAAAGCGTCCTGAAGGATCAAGAGGAAACTTATTTCCAAGGTTTATAGCACGTTATATGGGCGATGGTTCTTTGGAAGCGGTGCGAAGATATGAAGCGATTGCGGCTAAAAATGGAATTACATTGACGGAGTTATCATTGGCCTTTATCAATCAATTACCTTTTGTAACCAGTAATATTATTGGCGCTACAAGAATGGATCAATTGAAAGAAAATATTGGAAGTATTCATATTGATTTGAGTGCTGAAACCATTGCAGCGATTAATGCAGTGCATGCAGAAATTCCAAATCCAGCCCCTTAATAAAAAGAAAATTAAAGTATAAAAAAACCGAAAGAAGTGTTCTTTCGGTTTTTTTATTTTCTACCACTTGCTAAATCGATAGCTAGTAAAGTTTCTTATTCAATAAGTTCTACAGAACTTGCTTTAAAGCGTCCATCTTCAAGAACGCCAACAACGTTTGCCTTCCTAATAACGTTACAGAAACCTGTATTTAGATCATGGGCATCTCCAAAATCGTTAATATGTACTCCATCAATAAAATAGGGTTGACCGTCTAAACGAATTGCGAGATCACAGCCCATAGGCTTTTCTATTTCAAACTGACATTGTCCGCAAGAAATTTCGACAACTTGATGGATTTCTTTTTTGGTTTCACAGGAGACCAAAATTAAGAAACCGATGAGCAGTATTTTTTTCATGATTTGTAGTTTTATTTTTAGTGATTATTTTTTCGCCCAAGAATCGCGCAATCCAACAGTTTTGTTGAAGACTAAATTCTCTGAAGTTGAATCGTCATCTACATTGAAATAACCCAAACGTTGAAATTGAAAACGTTCACCAATTTTTGCAGATTGTAAACTTGGCTCTACAAAGGCATTGATGATTTCTAAGGAATTTGGATTTACAAACTCCATATAATCTTTGTCTTTGTGGGCATCAGGTGTTTCGTCTAAAAACAAACGGTCATAGGCTCTTACCTCTGCTTTTACAGCATGTTTTACAGAAACCCAGTGCAGGGTTCCTTTTACTTTACGCTTGCTTTCTTCGGTGTCGCTTCCAGATTTTGTTAATGGATCGAAGGTACAGTGAATTACGGTAATGGCTCCATTTTCATCTTTTTCACAACTCGTAGCGGTTATGAAATACGCGTTTTTTAAACGCACTTCTTTTCCGAGTTTCAATCGAAAAAATTTCTTGTTTGCTTCTTCTCTAAAGTCTTCCTTTTCAATATAAATTTCTCTCGAAAAAGGAACTTCTCTTGTACCAGAATTTTCGTCTTCTGGATTGTTCTCTGCAATTAAGATTTCTTCTTTTCCTTCCGGATAATTGTCAATAATTACTTTTACAGGATCTAACACACCCATTACTCTGTTGGCAGTTTTATTTAAATCCTCCCGAATTTTAAATTCCAACAAGGCAACATCAATACTGTTTTCTCGTTTTGAAACTCCTACGGTTTCAATAAAATTCTTAATGGATTCGGGTGTATAACCACGTCTTCTTAAACCAGAAATGGTAGGCATTCTTGGATCGTCCCATCCAGAAACGATATTTTCTTCTACCAATTTCAACATTTTACGCTTGCTCATTACGGTATAGCTTAAGTTCAAACGAGAGAACTCACGTTGTTTTGTTGGATTTGGATATTCGGTTTTACTGTATTCAAAAACATGTTCTTTAAACCAATCATACAATTCTCTGTGCGGTTTAAACTCCAAAGAACATAAAGAATGGGATATTTGTTCAATATAATCGCTCTCTCCATGGGTCCAGTCATACATTGGATAAATACACCAGTCATCGCCAGTTCTGTGGTGCGACTTAAACATGATGCGGTACATTAATGGGTCACGCAACAACATGTTTGGGTTTCCCATGTCAATTTTAGCACGCAAAGTATGGGTGCCTTCTTCATGTTTTCCTGCTTTCATTTCTTGAAACAAGTGCAAATTTTCTTCTACAGAACGTGTTCTGAAAGGGCTATTACTTCCAACTTGTGTTGGGGTTCCTTTTTGGAGGCGCATTTCTTCAGAAGACTGCGAATCTACATAGGCTTTTCCGTCCTTGATTAATAGCACTGCCCAGTCGTATAACTGCTGAAAATAATCGGATGAATAACATTCCTTTGCCCAGTTGTATCCCAACCAGCGAATGTCCTTTTTAATGGCGTCTACATATTCTTGCTCTTCTTTTGCAGGATTTGTATCATCGAAACGAAGGTTTACAGGTGCATTGTATTTCTGCCCCAAACCAAAACTAATTCCAATGGCTTTGGTATGACCAATGTGTAAATACCCATTTGGTTCTGGTGGAAAACGAAAACGTAAATTCTCTTTTGGCATTCCGTTTGCCAAATCTTCTTCAATGATTTGCTCTAAAAAATTCAGCGACTTTAGCTCTTCAGACATATTCTTTTGTGGAAAAATTAAGCAACAAAATTACATAAAATAACTTGTATATTTTTATTTTGATTGCGCACTTTCAAGCGACAATTTTGGTGTCTTATTTTTATGGGTGCGCACTTCCTTTTTTTTATGATCTCAAAATAAAGCAAAAGTATTCGTAAAAAAAAGAAAGCTTTTGTAAATAGCGTAATTAGCACCTTCATTAAAATTCTTTGAAAATAGAATTTTCTATTTATTATCGTATTTTTGCAGGGTATGAAAGATGATGCAAAAAAACCAGATTTGGTTGTTTTTAATGAAGATACCCAGCAATATGACGCTGCATTAAAGCCCTATGGCACCTCTGCAAGTTCTCCAGTAATTACTCCATTAAATACTGCCAGTTGGAAAAATGACGGAATTCAGCGTGTCAACAAGCAGTTGAAGTCCAAGTTTGATGAGGTAAAAAAAGAGTATGAATCCTTAATGCAAAAGTTTCAGTACAACGATTTAATCTACAATGCGAACTTTAGCTTTGAGCCTATTTTTGGAGAGACTTACCATTTGTACAACAAGAAAAACAAAGAACCCTTTTTATCAATCATTTCACCAGAGCAATGTAGTTTTGACTATATAGGTTCATTTCGTTTGAATACTGACAAAATGTGGGAGAAAATCGAAGAAGATACATAAGATAAAAACCTTTTGGGTTAAAAGAGATGCAATGGGAATTATAAAAGTAAACAACATCAAACTGTATGCCTACCACGGTTGTTTAGATGAAGAAGCAAAAATTGGTTCGGAGTACCGTGTTGATGTAGCGGTAAAAGCCGATTTAAAAAAGTCTGCCAAAACAGATGCCTTAGAAGATACGGTAGACTATGTACATTTAAATCATATTGTAAAAGAAGAAATGGCCATTCGCTCAAAGCTTTTAGAAGAGGTTGCACAGCGAATTTTAGATCGTTTTTTCAAAGAACTTAGAATGATAAAAAAAGCGACTGTTTCGGTTTCAAAAATTAACCCACCCATCGGTGGTGATGTAGAGGAAGTATTGGTAATTCTCAAAAAAAAGCGATAACACAAAAAAAGCCTTGCAATACATGTAAATTTATGTAGATTTGCAATCCTTAACACAATAAGGTGTCGTGGCCGAGTGGCTAGGCAGTGGTCTGCAACACCATCTACAGCGGTTCGAATCCGCTCGACACCTCAAAAACGCTTCAAGAAATTGAAGCGTTTTTTTTTGTATCCTCTTTTTAAGAATTGTTTTTTTATTACTATAATGCAATTGGGATGAACGAATTATAAAGGAGGCTACCCTTTCAATATTTCACATTTTATTAGCAAAAAAGTGGCGTTTTTTCTGCATATTTGTTGTTGATGAAAATGTACCCAATAGAAACTGGAAATTTTAAGTTAGACGGAGGTGCTATGTTTGGTGTGGTGCCTAAAACGATTTGGCAAAAAACAAATCCTGCAGACGCAAACAACTTAATAGACATGAGTATGCGTTGTCTGCTTATAGAAGATGGAGATCGATTGACTTTAATTGATACCGGTTTGGGAAACAAACAATCTCAAAAGTTTTTTGGGTATTATTATTTATTTGGAGACTTCTCCTTAGATGCTTCTTTAGCAAAACATGGCTTTCACAGAGACGCTATTACCGATGTTTTTTTAACTCATTTACATTTTGATCACTGTGGTGGAGTTATAGCGTTTAACCAAGCAAAAACAATTTTGCAACCTGCCTTTAAAAATGCAAAAGTTTGGTCGAATGAAGCACATTGGAATTGGGCAACGGAACCAAATCCAAGAGAAAAAGCTTCTTTTTTAACGGAAAACATCCTCCCAATTCAACAAAATGGACAGTTAAATTTTATCCAACAGAATGCCAAAGACCAAATAGGATTTGACGTTTTATTGATGGACGGGCATACCGAAAAACAAATGTTGCCAAAAATCACATATCAAGACAAAACCATCGTTTTTATGGCCGATTTACTGCCTACCGTTGGACACATTCCATTGCCATATGTAATGGGCTATGACACAAGACCCCTTATAACAATCGCAGAAAAAGCTGCTTTTTTAAAGGAAGCTGCTGACAAAAATTATTATCTTTTTTTAGAACACGATGCTTACAACGAACTTTGTACCGTAAAGCATACAGAAAAAGGAGTACGACTCCATCAAACCCATAAATTCACAGACATATTCAATTAATACTATTATGAGCACATTTAAATCTATTTTTTATACAGCAGTTGCTGTTTCTATTTTATCAAGCTGTAAAACACCAATTACCGCTATACCTGTTCCCAATGGAGTAGTAAACACCTTAAATGTAACTGCTAAGAAAGGGGCTTTATCCGAAGATGAAACCCATCGTTGGAGTCATGCAGATTTAGAAAAAGACTCTATCCCAGGAATGAGTATCGCAAAAGCGTATCAGTTTTTAGATGGCAAAAAAGGGCAAGAAGTAATTGTGGGGATCGCAGATTCTGGAGTAGATGTATCTCACGAAGATTTAAAAGAAGTTGCTTGGGTAAATCCAAATGAAATTGTAAGCAATAATATTGATGATGATCAGAACGGTTACGTAGATGATATTCATGGTTGGAATTTTATTGGAAGCAAAGATGGTCGCATTGTAAATTCCGATCAATTAGAAATTACTAGAATTGTTAAAAGAGGGATGGAAAAGTATGGCGATAAAACAGCTTCCGAGATTCCAGAAGCTGAACAAGCGGCATTTGCTCAATTTTTAAAGGACAAAGCAGCATTTTCTAAAGCTGCAGATAGAAAAGCAAAGGAAAAAGAAAATTTAAACAATACCAAGCAACGATTGAATCAACTTAGAGAAAGTTTTAACGCTGTAAAAACCTTCCTAGGAAAAGAGGATTTTACTTTAGAAGACTTAAAAGTAGTGAAGCCGGGAGATCCAAAAGTTGCTGAACAAATTGCAGATGTTGTCAATATCTTAAACAGAGGAATGACCGAAGTAAATCTTTTAGAGTATCAAAAAGGGCTGTTAGACTATATGGCTGGTGTTGAAAGAACAAAGCATTTCGATTTAGATTTTGACGCACGTCAAACCATGGGCGATGATTTATACGACATCACTGACACCGATTATGGAAACAATAATGTGATTGGTTCAAAAGATTTAGAAAGCCACGGAACTCATGTTGCTGGAATCGTAGCAGCGTCAAGAAACAACGACAAAGGTGTAAATGGGGTGGCCAAAAATGTAAAAATTATGGCAGTAAGAGTGGTGCCAGATGGAGACGAGCACGACAAAGATGTGGCATTGGGAATTCGATATGCAGTAGATAATGGGGCAAAAGTAATTAATATGAGTTTTGGTAAAGGACAATCACCCAATATGGAATGGGTATTAGAAGCCATTCGTTATGCTGCCAAAAAAGATGTTTTATTAGTAAATGCTGCCGGTAATGATGGTACAAATATTGATGTTGAAGCGACTTTCCCAACAGACGCTCCTGATTTCATCAATGAAATCTCAGACAATGTTTTAACCGTTGGCGCAATAAGCCTTAATTACAATGAAAATTTACCCGCAAACTTTTCTAACTATGGAAAGGTAAATGTAGATGTATTTGCACCAGGTGTTGAGATCTATGCAACCATGCCAAAAGACACTTATGCACCCAATAGTGGAACCTCTATGGCTGCACCTTCTGCTGCAGGTGTTGCAGCACTGGTTCGTTCCTACTACCCTCAGTTATCGGCAAGTCAAGTAAAACATATTTTGATGAATTCGGGCGTAAAAATTAATTTTGAAGTAATCAAGCCAGGATCACAATCAAGAGAAAATCCAACAGGAGATAAAGTATTATTTTCAGATTTATCTGTTTCAGGGCGTATTGTAAATGCATACAATGCTTTAAAAATGGCAGATCAAATTGTCAATGGGAAAAAGTAATACGAGACAGTATTCTGTTCGACAGAGTCAAATCAAAAAAAAGGAGTATTTAAATATAAAGAAAATGAAAAAATTAGTATTAGTTGCTTTTATAGCTGTGTTTCTGCTTTCTTGTAAGCAAACACAAGAGGTCGTTTACAAACAATCAACCACAACAGAAACTGCTTCTTATTGGCAGCAACAGATTGATTATTCAATGGATATTGATGTCGATGTAAACAACTATCAATACAAAGGAACTCAGAAAGCAGTGTACACCAACAATTCGCCAGACGAATTGACCAAAGTTTTTTATCACTTGTATTTTAATGCCTTTCAACCGGGCTCTCAAATGGACGTACGGTCTTTAAATATTAAAGATCCAGACCGAAGAGTCGGAGACAGAATTAGCAAATTACAACCCAATGAAATTGGATATATTAAAGTAAATTCGTTACAACAAAATGGTGTTTCTGTAGCTTTTGAAACGGTGGGTACAATTTTAGAAGTTACTTTGGATACGCCAATTAAATCAGGCGAAAGTGTCACTTTTGACATGGTTTTTGAAGCGCAAGTTCCTGTACAAATTCGTCGTTCTGGAAGAAATAATAAAGAAGGTGTTGCACTTTCAATGGCGCAATGGTATCCAAAAATGGCGGAGTATGACTTCCAAGGATGGCACACACCACCCTACATAGCACGTGAGTTTCACGGAGTTTGGGGTAATTTTGATGTCAAACTAACCATCGATAAAGCATACGTAGTTGGTGGAACGGGCTACTTACAAAACCCTCAAGAAATTGGACATGGTTATGAGGAGGCTTCAAAACCCTTAAATATACCATCAACGGATAAATTGACCTGGCATTTTAAAGCACCAAAGGTGCATGATTTTGTTTGGGCAGCAGATCCAGAATACAAGCACGATGTATTAAAAATGGACAATGGAATTGATTTACACTTCTTGTATAAGAAAAATTTAGCACCAGCGTATTTAAAAAACTGGAAGGACTTACAAAAACCAACGGCAGCTTTAATGACATATTTTAGTAAGCACATTGGGCAGTATCCCTACAAACAATACTCTGTGATACAAGGTGGAGACGGCGGAATGGAATACGCGATGGCCACTTTAATTACTGGGAAAAGAAAATATGGAAGCCTTTTTGGAGTAACTGCGCATGAATTGGCACATACTTGGTTTCAGTTTTTGTTGGCGTCTAACGAAAGTTTACATCCTTGGATGGATGAAGGATTTACGTCCTATATTTCAAACAAGGCTTCTGCAGAAATCTTAAAGAATTCGGAAGGTAAAAACCCAAATACAGGCCCATACAGAGGATACAATTATATTACAGAAAATGGATTAGAAGAACCTTTAACTACGCATGCAGATCGATACAATACCAATGCAGCGTATAGTGTTGGGAGTTATGGAAAAGGAAGTATGTTTTTGTCGCAATTAGAATATGTAATTGGTGCAGAGAATGTTGCGAAAGGATTGAAAAAGTACTTTACAGACTTTAGTTTTAAACACCCAACTCCAAACGATATCAAAAGATCAATGGAAAAAGTTTCTGGAATTCATTTAGACTGGTATTTAAACGAATGGATTCAGACCACGCACACAATTGACTACGGAGTTAAAACCGTAAATGGGACTGAAGTTACACTCGAAAGAATTGGTCAAATGCCAATGCCAGTAGATGTTGACGTTACCTATATTGATGGTTCTGTAGAAAGTTTTAATATACCATTAAGAGTGATGCGGGGAAACAAACCAACTTCTGCAACGGTATTAGAAGATTGGGCTTGGGCACATCCAACTTACACCTTTAAAACGGCAAAAACAATAAAATCAGTGGTGATTGACAATAGCAAATTGATGGCAGATGTCAATGACGATAATAACATTTTTGAAGTGGAGTAATATTTTATGATTGCTGAAAAAAAGCTTTTATTTTATAGGAGAAAATTAATGAAAAGCGAGGTGAAAACTTCGCTTTTTTTATTCTCCAATTTGCATAAGTCCATCCATTTTTTCATTCGGAATGAAACCTTGTAGCATTAAAAAGACACCACAAATAATTAAGATAATTCCCATGATTTTTTTTGTACGTAAAATTACCGAGGGCGTCATTTTACTCTTCAATTGTTTGGCTAAAAAAATCTTTCCTAAATCTGTTAGAAAGTACGCCGTTAAAATTGTTCCAAAGTACCAGAAAATTGCGGTTTGATCCATTTTTAAAGTAGGTCCAATAACCAAAAAAATGCCTAACCAAAATGCTAAAACACCGATATTTATAAAGTTTAAAAAGAAGCCTTTAAAAAAGCTCTTTAGGTAATTGTTTTTAAGCGGAATCGTGACAGAATTATTCGTTTCTAGCGCTTCTTTCTTACTTTCTTTTTCTAAATACGTAATGAGTCCATAAATAACCAAAACCAAACCTCCAATGAAGAAGAGTCTGGGGTCATCTTTTATTTTTTCTAATAAAGAACGGCTACCGTAATAGGCAATTAATATAAAAGAGACATCTCCTAAGAGGACTCCTAAATCAAATACAATGGCAGCTCTTGCACCTTTTAAAATACTGGTTTGGATGAGCACAAAAAAAACGGGTCCAATCATGAAGGCCATGAAAAATCCAATTAGAAAAGCGTTTTTAAAGTCGTAAATATCCATTGGTTAAAAATAGGAATAATATTTTAGTTTCTAGGGGGCTGTTTTCACACCACATAATACACAACGTATTTCAATAAATAAACAATGATATTGGGTTATACATCATCAAAATCAATTGTAATTTTTGGTGTTGTTGGGTAGGCTTGACAAGCTAAAATAAATCCATCAGCAATTTCACTCTCCGTTAAAATAGCATTTTTAACCATAACTGCTTTTCCTTCGGTAACTTTACATAAACAAGAACTACAAACACCTCCTTGACATGAGTAAGGAGCATCTAAGTCGTTTCGCAAACTTGCTGCCAGAATATCATCTGTTTGTTGCATTGTAAAGGTCGATTTCTCATCGTCTAAGAGAACCGTAACTTCGGTTTCTCCCTCTTTTACTTGTTCAACACTTTCTTTGTCAACGGTAACAGTAAAAAGTTCGAAGTGGATGTTTTCTTTCGAAACATTATTCTTGGTAAGTGTTTTGGATACTTCTTTAATCATTGCTTCTGGTCCGCATAAATAGGCCGCATCAAAAGTTGTTTCCTTATACCTACTTTTCACAAAAAAGTCTGTTACATTTTCATTAATTCTACCTCGCAAAGCATTCTTTACGTCTTCTCTAGAGAAAATATAGTGGAGGTTTAATCTTTCAGAATGAATTTCCTTTAAACTATTTAACGCTTCAAAGAACAAGGTGTCTGCGATCGATTTATTTCCATAAATCAACGTGAAAGTAGCTGTTGGTTCAGTTTCTAGAACTGTTTTTAACATTGATAATACGGGTGTAATTCCAGAACCTGCGGCAAACCCGATGTAATTTTTATTTGCTTCTGGCTGTAATGAAAAACGCCCTTCAGGTGCAGAAATTTCAAGTGCATCACCCGCTTTTAGAAGGGTAGTTGCATAGGTCGAAAATACGCCCTTTTCAACCGCTTTAATTGCTACTCGAACTTCGCCACTTTCTGGAGTAGAGCAAATGGAATAAGCGCGACGAATGATGTTATTGTCAATTTCTTTTTGAAGTGTAATGTATTGTCCCGCAGAAAAATGAAACTCAGAGGTCAAGTTTTCAGGAATGTTAAAAACTACAGAAACCGCATCAGCGGTTTCTTGTGTTACTTCTTTTATGTTTAGATTGTAAAATGTTGCCATTAAAATAGGATAGATTAAACCAGATTGTTTGCAATTAAATATTCGGCAATTTGAACTGTATTGGTCGCAGCACCTTTTCTAAGATTATCTGCAACGATCCACAAATTTAAGCTATTTTCTTGAGATTCATCTCTTCGAATTCGTCCAACAAATACTTCGTCTTTATCATGTGCGTTTATGGCCATCGGATATACATTGTTTGCCAAATCGTCTTGTACAATAACACCCGGAGTATTCGATAATATTTGACGTACTTCAGTAAGATCAAAGTCATTTTTAAATTGCACATTAACAGCTTCAGAATGTCCTCCAGAAGTTGGTATTCTTACGGCAGTTGCGGTTACTGAAAAGGAATCATCGCGTAAAATTTTCTTCGGTTCTTTGACCAATTTCATTTCCTCTTTCGTGTATCCATTTTCTAAAAAAACATCACAATGTGGCAATGCATTTCTTCCAATTTTATGCGGGTATGCCATTGCACCTTCAATTCCCGCTTCTTCATTATCCAATTGTTGTACTGCTTTTATGCCAGATCCAGATACTGATTGATAGGTAGAAATGACTACCCGTTTCATCCTGTATTTTTTGTGCAAAGGTCCTAAAGCCATTACCAATTGAATGGTAGAGCAATTTGGGTTTGCAATAATCTTATCCTCTGCGGTTAATACATCACCATTAATTTCTGGGACGACTAATTTTTTAGTGGGATCCATTCTCCAAGCAGATGAATTGTCAATTACGGTGGTGCCCACTGCGGCAAATTTTGGAGCCCATTCTAATGAAGTATCTCCGCCTGCAGAGAACAAAGCCACATCAGGACTCATTTTTAGTGCATCGGCTAAAGTTACTACGGTATAATCGGTTCCTTTATAGGATAATTTCTTACCGGCAGAACGTGCAGAGGCCACAGGAATTAATTCCGTTATGGGTAGATTACGTTCTTCTAAGACTTTCAACATTACGGTGCCAACCATACCAGTTGCGCCTACAATAGCTACTTTCATGAGTAATTGTTTTAGATTCCTGCTTTTACAGAAAAGATAATTTGTTTGTTTTGATGTTGCAAAGATGCTAAAAAAAAGAACGATTTAAATTGCTTAAAGTGTTATAAATCAACTAAAGTTTAAAATTAATCTACATAGAATACTGCTGTTTAAAATTAAACTTGAAAATTCAAAAAAGATACGAGCCTTAGCGATTTCATTCTTAGGGGAGTTAATAGTTTGTTTGATTTGTGGAATTCGGGCTAAAAACATTAATTTTGTAGTATTAAATAATCAATAACTAAAAAAGTATAGCATGCAACTGTACAATAAGTTAAGCGCCCAAGATCGTGCTGCTCTAATAGATGAGGCAGGGAAAGACCGCCTTACCATTTCATTCTATCAATACCATAAGATAGAAAACCCACAATTGCTTCGAGATAAATTATTTTTAGAATGGAACGCCTTGGATGTTTTGGGTAGAATTTATGTTTCTAATGAAGGCATCAATGCGCAATTATCAGTTCCTTCAGAAAATTTATTTGCACTCAAAGATCAATTAGATACCATTTCATTTCTAAAAGACATTCGTTTGAATGTTGCCATAGAGCAACATAATAAATCGTTTTTAAAGTTGAAAGTTAAAGTGCGGGACAAAATTGTTGCAGACGGTTTGGAAGATACTACCTTTGATGTTACAGATATTGGCATTCACTTAAATGCAGTAGAATTTAATGAGATGTTGGCAAACCCTGATACGGTTTGTGTGGATATGCGAAATCATTACGAAAGTGAAATAGGCTATTTTGATGGGGCAATAACCCCGGATGTAGATACGTTTCGAGATTCATTAGATATTATTGAAGAAGACTTAAAAGACCATAAAGAAGATAAAAACCTGTTGATGTATTGTACGGGTGGAATTCGCTGTGAAAAAGCATCTGCCTATTACAAACACAAGGGGTTTAAGAACGTTTTTCAGTTGGAAGGCGGGATCATAGATTATACCCGTCAAGTGCAAGCAGAGGGTATTGAAAATAAGTTTATTGGTAAGAATTTTGTATTCGATCACCGAAGAGCAGAAAAAATTACAGCGCATGTTGTTTCTAATTGTCATCAATGTGGGGCTGCCTGTAATACGCATACCAACTGTGCAAACGAAGGTTGTCATTTATTATTTATTCAATGTGATGCCTGTTCAGAGAAAATGGAAAACACTTGTTCGATTGATTGTCAAGAAACAATTCAACTGCCTGCTGAGGTTCAAAAGGAATTGAGAAAAGGCAAAGGGAATAGCAATCAAATTTTTAAAAAAGGACGAAGCGGAGCTTTAAAGTATAAGAAATAAGAATTTCGTATTCTTATAAAATAAAAAAACCCACAAGGTAAGTTGCGGGTTTTTTTTTGATAAAAAATTATTGCCTTTACTTAAAAAATAGCTTTTAGCTTTTTGTAGCTTTAAATCTAAAATGTAAGTAGGTGTAAGCGTCTCTAGGTATAATTGTAATCCACTTTTTATGTTTTAAGTACCATTTAAAACGAATTGATGATACTCCTTTTGTTAAATAAGCGGCAATAAAAGGGTGCACATGTAGGCTCGTCTTTTTATTTTTCTTATTCAAAACAAACTTTTCTAAGTCTGCTTCTATCTTATCTAACAGCACAATTGGTGCTTCTACTTCTCCATTTTTATTCGGGTTTGTTTCGGTAGTTTTTATACTCAACTCGGGTCTTACCCTTTGTCTTGTAATTTGTATCAAACCAAATTTACTTGGAGGTAGAATCTTATGCTTTGTTCTATCAAAAGACATTTCTTCTTTTAAATGCTGATAGAGTTTATTTCTATTTTCTGCCGAGTGCAAATCAATAAAATCAACCACTATAATCCCTCCCATATCACGCAGTTGTAACTGTCGTGCTACTTCAGATGCAGCAATTAAATTTACTTCTAATGCAGTGTCTTCTTGAGAGCCTGCTTTGTTAGAACGATTACCACTATTCACGTCTATAACGTGTAAAGCTTCTGTGTGTTCAATAACTAAATAAGCGCCTCTACTCATAGAAACTGTTTTACCAAATGACGTTTTTATTTGTCTTTCTATTCCGTATTTCTCGAAAATTGGCACTTCAGAAGTGTGTAGCTTTACAATATTTTCCTTTTCAGGATAAATTTCTTGTAAATACTCTTTTATTTCTTCTTGAAGCGATACATCATTGGTTACAATATTTGTAAAAGATTCATTCATCACATCTCTTAGAATCGAGGATGCTCTGTTTAATTCACTCAATATTTTTGTTGGAGTGTTTGTGTTTGCAATTCGCTTACACGTCGCTTTCCAACGCCCTAATGAGTTCTGCAAATCTTTATCTAGTTCTGCTACTTTTTTGCCTTCGGCAACAGTTCTTAAGATAACACCAAACCCTTTTGGCCTAATGCTTTTTGCTAATCTTTTTAAGCGTTCTTTTTCTTTTGGGTCATCTATTTTTTGAGAAACCGAAACTCTGTTAGAAAAAGGAACTAAAACTAAAAATCTACCGGCTATAGAGAGCTCTGAGCTTAATCTTGGGCCTTTTGTAGAAATTGGTTCTTTTACAATTTGTACCAACAGATTTTGACCTGTCTTTAGTACTTCGTTAATACTACCGTCTTTGTGAATGTCTCCCTGAAATTGGAAGTTCTTTAAAGTGAATTCTTTATACTTACCTGTGCTTACTTTCTTAAGGAATGTCGTTAATGAATTTACTTGCGCGCCTAAATCATGATAATGTAGAAATCCGTCTTTAGGATAACCAACATTTACAAATGCTGCGTTTAAGCCTGTTAACACCTTTCCTATTTTGGCTAAAAAAATATCGCCAACAGAGAATTTGTTACCAGTTGTTTCATTATTTAATTCAATAAGTTTCCCATCTTTTAATAAGGCAAAATCAATATCAGATGAATTTGTACGAATTATTAATTCTGTTCTTTTCATGCTGAATTTGGTTTTAAGACTACACAATTATTGTGTAGATGGATTAATATTGTCAGGTATTTAATAATACCGTGCGAAGATTTACTGCATTTTGCAGTTAAAAAAATCTTCTAATGTCAATGAACTTTTTTAGCTAAAAAATAAACGAAAAAGTAAGCGGAAGCTTACTTTTTCTTGTGTCTGTTTGCTCTAGCTCTTTTTTTTCTTTTGTGTGTAGAGATTTTAGCTCTCTTTCTTTTTTTACCACTTGGCATAATACGAGATGTTTTTTTTAAATCAATGAAGATTTAGATTAATGTTTTTTACTACTTAACGGTTACTTTGTTTTTTACTCCTTCAGTAAAAGTTTTAGCCGGTTTAAAGGCTGGTATGTTGTGTGCAGGAATTTTAATAGTAGTATTCTTTGAAATATTTCTACCAGTTTTTTCGGCTCTAGTTTTGATAATAAAACTACCAAAACCTCTTAAATAAACGTTGTCCCCACTTTCCAATGCATCTTTTACCTCAGTCATAAATGCTTCAACAGTTGATAATACATCTGTTTTTTCAATGCCAGTTTTGTCTGAAATTTTTGATACGATATCTGCTTTCGTCATGTCTTTATTTTTACTAGATTTTTATTAATTTACTTCCAAAAATGCGGATGCAAATATATGATAATTAATCAATTCCAAGAAAATTAAAGCTTAAATTTGTACGAATTTTAAAATGCAATATTACAAATCTATTTCTTGACAATGGCTTTTTCTAACATATTAACATACTGGTACTTACAAAACAAAAGAGAATTGCCATGGCGTAAAAGCAGGAATCCTTATTTCATTTGGCTATCAGAAGTGATGCTGCAACAAACAAGAGTTGCACAAGGCTTGTCTTATTATTTGAAGTTTACTACCACTTTTCCTACAGTTTTCGACCTTGCAAAGGCAGACGAAAGTACCGTCTTAAAAATGTGGCAAGGCCTAGGGTATTACTCGCGAGCAAGAAACTTACATGCAGCAGCAAAACACATTGCTTACGAGCTAAACGGCGAATTTCCTAGTTCATATCTTGAAATTATAAAATTAAAAGGAATTGGAGATTACACCGCATCGGCCATTGCCTCCATTTGCTTTGATGAACCCACAGCGGTTGTCGATGGGAACGTTTATAGAGTACTTTCCCGATACTTTGGCATTCACACTTCCATAAACTCGTCTCAAGGGATTAAAGAGTTTAAAACATTAGCACAATCCTTAATAGATGTTACTCAGCCTGGAAACTTTAATCAAGCAATTATGGATTTTGGCGCCTTGCACTGTAAACCTCAGAATCCGTTATGTGAAAGTTGTCCATTCGCAAACAGTTGTGTTGCTTTTGAAAAAAAATTAATCAAAGTATTGCCGTTGAAAGACAAAAAAATAAAAGTTAAGAAACGCTATTTTAATTTTTTAGTGATACAGACTATCGACGATAAAACTGTATTGTTAGAAAGAAAAGGAAAGGGAATTTGGCAAGGTTTATACCAATTTCCACTCATAGAAACCAATCAAAACATCTCTGGAGAAGCACTGATTTCCAAAGAGGAATTTATCAGTTTATTTCCTGAAAAGGCCTCAATTTCATTATTCAATAAAAAAGAGATTGTCCATAAACTATCACACCAACACCTTTATACTCAATTTTGGATTGTGAGACCAAAAACTGCTTTTGATGCAAACATTGATTGGGTGGATGTTGAGAATTATCCTGTTCCCGTTTTAATTGCCAATTTTTTGAAAGACTTTAAAGTGAAAACTAATTGAAATTTTTAGTACATTTGATTTGGATTAAAGGTGATCAATTCATGTTATTTAAGAATTGATAAATCAAGTAAATTGTATTAAAAATATGGCAGGAACTGTAAACAAAGTTATTTTAATTGGACATTTAGGAGATGAAATTAAAATGCACTATTTTGAAGGAGGGAATGCTATTGGAAGATTTCCAATTGCTACAAACGAAAGTTACACCAACAAACAAACAGGCGAAAAAGTAACAACAACAGACTGGCACAATATTGTTGTAAAAAACAAGTTGGCCGAAATTTGCGAAAAGTATTTGAGCAAAGGAGATAAAGTGTATTGCGAAGGAAAACTGAAAAATAAGCAGTGGGAGCAAGAAGGAGTGAAGCGGTATGCGACCGAAGTTCACGTTACAGAAATGACCTTTTTGTCCACCAAAAAAAGTTTAGAGAAGTCAGCAACACAAATATCGCCAGAAAATCAAACAACAACTCCAGCAACTAAAAAAACTGTTACACCAGAAATAAATGACGATTTACCGTTTTAACATCTTTAAATTTTAAAATTTGGACCCAGACCCCCAGCTTTTATTTGTTTCCCTATTAACGATTGATTATACACTATCGATAAATAGTATTGCGCTCATTATTTTACTCATAAGTTCCGCATTAATCTCAGGAACCGAAGTTGCTTTTTTCTCACTTTCTCAAGTAGATATCGACGATTTATCTTCAAAAAACGAAAAGGATACTGTTGTGAAGCTGTTGCAGAAACCAAAGAAATTATTAGCAACAATTTTAATTACCAACAATTTTATAAATATTTTAATTGTATTACTTTTTGCTTCTTTAGGAGAACAGTTGTTGGAAGATTTTGACTATTCCATTTTCGGGATTAAAGTTCGCTTTTTAATAGAAGTTGTTTTAGTTACATTCCTAATCCTTTTATTTGGAGAGGTGTTGCCTAAAGTATATGCTTCAAGAAAAGCAGTGCGTTTTGCCAGTTTTATGTCAAAACCAGTGCAAGTCTTAAACACCCTTTTAACTCCTTTAAGTTATCCACTAATCAATCTTACAAATATTGTTGAAAGAAGTTTAGGAAGTAAATCTAATATCTTTTCCGTAGAAACATTGTCACAAGCATTAGAACTTACTTCGAAAGGAGCAACTACAAAAGACGAGCAAAAGATTTTAGAAGGAATTGTGAGTTTCGGAAACACAGAAACCGTTCAGATAATGAAGCCAAGAATTGATATTTTTGCGCTTTCAGATGATGAAACGTACGAAGCTGTTTTAGAAAAAATTTTAAAAAATGGGTACTCTAGAAACCCCGTTTATCACGAAAATATCGATACCATTATTGGTGTTTTGTATGCCAAAGATTTACTGGCACATTTAAATAAGGAAACTTTTAAATGGCAGCGCTTACTTCGAGATCCACTTTTTGTTCCAGAAAATAAAAAGCTAGACGATTTGTTGGCAGAGTTTCAAGAAAAGAAAAATCACCTAGCGATTGTGGTAGATGAGTATGGAGGAACAAGTGGTTTGGTTACCTTAGAAGATGTCATAGAAGAAATTGTTGGCGATATTAATGATGAGTTTGATGAAGATGATTTGTCTTACTCTAAAATTGATGAGGACAATTATATTTTTGAAGGGAAGACCACTATTAAAGACTTTTGTAAAGTTTTAGGTAATGAAGACGAAACATTTTTTGAAGAAGAAAAAGGCGAATCAGAAACCTTGGCAGGATTTATTTTAGAAATTTCTGGAAAATTTCCAAAAAGAGGGGAGAAAATAAATTTCAAAAAATATACGTTTACCATAGAGGCCTTAGATAATAAGCGTATAAAACAAGTGAAAACAACAAGAAATGCGTAATCTCTATCTCTTTTTCTTTAGCTTGCTTTTTATTTCTTGTGAACAAGAAATAATTCCAAAACCCAAAGCCTATTTAAGTTTAGAATATCCAAAAAAAGCCTATCAAAAATTACCCATTCCTAGACCCTATACTTTTGATGTCCTAAAAGGCAGTGTCTTGAAAGACGAGCAAAAAAATTGGTTAAAAATTACTTACCCTGCGCTAAAAGCCTCCATAGATATTACTTACAGAGAGGTAGATGATAATTTATTAGAATTGTTGAAAGAGGCAGAAAAGCTGGTTTTTAAGCACACCTTGAAAGCTGAAGAAATTACTTCTAAAGATTTTTTGAATACAAAAAAGAAAGTGTTTGGCAGCATGTACGAAATTACTGGAAATGCAGCTTCACAAATTCAGTTTCACGCAACAGACAGTACAAAGAACTTTATAAAAGGGTCGTTGTATTTTTATACAAAACCAAATTATGATTCTATTTTACCCGCTGTGACTTATATTAAAAAAGATATTTTACGACTGATGGAAACTTTGAAATGGCAGTAAAAATAGGTTAGATATTTTTGAGTTCCCTGCTTTGTATCCACAAGTAAAATTGTAGTCCAAATAAGACAGCGCCAGAAAGCAAATGAATCGCCTGTGTTCCTATTGGAAATTCGGCATAGTACATGAGTATTCCCGTAATGGCTTCTAAAAAGATTAAGAAAACAATCCAATTTACTAATCTATACCCCAAGTCTTTTATTTGGTTTAGGTAAAAAAGGCCCAAATTGACCAATACAATCGCAATGGTAAAAGAGCGATGGAAGTAGAATTTAAAACTCGGATTTAGTAAACTGTAGTTTTTATTTTCAAATCCAAATTGCTTTACTTGCTCATCAATAAACTGACGTACTTGAGTTCCCATAGCGATTTGAATCAATGAGAAAATTACGGATACAAGCAATAATTTATTAAAAAGCGCATTGTATTTGAACGTTTTGCTCTTTGGAGAGATGATAAATTGCAATTTTAATAAAAGTGCAATGATAATTAGACCAACCACCATATGAATGGTGATAATTTCAGGTGTTAAATTTGTATCTACAACTGTTTTTCCCAGCCAGGCTTCAAACAGCATTAAGAAGAAGGCCGTAAAGGCAAGTATTGGAATTGTTCTGTTTTCTTTTCTAAAGCGGTAGGCACCAACAATTAAAAATAAAAACACAAAACCAGCAACCACCGAAACCAAACGATTTATGTATTCTGTCCAAGTGTGGTATTTGTTAAACTTTGCATAATCATGTTTCTTATAGGCTTCCCAATTCTCAAGATCAAAACTTTCGCTAGTTTTTACATCTTGCTTCGCAACAAATAATTCCTTGCTTTTAATGATGATCATCCCTTCTTCAAAAACAGTGTTTTCTTTCCAAGTGATTTGATCTTCAGAAGTTGGAGGGATCAAATAACCAAAGCACTTTGGCCAATCGGGACATCCCATTCCGGAACCTGTCATTCGAACAATGGATCCTGCCAAAAAAATTAAATACACAGAGATTATTGTGATTTTTACAATTTTAGGAAAGTTTTTCTTCACGATCTTTAATGCTAAATTTTATACAAAGATAGGTTAAAAGGCATAAAAAAAAGCCTTCTAAAATTTAGAAGCCTTCTCTTTAGAATTGGTTTAAATTATGCTTTTTTTTCTTTGCAACATTCCATTTTACAATCTTCTTTACATGTTTTTTTAGTCTCCATCATCTCGCATGTTGATTTGCAGGCATCAGCACATACATGTTTTTGATTAGAAATTTCAGAAGCAGTATATAAATCTCCCCCCGAAATTCCATCAACAAAAGCGATTAGGTCTTTTTTAGAAAGCGTGTTGGCGTCAAATTCGACAGTTGCTATGCTATCGGAAAAAACCACTTTTGCAGCTAAGACACCTTCTTTTTTGGTTAGTTTAGATTGTATTGTTTTTGCACAACCAACCTCGCAGGTCATTCCAGAAATTGCTAACGATACGTTTTCCTTTTTAATTTCTTTTTTAATTTCTTTTTGACAGCTTATTAAGGTAAAACAAGCGAACATAAGTGTGCATATAAATTTTTGAACTTTCATGTTTTTAATTTTTTAATTAGTGTACAAATTTATTAAGAAAATTACTGATATCTAAAGAATTATCGGACTTTTGTACAAATTCTAATCCGCTATGAATCATCAACAACAAAAATGGTTGTACCTCTCCTTGCTTTCTTTAGTTTGGGGGAGTTCTTTTATTTTAATGAAAAAGGCATTGATCGGTGTTAGTCCAATGCAATTGGGGGCTTTAAGAATGATTATTACGGCTCTTTTCTTATTGTTAATTGGTTTTAAGCGACTTCATAAGATCCAAAGGAAGCAATGGCGCTATATTGCTTATACAGCGTTTCTAGGAACCTTTCTCCCTGGGTTTCTTTTTGCCTATGCAGTGCAAGTGATAGATAGCGCTATTGTGGCAATTTTGAATTCGTTTACTCCTTTTAACACATTGGTTTTTGGTGCCCTCTTTTTTGGATTTGCATTCAAAAAGCAACAATTTATTGGAATTTTAATTGGAT
Organism: uncultured Polaribacter sp.; assembly: GCA_943846595.1. Lineage (GTDB taxonomy): Bacteria > Bacteroidota > Bacteroidia > Flavobacteriales > Flavobacteriaceae > Polaribacter. The sequence continues at coordinate 838,863 of OX044355.1, forward strand.
TAGCAGGAACGTTAATTTTAATATTAGAAGGCGCGGTTTTAAATCCAGATCAGAATTATTGGTTTGCCTTACTCATTATCATTGCATCGGTTGGGTATGCTTTCAACGTAAATATTGTGAAAAAACATTTGCAAGATATAGATGCTTTGGCAATTACAATAGGAAATTTTTTATTACTACTCCTACCTGCCATCATAGTGTTGGCTTGTACTGATTTTTTTACAGAATTTAAGGCTTCTGAAACAGGTATAGAGGCACTAGGTTATGTTTCGATCCTTTCCATTGTTGGAACCGGTATTGCAAAAACGATATTTAATAAATTGGTACAAATTTCAAATCCTGTTTTTTCCTCCTCCGTAACCTATCTAATTCCAATTGTTGCCATTTTATGGGGTGTTTTTGATAACGAAAAACTAAGTTGGGTTCAGTTTTTAGCTGGATTTGTGATTCTTTTTGGAGTGTATTTAGTTAATAAAAAGAAATAGTTTTTAGATTTAGAATTGACTACAAAAAAAGAGCCAAGAATAAATTCTTGACTCTCTGTTTTAAGAAGGATTTGATTGCCGATTATTTAAAATCTTCATCAGTAACCCCTTCGTTTATTTTGATTTCACTCATGGTGAAGTTCAAGTCCATTGGGCCACTTTTTTGACCAATAGCGTGAGGGAACAAGATTCCATTCACCGCTTTGTAATCAGAAAAAGTTGTGGGAACCTTTACTTCTTTTCCATTAGGAGCTTTGATTGTTTCAACAGCCTTCACTTTTAAGCCCGTAGCCATGTCGTAAAAAACCTCTTTGTCTAAATGCTTCAATACAATTGCATTTTTTCCTTCAAGAGGCTCTATTCTCACTAATTCTCCAGCGGTATACCCCAAATCTTCAAAAAGCGCATTTCCAGACTTCGCTTTTTCTAAAGCATCACCTTCCATTTCTCTTCTTTGTCCTCTAGATTCTTCATATCCGTTCTCACCGTCAAATACTGCTTTTTGAAAAACAGTCCCCATTACAGAAATTACTTGGGAAGTTTTGTTTGGAGAAGATGCCTTCATAGTCATTAACAGTGGGGTGCCTTGAATCGTTGCATTTGAAACCATCATTACAGTTTTAACAGCCATTACTTTTTCTTTCCCACCAATGGCTTCGATGTATTTATTGACTACCTTTTCTGCGGTCATTCCTTCAGGAATTGGCATGGTCATCGCTGGCTTTTCTGAAGGATTTCCTTCTTTGTCAAAATATTTGATAACATAATCTCCTTTTTCAAGATTTTTAAGCACTTCAATTCCTTTTCCTGTAATTACAATTCTAGCTTTATCACCTTTAAAATATTTGATGGCTGCGTTTTGAACATCTTCTATCGTTACCGCATTAATATTTTGAATATAATTGGCATAAAAATCTTCAGGTAAATTATATCTCGCAATGTTCAATGCATAATTAGCCGCTGTTCTTGGCTTTTGCACGTCCATTACGAAACTTCCAATGTATTCTTCTTTTACATTTTTCAATTCCTCAGCGGATACTTTTTGATATCGGATTCTTGTAATTTCTTTTTGCAATTCAACAACAGCACTATCAGTAACCATATTTCGAACACTCGCGGTTGCTTTAAATATTGCAGCATCTCTACTTTGTCTTACACTTGAGTAAGAACCGTAGGTATAGGCTTTGTCCTCTCGAAGATTTTGAAACAAACGTGCAGTACCACCACCACCTAAAATTTGGTTTGCCAATAGTGCTGCATAGTAGTCTTTATCTCCTAACCTTAAATCAATATTATTAACAATTGCAATTTCAGACTGAACTGCATTTGGCATGTTAACAAAATTAATTTCTGTTGTACTCACATTGGTAGGTTTTGGGATGTCCTGTGAAGGAATGGTTCCTTTAGTCCAGTCGTTAAATAATTTTTTAACTAATTTTTTAATTTCTTTAGGATTGATATCTCCTTCAATAATCAAATACCCATTGTTCGGTTTGTAATAGGTGTTGTAAAATGTTTTTACGTCTTCTAACCTAATATTATTTACAGAGGCTTTTGTTATAAATTCTCCAAAAGGGTGGCCTTTACCGTAAGTGAGTGCACTTTCTACACGTCTTGCAATATTGGTAACACTTTTCTCACCTGACTTTATACCGTCTAAAGTAACTTTCACTTCTTTGTCAAACTCTTCTTGTGTGAATTGTGAGTTTTTAACACCGTCAGCCATTAATGCGAGTACTTCAGGGAAATATCTTTTTAAAGAAGAAGCGAATGCACCTCTACTAGAAAAGTTAACATTGGCGCCTAAATAGTCTACTTTTTCATTAAAGTCATCTTTAGAAATAGTTGTAGTTCCACGTCCAAGTAAGCTTCCCATCATTGAAGAAACTCCTGCAATTTCACCTTCAAAAACAGGTTTGTTGTCGATGGTAAGGTTCGCGGAAACTCTTGGTAGTTTATGGTTTTCAACCATAATTACGGTCATTCCGTTCTTTAAGCTAAACTTTTCTGCGTCCCCAAGTTTTACGACTGGATCTGGTCCAGGTTTGGGCATTTTACTTCTGTCTATTTGCGCGTTTAAAGCAAAAGACATAGTTACAATTGCTATTAACGATAAAATTTTTGTTCTCATAATTGTTTTGTCTTTTGGTTTATTTTTTCTCTGGAAGATATTCCAGGGTTAAACGTTGGTTTGGATTCAAGTATTTTTTAGCAACTTCTCTAATTTCTTCCCTTGTAATCGATCTGTAAATGTCGATTTCAGTGTTGATTAAGTTGGTGTCTCCAAATAATACATTGTAACGTGCTAAAGAATTCGCAATTCCTTCTACACTCGCATTGGAGTTTACAAAATTGTTTTCGAACTTATTTTGTAGTTTTTGATAAGCTTTTTCAGAAATTAAATCTGTTTGTATTTTTACAATCTCTTCATCGATTTCTTTCACAATGTCGCTTAATTTGGTTTCTCCTTGAGGCAAACCATAAACAATATAGGTTCCATAGTCTTCTTGACTTAAATTAATAGCACCCACTTGTAGCGTCATTTTCTTGGTGTCTACCAATTTTTTGTATAAGATAGAACTTCTTCCAGAGCTTAAATACGAAGAAACCATGTCCAATACTCTGGAGTCTCTTGTCTTCATTGAAGGCGTTCTGTAGGCTGTAATGATTGCAGGTATTTGAATGTTTGGGTCGTATGCTTTCGCACTTATGGGAGCTGTGATTGGGTCTTCTTGTGCAACTGTTCTTTCAATGGCTGCCCCTCTAGGAATGGGTCCAAAATAATCTTGAATCATTTTTTTAGTAGTTTCCAAACTGATATCACCAGCAACTACAAGGGTGGCATTGTTAGGGATATAGAACTTTTTATTAAAGGCTAAGAATTCTTCTAAAGTAGCCGCATCCAGGTGTTTCATTTTACCAATAGTGGTTCCTTTATAAGGATGTTTTTTAAAAATATTCTTTTTTACATTTTCTAAAAAACGAGAATAAGGCTGATTGTCAACTCTCAATCTTTTCTCTTCTTTTACCACTTCATTTTGGGTATCTACACCGTCCTGACCAATAATTGGGTGCAGTAAACGTTCAGATTCCATCCACAATCCCAATGCTAATTTGTTTGAAGGGAAAATTTCATAATAGTAAGTTCTGTCGTCGGTTGTATTTGCATTATTTCTACCTCCATTAGAAGAAACAAGTTTAAACCATTCTCCTTTTCCAATGTTCTGTGTTCCTTCAAAGAGCAGGTGCTCAAAAAAGTGCGCCATACCAGTTCTGTCTGGTTGTTCATCTTTAGCGCCTACATGATACATGACCGCAGTTGTTACAACTGGAGCAGAATTGTCTTGGTGTAAAATGACATGCATTCCGTTGTCTAAATCGTACTCTTCAAATTCAACTTTTTGTGCATTCATAGAAAATGCAACTAAAACAGCTGAAGCAAAAGTGAATATGCTTTTTTTCATTGATTCTTAATTTGATTAATTTATCTTTTAGAATTTATAAGACGATTTTTAGTCTATAATGTTACATTGAAACCATAAAACCGTTTAAATTTTCATCAAAAATAAAAATTTAAAAACAAATTTTTCCTTAATTAGTGTTAATTTTAATTATTTTCTTTTAATTATTTAGGCAATAGGAGATTGTAGTTCTAAAAAATATGTATATTTGCACCCGCATTTTCACCAAGAAAGTGCTACTAATTAGTATAAATACGCAAAACAAATAGTATGTACGCAATCGTAGAGATAGCAGGGCAGCAGTTTAAAGTTGCAAAAGACCAAAAAGTATACGTACACCGTTTACAAGGAGCAGTAGGATCAGAAGTTACTTTTGAGAATGTAATGCTTGTTGAAGACAAAGGGAACGTAACTATTGGCGCCCCAGCTATAGTAGGAGCCTCAGTAACGGCTAAGATCTTGACTCACTTACAAGGTGATAAAGTGATCGTTTTTAAGAAAAAACGTAGAAAAGGTTACAAAAAGAAAAATGGACACAGACAAGCATTTAGTGAGATTCAGATCGAATCTATTGCTGCATCTGGTGCAAAAAAACCAGCAAAAAAAGAAGCTGCTCCAAAAAAGAAAGCTGCTCCTAAAGCTGAGGTAAAGGAAGCGACAACAGATTATAGTTCTATGACTGTTGCACAATTAAAAGTAGCTGCCAAAGAGCGGGGTATTTCAGGATACACTTCTTTAAAGAAAGCTGAATTAATTAAAGCTTTAACTAAATAAAAATTTCAATTTTAAAACCATCGTATCATGGCACATAAAAAAGGAGTAGGTAGTTCGAAGAATGGTAGAGAATCAGAATCGAAACGTCTCGGAGTAAAAATATTTGGAGGACAAGCTGCAATTGCAGGAAACATTATTGTTCGTCAAAGAGGAACAACACACAATCCAGGAGAAAACGTTTACATGGGTAAGGATCATACCTTACATGCAAAGGTTGATGGAGTTGTTGAGTTTAGAAAGAAAAGAAACAACAGATCTTATGTTTCTATAACACCTTTTGAAGCTTAGTCAATAAAGCTTTCACAACTTATAAAATGCTCAAACAATTAAATGTTTGAGCATTTTCCGTTTAAAAAGATTCCGTTTTGTATTTTTACCCTTATGAAGTTATTGTATGATTTTATTGTTTTTTTGGCCTCACTATTTTTGCCAATCGCAGCTGTTTTTAATAAAAAAATAAAACTTTTTGTCGCTGGAAGAAAACAAACTTTTTCGAAAATTTCTGCATTAAAAAACAAAAAGACACTTTGGTTTCATGCGGCCTCATTGGGTGAGTTTGAACAAGCAAGACCCATTATAGCCGTTTTAAAAAAGAAATACCCTGATTATAAAATCCTCATCACTTTTTTCTCACCTTCGGGCTATGAAATTCGAAAGAAGTATGATCTAGCAGATGTAGTTTGTTATTTGCCTTTAGACAGTAAATCTAACGCAAAAAAATTTGTGGCCCTTGTGAACCCAACGCTAGCCGTTTTCATAAAATATGAGTTTTGGCCTAATCTTTTAGATGCATTAAAAAAGAAAGAAATTCCAAGTATTTTAGTGTCAGGAATTTTTCGAGAAGAACAAATCTTCTTCAAGTGTTACGGAGGTTTTATGCGAAATTCTCTAAAAGCATTTCATCACTTTTTTGTGCAAGATGAAAATTCGAAACAGTTATTAACTACAATTCAGTTTGAGAATATTTCTGTGGTCGGAGATACTCGCTTTGATCGTGTGTCGGCAATTTTAGAACAAGACAATTCACTAGATTTTATAAAAGAGTTTAAAGACAATACCTACACTGTTGTTGCGGGAAGTACTTGGGAAGAAGATGAAGCTTTGTTTGTGCATTATATTAACCATATAGCTTCTGAAGAGGAGAAATTTATAATCGCACCCCACAATATCAAGCAAGATTCAATTCTTGCACTCCAAAATGCACTCCATAAAAAAGCGGTGCTATTTTCAGAAAAATCAAATAAAAATTTAAAAGAATACCAAGTTTTTATTATCGATACAATTGGTGTTTTAACCAAAATTTATAGTGCTGCAGATACTGCATATGTTGGTGGAGGGTTAAAAACAGGGCTGCATAATATATTAGAACCCGCTATCTTTGGAGTGCCTATAGTGATTGGAAATAAATATGATAAATTTAAAGAAGCATTGGACCTTGTAACTCTTAAAGGAGTTGTTTCTATTGAGAATCAAGAAGAATTTACAACCATTTTCCGTACTTTGAAAAATGATGATTTGTACAGGAAATCAACAGGAGAAATTAATAAAAACTATATTCAAAACAATGTGGGAGCAACGCAATCTATTATAAAATGGATGCAACAAAAAATATAAAATTCCGAAATTTCAAGGAAAGAATTTTCAAATTAAATGAGCAAATTAATAGATAATTTTGGGCGACAAATAGCCTATGTGCGACTCGCAGTTACAGATCGTTGTAATTTGCGATGCCAGTACTGCATGCCTGCTCATGGAATCGATATTGTTCCCAAGGAAGAATTGCTCACATTTAAAGAAATGTATCGCTTAATTCGCGTATTAACAGAGTTGGGAGTTACTAAAGTTCGTTTAACAGGAGGGGAACCTTTTGTTCGTAAAGATTTTATTGGATTTTTAGAAATGCTATCCTACAATGACTTGTTAGACGCCATTAATATTACCACAAACGGTGCCTTGATTTCTAAATACATTACTGACATTGAAAAGCTAGAGAAAGTTAAAAATATTAATTTAAGTATCGACAGTTTAAAAGCCGTTAAATTCAACGAAATTACCCGTAGAAATGCTTTTGATGCCGTTTTTAAAACAATGGAACTTTTAGAAAAAAGCACATTAAATCTCAAGTTAAACGTTGTAGTTCAGTCTGGTATTAATACAGATGAAATTAAAGATTTTGTTCGATTGACGAAAGATAGAAATTTGGCCGTTCGGTTTATAGAAGAAATGCCATTCAATGGAAATGGCCAACGTGAAATGAATGAAAACTGGACGTTTAATAAAATTTTAAACGAGATAGAAACCGAGTTTAAAGTGGCTGAAATTCAATCAGAAAAATCCGCTACATCAAGAAATTACGCGATAGAAAATCATCGTGGAACTTTTGGAATTATCCCTGCTTTTACTAGAACGATTTGTAACGATTGCAATCGAATTAGAATCACATCAACGGGTACTTTTAAAAATTGTTTGTTTGACGATGGTGTTTTTAATTTGCGAGAATTCATAAGAAATGGTGCATCCAATGACGATTTAAAAAAGCTCTTTTTATCTTTAGTCAAAGAGAAGCCAGCAAATGGATTTATTGCTGAAGCAAACCGGAAAAATGGAGATGTATCCGAAAGTATGAGTACGATTGGAGGGTAGACAACCGATTACAAAAATATAATAATTACGCATTTAAAATGATTTCAGTAGCCCCCGCATTACAAGCTGTATTGAATACTACCCAAGATTTTGGTGTGGAACAAATTCCGTTTTTAAAATCGGTTGGGAGAGTTTCAAAAGAAGCTATTTATGCGGATAGAGATTTTCCGCCATTTCACAGGGTTTCTATGGACGGAATTTCTATTGATTACACTGCCTTCAAAAATGGTCAGAGAAGCTTTAGAATAGCCGGAACTCAAGCTGCTGGAAGCACAAAGTTAGCACTTCAGGATTCGAAAAATTGCATGGAAGTAATGACAGGGTCCGTGTTGCCAGACAACACCAATACGGTCATTCGCTATGAAGACATTACCATAAAAAATGGAATTGCCATGGTGCATGTTGACAGCCTTCAAAAAGGGCAAAACATTCATGAAAAAGGAAAAGACAGGAAAGTTGGCGATTTATTAATTGCCAAAAACACAAAAATAGCTGCCGCAGAAATAGGCGTATTGGCTACAGTTGGAAAATCGTTTGTAAAGGTTGCAAAACATCCAAAAATAATGATTGTTTCCACTGGAGATGAATTGGTCGATGTTGAAAAAATTCCGCGAGATCATCAAATTAGGAGAAGCAATATTTTTACGCTGGTTTCCTTGTTGGAACGGCTCAATATATCCTCAGAAACCGCTCATATTACAGATGACAAACCGATTTTAAAATCGAAGATTAAAACCTATTTAAAAGATTATGATGTGTTGCTTTTTAGTGGCGCTGTTAGTAAAGGAAAATTCGATTTTTTACCAGAAGTGTTCGATGAATTAGGCGTTGAGAAATTATTTCATAAAGTGGCACAAAGACCAGGAAAACCCTTTTGGTTTGGAAGCACGAAAAATACGGACCTGGTGGCAAAACAACCCAATAATAAGAACACGATTGTGTTTGGGTTTCCGGGCAACCCGATTTCAACTTTTGTAAATTGCTTGGCGTATTTTTACCCTTGGTATTACAAATCGGTTGGATTAGATTACGAACAAGAAACGGCAATTTTGTCCTCAACCGTTTCCTTTAAACCAAATTTAACCTATTTTTTGCAAGTCAAATTGAGTTCTCGTTTTGGGCACTTAGTGGCAACCCCAGTATTGGGAAATGGTTCAGGAGACTTAGCCAGTATGATACATGCAGATGCATTTATTCAATTGCCCCAAGGGCAAACAGTATTTGAAAAAGGCGCTGTTTTTCCCGTAATTAGATATCGTTGAGACTGAAATTTAGAAAGATTACAAACAATAATTTATGAGCAATTTTACACACATTAATAAAGACAACAACCCTAAAATGGTGGACGTTTCAGCGAAAAAAACCACCAAAAGAACAGCGATTGCAAAGGCAACCCTTTTTTTAGGAAAAGAAATACTTTCTCAATTTACAAATGATGAACTAATCACCAAGAAAGGACCTGTTTTTCAAACAGCAATTATTGCAGGAATTCAAGGTGTAAAAAAGACTTCTGAACTAATTCCGATGTGTCACCCATTAATGATTAATGGTGTTGATATTGATATTAAAATTGTAGATTCAGAAACAATAGACGTGTTTTGTAAGGTGACGATTGAAGGAAAAACAGGGGTAGAAATGGAAGCACTAACTGGCGTAAATATTACTTGTTTAACCATTTATGATATGTGCAAAAGTATCTCCCAAGAAATCGTAATTAAAGAGGTAAGGTTGTTGGAAAAAACAGGCGGAAAATCAGATATTAAAAATGGTTAAACATCAAAAACATACAAATTTAATAAGAAGACAGAACGATCATTATGCTTCGAATGAAATTTCAATTTTAGGAACCAATTGTGGCGTTATTACTGAACTGGTTCAGAAACTTTCGGAGTATTTATCCAATTATAAATTAGCGTATTTCGACGCCTCTCATGCTCAAAATGTTGTTAAAAATAAAATAGCTGCATATACATTTCATCACGAAGGGAACCTACAAATCACAACTTCTGGTAACGTAAATAAGTTTGAACAACGCTTGCAATTTGCACACTATGATTTTGTTTTTATCAATGGCAATCATTATGAGGGGGCAAAGCAAATTTTAATTTTAGACGAAGAGAAAGAAGCCTCAGTGTTAAAGCGATTGGATCAATTGGACCGTATAGAATTTGTTATTAAATTAAAAAAGCAAAGCAGCTTCTTTTCCTTTTTAGAAGAAAAATACCCTCATATCAATACTCTAAAATGTTATACAATTAATGAGGTGGTTAAAATAGCAAATCACATTGAGCATCTGATTCAAGAAAAAGTACCACCAGTAAAAGGATTGGTGCTCGTTGGCGGGAAAAGTACCCGAATGGGAACCGATAAATCGAAACTCGATTACCACGGGATTCCCCAAAAAATGTTTGTTCAAAAAATAGTAGAGAACCACACCTTGGAAACCTACTTTTCAGTTCAGGACTCCTCAGAAAATGAAAGTGAAATTTCGGATGTATTTTTAAACTTAGGTCCTTTTGGAGGTATTTGTTCTGCGTTTCAAAAAGACCCAAATGCAGCTTGGCTTGCAGTAGCAATAGATCTCCCTTTTATTAATGAGGATGTCATTCGGTTGTTATTAGAAAAAAGAAACCCAAGCAAAGTGGCAACGGCTATTAAAGGCAAAGGGAATGCTTTTGTAGAGCCGCTGATTACTATTTATGAGCCAAAAGCATATCCAATGCTATTACAGTATTTAGCCCAAGGGTATTCCTGTCCGCGAAAAATGTTGATTAATTCAGATGTTGAAATTGTTGAAATAGATGCGTCTTTGATTTTGAATGTAAATACGCCTGAAGCCTTTGAAGCGGCAAAAAAAGAAATCAATTCAAAAGATGAATAAAAACCAATTTTTTAAACGCCAAATAACCTTATCAGAGATTGGAGAGGTCGGACAACAAAAACTACAAGACGCTGCTGTTCTAGTGGTCGGTTGTGGCGGATTAGGGAGTCCAATTGCAGTCTACTTGGCTGCGAGTGGAATCGGAAAAATACATCTAGTAGATTTTGATACAGTAGATCTCACCAATCTTCACAGACAGGTATTCTATGATATAGATGATGTTGGAAAATCAAAAGCGGAGGTGCTATCCGCATTTATACAAAAGAGAGCTCCCTTTACTACGGTGACTTTCACCAATGAAAAAGTTACCAAAGAAACTGTTTTTGAGTTAATAGCGCAGGTTGATATTGTAGTAGACGGAACCGATTCGCTTCCTACAAAATATTTACTAAACGACGCTTGTGTTTTAAAAAACAAACCCTTGGTATACGGCTCTTTATATAAGTTTGACGGTTATGTAGCCACTTTTAATGTGCCACAAAAAGAGGGTAGTCAATCAGCAAATTTAAGAGATGCATTTCCAGAAATGGCAACCGACATTCCTAATTGCGAAGCAGCTGGGACATTGAATGGAATTGTTGGTATGATTGCTACACAACAAGTAAATGAAGTTTTGAAACTGGTTACAGGCATTGGGAGTCCTTTAGTAAATAGGTTGCTGATTTACAATTCACTTGAGAATACACAATTAAAAATGACGTTGTTACCAAGTGTTTTGAAAACGGAAATTTTGAAGTTGTTTGAAACTCAATCTTATTCGGATGCTGTTTGTGCAGTTCAACGCGCTGATTTGCAAATTTCGCCGACATACTTAAGAGAGAAAATAACATCTAAAAATATTGAAATTATAGCAGTACTTTCCCATTTAGAATTGCCATTTAAGGTGCATCAAACAATTCCAATATCTGACTTTGATGTAGAAAAAATAAATATTGATTTTAATAAAACTTATGTGATGGTGTGTCAACGGGGATTGAATAGTTACCAAGCCACAAAAATGGTAAAGAAAAGATATCCAACAGTAACCGTATTGAGCCTTACGGGAGGAATCTCAAACTATTAAGGATGGGCATTTACCCAAACTTCACCATCTTCAAAATATTCTTTTTTCCAGATAGGAACTGTTTCTTTTAGCCTGTCAATGGCAAATTCGCAAGCCTCAAAAGCCGCTTTTCTGTGTTTTGCAGAAGCCGTAATAATCACCGGAATATCGCCAATTTGTAACATGCCTTCTGCATGGTGTATCGCAATTTTTTGGATGCGGAATTTTTCTAAGGCCAATTTGGCAATTTTTTGCATTTCTTTCATTGCCATGGGTTTGTAGGTAGAAAAGTCCAGTTGGATTACTTTTTTGTTTTGGGTATCATTTCTAACAGTCCCTACAAATGCTGCTATACCACCGCATGAATCCGCTGTTACAAAATGGTAACATTCGTTTAAATTCAATTTCTCTGAAGTAACTTTTATAGATGTTTTGCTCATATTGAAATACAAAAATAGGAAATCATAACGTATCTTTGTCACGTTATAACACAAGTTAAAAAAATGAAAAATATTTTTAGAATCGTAAGTTTTTTTGAAGGAATTTCTTATTTGTTATTGCTTTTTGTAGCAGTCCCAATAAAATACTTTCAAGGAGATGTTTCTTATGTGAAATTATTAGGAATGCCACATGGAATTCTTTTCATGTTGTATCTTGTTTTAGCAATGATGCTTTTCAAACCAATGAAGTGGAACTATAAAACACTTGCCGTTGTTTTTGCGGCGGCTATCTTGCCCTTTGGTACTTTTTATGTAGATAAAAAATATTTGAGATAAATTAGCCCCCACTCACAGGAGGAATAAGAGCAACAACATCATTTTCTTGTAAGATTAAATCCTCTGAAGCATAGTTTTCGTTGACAGCAATTGCGTAGGAATTGATGTTTTCTAGCAAAGGATATTTTAAGTGCAACTCCTTTTTAAGATTTTGAATGCTTGAATTCTCAAGCACTTCAACAAACACCTCGTTTGCATTTAATAAATCTCTAGTAATCCCAAATAAGAGCAATTTAATTTTCATAGGATCAAAGATAAAAATTAATTGAACAAACTCAATCCAAAAAGCCAGCCCTCTTCTGAGACTCCATTAAAATTAGAACGTACGTAATCGATTCGTAAGAAACGCCATTTCCCCCAACCAATATTATTTAACCCTAACGAATATTCGCTGTAAGGTTTTCTTTCTGCTGTAAACAAGGTTTTTCCACCTGCTACTAAATGAAAATTTAGTCGGTTCATCAGAGGTATTTTTGACAATAGCGCTCCTCTGAAATTGTGTTGCAGATGCATTTCCGCATATTTGTCATTAGAGAATATTTTGTAGTAATTGAGCAATCCAAAACTGTTGGTATATGAAATATCAAGCGGAAATGTAAATTGATTTCCATTAGGATGAAAATAATCCATAAAGGCAATTTGTTTCTTTTTAAAGAAAAGACCTCCTCTCAGATTGTAAGAAAGACGGCCGTAATTTCCTGTCTTGATCTCTTGATTGAGGCGCCCAATCAGCACATCAGAATTTAATTCAGAATTTTGAGCTCCAAATGTCTTTCGATAAATTAGATTGAGTGTTGGGTACTTGTCATTTCCAATGTTGAATTTCCGATTTGGATAGGAAAGGTATTTCTGACCAAACACAAAACGGGCACCTATCCTTAGCTTTGCGATGCGATGTTCTGTAAAAGCTGCGTTTGTATAATCGGTTTCATCTAATGGATTGTTCGACGTGTAGCGAAACGCTTTGTTTTTAAAAGAGAAATCCGTAGTATTGAAAAGAGGCTTCCGATTTGCGTACTCTAAGGAAGTGTTTAGGAAAATACCGTTTTTTATCTCATTAGAAAAACTAATTTGAGCGAATGATTTCTCGTAAATCTTCAAGTAATTATCTTTGTCAAAAAGAGCGCTAAATGCATTGTTTGCTAGTAAGAAAGAATCGCGATCATTAAATTGTGCTGTTTTAACCCCTCCTGTAATTGAGATTCTTGGCCGCGATATGTTGTTCCATTTTTTGCTAAAAAAGAGGGTAGGTCTCGCTCTTTTATCTGCAAAACCATAGTTTACATTTACGCCTAAACTCCACCATTTTCCAGTATCGTTTTGTCTTTTAAAATAGCGGATTCCTGCAGATGAATGAAAACCCTGTACCGGGTTAAAACTTGTTTTTAGCAAAGGACCATTGTAGGAAATTGACCAGTCCTTGTAGGAGTTTCGGAAGGTATACCCCGTGATGGGATCAAACCAACCCAATTTGTTTCTTTTGGCATCCAAACTGTCTTGATACTTTTTAGATTTTCGTACAACCTTGATACTGTCTTTGGTTGAATAATCTTTAATTTCCTCCAATGTTAAAGGGACTGGGCGGATCTTTTCCCAGTATACGGAATCTTTTTTGGTGGCTTCTTTGGCAAAGCTTAAGACCTCATTTGTAAAGGAACTCTCATTGATATTTGGATTGAAATTGTAGTTTGAATAAGCAGATGAAAATTTACCGTCAAACTTAAATCCAAGAAAGTTAACTTGAAACCCAATTGCTTGACTGATGAGCACCCAAGAATCATTTTCTTCTGAATAATTGTAATCTTGTTTTAAAGACAAAAGATCTATAGCGGGAAAGTTTGCTTGAGCACCGGTCACGGTAACTTCTGCACCGTAGATGGCCCAATCGTCTTCAACAATATAAATATGACCATTAAAAACAGGGTCATTTTTCCGCTTTGGAAGTAGTTTTATTTTATTGATAAGTTTTCCGCTTTTCATATAAAAAGTACCAATAAGTTTATAACGATAATAACTGAATGCGTTTGTAGAAAGGGGTGAAACTAAATCATTTCCAAGTTCAACACTATTGTCATAAAAATTGATATTTGCATCTTCTGCCCTATTAAAACTAGGCCCGTTATCGGTACCGGATACTTTAGATGCAATGATTCTTTCTTTGAATTTTTTTGGTCTTTTTTGATAGGTAATTTCAGAAATGGTCTCAGAAAGATATATAATTCCACTTCTGGTAGAGTCCAATCCACCCCCAAAATCCCCCAAAGATTGACCCATGAATTTCTCGGGAGCGTCTTTTATCTTATACAACCCACGGGAGTAAAATTTTGCAGTATACTTCGAATACTTATCTGTAATTTTATCTTTGTTGGCAATGACATTTCTAATAATTGCATTTGCGGGGTTGTCTTTTGTAGAAATTAAGATTTCTTCTAATTCAATACTTTCTTGCTCTAAGCTCGCATTTAAAACCTGCGGTAAACTATTGATACTTACTTTTTTTTTCAATGTTTTATATCCCAAAAATTGAAAGTAAATGTTGTAGATTCCTGGTTTTTTAATATTTAAAACATAGTCCCCATTGTCGTTTGAAGTAGTTCCAGTTAAAGTGTTTTCTATATAAACACTTACAAAAGAAAGTGGTATTCCATTTGTATCCGTAATTTTTCCTTTAATTTGAGAAGAAAGAGAAGTGGATATTAAAATTAAAACAAGTAGGGCTGTTTTTTTCATTGCAATTTTCCTATTTTCTTAATAGACGTTTATTACTCTTTATTGTTACAAGAATCGATTTTTTATATTAAGAGCTTGTTGTAAAAAAAATAAGAATCTACCCGAAAATCGTGTTTTCTCTTGTAGCTATAATTTCAAAGAGTATGCCCCTTTTTTTAAAGTTCAATTTTCTAAGAATGAAGGATTTCAAAAGAATGGAATAAAGGGCAGAGCTTCACTTGAAAACCTTATATTTGTTAGTTAAAAACAAACTATATTTTTTTATGAGTGATTCTAGAAAAAGACATGAAGCCTTACTATACCACGCAAAACCAAAACCAGGGAAGATTGCCGTTGAGCCTACCAAAAAGTATGCAACTCAGCACGATTTGGCTTTGGCCTATTCGCCGGGTGTTGCAGAACCATGTTTAGAAATAGTAAAAGATAGAAATAACGTTTATAAGTATACTACCAAAGGAAATTTAGTTGCTGTGATTACAAATGGTACAGCTGTTTTAGGATTGGGAAATATTGGACCAGAAGCCTCAAAACCTGTAATGGAAGGGAAGGGCTTATTGTTTAAAATATTTGCAGATATCGATGTTTTTGACATTGAAGTAGATGCCACAGATGTCGATAAATTCATAGAAACTGTAAAAGCAATTGCACCCACTTTTGGTGGAATTAACCTAGAAGATATTAAAGCACCAGAAGCTTTTGAAATAGAACGAAGACTCAAAGAGGATTTAGACATTCCTGTTATGCATGATGATCAACATGGAACTGCCATTATTTCTGCGGCCGCGTTAAAAAATGCAATTGATATTGCTGAGAAAAGTTTTGCGGATGTTAAAATAGTTGTTAACGGAGCTGGTGCAGCTGCAATTTCTTGTACAAGATTGTATTTGAAATTAGGCGCCAAAAAAGAAAATATTATCATGTGTGATAGCAAAGGAGTCATTCGAAAAGATCGAGACAACCTTACTTCACAAAAAGCTGAGTTTGCCACGAGCGAAGACCTCAATACTTTGGAAGAAGCGATGCACAATACCGATGTTTTTATTGGATTATCTACAGGAAATGTAGTGACTCCCGCCATGTTGTTGTCGATGGCCAAAAACCCAATTGTATTTGCCATGGCAAATCCAGAACCCGAAATAGAATATGATTTAGCGGTCGCTACAAGAGAAGATATTTTAATGGCTACTGGTCGTTCCGATCATCCAAACCAGGTAAACAACGTACTTGGTTTTCCATTTATTTTTAGAGGAGCTTTAGATGTCAGAGCTACTAAAATTAATGAAGAAATGAAAATGGCAGCGGTTCACGCATTGGCAGATTTGGCTAAAAAATCCGTGCCCGAGCAAGTGAACATTGTCTATGATGAGGTGAGTTTGACCTATGGAAAAGAATACATAATCCCGAAACCTTTTGATCCAAGACTTATTTACGAGATTCCACCAGCGGTTGCAAAAGCGGCGATGGACTCTGGAGTGGCCCTAGAGCCAATTGAGGATTGGAACAAATACCGTGAGGAACTTATGGAAAGATCGGGTTCTGGAAGTAAAGAAATTAGAATATTACACAACAGAGCCAAAAGCAATCCAAAGCGCATTGTTTTTGCAGAAGCAGATCATTTAGATGTGCTAAAAGGGGCGCAAAGAGTGCATGATGAAAAATTAGGAAAGCCTATTTTATTAGGGAGAAAAGATTTGATTTTAGCGCTGAAAGAAGAAATTGGTTTTACAGCAGATGTGCCAATTATTGACCCAAAGACAGACGAAGAAAAAGAAAGAAGAGAACGTTTTGGGAAGGTTTATTGGGAGCGAAGACAACGCAAAGGAAAAACCTACTCAGAAGCAGTGAAATTAATGCGAGAACGTAATTATTTTGCAGCAATGTTAGTCAATGAAGGAGAAGCAGATGCTTTAATTACTGGATATTCAAGACCTTATCCAACCGTAGTGAAACCCATGCTGGAGCTCATCGAAAAATCGAAAGGAGTTACTAGAATCGCTGCCTGTAATTTGATGTTGACGAAACAAGGTCCTTTATTTTTAGCAGATACCACCATTAATGTGAATCCATCTGCAAAAGATTTAGCAAAAATATCTCAGATGACTTCTAAATTGGTAACGATGTTTGGAATGAAACCCAATATTGCCATGTTAGGATTTTCGAATTTTGGATCTTCAAACACAGAAACTTCCAAGAAAATTAGAGAAGCAGTATCCTACATCCATCGTAATTTTCCAAATGTAGTAGTTGATGGAGAAGTTCAAGCAGATTTTGCATTAAATCCAGAAATGTTGGCAAAAGAATTTCCGTTTTCAAAATTGAATGGTAAAAAAGTAAATGTGCTTATTTTCCCAAATTTAGAATCGGCAAATATCACCTACAAATTATTAAAACAAATTGATGGAGCAGAATCGATTGGTCCCGTTATTTTAGGGTTTAGTAAGCCAGTACATATCTTGCAATTGGGGTCAAGTGTAGACGAAATAGTCAATATGGCGGCACTAGCTGCTGTAGATGCACAGGAAAAAGAAAAAAATTCAAAATAAAAGCTACATTAGGAGCATAAATAGAAGGGTATGATTACACAAATAAGAGGGAGATTGGTAGAAAAAAATCCTACCTATGTCGTTGTAGATTGCAATGGAGTTGGATATCTATTGCACATCTCTTTAAATACGTTTTCGAGTCTTCCAGATCAGGAAGCAGTGGTCTTATATACACATCTTTTAATTCGAGAAGATGCACATACCTTGTTTGGTTTTATCAACAAAACAGAAAGAGAAGTTTTTAGACTTTTAATTTCTGTTTCTGGTGTAGGACCTAGTATCGCTAGAACCATGTTGTCGTCCATGACTTCTGAAGAAATACAACAAGCGATTGCCTCAGAAAATGTGCCCGTAATTCAATCTGTGAAAGGAATCGGTGCCAAAACAGCACAAAGAGTCATTGTAGACCTAAAAGATAAAATTTTAAAAACATTTGATTTAGATGAAGTTTCTGTCTACACAAACAATACAAACAAAGAAGAAGCGTTATCTGCTTTGGAGGTATTAGGTTTTGCAAGAAAACAATCTGAAAAGGTGATTTCTTCCATTATAAAAACACACAAAGATGCTTCCGTTGAGCAACTTATAAAATTAGCGCTAAAGAATTTATAGTCTCTTGAAGAAGTATTTAAAAAATATATTTTTGTTCGTCGTGTTTGCTTTGTTGACAAGCATTTCTTCGTTTTCACAATTCATGGCAGGTAGCAATGCTCCAGAAGTTGAAAAAGATACTATAGATTTAACCTATAACTTTACAAAAAACCAAACAGGAGGTCTGTTTCTAGACTATTTAGCGGAAAAAGAAATTATTTTTGATAGTGTTCTTAACAAATACGTGATTTTAGAAAAAATAGGAGATTATTATACAAGAACTCCTATTTATTTAACCCCCGAACAATACAAGAGATATCGCTTAAAAAGAGATATGCTCTTGTACTTTAAGGAGAAAGTTACTGCAGCAAACGGAAAAACTAGCGATGCACTTGCTGCTCGAAAAAACTTACTACCCGCCTATTATGTAAATTCTAAATTCTTTGAAACTATTTTTGGGAGTAACAAGGTAGAAGTAATTCCTACGGGAAATTTAAATTTAAAGTTAGGCGTTATTTATCAAAATACAGAGAATCCACAAATTTCAGAAGAAAACAGGAGCAGTCTTACTTTTGATTTTGATCAACAAATTAACATCAGCTTGCAGGCGAAAGTTGGAACGCGATTACAGTTCACAGCAAACTATGATACACAATCAACATTCGATTTTCAAAACTTAGTGAAAGTTCAGTTTCTCCCTTCTGAAAATTCAGATGAATCGCAAGGATCAGGAAGTAAAACAGGTGGTTTTAATGATAAATTGGGTGGTATTAAGAAAAAAGTTGGAGCTCTTGGGAACAAGGTTGACAGTTATAAAGATGATTTAACAAATTTTTCAGAAGACGGTATTATACAAGGACTTGAAGCGGGTAATATTTCGATGCCGATAAAGAATTCGCTAATTAATGGTGCACAAAGTTTATTTGGTGTGAAAACCGATTTAAAATTTGGAAATACCAAAATAACAGCTGTTTTTTCACAGCAAAATTCTGAAAGTAAAACGGTTACATCCGAGGGAGGCGCTTCTATTCAGCCCTTCGAATTAAGAACAACCGATTATGACAATGACAGGCACTTTTTCTTATCACAATATTTTGTAGATAATTATGCAAAGTCATTGGAGCAATACCCCTTGATAAACAGTCAAATTAACATTACTAGAATTGAAGTTTGGATTACCAATAGAAATGCCAGTACCGAAGATTTTAGAAGTATTGTTGCCTTTGCAGATCTCGGTGAAGTAGGAACATCTAATTTGGTAAATTTTACAAACATTACACCCAATGCAGATAGTCCTTTCGTTTCTTTGCAAAACATCCCTTCCAATAGTACAAATACGATAGCTGGTTTGTTAACACAATCTAGCGGTATTAGAGATGTGGGAACGGTAAATACAACTCTACAGAGTAGTCCTTACAACATGCAAGAAGGAAGTGATTACTCCTTGCTTCAAAATGCTAGAAAATTACAAGCAAACGAATATACACTCAATCCACAACTTGGATTTATTTCTTTAAATAGAAGATTGAATGATGGGGAAGTTTTAGCCGTTGCCTACGAATATACGGTTGCAGGCAATGTGACCGATGCAACAGGAGCTCCAATCAATCAGAATTCATTTAAAGTTGGAGAATTTTCTAATGATGGTATTCAAGCGCCTAATAATTTAGCCGTAAAATTATTAAGAAGTGAAATATTAACTACCAAAAGAGATGATCGAAATGGTGGTTTAGAACAATTTCCTACTTGGCGTTTGATGATGAAAAATGTATATGCCTTAGGGGCTTTCCCATTGTCACAAGACGGCTTTCGTTTTGAAGTTCAGTATCGAGATGATGCGACAGGAATTCCTTCAAACACACTACAAAACGCACAAACTCCAGAAATCGCCAACAAGCCGTTATTGCAGGTATTGCGTTTGGATCAATTAGATCAAAGTCAATTTCGTGATGCCGATGGGTATTTTGATTATGTAGAGGGCATTACTGTAAATTCACAAAATGGCTTCATCTTTTTTCCAGAGCCAGAGCCTTTTGGTGGAAATTTAGAGGGGCAACTAACAAGTCAAGAAGACAAAGACAATTACGTTTTTAAAGAACTGTATTTAGATACTAAAATAAATGCAAAAAACAATTATCAGAACAAGGATAAATTTTTATTAAAGGGCTACTTTAAATCAGAGAATTCTGGGGGAATTCCAATAGGCGCTTTTAATGTTCCTAGAGGTTCTGTAAAAGTAACTGCCGGTGGAAGGCAATTGCTCGAAGGAGTAGATTTTGTGGTAGACTATTTAGCAGGAAAAGTACAAATTATAGATCCAGGACTGCAAGCATCTGGAGTGCCTATTAGTGTTTCTACAGAAAACAATGCCGTATTCAATCAGCAACGGAAAACCTTTATGGGAGTTGACGTAGAGCATCGTTTTTCCGATAAATTTACCTTGGGAGGGACGGTTTTAAATGTGGAAGAAAGACCCTTAACACCAAAAGTAAATTTTGGATCGGAACCGATAAACAATACCATGTTGGGATTGAATGTAGATTATGCAGCAGAGGTGCCTTTTTTCACAAAGTTAGCAAACAAACTACCCTTTGTAGATACCGATGTTCCTTCTAATGTATCGGTAAGAGCAGACATGGCCTATTTATTGCCGGGGACTCCAAGTGGTATTGATGTTGCGGGTGCAGCAACTTCTTATATAGATGATTTTGAAGCCTCTCAAATACCAATTTCATTATTATCACCCTTACAGTGGTATTTAGCAAGTACCCCAAAAAACAATACCAACGATGTTTTTAATGGAGGCCTTAATAGTATTGAATATAATTTTAAAAGAGCAAAATTAGCCTGGTATAGTATCGATCAAGTTTTTTACGGTTTGGGAGACACTCCTTCCGGAATTGGTGCAGACGATTTGTCGAGAGCTGAAACCAGACAGATAAATTATAGAGAATTATTCCCAAATCAGCAATTAGACATCACCCAAAATAGTTTGCTAAGAACCTTAGATTTGGCTTATTTCCCAAATGAAAGAGGATCTTATAATTTCGATACCGGAGCAAATGTAAAGCCAGACGGAACTTTTGACAATCCAGAAGCACGTTGGGCAGGAATTACCCGTCCTCTAACCACCAATAATTTTGACCAAGCCAATGTAGAGTACATTCAGTTTTGGATTATGGATCCGTATGAAAATTATTCCATTACAAACGAAGAAGGTTTGCCTATTGGAGTCGATGCACAAGACCCTGCAAATCAAGTAGGAGATTTGTATTTAAACCTCGGAAACATTTCAGAAGATGTAAATAAGGACAGTCGAAAAATGTATGAGAACGGACTGCCAGAATCCGGGTTAGACCAAAACACCATAGAAACGATTTGGGGAAAAGTACCCTCAAATCAATCCATTATTTATGCGTTTAGCGAAGAAGATGCAGCAAGAGCAAATCAGGATTTAGGTTTTGATGGGTTGAATGATACAGATGAGTTAACGAAATTATCTGAAAATTTAGACATTCCGGAAGCAAATTTACCAAGCTATTTTAGAACAGATCCTGCCTCCGATAACTTCCAGTTTTTTAGAGGTGGTCAATTGGACGATGAAGATGCCTCAGTCATTAAAAGATACAAGAACTTCAACAATACCCAAGGGAACTCTCCGACCATCAATCAATCTACTGAATCTTATCCAACGGCAGCTACGACCTATCCCGATGTAGAAGATATTAACAGAGATCAAACTATGAATACGGTCGAAAGCTACTATCAATATAAAATTTCCATGGATAAAGTCGATTTGGTTCCTGGAAGAAACTTTATTGTGGATGAAAAGACCACTACAATTACACTAGAGAATGGGAATTCACAACAGTCAAAATGGTATCAATTTAGAGTCCCTATTCGAAGCGGAACACCCATCAATGGAATTTCAGATTTTAACAGTATTCGTTTTATGAGAATGTTTCTTTCAGGATTTAAAATGCCGGTAGTTTTGCGTTTTGGGGAGTTGGATTTAGTGCGTGGCGATTGGAGACGTTATGTGAGAACCTTAGACCCAAACATCAATCCAGATCGAGAATTAGATCAAACAGAATTGAATAATTTTGAAGTAGGTGTTATTAGTATCGAGCAAAACGAAGGCAGCTATGTATTGCCTCCAGGGATTGATAGAGAAAATCTACAAGGAAGCACAACGGTGCAGCAGCAAAACGAACAATCGGTTACCTTGAGTGTTTTGAACCTAGAGACCGACAAAATTAGAGCCATTTATAAAAACATAAGCATGGACTTAAGACGTTTTAAAGAACTTAAAATGTTTATGCATCTTGAGGAAATTAAAACAACAGGGGCTATTAATGAAGGAGATATGTCCGCCATTATCCGATTGGGAACAGATTTGAATGATAATTTTTATCAAGTAGAAGTTCCTTTAATCGTATCAGAAAATAATGCCACAGCTGCGGTTGATATTTGGCCAGAAGAAAATAATTTAGAGGTGCTTTTAAAGCGCTTTGGAGCGGTTAAATTAGAGCGAGATGCTGCAAATGCAACGATTAATGAACTTTATACTCCTGAAACAGAAGAAGCCATTAAAGTAAGTGTAAAAGGAAATCCAACATTAGCACAAGTAAGAACTGTGATGCTCGGGTTAAAGAACAATGCACCGTTGCCAAAAAGTGCAAAAATTTGGTTCAACGAACTGCGCTCTGCAGGTTTTGACAACAAAGGCGGTTGGGCAGCTGTTGTAAATGCCGATGCAAATTTTGCAGATGTTGCCAATGTTTCTTTATCGGGAAGCATGCAAACCATTGGTTTTGGAAATGTAGAAGAAAGAATAGGGCAGCGTAGTTTAAACGAAACAAAAGAATATAATTTTGCGACTACTGTTAATCTAGGAAGCGTTCTAACTCCTAAGAATTGGGGAATTCAGTTGCCAATGAGTTACAGTATTGGTGAACAATTTATTGATCCAAAATTTGATCCTCAATATCAAGATGTGGAGTTGGCAGATGCCGTCACAGAAAACCCAAACAGTGCGTTTTCTAGAGATTATACCAAACGAACGAGTATTAGTTTTAATAACGTAAAAAAGAACAGAAATCCTGCTTCATCAAAAAAACCACAGTTTTACGATATAGAAAATGTTTCTGTTTCCTATGCACATAATAAAGAATTCCATAGAGATTACAATATTAAAAAATATGTAAACGAAAATGTAAATGCTTCCGCGGCCTATAATTTTAATTTTAAGTCCAAAGGAATTGCCCCGTTTAAAAATCTAGATTCCTTAAAAGGAAAGTATTGGCAATTGTTTAAGGATTTAAATTTCAATCCAATTCCAAAAACAGTTGCTATTAATTCCCGCATAAATAGACAATTTAGTACGCAGGAATCTCGAAATTTAGTAGATGGTTTTACTGAACAACCAGAATTAAAACAACGTAGATTTCTATTTGATTGGGATTATGCGATTGCTTTTGATTTGACAAAATCCATTCAAGTTAACTTTAACGCTACCAATAGTAATATTTATGATGCTTTTGGATCTGGAGAAGATTTGGTCGTTTTTGACAACTTTTTTAATACAGGAAGACCCAATAAATATCATCAAAAGTTAAACGGTACTTATCGAACACCTATCGATAAAATTCCTTTTTTAGACTTCATGAAAGCTGACTATGCATATACTGCAGATTTTGATTGGCAAGTTACATCCCAAGACAATTCGATCAACGATCGAATAGGAAATGTCATTCAGAATGCAAACACACATAATATCAATACGACTTTTGCTTTTGAGAAATTGTATAAAAAATTAAATTTTGATAGATTTTTACTTACAAAAGCACAACGTAAAAGAAATAGAGCACTCAGGAACTCTGGTAAATCAGTACCGCCAATTCGACGAAACAAAAATAAAAAATTACCATTAGGAAAGCGATTGTTAAAAGGAACTTTTGACCTTGTTACTTCAGTAAAACAAGGGAAAATTAGTTATTCTGAAAACAACGGGCAGCTATTACCTGGTTACGATGAAACCGTTGGCTTTTTAGGAGGAGCACCCACTTCTTTTGCTTTCGGAAGTCAAGTAGATATTCGAAATAAAGCCTTAATGAATGGGTGGTTGGTAGCTCCAAGAGCCTTAGAAGATGATCTTTCAACTCCAGACATTGATGAAAGCGCCTATTTTAATAAAACCTATCGAAAAACACATTACAACAAATTAGACTATTCGTTTACTTTAAAGCCCTTAAAAGATTTAAACATTGATGTTATTGGAAATAAAATCCAAACAAGAGATTTGCAACAACAATTAGATGTAATTGCAGATAATAGCAATCCAGACAACCTGTTTGGAATTATAGATACAAGAGCTGCCGCCTTTGAAAATGGAAACTTTAGTACTAGTTACGCAATGATTGGCACTTCTTTTTCTGATGGAGATGCGTTGTTTCAGAAAATGAAAGCGTATCGAACTACCATTGCCAATAGATTGTCTAAAGAAAGCGGTTTGCCTGTTGCTGGTTTTGGGCCAACAAGTCAACAAGTACTATTGCCCGCCTTTATGGCTGCTTATTCGGGTCGTGATCCAGAAAAAATTAGTACAGGTCTATTTAGAGACATTCCAATACCCAATTGGACCCTACGTTATAACGGCTTTATGAAACGAAAATGGTTTCAAAAAAACTTTAGCACTTTTGTAATATCACATGGGTATCGTTCTTCGTATACGGTCTCTAGCTTTACAAACAACTTTCAGTTTAGTGATGATCTTGCCAATCCAAATTTTAATACTGCAGCAAATTATGAGCCCGAATTACTAGTTTCTGCAGTTACTTTGGTCGATGAGTTTTCTCCCTTGATAAAAGTAGACATGAAAATGAAGAATTCTTTTTCATTAAGGGGAGAAGTAAAAAGAGACCGGACCTTGACCATGAATTTTAACAATAGCACATTAACAGATATCAAAGGAACAGAATATGTTTTAGGAATGGGATATGTGCTAAAAGATGTGAAATTTAGTACTCGATTTACAGGAAAAAAAGAAACCTTAAAAGGAGATATTAATCTGAGAGCAGACCTTTCTTTAAGAGATAATTTAACACAAATTAGATCAGTGGATATTGATAATAATCAAATTAGTGGAGGGCAACGATTATTTTCATTAAAATTTACTGCAGATTATAGATTAAATAGTAATTTTACCGCGTCGTTTTATTACAATCACCAAACGTCAAAATATGCGATTTCTACTACATTCCCAAGACAGGCAATTAATGGTGGATTCAATATTATTTACAATTTAGGAGGCAATTAAAAGAAACACTATATATTATTAAAGATCATGAATATCCCATCAGAATTAAAATACACAAAAGACCACGAGTGGATTAAAATTGAAGGTAATACTGCAATTGTAGGAATTACAGATTTTGCTCAAGGAGAGTTAGGAGACATTGTTTATGTAGATGTAGACACTTTAGACGACACTGTAGAAGAAGGTGACGTATTCGGTTCTGTAGAAGCGGTAAAAACAGTTTCTGATTTATTCATGCCTTTATCGGGAGAAGTTGCTGAATTTAATGAAGCATTGGAAGATGCTCCAGAATTGGTAAATTCAGATCCTTATGGAGCGGGATGGATGATTAAAATTACCATTTCAGATGATTCTCAAATAGAAGCTTTACTAGATGCAGCAGCGTATAAAACACTTATTGCAGGCTAGCACGTTTTTGATTGCAATTGCGATTACAATTTGTATTGCCTATTTAAGTCTCATTAAAACAACTAATTTTCCAGTTATCGCGATTTCTAATATCGATAAGTTCTATCATCTTATTGCTTATTTTGTTCTCACTTTTAGTTGGTTGTTAACTTTAAAAAAGTCAAAATACAAATACAAAGTGCTAATTGCCTGTGTACTTTATGGCATCATTCTTGAAGTATTTCAAACGACATTAACCGAGTATAGAGCAGGAGAAATGTTGGACTTTCTTGCAAATACACTCGGCGGGCTTATCGCTCTGGGTGCCTTTAGCCTTTTTTTTAAAAAAAGCATTTAAATAACACAAAGACTTGTAAATAAGTCAATAATTTAATTAAATTAGCGCATTATTAAAACATTTTACAATGGAAATAAAGAAAAACCCAAAATCTAACTTAGAAAATTACAGTAAGATTTTCATGCAACTAGGCCTCGTTTTGGCACTATTTATTACCTATGCATCTATTGAACACAAAACTTTTGAGAAAGATCTTGGAGAACTTGGTTTGGCAAATATGAATGCTGAGATGGAAGAAGAAACGGTTATCACAGAGCGTATAGAGGAAATAAAGCCAAAAACGCCACCGCCACCAGCACCTGAAAAAATTGAAATTGTAGAAGACGAAAAAGAAGTAGAAGAAACGGTTATCGAGAGTACAGAAACCGACGAAACGGAAGAGATTATCGTTGAAGAAATTGAAGAAGTAGAAGAGACAGAAGAAGTAATCGAGGACGTAAGTTTTATGATTATTGAAGATGTACCTGTTTTTCCAGGTTGTAAAGGGGATAAGGCAGCATTAAAAACATGTTTTAGTAAAATGGTTCAAAAGCATTTTTCTAGAAAATTTGATGCGGATCTTCCCAATGAATTAGGATTGGATGCAGGGAGAAAAAAAGTTTTTATTGGGTTTAAAATTGATAGAAACGGAAACGTAGTAAATATCCAAGCAAGAGCGCCACACCCAAAGATTAAAAAAGAGGTTGTGAAGGTGATGAAAATGTTGCCTAAAATGAAGCCCGGAAGACAAAGAGGAAAAGCTGTTGGTGTAAAATATAGCATTCCATTTACGCTAATTGTTGAGTAACAATAAAAAATAGATCGTTCCAAAAAGCGCAACCAATTGGTTGCGCTTTTTTTGTGGCATGCTGTTTGGTTTAGGCTAGGTGTAATCATTTAAAATTTTCTAATTATGAAACACCTAAAAAAAGACCCAACCAAACAATTAGAAAAGTTTTCTACTGTATTTATGCAGATAGGCTAAGTATTCGTACTTTATGTCGTGCACATGCTTCTTGAGTATGAATCCGAACAAGTACAATATGCAATTCATGACCCTGACCCTGGTGAAATAGAAACGGTTTACATTCCAGAAGATCTTCAGCATGTTGTTTTTCAAAAAGAAGTACCTGTTAAACCAAAAATTAAAGTAGCAGCGCCAAAACTTATCGATTTGATTGATCTTACAAAAGGAAAGAACACTGATGAAGAAACGCCTTTCCCAGATGAATTGATAGATGAAGACCCTTTAGTGTTGGACATCGATTCCGTTGAATTTATCGTCACTCCTGATGTAGATGAGCCAGATTCTGTACCTTTTGTACTCATAGAAGATGCACCCATTTATAAAGGCTGTGAAGGTCTCTCAAAAGAGGCCAATAAAAAATGTTTTGAAAAGAGCATTGCTCGATTTTTTGTAAAGAATTTTGATACTGAACTAGCGCAAGAATTAGGACTTTATTCTGGGAAGCACAAAATACATTCTCAGTTTATCATTGATACGAATGGCGATGTTGCAGTAGTTTTCGTGAAAGCCCCTCACAAGCAATTGGAAAAAGAAGCAAAAAGCATTTTGAATAAGTTGCCTCAATTTATACCGGGCAAACAACGAAGAAAACCGGTAAAAGTAAAATACACCTTGCCCATTTCTTTTCAAGTAGAATAAAAAGAAACCCGGTCTCGTTAGATCGGATTTCTTTTTTTAATGAAAAATATTATTTCCTATTTTTGTTCAATGAAGATGCACCAATTTTTAGATGCTACCTATTTAAAATCATCCGCACAAGCGGGAATTACAGAAGCGGAGAATTTAGAAATTGTCAAATCACTGACAAATGAAGCGATTGCTAACAATTACAAACTCTTAATGATTCGGGCAAAGTACATTCCCAAAGTAAAACAATTATTACGCATTGCAAACGCTCCCACATTAATTGGTACTGTGATTGGTTTTCATGAAGGAACTTCCACAGTTGCTAAAAAGTTAACTGAAGCAGAAACCGCCATTCATTTAGGGGCAGATGAACTCGATTTTGTATTGAATTACAACGCATTTAAAGAAGGAAATTTCCAGTTAATTGACCAAGAAATTATTGCATGTACCAAATATTGTTTAGAGAAACAAAAAGTTATAAAATGGATTATAGAAACGGCTGCCTTAACAAATGAGGAAATAGTTGTAATTTCACAGCGCATCCGCGAGATAGTCCTGAAGCATTTTACGATAGCATCCGCAAAAAATGTTTTTGTAAAATCATCAACTGGGTTTTACAAAACAGCTAACCATATACCCAATGGCGCAACGCTAGAAAATATGCGGTTGATAATAGCACATGCAAAACCATTAAAAGTGAAAGCTGCTGGAGGAGTTAAGACTCTCGAAATGGCAAAAAAAATGATCGCACTAGGGGTTGACCGAATTGGAACTTCTTCTGCAAAAGAAATTGTAAAAAATGAAATTAACTCAAATAAAATAGATCAATATTGAAAAATTTTTTCGCACATGAAACTGCAATAATCGACGAGAATTGCAGCATTGGAAATGATACTAAGATTTGGCATTTTAGCCATATTATGTCCAATTGTATTATTGGAGAAGGATGTAATCTTGGTCAGAATGTAGTCGTATCTCCACAAGTAATTTTAGGTAAAAATGTAAAAGTTCAAAATAATGTTTCTATTTATACAGGCGTTATTTGCGAAGCCGATGTTTTCTTAGGGCCTTCCATGGTGTTTACAAACGTCATTAACCCAAGAAGTGCCATCATAAGAAAGAAGGAGTATCTAAGAACAATTGTAAAAAAGGGTGCTAGTATTGGTGCCAACGCAACGATTGTTTGTGGGAATAATATTGGTGAATATGCTTTTGTTGGTGCTGGTGCAGTGGTTACCAAAGAAATAAAACCCTATGCTTTGGTGGTTGGAAATCCGTCTCAACAAATAGGTTGGGTAAGTGAGTATGGACATCGCTTACAGTTTGATGAAGAAGGATTTGCAACCTGTAAAGAAAGTAGGCAACAATATCAATTGAGAAATGATTTCGTAAAAAAACGGGAATAAAAGAGATCAATAGAGCTTAAATTTCACGAAACTTTATTAAAATTAAGAAAAATATTCTATGTTTATGTCGTGATTATCTAATAATCACACTTTTTCATTTTCATAGCAATTTCCCACTCATAAAGGATTCCTTTTTGAGTGGGTTTTTTCTTTTTTAAGCGTTAAAACGTATTGTAAATTCAGAATTATAAAATATCTTTGCAGTCAAGTAAATAGATCATGAATTCTACGAGTATTACAGAGAATACTTCCTCCATAAAATCAGCAATTACGGATGTAAAGCAACTTGTTAAAGTTGGCTTATCTTTAAGTGTTGTTTTTTCTTCAGTTGCAGGATATTTACTCGCCGTAGAAACAGTGAATTATGCAATGCTGACACTGCTTGCAGTTGGGGGATTCTTAATGGTCGGAGCTTCCAATGCTTTTAATCAAATTATAGAGGTTGATACAGATGCATTAATGCAACGTACCAAAAACAGGCCTTTACCAACAGGTAGAATGTCTGTTAATTTTGCATTAACAATCGCAATTCTTTTTGCAGTTTTAGGTTTGGGAATTTTGTATTACATCAATGCAAAAAGTGCTTTGTTTGGTGCAATCTCAATTTTTTTGTACACAAGTGCATATACGCCTTTAAAATCGGTAACACCATTGACTGTTTTTGTTGGGGCTATTCCAGGTGCCATTCCTTTTATGTTAGGTTGGGTAGCAGCAACCAATCAATTTGGTATTGAAGCTGGAATTTTATTCATGATTCAGTTTTTCTGGCAATTTCCTCATTTTTGGTCTATCGGGTGGTTGCAAGATGAAGAATATAAAAAAGCAGGTTTCAATATGTTACCTATGAACACCAAAGATACGGGAGCTGTCAAACAAATAATTTTTTATACGGTGATCATGATCGTCGTATCAATAGCGCCTGTTTTAAAAGTAACTGGCGCCTTTTATATTTATCCAGCCACGGCTATTATTGTAGCCTTATTAGGTTGTTTAATGTTGTATTATTCAGTGCAACTGCATAAAACATTACAGAATACAGAGGCAAGAAAATTAATGTTAGCAAGTGTTTTGTATATAACTTTGGTTCAAATAATATATGTGATCGATAAATTTTTACATTAAAAAAATGATAACAGAAGAAAAATTACAAGAAGAATTACTTGTTGCTAGAAGGAAAGCAGCAAAACCAATGCTGTGGGTTTCTATGATAAGTATGGTCATGTTTTTTGCAGGACTTACAAGTGCATATGTAATTAGTATGCGAAGAGATGATTGGGTGGAATTTGAGTTGCCGCAGGCATTCTATGTCAGTACTTTTTTAATCGTATTGAGTAGTATAACATTACATTTATCTCAATATTTTATAAATACCAACAAGAGACAACTGTCGTTAATTTTAGGAGTACTCACCTTCTTATTAGGGGTTGGTTTTATTTGGCAACAATATGTTGGTTTTAATCAATTGAAAAGTGTTGGATTATTTTTTACAGGACCAGAAAGCACAGTGTCAACATCGTTTATAATTGGCATTACTTTTTTGCATGTTTTACACCTTTTAGCAGGGGTTATTGTACTGTTGGTTGTTATTTATAATCATTTTAAATATAAATACAAACCAAATGATTTGCTGGGGTTTGAACTAGGCGCAATCTTCTGGCATTTTGTGGATATATTATGGATTTATCTATTTTTCTTTTTCTCTTTTATTAAGTGATGAAAAATGATTAATTTTGGCAAACAATTAAAGAACTATTTAATAGAATAATTTATGAAATCAAATTCAGCTGTATCTTCTAATAAAAAAGAAACCTGGAGTGGAGGTGGTGTAAAGCCATTTGGCGCAAGCTACGGTAAAATGATGATGTGGTTTTTTATCGTTTCGGATGCATTAACTTTTTCAGGGTTTTTAGCAGCGTACGGTTTAACCCGTTTTAAATTCATCGACTCTTGGCCAATTGCTGATGAAGTTTTTACACACGTTCCTTTTGTACATGGAGAGTATCCAATGATTTATGTTGCGATTATGACATTCATCTTAATTGTCTCTTCTGTAACCATGGTATTGGCTGTAGATGCGGGTCATAAAATGCAGAAAAACAAAGTAGCATGGTACATGTTTGCTACTATTATTTTTGGAATTATTTTTGTAGGCTCTCAAGCTTGGGAATGGAATACTTTTATTAAAGGTTCTTATGGAGCTGTGAAAACGACGGAAGGAAAAATCTTACAATTTGTAAATGAAGAAGGGAAACAAATTGCTTTGGCAGACTTTGTGACTTCAGAAAGATTAGATGGTAGAGAACAACACACGAAAAAAAATGGATTGTGGTTTGTGGAGGAACCAACCATTGCTACCTATTCAATAGATCAAATTATTACTTCTTATAACGCACATCCAGAAGTTCAAGTAAGAACAGAATTGATAACGGATCAGAAGAAAAAAACAATACTATCTAGAGAAGAAGGGAGTGCACAATTAGCAAAAACAAAATTGGTTGTAGAAGGTGCCAACCTAGAAGTGAATGAATATGGAAATACCATCTTTGCAGATTTCTTCTTTTTTATTACTGGTTTCCACGGTTTTCACGTAATCACAGGAATTTTAATCAATATCATTATTTTCTTTAACGTAATTCTTGGCACCTATGAAAAAAGAGGGCACTATGAAATGGTAGAAAAAGTAGGGTTGTATTGGCACTTTGTAGATTTAGTTTGGGTATTCGTATTCACATTCTTCTACTTAGTTTAATAATAAAAAAGTATATAAAATGGGACACGCACACGAATCAAATACAAAGAAAATTTGGATAGTACTAATCATTTTAACGGTTATAACTGGCGTTGAAGTTTGGTTAGGAATTTTAAAACCAGATTTCTTATACTTGTCAAACTTTTTAGGAACAAGTTGGTTAAACTGGATTTTTATCATACTAACACTTCTAAAAGCCTACTTTATCGCTTGGTCTTTTATGCATCTAGAAGGGGAAAAAACTTGGTTTAGACGTGCCATTGTTTGGACACCCATTTTTCTGATCTGCTTTTTAGTAACCTTGTTATTAATAGAAGGTGGTTATGTCTACGATACACTAGGACCGCTTGTAAAATGGTAATAAAATAAAAGGTGGTTTTTGATAACCACTTTTTTTTTGCTAAAAATGTCATACATCATGATTACAAAAAAAAGAGTTGTACTTTTTTTACTTTTTATATTCCCGTTGATCGCTTTCTTATTGCTTTCTACTGGAATAAATGGTTTCAACAAATTGCCAGTCGTAAATAAAAATGTCATTGATATTTCTAGTATTGATTCTACCGAAACACTTCAGGACAAAGTATCTATAATTTGTTTTTTAGGGAATGATTTGAATAAAATCAAAGGAGGATTGTTTAATTTGAACGAGAAAGTGTACAAAAAATTTATTGACCATAAAAAATTTCAAATTATTGCGATTGCCCCAAAAGGAAAAGAAAAAGAAGTACAAATTCTAAAAGAGGAGATTGGTGCATTTACAGATATGGATAAGTGGAAATTTCTAATAGGTTCGGAAGCAAAAATAAATGCTTTTTATTCCAGTTTTAAAAACAACACCCAACTCTTGAACCTTTCTTCGAATGATGCTTTTATAATCGATAAAAAAGGAAGTCTTAGAGGAAGAACAGATGATATGAAAAATCCAAGCAGAAAATTTATTGGATATAATATGAGATCAGTGTCTGATTTAAAAGGACCCATGAAAGACGATATCAGTGTGCTTTATTATGAGTACTATGCCGCTTTTAAAGACAGAAAAAAGGCAGATAGAAAAGAAAAGTAAGTTATGAATAGAAAATACTCTTATATTGGTGTCGCTTTTGTTATCCTATTATTTGGGATCTACGTGGTTAGAAACATTGAGTCACGATTTGAGAAGTCCGATTTGTATACCTTTGAAAAAGTACCTGCTTTTGAATTTATAAATCAAGAAGGAAAAAAAATAAATAACAAAACCTATGCAGGAAAAGTATATGTAGTTGAGTTTTTCTTTTCAACTTGTCCAACAATTTGTCCTTTGATGACAAAAAAAATGCTGTTGCTTCAGGATGAGTTTTTTGGAAATCCAGATTTCGGAATTGCTTCCATATCCATTACGCCAGATATCGATACCCCAAAAGTGCTTAAATCCTATGCAAAACAGAATGAGATTACTCATAGAAATTGGCATTTGTTAACAGGCAAACCCTATGATGTAGTTTCCCAATTATCAAACAAAGGTTTTACATTATATACCGGAAAAGGAGATGCAACTCATGGCGGATTTGAACATTCGGGCTTGTTTGCCCTCGTGGACAAAGAAGGAAATATTCGCTCAAGAAATGATGCCTATGGCAATCCAATAAAGTTTTATAGAGCTTTGGAGGAGCATAGCTTTCCAGATCAGATCAAAGAATTAAAAGAAGATATTAAAATTTTATTAAATGAATAAGAATTTAGCTCAAGAAAAAAAGTACAAGCGTATAATTTTGGCACTTTCTATTGTCATTCCGCTAGCTGTTGCCGCATTGTTTGGGATCAATTTACAAAAATTAGGTTTCGACGTAGAACCACTTACTTTTTTGCCGCCTATTTATGCGTCTATAAACGCAATAACAGCGATTGTCCTAGTTGCCGCTGTCATTGCCATCAAAAAAGGAAATCGAAAATTACACGAAGGTTTAAATACCTTTGCAATTTTTTGTTCACTATTGTTTTTAGTGATGTATGTAGCGTATCACATGACCTCGAATTCCACGAGTTATGGAGGTGCAGCTGCTGCAGAATACGATTTGTTAACTAAATTGAAAACGTTTCCATTCTACTATTTTATCTTAATTACACATATTGCCCTATCAATCATAGTCATCCCTTTTGTTTTAACAACTTATATGCGCGCAAAATTAACATATTTTCCAGCCCATAAAAAGATTGCAAAAATTACCTTTCCACTTTGGCTGTATGTTGCCGTAACTGGCGTAATCGTTTATATAATGATATCCCCATATTATGTTCAATAAAAAAACAGCACTTACTTTTTTATTTGTTTTTACTTGCATTGTTTCCAATGCACAATGTGCCATGTGTAAGGCCGTTGTAGAAAATGGAGACATTTCTATGGCAGAAGGGGTAAACAATGGAATCACCTATTTAATGGTTTTTCCATACCTCTTAATTGGTGGATTGTTCTATACCTTGTATCGATATAAGAAGAATGCAAAAAATTAACATTTTTATGAGCCTGTAACTTTGTAACATATTTTACTTTTAATCGTCCTATTAAAAGAGGTAAGAAGATTCTCTTTTTACGATTATTAAAAATAACTATCATACCTATTAAAAAGATACCCATTGAAAACTAAACTTATACTCGCAGTTGCTGTATTCACCTCATTAGCAGGTTTTTCTCAAAAGAAATGGACGCTTAAGGAATGTGTAGACCAAGCCTTAGAAAGAAATATTTCTGTACAACAAAGTAAGCTTAATTTAAAATTAGCAATAAAAGATGTTGCCATTGCCAATGGTAATTTTTTACCAAATATAACTGGTGGATCAAGTGGTAATTTCAATTCAGGATTATCGCCAGACCGGAATGGTGTTTTAACAAATACAAACAATTTTAATGGCTCTTTTAGTTTAAGAAGTTCTGGTACCATCTTCAATGGTTACCGAAATACAAACACCTACAAACAAGCACAGTTAGGGGTTTTGTCTAGCGAATACAACTTAAAAAAGATAGAGAACGACATTTCATTATTTGTTGTTAACGGATATCTGAATGTGTTGTTTGCCAAAGAAAATTTAAATGTTGCTAATGTGCAATATGAAATAAGCGTGAAACAAATAGAGGCAGTTAAAAGTAGATTTGAAGCCGGAGCCGTTGCAAAAGGGGAGGTTTTAAACATTCAATCTACTGCTGCAGCCAACTTGCAAAGTGTCGTTGCACAAGAGAATGTATTGAATTTAGCGCTACTCAACCTAGCGCAAACCCTTCAAGTTCCGATCGATAATTTTGATGTTGCACCCATAGAATTGGGGACGCCTTCTGAAAACCTATTGTATACAAATTCAGAGATCGTGTTTGAGAAATCGTTATTGAACCGACCTGAAATTGAAAGTGCAAAACTGGCAATCGAAAGTGCTGATTTAAGTATCGAAATTGCAAAAAGTGCCTACAAGCCAACACTGACCTATAGCCTTAGCGCAGGAACTTCTTATTATCATCAATTTAATAACCTTTTGCCTACTCGTTTTAATGATGATTTTATATCACAAACTGCCGATCGTTTTCAATATGGAATCGGCTTTAATGTGAGCGTTCCTATTTTCAATCGTTTTCAAACCAAAAACAATGTAGCGAAATCGAAGATCAACAAAGAAATCTCGATTACACGACTAGAAAATGAAAAGATCCAGTTAAAACAAACCATAGAACAAGCATTTTTAGATGTAAAGGCCGCATCTAAATCCTATCAAGCTGCAAAAATTTCTTTAGCCGCACAAAAAGAAGCCTTTAAAAATTCACAACAACGATATAATTTTGGAGACATGACCTTATTCGATTTTGATCAAGTTAGAACCAGATTGGTCAATGCCGAAGGCGCTATGATTCGTTCAAAATACGATTATGTATTTAAAACAAAAATATTACAATTCTATTCCGATGAATTGGTTTTAGAATAACACCCTTTTATTTTATTATGAGAAGACCTCGCAATTTTGCGAGGTTTTATTTTTAGGAACCTTTATATTTGTAAAAATTTTCAAATTGTGGCGATTATTCTAAATATTGAAACAGCAACTAAAAATTGTTCTGTAAGCATTGCTAATAATGGTGCAGTACTCGTTTTAAAAGAGTTGAACGACCTTAACTATTCCCATGCGGAAAAGTTACACCCTTTTATAAACGCGGCCTTAAAAGAAGCAAAAATTACAATACATCAAATAGATGCTGTGGCCGTTAGTAAAGGCCCCGGTTCTTATACGGGACTTCGAATTGGTGTATCTGCAGCAAAAGGCATTTGTTTCGCCATCGATAAACCATTGATCTCAATCGATACGTTGACTTCCTTGTCAAACGCAATTTCTATTCATGACGGAGTAGTAGTTCCCATGTTAGATGCTCGAAGAATGGAAGTCTATGCTGCTGTTTTTTCTGCAGACAATAAAGCGATTCGAGAAATTAAAGCAGAAATTATTGATACACATTCTTTTTCTGACTATCTAGAAAAAGGAAATGTATACTTTTTAGGAGATGGTGCAAAGAAGTGTCAGCCTATTTTGACGCATAAGAATGCGATTTTTGTTGCCGATAAATTTCCATCAGCAAAAGAAATGGCAATGCTTTCGTTTGAAAAGTTTCAACTACATCAATTTGAAGACGTTGCCTATTTTGAGCCTTTTTATCTAAAAGATTTTCTAGTAGTTCCAGAAAAGAAAAAACAACCTACTTTTTAAATAATTCTGACGAATGAAATTAAGGATTATTCGTATAACGAATGAGCGGAAGTGCATTTTAGCCCCCAATGTTAATTTAATGTTACTTAAATGTTGGTTAATTGTAATTAATTTACTAGATTTATCATACAATACTAGGAATTTAAAAAGTAACATTTATGAAAAAAGTAATTTTAATTGCATTATTTAGCATAAGTCTAGTTGGATATTCTCAGAATAACCAAACCACATATACTACACAAGGAGATTTAGTAAAAGCAACATATTTTCACGAAGATGGATCTGTAAGTGTTGAAGGTTATTTTAAAGATAAAAAATTAACGGGTGAGTGGGTTCGTTTTGATAAAAAAGGGAACATTGTACAGCGCGCACATTATAATGTAGGAAAAAAAGTTGGTACCTGGTCTGTTTGGAGCACGGCAGGGCTTAAGGAAATTAACTATGATGATAATGCGATTGTAAGTGTTAATTTATTGAAACCAAAACATAGTGTAGCACAAAATAGGTAATATTTTCACAAATATTATTCACAAAAAAAAGCAGACTTAAAAGTCTGCTTTTTTTTGTGAATAATAATTTCAGGATTAGAAACTATATCCAGACCATGCAAAAACACTTGAATCTGCTCCCCCAGTTGTAGCTGCTGTTATAGATACAGTAGCGCCTCCAGAAGTAGTGTTTTTTATATCTGTGATATCTAAACCATTTGCGGTATTGGCATTTCCAGTAATTGAAATTGCATCGGTACCGTCTCCTTTACCATCTGTTAAATCTACAAGATCAGAGTAGGTTGCACCAGCTTCTAAGCTTAAATATGCATTTGTAATTGTCGCGGTAGCACCACGCCTCACTTTAATTCCGTCAGACATATCCACACCACTTGCATTGTTAATAATGGTGATTTTATCAATTGTAAATTGTGATTGATCGATGTCTGTTGGCGTATTACCATCTAGGTTTCCATCGGCTTCAATTCCTCTTGGATCGGAAGTTACAGCAGTATATCCGTTTTCTCTCACTCCATATAAGTTGGTA
This sequence comes from uncultured Polaribacter sp., assembly GCA_943846595.1. Classification (GTDB taxonomy): domain Bacteria; phylum Bacteroidota; class Bacteroidia; order Flavobacteriales; family Flavobacteriaceae; genus Polaribacter. The sequence continues at coordinate 876,394 of OX044355.1, forward strand.
CAAGTACCTACATAACCTTGTGTAAAATCGAACATATCATCTTTTGCATTTACAACTAAAATGTTTGTAGCATTTACTGTTCCTCCAAAAAACTCAATTCCATCATCATCCCCATTTAAAATTGCGATGTTAGAAATGACTGTTCCAGCTCCAACAGCATTTAAAGTTAAACCATTGTGTTCTGCTTCGTCATCTATTCTTGCTCCGGTATATTCAATTTTTACATAATTTAAAATTCCAGAATTGTCCTCACTAACAGCACCACCATATAAGATTGCTGCATTTACCTCAGCAGCAGAGTTGCTTTCAGAGCCTGCTTGTCTACTCAAAGGAGCTTTTCCATTTACAATGATTCCTCCCCAATCTCCAGGTTGAGGGTTTGTTGCATTCGAAGTAAATACAATTGGATTATCAGCAGTACCATCTGCAATAATTTTACCTCCTTTTTCAACTAAAATATAAACATCTGTTCCTCCTGCCAAAGCATTAATCCTTGTTCCAGCATCTATTGTTAAAGTTGCCCCGTCTTTTACCAAAAGTGCTCCAATTAAGTTGTGTGCAATTCCAGAAGTTAATCTTAAATCGGTGGTTAAATTTCCGGCTAAATTTTGCGAAGTAACTTCGGTACCCGGAATTATACCTTGGTTTTCATCGTCGTTATCTAATGAACAGCTTGATAATAGAATTGCTACTGTTGCTAAGATGGATACAGATAATTTTTTCATTTTTTTCATTTTAATATTTGTTTTATTAACAGTACAAATTTGCATTGTGAATGTTTCTTTTGAGCTTCTTTTTTATTAAAGAATCGTTACTTATTATTATGGTTTTTTAAAAATCGTAAGAAATCCCTAAGCTTAGATTAACACCTTTTTTATAATTACTTAATATGACACTACTTCCAGAAGCATTATCTCTACTTAGTTGAAAAGAAGGGTTTAGTAAGTTCGTTGCTTTTAAATTAAAACGATATTTTTTATTTAGATTGTAAGAAGAGACAAGATCTAAAGTGGGTATTCCTTTTTCGATGATGTTTTCAAAACCTCTTGTACCAATAGAATATACACGATCACTGAAATAGTTAAGAACTACAGTAGCTGTAAATTCGTCATTTTCATATTTTTTATTGATGGAGATATCTGCATTCATTAAAAATGGAGTTGCGCCCTCTAATTGAGAAGATTTCTGTTGAAATTGCGCAATAGAACCGCTGTCTAAATTTACTTGAGAATTTAAGTAGGAAGCATTTAATCCTGCATTAACTTCATATTGATTTTCTACAGTATCATCACTTTTTAAAATATTTTTTCTGGCTTCTACTTCTATTCCAAGAATTGCAGCATCATCACCAACATTTAAATAGGTTAGGGTATTACCTGCACTTGAAATTTCGCTTCTTGAAATCGGATTTAAAATATACTTGTAAAATCCAGTAATAGAAATCAATTCGCTTGAAGAAAAATAGCGTTCGTATTTTACATCTACATTATAATTGTCTGAAGGGTTTAAATCTGGATTCCCTTGACTTGCAAAGTTGATGTCTTGATATTTAAAAGGAGCTGTTTCTTTAAATTGTGGATACGTATAAGTCTGGCTTGCAGCAAAACGTAAAATATGATCCTCATTAATACTATATTTTATACTCAAACTTGGTAAAATGTAAGCGGTATTAATGGTGGAAGGTCCATCGATAGCACTTTTACCAATGTTGGTTGCGTACGTAACTCTTTGCTCAGATTTTTCAAATTTTAATCCACCAGAAACAAATAGGTTGTTACTAAATTGATATACAAGATTTGTAAATGCGCCACTTACCAATCTTTTCCCTCTGTAGGTAAAAGGAATAATTTCATTAGGATTCGATGCTTTTACATTTAAAGACGTTAAAGAAAAAATGTTAGTGTCTATTGAGTTTTGATTAAAAATAGCATCAGGATTATCAATGGAAATAATGGGTCCATTTCCTGTAAACTTATGATTAAAGATAGTGGCTGCAAATAAACGCTCTGTATATCTGTAATCTACTCCAAAATCGATAGCACTTTTGTTATCTTCATCAGCATGCAATTGATAGGTTAATTTTGCTTTTGCAGCATAATCGTTTTCTTGTAATTTAGAAAAGTAACGCTCATTTGTTCCGTCAGAATTGGTGTTTGGTCTGGTTTCTCCGTTTCGAATTAAATATTCGTTCGATCTTCTATCAGGTTCATTTCCTCTTATGAAGTTTAAAGCACCTTTTGCCTCAAAATCCAATCTTTCTGTAAATTTATAGTTCCCTATTAATTGATTTACATATAGTTCGTTGTTATTGGTTTGTTGTCTTCTTTGAAAAGACAAATCACCCTCCTGTTGCGGATCATCTAACCCTAAATAATCGCCAATCGATTGTTTATTATTATGGATGAATAAATGATTGAAAGCGATCGAATAAATTTCCGACTTAAACTTTACATTTCCCATTAACAATTGAGAAACATTATACGTGTATTTGGAAAATTCTTGATCTCTAAAAACCAAACCACCATTTGTATTTTGTTTGATATTTCCATCTTGGTAGTTGAAGTTAGCATCCGATCCACCAACCAAAAAGAAACTTAATGTATTGTCTTTTCCTACCTCATATTTTTTACCGTATTTAAAAGAAATACTATTGTTTAGTTGAAAGTTTTGACTGTTGGGATTGAAAGAGTTTTGAAAATTATAGGAACTAAAATCACGAATGCTGTGATTTAATTTTTGCGTTCCAAAACTATTTGCTCCATCAATAGTTAAAAATTCTTTAGCAACCGTTTGCGTGTTGATTCCAGAACCAAATCCGATACTTGCTTCTTTTCTTTTCGTTAATTCTTTAGAAACAATATTAATATTAGCGCCACCAACATCACCACCAATGTCACTAGAAAAAACTTTATTTACACCAATATTTTTTATGATACTAGTGTCAAAAAAGTTGAGAGAAATATTTTTGTATTCTGGATCTTCGGAAGGTAATGGCAATCCATTTAGTGTTGTAGAATTGTAACGATCGCCCAAACCTCTTACAATTACATTTTTAGAGCCCTTAGAGACTCCGGCGGTTTTTGTAACGGCTCCTGCAGCATCAGAAACTCCTTTTTTAGACAATTCTTGGGCTCCAATCGTTGTCTTTATGGAAATTGCTTTTTTCTGTTCAAAAATTAAAGCGCTTACTTTCTCTTTACTAGTAGACGATTTTACTATCACTTCTTCTAAAGCAACACCTTCTTCTGCAGACATTAATTGGTTTATGGTAATTGTTTTACCAGGTAAAATAATGAAGGGTTTTTCAATTGTTTTATATCCTAAAAAGCTAAAAACGATGATATAGTTTCCTGGATCTAAAGACAAGGTGTACATGCCATCAAAATCAGTTGTTGTTCCAATGGTTGTTCCTTTCAATTGAACATTTGCAAAGGGTAAAGGGGCGTTATTATACTCTTTATCTGTTAATAAACCTGTTACATTTCCTTTGTCTTGTGCATTGACTATGAGGCTAATGAACAATGTAATAAGTAAGATCTTTTTATTCATAATTGTTTTTATAATTATGATGCAAAATTCAGGTAGCATTGTAAAATTGATATTATTAGAAAATTATGCTTGTATTATGAAACCTTTATCTAAATGTTAAAATGTAAAAAATATTTAACTGTTTCTTTATCAGCTGATAACATTGAGTATTAAATAAAGTTTTAGTTTTATATTATTCTTTGAAGAATAAATGTCATTTTAAATTAATTAGTTTTTGTCAACTATTTTATGTGACGAACTGCCTTTGGCCAAGGCAGTTTTTTTATTTAATAATATTTCATTAACATTATCTTAACATAACTATCAGTTCTTCGCAGCGACAAAAACTAATAATTATGATTAATAAGATTTTTCTTTCAGTACTCTGTGTTCTTTTTATTTCTTTAAGTATCAATGCACAAGAAACAAATGCACCAAAATTTGGAAAAGGACTTTTTAACCTGAAAGGGAAAGACAGTACTTGGACGATGAAAGTTGGGATGCGTTTTCAAACCTTAGCATCTTCTGGTTGGGATGTTAATGGGGGCCTAAATAATCCGTCTGCTTCAATGTTAATTAGAAGGTCTCGATTAAAATTTGACGGTTTTGCGTATTCACCAAAATTAAAATATAAATTAGAGTTAGGATTATCTAACAGAGATATGTCAGGAGCTTCAGCATTTACGAGTAATTCACCTAGATATATCTTAGATGCAGTATTGAAATGGAATTTTTCAGGAAATTTTGTTTTATGGGCGGGTCAAACAAAGTTAGCCGGAAACAGAGAACGTGTGGTTTCTTCAGGAGATTTACAAATGGTAGATCGATCTTTATTAAACAGTCGTTTTAATATTGACCGTGATATTGGTTTACAATTAAGACATCATTTTAATCTTACAGATACTTTTATTGTAAAAGAAGTGTTTTCTATCTCGCAAGGTGAGGGTCGAAATGTGACTACTGGAAATCTAGGAGGACACCAATATACTTCTAGATTAGAAATATTACCTTTTGGAAATTTTGCAAGTAAAGGAGACTACAGAGGAAGCGATTTAAAGTTTGAAACATCTCCAAAATTAGCGATTGGTGTTACTTATGACTTTAACAACAACGCAGTAAAAAATCGAAGTAATCAAGGATCTTACATGATCAATGATACTGGTTTTTACGAAACAAATATTTCCACACTGTTTGTAGATGCGATATACAAACACAAAGGATTTTCTTTGATGGCCGAATATGCCAATAGAGATGCAGCAGATCCGTATGCAAAAAATTCTGATGGGAGTTTAACAGGTGCAGAAGTTCAGGTAGGAAATGGAATAAATGTACAATCGGGTTATTTACTTTCAAAAACAGTAGAGCTTTCTACACGTTATACAAACATTGCTTTAAACAAATCGATCACTGGAAAAGGTTCAGAGAATCAATACACCTTAGGTTTGTCTAAATATGTTGCTGGGCATAAATTAAAGGTCCAAACAGATCTAAGCTATACAGATATTGGATTTAAAACAAACCAGTTGTTGTATAGAGTGCAAGTAGACATTCACTTTTAAGCACGAAAAACATAACACAAACCTAACATAGGGGACTTTGTAAGTCTTTAATTTTACCAAATAGAAATTAAACAATTAAAATAAATAAAAATGGGAGATCCATATATCTTAATGTTAGTCGCTTTAGCTATTTTAGCGGTTGTCGACTTAGTTGTCGGGGTAAGTAATGATGCTGTTAATTTTTTAAATTCAGCGATTGGTTCAAAAGCAATATCTGTTAGAAACATCATGATCATTGCCAGTTTGGGGGTGTTCTTCGGAGCGATTACTTCAAGTGGTATGATGGAAGTAGCACGGAAAGGAATTTTTAATCCAAACATGTTTATGTTTCAAGACATTATGTTCATTTTTATGGCCGTAATGATTACCGATATTTTACTGTTAGATATTTTTAATTCCTTAGGAATGCCCACATCGACAACAGTTTCAATTGTATTTGAATTACTGGGTGCTGCGGTTGCAATTTCATTATTGAAAATTTCTGCAAATGATAGTCAATCTATGGATGCAATATGGGAGTATATCAATCATGAAACCGCCATCAAAATTATTTCAGGTATTCTTCTCTCCGTTGTTGTTGCTTTTTCAGTGGGTGCAATCGTTCAATTTGTTTCTCGATTGATCTATTCTTTTAATTTTGAAAAAAGAGCCACATACATCAACGCGTTGTTTGGTGGTTTTGCCATTACTGCAATTACGTATTTTATTATCATAAAAGGAATGAAAGGAACGCCTTTTTATAAAGATATTAAATTTTTAATAGAAGGAAATACGCTCTCCATTATTGCAGGGAGTTTTGTAATATGGTCTTTAATATCTCAAGTCTTAATTCAAATTTTTAAAATAAATATATTAAAGCTAATTATTGGTGTTGGAACATTCTCTTTAGCAATGGCATTCTCTGGAAATGACTTGGTGAACTTCGTAGGAGTTCCGATTGCTGCTTGGAATTCTTACCAAGCGTGGGAAGTTTCTGGTGTTGCAGCAGACGCTTTTTCTATGGGAGTATTGGCAAAGAAAGTACCATCTAACATTTGGTTATTGCTAATTGCTGGAGGAATTATGGTCGTTACTTTGTGGACCTCCAGTAAGGCACAGAATGTAATTAAAACCGGTATTGATTTGTCAAGACAGGGTGAGGGGCATGAAAAATTTCAACCCAACCCATTATCAAGAGTGGTGGTAAGGTTTGCGATGACAATCAACAAAGGAATTAGCTATATCGTTCCTCAAAAAACATTGGCATTTGTAGATGCTAAGTTTCAGAAACCTGTCATCGAATTGCCAAAAGATAAAACCTATGAATTGCCAGCATTCGATTTAGTAAGAGCTGCTGTTAATTTAATTGTAGCAGGGATTCTCATTTCAATCGCTACCTCAATGAAATTGCCGTTATCTACCACTTATGTAACTTTTATGGTGGCTATGGGTACTTCTTTAGCCGATAGAGCTTGGGGTAGAGAAAGCGCCGTATATAGAGTTGCAGGGGTAATCAATGTAATTGGGGGTTGGTTTTTAACAGCAATAACCGCTTTTTTAGCCGCCGCAATCGTTGCCTATTTAATTAGTTTTGACATGTTGATGATTCCTGTTTTATTAGCAGTAGTAGCGCTATTAATTGGAAGAAATACCTTAATTCACAAAAGAAAAAAGAAGGAAGTAAAAAAACAAGTATATATTGAAAGATCGGAGTTGATTACCATTAATGGAGTAATAGAAGAAAGTGCGGATCATATTTCTGAAGTAGCTGCTCGGGTTAATAAACTATACACAAATGTTGTAGACGATTTAGCCAAACACGATTTAAACAAATTGCGTAAAACCGACAAGCACGTTGGGAAGTTGAATGACGAAATTGATGACTTAAAAGACGGTGTCTTCTATTTCATTAAATCATTAGATGAAACTTCTGTTCAGGCGAGTAGATTTTACATCATGGTCTTAGGGTATTTACAAGACGTAGCACAATCGATTAGTTATATTTCTCGAGCGAGTTACAAGCACGTAAATAACAATCACAAAAATTTAAAAAAGCCACAGTTAAAAGATTTAAAAGAAATAGACAATGAGTTAACGGTACTATTAAATAAAGTAAGCGATGTGTTTGCCAATAGAACTTTTGACGATTTAGATGCTGTTTTAACTCAAAAGCAAGCTTTATTAAATGATGTATCTACTTCAATTGAAAACCAAGTAGCCCGAATCAGAACTGATGAAACCAGTCCTAAGAATACCACCTTGTATTTTAGTGTTTTATTAGAAACCAAGGATTTAATTGCTGCTTTAATGAGTTTATTACAAACCTATGAAGAGTTTCATTTAAGTACAAAAGAAGTAAAATAAAGAAAGAATCAGTTCTTTTAAAATAGAAAAACCCGAGCAAATGCTCGGGTTTTTCTATTTCTAATGGATACCCATGGATCAATAAAAATGGTAGTTTAGCCCAACCATGCTCTTAACGCTCCATAGACATTAAAACCATTTTTAGTTCCATGTAGGTAAATCCAGGATCTACTTTTTCTTTAAGAGCCGTTAAGCCTTTCACTTGACCAGCCGCCTCAATTTCATTTCGAATCTTTTTATACCGCTTCAATTCGATCAATTCCAAAACATCAACCTCACCAGAAACAATATAGTTGGCCAAATGATTTTCTACGGTGCCAGTAGTAAGACTTCTTTCTTTCGCAATCTCTTTGATAGAAAGCCCCGATCTGAACAACTCAAAAGAAATCTGTTTGGTAGATTTCTTGTCCTCTTTTTTCTGTTCATTGAATTGATTAATCCCGTTTTCTTTGCAATATGCTTCAATAATCTCTAAGATTTGATCTCCATACTTCCTTACACGGGTTTTACCCATGCCTGCAATTTTTAAGAGGGCAGTGGAAGTTCTTGGCAGATTATCGCAGAGGGCATACAAGGTTTCTTGAGTAAAAATTTGATAGTGAGGAATCTTCTCAATATCGAAAATTTCATCTCTTAACTTTCGTAATTTGATTGCCAAAATAGGATCGCGTTTCGAAATGACTTTCTTCTTTTTTGTCGGTGCACTCTTTTGCAAAACCGCTTTAGCTCTTACCTTAAGATAGTCCTGTACTTGAAAGCCTTTGGTCATTTTTTGAAGCGCAAATAACTTTTCTTCTAATTTCTCTTGCAAGGTGTCAAACTGTTTCACAAAATCTTTTTTAACCGCTTTGTTGTCTGTAGAGAACGAAATGGCGTCTAAAGGTTTCTGAATGTTATTTTGAGTTTGCGTTTGAAAATAAGCCATCGCTTTTGTAAATCGCTCCTGCACTGCACTGCTGTTTTCTGGGAGAATACCTTCTTGAGCGAGCACAAATAGCTGATTTCTAAATCCAGCAGCAACCTTCATTAGTGCAACAATTCCGTCATCTTTTATTGTATGTAAATGTTCAATTACGGCACCATTAATGCTGGTTTGATTCTTGTAGAAAATATCAATCAAACGTGTAATTGGATATAAAAAGGGTTGGTAATCCAATAATTCTGCAATTAAATTGAGTTGAAATTCTTTTTCAGAATCATTTAATACAGCTTCATTCGGAAGGTTTTCTTCGATGTCTTGGTTAAAGATACGCACCGTATTGTCATTAATAATCGCACTAGCAGTAATGGGGGTTTTTAAAACCAAGCCCTCCAACGATGTACACCTGCTTAAGGCGACATAGGTTTGTCCATGCGCAAAGGAGGCTTCCGCATCTATAATGGCTCTTTCGAAGGTCAATCCTTGACTTTTATGAATGGTGATGGCCCATGCCAATTGCAGAGGAATTTGTGAAAATGATCCCACAATTTCCTCTTTCAACGCTTTTGTTTCTTCGTGAATTGAATAGTTAATATTGGTCCAGACTTCTTTTTCAGTGACAATTTCGTCTCCCTCGTTGACACATTGAACCGTAACAGTTGTTTTTGAGATATTGGTAACAATTCCAATTTTACCATTGTAGTACCTTTTTTCTGGCGAAGAATCGTTTTTGATAAACATCACCTGAGCTCCCACTTTCAATTCTAATTCTTCAGCATTTGGAAATGCGTTTTCATTGAATTTTCCAGAAATTTCAGCACGAAAAAATATGCTGTTCCCTTGTACTTTATTCAGTTCAGAGTTGTTAATTAAATTGGCTCTGTTATTATGAGTTGTTAGGTTAATGTAGCCCTCTTCTTTGCTTGGAGAGAAGTTGGGTTTGAACCGTTTGTTTAAAATGTTTGCTGACTTTTCAGACAAATCATCATTTCTAATTTCATTTAAAATGGTGATAAAATCTTCGTTTTTCTGTCGGTAAATATGTTTCAATTCAATAGAAACCACCTTGGCTTGTTGATAGGCTTTTGAGCTAAAAAAGTAAACGGTTTCATAATGCGATTGTAGCAAACTCCATTCGTTGGGCCTTACTACGGGAGCCAATTGTTGCAAGTCTCCAATCATTAATACTTGTGCGCCACCAAAAACTTTGTCCCTGTTTTTATAGCGCCGCAATACTTGATCGATACCGTCCAACAAATCTACGCGTACCATACTAATTTCATCAATGATGACCAGGTCTAAAGATTTAATAATATCAATTTTTGTTTTTGAAAATTTTCGCTGTTGGTTCGATGTGTTTGCAATCTGATTGGGAAGAATAGGGCCAAAAGGCATTTGAAAAAAGGAATGAATCGTTACTCCTTTGGCGTTAATAGCTGCAACACCTGTAGGCGCCACAATGACCATTCTTTTCAGAGATTTTTTTTTAATTTGATGTAAAAAAGTCGTTTTTCCTGTACCCGCTTTTCCAGTGATAAACAAATTTCGATCTGTTTTATCTATAAATTGTAGGGCAAGTTCTAATTCAGGATTTTTGGACATTTGCACTTTTTTAAGCAAGGTAAATAATTAATTAGTATTTACTGAAAATTGTCTTAAATTTTGTTGAAGCTTTTCACTCGTTTTTTAATTTAAACCTGCTTTAAAATCCCAGCTACAGCCTGGTGGTATTTTTTCGGATTTCCTGCTTTTTTAATGGCTTTGTATGTTTTTTTTGGGTTGGGAAATGACTGAGAGAAGAATTCCCAAAAGCCCAACATTTTCATTTTTATTGGAGTAGGTCCCGAAAGGTATTCGTCGTATTGATTGTAAATGGTATCGTGAAATTCTGAGAATATCTTCCAACGATCTTTTGGATATTCTGTGGTGCCATCTTTGATCATCTGTGGCAAAAATGGATCTGCAATCAACCCCCTACCAATCATAAAATGATCGATGCTTGGAAAACGTTCTTGGATCTTTTTAAAGGCGGCTACACTGGTAATGTCTCCGTTGTAATAGAGCTTGTGCTGGGTACTGCTGATGCATTTTTCAAATGCATCTAAGTCTACAGGACCCTTATAGAGTTGCTTCCCAATACGAGCATGAATGGCAATATTCTTGAGGGGGTATCTGTTCAAAATTGGAAAAGTCGCTAAAATTTCCTGTGCATTTTCATAGCCCATTCGCATTTTCATAGAAACTAAAATATCCGTTTCATTGTGTGCTTTGTGAAGGACTTCGTTTATTCTACTTGGATTGCAAATTAGACCCGAACCCATTCCAGATTTAGTAACCATCGGGTAAGGGCATCCCAGATTCCAATTCAATTCCTTGTAGCCTAATTCCTGAACATATTTTACTACAAATAAAAACTCGTCAGGATCGTTGGTCATAACTTGTGGGATGACTTCTAAAGTAGCATTATGCTCCAACTGTAAGTCATTCTGATACGATTGCTTGATCTTCAATTTTCCATTCAAGCGAATATAAGGCGCATAAAACGTATCAATACCTCCAAAGTAATGGTGGAATGCATTGCGGAATCTAAAATCTGTAAAACCCTGTAATGGGGAGGAGAGTAATATAGGAGCCATCGTTGTATTTCGTGCGCTAAGATAGTGTAATTGCAGTGTAAATTCGGGCTCTATTGAATAGGATTTCAATTTTAAACGAATGCTAAAATAAAAAATCCTGAACGTTAAGCTCAGGATTTTTTAATATGTATTGGGCAACATGGTTGCCTACATTTCCAATGCTTTTGTAGGATCGTTATTCATTAACAATTCCACTGGGTTTTCCAAAGCTTCTTTTACCGCCACTAAAAACCCAACAGACTCTCTACCATCAACAATTCTGTGATCATAGGACAACGCAACATACATTATCGGTTGAATGACCACTTCACCATTTACCGCCATCGGTCTGTTGACAATATTGTGCATTCCTAAAATTCCACTTTGAGGAGGGTTTATAATAGGAGTAGACAGCATTGAACCAAAAACACCACCATTGGTAATTGTAAAAGTTCCACCCGTCATTTCGTCAATTGTGATTTGTCCATCTCTTGCTCTTAAAGCCAAACGTTTTACTTCGCTTTCTACACCTCTAAAAGAGAGTCCTTCCGCATTTCTAATTACTGGAACCATCAATCCTTTTGGACCAGAAACAGCAATTGAAATGTCTTGAAAATCATGTTTTATTTGGAAATCTCCATCAATCATAGAATTTACATCAGGATACATTTCCAAGGCTCTTACAACTGCCAATGTAAAGAAAGACATAAAGCCCAATCCAACACCATGTTTTGCTTTAAAAGCCTCTTTGTATTGCGTTCGTAAATCAAAAATAGGTTGCATGTTTACCTCGTTAAAGGTGGTCAACATTGCCGTTTCACTTTTTACAGCCACCAAGCGCTCTGCAACTTTTCTACGCAACATCGACATTTTTTTCCGCTCCGTACCTCGAGCACCATTTGCAGGTTGTGTTCCCATAGAAGGTACTGCTTTTACAGCGTCTTCTTTGGTAATGCGTCCATCTTTTCCGGTTCCTTTTACTGCCGAAGCATCCATGCCTTTTTCTGCCAATACTTTCTTCGCAGCTGGAGAAGCGGTTCCAGTAGCATAAGTGGCTGTTTTAGGCGCTTCTTTTACTGCTGCTTTTACTTCGGGTTTCGGTGTAGCTGGAGCTTTAGGAGCATCACCAGCAGGTTTTGCCGCGCTCATATCAATCAAACAAACTACTTCACCAACATTGACAGCATCGCCTTCTTCTGCTTTTAAAGTGATAATACCACTTTCTTCTGCCGGCAATTCTAAGGTAGCTTTGTCAGAATCTACTTCTGCAATCGGTTGATCTTTTTCAACATAATCTCCATCCTCAACTAACCAAGCGGCAATTTCAACTTCTGTAATTGATTCTCCCGGAGACGGAACTTTCATTTCTAAAACACTCATGGTTTCTTATTTTACTTGTGCTGAAAAATCAGCATTTAATTATTTTACTTTTTATAATTTGGGCGTTTTTACGGGCTTTCCAGGGTATCTTTTTAATTTTTTTCCTTGACAGTCAAAATTAAAAAGGATGCTGTTTCAATCCTTAACGCACTTATTCACTACCAAAAACACTATCAATAACGGCTTTGTGACGTTTTTTAAATCGTGTACTAGAACCCGCTGCAGGGACTGCATAGTATTTACGCGAGCAAACGTTCAATCTTACCAGATCAAAACGTTCCAACAGGTAACTCCATGCCCCCATGTTTCTTGGTTCTTCTTGAGCCCAAACATAGTCTTTTGCGTTTGGATATCGATCGATGGCTTTTTGTAATTTTTCTAAATGTAGTGGGAAGAGTTGTTCTATTCTTACTAAAGCAATATCTTCTCGTTCTAAAATTTCACGCTCTGCCAATAAATCATAGTAGAATTTCCCCATACAAAAGACCACTTTTGTTACTTTTTCTGGGTGGATCGTATCATCAATAACTTCTTGGAATTCACCAGTAGCTAATTCTTCAATGGTATTTACTGCTTTTGGATGACGCAATAAACTCTTGGGTGTGAAAACAATTAATGGTTTTCTATAATCCCGTTTCATTTGTCTTCTTAGTAAATGATAGAAGTTTGCTGGTGTCGTACAGTTTGCCAAGGTCATATTGTCTATTGCACACAATTGTAAATACCGCTCTATTCTTGCAGAAGAATGTTCAGAACCTTGTCCTTCATACCCGTGAGGAAGTAACACGACAATTCCGTTTTGTAATTTCCATTTGTCTTCAGCAGCAGAAATGTACTGGTCAAACATTATTTGAGCGCCATTAGAGAAATCTCCAAATTGTGCTTCCCAAATTGTGAGTGTATCTGGATTTGCCATAGCATATCCATAGTCAAATCCTAAAACACCGTATTCAGATAACAACGAGTTGTAAATCGTCATTTTACCTTTGTTCTTGGGATTTGTGTTTAATAAGTTGATTCTTTCTTCGGTGACTTCATCACGTAAGATTGCATGTCGGTGCGAAAAGGTTCCTCTTTCTACATCTTGTCCAGAGATACGAACATTAAAACCCTCTTCCATTAAACTTCCGTAGGCAAGATTTTCAGCCATTCCCCAGTCTAAGGTATTGGTTTCAAAAGTCATTTTTGCTCTTCCCTGTAAAATACGTTCTGCTTTTCGAACAAATTGTACTTTTTCAGGAACTGTAGAAACTACTTTTGCAATCTGCTTTAAATTCGCTACTCCGTATGTAGTGTCGACAATTTCTAGCATTGATTTTAATTGCTTACGCGCATATCCTTTCCAGGTAGATTGCATAAACTCTTTTAGTTTCGAGGTGCTGTCTTCTTTCGATTTATCGAATTCTGCTGAAAGCATATTTTTAAATTCAGCCGTGATTTCATCTAAATAAGTATTGCTAATAACCCCTTCTTGAAGCAATTGTGCAGCATAAAGATCTCTTGGATTTTGGTGCTTTGCAATCGCTTTGTATAGTTTTGGTTGTGTAAAACGAGGTTCATCTCCTTCATTATGACCGTATTTTCTGTATCCTAAAAGATCAATAAAAACATCGGTTTTAAATTTCATTCGAAATTCCAAAGCCATTTCCATAGCATGACAAACCGCTTCTGCATCGTCTGCATTTACATGCAATACTGGAGAGAGCGTTACTTTGGCAACATCTGTACAATAAGTACTTGAACGAGCATCTAAATAATTGGTGGTAAAACCAACTTGATTGTTTACTACAATATGAATGGTTCCCCCGGTCTTATAGCCATTTAATTTGGACATTTGCGTAATTTCATAGGCAATTCCTTGTCCAGCGATTGCAGCATCACCATGAATAATAATGGGTAATATTTTACTCGAATCTCCGTTGTATTTTCGATCTATTTTTGCTCTGGTAATCCCTTCTGCTACCGCTGCAACCGTTTCTAAATGCGATGGGTTTGGAACCAAGTTCATCTTGATTTGCTTTCCGTCTCTATAGGTTTTACTGAGAGTCAATCCCAAGTGATATTTTACATCACCATCAATATTTTCATCCTCAAAATCTTTTCCTTCAAATTCGCTAAACAATTCACGAACGGGTTTTTTAAAGATATTTACTAAGGTATTTAAACGCCCTCTGTGCGCCATACCTAGAACACATTCTTCCACACCAAATTTTTCAGACGCATCCCTTAAAGCAACACTAATCCCCGGGATTAAAGTCTCTCCACCTTCTAGTGAAAAACGTTTTTGGCCCACATATTTTGTTTGTAAAAAGTTTTCGAAAGTTACGGCATGATTTAATTTGGAGAGGATGTATTTTTTTGCATCCACAGAATAATCAGGATGGTTGTCGTTTTTATTCAAACGATTTTGCCACCATTTTAATTTTTCGGGATTCCGCATATAGGTGTACTCAACACCAATAGAATCACAATAAATACTTTTTAAGTGTTGTATGATAACGGCCAATTTGGATTTTCCCAATCCTAAAATAGCCCCTGCAGAAAATTCTTTTTGTAAATCTCCTTCTGACAGCCCAAAATTCTCAATTTCTAAAGTGGGTTGGTATTGTCTTCGCTCTCTAACAGGATTTGTTTTCGTGAATAAATGTCCACGAGATCGATATCCATTGATTAAGTCGATGACTAAAAATTCTTTCTTTACTTCTTCAGGAATCTCACTAGAAATTGTTTCGGTTTCAATGTCCTTTAGACTGTAGTTTTCGTTGGCCAAATCATAGCCTTGAAAAAAACTTCTCCAACTCGGTTCCACCGTGTCTGGATTTTCTAAATATTGATCGTATAAGTCGGCGATAAAGCCAGTATGTGCTGCGTTTAAGAACGAAAATTTGTCCATAGAATAGTTTGTGCTTTTTGCATAAGCAAATTCAAGAAACAAAAATACAATATTTGTAATAAATGGTGATTTTTTTTCTTGGATTAAAGTGTAAAATAAATAAATATTTTTAATCAAAACATTTGGTGATACTCTAAAAAGATATATATTTGCACTCGCTTATCACAAATGTGAGGCAAACTCCTCCTTAGCTCAGTTGGTTAGAGCATCTGACTGTTAATCAGAGGGTCTTAGGTTCGAGTCCTAAAGGAGGAGCAAATTTCAAGCAAATACTGCTTAAGTTCTAAAAAAATAATGACTGCGAAAGTAGCTCAGGGGTAGAGCATCACCTTGCCAAGGTGGGGGTCGCGGGTTCAAATCCCGTCTTTCGCTCTATTTTAAATGCCCAATGCTGAAGTGGTGGAATTGGTAGACACGCTGGACTTAAAATCCAGTGGTCAGTAATGGCCGTGCGGGTTCAAGTCCCGCCTTCAGTACTAAAGACCGTAACATTAAATTGTTACGGTTTTTTTGTGCCAAAAAGTTAAGTTTTTGCCCAAAAAAACCTTTTTTAAAACCTTACTGCTTCCCTTTAGTAGCGCTTCCAATCTTCTATGAAAGGGTTGTGATTTCGATCTTCAATCTTATTTCTTTAATACGTCGATCTGTACTGTTTTTTGTGTCTCAAAAACAGCCTTGCTATCAAAGGCTAGTAATAAAGAAAATTCTTGTCCAAACTCTTTTAGGTAATTTCAGATTGATCGCTTAGAGTGTTTTGAAGATATTGATCGATTTTGAGCAGGATTTCTTCAAATTTCACCAAGAGTTCTTTAGATCCTTTCTTTATTTCTTTTTCAAACTTAGAAGCAATTATTACATCTTCTTCCAAACCTAGAAGCCCAAATTTATATTTGATTTTATGGATACTGCTTGCAACCCCTATAAGGTCATTTTCCTGCATTCTTTTGTGAAATAGCTTTAGATCTTTTGGAAATTCTTTCTTCAGAAGCATTGTAATCTCAATAACAAACGATTGATCTCCATCGGCCAAATCATTGATGTAATGTAAGCTGGGCGTTTGCATGGTTTTAAATACTTATTTGGCGATCGATTTGTTGATCTAAAGAAATAAAAGTCTCTGTTCGTAACACCCCTTTGATATTCTGAATGTCTTTGTTCAACAACTCCATTAAATCGTCATTGTTCTTACATAGAATTTTAATAAAGATTGCATAGTTTCCTGTTGTATAGTGGCTTTCTACAACTTCTGGAATGTCTTTTAATCTTTTTATTGCGGAAGAATATTGACTTGAAGAGTCTAAAAAAACCCCTACAAATGCAGTTGTGGTATAGCCTAAAGATTTTGGGTTGATGGTCATCTTATAGCCATCAATCAGTTTTGCTTTCTCTAATTTCCGTAATCTTTGGTGAATTGCGGCTCCAGATATGCCTACCTCTCTAGCAATGCTTAGGATGGGGGTTCTTGCATCAGTTACTAATCTTCGAATGATAATTTTGTCAATACCGTCAATTTTCATTTTAAATAGATAAGGCATAAATATAAAAAAAATAGAGAATACAAACTGTATTCTCTATTTTTAATTACTAATTTTATTCAAATGGAATTTTTTTATTTCATTTCGAAATCTTCCATAAACTTCGTTGTGTAGTTTCCGGCAACATAGGCTGGATCGTCCATTAATTGTCTGTGGAATGGAATGGTGGTTTTTACACCTTCAATAACAAATTCATCTAAGGCTCTTTTCATCTTACTAATTGCCTCTTCTCGTGTTTGCGCCGTTGTAATTAATTTTGCAATCATCGAGTCATAATTAGACGGAATCATATACCCTGCGTAGACATGTGTATCTATGCGCACTCCATGACCACCTGGGGCATGTAGTGTGGTAATTTTACCTGGGGAAGGTCTAAAGTTATTGTAAGGGTCTTCTGCGTTGATTCTACATTCGATTGAATGCATCTTTGGATAATGATTTTTTCCAGAGATTGGAGTCCCACCTGCAACTAAGATTTGTTCGCGAATGAGATCATAATTTACAACCTCTTCGGTAATCGGGTGTTCTACTTGGATTCGAGTGTTCATTTCCATGAAATAAAAGTTTCGGTGTTTATCCACCAAAAATTCTACAGTACCTGCACCTTCATATTTAATAAATTCTGCTGCTTTTACGGCAGAATCTCCCATTTTCTCTCTCAATTCATCGGTCATGTATGGAGAAGGAGTTTCTTCCGTTAATTTTTGATGGCGACGTTGTACAGAACAATCTCTTTCCGATAAATGACACGCTTTTCCATAGGAATCTCCAATAATTTGAATTTCAATATGTCTTGGTTCTTCAATGAGTTTTTCCATGTACATATCATTGTTACCAAAAGCGGCTTTTGATTCTTGTCTTGCAGCATCCCATGCCTCTTTTAAGTCTTCCGGTTTCCAAACAGCACGCATTCCTTTTCCACCACCACCAGCGGATGCTTTAAGCATCACAGGATATCCTGTTTCTGTCGCTAGTTTTTCACATTCTGCAAAGTCTGTAATGATTCCTTCACTTCCAGGAACACAAGGAACTCCAGCAGCTTTCATAGTAGATTTAGCGTTTGCTTTGTCTCCCATTTGGTCGATCATTGCACCTGTTGCTCCAATAAATTTAATGTGATGTTCTTCACACAAGTTTGAAAATTTAGCATTTTCAGACAAGAATCCGTACCCTGGATGAATTGCATCTGCATTCGTAATTTCTGCAGCGGCAATAATATTCGACATTTTTAAATATGATTCAGAACTGGGTGCTGGGCCAATACAAACTGCTTCATCTGCAAAACGTACGTGCAAGCTTTCTGCGTCTGCAGTAGAGTATACTGCAACCGTTTTAATACCCATTTCTTTACAGGTTCTAATAACACGAAGTGCTATTTCACCTCGATTGGCAATTAATATTTTTTTAAACATATTTTTAGCGTTTAAAGTTTAAAGGTTGCGAGTCAAACTTTGGAAGTTTGCGCTTGCTTATTTAAAATCGTATGTTTAATTGTTATGATGGGTCTATCAAAAATAAGGGTTGATCAAATTCTACAGGAGAAGAATCGTCTACCAATACTTTTACAATTTTACCCGAAATTTCAGATTCGATTTCATTGAATAATTTCATTGCTTCAATCACACAAACCGTATCACCAACGTTAATTTCGGTTCCAACTTCTACAAAGTTGGCTTTGTCTGGAGAAGGTTTTCTGTAAAAAGTACCAATAATTGGAGACTTTACAGTGATGTACTTGTCTTCATCATTGCTTGCTGCTGCTGGTGCAACAGGCGCTGCTTCTGGTGCTGCTGCGGGAGCCACGGGAGCTGCCATTTGTTGCATGGTTGGCATTGGCGCTGCTTGTACAATTGTAGTTTCTGTTTTTTCAGAACCTGTTTTGATGGTAATTTTAAGATCTTCCATTTCTAACTTCACCTCGCTTGCGCCAGACTTTGCTACAAATTTTATAAGATTTTGAATTTCTTTAATATCCATTTTTCTTATTGTTTAATTATTTTTTTTATGAATTGTATGCCCATTTAAGATAGATAGACCCCCACGTGAAGCCTCCACCAAATGCAGCAAATATTAAATTGTCTCCTTTTTTTAATTGATTTTCGTAATCTGCGAGTAATAAAGGTAGTGTTGCAGAGGTTGTATTTCCGTAGTGACGAATATTCATCATTACTTTGTCTGATTCTAAACCAACTCTATTTGCGGTTGCTTCTATAATTCTTTTATTCGCTTGATGTGGCACTAACCATTGAATGTCTTCTTTGGTTAAACTATTTCGAGTCAGCATCTTTTCCGATACATCTGCCATGTTAGAAACGGCATGTTTAAATACCGTTTTTCCTTCTTGGTGTATAAAGTGTTGTCCGTTTTTCAAGGTGTCTTCAGAAGTAGGTAATATCGATCCTCCTGCAGCAATTTTCAGGAATTCTCTTCCTGCACCATCACTTCTTAAGTATTCATCTTGCAGCCCTAATCCTTCTGTATCTGGTTCAAACAATGCAGCTCCAGCTCCATCTCCAAAAATAATACAAGTTGCTCTGTCTGTATAATCTATAATTGAAGACATTTTATCGGCACCGATTAAAAGGACTTTCTTGTATCTTCCGGATTCTATGTAGCTTGCTGCTGTAGACATACCGTATAGAAAGCTTGAACAGGCTGCTTGTAAGTCGTATCCAAATGCATTTGTTGCGCCAATTTCTGTAGCTACATAAACTGCTGTAGATGCAACCATAATGTCTGGGGTTGCTGTTGCTACAATAACCAAGTCGATTTCTTCGGGGTTAATCTTTGACTTCTGAAGAATTTCTTCAGCTGCTTTAATGGCCATAAAGGAAGTTCCTTTATTTTCGCCTTTCAGAATCCTTCTTTCTTTGATTCCTGTTCTTGAGGTGATCCATTCGTCATTGGTGTCAACCAACTGCTCTAATTCTTTATTTGTAAGAATATATTCAGGAACATATTTCCCAACAGCTGTAATTGCTGCAGTAATTTTTTTCATAAATAGTTATTTCTAGCGAATGAAAATCTCGGAATCAAAGAAATGAAATTTATTTCACTTTTTAATCAAAAACAGCAAAAAACAGTGTTTTTTGCGATAAAACATAAAAAAAACCCTCAGTTTTGAGAGTTTTTATAAAAACAAAAATATTTTCTATGCTTCTGTGATTGCAGATTCTAATACTATTTGACCTCTATAGTATAGTTTTCCTTCGTACCAGTGTGCTCTGTGATATAAGTGTGCTTCACCAGTTGTTGGGTCTGTTGCAATTTGTTGAGAAGCAGCTTTGTAATGTGTTCTCCTTTTATCTCTTCTTGTTTTAGATATTTTTCTTTTAGGATGTGCCATTTTATGTATTTTTTTCTGTTATTATATTCTTTAATTTGTCCCACCTTGGGTCTGTTTCATTAGAAACATTTTTTTCTTCTTTAATTTGTAGTTCTTCTAATTTTGATAAAGCTTGCGATTCCATAGTGCCATCTAAAACTTTGGGGTGCACTCTTTTTTGAGGAATTGCTAAGACTATCATTTCATATATATATTGTGAAATGTCTATTTTATTTGCATCATAGGTGATAATTAGAACATCTTCATTGTCATCATTAAATTCTGGACCAAATTTCACAACCAATGAAATAGCAGGATTTACAGCTAAGTCAAAAGGTTCATTTGTGGTGTCGCAAGGAATGGTTACATGCCCTGTAGCACTAAATTCAAGCTCAAAATGTGTGCTTTTCTTTATAAAATTTAGTTCGATTTTAATTGATGAACTTAAAAAGTCGTCATAATTAAAAGCTTCAAAGAACGTGTTGTCAATCTCATAGTTAAATAAATGACTTCCTTCTTTTAAACCTACAAAATGTATGTTAAATTCTTTCAAGTCTTTCATTATCAAATGTCAATTGAGCGTGCAAAGATATAAAAAATTGTATGGATACCATCTTTTATGTTAAAAAATCTGTGCTTACTGGTTTATTTTTTTTTTAGAGGATTTTCAGTTAGTTCCTGATACTCTTTTCTTGCTCTATAAATGGCAATAGCTGTGAAGAGTGCTTCTTTAAAGGAATCACTGCTTGCGGTATTCTTACCGGCAATTTCAAATCCTGTTCCATGATCTGGCGAGGTTCTTATTTCTGATAAACCTGCGGTATAGTTGACGCCATTCCCAAATGACAATGCTTTAAAAGGGGCAAGACCTTGGTCGTGATACATGGCTAGAATTCCATCAAATTGGGTGTATGTCTTCGCACCAAAAAAACCATCGGCAGCGTAAGGACCAAAGACCAATATGCCACTTTCTTTGAGTGCTTCAATAGTTGGTTTGATCATTTCATCTTCTTCTTGACCAATAACACCTTTGTCTCCATTGTGAGGATTGAGTCCTAAAATGGCAATTTTTGGCTTTCTAATTCCAAAATCTTGTTGTAAAGAACGCTGCATGATTGCCACTTTTTCCTGAATCAACTCTGGGGTCACAGTCTCTGCAACTTTTGAAATTGGAATGTGCCCAGTAATGAGGCCAATCTTTAATTCACTGGTCATTAATATCATTAAACTTTTTCCGTCCAACTTTCCTTCTAAAAATTCTGTATGGCCTGGGAAATCAAAATTTTCTGATTGTATGGTCTCTTTATTGATGGGTGCCGTTAGCAATACATCAATTTTCTTTTCTTTTAGATGGTTTACTGCAGTTTCTAGAGATTTTGCAGCATACTCGCCTCCTATTTTTGTTGCTTTTCCCAGTTCAATTTCAACTTCTTCTTTCCATATATTTAGTAAATTTACTTTGGTATGGTTGATTTGATTAATGTCTAGAATCCCATGAATCTGCGTTGTATTGTCTAAAGCTTTTTTATGGTAGGACACCACTTTTGTAGATCCAAATAAGACAGGGGTGCAGAAGTCTAACATTCTTTTATCTTCAAATGTTTTTAAAATAACTTCAATTCCAATTCCGTTTAAATCTCCTATCGAAATCCCAACAATTATTTTGTTTGCTTTATCCATTTTTTACTGTCTAATATTCGTATTTTTGAATGCTACAAAAGTAGTTAAAATTTACGGATATGTTTACAGGTATTATAGAAACCCTCGGAGAGGTTGTTGGGTTAGAAAGAGAACAAGAAAACCTTCATTTGCACATTAAAAGTACAATTTCTTCATCACTTAAAGTTGATCAAAGTGTTGCGCATAATGGGGTGTGTTTAACCGTAGTTGCGATCGAAGATGATGTGTATAAAGTGACCGCAATTAAAGAGACCATCGATAAAACCAATATAGGAGGTTTTGCACTGCAGGACCTTGTAAATTTAGAAAGAGGTATGAAATTGGGCGATCGATTGGACGGGCATCTTGTACAAGGTCATGTAGATCAAACAGGGATTTGTACAGGCGTAAAAGATCAAGGAGGAAGTACCGTTTTTACTTTTTCTTATGCAGCTGAAAAAGGAAATGTTACGATTGAAAAGGGATCAATTACAGTAAATGGAGTCAGTTTAACGGTTTTTAATTCCACAGCAACAACATTTAGTGTTGCTATTATACCCTATACCATGGAAAATACGATGTTTAAAAACATGGAAGTAGGTGCTGTTGTGAATTTAGAATTTGATGTTATTGGGAAATATGTTGCGCGATTGACTCAGCAATAAGTGTCAATATAAATAACCAACATCTAGATTATTCTTTTCTTGTGTTTTCACTCAGGTTATAAATAGAGAGTATTAAAAGTCCAAACAATACACTTGAGATGATCAATACCACATTTGTCAAGCCAGGTACACCAAAAGACAGGCGAATTAAAATGGTGCAAATGATAAATCCGGTATTTCTAATAATTTGGTTGTAGCGTTCTGTGTATTGAAAAGATAGCAATAAGATAAACACATCTGCGAGTATGAGTACAGAGAAAAATTCATTGTAAAAAATGGCGTTGATATCTCCACTACTTGTATTGTAAATAAGCGCATTGCTCCAACTAAAAACACTGGTGAATGACACTCCTATTAACAAGAAAAGCAACACCAAGCTGACTACTTTTTTAGAACTTACAAATTTTTCAATGCTAGTATTTGTTGGCTTTTTATGTAATTTTAAACGCCCTTTATTAAAAAGATGAATTAGATAAAATAGGATTAAAATTCCTAAGACATCATAAATTAATTGCATATTGGCGGGTGTGGTATGCCACTCGTTGGCAAGATCAATTTTTGGAATGTCAGCAAAGATGCGACGAATTAAAATTAATGAAATAATTTCGAATTGTTTTGAGACCGATGTGGTAAAGGATCTTGGAAGATTTAATACTAATAAATAGATTTCATAAATTAGAATAATGGTAAACGGGGTGTAGATTGCAGAAATAGGGTTGATTAACAACTCTGCTTCAAATGGAATTTCGAAAAGGTGAAACTTTTTTGCGTAAATAAGAAGTAGGTGAATGATAAAACCAATAATAGAAAGCCATAAGGTTGCTTTTTCAAGTTTTTTTTGATTTGTGTCTGAAAAGACGATTTCAAACAAATAGTCTACTTTGGATTGCCAATTCTTCATTTGCTAACAGTTAATTCTTTACAAGATAGGGAATTAAACTTTATTGCTTCGGCGTACATAGATTTAAAAAGGGGTGTATTGATTTTTATTGGTATCAACTTTGATTTTTTGGGATGGATTTATAGGCAAATTAGGATCTGTTCAATTTTTTTATAGATAAAACGAATTTTTAGTCTTTTTTTAAGCAAAATGCAATAATCCCTTTGTAGTTTTGTAGCGAACTCCCCCGTTTGATAAGTTTGTACTATGTCGAATCAAAAACCACCCTATTGTCCAATAGCGTTATCCATTCGTTATGTTGGAGACAAATGGACCCTGCTCATTTTAAGAGATTTAATTCTAGATTAAAAAACGCGCTTTAAAGAGTTAAAGGCTTCCAAAGGGAATATTGCCACCAACATTCTCACCAACAGATTAAAGATGCTTTTAGCGGAAGGGTTTGTTGAGTATTTGAATCTATTAGGAACCAAAAAAAGTCGTCAGTATATTGTAACCGAAAAAGGACTTTTAACCTTGCCAATTCTTTTTGAGTTGTATTCATTTTCTATTCATGCTGTTAACCAAGCGATGCTGAATGCATCTGAATTGGCGTTTAAAAAAGAGTTTCTTAAAGATGCAACAGGCCTTAAAGAGAAAAAATCAAAAGCGTATATTGATTTTGTGCAAGAGCTGAAAAAAAGTATTGCCTAGCCTGCTGAATAAGTTGCATTGCTAATTTTAGGAGTGCATCAAATTAAAATCTCTGAAGTAGTTTTTTTCTTTTAAGATGCTTACCTTTACAAAGAATTCTGTTTCGGTAAATCTTATTTAAATGATGAAAAAAACCCTTTTATTCCTTTTTTTATGTTTTTGTTTCTCGTCCTTTTCTCAGGGCACTAGTTCCACATTATACGATATTGAAATTGAAGGAATAGATGGTGAAATAATTGATTTAAATGCCTATAAGGGTAAAAAAATATTGTTTGTCAATGTTGCTTCTGAGTGTGGGTTTACCAATCAATATGAGGGTTTGCAGGAGTTGTATACCACCTATAAAGAAAATCTCGTTGTCATTGGTTTGCCTTGTAACCAATTTAGAGGTCAAGAACCGGGAACAGCAGCAGAAATACAAACTTTTTGTCGTTTGAATTATGGGGTAGATTTCCCAATGAGCGTAAAGATCGCCGTAAAAGGAGCTGCTCAACATCCTTTATATCAGTGGTTAACGATGAAGGAAAAAAATGGAAAGAAGAGTTCTTCTGTGAAATGGAATTTTCAAAAATATTTGATCGATGAGCATGGCGCATTGATGGATGTTTTTTATTCGATAACAAAACCCATGAGTAAAAAAATTACGAAGCTTCTTTAATTAGGGGTGTGTAAATTGTTTTCTGAACCGATTGTTTGCCTTTTTTACTGCACTAAAAAAACCCATCTGTTGGATGAGGTTGCAGTGTATTTTTCTATTTAAATCGTTATTTAAGTCCTTTCTTATCAACCTTACTTTTTGTTGATGGATAGTTTTCTTCCTTTTGCTTTCTGTTAGAGTAAATGATGTTCCATATAGTCAATCCCATATATGTCGCAAAAATAACACCACCCACTATGAAAAATTGGATTCCCATTATGTGTTTCTTCGTTGTCTAATTGCGATTGCAAATAATAAAATAGTGCCTGGCCAATGTGCTGAGTATTGTGCCTCTTCGTTCATTCCTAATATTCCGTAGGTTACAGAATATAGTAAACACCCAAATGCTAAAATAACTGGGTACCAAGTGTTGATAAATTTCATGAGTTTCTTGTTTTTATTCTTCTAAGATACAACATTAAATTCTGTTAGAAGTTTCTTTGAAATTTATATTGGGTTTGTTTTCAAGGATGCGTTAAAAAATATCGGTTTGTAAACTCTAAAGAAAAGAAGCGTTTTTTTGTTTAATAAGTTGTGTTCGTTTTACTTGAAGTGCTTCCTGTTTTCATCATTTTTAAATCGTACTTCCGCATTTCTTTTTCAATAAGAATTCTAGGATCTTCTTTTTCTACTCGTGTAATCTTTTTTAATTTTTCCATGTTTTCTTCTAAACTTCAAGGATAAAAATTATGCTTGAGCAATAAGGCCCCTAATGAACTCATTATTTCAATTCTTTTTGAGTGAAGATTGCTGTTGCAGACAGCTTCGTTTTTAACTTTTAAGAGAAAACGTTTTTTAGTAAAACGAAAGGAAGGCGCGGGGTATTTTTTACAAATGTACCTTTCATAACATATTCAAGCGTTTTGGTGTTTGCTTTACACTAGGAAGGAGATCTATGCGTTATTTAGCTTTTACTAATGAGGTTTATATTGACATAAAAAAAAACCTCAACATAGAGGGTTTCTTTAGGAATGCGTTATGAAAACTTAATATCCTGATACCACTGCACCCATGATGGCAGCGAAAAACAAGAAATATAAAACGATAATAATTGCGTAAAAGATGAGCGCTGCTTTGGCCCAATTTTGCTTGCTTAGATTCGTGCCTGAGCCAAAAGCCCACAAAATAGCATAATAAATCCTACAAGAGGAATTGCTGTAACGATCATTGTGATTATCCAATCACCAACTGACATTGCTTAGTTTTCTTCCATAATATTCGTTTTTTAGTTATAACGTTTTAAATCTAATGATAATTTTTCAATTAATATGTGATTAAGTTTAAAATTTTTCAAGGTGCCATAAAATAAAACTACTTTAAAACGCTTTGGAATTGTTTTAAGCAACATCCTGTATACTTCAATTTCACTTGTTTGGAATTGATTATATTTGAATATAGATTCTATCGATGAATAAAAAAACAAAAAAATACGTTTTTAAGTATACTCTGGAGTTTCTCGTTATTTTCTTGGGAATTTCACTTTCTTTTATTATCAATAATTGGAAAGAAACGAAGCGGGATGAAGCTTTAGAAATTAAGTATTTGAAAAGTCTCAAAGAAGAATATGTGAGTAATTTAGAGGGATTTGATGAGTCTTTTAGTTATCACAAACCACGTTGGGAAAATCTGGATAGATTCTATAAATTCTCAAATAAAAATAGCTTTAAGGAAATGGATTCAATCGTTAATATTTTAACTTTAAATTGGTCATTTAATCCTAATCTGGGGGCTACAAATTCGCTAATTAGTTCAGGTTATATTGAGTTGATAAGAAACGATGCTATTAAAAAATTAGTTTCTCGTATGCCTTTTTTAATTGAAGATTATACAGAGGAAGAAAAACGCACAGAATTGGTGTGTGTGAATATGGGGTATTATTTAACAGAACATTATGTTTATAACCCAAGAAATGATAAAGAGAAACAAAAGTGCGTAGACCTAATTTTGTCAACTCCGTTTAGAAATAAAATTTATGATATGCAATTGTGGTTAGAATCAATAATTAAAGAAGGACCAGAACTTAGAGAAGATTTTTTGCTACTAATTGCACTCATAGATAAAGAGCTTTCTGAGAGGGTTAATAGCTAGGAATAGCATCGTTTCAGTCCGCATTATTATAAGAGAACTACTTGTAAGAGGAGAAAGGCATCACAACCTCTTTTCTGGAAAACATAAACCTTTAAACCAAGATTATTTTAAGACCCTTTGGCGTCGTTTTAAGAGACAATCAAAAACACTTGAACAAGCACAAACATTATACTCTTTTAAACACACTAGTGCTATAGAAATCTTTAAGCGAACTGGTTCTATAACCAAGCTACAGAAAGCGATGGGACATTCCTCTATAAATATAAGTTTAACCTACTTAAGAGGTTTAGAACTCCCTGAATTAAAGGAGGAGGATATGCCTATGGTTTGATGTTAAATATAATATTATTGATTTAATATTTCATCTATTTCATTCAATGTTGTTTTTAATTGCGAGCTATAAAATCTCAATTGTGCAAAATGGTAATGCATATCATTTAGAAATTGAAAACGCTGTTTTGTTTCCATATCGGTAAACTTTGACATTCTTAATTGACCACTATACTTTTTTGTAAAAAAATCCCATCTTTCGTCTGCAATTCTCCCGTTATCTTCCAATCGATTATATCTTGAATTATAAAGTTTTATAATCTTTTGAATTAACTCTTTATTATCAAATACTGTTATTTGATTTCCTGAAACAGCAGATTCATAAGAACCAAATATTGGATAAAATGTCCTTTGACTTGTTGAATATATCCTAATTAAAGAGTCGAGAGATTTCCTGTCGTTATAATATAACTCATCCATTTCATTAATCAAGGTGAGGTATACTTGCCTTTTTGGCTCTATACCATTAATAACTCGCTTTATAAATTCTTTGTCTTGCTTAAGGTCTTCTTTTACACTTGCTATGAATTTATTTTGTAAACTTATTTGCTTAATATTTTCATTCCAATTATTCAACCAAAATGAAACGGAAATACCCATTACTATAACCAAAAATTCAAAAGTATATTTTATTATATGTTTTTTCATATTGGCTCAATTTACTCAAATATATAAAATATAAGTTTAACCTATTTACGAGGTTTAGAACTCCCTGAATTAAAGGAAGAGGATATGCCTATGGTTTAATTATTTAAAATTACTTGTTATTTTAAACTAATATTCATAAATTTACTACTAACAAATTTATTAAAATATGAAAAATATATTTCTATTAATGGCTGTAATATTACTTACAGCTTGTCAACAAAAAGTTGAACCAACAGTCTCTGACAAAGATATTATTAGTATTTTAAAAGAAAATGCTGTAAATCTTCAAGAAGCTATTCTCACACAAAACTTAGAAGAATTCAATAAGTATGTTGATAAGAATATAGCTTTTTCAACAGGAGACTCAAACTTGAGCAAATTTTATACAATGAGTTCTGAAAAATTTGACGTTGCACCAGCAGCTAAATGGGGAGAGTTTAATTTATATGATATCAATGTAGCTCTTTCACCTGATTCAAGAACTGCTGTACTAACCTTTTACGCTAAAGGAGATTACACAGTAGGAGAAGGGGATAAAGTCGATTATAATACAAGAGCCTCTTCAGTTTGGATTTCAACAGAAAATGGGTGGAAAATAATGCATTCAAGCTGGGCTCCTTTTGGAGGAGGGAACGGAATACCTAATAATTAGCACAAATTATTAAAGTTGATTGGGAAATGCGGTTAGTAATGAAAGTTATTTTTTCTACAACTGCAAAAAAATAACTTTATTTCATACAATATATATTAAAACAGTTGTGCATTATAAAAGTATAACTGTTTTAATATTTTACAGAAAGCTATGGGACATTCCTCTATAAATGTAAGTTTGACTTATTAAAGAGGTTTAGAAATAGCTGAATTAAAGGAAGAAAATATGACTATGGTTTAGATAAATTATTTTACTAAGGTATACTCTTGGAGTATTCTTTTAAAACTTTAGCTAAATCATCTCTTTCATTACTAAATCTTGAAATTTGATTTTTATAAACAAAGATTCTATTTAACAGATTACTGGAACCAATAAACAAATCAATACTTTTATATTTTTCTTTTACTGACTCAATTTTAAAGTAATTATTAATTAGAGAATGATTCTCCTCATTATTATTGTAGTAAAGTGCAAATGGATGAATTTTGTTATAATAGTTTAGACTTATCTCGTCAACAATATGATTATTGTCAACAACTCTTTTAGCAATAAACTCATAATAGTTAATGATTTTCTTTTGAATATTTTGAGGAAAAGAATTAATTTTATTATCTAATAAAAGAGATTTGTATGTTGCATCGGTCATAAAAAAAGTACTATAACCATAAGGAAACCCAACTTTAATCAATTCGACTACAAGCTCATCATAATCAATCTTTTTTATATTAAATGCTTCAGATACTTCTACAATTTTTTGTGTTGCAATCTTTCCTTCTTCTAGACCAATTAGTATCGGATTGAATTTTAAGGAATCATTTTTTAAATCATTTAGCAATCCTTTTAAATCATTTTTATGGGAAATCATATTGTTCTTATTACTATTCCATTCATTTATCAAAAATGAAATAGAAATTCCTAAAACAATAACAAAAAATTCAAGAGTGTATTTTATAGCATACTTTTTAAATTCTTTCGACATAATATCTTTTTACCAAATATAATAAATGTAAGTTTAACCTATTTACTAGGTTTAGAGATAGCTGAATTAAAAGAAAAATATATGACTATGGTTTAGTTACACTCAGAATTTAATCTGAATAAACTATATTCAGGCGTTTCAAAATATGCTTCACCTCCATCACATTCAAAAGCAACAGGAGATACTAATTCATTGCCAAAATGTAAATCAACAGTCAGAACATTATTTTCAAATGTGTAAGGATTGGTTGTTGGTATATGATTTCCATCATTAGCTTCATATGAGTTAAATAACGCATTACAATCACCTTCAACACAATAATAAGTGTATCGTAACCCATCTTTATAAAGATACATTGTATTTCCCTCTGGTATCATTCCTTCGATAAGCCATTTACCTTCAATTGAATAATCTGCTACTGGCAAACTTTCTGAATCATTTTCACAACTCATAATGAGAAAAGCAAATAATAATGGTAATAATAATTTTTTCATAATTTAGTTTTGTTTAACAAATATATTAAATTAAATTAAATAACCCTACTTTCAAGGTTTAGAAATAGCTGAATTAAAGGAAGAGGATATGCCTATGGTTTAGTTACCAATAAATTTTCTGACAAGAGCTTCTTAATCTTAATTAAAGCTGTCTTGTATCTTTTTAATCCATTATTTTTTAATATCATTGAAACTTTTTTTTCGTGTATAATGGATTGAAGAGTTAATTCTGTATCAATTATTTTTTTTAACTCAAAAATATAATTTTCACTTTGTTCGCTAAACTGTCCTTCTAAAAAATACTTAGGGTAATTAAGTTGAAAATAATCTACAATCTTTTTTTTAGCTATATTTTCATCATCAATATTAGATTGTATATGATAAAGATGTTGATTATGTATTTTGCTCAATTCCTCTTTTAATTCAGTAGATTTTATAAGCCCTAAATTACCATCACCAACTAAAGAATTATAAACAGAGTTTGGCGGTGTAAATCCTCTATAATTAAATAAAGAAACAGTAACCCTTTTTAGTAATTTCAAACTATCTGAATTATAATTTTTTTTTTGAAGCGCTGTTATAGTTTCAGTATCAGAAAAAAAAGCTATTTCTCTTTCTTGGATATATTCTTCAATTTCTTTAACTTCATTTAATAGATTTTGTTGAATACTGATAGATAGAATTTCTAAATCTCTGGATTTACTTAACTCTGAAAAATAAAAAGAAACCGAAACCCCTAATACAATAACTAAAAATTCTAATGAGTACCTAATTATATATTTTTTCTTCATAATAAGTTAGTTTATTCAAATATAATAAATGTAAGTTTAACCTATTTAAGAGGTTTAGAAATAGCTGAATTAAAGTAAGAAGATATGCTTATGGTTTAGTCGTAAGGTGTTTTAATTAATTTCATAATAACTATTTCATTATAAATTAATTATCAGGATTTTTAAATTTCATTTTTTATTAATTCTACTAAAATACTATCACTTTTAATTAAAACTTTAATTCTTTTTTTATAGAACTCGTGATAAAACTTTTTATCCTTTAACCTCTCTATGTTAAATAGAGATATTTTTTTATTCCCCATAAAAATTCTTCCTGCAGGAAATCCTAATTCATTAAGACTTTCATTTTCTAATATTGTATTTTTAAATAAGATACCCTCTAACTCTCTATTTTTAGAAATTATTACATCTCCTAACTGTTTGTAAAATCCGTGTGAGCTATATTTATTTTGTAATGCTAAAACCACCTCTTCTAATTCAATAAGTTCTATTAATCCTGAATTTTGAAGCGCTCTATATTCTTCTTGATTGTCGACAAAAATTGTACCTAACGAGATAGCATTGGTAAGATGAAATCCAATTGAATCTTTTGGTTTATTTAATAGTTGAGAGTTATTATTAACAATCCATTCTATTGATTTAGAAGCTATATTATGAGCTTTATAATTATATTTCATATCAGCAATATCTACTTTAATGTTTTTGCTGATTCTTGTTAAAGATTGATTCTTTAAACTTTGCTTATAATTGTTAGCATTCCTTTTTTCAATATAGAACGATAGTGAAATCCCTAATACAATAACTAAAAACTCTAATGAATACCTGATGATATATTTTTTCTTCATAATAAGTTAGTTTACTCAAATATAAGAAATGTAAGTCTAACCTACTTAAGAGGTTTAGAACTCCCTGAATTGAAGGAAGAGGATATGCCTATGGTTTAGGTACTCATAATATTATATATTTGTGGTTTATCACAACGCTGTTAGTGATAAAAGGACTCCAATCGCAAGAACTCCTATTAATAACGAAAGATATGTACCTCCAGCTGTTTTCCAAATTGAAAACTTTCTAACTTTCACTTCATAAATTTCATCCACAGAAATTTCTTGTAGTTGCCCATTAGTATCTACAGTCAATGTTTGCTCATTTTTAGAAACTAAGGTTCCTTTAATATTTATTCCTCCAATACCCTTTACCTCAACCTTTTGTTTTTTTTCAATTGGAATACGATTATAGTCTACTGTCTTATAACTAAAACAACTTTGAAACAAAATTAAAAATGATAGTAATAGAGAACTTTTTTTCATAATTATATTAATGTATTTTAAATTGCAATTTACAATTAATTATGTGTTAATAAAAAAATTACTCTCGTATAAATTAAATTTTAAACTACTTAAGAGGTTTAAAAATAACAGAATTAAAAGAGGAGGATATACCTATTTTTTAATTTCTAAATCGATTAGAATTATTGACTCTCTGTATATAATAAGCATTTCCTCCAATAGCACTTTGTAATAAGAAGAATAGGCTAAAGAATTGTTTATCACTTCATAAAACCTATTGGATAAGTAAAAAGATTTATTGAAGTGATAGCTTTCAATTTTATTAGTGGCCGTTAGAGCTTTTTCTCCATATAAATTTCTTTTAATCCTAAATTTATCATCAATTAATGGTATGTTAACTGTATAAACTATTTTATCTATTAAGTTACTTGTTGATTCGTTTCTTGCTCTTAAATGATTAAAAATTTCAATTAAATTATTTTTTAGTTTATAATTTTCAATTAATTCAATATTTCCTGTTGAAATCATTTGATTAAAAATTCCATTTCGAGACATAAAAGTCCTTCCAACTTGGCCTTTTTGATATTCATTAAAAAATTCATCATCACTAAGAATTTTATGATTAGAATCTATATCATCCCTAATTAGGTTCCAGCTTTTTAAAATTATTTCCTTTTCAGCTATATAACTATATATCTGTAATGTGTCTTGAATCATACTGTTTGAAAGGTCTTTTAGCAAGATATTCTTTCTCTCTTTCATATTTTTTTCACGATTTACGTCAGTTATATAAAAAGATAAAAAAACGGATAAAAAAACTATTGAGCCTTCAATTATATATTTGATTAAAGTATTTGACTTTTTCATTTTGGTTTTTTAATTTACTCAAATATAATTAATTTCTATCTACTGAACTTATGGATAATAGGAGATTAACTATTTTAAATTTAGATGGACAGGTTCTATAACCAAGCTACAGAAAGCTATGGGACATTCATCTATAAATGTAAGTTTAACCTACTTACGAGGTTAGGTTTAGAAATAGCTGAACTGAAGGAGGAGGATATGCCTATGGTTTAGAAGTCCCTGAATTGAAAGAAGAGGATATGCCGATTGTTTTAATTGTTGTTGTTTAATTTCCTTCTAAATCCTCATAAATACCTTCATCAACTTCAGAACCTGATGTCAAAATTGAGTTCATATAATCTCTAAATTCCAAAAAGAAATGAGATTCTCTATTCTTCCAATATTCCTGCCATCCGGGTTGGTTTTTTATGGCACTTATAGAGGCAGTAAGAGATTCTTGAACATTCTGGTCAAGAGTACCCTCATTAGCTAAATAATAATTATTTTGAAACGACAAGATTAAGCCGTGCAATAATATAGTAGCTTGGAATTTTTCAGCAGCAGTAGTTATACTTTTTGGGTCCTTTATATAATCCCAAAGAAGTTGGCTTGATTGTTTACTGTTTCCGGTTTCAGTATACCAAGAAACAGTTATTGCATTTGCAGCATTTGCAGTAGCAGATTTTGTTGCTGTAGTATTTTCTTTAAACTGAACACCGACAAAAATTAGTGATACAAATAAAGCAACACCACCAATTATTTCAGTTATTAATGCAATTTTTTTTAAAGAGTATTTCATAATTAAATTATTTAAGAGATTTAGAGATTGCTGAATTAAAGGAAGAAGATGTGCCTATGGTTTAGATTATTTATTTAATTCAATCTCTAAACTCTTTATCAAGTTTCTTGTATCACTTTCTGATTTTTGAGCAAAATCTATCTGTAGATTAGCAAGAAACATCCTAAAACTAACCACATTTATTAGATTTAGAGATTTGTCTAATCTATTCAATTCTTTCTGAACTTGCTCAATAAATCTATTTGATTTTTGCAGTTTGTAGTTTTCAATATCAAATACTGTCGATTCTTCTCTCAACTCTTTACTAAAAGATTTCGTTTGAAAAAAAGTAAGCTCGATTAACTTATTATTTACTAATTGGTCTACTAAGTAGGTATTATTATCTGTTGTATTTTTACTAAACCAAGATATATCCTTGTAATAGATTAAAATTTCCTCTTTAAGATTTCTGTTACTTATAAGGTCTATTTTACCAGTATTTTCAATGGTTTGGTAGGTAGGTTTAGTTGGAAGAAAAGCACTTCTAATCATTAAATCATTTATAGAAGCCAAAAACTCATCGTCTACTAAAAAGCCATCATTACTGTCATAGTTTTTAAGAATTTCAGTTCCACTATTTATCCAAATATTTTGCATTGTTTTATGACTGTCTAAATTGTCTAATTCTAACATTAGGTCTTTTTTTAGATTATTAAGAATCACTTTTTCTACTTGATTGTTAAGTCTATTCGTGTTCCAATTGTTAATAGAAAGTGCAATTAAAATTCCAATAACTACAAGCACGATTTCGCCAAAAGCATATTTAAAATATTTTCCAGTATTCTTTTTCTCCATAAGGTCGTATCGTTTTTTTCTAAAGAATTTTATCATTGGTTTGAATATTCCTATGGTTTAATCTTAAAGCTGTTAAATTGTTGTACTAATTCTTTTTTATATGCAGGTCTTAAAACCTCTATTAAAATTAATTCACTCTCACCTGCATTAAAGATTCTAACACGAGTATTTTTGGGAATAACAAATCCATTGCCGCTAACAATTCGTTCTTCGCTGTTTTCATATTCTAATCCAAGTAGTCCTTTTAATACAATTCCACTAATTTCAAACTGAGCTTCAATAATTGGTTCTGTCCATCCAAATGGGGCGTTCATTTTAAAAAAGCCCAATTTATCCGATTGGGTATAATCATATATAACACGTTCTATATTGTCTTGTATTAATAACTTTTTTGCAATAACAGTACTTTTTCCTGTTTCATTTTTACTTTGTGAGTATGAAGTAAGGGATATAAGTAGCAATAGACAAAGTAAATTCTTCATAATTATTGATGTAGTTTAAAATTCACTTTATATTTATAAAATTCAATATTGGTTGTTACAGATAAAGCCCTGCGTATTTTTAAGTCTTCCTCAGAGCCTATTATAACTCCCTTGACTTCTTGATGAGGTTTAGAAATAGTAGAATTGAAGGAAGAAGATATGCCTATGGTTTAAAATCAGACATCAATCAAATGCCAACAGAGTTTCAGATTGAGATTATTAAGTAAAAGAAACAAACCCTACTAAATTAATAGTAAGAGTATTTAATGGGTTTTATATTATTCATCAAAAGCCTGACCCCGGATCTGATGGGCTTTGTGCCTGTGCTTTTTTAGGATTTAGTATTATATAGGTTCCAATAGCAGTCAAGGCTGCATATTTACCAATCTTTTTTAGAGCGTCTTTACGTGAAATATCCTCTTTGTTTATTTCTTTTTGATTATTCATTATTGTAAGATTAGATAGTTATTGAATAATTATTTTCTTGTTTATTGTGTCTTTCTCCGTAGCAAGTTTTAGAATATATAGGCCCAGGTGAAGGTTGTTCAATTTGATATCATTGACACCGTTTCCTTCAAAAGAGGTTTTCAACACCTCTTTACCTAAAATGTTATAAATTTGAACAGTAGCTTTGCCATTTTGTACTCCAACAATCCTTAGGTTCTGGTTACTTGATTTATAAATGCTAATATTATTGATTGCTCCAAAGTCATCAGCACTCAAAACCCCTGATGAGGTATGCAAGTAAAAGCGTCCAATTCCAGAAAGACTATTATCAAGTGTAGTACTAAAATTAGCATCAGCATTTAATAACGTAAAACTATTGTCTTGTTTGTCTTCGAGATATATATTTACTCCTTCAGGAAAGTTATTTGTTGAGGCATCTATTGTAATGGCAGATCCTGAGGCAGCATTTACACCCAAAGGAACAATCATATTTTCATAATTGTTGGTTGGTAAAGATTGTACCTGATAATTCTGTCCTTCACTATCTGCTACTAAATGAGTGTAAATAGCTAACGGATTAGAAACTCCATTAAATAACTCTCCCTCATAACCAACATCAAAACCAGTAGTCATATTTTCTATATAATAAATTTTAGCCTCTCTTGCATCTGTTTGGTTAGAGATCGTTAGATAAATTTCTGGTCTGTTTTCTGTTCTTTGAAAAGTTCCTCCACTACTAGCTTGGTTAGATTCAGTAAAGTTAAACGTACCTCCAGCGACATTTGCTTTCACAAAAAATCCTTGTGAAGGAGCTATTACCATAGCATCTTCAACTGTTTTTACTTCATAAGCTCCACTAGTACCTGTTGCTTGATTCCAGATCCACAGCGTTTGTGTTTCTGAAACAGCAGCTTCATTATTTAAAAAAGTTTCACTAGCAATGTGAGATGTATAAGGATTCCCTAAAAGATTAAAACGATTTCCAGCATTAGAGAGTGCCACATCAACACCAGCATCAGCAACATTTAATGTTCCTGTAAAAGAAACATCTCCTGTAGCGCTTCTTTTTACAGAATACCCATTTCCTGGAGTAAAAGTGGCAGTTTCACCACTCTGCATATAATCCCAAGAATCATCAGAAGTTACATATGGTGCAATTCCTCTAGAGTTAGTATTTTCTGTGCTTGAAGCTATACTGTTAGCAGTTACATAAGCATCATCATACGTTTCACCTGAAACTGGTGAAGAAACCAAGTACCAGTTGGTGCTGGCTAAATTTCTCTTATAAGTTACGTTTCCTGAAGATATACCCGAGACTATTAAAGAACCATCACTATTAATGGTTAGACCGTCAGGTTCAGTAATAGTTAAATCATTTACAGAAACATTTGTTGATCCATCAATTATCGGGGCATTTGTCACATCTGGGATAGTCACATTATCTGAGCTTGAAGGCACGCCACTATCCCAGTTTTCTGAAGTTGCCCAGTCAGAATTGGAACTACCAGTCCAGGTGATTACAGAAGGTACAGATTGAGTAATCATAATATTATCTAAATATATTCCTTCCGCTTGTGATGTAAGACCATTAAACTGCAATTTAATATCTAATGTAGAATTACTAGTAAGTGAAATTGAATTAGTTGTAAATGTTTTAAAATTTGAGGACGAAACATTACAACCCGAACTACTACTACCTGTAATTAAAGCTGGCAAAGTATTTTCGGTACTGCAATCTCCCTCACCATCAAAATCTATATCTAATGCAGCTGGCGTATTGAATTCGCTTCCATCTTCCGTGTTTTGAATCCACATAAGATTCTGATATGTTCCACCATCTATAGAATATGTAATAAGTAACTCATCTGTATCATCCCAGTCATTGAAATGGCGTGTTGTCATATCTATTGAAAATATAAAGGCTGTAGCTCCCGATACATCAATCTGATTCAGATTCAAATATGGATTTGGTGCCGAAGAAGGAATATCCTCAGCTGCCCAATAATAACCATCCTGATTTGTAACGCTAGGAAGATTATAATTAGCTCTATTAAATAAAACTCTGTAAGAACCAGAACTCCCTGTAGTTGTTGAAGGTGAATAACCATCTAATTCATTCTCAAAATCTATAGTTGTTACTAATTGCCCATAACTAATATTAGAAATTAGTAAAAAGCAAAAAAAGATTTTTTTTAAGTAATTTTGTTTCATAGTTTTTTTATCGTTAATTTTAAATAAATGAATAATTATTTACGAATTATATTCAAATCTAAGAATAAATAACTAGAATAAACTATTAATTGCAATAAACAAGTAATGGATGTTAGACTATTTTAAGAAACTTTGGAGTCGTTTTAAAAAACAATCAAATATACTTGAACAAGGACAGACACTATACTCTTTTAGACACTCGGGAGCTATAGAAATCTTTAAGAGAACTGGGTCTATAACCAAGCTACAGAAAGCTATGGGACATTCATCTATAAATGTTAGTTTAACCTATTTACGAGGGTTAGAAATAACTGAATTAAAGGAGGAAGATATGCCTATTGTTTAGAACTTTCACTCTCCACTTTTCGAGCTCTGTGGTCGTAGACACCAAACATTATAATTCCTGAAACCATCCCAAAATAACTAAACAAAAAAGACAAGCCACCAAAAGCTGAAATAGTTGTCACATCTTTGTGTACCTCTATCCTTGCGAAATCATAGCTTAATACAACAAGAGTTGGTATTAGTAGTATAAAACAGATTAGCATTAACCAGATTGTTTTATTTCTTTTCTTCCTCCAAATATTTTCCATACTGTACGATTTTATAGTTAGTTTACCCAAATATAAGAAATGTTAGCTTAACCTATTTAAGAGGTTTAGAAATAGCTGAACTAAAGGAAGAGGATATGCCTATGGTTTAGTTACAGTCAGAGCTTAACCTCCAAAGTTTACCACTATTTTCAAAATATATTTTACCCCCATCACATTCAAATGTAACTATCTCTTGTATTCCATCTATGATTACAGTATATCCATCATATGTATAAGAATCGGTACCTGGGATTCTATCTGAACTATCTAATGAGTTCCAAAATGCATCAGTACAAGGATTAACCCCATTACAGTCTCCGTAATATGTGTATCTTTTTCCATCTAAATATTCATACATTGTATTTGCATCTGTTCTATTTTCAGATGGCGACCATAGCCATTTACCTTCAACTGTATAAGCTGGTAATGGGTTGTCTTCTGAATCGTTTTCACAACCCATAACAAAAAGAGCAAAGAATAATGGTGCTAAAATTTGTTTAATTTTCATATCTGCTGTTTTTGAGGAATCTAGCAATTTTAGTAAATTTAGTCATATCATCATAGAATTTTGCTGATGGCTCTTTGTAAGAAGGGCAAGATTGTAAAATTTTAGTACTTTCTTCTGAAGACATAACAGAATCTTCACGGTCTTCAAAATACTTATCAGTTAAATTTTCCAAATTATCCATTTTTCTTGCACATAGTAGTATTTCTTCCACTATATTATTATCGAGTCTTTCTAAATTAAGTGAAGAAGGTAATCTATTAAAATAATTTTTTTTAGCATCGGATTCACCGGGCTCTTGTTCAATTAAATAGGGTATGGATTCAAACTTATTTACCAACTCAATAATTTCGTTCTGCATTTGAATAGAGGTCTTATAGAGAGAACATATTTCTTTCTTTGAACTATTGGCATCTGTTCCAACAGAATTTCCACAACTGATAACTAAAGCTGTAAATAAAAAAGCTACTAAAATTTGTTTGATTCTCATATTGTTTGTTTTTAGATTGATTGTAAATACAATTAATTCCTAATAACTGAACTTATTGGTAAAGGAATATTAACTGTAGTTACTTTGAAAAAGAAAACCCCTACATTTTGTAAGGGTTTTTAAAGTATTTTAAAATAGCTAAAGAAACTTATTTAAAAATTTTTCTTAGTTTTCTTGTTTTTTCAATTTTCTTTTTCCCAGTTTCAAAATTAGGGCATTTTTTAAAAGCTTTCTCACTAAAATCAGATTCTTTTATGTAATCTTCAATTTCTTCTGCTTTTTCTCCTAAGGACTTGTATTCCTTTTTTTGTTCTTCTGAAGCTCCCTCTTCAGAATCGACAGCTTCTCCTAATTCCAACATTTCATCCGCAACTGTAACAAAAGCATCTACTGCTTCGCATTCTGTTTTTAATTCACTTACATCAATGTCTTTTGCTTTGTTTCCACAACTGATAACTAAAGCTGTAAATAAAAAGGCTACTAAAATTTGTTTGATTCTCATATTGTTTGTTTATAGATTGATTGCAAATATAATTAATTCCTAATAACTGAACTTATCGGGAAAGGGACATTAACTGTTGTTACTTTGAAAAAGAAAACCCCTACATTTCTGTAAGGGTTAAAAGATATTTAAAATGGGATTAATTTATTCTTTTACCGTTTTCGTCATAGTATTCATATAAACCAGATGGTATTCCGTCTTTATAGTTTATTTTACCTCTTAACTGACCGTTTTTATAATATTGTTCTACTAAACCATCTTCTTCTCCGTCTTTATAGTTGGTTTTATAATTTAACTGACCGTTTTTATAATAAGATTCATATAAACCATCTTGTTTTCCGTCTTTAAAGTTTTCTTTATAATCTAACTGACCGTTTTCGTAATAAGATTCAAATAAACCATCTTTTTTTCCCTCTTTATAGTTATGTTTAAATCGTAACTGACCGTTCTCGTAATTTTCAAAGATTTCCCCAGTAAAAGGTGTTCCCTTGTAATAAGTTATTCCTTTTCTTGTCTCAATATATGACTTCTCTTTTTTACCGTCAATACTTTTAGTACAACTTGCAAATAATATAAAACAAACTAATACTGTAATACTTCTTTTTAATGTTTTCATAATGTGGTGTGTTATGTCTTCAAATATAATTAATTTCTAATAACTGAAGATATCGGTAAAGGGACATTAACTGTTGTTACTTTGAAAAAGAAAACCCCTACTAAATTAATAGTAAGAGTTTTTAAAGTATTTTAAAAATGGGTGTTAATTCATTAACTCACCATTTTTGCTTTGATATTTATCAGATAATACTTTTCCAATCTTCTTCTTGTGTCTTTTTCCTTGAAAGCGGCAAATATTCATATCCGAAAGGTCATCTTTTATAGTAATCACCAACTCTTTAGTTTTAGCTATTTTTTTTATAATTTCTAGTCCCCCTAATTTCTCATCAGTATCAACATTAGTCAACTCTTCAAAATAATAATTATTATATGCAGTAGTATAAGATTCATTAGTTTGCTTCTTTTCGGAATATTTTTCCATTTTACCACCCATATCAAATTTTGTTACTTTCCATTTTTTATTTTTTTTATCACTTTTAAATATTAAAAAAACTTCTAAATTTTCAGTAGGAGTATCACCATATTCAATGTCTTCTTTGGAGAGGTTGGATGTATATTCAAAAGTATATGCATCTTTTATAAAAATGTAGGGGTCAACATCACTATCTTTTTTGACAACAAATATTTTTGGCTCAGAAAAAACGCCCGTAGCATAGCCCGTTAGCACAGTCATCTTATAATCCTTTTTCTGGTAATATCTACCAATAGTTCCCGTGTACTGTGAATTTGTACTTAAACAAAATCCGAAAATAAAAAATAAACTAAATAATATTTTATGCATAATAAATGTTTTTTCAATTTTACAAAAATTAATAGGTTAAATATGTCCATAATCAGCCCATCAATTGATTAATATTTCACTAAAATAATAAAATAAAATTAATTTGTTTTAAGACAATAAAAGAAATTATAACCCTCCTTATTTTCACTTATTCCTAACTACTGAAGATATCGGTAAAGGAACATTAACTATTGTTACTTTGAAAAAGAAAACCCCTACATTTCTGCAAGGGTTTTTAAAGTATTTTAAAATGGGGTTAATTTATTCTTTTACCGTCTTTATAGTTTGGTTTAAGGGGTATGTATAACTCGGATATTGTAGCTTTAAAAGATGCTGAATATAAATGCAATGATTTCGATAAAAAAGACCCATACCTCAACATATTTAATGATGGGAACAAGTACATTATTCATAGGAGAGTAAAGACGAAAAATAGGTCAAATGATGACCTTGTAATAACAATAAACGACTACATACCTTTCTTGTTAAATAACCTTAAAAAGTTGTTTAAAATCACTCACAAAGGAGAGAATATACTCTCCAGTAATAAACTTACTTTATTTGATTATGACTTAAATAATTTAAAGGTTCATAAACGAATTTGGGGTAGGTATCAAAAG
Source organism: uncultured Polaribacter sp. (assembly GCA_943846595.1). Lineage (GTDB taxonomy): Bacteria > Bacteroidota > Bacteroidia > Flavobacteriales > Flavobacteriaceae > Polaribacter. Next base: position 918,102 of record OX044355.1, read on the forward strand.
AAATTAATTAAACTATTAGATTATAATTTTAAAACTGCCAAAGAGAAAGAATTAATAGTTGATTTCTATTGATTATTCAAAGGTTCATTTATACGGTGGTTCCATAGCTAACGGGTGTTGGTTACAACAGCAGTTTGAGACACTTCAATTTTCAAAGTGTGCCAAATGTGTGCCAAATGCTTTGATAAAACCGTATATTTGGTTTCATCTTTGGAAGTGCTATAAAAAGAGATACGATTCAAATTGAATTGTTGAATAGTGGTTTAGAGCCTATGCTTAAAGGGAAGAGGGGCATAAAAAAAGCCCTACATTGCTGTAAGGCTTGGTTTTAAAGTGTGGTCCCACTTGGGCTCGAACCAAGGACCCTCTGATTATGAGTCAGATGCTCTAACCAGCTGAGCTATGGGACCGAAATATTGGTGGGCAAATGTACTATTATTTTTAAATAGTTATCCCTATAATCGAAAAAATTATTACACCGATCGATTCATCAACCAAAGCCCAAAATTCTTTAAATTTTGTTTGCTTTCCGTATCGATTTTCATTCCTTCCAAGGTTTCAAAAGCCTTTTCAGTGTACTTATTTATTTGTTCTTTGACCAAGGCAGGGATTTCGTACAATTCAAAAATGCGAGTCACTTCTGCAATTTTTATAGAGTTATCTTCTAGTTTTTGTTTGAAGAAAAAAGCCAGTTTCTGTTGATCTTCTTCATTTGCAATCGCCATGCATTTTAAAAACAAGAATGTTTTTTTATTTTCAATGATATCTCCTGCAATTTGTTTTCCAAAGGTTTCAGGATCCCCAAAAGTATCCAAATAATCGTCTTGCAATTGAAAAGCCAACCCTAAATTCAAGCCAAAATCATACATCAATTGCGCGTTCTCTTCAGAGGTTTCGGCAACAATAGCGCCCATTTGTAGTGCTGCAGCCACCAAAACCGAAGTTTTTAAACGAATCATGTTAATGTATTCAGGAATGGTAACGTCATTTCTGGTTTCAAAATCAACATCCAACTGTTGCCCGTCACAAACCTCTAAAGCTGTTTTGCTAAATAATATTGCCAGCTTTTGAAAGACAACTGGATCATAGTTTTCAAAATATTGATAGGCCAATATGAGCATCGCATCACCAGAAAGAATTCCCGTATTGGTATCCCATTGCTCATGAACCGTAGCTTTCCCTCTTCGCAAAGGCGCCGCATCCATAATATCATCATGCACCAAAGTAAAGTTATGAAAAACCTCTACGGCCAAAGCAGCCGGTAGGGCTTTTTTAAAGTCCCCAGAAAAAATATCAGCAGCCATTAAAGTCAGCACAGGCCGAATTCTTTTTCCGCCCAATTTTAAGATGTAATCAATAGGCTCGTACAAGTTTTTAGGCTCAGCAATCCAATTTTTAGATTCCAAATAGTTGAGAAATTCCTTCTGATAATGTAGTATGTTCACCTTTAATTTTTTTGTAAAAATAATATAAAGAAATTTGTCGTAAGAATGAAATGTTAAATAATTCAAAAACCTTGGAAACTTTTATTGTTTCTTTAGTTTCCATTCGTATCTTTGTGCCCCATTATGAAACAAAAAATTTTAGAAAAATCGAAAGAACTCTTCTTAAACCTAGGTTTTAAGAGTGTTACTATGGATGATATTGCCAATGCATTGGGGGTTTCTAAAAAAACCATTTATAAATATTTCACGAACAAAACCAGTTTGGTCGATGCCGTAACAGGGTTTATGTTTGAAAGTATTTGTAGCAGTATAGACGAAATATGTGCCCGAAAACTAAACCCGATTGATGAACTTTTTTTTATCAAAAGAGCTGTTTTAGAGCATCTAAATGACGAAAAATCATCTCCCGTATATCAATTGCAAAAATACTATCCGAAGATCTATGCCTCCTTAAAGCAGAAACAGTTTCAAATGATGCATGCAACCATTCAAGACAATTTAGAGCGTGGTATCCAATCGGATTTGTTTCGAGCAGCTATTGACAAAGACTTTATGAGTAGGATGTATTTTAATGGAATGGTGGGGATAAAAGATCAAGAATTGTTCCCGCTAAAAAAGTACTCCATGAATATCTTAATGGATCATTACTTAGAATACCATTTAAGAGGAATAGCAACCGAAAAAGGAATTAAACAATTAGAAACTCAATTGACAAAAAAATGAAAATGAAACAAAAATTATGGTTATTTTTTTTGGGTGTTAGCTGTCTAGGTCTCCAAGCCCAAGAAAAAAGCTTGCGCCTCTCTTTGGACGAAGCGATTGCTTATGCCATCGAAAATAGTTATAACACCAAAGCCTCTAAAAACGGAATTTCCTCTGCAAAAGAAACCGTTAGAGAAACTTCCGCCACTGGATTGCCTCAGCTAAACGCAAGTTTTGACTATCAGAATTTTTTAAAACAACCCGTAAGTTTGGCCGATTTTGATGATGATGGAATTGATGAGCAATTTGTCTTCGGAAAAAAACAGAATCTTAGCGCATCGGTTACCCTGTCACAGTTAATTTTTGACGGGTCTTATCTGGTCGCATTGCAAGCATCAAAAGCCTATTTAAAAATCTCAGAACAAGCCAATGAGAAAACGGAGATATTAACTCGAGAGGCGGTTGTAAATGCCTACGGTACTGTTTTAGTTGCCGAAAAAAGCTTAGACATCTTAGCAGGAAATGTAAATATTTTAGAAAAAAATTTACACGATGCTCAAAAGATTTACGAAAACGGATTTAACGAGCAAGAAGATGTAGAGCAGTTAGAAATTACCTTAGGGACTTTAAAAAATCAACGGAATAATCTCGAGAGAATGAAAAGCATTGCCTATCAAATGCTAAATTTGGCTTTGGGAAACCCAATCAGTACCGCCCTAGTGCTCACCGATAGTTTGGATACCTTGACAACAAGCAATATCGATTTGGGCCTCATTTCAGAAACCTTTGATTTTTCCAATCATATCGATTTTAAAATTGCAGCAAACGATCGAGAATCAAAACGCTTGCTCATGCAACTCGAGCGAAGCAAAGCCTTACCTAGTTTGTCCGCGTTTGTTAACTATGGAAACCAAGCCTTTTCCGATTCCTTTAGCTTTTTTAATGGGCGCCAACAATGGTTCGATTCTTCTCTGTTAGGCGTTAGTCTAAAAGTACCTATTTTTAGTAGTTTTGCCAGAAAATCGAGAACAGCACAAGCTAGAATTGCTTTAGAAACCGCCGATGTTCGTTTGGAAGAAACGAAACAACGGTTGAGTTTATTGGCACAGAAAGCCAAAAATGAGTACCAACTCAGTGTCGAAAATTACACCACTGCAAAAAGAAACGTTCGATTGTCCGAGCGCATCGAAAAAAAGCAACGTATCAAATTTTTTGAAGGCATCTCTTCAAGTTTCGATTTGTTACAAGCACAAAATCAGTTATATACCCAACAGCAAAATTACGTGCAATCGATGTTGGATGTAATCGCTAAAAAAATAGCCTTAGAAAACGCCTTAAACGTATCCAAAAAATAAAAAAAACAATCATGAAAAACAAATATTTAGCTTTATTAACAGTCCTATTTTTAACTTCTTGTGGAGAGCAAAAAGAGATTTCTTTAGATGCGGTTTTGGCATCGAATGACTTGAAGCAAATAAAAGCAAAGAAGTCCGAAATTGACCTTCAACAACAAGCATTGACACTGGATTTAAAAAAGATCAACGACAAGTTAGATGCTTTAGGCGAAGATAAAAATGTCCCGCTGATTACTACACTACAAGTAAAAGAACAAGTTTTTACGCACTTTATCGCATTGCATGGAAATGTAAAAACCAAACAAAATGTATTGGTGTATCCAGAAATGCCAGGCATTTTAAAAAGTGTTTTGGTCAAAGAAGGACAGCAGGTAAAGCAGGGCGAAATTATCGCCACGATTGACGATGGAGGAATGGCTCAACAATTGACACAGTTAGAAACCAATGTACAATTGGCAAAAACCACCTTTGAGCGCCAACAACGATTGTGGGCACAGAAAATTGGTTCCGAAATTCAGTATTTGCAAACCAAAACCGCTTATGAATCTCAAAAAAGCGCCGTAAGTCAATTGAAACAGCAGCTCCAAAAATCGATCGTGACGGCTCCCTTTTCGGGAATTATAGACGCTGTCTTTAAAGAAAAAGGAGTTGTGGTTGCGCCCGGACAAGGTTCTGAAATTTTTAGAATCGTAAATCTTTCGAACATGTACATAGAGACAGAAGTTCCAGAAACCTACATTCGTAGCATTACCAAAGACAAAACGGTGGAAGTACATTTTCCGATTCTGAACCAAACGATGCAATCTAAGATTCGACAAGTTGGAAACTTTATCAATCCAAACAACAGGTCTTTTAAAATAGAAATTGGTGTTCCAAATTCAAATGGAGCCATCAAACCGAATTTAACGGCACGATTAAAATTGAACGATTACACCAATCCCAAAGCCATCTTGATTCCGCAATCTATTATTTCAGAAAACGCAGAAGGTGCGCAGTTTGTGTATGTTGTTACCGATAAAAAAGACCAAAAAGCCATTGCAAAAAGACGCATTATTGAAACGGGTAAAACTCAAGGAGACCTTATTGAAGTTGTTAAAAACCTACCCGCAGATGCAGAAATTATTATTGAAGGGGCACGAAGTGTAAATAACGGTCAGCTTGTAAAAGTGATTAATAAAAAGTACTCCAATGAATAATAAAAAGACAGCAATAGACAAAGAGTTTCGACTCTCCTCTTGGGCTATAAAGAACAAAACCACCATTTATGTTTTGATGTTTTTAATTCTGTATTTCGGAATTTCAGCTTACTTTACAATGCCCCGAGAAAATTTCCCGGAAATCAACGAAACCAAGATCTACATTAGTTCTGTGTATCCAGGAAACACCGCAGAGGACATAGAGAAACTCATTACCAATCCATTAGAAGACAAATTAAAATCGGTGAGTAATGTGGTAAAAATTACTTCCACATCACAAGAAGATTATTCCATTATTACCGTCGAATTTGATGAAAACATTCCAGTAGACAAAGCAAAACAGAAAGTAAAAGATGAAATAGACCAAGAAACTGCAGGAGAGGATTGGCCTACTTTTAATGGTGCAAAAGTAACGCCCAAAGTTTTTGAATTGAGCATGTCTGAAGAAGTACCTATTTTAAATATCAACATTTCAGGAAATTATCCAGTTTCTAAATTAAAAGAATATGGAGAATTCCTACAAGATGAAATTGAAGATTTAACAGAAATCAAGAAAGTAGATATCCGAGGCGCCCAAGATAAAGAAGTGGAAGTAGCCGTAGATATTTACAAGATGATGGCTTCAAAAGTAAGTTTTGACGATATTTCGAACGCCATTAATCGCGGAAATGTAACCATGTCTGCCGGGAACTTTATTACCAGTCAACAAAGAAGAACCATCCGAATTATAGGCGAAATAGACCAGCCTTCAGACTTAGGAAATTTTGTAATCAAAGCAGAAAAAGGAAATCCGATCTATTTAAAAGACGTTGCCACCATCTCCTTTAAAGACAAAGACAAAACCACCTATGCAAGAGAAAACGGTGCGCCAGTGGTGATGTTGGACGTAAAGAAAAGATCAGGAGAAAATATGGTGACCGCTGCAGACAAAGTTGGGGTCATTGTAAAAGCGGCTCGTGAAAATAATTTTCCATCAGATTTAAAAGTAACCATCGCCAACGATCAATCTCCAAAAACCATTGGTCAAGTAGACGATTTGGTGAATAATATTATTTTTGGGGTGATTTTAGTAGTCATTGTGCTGATGTTTTTCTTAGGATTTAAGAATGCCATCTTTGTTGGTTTTGCTATCCCGATGTCTATGTTCATGTCTTTAATGATCCTTGGTGCTTTAGGGTATACTTTAAATACCATGGTATTGTTTGGATTGATTATGGGGCTTGGCATGTTGGTAGACAATGGAATTGTTGTAGTTGAAAACGTATATCGTTTAATGGACGAGGAGGGGATGACCCGCATTGAAGCTGCCAAAAAAGGAATTGGTGAAATTGCGTTTCCAATTATTATTTCAACAGCCACTACTGTAGCCGCATTTATTCCTTTAGGGCTTTGGCCAGGAATTATGGGACAGTTTATGGTCATTCTACCCATTACCCTATCCATTGTGTTAGGATCTTCCCTTTTTGTTGCAATCTTTTTTAACGCTGTATTGGTGTCTCAGTTTATGAACACAGAAGACAAAGACATGCCTATTAAAAACATCCTTCGATTGACCAGTATTATGGCGCTTGTTGGGTTTGCTATTTTCTTCTTTGGGGGTGAATATAACACTCTAGGGACCCTCATTATTTTTACCGCAATCATGTTATGGGTCTACCGTTTGGTATTGAGAAAAGCGGCAAATTATTTTCAGAAAAATACTTTAGTTTCTTTAGAAAACTGGTATGAAAGACAATTAAAAAGCGCTTTAACAGGGTGGAGACCCTATGTATTGGTCATTGGTACCTTTATCATTTTGTTTACTGCATTTGCAGGATTTGGGTGGTCGTTGGGAGAACAAAGAACCAAAGTAGAGTTCTTTCCAGACAACAAACCCAATCAGATCATTGTCTATATCGAATATCCAGAAGGAACCGATATTGAAAAAACAAATCAAATAACACAGCAAATAGAGAAAAAAGTATCCAGTGTTCTAAATCTAGATATGTATGTAGATAATGGGTATAATTTCATGGTAGAAAGCACCATTTCTCAAGTAGGAGAAGGGGCTGGAAATCCACAAACAGATGGAGGTTCCTCCGCAGAGATGCCACACAAAGGGAAAATTACGGCTTCCATGCGGGAATACAAATACCGAAAGGGAGAAGACAGTGAAATCTTACGTCAAAAAGTACAAGCCGCTTTGGTGGGCATTTACCCAGGTGTTTTAATCTCCGTAGAAAAAGATGCCAACGGCCCTCCAGCAGGATCGCCTATAAACATTGAATTGAACGGAGAAGATTACGAAGAATTAATTTTCACAGCCGAACGAATGCGCGATTATTTAAATACACAAGGTATTTTGGGTGTCGACGAATTAAAGATTGATGTGAACAAATCCAAACCTGGAATGCAGGTGTTGGTCGATCGAAAAAAAGCAGGAGAATTGGGCGTGAGCACTGGGCAAGTAGGCCAACAATTAAGAGGTGCTATTTTTGGAAATAAAGCCGGTATTTATAAAGAAAATGGTGAAGACTATGATATTTACGTGCGTTTTAACAAAGACGACCGTTATGATAAAAGTGCCCTTTTCAATCAGAAAATAACTTTTAGAGACCAAGCTTCAGGGAGAATTAAAGAAATTCCAGTTTCCGCCGTTGCCACTCAGAAAAACAGCTCTGGCTTTAGTGCCATTAAACATAAAAACGTCAAGCGGGTTGTTACGGTTTATTCTGCGCTTTCTCCTGGAGAAACAGATGCTGGCTTAGTGGTAGGTAGGATTCAAAATGCAATGAAGAATTTTAAAGACTTGCCCCAAGGAATTAAAATAGATTATACAGGGCAAATTGAAGAACAAAACAAGCAAATGACTTTTTTGGTAGGTGCTTTTTTTACAGGGTTGTTCTTAATTTTCTTTATCTTAATTTTCCAATTTAATTCGGTTTCAAAACCAGGTATCATTATGTTGGCTGTCTTTTTAAGTTTTATCGGTGTCTTTGGTGGTTTGGTAATTACCGGGGCTCCTTTTGTGATTATGATGACCATGGTGGGGATTATTTCCCTTGCGGGTATTGTCGTAAACAATGGGGTTGTTCTTTTGGATTATACCGAGTTGTTAATAGCCAGAAGAAAAGAACAAGAAGGTATCTCTACCGAAAACTTTCTTCCTTTAGGCGCTTTGTATGACAGCATTGTAAAAGCAGGAAAAGCCCGTTTGCGTCCCGTTTTATTAACCGCAATTACCACCATTTTAGGATTGATTCCATTGGCGATTGGTTTAAATATAAACTTCTTTACACTCTTTAGTGAGTTTGATGCCCATGTATATATGGGAGGAGATAATGTAGTTTTCTGGGGACCATTGGCCAAAACAGTTATTTATGGTTTGTTCATCGCAACCTTTTTAACATTAATCGTTGTGCCTATTTTGTTCTTCTTAATCACAAAGTTTAAAATGAGAATAAAAGGACAATTAAAAAATAACGAACACTAAAAAAAGATAGCATAGTGGTTATCAGATACTATTTAAAAAGAGGATGTTTCTGTATCCATTACTTCCTCTTTTTGTATTTTTAAAAGCATGATTGAGAAGAAAAAATCGTTTACGGTCGATCAACTCCAGCGAAAACTAGAGCAATATTGTGTGTATCAAGATCGGTGCCACAAAGAAATTGAGCAGAAAATGCGCGATTATAATCTGATTCCCGAGGCGAGAGAACTTATTTTATTGCGTTTAATGAAAGATAATTTTTTAAATGAAGAGCGCTTTTCTAAAAGTTTTGCCCGTGGGAAATTTCGAATTAAAAGCTGGGGAAAACAACGAATTGTAAGAGAACTCAAGTTCAGAGATATTTCTGATTACAATATAAAAACAGCCTTAAAGGAAATAGATTCTGAGGAATACATTGCCACTATTTATAGGATTACAGAAAATAGAAATGCAGTGCTTACAGAAGCAAATCCCTTCAAGAGAAAACAAAAACTCATCGATTTTTTAATGCGTAAAGGTTTTGAAAATGAATTGATTTTTAAAACAGTCAAAGATGTTTTAGGATAAAAAAAAGAGCTTCACATTGTGAAGCTCTTTTTTTTTATTACATTTTTAGAAGTCCTATTCTAAGATGATTTTTTTAGTTGCTTGCTTTCCGTTCACATTAATTTTTGCGAAGTACAAGCCTTTGCTAAATCCGTTTAAATTGAGCGTGTAGTGCCCATCGGTTAGTTGTGTTTTCTTTAGAATGCTTTTTCCAGTATAATCATAAATCACAATGACTGCAGTTCCTTGTTCTGTCCAAGTGATATTGAAAATTTCATTGGATGGATTTGGATATACGGCAAAGGAACTTTGCAAGTCTTGGTTGTTTACACTTAAAGACGTTCCGTTTATTACCCAGTCATCAATCAATGCTCCTTCTTCCACTACTGCCTGGTCGGAGAAAAACTTAAATCTAAAAACAATATTTGTTTCATTGGTAAATGCTTCCAAATCATAGCTATATTCTCTCAGCGTTGCATTGGTATTTCCTTCCGCATCTGTATCTTCTCCTTCACCCGTCCATTGTGCTCCAGGAATTCCATTTGCAGTAGAGGCACTATTGTACCAGTTTGGGTCTGCAGCAGTTCCTAAAATTGTCCAATCAGCACCTGTTGTAGAATATTCAACAAGTAAGTAATCCCAATCTTGTTCAATATCAAAGGCCATTTTAAAGCTTAAAACAGGATCTGCCAACAAAGAAAGGTCAATACATTTTGAGTACAGGTAACTGGTTGTTAAAACAGTGTGCTCTCCACTTCTGTTGGTTGCATACACATTGTCTCCTGTACCGGTAATGTTTAATAAAGTTCCACTTGGTCTTCCCAATTCCCATAAATCATCATCGGTACCAATGGTTTCAATAAGAAACGAATCTGTTCCAGAATTCTCAAATGAATTTACTGTCGTTGGGCTGTTATTGGTATTGTTCACAATAAAAGAAACTTCTTTCTCATTATTGGTGTCATAGGCATCGTCTGTAACAAGTGTTGTTACTTTTATGTCATGATTTCCTGTTGCGAGCGTTACTGCAGGCAGGGCTATCGAAACCGATTCTTCAGAACCTAAATTCCCAGTCCACTGATAACTTTCTAAGACACCATCGATTGTGTACTCGATGTCAATGACTGTAATTGGATTTGTTCCTTGGTTTGAAGCTACAATTTCTGGGACAAACGTGGTGCTACAAGCAATCCCATTTGGATTGTTAATGGCAATTAACTTTACATCTGTTGGAGGTAAAATTCTTGGAATGTCGGTTGAAAAAACACCTCTTCCGTAGGTGGCAGCAAACAATTTAGAATCCTCTTCGTTCACTTCTAAATCTCTTACGGCTACGTTGGGTAAATTGTTGTCAAAAGTTTCCCAGCTAGTAGTATCATCATTAATGAAATAGACCCCCAATGCGGTTCCTACATACACCGTATTTTTTCCACTTCTTGCGTGGTGTCTCGCAACCAATTTACTCTCAGAAGGTAAATTGGCTGTAATGTCTGTAAAGTTGACAACACCGTTTAAAATGTTTGTTGATTTTTTAACATTACTATTTGTCGTAATATAAGCGATGTTTGAGTCATTATGATTGATTTCGATACTGTTAATGGTTTCGCCAAAAAAGTTTTGAATGTTTGTAAATGTAACCCCTGAATCTGTACTTCGATATAGCGTACCACCCAAAGTCGCATAGATATTATTATCATCATTCGGATCTATCTCTAGGTGGGTCAAACGTCCTCCAAAGTTGTTTGTAGACACTTGTTCCCATGATATCGATTCCGGTTCTTCGACAAGTTTATAAACTTCTCCATAACCCGCATAAATAGTTCCTTGGCTATCCGACACCAAAGGAGTTACCCAGTTTCCACTTTCTCCATCTGGTGCCCCAACACTTCCACTTCTTGTAAGGCCTCCGTTATTGGTAATATAAAGACTCCCACCATTTTGAATAAAACCATAATAGGTGTTAGGATCTGTTCCACTCACTGCGGCATCCATACCATCTGCACCGTGGTAGTTGCTCCATTGATTGTTTGAAAAAGCATAGCCTCCATTGTCCTGAAGTCCTCCCACGATATTTCCAGAATTTTGCTTTGCTACCGATATTTTATAAAATTGACTGATGTCTAAGTTCTCCGTTAAATCGGTGAAGTTGGTTCCGTGGTTTGTAGAAACATAAATTCCTCCATCGGTCCCCGCAAAAAACTTTCCATTGATAAAACGCATAATATGAATGTCGGCATGCGTATACGAATTGTCATCTGGAGAACTCCAGTTGTTTAATTTGGTAAAATTGTCACCTCCATCGGTAGAAGACCAAATATTTAAAACCCCTACGTATACCTTATTCACATCTTTATCTGAAACGGTCAATGCAAGGTCAAACCATGCTTGTGAGCTTCCAAAAATATCATCGGTTTCTGCCGTTTGTGTAAAAGAATCTCCAGAGTTTGTTGATTTCCAAACACCATTAAAACTACTATTACTTCCCGCACTTACAAAATACACATAGTCCGGATCTTTTGGAGTGACATCCATTACAATTCTTTGAGAATTGAATAGGGCTGGTATTGATATTTGTTGAAAGGATTCCCCAGCATCTGAGGACTTGTAAAAAGTATTGTTACTTGCCGCATACCATTTAGTCGGGTCGTTGGGTCTCATTTTTAAATCTCTAATATTCCCAGAGAGTTTCCGTGTCCAGCTAGTCCCTCCATTGGTGGTTTTATGCACTCCAGAACTGGTGGCAACCAAAACGGTTTCTGTATCGGTTGGGTGAATGTAAATATCATTCATAGAATTTGGATTTCCAGTCAAACTCCCGGTATTGCTCCAAGTAGCACCCCCATCAGTAGATTTAAAAACACCTACAGCATAAGAATCTCCAGCATCGTCATCTCCCGTAGCAATGTAAATTGTTTGCGGGTCTGTTGGATGCACAGCAATTCCAGAAACACCTATTTGAGGCAAATAATCGGTTAACGGAGTCCAGTTAATCCCTGCATCGGTCGATTTCCAAATTCCTCCCGCGGGCGCACCCACATAATAGGTGTTTCCATCACTAGGATCTACAGTAATTGCGTTCACTCTTCCTTGTCCTGGTGACCAAGATCCCGTATTTGTATGGGAATAGGGACCCAAAGAGGTCCAACTACTCTCGTCTGTTCTTGCTTCTTGGTTATTGTTCATTGCATTTTTGGCTTCCCAAGCACTCCACAAATCACTGGCAGGGGCGATGGTCCCATCGGATTTGGTGTAATGACTCCAATGATAGTTCCATCTTTCAAAAGGTTTTAAACCACTTCCTTTTTTATTTTTATCGATGGTTGTGAAATACTGTATGGCAGCATCTTTCACTTCTTCTAAGGTAATAATCTGCTGCTCTTTAAGCGGTGTTTCTGCAATCCAAGGAGCGTTTCTTTGAATTACTTGCGCAAAAATTCCAGCAGTAAATACACTAAATAAAAGGGTTGTAATTTTTTTCATAATTATGTAATTAAAAAGTTTTATTTTTTATTTTTTTAATTCTTTAATTTTATTACTTTTTGAATGCTGTCATTGGGAATCGTAACAGACAAAACATATTGTTTTATTTTCCATTCGGTGTTGTTTTTTTCTAGTACTCCAGAACCCCTACAGGTCCCCATCCATGTATCCAGTAGTTCGTCAAACCAAACCACCTCTTTGTTTTTACTGATATAGATATTTCTTTCAATCGTTTTAAAATCCCAAGCCTTGCCCTTGTCAAAATAAGGTTTGCTGAAATTTTCAAATTGTTTTTTGGTCCAGTTTTCCGTAGCATCTGTTCCAATGAATACCGCAGTGCTGTCCATTTTAGAAAAATAGTTTTCAAAATGGGCATCTGTAGCCGCTTGGTGCCAGTTGTTTACAATTGCTGCTACTTCTTTTTTTATTGCAGCGTCCTTTGTAACAGCAACTTCTTGTTTACAGTTTTGTAAAAACAAAGATACCATCAGAATTAAGAATGTTTTTTTCATGATTTGTTATTGATTTTTACTTTTTGAAAACCGTTTATTTGTTTGGTATTTTTATAATCCGGTAAAGTTTTTTTGTCCATTTTAATTTTTTTCTTTGGGACTCTTTTCGGCGTTAATTTTTTATCAAAAACAGCCACTGTTTTTCTAGATACCCGATCCATTTTTGTGGTGTCTAAGCCTATAAATTTGGGAGATATTTCAATAGCGTCTTCAAATTTTTTCTGTGATAAAACCGTATTTATTTTGGCATTCAATGCAGAAAAAGCAGCCAATGTTTTTTCAACTTGTTCATTTATTTCGGTGGTTCTAATCGCAGGAATAAAGGTAATATCTGCCAGTCTTTCCGCTTCACTAAAAAGCACATTGATGCGGGCGTTAAAAGAAGGGGAGTTAAAAATTGTAGGTTTGATGCCGTCTTTTAAATTGGTAACAAGACTTTTCAACTCAAGTGCATTGCTCAACGCTTCGTTGGGGGAAGTTTGATGAAATTTTACGGAAAATTCTTCGAGCAACTTATATTCTTCCCAGTTTTCTATAAGCTTAAAAAAGGATTCGTCAACCTCAACAGGTCTCATGTGGGTTTGAGCAATACTTAATTTTGCTTTTTTTACAGGCAGCTTTTCTGTTTCTTGTTCTTTTGTTGAACATAAACAGAAAAGAAGTATTGATAAGAGCGCATAATATTTATTCACAAAACGCAAACTTTATTTTGCTAAAATACTCATTATTAAAATAATTGTTTAAAAAATAAAGGAAATTTCATAAAGTTTAACACATCTAGTAGAAAACAACTCTTTTTTGAGAATACTTTAATCAATGATTTCTTTTTCATGAATACTTAAATTAAGTACCTTTGATTCGGTAAAAAATTGAATTATATATAATGAAGGAATGTATTTTAATTCTTGGTGCTTGTGGTCAAATAGGCACAGAATTAACTCAAAAATTAAGAAGTACTTATGGAAACGAGGCTGTAATAGCCTCCGACATTCGTCAACCTGACTCAGGGATCTTAGAGGCAGCCCCTTTTGAAATCTTGGATGCGTCCAATAAAGAAGCTATTTTGAAGGTGGTTCAAAAACACCAAGTGACGCAAGTGTACTTGTTGGCAGCAATGTTATCTGTGACTGCAGAGAAATATCCAGAACAGGCATGGCGTTTAAATATGAACTCAATTTTGGCAGTGTTAGATTTGGCAAAAGAGAAACACATCCAAAAAATTTATTGGCCCAGTTCTATTGCTGTTTTTGGTCCTACGACTCCCAAAATAAATACCCGTCAAAAAACCATAATGGAACCTTCTACCGTATACGGAATTAGCAAACTTGCTGGTGAGTTTTGGTGTAATTATTACCACCAAAAATATGATGTAGATGTAAGGAGTTTACGCTATCCAGGAATTATTTCTTGGAAGACAAAACCCGGTGGAGGGACTACAGACTATGCTGTTGATATTTATTTTAAAGCAGTAAAAGACAGGAAATATAAATGTTATTTGTCGAAAGACACTCGCTTGCCAATGATGTATATGGAAGATGCTGTAAATGCAACCATCGCATTAATGCAAGCAGATAGGAATCGTATCAAAATACGAACTTCCTACAATTTAGCTGCAATCGACTTTACGCCTGAAGAAATTTCTGAAGAAATTAAAAAACACCTTCCCGATTTTGAAATTAGCTACCAACCCGATTTTCGTCAAAAAATAGCCGACAGCTGGCCCCAATCTATTGACGACTCTGATGCTCGAATAGATTGGGATTGGCAGTATGAATTCAATCTAGAAACCATGACAAAAGATATTTTATATCACATTCAAAAAAAATAAAATCACTATTAATTTAGCAGTATTTTTGTAGAATATAGTATTCGAAAAACACCTACACTTCCTTATCGCATGAAGCAATTAATCGCAAAAAGTCTTGAGAACGCAATTTCTTACTCCGAATACAGAACACTTGTTCATGATCTACTCACCGATGGAAAATCTACAGGACCCGTTCAATCCGAAGCCCTTACTAATTATAGTTTGTTGAACGATCGACGTATGAAACGCTTGGATAAAACCATAAAAATTTCAAACCAAACAAAAGCTGTTTTCAAAAGCATTACAGAAAAACAAACATGGCTAGTGCTTTCAGAAGGCTGGTGTGGAGATGCTGCGCAGAACCTGCCAGTGATTCACAAGTTGGCTACTGAAAACAAAAACATTACTTTAAAAATTATACTTCGTGACGAACATCTTGCCGTGATGGATTTATTTTTGACCAACGGCGGGAGATCCATTCCCAAAGTAATTGTGTTGGATGCACAAAATAATGTACAACATACTTGGGGACCAAGACCCACTTTGGCTACTAAAATAATGGCAGATTATAAAGCAAAAAAAGGTAGCATCGATGCCCAGTTTAAACAAGATTTACAAGTTTGGTACAATAAAAATAAAGGACGTAGTGTTCAAGAAGATTTTGTGAAAATGCTCTCAGTATTATAATACAGACACGGGAATACTTCCTTTACATCCGAACTTTTACAAAACCGACTTGTAAATGTAGACCAAACGGTTTTTCTTTTTAATATCTTTGTCCCATCTTAAAGCATCAAAATGTACGTAGACTATAATGCATTGCCAGAAAACGCCAAGGTATGGGTGTATCCATCCAACAGAAAGTTTTATCCAAATGAAATTGAAGAAATAGAAGACAAGATCAAAACTTTTATTGAAAGTTGGAATTCTGAAGATGAAAATTTTAAAGCTTCTTATCAGTTTTTATATCAGCGATTTATTATTTTTATTGTAGATGTAGATAGGGTTGCCCTTACAAATGAAGATATTGACACTTCGGTTTCTTTTATTTTAAGTTTGCAGGAAACCTATGATGTTTCTCTTTTAGATAAAATGAATGTATGCTTTAAGCAAGGTGAATTTGTTCAGTATAAAGAGCTTAAAGATTTTAAAAAATTACTAAAAAATAAAGCACTTACTGGGAAATCAATTATTTTTGATAACCTTATTTCGATCAAACAGGATCTAGACAATCATTGGGAAATGCCCATTGAAGAAAGTTGGTACAATCGCTTTTTGAGATAAAAATTATGAAATACGATTATATTATTGCAGGATCGGGTTGTGCAGGGTTAAGTCTTTTGTACAGACTATTACAGTCGCCTACATTGCAGCATAAATCTATTTTAGTAATCGATCAAGTACAGAAAAAAAACAACGATAGAACCTGGTGTTTCTGGGAGAAAACACCTGGTTTGTTTGAATCTATTGTGCACGCAAAATGGAATACGCTAGAATTTTTATCTACCGATTTTAAAAAAGAACTCGATTTAGAATCTTATACCTACAAGATGATTTTGGGGCTCGATTTTTATAATTTTGTTCTAGATTACGCGCAGCAATTTGAAAATGTAACCTTTCTGCAAGAAACCATAACAGGGATTGATGCTGAGGCTGCTGCTGCTGTAGTAAGGACCTCTGAAAACAGCTATACAGCAAGGTATGTGTTTAATTCAACCCAGGTATTCAATCCAAAAATAACGGAACAAAATTCGCTATTGCAGCATTTTAAAGGTTGGGTCATTCAATCTGAAAAACCGGTCTTTAATCCAAAAGTAGGAAGGCTTATGGATTTTAGTGTTTCACAAAATCAGGGTGCCACATTTATGTATGTTTTGCCAACATCTACCTCAGAAGCCCTGGTTGAATATACGCTTTTTAGTCCACGTGTTTTAGCACAAGCAACGTATGTTTCAGCCTTGAAAAAATACATTAAAGAAGACTTAAATATTGATAATTATACGATCAAACACGAAGAGTTTGGAGTCATTCCAATGTCATTAGCAAAATTCGAAAAAACTTCAAAACCTCATGTTATCAATTTGGGAACTTCTGGTGGATTTACAAAAGCAAGTACCGGATATACGTTTCAATTCATCCAAAAAAATGTTGCAGAAATTGTACATCATTTAGAAGCGGGTAAGCATCCAAATCTGTCGACCTCTTTCAAAGACAAAGTATATCAATGGTATGATCGAACTCTTTTGGATGTTTTATTGACCAAGAAATTAACTGGAAAAGAAGTTTTCACAAAAATTTTCCAGCGGATTCCTGCCAAAAAAATCCTTGCTTTTTTAGGCAATGAAAGCACTCTTTCAGAAGACATTTCGATTATGAAAAGCCTCCCGTTGAAACCTTTTTTAGGTTCGGGCATAAAGCAACTTTAATCAGTGTTTTAAAAAAAACCTAAACCCCACTCCAAGAGAAAAACTATCTAGGCGATTGTTTTCAAAACCTAAAATGGATTTTCTGTGGTATTTAAAACGGACACTACTTTCAATTCTTGAAGAAATTTTAGAGGCGATTCCAAGCCCCAGTCCATAGTAATTCCCATCACTAAATCTGGGAGAAGGTCGCCATAACTTCCCATAACTCGTTTCCATAAAAAGAGCATCACCATCGTTTTCTCTGATGTTGAAACGAAATGTTCCGTAGGTAGGAATCGCATTGATGTTGTATCCCCAATGATGATCAAACCCTGCATGGAGACTTACCAAAACTCTGCGATGTAATTGATAGCCAAGTCCAATTCTTGCAATCAGCGAATTGGGAAGCAAAAAAGGTTCACCATCATCACTGTCTAAAGTATAGTTTTCGTTGACCGCTAGGGTGGTTGCGATCGAAGTTGTAAAAAAGGGTTTGTTGTATTTTTCTTGTGAAAAGAGTTGTTGAATAAGCGCGAATACAGCAATAAAAAGCAGCGTTTTTTTCATAATGTATTTTAGTCCTTCAGCAACAGTACAAAGACTATTCCACTTCCAATGTTTTAATAAAATCTTTAATAGATTTTGCTTTTTCTACAGAAAATGCACCAATTTTAGTTCTTCTCAATGCAGATAAATGCCCCCCAGAACGCAAGGCTTTTCCGAAGTCATAAGCCAAAGAACGAATGTAGGTTCCCTTGCTGCAAACCACTCTAAAGTCGATATTCGGTACATTGATGTTGGTAATTTCAAATTCATCAATCGTTACCTTTCTCGATTTTATTTCTGTAGCCTCTCCCTTTCTTGCAAGTTCGTACAATCGTTTTCCTTCCTTTTTAATGGCTGAAAAAATAGGCGGTTTTTGATCAATTTCACCTAAAAACTGTTGTGCTGTTTTGTGGATCATTTCGTTCGTTATGTGTGCGGTTGAAAAAGTTTTGTCAATTTCAGTTTCCAAATCATAACTCGGTGTGGTTGCGCCGATGGTGAAAGTACCCGTATATTCCTTTTTCTGTCCTTGATATACATGAATTTCTTTGGTCTGTTTTCCAGTACAAATAATTAACAAACCAGTAGCTAGTGGATCTAAAGTTCCTGCATGGCCCACCTTTATTTTCTTAATTTGAAAGCGTTGTTTGATGTGCCAACGAATTTTATTTACCGCTTGAAAAGAAGTCCACTCTAGCGGTTTGTCAATGAGTAATACCTGACCGTTTTTATATGCCTCTTCTGTCATTTAGTTGAATAATGTATATGATATTGCTAGAATTCCAACGATGGCACAATACAAAGAGAAATAAGAAAGTTTGCTCTTTTTCACCAAAGAAATCATCCATTTACAGGCGAGTAATCCTGCCACAAAAGCCGCCATAAAACCTGCTGAGATCGTAATAATTTCTGAAGACTGAAAATTTAAATCATCACTTAAGATGTCTTTTCCAATTTTACCAAAGATTAAGGGAACTACCATTAAAAAAGAAAAACGCGCTGCTTTTGTTCTGTCAATACCTAATAAAACGGAGGTGGAGATGGTTGCCCCAGATCTAGAAATTCCCGGCAACATGGCAATGGCTTGCGATACGCCAATAAGTACTGCATTTGAAAAGGATACTTTTTTATGGGTGTTTTTTGCTTTGTCTGCCAGTAGTAGTAAGACTGCTGTGAGTAGTAACATAAGGCCAACTAACAATACATTTCTACTGAAAAAAGCGGCCAATTGTTCTTCAAAAAGCAATCCAACAAACACTGCTGGAATCATGGAAATGATAATTTTAATAGAAAATTTTGTCGCTTCATTCCACTTGAATAGCATCAATCCTTTGAAAATTTCAAGAACTTCTTTTCTAAAAATGACGAGTGTACTCAATGCGGTTGCAAAGTGTAAAACGACTGTGAATGTTAAGCTTTTTTCTGGTACAGACGTGTCTCCTAAAATCACTTTTGCCAATTCCAAATGTCCACTAGAAGAAACAGGTAAGAATTCTGTAAACCCTTGAATAATTCCAAGAACAATCGCTTCTATAATCGACATAACTAGTTTTTCGGATTTGCTAAAATCGCATAGATTTCAATTCCCAATCCAATAATTATTAGGGTGGGTGCTAATCGGATTCTTTGCCAATTGTAGATTTCTTCATTAAAAACTGTTGGATCATCACTCCCTCCTCCTGCCATGAAAACAAAGCCTAGGGCAATTAGAAATAAACCCACCAACATAATAATGTAGTTTCTTTTTCCGAATAAAAATACTTGTTTTGTTTCTTTTTTAGCCTTCATATTTAATAATATAATTCGTCAGTTCGTAAATTTAATAAACGTTGCGTTGCAAAAAACGTACTTAGCAATGTAATAATAAAAGCAGCTAATACAACCCCACCAACTAAAAAGAGTAATGTCATATAGTCTTTTATCAACTCTAAAACGGGAATGTATTTGTCTAAGTAATAAATGATAACTGCCAAACCTAGTAAAGCTATAAACGCACCGATCATGCCCAACTGAATACTTCTCCAAAGAACAGGTTTTCGAACAAATGATTTTGTAGCCCCCACCATTTGCATGGTTTTAATATTGAATCGTTTTGAGTAGATGGTCAACCGAATGGAGCTGTTGATTAAAAGAATGGCGATTAAGGCAAAAAAACCACATAAAATAAACAACCAAAAACTAATTCGTTGGATGTTTTTTGTGAGTAATTCGATCAACGGTTTGTCATAAGAAACTGCTGCAACAAAGAGGTTTTTGTTGAATTTTTTTTCTAAAGCTAGCATTTTCTCTGAAGTAACAAAGTCTGCTTTTAAATAAATATCGATGCCATTTTTTAGTGGGTTTCCACCTAAAAAAGTTAAAAAATCTTCTCCAATTTCTCTGCTGTAATCTTTTGCTGCTTGTTTTTTCGAGACGTAAACAATTCTTTTTGTGAAGGTTTCTTCTCGAAGAGAAGCACAGAATTTATCAATCTGTTTTTTCGAAACTTCATCTTTTAGAAAGAGATTTATGGCAACTTTTTCTTTAAAATGATTCGCTACGTTGGTCGATTTTAACAATACCAATCCCAAAACACCTACCATAAACAGCACAAGAGAAATACTAATAACCACAGAAAAGTAAGAGGAGGTTAAGCGTCTTTTTTGGTATGTATTAAATTTGGAAGACATGTTTTTTACGAACGATTAATAGCTGGCAATATACAAAGAAGCATTTAGAATTTTAAGACTAGACAAATAGAATCCCTTAATTAAATCTTAAAATTTATGTTTCTATTTCTTGACAAAGTTCTATTAAAACTCCGTGGGTAGCTTTTGGATGTAAAAAGGCAACGAGTTTGTTATCGGCACCTTTTCTTGGAATGGTATTTAAAACAACAAAACCGGCGGTTTTTAAACGGGCTATTTCCGAGTGGATGTCTGATACCGCAAAGGCGATATGATGCACCCCTTCACCTTTTTTAGCAATGAATTTCGCAATCGTGCTCTCTGGATTTGTTGCTTCTAGGAGTTCTATTTTATTGGGCCCAGCTTTAAAAAAAGAGGTATTCACACCTTCACTTTCTACCGTTTCAGTTTTGTAATGAGCAACTCCAAGAAGTGCAGCATAAACTTGATTCGCTGCTTCAAGGTCTTTTACGGCAATGCCAATATGTTCTATTTTATTCATTCTGTAAATGTAAAAAAAAAGGGGCAGTCCTGTGTGATTGTTTTACGAGTGTCTACCAATCTCATAACTAGCATTATTTTTTGGCTATAAAATAGAATTCGTAAGATTTGATGGCTTCAAAAAGGTATGAAATAAAGTACAATTTACAGCAACAAATAGTGGAAACGTGTGGGCACCAATGTATTTTATCGTAAATTTGCGGCATGGAAGAAACAAACAGACAGCGAAAAATTGCAGGAGTGCTTCAAAAAGACTTGGTAGACGTTTTACAAAAAGCGGCTCAAGACGGCATGAAAGGAATCTTGATTTCGGTTTCTAAAGTGCATGTAACCTCAGATTTAGGCATTGCAAAAGTATATTTAAGTATTTTTCCATCTAAAAATAGAGATGAGATTGTAAAGGGAGTACAATCCAATACGCCATTGATTCGTCATGAAATGGCACGAAGAACAAGACATCAGTTGCGTAGAATGCCCGAATTATTATTTTTTGGAGATGATACGTTAGATTATATCGAAGAAATAGATAAATCTTTGAATGGTCAAGACGAAAACCCAATTGAAAATCCCTCGATACTTCCAAAAAGAAAAAGAAGTTAGCAAGTCAATTTTATTTGGTATATTTCAACTTTATCAAAACTAAAAATTGAACTTTTCCTACTATATCGCAAAACGGTATTTATTCACTAAAACAAGTAATAATGCCATCAATATCATTACGATCATTGCCTCTTTTGGCGTGATTGTAGGGGCATTGGCTTTGTTCATTATTCTTTCTGGTTTTTCGGGTTTGCGAACTTTTAGTTATGCCATGTTAGACGCTTCAGACCCCGATATAAAAATCACAGCTACCCAAGGGAAATCTTTTCTAGCCACCGATACTTTTTCGAAGGTTTTAGATGCGGATGCTTCCATAGCAATCAATTCCAAAGTAATTGAAGAACGTGTTTTTTTAAAGCACAATAACAAAGAAGTCATTGCTTTTATAAAAGGAGTCGACAGGAATTTTAATCAGATAACACAAATAGATTCCGTATTAGACATGGGAACATGGTTAGACGATCGGTATCTCAATACGGCTGTAATTGGCAATGGAATTTCGTACAAACTTTCTTTAGGGGTTCTCAACTTTGGCAAACCTTTAGAGATCTATGTACCAAAACCAGGAGTGCGATTGATGACGGCAAACAATGCGTTTTCGAAAGTAAATGCTCAAATTGTGGGCACCTATTCCGGAACTGAAGATTTTGCAAACAAATATGTTTTTGTCAATATTTTATTGGCTAGAGAATTGTTGGATTTCGAGCCGAACAGAATTACCGCTATGGAATTGAAACTCGTGAAAGATGCCGATGCCGATGCAGTTGCAAGACGACTTCAAAAGCAGTTAGGCACTGCCTATCAAGTAAAAACCAAAGCACAATTAAATGAACTGTATTATAAAGTCATTAATACAGAGAATTTTGTTTCCTATCTTATTTTTACCTTGATTGTGATCATTGCATTGTTCAATGTTATTGGTGCGATTATCATGATGATTATTGAAAAGAAAAGCAATCTAAAAACACTGTTTAACCTTGGTGTTACGATTAAAGAAATCAAACGAATTTTTGTTTTACAAGGGTTTTTACTTACTTTTTTTGGCATGCTAATTGGACTTTCAATGGGTGTTGTTTTGATCTTTTTACAGCAAGCGTTTGGCTGGTTTAAAATTGTGGGAGAGATGCCATATCCAATTGAATTTCGGTTTTCAAACCTGTTTATTGTTATTTTCACCATCACTATTTTAGGGTTTTTAGCTTCTAAAATTGCTGGGAGTCGAATTTCCAAGGAATTTATAGATCAATAATACGATGAAACACTTTCTAAAAATTGCTTGCTTTTTTTTCTGTCTTTTTTTATTTTTTCCTGTAGTACTGTTTTAAATTCGGGTGTAGCTAGTTTTGTCATCAAAGAAGCTGCAAACTAAAATCGGTAATACATATATTACCAAACTTAGTATGAATGCTCCAGATTCGTTATGAAATTTATATTTTCTCCTCATTATTTTCCTTTTTGGGACACTCGTTATAGCGAGAGTTTTTTCTTCCATTCGAGGTACCCAATTATTGAAAGGATTTGCAAGAGCATCTTGCATCGTTTAAGAAAGTTGTGTGATAAAGGAAGGGGGCTAACTAAAATCTGGAATAATCATATGGCCAAATTTTTCTTGTACTTCATCAAAGGCAGCGAAAACATCTTTAGCAGCGTCAGAAGTTACCATTTTCATGCGGTGTTCTTTAAAATGGGGGATTCCTTTGAAGTAGTTGGTATAATGTCTTCGGGTTTCAAAAACACCCAAAACATCTCCTTTCCAGTCAATGGCCATTTGCAAATGACGTCGTGCCATTTCTGTACGTTCTGCAATGGTAGGTTTTTGCATGTGTTCTCCCGTTTCAAAGAAATGTTTTACTTCTCTGAAAAACCAAGGATATCCAATAGAAGCCCTTCCAATCATCGCGCCGTCAAGCCCATAACGGTCTCGCATTTCCATGGCTCTTTCGGGGGAGGTAACGTCTCCATTTCCAAAAACAGGAATGTGCATTCTTTGGTTGTTTTTTACCTCAGCAATTGGTTTCCAATCTGCATCGCCTTTATACATTTGTGCACGCGTTCTACCATGAATAGAAATGGCTTTACAGCCCACATCTTGCAAGCGTTCTGCTACTTCTACAATGCGAATAGAATCGTGGTCCCAGCCCAAACGGGTTTTTACTGTAATGGGTAAATCGGTGTGTTTTACCATGGCTTCGGTAAGTGAAACCATCAAGTCAATGTCTTTTAAAATACCTGCACCAGCACCTTTAGAAACGACTTTCTTTACAGGGCAGCCAAAGTTGATATCTATAATATCTGGATTGGATTTTTCAACAATTTCGATAGTACGCAGCATCGAATCTAAGTTGGCGCCAAAAATTTGAATCCCAACAGGACGCTCTTTTTCATAGATGTCCAATTTCATCACACTTTTTGCAGCATCACGAATCAATCCTTCCGAAGAAATAAATTCAGTATACACAACATCCGCACCGTTTTCTTTGCACAAAGCTCTAAAAGGAGGGTCTGAAACATCTTCCATTGGAGCTAATAAAAGCGGAAAATCGGGGAGTTCTATGTTGCCTATTTTTACCAAAACTGATTATTTTTTTGCGAAATTAGTGTTTTTAATCTTCAAAACCCAAATTCCGTAGCAACCAAGAAAAAGTTCTCCAAAAGTTCCGAAAAGCAATCCAAATGTTGGGGTGCCGTCTAGTGAGATGCTCAACAATCTTCCAACACCTAAACCGAGCATAAATAGCATGTTTGTGAGCACTGCAATCATGAAGTAGTGTTGTTTAAAAATGCCGAGAATCCACAGCATTGCAAACCCAAGATACAATCCCATAATGGCCTTGAAAAAATTGTGTTCGTCGATGGTCTGTAGCTGAATGTCGAATTTTGAAGCCGGATTGAATCCGTAGACCAAAGAAATAGGAATGACAATGATGACCGAAATGATCAAATGTATTTTAGTTTGCAATGCTTGTTTTGTAAGGGGCATTTTATCGTTCTTAAAAAACACGTACCACATTGAATCCAAAGAAAATAATCCCCTTAGACCAATCACCCTCCGCATTGCTCAAAAACCCAGGTTCATTGGTAGACTGTGCGTTGGTGAAAAGCAATTGAAAAACATGTCCGCCCGTTTCCAAATCCATACCAATCGTTAGTGGATTGTTGTAAATAGAATGTGTATTTCTGTTAAAATTATAGGCATAATCCATATTGATGCTTACGCGTTTGCTTACTTTCATTCTTCCACCAAAACCCATTAAAAACTGATTGTGATTTGCGGCAGCGACTTCATTTAAGTCTTGTAAATTTTGCCTCACATAACTTGGTGCCAGTAAGAAAGAGAACTTCTCTGAAATTCTTTTTGAGACCAAAAACTGTGCAGCATAACTCATGCGATCTCCAAATTGTAAATCGGGCATTCTGTCTTTTTCAAGTGCCGCATTTACGTTTGCAGTTCCGTAAAAGGCAATATTCAATGGAAAGGTTTTCGATTGTTTTGCCAATCGAATTTTAATGGCTGAGGCATAGGTTTGGTTCAACGATTCTCTGCTTGCACTGAGTTGAATACCGTCCCAAAAACTATAGACCAACTGTATGTTTGTGTTTGCATTGTCCAAGCCAAAAAAGGTTTCAAAACCGTCTTTTACAGATCCAAATCTATGCGAAACATAGAGGTATAAATCTCCTTTTGCAGCAATCTTTGTAGATTGTAAGTTTCCGATTTTCATGGCTTTGAAAGCGGGAAGTTCAAAGCGAGTTTCCGCCTCGGAAATATCGTTTAACTCCTCCATTAAATCGTCTTGGGCTTTTAAACTTATTGCACTTAAAAGAACACATGCTAAAAGGAAATACTTCCGATGCTTATTTTTTACTTTTGAATGATACATTGATCTAATTTTAGTTCGTTTAATAAATCGTCATAACCAATAAAGCGGCCTTTAATTTTTAGAGTTTGTTCTGCAACCACAATTTTTTGAGTGGCGCTAAACTGACAATACACCCGATTGTTAAGTGTAATACCATTTTCATCTTTTGAAGTAACAACCCCTTCTAAAATAACGACTTTGTCCAGCCAGTCATTCGCATTTTCTTGCGCTTTTGGACTAAATGCAGCAGCTGTTCCTGTAAAAGCAACTTGTTTTGATTGGATTCCCGTTGGTGGTTTCATCAGATAGGTATAGCAAACATAACCGGAACAGCAAATGGCAAGAAGAAATACAATAAATTTATTTTTTTTCGACAAGTTCATAGTTCAATGTGATGTGAATGGTCTCTGCAATTTTCTTACGGACAATCTTTGGAATGGCAATATTGAAATCTTGAGGGGCAACCGTAAATCCTGAAGAAAGGATTATTTTATCTCCGTCAAGTGTTATTGTTGCCATGGTATTTATTTGTTTTTTCACCCCTTTTAAGGTGAGTGTTCCAGCAAGCGCGTATTCTTTTTTAGTATTTACTTCTGTGAAATTGAAATCGGCTATTTTCCCTCTAAAAACTGCTTTTGGATGCCTGTTTGAATCCATATAATTTTCATTAAAGTGCTCTTGCATGAGGGCAACTCTAAATTGAAAAGCGGTTATAAATAGCTGAGCGGCGAGATCACCCGTCCTGGTTTTTAAAATAACGGTTGTGCTCTTATTGGTTGCTTCTACGGGTTCAAATGCTGTTACAGAGGCTTTGAAATCGGTAGTACCTGTGCGTGTAAAATAGGTTTGAGAAAACCCAGAAATTGACACAGAAAAGAATAAAAAAAAGAGCGCTTTTTTCATGAGAGTTAATTTTCTAAGAATCCGTCAGCTTTCCATTGATCTATAATAGCCAGTTTGTCTGCGGATAAGATTCCGCTTTGTGGCATTGGATTGATTGTGCTATTCATTCTGTTTATAAGAGAGCCAAATTCTGCTTCTTCTCTTACTTGCGTGTAGTTGAAAAGAGGAATTCCGCCAATTCTTGGCGTGGCAGTTCCATGGCAATTCAAGCAGTTGCTGTCTATAATTGGTTTTACATCGGTATTGTATTTTACCAAGGTTGTAATAGGTGCAGGATCTTCTTCTAAAGGAATTTCTGTGGTGGTGCAATTTGCAGTAAATAGGAAAAAAAAGCTGACCGTCAGGAGTTTGTAATGTAGTGTTCTCATTTTCAAAAATCTTTAACACTCAAATATAAGCTTATTTCGTTTAAAAATAGACCTCCTTTTCTAATTCCTTTTTGGCTCTCTTTACGATCACTTTTGTTTGATCTCCTTTTTTGTATAAAGACAAAGCCCGCATATAACTCATCATATCTACCACCAAGCTATCTCCTAATTGAATGACAATATCTCCTTTTTGAAGCCCTGCTTTTTGTGCTGGTTTGTCCGCTGAAATACCATCAATACGCATTCCTTTTCCATCAAACAAATAATCTGGAATCACGCCAAGGCCAACCTTGAATCGCGGTGTTTCTTCACTTTCATTTTTTGTTTTTCTGAAACGAAGTTTCCCATTGTTGTCCAAGTCAGAAATAATGGCAAATAAGTATTTTCCAATCGTTTCCATTCCGTTGTAGTTGAGCTTTTCTGCATCATCTCCGGGTTTGTGATAATCTTCGTGTTGTCCCGTAAAAAAATGTAAAACGGGAATGTCCGCCAAGTAAAAACTGGTATGGTCGCTTGGTCCCACACCCGATTCGCGTTGTACTAGGTTAAAATGGTCATTATGCGCTTTTAAAACTTGTTTAAAAATCGGAGAGGTTCCTGTTCCATAGACCGCCAACGTGCTGTCTTTTTTTAAGCGTCCCACCATGTCCATATTTATCATATAAGATACTTTTTTGATATCCAAAGTTGGGTTTTTCACAAAATAATTTGAACCTAATAATCCCATTTCTTCGCCAGAAAAGGCTATAAATAAATAATTGTTTCGGGTATTTTTAGTTTTCAATTTTGCCGCAAGATCTAACATAACGGCAACACCAGAGGCATTGTCGTCTGCACCATTGTGAATGGCTTTTAGAGTGTCTCTGTATAAAGAGCCTTCACCACCAAAACCTAAATGATCGTAATGTGCTCCTATAATAACCGTGTTTTCTGCATTGTTATCTATAAAACCGAGTACATTATTTCCCGTAATTGTACCATCTCCATTCACATCAAATTTCACGTCCTCATGCGGATTCGTTTTTGGCAAAAAGGTGAATGCTTGTAAAAAACCCTGGGTTCCTTTTGGAGACAACTCCAATTCTTTAAATCGGTTTTGAATGTATTTTGCCGCTTTTTTTTCACCTCTAGTGCCCGTTTGTCTTCCTTCCAATTCTTCAGAAGCTAAATAAGTAACGTCTTCTTGGATTCGGGTTTCTTGATGAGTTTCTGGTTTACAGGAAATTAAAAAAGACAAAAAGATTAAAAATAGGAGGTTTCTCATGATGATAAATATTATTTTCGCGAAGTTAATTAATAAATAAGAAAATGAAAATTGTTTCCCTATTTGTATTTGCATTGATGCTGATGTCGTGTAAAAATGAAAAAAAAAGAACCTTTCCAGCTTCTGTTGATAAAGTTGCGGCTGATAATTCTCTAATTTATCCAGAAGAAGGGCATTTTAAAAGTTTACGACAAGTAACTTTTGGAGGTGATAATGCAGAAGCTTATTGGAGTTTTGATGACCAACAATTGGTATTTCAATCCAATAACAAAGCGTGGAATGTAAGTTGTGATCAAATGTTTTTAATGAATGCAGATGCGACTTTTAAGACACAAATGCCCCCCATGATTTCCACAGGAAAAGGACGTACTACCTGTGCCTATTTCTTGCCAGATAACAAACATATTATTTATGCATCTACGCATTTGGTGGACGACAATTGTCCAGAGGTTCCCTTGCGTAAAAACGGCAAATACATTTGGCCAGTGTATGATAGTTTTGACATTTTTGTGGCCGATTTAGAAGGTAATATCGTACAACAATTAACCAACGAAAAGGGCTATGATGCAGAACCTACGGTGTCGCCTAAAGGAGATAAAATTGTATTTACATCGACCAGAAGTGGCGATTTAGAATTGTACACCATGAATATTGATGGAACTGATGTGCAGCAAATTACCGATGAATTGGGCTATGATGGAGGTGCTTTTTTCTCACCAGACGGAACAAAAATCATTTTCCGTTCTTCAAGACCAAAAACACCAGAAGCCATCAAAGCCTATAAAGATTTGTTGGCAGAAGGTCTCGTGGAGCCCACAGAAATGGAGCTGTTTATTTGTAATGCAGACGGTTCTGAACTTCGTCAGCTAACCGATTTAGGAAATGCAAATTGGAGTCCATTTTTCCATCCATCTGGGAAGAAAATTTTATTTTCCTCTAATTTTGAAGCTGAAAGAGGGTTTCCTTTCAACTTATACCTGATTGATATTGATGGGAAAAACTTAGAAAGAGTAACCCATGGAGAAACTTTTGATGCGTTTCCTGTGTTTTCTAACGATGGTAAAAAATTGGCTTTTTCATCCAATAGAAATAATGGAGGAGGCCGTGATACCAACCTATTTATTGCAGAATGGCAAGATTAAAATCGCAGTAGCACTCTCTATTTTTATTAAAGATTTTAGAAAAGAATTTTTAAGGCGGCAAGTTTGTTGTATTGCAATTTTTTTAAACCCAAAACAACTATCTTTGCAGCTTTAAAGAACTCAAATTTAACAAATGAAGAACATTCGAAACTTTTGCATTATCGCACACATTGATCATGGTAAAAGTACATTAGCAGATAGATTGTTAGATTATACTGGCGCAGTTACCGATCGAGAAAAGAAAGCACAGTTATTAGACAGTATGGATTTGGAGCGTGAACGTGGAATTACCATTAAGTCGCATGCCATCCAAATGGATTATATTCATAATGGAGAACCCTTTGTTTTGAATTTAATTGACACTCCAGGACACGTAGATTTCTCTTACGAAGTTTCTCGCTCTATTGCTGCCTGTGAAGGGGCATTGCTTATTGTAGATGCAGCGCAGAGTATTCAAGCACAAACCATTTCGAACTTGTACTTGGCTTTAGAAAATGATTTAGAAATTATTCCTGTTTTAAATAAAGTAGATTTACCTTCTGCAAATCCAGAAGAAGTAACGGATGATATTGTAGACCTATTAGGCTGCGATCCAGAAGATGTGATTCATGCCAGTGGAAAAACAGGTTTTGGTGTTGATAATATTATTCAGGCAATTATAGATCGCATTCCAGCTCCAGAAGGAGATGTTGATGCTCCATTACAAGCTTTAATTTTTGATTCTGTTTACAATTCCTACAGGGGTATTGAAACCTATTTTAGGGTGTTAAACGGAGAAATTAAAAAAGGACAGCGCATTAAGTTCATGGCAACCAATAATGAGTATTTTGCCGATGAGGTAGGGACTCTAAAACTAGAACAAGTTGTCAGAAAATCTGTAAAAGCAGGAGATGTTGGGTATCTAATTACAGGAATTAAAACGGCAAAAGAAGTAAAAGTAGGCGATACCATTACAGATGCTGTCAATCCAACAACAGAAATTATAGACGGTTTTGAAGATGTAAAACCAATGGTTTTTGCAGGTATTTACCCTGTAGATACAGAAGATTATGAAGAATTGCGTTACTCGATGGAGAAATTGCAATTGAATGACGCTTCTTTGGTTTTCCAACCAGAAAGTTCTGCCGCCTTAGGCTTTGGTTTTCGATGTGGTTTTTTAGGAATGTTGCACATGGAAATTATTCAAGAACGTTTGGAACGTGAATTTAACATGACGGTAATTACAACAGTTCCCAACGTTTCTTACCATGCGTATACCAAAAAGAATCCGGATGAAATGATTCTTTTAAACAATCCAACAGACTTGCCAGATCCTTCTCGATTAGATCGAGTAGAGGAGCCCTTTATCAAAGCGTCTATTATTACAAAATCAGATTTTGTGGGACAAGTTATGAGTTTGTGTATCGAAAAACGGGGAGAAATTACCAATCAAACTTACCTAACAACAGAGCGTGTAGAACTCACCTTTGATATGCCCTTGGCAGAAATTGTCTTCGATTTTTACGATCGATTGAAAACAGTTTCCAAAGGGTACGCTTCTTTCGATTATTCTCCTATTGGGATGAGAGGATCAAAATTAGTTCGTGTAGACATTCTTTTAAATGGATCTCCGGTAGATGCCCTCTCTGCATTATTACATGCAGACAATGCCTACTCAATTGGAAAAAAAATAGTTGAGAAATTGAAGCAATTAATACCAAGACAACAATTTGATATTCCAATTCAGGCGGCCATTGGTGCCAAAATTATAGCAAGAGAAACCACCAAGGCATTGCGTAAAGATGTGACTGC
Source organism: uncultured Polaribacter sp. (assembly GCA_943846595.1). Lineage (GTDB taxonomy): Bacteria > Bacteroidota > Bacteroidia > Flavobacteriales > Flavobacteriaceae > Polaribacter. The sequence continues at coordinate 948,660 of OX044355.1, forward strand.
AAAATGTTATGGAGGAGATATTTCTCGAAAACGAAAGTTATTGGAAAAGCAGAAAAAAGGGAAGAAAAGAATGCGTCAAGTAGGAAATGTAGAAATTCCTCAAGAAGCATTTATGGCCGTTTTAAAGTTGAATGATTAATGCATTTTGCAACTCAATATGCCTAAAAACAAAACCTCCTTTCTGAGTCTTCAGAAAGGAGGTTTTGTTTTATGGATTTTTAAGGTGTTATAATTTGATGAATTTACCCGTAAGATGCCTGTTTTCAGTAATAATAGAAATAAAATATAGCCCTTTAGGTAATTGAGCTACACTTCTAGCGGTTTCGTTGCCAGAAAATTTTAAAATTTCTTTCCCAGTAGTATCAGTTGTTACGATGCTTTTAGCCGTCAAATGCGCCTCCATAGGGATATTGAGAAAATCTCCAACAGGGTTTGGATTGATTTTGATGTTGTTCAGAGCAAAATCGCTTTTAGGCATTCCTAACGAATTGCCGAGCCTACATTCATACGTAATTGTATCTTGATCAATGTTAAGTGAGGCAACAGAAACTTCAATTCTTAAACTTCTAAAAACAAGGTTGCCATTCGTATTGTTAAAGTAATTAAAAACGTTTATTGTTGCGGTTCCAACGTTTCCGAATACAGAATACGCTAAGTCAATACTTTGCACACTTTTCATTCGAGTTACTCCTCCACTAAAGGCTCCTTGTCCAAGGTCATTGGTTGAAAGTGTTCCATGGGCATCCATCGATGTTTCAATATCGCCGCTAAATGTTCTAGTGTAGGTAGTGCCGTCTGAGATATAGGAGTAACTTCCACTAAGGTCATCAGTCGTTGCGCTATCCTCGTAATTGGATGGGTAGGAGCCTAAAAGCGCATTGTTTGTGTCATAATTCAAAGTCAAACCCGTCATTGATAATCCTGTGATTGAAACCGTATTATCCGATGCTTTTATATACGATTTGCTTTCGTCATTGGTGCCTGTGTTAGTTGTCGTTATTACGAATGTGGTCCCTGAGTAGTTGGTAAGCTCTTCGGTAGTTGGGCTTGAATGAATGTCTATAGTGTTTCCTGTCTTTTCGAGACTGTTGAAATTCCAAACTAAGTTTTCTCCGGTTGCGCTTTGATCTATCGTTGCACTAGAGGTAACGATGGCGTAATTGGTTGCCGTTGTACTAAAAAAGTTGTTGATAGTGCTTTGGGCATAACTAATGCTGTTTAATAGTAGTAAAATAAATAGGAGTCCTAATTTCATGGTTTTTTTTTTGAGTTAATAGTTTTATGGAATGAAAATTCCTTGATTTTGGGATAAAAATAAAGAGAAAAGACATTGGTTATTATGTCAATAAATAAATGGGAGCATATTGGAATAAATGGGAGTATATTGGAATAAGTGGTTTATAATTTTAGTTATTTGGGGAATTAATTTTTAAAACATCAAGTTTTAATTTGAATGATATTAAATTCTTATTTCGGTTTTTGCACGAGATTATGGTAGGTGTTATTATTGTCAAATGAATTATTTCTTTTTAAATCATTGGAATTTAATCCTCAAAAGCATCAATAATTTATCCCTTTTTCAAAGAGGATCTCGTTTTAGTTTGATAAATTTACCCCACAGAGAATTTTTTTGTGGAATCTAAAAATGAGACAATGACCAATAAGCCAAATATTTTGATTGTGTACACAGGGGGTACCATTGGGATGGTAAAGGACTACAAAACAAAGGCGCTAAAAGTTTTTGATTTCAGTCAAATCGTAGACAAAATTCCGGAGCTAAAACAATTAGATTGTCATATTGATAGTCTTTCCTTTGAAGATTTGATTGATTCTTCCAATATGAATACCGACTATTACGTTCAAATTGCTGAGACCATTGAAGCAAACCATGAAAAATATGACGGTTTTGTAATTTTAACAGGATCGGATACCATGTCCTATATATCATCGGCCATAAGTTTTATGTTTGAAAATTTACAAAAACCCATTATTTTTACGGGATCACAATTGCCGATTGGAGATTTGCGAACTGATGCAAAAGAGAATTTGATTACTACCATTGAAATTGCCGCTGCAAGGAAAAATGGCAAACCGATAATTTCAGAAGTTGGGTTGTATTTTGAATACAAACTCTACAGAGCCAATAGAACGACAAAAATAAATGCCGCACAGTTTGAAGCGTTTACTTCTATGAATTATCCGCCATTGGCAGAAAGTGGCGTTCATTTAAATTTCAATGAACCACTATTGCACTCTCAAAAGGATATTGCAGAAAAGTTAGTGGTTCGAAAAAAATTGGATACCAATATTGCCATTTTAAAATTATTTCCGGGCATCACAAAAAATGTTGTTGAAAGTATCCTCCAGATTCAAGATTTAAAAGGCATTGTTTTAGAAACCTATGGCGCTGGAAATGCACTAACCCAAGCATGGTTTCTCGATTTATTAAAAACCTCTATACAGAATGGCATACAAATTGTGAATGTAACTCAATGTGTAGGAGGAAGTGTCATTTTAGGACATTATGAGACAAGTGTTGCAATGAAAGAAATAGGTGTTGTCAATGGCAAAGATATCACCACAGAGAGTGCTATTGCAAAATTGATGTATTTGTTGGGCGAGAATTTAGGTGGAAAATCTTTTAAAAGACTCTTTGAAAGGTCTTTAAGAGGGGAGATTTCTTGAGAATTTAGCAAAATGGATGTATTTTTACAAAGGTGTTTTTTGTTACATAAAGATTAAAATGGTTTTTTCCCATTAATTCTTTATAAAAACCTTCCATTTTTTTTTAAATGCTCAACATTTTTTTGTTAATTGCCCCTTCAAAATAACGATTTGGTTAAAATTTTGATTTTTAAGTAAAAAGCCTTAAAAAGCAATTCAAAATTCGTTTTTTTAGAGTGAAAATTTATACCTTGAAACCCTTAACTATTAAAAAAAAATTATAACACAGATGAAAAAAGTAGTAAATTTCCTAACTGTAGCAGGATTTATGTTTTTTGGAGCGATTCAATCAACTTTTGCACAAGGAGCAGTCACAGAAGAAAAAACTTTTCACCAAGAATTAAAACAACGTTTTATTGAAGGTGACCCTCAATTTATGGGAATTGTATTAGTTGCCTTAATTTTAGGTTTGGCCATTGCAATTGAAAGAATTATCTATTTAAACATGGCAACAACAAACACAAAAAAATTAGTAGCAAGTGTTGACGAAGCACTAAGTTCTGGTGGGGTAGAAGCTGCCAAAGAAGTTTGTAGAAATTCGAAAGGACCTGTGGCCTCTATCTTTTATCAAGGTTTAGACAGAGCAGATGAAGGAATTGATGCTGCTGAAAAAGCGGTAGTTTCCTATGGTGGTGTTCAAATGGGACAATTAGAGAAAAATGTTTCTTGGTTATCTTTATTCATCGCTTTAGCTCCAATGCTTGGTTTCATGGGAACTGTAATTGGTATGATTAAAGCTTTTGATATGATTGCAATTGCAAATGACATCTCTCCAGGGGTAGTTGCTGTAGGTATTAAAGTAGCACTTTTAACAACGGTATTTGGATTGGTAGTTGCGATTATCTTACAAATTTTTTATAATTACATTGTATCTAAAATCGATAGTATCGTGAACAATATGGAAGACGCTTCGATTTCTTTAATCGATTTGTTAGTAAAACATAAAAAATAATTATCATTATGAAAGATAATAATTTAGCAAAATATTTAAGCATTTTCGTAGCCATTGTAGCGCTTGTAGGTGCCATTCTTTTCATAAGAGTTTTTATGCAAGATGTGGATGCTTTAGAGAGTGATGCAATGATTCAAGCAAGTGTAGTAGATCCAATCGTTTTCTTTTCGGCGGGTTTATTATATGCAGCTGTAGTAATTGCAATTGTGCTTTCACTATGGAGTGTGATAAAGAATCCTCAAAATCTTAAGAAGATCGGCATAGGATTAGGACTTTTAGCTGTTGTTTTGGCAGTTTCTTATTCAATAGCAGACAGCAATGCAGTACTTGATACACAAGGACAAGTTTTAGAAGGCGGTGACGCAGGTACAGCGACCAACCAATGGGTTGGAACAGGTATCTGGTTCAGCATGGCTTTAGGTTTGGTAGCTAGTTTGTTTTTTGTATACGACCTCTTTAAAGGATTAATAAAATCATAAATTATGGCAAGAAGAGAGACTCCAGAAATTAATGCAGGCTCAATGGCAGATATTGCTTTCTTGTTATTAATCTTTTTCTTAGTAACAACAACTATGAATGTGGACTCAGGGATTTCTAAGAAATTATCTGAAAAACCACCCGCAGATTATGTTCCTCCCGTTATTAAGGAGAGAAATATCTTTGAAGTGAACATTAACAGAAAGAATGAGCTTTTAGTAGAAGGCGAAAGAATGGATTTGAAAGAAATCAAAGATGCTGCTGTGAAGTTTATAGACAATGGTGGTGGTGAAGGAAAATTGGTAGATGGTGTATCTACTGGACCTTGTGACTATTGTAAAGGAGAGAAGAGTACTGCCTCTTCAGATCACCCAAACAAAGCCATTATCTCTGTACAAAGTGATCGTGGAACGGAATATGGAACCTATATTGTTGTTCAAAACGAATTACTTCGTGCCTATACAGAACTAAGGAATAGATTATGCGAAGAGCGATATAACATGTCTTATACAGAGCTAGAAAATCTATACAAAGACGATATAAATAACTTGGAGCTAAAGAAAAAAGTGGAAGATATAAAAACAGCATATCCTCAAATTATTTCTGATGCAGAGCCAACATCGACAAACTAATTTTAAAATTTAACAACTATGTCTAAATTTAAAAAGAGAAAAAAAGGGATTCCTGCAGTAAATACTGCAGCGCTACCTGATATTGTTTTTATGCTATTGTTCTTTTTTATGGTTACCACAACCATGAGAGAAACAAGCTTACAAATTGATACTCCTGCTTTGCCTTCTGCAACAGAGGTAAAAAAGCTAGAGCATAAAAGTTTGGTAAGTACCATTTATATTGGAAAAGCAAAAGATCCAAAATATGGTATTGGATACAATAAGATTCAATTAAATGATAAGATTGCTTCCGCAGACCAAGTTCCTACATTCATTATCAATGCAAGAACCAAAGTTGCCGAAAACGAAATACCATTTATGACTACTTCTATCAAAGCAGACAAACAATCAAGTGTAGGTACTATTATCGACATTCGATTGAAATTAAGAGATGTAAATGCACTTAAAGTTAGTTATTCAACCAACACGGGTTCAGATATTAAGTAAATCACCTTATTTTTATATAAAAAAGCAATTCTATTTTAGAGTTGCTTTTTTTTGCTTTAATTTATAGAATCAACATCATGAAATTGTGTACCTTTCCTATTCATTTTAAAATTATGAAGAATATAGTAATTGCTTTTTTGCTGTTTTGTACTCCTATTGTATTCGCACAAAAAGATTCTTTAAATCTTGGTGATCGGTATGCAGACGATCAAATATATCTTGCGGTGTCCTACAATCAGATGAATCAACAGCCCAGTACAATTACAAGAAGTGGGTTTTCTTATGGATTGTCTTCAGGCTTTCTAAAAGATATTATTCTGAATAAAAAGGGAACTTTCTCTTTTGCACTTGGTCTGGGTTATGGTTTCGATTTTTACAACCATAAATTAAAAGTGGAGGAATTAAATAATAGCACGGTATTTTCTGCTGACAATACTTTAACTTCAAACACCTATTTTTCACATAATTTAGAAGTTCCATTCGAAATTCGATGGAGAACCTCCACAGCAAACAAATACAAATTTTGGAGGATTTATACAGGAGTTAAATTCCTGTATAATTTTTCAAATCATTTTGAAAATGTAGCTTCCAATGAGGCTAAAACAACCTATTCAGGGATTAGTGCATATAATAAACTACAGTATGGACTGACGCTTTCTGCTGGATATGATGCTTTTAATTTTCATGTTTTTTATGGGTTGTCTCCCATCTATAAAGACGCTAATATAAGCAACGAAGAGATTGATAGCAAAGTCTTAAAATTTGGATTGATTTTCTATTTTTTATAGAAGATAATAAACGGCTGTTTGGGTTATTATTCCAAAGAAAAATCCCAAGTATATCTCTTTGGGTGTATGTGCTTTTAAATGCAGTCTAGAACTTGCCAAAAACCCAGAAAATAGGATGAGTATGAGTAATATAGGTGTTAGGGACGTCATGTATTCCATGCCCATCATGATAAAAAACCCAACCATACTACCCATAGAAAGTAAATGTAAACTCACTTTTATTTTGAATATCGAGAATAGATAAACAAGAATCAATCCGAACGATGTTCCATAAAACAACATTCCAAAATCTCTAAAAACAGCAGTTCTCAGTAAAATGTTTCCTAAAACAGTAAAGAGAAAAATCATTAAAAATAGTGGGATCTTTCGCTCTTTAATCGTTTTGACTTTAAATGAATGTATAAGTTTTAGTCCTTTTAGGACTATCAGTATTCCCAAAGGCACTAAATAAGTAGTCGTAAAAACAAAGCCAATGATAAAAAATCGCTGTTCGTTTTTGATAGAATGTGGAATCATTAAAAAGTACAGAATTACACCAATAGTTGGCAGTACAATTGGATGCAATAGCACCGATATTAATTTCTGAAATTTCACTAAATTTCTTTTCGTAAACGAGCAACGGGCAGCTCTAGTTGTTCTCTATATTTTGCAACCGTTCTTCGTGCAATAGGATATCCTTTCTCTTTTAGAAGAATGGCCAATTTTTCGTCGGTCAATGGTTTCCGTTTGTCCTCCTCTGAAATAACGGTTTCAAGTATTTTCTTAATTTCTTTGGTAGATACCTCTTCGCCTTGATCGTTTTTCATAGACTCAGAAAAGAATTCTTTAATTAATTTTGTCCCATAAGGCGTTGATACATATTTGCTGTTTGCAACGCGAGAAACGGTAGAGATATCCATTTGTATTTGATCTGCAATATCTTTTAAAATCATCGGTTTCAACTTGCGTTCATCTCCAGATAAAAAATAATCAAGTTGATAGTGCATTATCGTGTTCATGGTTACCAATAAGGTTTGTTGTCGTTGTTTAATTGCATCAATAAACCATTTTGCAGCATCTAATTTTTGTTTTATGAAAAAGACGGCATCTTTTTGAGACTTACTTTTTGAAGTAGCTTCTTGATAGCCTTTTAGCATATTGTTATACGCTCTTGAAATATGCAATTCGGGCGCATTTCTAGAGTTCAATGATAAATCCAATTCACCGTCTAAAATTTTGATTGAAAAATCAGGTACAATTTGTTCTGCAATTTTATTATTCCCTGAATAAGAGCTTCCTGGTTTTGGATTTAACTTTGAGATTTCAACAGTTACTGCCTTTAATTCTTCTTCAGAAATAGAAAATTTTTCTTGAAGTTGGCGATAATGTTTTTTTACGAAGTGATCAAAAGCAGTCTCTAAAACTTCAATGGCCAGTTCTCGGATTTTTGTTTTTTCTTTTCCTTTTAATTGGATGATTAAGCACTCTTTTAAGTCTCTTGCACCCACGCCAATCGGGTCTAAAGTATGGATGACAGTTTTTAAAATTCTAATGACTTTTTCTTCGGTTGTAAATACATTCGCGGTAAAGGCCAAATCGTCTACCAGGTCTAAAATCTCCCTTCTTATATAGCCACTATCGTCTATACTTCCCACCAAGAATTCAGCAATTAAGCGCTCTTCTTCGTTGAAGCGAAAGGTATCTAGTTGGGACTTTAAAGATTGATGAAATGAAATGCCGGCTGCATAAGGTACATTTTTTTCTTCGTCGTCTGCGGAGTAATTATTGACCTGGGTTTTGTAGCTTGGAATGTCATCATCACTTAAATACTCATCTATATTGAGATCTCCGGTGTCGATGCTTTCGGTGCCAGCATCGTCATATTCATTTTCTAAAGTTTCATCAAAAGACTCTGGTGTTTCCTTCCCAATTTCTAGAGCAGGATTCTCTTCTATTTCTTGTTTTATGCGTTCTTCAAAGGCTTGTGTTGGCAATTGAATTAGCTTCATCAACTGAATCTGTTGAGGAGATAATTTTTGTAAGAGTTTGTAATGTAAACTTTGCTTTAACATACATTAAAGATACAAAAATCTATTTAAAATTCTGCATTTTGAGGCGTTCTTGGGAATGGAATTACATCTCTAATATTGTTCATTCCTGTTGTAAATTGAACTAACCTTTCAAATCCTAAGCCAAAGCCAGAATGGACTGCTGTACCAAATTTACGGAGATCTAAATACCACCAAAGTTCCTTTTCATCAATATTCAATGCTTTCATTTTTTCAACCAAAACATCGTAACGCTCTTCACGTTGCGCACCACCCACAATTTCTCCTATCCCAGGGAATAATACATCCATAGCTCTTACGGTTTTTCCATCATCATTTAAACGCATATAAAATGCTTTAATATCTGCTGGATAGTCAAATAAAATCACAGGACATTTGAAATGTTTTTCAACCAAAAAACGTTCGTGTTCAGATTGTAAATCGGCTCCCCATTCATTAATTAAATATTTAAATTTCTTCTTTTTGTTGGGTTTGCAATTTCTCAAAATATCGATGGCTTCTGTATAAGAAACACGTTTGAAATTATTGTCAACGACAAAATGAAGTTTTTCCAATAGAGACATTTCGCTTCTTTCCGCTTGTGGTTTTGTTTTATCTTCTTGTGTTAGCCGATGGTCTAAAAATTCTAAATCGTCTTTACAATTTTCTAGGACATGGGTTAACACAGTTTTTATAAAGTCTTCGGATAAATCCATATTTCCATCCAAATCCATAAAAGCTACCTCTGGCTCAATCATCCAAAATTCTGCTAAGTGACGCGTTGTATTTGAATTTTCTGCTCTAAAAGTTGGTCCAAAAGTATAAACTTTCCCTAAGGCCATTGCATAGGTTTCTGCTTCTAATTGTCCAGAAACAGTTAGATTGGTTTCTTTTCCGAAGAAATCTTTTGAATGATCGATTTTTCCTTCTGCTGTTAATGGTGCTTTATTGTCCTCAAATGTGGTGACTTTAAAGATTTCGCCAGCACCTTCTGCATCCGATCCTGTAACGATTGGCGTATTTACGTAGTTAAATCCGTTCTCTTGAAAATATTTGTGCACTCCAAAAGATAAGGCCGAGCGCACTCTCATTACGGCACTAAAGGTGTTTGTTCGTACCCGTAAATGTGCATTTTCTCTCAAAAATTCGAAACTGTGTTTTTTGGGTTGAATTGGATATTCATCGGGATTGGAATCTCCCAAAATTTCAATCTCTGCAACTTGTACTTCTAAAGACTGTCCTTTTCCTTGACTCTCGGATAACATTCCTTTTACGGAAATAGCAGCACCTGTAGTGATTCTTTTTAAAAGGTCCTCAGGAGTGTTTTCAAAATCGATAACACATTGTATATTTTTAATTGTAGACCCGTCATTTACAGCAATAAAACGATTGCTTCTAAAAGTTCGTACCCAACCTTTTATTGTTATTTCTTGTAAAATTGTCCCCGATTCTAAAATCTTGGCTATGTTGCTTTCTATCATCTTTCTAAATTATTATATATACGAATGATCTCCTATAAATAAAGCCACAAATATACCTATTTTGAAGGAAATTTAACTACAAAATAGTGCTCTTTAAAGTGGCGGATTACTCGTTTTCTTTCTTGTTTTTTTTGGATGGAGGAAAAATTCGCATCGAAGGCTCTTTAAATACCTTTTTGTTTGCAATTTTCTTCTCAAAAGTCAATAAGAGGGATGGTAGTAAAATTAAATTGGACACCATGGCTAAAAGAAGGGTTACAGAAACCAGTCCTCCAAGAGCTATTGTACCTCCAAAACTAGATAAGGTAAATACGAGAAACCCAAAAAATAATACAATAGAAGTGTAAAACATACTGACTCCAGTTTCTCTTAATGCTGCATAAACAGAAGATTTAACTTTCCATTTGCTGGCAAGTAATTCTTGTCTGTATTTTGCTAAAAAGTGTATGGTATCATCTACAGAAATTCCAAAAGCAATACTAAAAACTAAGATTGTTGATGGTTTTATAGGAATGTTAAAATACCCCATTAATCCGGCAGTGATTAACAATGGTAATATGTTTGGAATTAATGAAATTAAAATCATTTGTGGAGATCGAAACATCCAGGCCATGAATAATGCAATTAGTAATATTGCCAATGAGAGTGAGATGACTAAATTGGTAATTAAGAAGTTCGTCCCTTTTATAAAGACCAATGCTTTTCCTGTAAGGGAAACGGAATATTTTTCTGAAGGAAATTCCTTGTCAATAACCGTTTTGAGTCTTTTTTGAATGATATCCATTTTGTCGGTACCAATGTCTTTCATAAACGTTGTGATTCTGGCATAACGCCCTGTAGAATCGACAAATGTTTTCAGCATGCTCGCATCGCTATTTGAATTTTTAGTATAAGCAAAAATATAACCTTGTTCCTGTCCAGTTGGTAATTGGTAGTATTTTGGATTTCCTTTGTAGTAGGCCTGTTTAGAGTATTTTACTAGATTTACAACAGAGATTGGTTTTGATAGTTCTGGAAACGATGCGATTGCTTCATTAATTTTATCCATCTTTTTAAGTACAGATAATTTCATGACCCCTTTGTCTTTTTTGGTGTCAATTAAAATTTCTAATGGCATGATACCTCCAAATTCTTTTTCAAAGAATTTAATGTCTTTGTAAAACTCCATACTCTTAGGCATGTCTTCTATGAGACTTCCAGAAACTCTAATTTTATAGACTCCAATAATACTAGTGATGATAATGATGACTGTAGCAATATAAACGGTGATTCTTCGGTGTTTCACCATTTTTTCCATCCAGTTTACTACGTTTTCAATCCACTTTGTTTCAAGATGACTCAAGTGCTTCTTTTTTGGCAGCGGCATGAAGCTGTATAAAACGGGTACAATTAATAAGGCCAAAACAAAAATACTGATGATGTTTACGGAAGCCAAAATACCAAATTCCCGCAATAGCTTACTGTCTACAAAAACAAAGGTTGCAAAACCAGATGCGGTGGTAATATTGGTCATTAATGTCGCATTTCCAATTTTAGTAATTACACGCTGTAAGGCTTTTGCTTGCTGACCGTGTTTTTTAATTTCTTGCTGGTATTTGTTAATAAGGAAAACAGCATTTGGAACTCCAATGACAATGATTAACGGCGGAATTAATGCAGATAAAACAGTAATTTCATACCCAAACCATCCAATAAATCCAAAGGCCCATACAACTCCAATCATCACTACAAAAAGAGTGATAAAAGTGGCTCTAAAAGAACGGAAAAAGAAAAAGAAAATAAGGGCTGTTATTGCCAAAGCACCCCCAACAAAAAGTTGCATTTCATCTTTTATGTTTTTAGCATTCAATGTTCTTATATATGGCATTCCAGAAACGCGAACATTCAGTCCTGTTTCTTTTTCAAACTGTTCTATGGTGGGTTTTAGGTAGTTAAAAATAAACGTTCTACGCGCTTTGGTATTTATGATTTCTTTTTTAATATAGATGGCTGTTTGCAAAGTGCCAGTTTCTTTGTTGTATAGTAAATTATCGTAAAAAGGAAGTTTTTCAAAAAGTTGTTTTTTTATGGCTAAAACTTCTTTCTCTGAGGTAGGATCCTTCTCGTATAAAGGTTCTAAAATAAATTTCCTGTTTTTTTTGTCTTTTTTTAGCTCTTGAACGTCTGCAATTGAAAGTGTAAAATCAATTTCTTCTCGCTTATCAAATTTGGCTACTAAATTATTCCAAGCGTTAAATTTTTTGGGTGTAAAAATTGTAGGATCTTTTACGCCAAGGATAACTAGGTTGCCTTCTTCACCAAAAATTTCTAAAAATGTATTGTATTCTAAATTAGCAATGTGGTTTTCTGGCAGGAGGTTTGCCTCAGTATATGAGAATTTCATATACTTCATTTGTGAAGCTAAGAAAGTAGTAATACCTGCAATAATAATTAAAACTAGGTATCGGTTTCGTAAAATAATACCCGCAACTTTTGTCCAGAAACTCATTCAGAAAATTTTTGCAAAGGTAACGAAATTTGTAGAAGTGTTTTTAAACTAAAAAAGGAGTGTTTTAAGAAACACTCCTTTTGTATTATCAGCTTAATTTTGCTTACACAGTCATGATTTCTTTTTCCTTCACACCATAGGTTTCATCAATTTGTTTTACAAAAGAATCCGTTAATTTTTGGATCAGCGCTTCGGTCTCTTTTTTTACATCGTCTGCAATGTCTATTTTTTTAATTTCGTTATTTGCTTCTTTACGCGCATTTCTAATTCCTACTTTCGCGTGTTCTGCTTCTGCTTTTGCTTGTTTGGACAAATCGCGTCTTCTTTCCTCTGTTAAAGGCGGCACATTGATTAAAATAACATCTCCATTATTCATTGGGTTGAATCCAAGATTGGCGTTCATGATTGCTTTTTCGATTTCTTGCAACATGTTTTTTTCCCAAGGTTGAACTGAAATGGTTCGTGGATCTGGCGTGCTCACATTTGCAATTTGACTTAATGGTGTCAAAGCATCATAATAATTTACTTTAACATTCCCTAACATCGCAGGGGTGGCTTTACCAGCTCTAATGGTGCGTAATTCTTTCACTAGGTGTGCAAGGGCACTATTCATTCCTTCTTTGGCACTGTCTAAAATAAATTCAATTTCTTCGTTCATCTTTGGAAAATTTTAAAGCGTATGTTTTTAATTGCTGACGATCGTTCCGATGTTTTCTCCAGAAATTAACTTTAGTAAATTTCCGTTGGTATTCATATCAAAAACGATGATGGGTAATTTGTTTTCTTCACTTAAGGTAAAAGCGGTCATGTCCATTACTTTCAACCCTTTGTCGATGACTTCTTTAAAGCTAATACTGTCATATTTTAACGCATTTTCATCTTTTTCTGGATCTACATTGTAAATTCCATCGACACGAGTTCCTTTTAAGATCGCATCTGCATTTACTTCAATAGCTCTTAAAACGGCTGCAGTATCTGTTGTAAAATAAGGGTTTCCAGTACCCGCTCCAAAAATAACTACGCGCTTTTTTTCTAAATGGCGAATTGCTTTTCTTTTAATATAGGGTTCTGCAATTTCTTTAATTTCTAATGCGGTTTGCAAACGTGTAATGACGCCTTCATCTTCTAGCGCACTTTGCAGTGCTAGACCATTGATACAGGTTGCTAGCATACCCATATGATCTCCTTGTACGCGATCCATGCCGTTGGCTGCTCCCGCTACACCTCTAAAAATGTTTCCACCGCCTATTACTATAGCAACTTCGATGCCTTGGCTGATTACTTGTTTTATTTCTTTAGCGTATTCGGCTAGACGTTTTGGATCTATTCCGTATTGTCGTTCGCCCATTAAGGCTTCTCCACTTAATTTTAAAAGAATTCTTTTGTAGTGCATAGTGTTATTGAAAGTTATGCGAAATTACGGTTTTTTTTTGATTTTCTTTTTTTTGAAATAAAAAAACCTCGCAATACATTGCGAGGTTTTGAAGTATGTTAAAAAGGATAGTTTATCCTAGTGTAACTCTTTTAAATCCACTTACGGTTACATCCCCATAGGTTTGAACGTATGCAGCAACATTTTTCTTTTCGTCTTTGATAAATGCTTGATCTAACAAACATTGCTCAGTGTCTAAAGTGGTGTTGTCAGAAATGAATCTTTCCATTTTTCCTGGTAAGATACGGTCCCAAATTTGTGCTGGCTTTCCTTCTGCTTTTAGTTCTGCTTTCGCAGCTTCTTCCGCTTCTGCCATTACCGCTTCCGTCAATTGAGACATTGAAATATATTGAGGAACGTTTTTCAACGTTTTTCCTAATCTACCCAATTCAATATTATCTTTTTCGATAACGGCTATTCTTGCTTCCGTTTCTGCAGCAACAAATGCTGGATCAAAATCTTTATAAGACAAAGAAGTAGCTCCCATAGAGGCCACTTGCATTGCTACATCTTTTGATAAAACAGCGGCATTGTCAACAGCATTTGATAAACCTACTAATGCAGCAATTTTACCAATATGTGTATATGCACCTACATAAGAAGCTTCCAATCTTTCGAAAGAAGTGATCTCTAATTTTTCACCAATCACACCGGTTTGTTCAATTAATTTGTCTGCTACCGTCATTCCGTCAAAATCAGCAGCTAAGAAAGATTCCTTATCTGAGTAATTTAAAGCAATGTCTGCAAACTGACCTCCCAATGCTACAAAGGAATCATTTTTACCTACAAAATCAGTCTCACAAGCTAAAACGATGGCAACACCTACTGTGTTGTCTGCGTTTATTCTTGTTACTGCAACTCCTTCAGTAGATTCTCTATCTGCTCTTTTTGCTGCAATTTTTTGACCTTTTTTACGTAAAACATCAATTGCTTGATCGAAATCTCCAGATGCTTCCAACAATGCCTTTTTACAGTCCATCATTCCAGCTCCTGTAGCCTCTCTTAATTTTTTAACATCAGCAGCACTAATCTTTACTGGTTCCATGTTATCTTATTTTTTAAAGTTGTACTTATTTTGTTTCTTCCGTAGGAGTATCTGCTTTTACTTCTTCCGCTTTTGGAGCTTCTTTCTTTTCAGCTTTTACTTCTTTTACCTCTTTTACTTCTTTCGCTTTTGAAGCTTTTGACTCTTTTACTTCCTTTACTTCTTCTGCTTTTGGAGCTTCTTTCGATTCCGCTGCAGCTGGTGTTTTTGGAGCTTCTTTCGTTTTGTCTTTGTCAGCTTTTCTGCTAGATAAACCCTCAGCGATTGCATCCGTAACGTGCGTTAATACTCTTTCTATAGATTTTGAAGCATCATCATTTGCTGGAATTACAAAATCTACTAATCTAGGATCAGAATTCGTATCTACCATTGCAAAAATTGGGATGTTCAATTTCATAGCTTCTGCAACTGCAATGTGCTCTTTCTTAATATCTACTACAAATAAAGCACCTGGAAGACGAGTCATATCTGAAATAGAACCTAAATTCTTTTCTAATTTCTCTCTCTGACGATTGATTTGTAATTTCTCTCTTTTTGACAATGCATCAAAAGAACCATCTAACTTCATTCTATCGATGGTTGCCATTTTCTTAACAGCTTTACGAATCGTTACAAAATTGGTTAACATTCCACCTGGCCATCTTTCTGTAATGAAGGGCATGCTTACCGATTTTGCTTTTTCAGCAACAATGTCTTTTGCTTGTTTTTTTGTTGCAACAAATAAAATCTTACGTCCAGAGTTTGCGATTTTTTGCAAAGCGTCTGCACTTTCTTCTATTTTTGCAGCAGTTTTATACAAGTCAATGATGTGTACACCATTACGTTCTGTATAAATATAAGGGGCCATGTTTGGATTCCACTTTCTTGTTAAGTGTCCAAAATGTACTCCATTTTCTAATAATTCTTGAATGTTTACTTTTGCCATTTTTTTAAATGTGTTTACGTTCTGTTTTGTATCAATAAATAAGTAGTCTTTCGAGTCTTATTTATTTAGATGCTAAACTGTTTAATATTAAATATGTGTAATAATAACAGTTCCCAACAACATAATCCTGAACTTGTCGAAGGATTAACGTTTCGAGAATTGGAATTTTTTACGTGCTTTCTTCTGACCAAATTTCTTACGTTCAACCATTCTAGGATCACGGGTTAGTAAACCTTCTGGTTTCAATACTAATCTGTGTTCTTCGTTGATCGCAACCAAAGCTCTTGTAATTGCCAAACGAATTGCTTCTGCTTGACCCGTTACTCCACCTCCATAAACATTTACTTTGATATCATACGATTCTAAGTCTCCTGTTAGCATTAAAGGTTGTTGTACTTTATATTGTAAAGTTCCTGTTGTGAAATAGTCCTTGTAGTCTTTTTTGTTTACAGTGATATTTCCTTTTCCTTCTGAAAGATAAATACGAGCTACTGCTGTTTTCCTTCTACCGATTTTGTGTACTGTATCCATTATTTAAGATCGTTAAGATTAATAGCTTTAGGTTCCTGACCTGCTTGTTTGTGCTCTCCTCCTGCATATACATACAAGTTTCTGTAAAGTGCTGCTCCCAAAATATTTTTAGGCAACATTCCTTTCACTGCTTTTTCGATCAATCTTGTAGGATCTTTCTCAAACATTTCTGTTGCAGTTAACGATCTTTGTCCCCCTGGATATCCCGTATGACGGATGTAAGACTTCTCAGTCCATTTCTTTCCAGTTAAAACAATTTTTTCTGCGTTGATAATCACCACGTTGTCTCCACAATCTACATGAGGAGTAAAGTTTGGTTTGTATTTACCTCTAATTAGCTTTGCTACTTTAGAAGCTAGACGACCCAACGTTTGCCCGTCTGCATCAACTAAAACCCACTCCTTGTTTACGGTAGCGCTGTTTGCTGATACTGTTTTGTAACTTAATGTGTTCATAATTACACTTTTAGTTTTTGTTTGTTAATAATAATTTATTTTCCTTAAAAAAGGAGTGCAAATGTACTGTTATTTATTTGATTGCCAAAGAGTGAATTGGAATTATCTTTTATGTTTCCCATTATTTACCAATACAACTAAAATTTAACATCTATTTGTGAAAATAGAAAGTTACTTTTGTACTTCATTTACAATCTTTTGAAAAAAAAATTGATGTTTCGAATCCCCTTTGTCATAATCACACTGTTTCTATTTGTAAAGCTGCGTGCACAAGAATCAATTCCAAAAAGAATTTATACTACACAGCTTTTAAAAACACCAATCGTAGTGGATGGAGATCTTTCTGATGCAGGTTGGGATGCAGGAACCTGGGCTTCTGATTTTGTAGAAAAAATCCCAGATGAAGGAACATCACCAACTTTTCAAACACAATTTAAAGTACTTTATGATGCACAGTTCTTATATGTTGCCATTCGTGCTTTTGATGATCATCCAGAATTAATTCAACAACGATTAACCCGAAGAGACGGTTTTGCTGGAGATCGAGTGAATGTAATTATAGACAGTTATCACGATAAGAGAACCGCTTTTGTATTTACCACCACTGCGGCCGGAGTAAAAGGAGAAGAAATTGCAACCCAAAATGGAAATCAATGGGACGATAGTTGGAATCCTATTTGGTATACAAATGCAAAAATTGATGCGGAAGGATGGACTGCAGAAATGAAAATCCCATTGAGTCAATTACGTTTTGGAAATGACAGTGCACAAATTTGGGGGTTCAATGTTTCTCGAAATATTTTCAGAGAGAATGAACGCTCACTTTGGCAAAGAATCCCTAATGATCAAGCTGGGTTTATTAGCGAATCCGGAGAATTGCACGGGCTCATCAACTTAAAATCACAAAAACAATTAGAAATTCAGCCCTTTACTGTTTTACAATATGATACTTATCAAGCAGAAGCAGGTAATCCCTACAAAGATGGTCGTGATTTTAAAATAAACGGTGGCCTAGACGCCAAAATAGGAATCACCAATGATTTAACTTTAGATATGACTGTCAATCCAGATTTTGGACAAGTAGAAGCAGATCCAGGCGCCATAGCCTTGGACGGGTTTCAGATATTTTTTGAAGAACAACGTCCGTTTTTTGTTGAAAATAAAAACATTTTCGATTTTAAGTTTGCCAATGGTAGAGACAATCTTTTTTACAGCAGAAGAATAGGTGGAAGTCCCAATAGAAGTGCAAATTTAGCAGCTGGCGAATTTGCAAAAGAACCGCTTAATTCAACAATTTTAGGAGCGGCAAAGTTTTCAGGAAAAACAAAAAATGGGTGGTCTATCGGCGTTCTAGAAAGTATTACTGCCAATGAATTTGCAGAGGTAAGACAAGTAGATGGTGAAACCAGGAAAGAGATTGTAGCACCCTTAACCAACTATTTTGTGGGACGCGCACAAAAAGATTTTAATAAAAGAAATTCTTTTGTTGGTGGTATTGTTACGGCTACAAATCGAAATTTGGCAGGCAATTTTTCAGAATTACACAAAGCAGCCTATACTGCAGGAATTGATTTTCAGCACAACTGGAACAACAGGGACTACTATTTGGAAGGAAATACCCTTCTAAGTCATGTACAAGGAAGTAAAACAGCCATCTTAGAAACCCAACAATCCATTGCTCGTTCCTTTCAAAGAATTGATGCAACCCATGTAAATTTAGATCCAAACAGAACCTCTTTAACGGGGACAGGTGGTCGAATTGAAGCTGGAAAGAAAGGTGGTGGAAATTGGAGATACAATGGAGGTTTTGTATGGCGGTCCCCAGAATTAGAATTAAATGATATTGGATTTTTACGTCAGACAGACGAGATGATTCAATTTGCAGAACTTCAATATTTATGGCAGGTTCCAACAAAAATATATCGGAATATTGAACTTCGCCTTGAACAGAATACCGCTTATGATTTTGGAGGGAACTTAAACAAATTGAGTACGGAGTTCAGAGGACGGTTCAATTGGCTAAACAATTGGGATACCAATATTGGATTTGGGACCAATTCGAATGTTTACGAAAACTCTTTTTTAAGAGGGGGGCCACGCTGGCATTCGCCCAATAATTATTTCCTATACACCTTTTTGGGTTCCGATGAAACCCAGAAATTTAGTTTCCGACTCGGTTATGTTCAATCCCAAAGTCAACAAGAAGTTTCCAAAAGCAATCGCTATGTGTTTCGATCAAATTACCAGCCCTTTGATGCTTTTAGCATTTCTTTAAATACTGAATTCAGAAAGACAATAAACAAAGCACAATATGTTACAACGGTAGATTTTGATGCTGAAAAAAGATACGTATTAGGAGAAATAGATAACGAAACTTGGACGACTACATTACGATTGAATTACAGTTTAAGCCCAAATTTTTCTTTTCAGTTCTATGGGCAACCTTTTATAGCTCGTGGAAGATATGCAGCTTTTAAGTATGTAAATATACCCACTGCTTCTCGTTTTGAAGACCGTGTGAATGAATACAATACAAATCAACTTACAGCAGGTTTCGATGCCCAGAACAATGCAATTTACTCAATAGATGAAACTCAAAACGGTCTTGAAGATTACCGTTTTAACAAACCCAATTTTTCTTTTGCGCAATTACAAACAAACTTGGTTGTTCGATGGGAATACATTCCGGGATCTGAATTGTTTTTTGTATGGGCAAGAGGGGGGAGTAACTCCGGAAATCCAGAAAACTCTTTAGGATCCAGTCTCCAAAACCAAATTTTTGACGCCCCACTTCAAGATACTTTTGTCATCAAAGCAACCTATCGATTTGTTCGATAAATAGAGTTTCTTTTTAGAATGAAGGAGCCACTCTAAAACTCATTTTTTCATTTGTAGCAGGATGTGTAAAAGCAATAAATTCAGCATGTAAATGCAATCGATCTTGTTTTTTTCCATACAAATCATCGCCAACAATAGGAGCGTTTAAACCATTTTTATGGGCAGCATGAACTCTTAATTGGTGCGTTCTTCCTGTAATTGGGTAAAAATAAACACGCGTCTTGCCTTTTTCTCTTCGGATCACTTCCCAACGTGTTTCTGCATTTTTCCCATGTTCAAAACAAACCAATTGCTTGGGTCTGTCATCTAAATCGACCCGTAAAGGAAGCGTTATTTTTCCTTTGTCTTCAGTTAAATTTCCATCCAACAGCGCGACATATCTTTTTTGAATGCTTCTTTTTATAAACTGATTTTGTAAATGTTTATTTGCTTCTTTTGTTTTGGTAAGTAGTAAAATACCCGAAGTAGACATGTCGAGTCTGTGTACAATTAAAGGCCCTGTAGCATTGGGGTACTTTTCTTTGATCCGAGTAGATACAGCATCTGTAATTTCTTTGCCCGGTACCGATAAAAATTCTGCCGGTTTGTGAATCACCAAGAGCACATCATCTTCGTAGATGGTTTCTAGGGTTTTGTCATTCGAAATTTCTTTAATTAGCAAATTTTCGTCCATGGCAATTCCATCCAGCATATGATTCAAAATAGGTTTGCATCGCCCTTGACAAGCCGGATAGAAATTTTTATGTTTTCTAATGGCCGAATTTGGAGAAATTCCCCACCAAAATTCCCCCATACAAAGAGGCGTTAAATCATTTTTAAATGCAAATTGCAGTAGTTTAGGAGCCGCACATTCTCCGGCACCTGCTGGAGGTTTTATCGTTGGATTGCTAAAGATATCAAGAAGTGTTTTTGTTTCTTTTTTTTGATTTAAAAAGTCAAACTTCTCAAAAAGTGTTTTTTGCAGCAATGCAGAGGCTTCTTTTCTTGCTTTCTTTAAGGCGGCTATTTGCTCCTCAAAAGTAGTGAGTTCGCTGCGATTTTTTTCTTCTTTTTGAATATAATAGGCAACCAGTTCTTTGTAGAAAAACTGATCGTTAAAACTTTCTTGTTCTAATTTTTGAGACAATTTTTCGAAGGCATCGTTTGTCAAGTTTTTCCGAGCCTCTTTTTTGCGAAGTTTTCGTTCTTTTTTAGAAATCGCCATTTTTTTTCGCTGAAGTGCTAAATCATCCTCAATTTTTTTGGAAGCTCTTTTCACAACTCTCTTTACAAAAAGATAGGTTTCATCACTTTTTAATGCCGTTAACTTTGCATTAATAATATTGATTTGTTCTTCTCCTTTTTTATAAAAACTGTGCTTCGTTCTCAAGTCAAAAACGGGAGGAACAAATATTTCAGGACAACTTTCATCCGCTAATTTTCCAGAAAAAGCCACTAGATAGCCCAGTTGATTCGCGTTGTTTTTCACCACCAAAACCCCAAACATTTTACCGATGGCATTTTCTGTAGCGTTTGAATCGAGCCCAAAATTATGGGTAAAGTCTGTTTGAGTCGCCAAGTAGGCTTGTATCTCTTTTGTTGCAATTTCTACAAGTACATGCGGGGTGTAGTAAAATGGAAATGTGAACTTTTCTGGAAGTTCAATTTTTGAAATGGCTGTTTTAAAAAGTTGGAACTGCTTCAATGAATCGTTTTTTCTTTTATGAAATGGTTGCAACAAATGCTGAAAATATTTTTTTATGCAGTTCCAAATCCATGTTTGGAGATAGTGCTACCCGTGCAATATAATCTTTGTCACCTTCTTTGGTAGTTCCCTGTGTTGAGGTGGCAGGAATGGTCCAATACACTCCGTTTAACTGACCGTAACTCACACAATACTTGCTTTCATTTGGAATTTCAGTAATCATTAACTGGATTAGTTGATGGTTCAACCTTCGTTTGTACTCCTCTCTTTTTTCTGCTGTCGCTCCTTTAGTTGGGAGGTCTAATGAAAAAACAGATGGGGTAAATCCTTGGTTTGCCAAGGCTTCAGAAACAAAATTAATTTTTGCTTCGGGAAATGTTTCTTGAATGTAAGATACAAAAGCACGTGTATTCAGATAGGCGGCTTTAATTCTTTGATTCATAGAAGGCAATTGCTTTGCTAAGCGCTTCATTTGAAGTGCTGTGGCTTGGTTGTCGCAGATTTCCAAATGCAGTGCTATTTTTTTCATCAATGCATTGGTCTTGTGATTTCCCACACAATATCCAGCCGTACATTTTCCACCACTTGGAAACTTTGATCCACTAACATATGAAATTGTTCGCACTGAGGAAAGGATTTCATCTTTACCAAGAAAGCGCACATTGGGACAGAATGTTTGGTCTAAAATAAAAACGGGATCTATGGCCTTCATACCACTTTCTGTATTGCGTGTTGCGCTTAAAACAGCTTTCAATTTTAGTAAATCTGGAACTTCTACGCGAGGGTTTGTTGGAATTTCTGCAATGATAAACGTTACTGCATCTTCTGTTGCAATTGCTTCTAAAACATGTTCAATGCTTTGCACCATGTCATTTTCACCATCTACGAGTAAATCCACGACCTCCACGTTTTTTAGACAGGCAGCAACGCGCCTTGCTTGGTCATTGGTACCTCCATAGCAGTTGGGAGGCACCACAATTTTAATTGGCTTTCCAGGATGTGTATCCAATGCATCGTGCACCAATCCCATCATAATTGCATATTGAATCGAGAGCCCACTAGACCCTACTAAAGGTGTGGTGCTTGTTCCAGTAATTTTTTGAATCGCATCTAAAACCAGTGTTTTGTTGGCTTTGCAATCTGTTGTTTCAGTATCTAAATCTGCTTGTCCTACGATACGTTTTAAAGCTGTAAGTGAATGGGCAGGTGTCATGGCAATGGTTTCTCTTCTCCGAACGTGCTGTATGGCTGAAATAGATGCTTCATTGTGAGCTCCATTTATAGCCAAAATACTTCCGAGTTCCCCATAATTATGAATGACAAAATCACAGTTTTTATGAAATTCAAAAAGAGAAAGTTCTTGTTGTGCTGCAATGAAAACTGTACTTCCATCAAAAGGAGGAATGGCAGTGCTACTCTCCAACTGCTTTAATTCAAATTGATAGCCATATACCCGCGTTAGAACATCGGTATCTAAAAAGGAGGGGGGTGTCCCTGAATATAGAATTTGAGTTTTTTTATCTGCGAATGCATTGGTTCTTAGAATTGCCAAAATAGGCATTGTTTGTGACGAAAAACTAATGACATTTTCTGATTTTAGGGTGTTCAATTTGGCAATACTCCATTCAAGTAGACAAGACAAAGGATGTCCCAACCGAATATAATCATAAGCTGTTGGTAATTTTTGAAGTGCTTTTGTATCTGAGTTTTTTGTGTTAAATAATACTTCAAACTGCTCTAAAAATTCAGCTTTTGCCAACGATTCATTATAAATATCAAGGCGGTGAGTTGTTAAATCTAACCAGGCTGTTGGTATATTTTCTATGAGCGTTTCTAGATAATTTTTTATTGAATTTCCTTCCATAATTTCACATTAAAATCTGCGCGAAATATACATTAATTCGCGGTATTTAAATCCTATTTATAAGAACGTTTTTGCAACAATTAATCCACTTTTATGAGTTTTATTGTTTTGTTTTTAATTCTTAAGTAATAAATCCCTGTTGGAAAAGCTGACACATCTATTTGATTGTTCTCTGGGGTAAGTTCATTTTTTAATAGGCTTTGTCCCAGTGGTGAAAAGAGTTCGAAAAGAACCTTTTCGGTATTGTTAAAAGTGACGGTGTTTTTTGTTGGATTCGGAGAGTATCCAATTGCTTGCTCTGTAGGGTTTATGCCTAAGGCCTAAAATTAAATTGCAATTGCGAGGTTTTATAAAAGCGACTTGAGACAAATCCAATGGTTGTTGCTTCTCGATAATGAATTCTATAAGAAGTGCTCTAAAATGAATGGCTTCCGCCATGTTGAAGTTGTACAGTCGAACAACATGCTCCTCCAATCCATTTACGTTTTCGATATAATCTAATTCCATTTTCTAAGCCATTAATGCGCTTCTAGCCAGTTGAGTCCAGTGCCCACTTCCACATCCAATGGAACGCTCATTGAAAAGGCATTTTCCATTTCATATTTGATAATCGGGCGAATGATGTCTAGCTCCTCTTTGTGTGCGTCAAAAACCAATTCATCATGCACTTGTAACAACATTTTCGATTTGAAATTTTCTTTTTCAAAGCGCTTGTGAATGTTGATCATTGCCAATTTGATAATGTCGGCAGCAGACCCCTGTATCGGTGCATTCACGGCATTTCTTTCCGCACCATTTCTCACCATGGCATTTTGCGAATTGATGTCTTTTAAATAGCGACGTCTTTTCAAAACCGTTTCTACATACCCGTGTGCACGTGCAAAATCTACCTGAGCTGCCATATAGGCTTTTAATTTTGGATAGGTTTCATAATAGGTGTCAATAAGTTCTTTGGCCTCACTTCGGCTTAAATCGGTCTGATTGCTCAATCCAAAAGCAGATACCCCATAGACAATTCCAAAATTAACAGTTTTTGCATTGCTACGTTGTTCTCGGGTTACTTCCGCAAGCGGAACATCAAATACTTTTGCAGCAGTAGAAGCATGAATGTCTTCTCCGTTTTTAAAAGCATTCATCATCGTTTCCTCCTCACTTAACGCCGCAATAATCCGCAATTCAATTTGAGAATAATCGGCAGCAAGCAGTACATGGTTTTCATCTCTAGGGACAAATGATTTTCGCACCTCTTGTCCGCGTTTGGTTCGGATGGGGATGTTCTGTAAATTCGGATTGTTCGAGCTCAATCTACCCGTAGCTGCTACCGCCTGCATGTATTGAGTGTGAATTCTTCCTGTTTTAGGATTCACCTCATTGGGCAAAGCATCTACATAGGTACTTTGTAATTTTTTATATTGGCGGTATTCTTGAATGTCTCTAATAATTTGATGGTCTTTGGCCAAGAAAGAAAGCACGTCTTCAGCGGTAGAATATTGTCCCGTTTTTGTCTTTTTTGGTTTGGCAACCAATTGCATGTTTTCAAACAATACAATCCCCAATTGTTTTGGCGATGCAATGTTAAATTCTTCACCTGCTTGCTCATAAATCCCTTTCTCCAGTCGTTCAATATCTGCCGTTAAGCTGTTCGATAATTCTTTTAAGAAAGCTACGTTGATGTTGATCCCTTCAATTTCCATGGCCGTGAGTACAGAAACCAACGGAAGCTCTACATCGTTAAAAAGTGCAGCTACGTTGCCACTCTCCAATTCTTTGGTGAAATGTTCTTTCAATTGCAAGGTAATGTCTGCGTCTTCCACCGCATATTCGGTCTGGTCTGCCAGCGGTACTTCGCGCATCGACAATTGATTTTTTCCTTTTTTCCCAATCAATGCTGTAATGGAAACGGGTTGGTAGTTTAAGTACGTTTCAGCAAGCATGTCCATATTGTGGCGCATATCGGGATTGATGAGGTAATGGGCAATCATGGTATCAAACAACTTTCCTTTTACAGTCAGGTTGTAGTTGGACAATACTTTGAGGTCGTATTTTAAATTGTGCCCAATTTTTTCAATGTGGTCAGCCTCAAAAAAAGGACGAAATTCGTCTAAAATGGCCTCTGTTTCTTTTTGGTCTTCTGGACAGGAAACATAATATCCTTTTCCAATTTCATAAGAAAAAGCAATGCCAATCAATTCTACTTCAAGCGCTTTTAAGCCCGTCGTTTCCGTATCAAAACAAACCGCTTTTTGTTGCAGTAATTTCTTCAATAATAATTTTCTGGACAAAGGAGAATCAATATGTTGGTAAAAATGATTGGTGTTTTCAATGGTTTTAAAACCAGCGGCTACTTCTTCTTCAGAAACACTTCCACTGCCCGGTGCAGCAAACAAATCAAATTGGCCATCAGTGGATGATGGAACTGTTTTTTTAGCTGCTTTTGGTTTTTCGGCGTCAGCTTTCACATCGGGATCCGATGTTTTTTCTGCGAAAGTTCGTGTAAAGTTTACGAGTAAATTTCGAAACTCCAACTCGTTGAAAAGAGTGGTTACTTTTTCTAAATCGGGTTGATCCAATTCAAAATCTTTGGCATGGAAACTGACTGGAACGTCTAGCATAATGGTGGCCAATTTTTTTGAAAGCAATCCTAATTCTTTGGCAGCTTCTATTTTTTCTTTTAGTTTTCCTTTGAGTTCATGGGTGTTGTCAAGTAAATTCTCCATCGAACCATAGGTTGCCAAAAACTTTTTTGCTGTTTTTTCCCCAACACCAGGTAGTCCTGGAATGTTGTCTGCAGAATCGCCCATCATTCCTAGGAAATCAATCACTTGTTCAGGAGTTTCTACGCCAAATTTCTCTTGTACTTCTGGAACTCCCCACACATCATATCCACCTCCAAAACGTGGCTTGTACATAAAAATATTTTCAGAGACCAATTGTGCAAAATCCTTATCGGGTGTAACCATATAGGTTTTAAACCCTTCTTTTTCTGCTTGCTTTGAGAGGGTACCAATAACATCATCTGCTTCAAAGCCCTCTTTCACCATAATTGGAATGTGCATGGCTTTTAGAATTTCTTGAATGTAAGGAACCGCAATTTTAATGGCTTCAGGAGTTTCATCTCTATTGGCTTTATAGGCTTCAAACATTTCTACACGGTCTACACTGCCTCCTTTGTCAAAACAAACCGCCAAATGATCCGGTCTTTCGCGTTTGATAACGTCTAAAAGAGAATTCATAAAACCCATAATAGCAGAAGTATCCAATCCTTTGGAATTGATTCGCGGGTTTTTTATAAACGCATAATATCCTCTAAAAATTAGTGCAAAAGCATCTACTAAAAAAACTCTTTTTTGATCTGACATTGGATTTTTTTTGGCTATTTATGGCTGTGACATTGAAGACAGATAAAACGATTTTTATCCATAAAAATAGTCACAGCAGTAAAGCTACAAAACTTTCACAGGATGTTCAAATTCATTTGAGTTTAAACGCTATATTTGTTGAATTTTATAAAAAACAGTATTTGTATGCGATGGATTGGAATGATTGTCTTGTTGTTGGTTGTAGTGCTTCTGGAATTGTATGCATTTCAGGCGCTGAAAACAGTTTCAAAAAGTAAAATTTTTCGCTATTCTTGGGTTTTTGTAAGCCTTGCAGTCTATTTCAACTTTTTATATATAGCACTTACCTATGACCGAACTCAAGGGCAAACGCCCCAGTTTCAAATGGCAATGGGCCTCATGCTAACAGTTTTATTGCCAAAAATTGTCATTTTAATTGTTTTGTTTGGAGAAGATATTTATCGATTGTTTTTAAAACTCTTTTCAGCACTATCCTCAGGAGAAACCCAACCCATTGCAAACAGAAGAAAATTTATTTCTCAAATTGCTTTAGGTTTGGCGGCCCTTCCTTTTGCTTCTTTTATTTATGGAATCATTCAAGGGAAGTACAACTATAAGGTTATTAAATATAATTTAATATTTCCAGATTTACCCGCGGCGTTTGACGGTTTTACCATTACGCAAATTTCGGACATTCACTCAGGAAGTTTTACCAACAAAGAAAAAATACAATATGGAGTAGATTTAATCAATCAACAACAATCGGACATGATGTTATTTACTGGAGATATTGTAAATAATAAGGCCGATGAAATGGACAATTGGATTGATGTCTTTGACAAATTAGAGGCCAAATCTGGAAAATTTTCTATCCTTGGGAATCATGATTATGGCGATTATATGGATTGGAAAAATCCAGCAGAAAAAGTAAAGAATTTTCAAGATGTAAAAGATATTCATCAAAAAATAGGCTTTGATTTATTGTTGGATGAACACCGTTATTTGGAGAAAGATGGACAAAAAATCGCCCTTTTGGGAGTTGAGAATTGGGGGAAAGGATTCAACCAAGCAGGCGACCTTGAGAAAGCATCCAAAGATGTTAAAAAGGAAGATTTTAAGATTTTAATGTCTCATGACCCAAGCCATTGGGAGTACAAAGTGAAACAAGATCCTTTCAATTATCATTTGACCTTAAGTGGACATACACACGGTTTGCAAATGGGCATTGAAATTCCGGGATGGATCAAATGGAGTCCTTCAAAATATGTTTACAAACAATGGGCTGGCTTGTATGAAGAGGCCGGGAGATACATTAATGTTAATCGTGGTTTCGGCTATCATGCCTTTCCAGGACGTGTTGGAATTTGGCCAGAAATTACCGTCATTACTTTGAGGAAAGGTTGATAATCAGTCGATTCAATTAGATTTTTGTATCTTTGTAAATTATTGTTTAGTAATTAAAATATTACTACCCCATAAATACTTTGTAGAATGACAAAATTTGGTGAGTTAATAAGTGTTGAAAAACCTGTTCTAATCGATTTCTATTTCGATTGGGATGACATCGATAATGGTGTCGAAACATTACGCGACGTTGCTGCTGCTTTAGGTGACAGTGCCAAAGTGATTAAAATTGACATTAAAAAGAATGAACCCCTTGCAGAAGCTTTGCGAGTGAAAGGCAATCCTACATTCATGATTTATAAAAATGGCGAAATGAAATGGCGCCAAACAGGAGAGCAAGATGCCAATACCTTGATTGGTATGGTGCAACAGTTCGTCTAAATTCACAAAATCTTTTTTTTGGGATTTTATAGTCTGCTCTTTTTTTGATAGCGTATTTTTCTCTATAAAAAACACCCCTATATTTTGAGCAACGATGCTTCCTAGAGAGGTGTAGTTTTAGATGCAGTGTTCGCTATTCCTGTAAAAGCTCTAACTCTTCTGGAGCTGCTTCTTGGTTTGGTATAATATGTTGAAACAATTCTAGAGTGCCATTGAATTCGTCCTGTAGTTTTTTAAAGTAGGTATAATCTATTTCGTTGTCTTGTACTTGTTCTAACACACCCCTGTATAAATAGCGAAACGTTAAATCGAAATCCTCAAAAACCAAATCAAATTCTTCTTTTGTAAAGGTACTGTGCCAAATTAATTTTTCACGAAAGAGTCCAATTAAGGTTTCGGCAGTCTTTCTTGCTTTTTCGACCGCTCCTAATCTGTAATACATTTCTGGATAGTCTAACGACAAGCTATAGTGATCAAAATCTTTGATCGGCATTTTGTCTAGCGATAAATCTAGGATTTCTATGGCCTTTAGGGTGTCGCCTTCGACTGCAAAAGCGGTTGATAAGCGCATTAAGCTGTTTCGCATAGAGATTGCATTTCGCTTGCTTTGTTCGTCCAAATAGATTTTTCCATCGTTAATACTTCGCCAATTCCACTTTTGTACATTGCTGTACATTTTCTCAGGATCGATACGACCCATGTCAAACAAACTTTTCTTTCCAATAGGTGTTTTTATCGGTACCAATTTGTAGCCCAAACCATCCAATTGAAGGTAATCTTTCAACCAAATGTATTCTTCATCAGCATTAGAGCCTCCAGTGAAATAGAGCGGTTGTTTCCAATCGTTGTTGGCTAAAATATCGAGCATTAGAATCCTGTTTTTGGTAATTCCACGATCAATTTTAATGTCGATGTAGTCTACAATTTTATCAGCGTCTTTTGCTTTTACAATACCCGATTTGAGGACGTTTTCTTTGTTAACCGGGATTCGAATGTTGTTTGCAGGCAATATCTTTTCTGGAACTTCATCTCCATCCAAATCATAAAACGTTCGGGAATCTTGACTTTCAATCCAACGCATAAATTTTTGAATTGTAATGGTCGCATCTTTTGGGATGGCTCTTAATTCATCAAAGTAATAGGCAACGTCTAAACTTCCAAATTTGTAGAGGTCATGCGTTAATTGGGAAGGAATTGGAGGCGCATCATAAGTTGCACGCTTCATTTGATCGATATACCAATCGGTTGCAAAAAGACTGGTGTTGATCAATTTAACATCCGTTCGAATGCCTTCTACTTCTTGCAGGTACCAAAGGGGAAAGGTGTCATTGTCTCCAATGGTAAACATAATGGCGTTGGGGTCACAGGACTCTAAATAGGCTTGTGCATTTAAATGAGCTGTATAGCGATTGGATCGGTCGTGGTCATCCCAGTTTTGTGCTCCCATTAATACAGGAACGGCAACTAAGGATAGTGTGGAAATTGCAACTGCAATCGCCTTTTTATTCCCATACTTTTTGAATGCTTCGTACAGCGCTAAAACCCCAAAGCCAATCCAAATGGCAAAAATGTAAAAACTTCCAACGACGGCATAATCTCTTTCTCGAGGTTCAAAGGGTTTTGGGTTGGTGTAAAAAATAATGGCCAATCCAGTGAAAGCAAAGAAGAGGAGCAATGTAAAAAAGTTTTCCTTGTCCCATTTTATTTGATAAAATAAGCCCATCAATCCTAAGAGGAACGGCAAGAAATAATAGGTATTTCTTCCTTTATTTTCTAACACATAGGAAGGGAGTTTTTGTTGCGAACCGATTCTTGCTTCGTCAATAAAATCAATTCCGCTCAACCAGTTTCCATTATTAATATCTAAGTTTCCTTGAATGTCGTTTTGTCTTCCAACAAAGTTCCACATAAAATAGCGACCATACATATAGCCAAATTGATAGTTGACCATAAATTTTAAGTTTTCACCAAAAGTGGGTCTTCTTTTACTTTCTTGCGGAATGCCAGCAATGGCTTTGTAACGTTCAATAACACTTGGTGTAGGGTCTACCATTCGTGGGATGAAGCCTTTGTGCTTGTCTGAATAGTTTTGCAATACATTTTTGTATTTATTAACAATGATGTATTTTCCATTTTTCTTTTCATACTTAGGCTTATCATCTTTTCTTGGGGTACTCGCACTTATTTCTCTATCATATGAATTCGAATAATAGGTGTCATAAAAAACATTGGCATCTCCATATTGCTCTCGATTGTAGTAGGCCAATAGCTCGCGTGCACTCGATGGATTGTTTTCGTTAATCGTGGTATTTGCATTGGCTCTAATAGGCAACATAATCCAAGAAGAAAAACCAATCATGATAAATAGTAAGGACAAAATAAGCGTGTTTGCTGCTACTTTGTCTTTTTTACGCGTCCAGTTTAATCCAACGTAAAACAGAACAATCAATACAATTCCTGCGATGATGGTTCCGGAGTTGTAGGGCATGCCAATAGAATTGATAAAAAACAATTCTGAGGAACTAAAGAATTGTAAGGTAAAAGGGAATAAAAATTTAAAAACAAACATTAAAACAACTACTGAGATTACCGTGGCAATTGTGGTAGTTTTAAGATTGATATCTTTGAAAGTTTTAAAGAAATACAACATTACTATGGATGGAATCACCAATAAGGAAAGAATGTGAACGCCAAAGGACAAACCAACAACAAAACTAATTAATACCAGCCACTTATTACCTCTCGGAGTTTGCATTTCACTCTCCCACTTGAGACCCAGCCAGAACAGTAGGGCCATTAAAAAAGACGACATTGCATACACTTCACCCTCAACGGCACTAAACCAAAAACTGTCAGAAAATGTGTATGCCAGAGATCCAACGGCACTACTTCCTAAAATTGCGATGTATTTCCCGTCTGAGAGTGCGCCTGATTTTAATGCTAACTTTTTACCCAAGTTAGAAATGGTCCAAAACATAAAGAGAATGGTAAATGCGCTCGCGAGCGCAGACATAAAGTTGACCATTTTAGCAATTTCAGTTACTTCGGTAGTAAACATTGCAAAAAAGGCACCTAACATCTGGAAAAGAGGCGCTCCAGGTGGATGGCCTACTTCTAGTTTAATTGCTGTAGAGATATATTCTCCAACATCCCAGGAACTTACGGTGGGTTCAATGGTTAATGAATAGGTAATTAGTGCAATTGCAAAGATTACCCATCCTAAAATAAGATCCCACTTTTTGAAGTTTACTGCTGTCATATATTTTTGTAATAGTCTGTGGCGAATTTAGTAATTATTACGAATAAAATCTCAATTCTTCCTTTTTACCGTAAAGAAAATAGCATAAAAATTTGTTAAAGAATTTTTTTTTTAAAAAATGCTTGTAGGATTGAAACTTTGGTTTAAATTTGCACCCGCATTATCGCATTGGCCTATGGTGTAATTGGTAACACACCGGTTTTTGGTACCGACATTCAAGGTTCGAGTCCTTGTAGGCCAACAAAAAGCTTCAAATTTTTAAATTTGAAGCTTTTTTATTTTAAAAGGAGTTTTGAAAGGGTTAAATTTTAAAAGTCAACATGGGTTTTAAAGCAGATTTAGAAAGATTTTTGGCGACACTTCCATTAAACAAATGCGACAAACCACTTCTTCCATGTGTTGTTAATGCGATGATGTCTGCGTTTTTATTTCTTGAAAAATTTAAAATTCCCATTTCAATAGAAACATCGCAGTAAACAGTAATTGAGTGTTTTGGTAATTTACAACCATGAATAAAGTCCTTGATTTTCGTCTCTGCTGCGAAGGTGCTTTCAAATTTATGGGGTGTATTTATTTTTAGTAAATGAATTTTACTTTTAAACAGATGCGCAAAAGCTAAAAATTTTTCAAAAGCGAGACGGTTCTCTTTATTAAAATTTGATGCAAACACTAAATCCTTGAGTTTAAATTTTTCAGCATCTTTTTTGACTACAAGTACCGGTATTTTTGAAGTTCTTACCACTTTTTCTGTATTCGAGCCAATTAGTATTTCTTCAAACTCAGAATGTCCTTTAGAACCCATGACTATTAAATCTACATCAAGTTTTTCTCCATATTTTATAATTCCTTCATTTGGTGCTTGAAGTTTAATGATGTGTTCGACCTCGATGTCTTTAGAAAAAATACGCTCTTTAAAACGCACGATCTTTTCTTTTGTTTTTCTGAGGTACAAAATGCTTTCTGGGATGCTAAACCGACTTCCTGCAGTCATATCAATAACCCCAGAAGGTAATTCGATGAGGTGGAGTAAGTAGATGATACTTTCAGATTCTTTAGCAATTTTATTTGCGATTTTGGAGGCAAATTCGGATTGTTTGGAAAAGTCAATAGGAACTAAAATTTTTTTCATAAGAGAAGAATTTAGGTGTGAACTTCGGGTATTTAAAGTTACAAAAAATAATTGACTTGAACTCTTTTTGCTAATTCACAAACATTGTAGTATATTTGCACCGAAATCAGTACAATTGAGAAAATGAAGGGGACTAAAAGTCCCCTATTTTTATATTTTAAGATGAACGAAAAGGTAAAAGATTTATTAGAAGATGCACTGGCAGTCAATGAATCTTTGTATTTAATAAGTTTTGAAATATCAACAAATAATAGAATTCAAATTGTTATTGATGGTGATCAAGGAGTTGCCTTGAGTGAGTGTATTCGGATAAGTAGAAACATAGAAAATAATATCGACAGAGAAGTATACGATTTTTCTTTAGAGGTTTCTACACCCGATATAGCTCATCCAATAAAAGTAAAAAGACAGTATGTTAAAAATATCAATAGGATATTAAAGGTAACAACTGCAGATGAGAATTTTGAAGGAACTTTAGCCGAAGCGACAGACGATGCGATTGTTTTGAAGTGGAAAGCAAGAGAACCTAAGCCAATAGGTAAAGGAAAAGTTACTGTAGAGAAAACAGCAACTCTTTTATATACAGAGATTAAAGAAGCAAAAGTGAAGATTTTATTTTAAGTAAAAAACGTAATGGAAAATATAGCATTAATTGATTCGTTTTCAGAATTTAAAGATAACAAAAGCATAGACAGGGTTACCCTAATGTCTATTTTAGAAGAAGTTTTTAGAGCTGCCTTAAAAAGAAAATTTGGTTCTGATGATAATTTTGATATTATCATCAATCCAGACAAAGGAGATTTAGAAATTTGGAGAAATAGAGTGGTAGTTGCAGATGGTTTTTCTGAAGATGATAATGAAGAAATAGAATTGTCAGAAGCCAGATTGATTGAGCCAGATTTTGAAATCGGTGAAGACGTGTCTGAAGAAGTGAAGCTAATTGATTTAGGAAGAAGAGCAATCTTGGCACTGCGCCAGAACTTAATTTCTAAAATATTTGAACACGATAGTACAAATATCTTCAAACAGTTTAAAGATCTAGAAGGCGACTTGTACAGTGCAGAAGTGCACCACATTCGTCACAATGCGATTATCTTGTTGGACGATGAAGGAAACGAAATAGTTTTACCGAAAAGTGAACAAATACGTTCCGACTTTTTTAGAAAAGGAGATTCCGTAAGAGGGGTGATCAAGTCGGTAGAATTAAGAGGAAACAAGCCAGCAATCATTTTATCAAGAACATCACCAGAATTTTTGAACAAATTATTTGAGCAAGAAATTCCAGAAGTTTTTGACGGTTTAATTACAGTAGAACGCGTGGCTAGGATTCCTGGAGAGAAAGCAAAAGTGGCAGTTGATTCCTATGATGATAGAATCGACCCCGTTGGAGCTTGTGTTGGTGTAAAAGGATCTAGAATTCATGGAATTGTTCGTGAGTTAGGAAACGAAAATATCGACGTTATCAACTACACAAAAAATGAACAGTTGTTTATTTCAAGAGCCTTAAGTCCTGCAAAAGTGACTTCGATGGAAATTGAAATGTATGAAGAAGAACGCAACGGTAAAAAAGGACGTGTAAGCGTACTATTAAAACCAGAAGAAGTTTCGAAAGCAATTGGTAGAGGTGGCGTAAATATCCGTTTGGCAAGTGAATTAACAGGTTACGAAATAGACGTTCAAAGAGAAGGATTAGAAGAAGAAGATGTTGAGTTGACTGAATTTACTGATGAAATTGAAGATTGGATCATTGTTGAATTCAAGAAAATTGGTTTAGATACTGCAAGAGGCGTTTTAGATGCAGGTGTTGCAGAATTGGTAAAAAGAACGGATTTAGAAGAAGAAACAATTGTTGATGTTCAAAGAATTTTGAAAGAAGAATTCGAAGAATAAGCAACACGAAAAAGAATTAAAGTAAAAAGTTTATTTTTACAGAATTAAAGGCTAAAATATACTATATGTCTGAAGGCAAAACAATGAGGCTTAATAAAGTTTTAAGAGAATTAAATATTTCTCTAGATAGAGCTGTAGAATTTCTAGGAAAAAACGGACACGACGTTGATGCTAGACCTACTGCTAAAATATCTGGAGACGTATATCAAGTTTTACTTGATGGTTTTCAAACTGACGCAAGCAAAAAAGCAGCATCTAAGGAAGTTGGTGAAGAAAAACGGAAAGAGAAAGAAGCGATTCGTTTGGAACATGAAGCTAAATTAGAAAAGAAAAGAGTAGAAGAAGAAAAGAAAGAAGAAGTTGTTTTAAAAGCCAAAGCCGAAAAATTAGCATTCAAGACTGTTGGTAAAATAGATGTCACGAATCCATCTGGTAAAAAACAGCCAGAAGCAGTAAAAGAAGCGCCTACCCCTGTTGAAGAAACAGAAAATGTAGTTGTACCTGTTGCAGCTCCCTCAAAAGAGGCATCTAAAGTTGTCCCAGAAACATCTAACGAAGAAAAGCCAAAAGCAGCAGCAAAAGAAGTTTCCAAGAAAATGACTGCTGTTGAAAAAGAAGCAACACCAATTGTTGCCAAACAAAAAGTAGTAGAAGAAAAAGGAGAAGAAGTAACCTCAGAAAATGCAGAAGCATTGGTTACCCAATATAAAAAGTTAGACGGACCTAAGATTACAGGAAAAACGATTGACTTAAAACAATTCGAAAAACCGCAAAAGAAAAAACCAGAAGTAAAGTCTGCAAACACAAACGATACTCGAAAGAAGCGAAAGCGAATTAACAAGCCAACAACCGGTTCTGGAACACCTTCTAGAAGTGGTGGTGGTGGAGTCGGAAGACCCCAAGCAAGAAGCGGAAGTGGAAAACCACCTTTTAACAGAGGTAGAGGAAATCAAACTCCCGTTAAAAAAGAAGAACCTACAGAAGCAGAAATTCAGAAACAGGTTAGAGATACCTTGGAGAAACTTCAAGGAAAATCTAGCAAAGGAAAAGGAGCGAAATACCGTAGAAATAAAAGAGAAGCACGAAGAGAGCATACAGAAGCAGAACTAGAAGCACAGACATTAGATAACAAAATCCTAAAAGTAACAGAATTTGTTACTGTAAGTGAAGTTGCTATTATGATGGATGTTCCAGTAACAAATATTATTTCTTCTTGTATGATGCTAGGAATGATGGTGACCATGAATCAGCGTTTAGATGCAGAAACTTTGGTGATTGTTGCAGAAGAATTTAACTATACGGTAGAATTTATAGGAGCTGAAGTAGAAGAAGCGATTGAAGAAGTTCAAGACAAACCAGAAGATCTTATTACACGTGCGCCAATTATTACGGTGATGGGACATGTGGATCATGGGAAGACTTCTTTGTTAGATTATATAAGAAAAGCAAATGTAATTGAAGTTGAAAGCGGAGGAATAACACAACATATCGGAGCGTATTCTGTAACCGTTGGCGAACAACAAATTGCATTTTTAGATACACCAGGTCACGAGGCGTTTACAGCAATGAGAGCGCGTGGTGCACAGGTAACCGATTTAGTAATTATTGTAGCTGCAGCAGACGATGATATTATGCCGCAAACAAAAGAAGCAATTTCCCATGCACAAGCAGCAGGAGTCCCAATTATTTTTGCAATAAATAAGATTGACAAGCCCAATGCCAATCCAGACAATGTAAAAACGCAATTAGCAGCTATGAATTTATTAGTTGAAGATTGGGGAGGTAGCATTCAATCGCAAGATATTTCGGCAAAAACTGGAGAAGGAGTTCCAGAATTGTTGGAGAAAGTTTTATTAGAAGCTGAGGTTTTAGAATTAAAAGCAAACCCAAATAAAAATGCAGTTGGTGCCGTAGTGGAAGCGTTACTAGATAAAGGTAGAGGATATGTTTCTACGATCTTAGTACAAGCAGGAACCCTAAAAATTGGAGATTACTTATTAGCTGGTAAACACAGTGGAAAAGTAAGAGCCATGTTTGATGATAAAGGAAATAACTTGAAAGAAGTAGGGCCTTCAACGCCAGTATCTATCTTAGGATTGGATGGAGCGCCACAAGCAGGAGATAAATTCAATGTATTTGATGACGAACGTGAAGCAAAACAAATTGCTTCAAAACGTTCTCAATTACAACGTGAGCAATCTGTTCGAACTCAAAAAACATTAACGTTGGATGAAATTGGACGTAGAATTGCATTGGGAGACTTTAAAGAGTTGAACATTATCCTAAAAGGAGATGTAGATGGTTCTGTAGAAGCATTGACAGATTCTTTCCAGAAATTATCTACCGAAGAAATTCAAGTAAATATTTTACATAAAGGAGTTGGAGCCATCACAGAAAGTGATGTTTTATTAGCCACCGCTTCAGATGCAATTATTGTAGGTTTTAACGTTCGTCCGCAAGGAAATGCAAGAATCATCGCAGATAGAGAAGAAGTAGATATTAGAACATATTCTATTATTTACGATGCAATTGGCGACTTAAAAGATGCGATGGAAGGGATGTTATCTCCAGACATGAAAGAGGAAATTAGTGGGAATGTAGAAATTAGAGAAGTGTATAAAATCTCGAAAGTAGGAAACATTGCAGGGTGTATGGTCATCTCTGGTAAAATCTTTAGAGATTCTAAAATTAGAGTTATTAGAGACGGAATCGTTGTTCATGACGGTGTATTAACCTCTTTAAAACGTTTCAAAGACGATGTAAAAGAAGTAACCAAAGGATATGATTGTGGACTTCAATTAAAAGGCTATAATGATATTGAAGAAGGAGATACTATTGAAGCTTATAATGAAGTAGCAGTAAAGAAAAAATTGAAATAATATTTTTCAATAGAGTTCAAAAAAAAACGCCGCAATATTGCGGCGTTTTTTTTTGTTTGTGATTTTTTTTATTTACTTATTGGAATGATAATAGCACCTGAAAACTTCTTATTTATTTCTCTCAATTCTCTAGCGGCCTCCAAAGTTGTTTTGTAGCTACCAACCTGTATTTTCCATTCTGGTGCATTGTATTTTAAGTAGGTCTCTATCGATGGAAATTCGATGCGAAATTTCGCTCTAATGGTTTTAACACGCTTTTCACTTCCATTGTAAAGTTGAATGCGATATCCAATGCCTTTACGATTGTTATAGGCTCTTTTCTTCTCAATAATACTGCGAATACTGTCATTATCATTGTTTTGTGATTGTGCGCGGCTGGTGGAATTCCCAAGGAAAAATAAGCTGGCAAAAGTGAGTAAAATTACTTTGATGTTCATCGTATATATTCTTTCTACAAAAGTAACAACTTGTTACATACTATATTGTAAAATATCTTATTTAGAATTATTATAAATTAATATTTAAGATTCCTTTCGCTTTTTAAAATTTAGCAATAAGTAGTACTTTTGTACAACTGAAACATGGGTTATTTTTGAGTCAGTTTTTAACTAGAATATTTAAATTATAGTTGTAAATATGAAAAGTGTAGCATTGCACAATAGACTTACGAGTTTGCTTTTTAAAAGTATCACATTTCTTTTATTATTCGCATTCACAATTTCCTCAAACGCACAAGATGTAGATGAGGCACGT
This sequence comes from uncultured Polaribacter sp., assembly GCA_943846595.1. Classification (GTDB taxonomy): domain Bacteria; phylum Bacteroidota; class Bacteroidia; order Flavobacteriales; family Flavobacteriaceae; genus Polaribacter. The sequence continues at coordinate 986,522 of OX044355.1, forward strand.
TACAAAGAAGGAAAAAAATTATTTAAATCTCAATGTGCTTCTTGCCACAAGTTAGACAAAAAGTTGATTGGGCCAAAATTAGGTGGTGTGGAGTCTCGTAGAGAGAACGACTGGCTAAAGTCTTGGATTAAAAACAATGCAGCATTAAGAGCTTCAGGGGATGCAGATGCCATTGCCATTTATGAAGAATACAACGGTTCTGTGATGACTGCTTTTCCTGCGCTAACAGATCAAAATATTGATGATATTTTATATTACACCACAGTTGGTGAAATCAAAAAAGTTGCTGAGGTAAAACCAGAAGGAACTTCTACTGATGATGGTACAGGCGGAGGAGCTCCTTCCTGGGTGATTATGATTTTAGCCGCAGCTATTATCGTTGCCTTTATTATGATCGCTTCATTGTTGAAACAGGTCAATGAGTTAAAAGGAAATAAAAAGGAAAACTCAGACGTTCAGTCAAATCTCAAAAGAGACTTACAGGAATTATGGGTTGGTATTCAAAAAAATACATTCTTACATGTGTTGTTTGTCATCTTCGCGCTGTTGATGTCTGCATATGTCTTATTCGGAACTTTATTCAGTGTAGGAGTAGATCAAGGATATCAGCCAGTGCAACCCATCGTATTTTCTCACAAAATACATGCAGGAGATAATAAAATCGACTGTCAATATTGTCACTCTTCCGCAAAACATAGTAAACACTCTGGAATTCCTTCGGTGAATGTTTGTATGAATTGTCACAAAAGTATTGCTGAAGTTGCAGAAAATACAGTAGTGGTTTTAGAAGACAGAACATTAGAAAAAGCAGAATTAGACAAAGAAATTGCAAAAGTTTATAAAGCTGCAGGTTGGGATGCAGAGGAATTAAAATATACAGGAGATACCAAGCCAATCAAATGGGTGCGCATTCATAATCTACCAGACTTCGTGTATTTCAATCACTCACAACACGTTACTGTTGCAGGTGTTCAATGTCAGAAATGTCACGGTCCAGTGGAAGAAATGGAAGAGTTGTATCAACATGCTCCTTTAACAATGGGTTGGTGTATAGATTGTCACAGAGAAACAGATGTAGATTTAAAAGGAAACGAATATTATGCAAAAATTCACGAGCAATTGGCTAAAAAGTACGGTGTAGATAAAGTTACAGCCGCTCAGTTAGGTGGATTAGAGTGTGGTAAGTGTCATTATTAATCAAAGAAGAAAATTGTTTTTTGTTGCAGTGAAAACGAACGACAAAAACTAAAAACTAATAACAATAAGTAAATGGCTTCAATCAAAAAATACTGGAAAAGTGTTGAAGAACTAAAAGATAGTTCTGTTGTTGAAACGCTAAGTAAAAACGAATTTGTAGAAAATATTCCTACAGATGATTTTTTAGGTGATAAAGAAACCCTTGAGACTTCTGCTACTTCGCGTAGAGACTTCTTAAAGTATGTTGGCTTTACAACCGCAGCAGCATCTTTAGCTGCCTGTGAAGGACCGGTGATCAAATCGATTCCTTATGTTGTAAAACCAAACGATATTATTCCCGGAGTTGCAGACTGGTTTGCAACAACAGTAGCAGATGGATATGATTTTGCAAATGTTTTAGTAAAAACAAGAGAAGGTCGTCCCATCCAAATCATGCCAAACAAAGAGGCAAATGGAACTACAAATGCAAGAGTACAAGCTTCTGTATTGTCGTTGTATGATGAAAGCCTTCGTTTGAAAGAACCTACCAAAGGAGGAAATGCAATTTCTTGGGCAGATGCCGATGGAGAAATCGGAGCTACGCTAACTGCTTTAAAAACTGCAAACAAGCCAGTTGTTTTATTAACAGGTACCATGGCAAGTCCCTCTACAACAAAAATTGTAGAAGAATTTACAGCAGCGTATCCAAACGTAAAGCACGTGGTGTACGATGCCGTATCAGAAAGTGGTGCTGCAGACGCTTTTCAAGAAGTATATGGTAGAAGAGCATTGCCAAATTATCATTTAGACAAAGCTGAGGTAATTGTTTCATTTGAAGCAGATTTCTTAGGCGATTTTCATGGAGGTTTTGAGAAAGCTTATGTTGCTGGAAGAAAGCCAGAAAATGGTAAAATGTCTTACCATGTTCAATTAGAAAGTAACATGTCATTAACGGGTGCTAATGCCGATAAGCGTATGGTTGTAAAACCATCCGATCAAGTGTTTGCGCTTTTAAATTTATACAACGCTATCTCAGGGAACAATGTAGCCTCTAAAGCTACTGCCCAAGATGCAGCCATTAAAAAATTAGCAGCTACCTTAAAAAAGGCGGGCTCAAAAGCGGTTGTTTTAACAGGTTTAAATGATAAAAACGCACAATTAATTACCTTAGAAATTAATAAAATTTTAGGAAGTGAAATTATTGATGTAACAAATACCTTAAACATTCGCCAAGGAAACGATGCAGATGTTGCACAAATGGTTTCGGATTTAAAATCTGGAGCGCTTGCTGGTGTTGTTTCATACAATGTAGATCCTGTTTATAGTTTAGCAAATGGGCAAGAATTTGCAGCTGCTTTAAAAGATAAATTATCAGTTGCAATTGCTGTCGAGAATAACGATACGGTTGCCGCTTCAAATTATGTACTACCAGCAACTCACTTTTTAGAGAGCTGGGGCGATGTTTCTATTTCGGAAGGAAACTACAGTTTGGTGCAACCAACCATCCAGAAACTATTCAAAACACGACAAATTCAAGAAGTTTTATTAGCATGGTCAGGAAGTTCAACTTCTTACTACGATTACTTAAAATCTTTTTGGTCTGCAAATGTGTTGGACGGAGCTTCATGGAATACTGCATTGCACAATGGTTTCTTTACCAAAGAAGTTTCCAAAACGGTTGCATTAAAATCGGTATCACTCTCAGAGGCTACTGCCGCTTTGTACCGTCTACTAATGCGAAAAATTCATCTAAATCAACTGGATCTTCTGAACCACTCATTAGGAGCCTCAGAATTTGAATTGGTTCTTTACACTTCCACTGGTTTAGGAGATGGAAAACAAGCAAACAATCCTTGGTTGCAAGAATTCCCAGATCCATTAACGAGAGCTTCTTGGGACAATTACTTAACCATGTCGATGGCAGATGCCAAGAGATTAGGTTTTTCAAATCCAGTAAAAGACAACGGTGCGATTGATGGAGATTATGCAAATCTGACTCTTAATGGAGTCACGGTTGCCAATGTTCCTGTTTTAATTCAACCCGGTCAAGCACCAGGATCTATCGGTCTTGCTTTAGGATATGGTAGAACACTTGGTTTTAAAGATGAAATGAAAGTAGGAGTCAATGCCTACCCATTATACAAGGATGCCAACACAGTTCAATACGGTGTTGCGATCGAAAAAGTAAGTGGAACCCACAAATTTGCTTGTACACAAGTACAAAAAACAATTGCAGGACGTCACGATATCTTAAAAGAAGTTTCTTTAAAAGATTATGTGAATATCGATCCAAAAGATCATAAGAACGGCTGGAACATTCCAGCGATGGTTTCTTACGATCATCAAGAAGTGGAAGCAAAGTCCATTGATTTATGGGCAGAGCACAATCGAGAAGTTGGCCACCATTTCAATCTTTCTATCGATTTAACCTCTTGTACAGGTTGTGGATCTTGTGTTGTAGCATGTCATGCAGAAAACAATGTACCGGTAGTTGGTAAAAATGAAGTGCGAGTAGGAAGAGATATGCACTGGTTGCGTATTGATAGATACTATTCTTCTGGAGTAGAAGAAGAATATAGAGCGGCAACAGGTCATGAACCTACGTCTCCTAAAGTGAGAAAGTTTGCCACAGACGAATTGGGCTTAAGTAGAGCAGATATGTATGCTGCCATTGAAACAGAGGCAGAAAACCCTCAAGTGACATTTCAGCCTATGATGTGTCAGCACTGTAACCATGCTCCTTGTGAGACAGTTTGTCCGGTAGCTGCAACAACACACAGTAAACAAGGTCAAAACCACATGGCTTACAACAGATGTGTGGGAACAAGATATTGTGCAAACAACTGTCCATATAGAGTTCGTCGTTTCAACTGGTTCAATTACTCAAACAACAATGAGTTTGACTTCCACATGAACAACGAATATGGTAAAATGGTTTTAAATCCAGATGTTGTTGTTCGTTCAAGAGGGGTGATGGAAAAATGTTCTATGTGTATTCAAATGACACAAGCAACCATTTTGAAAGCCAAGAAAGAAGGAAGAAAAATAGAAGCAGGAGAATTTGCAACAGCATGTTCATCAGCTTGTACAACTGGATCTTTACAGTTTGGTGATGTGAACAACGAGAAAGAAGTTGTTACAAAATTAGCCGCAGATAAAAGAGCCTATCATGTTTTAGATTATCTACAAACGAAACCGAATGTAGTGTATCAAGTGAAGGTTAGAAATACAAACGAAGCGTAATTAAAAATTAAGATATAAAAATATGTCTCATTACGAAGCATCCATTAGAGAACCTTTAGTATTAGGTGATAAAAGTTATCACGATATTACGGAAGATATTGCAAAACCTATTGAAGGTAAGGCAAATAAAAATTGGTACATAGCCTTCTATATTTCTTTAGCAGCAATGCTTTGGGGATTTGGTTGTATCTTTTATACTGTTGGAACCGGAATTGGAGTTTGGGGATTGAACAAGAACATTGGATGGGCTTGGGATATTACGAACTTTGTATGGTGGGTAGGTATCGGTCACGCCGGAACTTTAATCTCAGCAGTACTTTTATTATTCCGTCAAAAATGGAGAATGGCGATTAACCGCTCTGCGGAAGCCATGACGATCTTTGCCGTTTTTCAAGCAGGATTGTTTCCAATTATTCACATGGGTAGACCATGGAATGCATATTGGGTATTGCCAATTCCGAATCAATTTGGTTCTTTATGGGTAAACTTTAATTCGCCATTACTTTGGGATGTATTTGCAATTTCTACCTACTTATCTGTATCATTAGTATTTTGGTGGACAGGTTTACTTCCAGATTTTGCGATGATTCGTGATAGAGCAGTAAAACCTTTTCAAAAGAAAATATATGCCTTATTATCTTTCGGTTGGTCGGGTAGAGCAAAAGATTGGCAACGTTTTGAAGAAGTATCTTTGGTGTTAGCTGGTTTGGCAACCCCATTAGTACTTTCTGTACACACAATTGTATCTATGGACTTTGCTACCTCAATTAACCCAGGATGGCACTCCACTATTTTCCCTCCTTATTTCGTAGCTGGAGCAATCTTCTCAGGATTTGCAATGGTTCAAACTTTATTAGGGATCATGAGAAAGGTGACCAATATGGAAGATTATATTACCCGTATGCACATAGAGTATATGAATATTGTAATCATTCTTACAGGGGGTATTGTAGCGGTGGCCTATGCAACAGAATTCTTTATCGCATGGTATACCGGTTCTCCTTATGAAAACTATACGTATTTATCTGTAGGTGCTGCAACTGGACCTTATGCTTGGGCATTTTGGTCATTGATCATCTTCAATATTATCACCCCACAATTATTATGGTTTAAAAAAATAAGAAGAAGTTTCATATGGACTTTCATTATTTCAATTGCCATTAATATTGGGATGTGGTTCGAACGTTTTGACATTATTGCGATTGTTTTAAGTAAAGGACACTTACCCTCTACATGGTGGCGTTTTGAGCCTACCTTCGTAGATGTTGGTATCTTTATTGGAACCATTGGTTTCTTCTTCGTATTATTCTTATTGTACGCAAGAACATTCCCAGTAATCGCACAAGCGGAAGTAAAAACTATTTTAAAATCTTCGGGTGAATTTTACAAGAAGAGAAGCGAACAAGGAATTCCTACGAAGCCAGCCATTGTTGTTTTAAATGCAACGAGCAAGCAGGAAGATTCTGATAACAATTTAAACGGATAATTATGGAATCATCAAAAGTTATTCACGCGTTTTATACCGATGACGAAGTTTTGTTAGATGCAGTAAAAACTGTAAAAGCAGCTCACCATCACATTGAAGAAGTATTTTGTCCATTCCCAGTTCACGGCCTAGACAAAGCCATGGGATTGGCACCAACAAGATTAGCCATTACTGCATTTATGTATGGAATTACAGGTTTAGCTTTTGCTATTTGGATGACCAATTATATGATGATCGACGACTGGCCACAAGACATTGGTGGAAAACCAAGTTTTAGTTGGGCCGAAAACATGCCAGCCTTTGTGCCAATCATGTTTGAATTGACCGTATTTTTTGCAGCCCATTTAATGGTAATCACTTTTTATATGAGAAGTAGAATTTGGCCCTTTAAGGATGCAGAAAATCCAGATCCAAGAACTACAGATGACCATTTTTTAATGGAAATCCCAGTGCATAACAACGAAGCAGAATTGACTTCTTTGTTAAATAAAACAGGCGCAGTAGAAATTAACGTATTAGATAAGCACTAATCAATAGATAATGAAGAATTTTAAATTAATTATCGTTTTAGTAATTGTTGCAAGTTTAGCTTCTTGTGGCGATAAGAGAACTCCACAAATGCAATACATGCCAGACATGTATGAATCGATTCCTTACAATGCAGATGCAGAAAATGGATTGAAAGGAAATCCTGTGAATAGCAAACCTGTTGCTGGAACGATCCCAAGAGGAGGACACCCTGCTTATGATATCGCAGATACCAACGAAGGATATGAGAAAGCCAAAGCAGACTTAAAAAACCCTTTAGAACTTAACGAAGAAAATTTGGCCAATGGAAAGTCAATGTACACCATATACTGTACTTCCTGTCATGGTAAAAAAGGAGATGGAAATGGACATTTATCCAAAACAGAGAAATTTTCAGGGATTCCAAATTATAAAGACAGAGACCTTACAGAAGGGAGTATCTATCATGTTTTAATGCACGGTAAAAACTTAATGGGTTCTCATTCATCTCAATTAACATATAATGAACGTTGGCAAATTGTTCAATACGTAGAAGTTTTACGTGCAGATTTGTTAAAATAAGTTTAAAAAAGAAAGAATACGAAAGATATGTATCAATTCTCAGGTAGATTAAAAACATTCTCATTAACCCTTATAGTATTTGGGTTTGTTGGGTTGGCGTATAGTTTTTATAATGGCTCTCAAAAGACATTAGAAGACGCAAAACATGCAATTGAAGCTGCAAATAGTGACGCCCATGGAGGTGCTCATGGCGAAGCAGCAACTCCTCATGCAGCGGAAGCAGACCATGATACGCATGTAGTAAAAACAGACAATGAAGCGCACGCTGCTATGATGCATGCTTCCGAAGATAAAGAGACTACTCATGGTGATGCACATGCTAGTTCAGAAGCACACGTTGCCTCTCATGATGATACACATGCCACTCATGTTTTACATCAATTACAAAACAGACCTTGGTCTGCATTTTATGTTGCCTTATTCTTCTCTTTAGGATTGACACTCTTGGTGCTAACCTTTTATGCAATTCAACGCGTTGCACAAGTAGGTTGGTCAGTAGTTATCTTGAGAGTGATGGAAGCAATTACTGCAAACTTACTGCCAGTATCGATTATTATGATTCTAGTTTTGGCAGCATCAGTAATGCATATCAACCACTTATTTCCATGGATGGCGGAAGGTATTTTTGATCCTGAAAGCGATAAGTACGATGCCATTATCGATGGAAAATCAATTTGGATGAATGCTACTGGCTTTATGTTAAGAAGTATCGCTTACCTTGTCATATGGAATGTTTATAGATTTTTAATTCGAAAAGGTTCTATCAAAGAAGATACCGCAAACGACGGAAACAAGACCTACAAGAAAAACTATAACATGTCTGTTATTTTCTTATTCTTATTCATGATCACAGAATCGATGATGTCTTGGGATTGGATTATGGGATTAGACCCACACTGGTTTTCAACCTTATTTGGATGGTATGTATTGGCTACATTATTGGTAAGTGCATTAACAGTAATTGCATTTGTAACCATCTACTTACGTTCTAAGAACGCCTTGCCTGGAATCAATGATAGTCACATTCATGATTTAGCAAAATTCATGTTTGGTTTCTCTGTATTCTGGACCTACTTATGGTTTGCTCAATTCATGTTAATCTGGTATGCAGACATCCCAGAAGAAACAACCTATTTCGTAGCTCGATTTACAGAGTATAAGTTACCGTTCCTAGGAATGGTTGTGATGAACTTTGTATTTCCAATATTACTATTAATCAATAGCGACTTTAAAAGCAGGCCTTGGTTTGTGTTTATCGGAGGAGCTGTTATCTTAATGGGACATTATGTAGATGTATTTGTCATGGTAATGCCATCAACAGTAGGAGCTCAGTGGTCCTTTGGAATCCCTGAATTAAGTGCAATCTTTTTCTTTATAGGATTGTTTATCTATACTACGTTTAGTGCATTTGCAAAAGCAAATCCAATTGCTAAAGGAAATCCATTCTTAAAGGAGAGTGAGCATTTTCACTATTACAATATCGAACACACAGGAGAAGGATCTGGAGATCACCATTAAATAATCATTGAATTAAAAAATTAAGACAAAATAAATATGTTAGCTTTATTTTATATTTTTATAGGTGTTGCAATTGGAGTCAGTTTTTGGCAGATTACCAGAATAATGAACTTGAGATCTGTGATTGCAGATGATCACGATAATGACAAACAAGGAAAGTACTTTTTAGCCTTTACGGTATTCTTTTATGCAATGATGATCTATTGCCTATTGGCAATGAATGTATTGATGTTACCAGAATCTGCTTCTATCGAAGGAGAACATGACGACAATCTTTTCGACATTACATTTTGGTTGATTGGTATTGTCCAATTTATCATGCAGTTTTTAATCTTCTATTTTACCTACAAATACAGAGGAAGAAAAGATAGAAAAGCAAAATTTTTTGCAGACAGTCATCAATTAGAAATTATTTGGACCATTATACCAGCAGCTGTCTTAGTAGTTTTAATTGGATACGGATTATGGCAATGGAATGAAGTAATGGACTTATCCGAAGAAAAAGATGCCGTTGTTATTGAAGTGTACTCACAGCAATTTAGATGGGACGCTCGTTATGCAGGAGAAGACAATACCTTAGGTTTAGGAAATGTCAATTATATAGACATTGATAAGCTTAATACAATGGGTGTTGATATGACAGATCCAAATGCACAAGACGATAAACAAGTAACAGAATTGGTACTTCCAAAAGGAAGGAAAGTACACTTTAAATTCCGTTCACAAGATGTGCTACACTCGGCATACATGCCGCACTTTAGAGCGCAAATGAACTGTGTACCTGGAATGGTAACTGAATTTGGTTTTACACCAAAGTATACTACCGAAGAAATGAGGTTGAATCCAGAAGTTATGGATAAAACAAATGCAATTAATAAAATTAGAAAAGCCAAAGGAGAAGATCCTTATGAGTTTGATTATCTACTTTTATGTAACAAAATTTGTGGTCAAGCCCATTTCAACATGCAAATGAAAATTACCGTCCTAGAACAAGACGAGTATGACAAGTGGATTGCAGCCAGACCAACATTAGCAGAAGTAATTAAAAAATAATTTAGACACTACAAATCAATAAGATTATGTCAGAGCACCATCATAAAGAAACATTTGTAACAAAATATATTTTCAGTCAAGACCATAAAATGATTTCGAAACAATTCTTGGTAACCGGAATGTTTATGGGAATTATAGCGGTTTTAATGTCCATGTTATTCCGTTTACAACTCGCTTGGCCAGATACCTCATTTACAATTGTTGAAGCCTTCCTTGGATCGCATCAAACAAATGGAATTATGGATCCAGACATTTACTTAGCCCTAGTAACCATTCATGGTACCATTATGGTATTCTTTGTACTAACAGCAGGGCTAAGTGGTACATTTTCAAACTTATTAATTCCATTGCAAATTGGAGCAAGAGATATGGCATCAGGTTTCTTAAACATGATTTCCTACTGGTTGTTCTTTTTATCTAGTGTGGTTATGGTAATTTCATTGTTTGTTGAAGCAGGACCCGCATCTGCTGGTTGGACCATATACCCTCCGCTTTCAGCATTGCCACAAGCAATACCTGGATCAGGAGCAGGAATGACCCTATGGTTGGTTTCAATGGCGATCTTTATTGCTTCTTCATTAATTGGAGCACTAAACTACATCGTAACTGTTTTAAACTTACGTACAAAAGGAATGCACATGACAAGATTGCCACTAACAATGTGGGCATTCTTTATTACTGCAATTATTGGTGTTGTTTCTTTTCCAGTATTATTATCTGCAGCCCTATTGTTAATCTTCGATAGAAGCTTTGGTACCTCTTTCTTCCTATCAGATATTTTCATCTCTGGTGAAGTATTGCATTATCAAGGAGGATCCCCTGTATTATTCGAACACTTATTTTGGTTCTTAGGACACCCAGAAGTATATATTGTATTATTGCCCGCACTAGGAATTACTTCAGAAGTAATTTCTACCAATTCAAGAAAACCAATTTTTGGATACCGTGCAATGATTTTGTCTATTATGGCCATTGCATTCTTATCTACAATTGTTTGGGGACACCACATGTTTATTTCAGGAATGAATCCGTTCTTAGGATCTGTATTTACATTTACAACCTTATTAATTGCAATTCCATCTGCCGTAAAAGCATTCAATTACTTAACCACCTTATGGAAAGGAAATCTTCAATTAAATCCAGCTATGTTATTCTCTATCGGTTTAGTATCTACTTTCGTAACAGGAGGTTTAACCGGATTGGTTCTAGGAGATTCAGCATTGGATATCAATATTCATGACACCTACTTTGTAGTCGCTCACTTTCACTTAGTAATGGGAGTCTCTGCAATTTTTGGAATGTATGCCGGGGTGTACCACTGGTTCCCAAAAATGTATGGTCGAATGATGAACAAAGCATTAGGATATTGGCACTTCTGGATCACAATTATTTGTGCCTATGGAGTATTCTGGCCAATGCACTTTATTGGATTGGCAGGATTACCAAGAAGATATTATACCAATACAGAATTTCCAATGTTTGACGATTTAGCAGACATCAACGTGGTTATTACATTATTCGCTTTAGTAGGAGGTGTGGCACAACTTATTTTTCTCGCGAACTTTTTTATCTCTATGTACAGAGGACCAAAAGCAACCCAAAACCCTTGGAAGTCGAACACTTTAGAGTGGACAACCCCTGTAGAACACATTCATGGAAATTGGCCAGGGAAAATACCAGAAGTACACCGTTGGGCTTATGACTACAGCAAGCGTGTAGATCCAGACGATGATGATAGTGATTTCTTACACGGCGAAGACTTTGTTTTACAAACGACACCATTACTCGAAGGCGAAGAACCTTCCTAGAAAATAAGATTTATAAACAAAAAAACCTTTCCTTTTACGGAAAGGTTTTTTTGTTTGGTAAGAATCCCAAAAAATTGATTACAATTAATAGTATCTTTGTATTTATGAACGAGCATTTAAACCCAGAGAACAGCAATCTGTCAAACGAAGATCTAGATGTAGAAAAAAAACTACGTCCCCTATCCTTTGATGATTTTTCTGGACAAGACCAAGCCATTGAAAATCTAAAGATTTTTGTAAAAGCGGCAAATCAAAGAGATGAAGCCTTAGATCATGCCCTCTTTCATGGACCTCCAGGATTGGGAAAAACAACCTTAGCACATATTCTTGCCAATGAATTACAAGTAGGAATTAAAGTGACCTCAGGACCTGTTTTAGACAAACCTGGAGATTTAGCAGGTTTGTTGACCAATTTAGACGAACGAGATGTTCTTTTTATTGATGAAATTCACCGTTTAAGCCCCATTGTAGAAGAATACCTGTATTCTGCGATGGAAGATTATAAGATTGATATCATGATCGAATCTGGTCCCAATGCCAGAACCGTACAAATAAACTTAGAGCCTTTTACCTTAATAGGAGCTACTACCCGCTCTGGGTTACTTACAGCACCTATGAGAGCCCGTTTTGGAATCAACAGTAGATTGCATTATTATACAACAGAACTCTTAACCACAATCGTCCAAAGAAGTGCCGATATTCTGAGCGTTCCCATTTCTATGGAAGCCGCTATTGAAATCGCCGGTAGAAGTAGAGGAACTCCAAGAATTGCCAATGCATTACTTCGTAGAGTGCGAGATTTTGCACAAATAAAAGGAACTGGAAGCATTACCATAGAAATCGCCAAATATGCTTTAAAAGCATTGCATGTAGATGCCCATGGTTTGGATGAAATGGATAATAAAATTCTAACCACAATTATTGACAAATTCAAAGGAGGTCCCGTAGGTTTAAGTACCATCGCCACTGCAGTAAGTGAAAATACAGAAACTATAGAAGAAGTCTATGAACCCTTTTTAATTCAGCAAGGATTTATCATGCGAACTCCAAGAGGGAGAGAGGTTACAGAATTGGCCTATAAACACCTTGGACGTGTAAAAGGAAGAAATACCGGTGAATTGTTTTAGAAAAAATCAATTCATTCATAGCAGCCCGTAGTTTCTAGTTGGCAAACACTAAAAGCGAACTGCATATCGCGAAAACAAATGAACATAAAAAAAATCATACCCATATTAGACTGGCTTCCCAACTACCAATCATCTCGACTTAATGGTGATATAATTGCAGGAATTACTGTGGGGATTGTTTTAATTCCACAAGGGATCGCCTATGCTCTTATTGCCGGTTTACCGCCTATTTATGGTTTGTATTGCGCTTTGTTGCCCCAGACTATTTATGCTATTTTCGGAACCTCAAGACAGGTCGCAATCGGACCTGTTGCAATGGATTCGTTAATTGTTGCCACCGGGGTATCTACATTGGCATTTGCAGGAACAGACCACTATATTTCTATTGCTATTTTATTGGCCCTACTAGTAGGAATCATTCAGTTTTTAATGGGCGTTTTTAGACTGGGGTTTTTGGTAAACTTTTTATCAAAACCAGTTATTACAGGCTTTACATCTGCTGTTGCGCTGACCATAGGTTTGAATCAGTTCCGAAATTTACTAGGGATTGACTTTATTCAGAGTGATCAAATACAACTTTTAGTCGTAGATATTTGGCTTAAAATTTCATCGCTTCATCTACCTACCACTAGCATTGGTTGCATTGCGATGGTCATTATCATTGTATTTAGAAAAATCAACAAGAAAATCCCAAACGCTTTAATTGTTGTAATTTTAGGAATAGTGGCAATGAAATACTTAGGTACAAACGTTCAAGACGTAGCCATTGTAAAAAACATTCCATCTGGATTGCCAAGTTTTAGCATTCCAATCTTCGATTTCCAACTGATAAAACAACTCATGCCAATCGCATTGACTTTGGTAATGGTAGGGTATTTAGAACTCATTTCTATGGGAAAAACCTTAGAAGCAAAACAAGATGAATACCGAGTAGAACCCAATCAAGAATTAATTGCCCTAGGATTGAGTAATATCGTAGGTTCCTTTTTTAAAGCCTATCCTTCATCTTCCAGTTTTTCTCGCTCGGCGATCAATCAAGAAAGTGGCGCTAAAACAGGATTGGCGGCTTTGATTTCGGTTGCAATGGTGGTCTTTACATTATTATTTTTGACCCCCTATTTTTACTATTTACCCAATACTGTTTTAGCGGCGATCATTATTGTTGCCGTCTTTGGGTTGATTAATTTCAGTGAGGGTTTTTATTTATGGAGAACGAATAAAATAGATTTTGGTTTGATGCTCATTACTTTTCTATCCACTTTAACCATTGGTATAGAATATGGAATTTTAATTGGCGTTATTTCCTCTATCGTAATAACGGCATACAGAAAGCTGTTTTTAGGATCTTAAAAAAAGAAAAAAAGCACGAAAATTAACACATACAATAATCAAATTATACAATTAAAAAATAACAGATGAAAAATTTATTAGGTCTTTTGTTACTGAGTTTCTTTCTTCTCAACTGCCATCAAAAGCAAGCTGTCAAAACAATTTCTATCCAAGAATTGAAAGCATTACTTGCCAAAGAAAAAATACAATTATTGGATGTAAGAAGCCCAAAAGAAGTAAGCGATGGTTCTATAGAGACGGCTCTCTTTGCCAATTATTTCGATGCAGATTTTGCTGTTCAAGCTGCAGAACAACTAGATGCCTCCAAACCCGTATATTTATATTGTAGAAGTGGAAATAGAAGTGGTAAAGCTGCCATCATACTCAAGAAAAAAGGGTATGAAGTTTATAATGTTCTTGGCGGCTTCAAGCTCTGGAGCAAACAGTAAGATTGTGTAACCGATGTTACTGTAAACTATAAAATGAATTGATATCTTTGTAGCATACTTTTAAAAATAAGATGATGACTGTTATAAAAATAGAAAACTTAAAATGTGGCGGCTGTGCAGCTACCATTAAAAAAGGATTGTTATCCATAGAAAATGTAAGCGATGTCCTTGTCGATGTAGCGAATGATACGGTTTCTATTACTTCAGAAAATGTATTGATTGATGTGATAAAAGAAAAATTATCAAAGTTGGGATACCCAGAAGTAGGAGATAAAAATACGATTGTGCACAAAGCAAAATCTTTTGTGAGTTGTGCCGTAGGCAGAATAGATGCTTAAAAAAAGGCGTACTTATATGAACGCCTTTTTTTTGCTTTTATTCGGAGGAATGCTTTAGCAACATCCACCACCGTCATAGTGGAACGTAGATGCTGAAAAGAAAAGATCATCCCTTCCTATTGCTTTTAAAGCAGCGGCAGTTTTGTCACAAATTGCCAAAGGTTGGTTTTTCAGTAAAACATGCCCTTGTCCATCATCAAAATAATCTTCATCACCGAAATAGATAGCCGCTTTCCCTGTAAAAACACAGGGACCATCAGCAGGCATTGGATCTTTAATAGCAGCTACTTCAATCGATTCAATATATATCAATTCATCCGTAGGATAATTGTTAGGATCCAAAATTCGATAAGGCTTTCTTGCTCTAATTTCAATGGTTCCAAATCCTGCATCGGTGAGTGCTTTCACATAGTCTGCAATAGACAAGCTTCCACTCAAACATAAGGCACGTAAACGCGCATCGTTTCGTAATTCATCATTCATAGGTTGTTCACAAGTAGGGTCGCTCATGACCAATTTTCCATGGGGTTTTAAAACGCGGTACATTTCTGCAATGGCTTTTTTTAAATCGTCAGATTTAAAGATATTGAACAAACAATTTTGTGCAGCTACATCTATCGTGTTGTCTGCGATAGGAAGTGCCATGGCATCTCCTTTTCGCAAGTCCACAAAATCACTTTGAAACCAGTCGTTTTGTTCCTCTGCAATTTTGAAATTTTTACGAGATGCCTCCAACATTTCATCCACAACATCCAATCCAATTACTCCGCCTTTTGTTCTGTTGAAATAGGCAAACTGCAACAATTCCATTCCACCCCCAACACCTACATAGAGCATTTGTGGATTGTTTGTTAAGTCTCTTGCATGAACGGTAGATCCACACCCATAGTTCATTTCTTGCATGATGCGAGGAATCTTGAGACCTGGTAATTCCCAAATTGGGTTTGTAGTACAGCAAAGCCCAATATCGGGAGTTAAGGCTGCTTGTTTGTATACGTCATTGGTAGTTTCTAAATAGCTCATAGTATTGTTTTCAGTATTCGATGCACCTTAGCAGTATTCAATCGAAGACTACTACAAACGGTGATTGTGTTTTATATTATTTTGACCAACTCTTTAAAAATGCGAATCAACTTTGGTTCTGCTTTTCCAGCAATTGCAATGATTTCTGCAATGTCAACTGGCTGTAAGTTTTTCGGATCACATTCGTCCGTTAAAACAGAAATAGCAGCACAGGGTACATTCAATTGTTTGGCAACAATTACCTCAGGGACAGTACTCATACCCACTGCATCTACTTCCAGAATTTGCAACATTCTGTATTCGGCTCTAGTTTCCAATTGTGGTCCTACAACACTAGCATAGACCCCTTCGTGTAATTGAATGTTCTCTGCTGTGGCAATGGTTTTTATTTTTTGGTTGATTTCTTTTGAATACGGAACCAACATATCTGTAAAAATAGGACCAAAAGTGTTAGCGCCTTTAAAAGCTATAGGAGAACCTCCCTGTAAGTTTAAGTGATCTTCAATCAACATTAAATCTCCTTTCTGATATGTTAGGTTGATGGCGCCTGCTGCGTTAGAAACCAATAACTGTTGAATCCCCAAAGCGTGCATAGTGCGAATACCGTAGGTCACTTCCCATAAATTATAGCCTTCATACATATGAAAACGTCCTGCCATCACAAGTACTTTTTTGCCAGAAAATTCACCATAAATTAATTTACCAGAATGAAACTCTACTGTAGCTTGAGGAAAATTAGGAATTTCTGAATAGGCAATTTCTTTCTCTATGGAAATTTCATCCACCAATTTTCCCAACCCAGTTCCTAAAACAATTCCAATGCTTGGCTGTGTAATTCCTACTGCTTTTAAAAAAGCGACTGTTTCATTTAGCTGTTCTTGTTTCATTGTTCCAGGTGGGTCAAGCGCAATTGAGCCCTAAATAAAGTTATCGCTTTGAAGCTACGCTATTGTCTATATGCTAGGGACAATGCTCAACGCGAGGTGCATTAGTTCAAAAAATGTTGAAATGCCGGATGCTCATTGATATCATCAAAAACATCTGCATCATTCAATTCATGTAACAAATGTACTTTTTTATCTTTTAAATCATTCAGCGTTTCGGCACTTACTGTTGAAGTGCCCCAGGTTTTATTTTCAAAAATATTTGGATGTAAAGATTTCATGCCTAATAAGTAATATCCACCATCTTCAGCGGGTCCCATAACGACATCATTAGATTCCAATTGTAAGTAGGCTTTTTCAATGATTTCTTCAGACAAATCAATTAAATCAGTACCGATAATGATTACTTTTTCATAACCAGCAGCAAAAGCATCTTGAAAAGCATCTTGCATTCGGATGCCTAAATCTTCTCCAAATTGCTGTTTTTTCTGATATGTTTCACTATTCCAAAGATCATTTTTTCGAATTTTCACAGAATAATAGACCGCCTTGTCTGCGGTTATATTTTCGGTTACTTTTTTAGTATGTGCCAATAAAAATTTATAAATAGCCAATGCTTTTTCTGCTCCGATGGTTTTTGCTAATCGTGTTTTTACCTTTCCCAATTCTGGGTTTCTTGTAAAAATTAAAAGAAGGTTTTTATTCATATACTTTTGTTCCTTTTAAGAGCCATTTACTCCATTCTTTAGAAAAAACATGTATGTTATCAGTTGCCTTTTCGTTGGAGTCAAATACGGGGTTTCCCTTATTTTTCCATTCGAAAATTCCTCCGTATAAATTTAAAATATTTGTATACCCTGCCACTTTAAGTTTCTCTGCAATGTCTTCAGATCTTATTCCTAAGGAACAATACACCACAATTTTACTCTTTTTATTCGGTATTTTTTTGAGAGTTTCTTTAAGGCTGAAGTTAGTATAGCCTACAAAATAAGTGTTTTTAAGATGACTTATTTCAAACTCTTTTTTTTCTCGAGCATCTAATAAAACCACGTTCTCTTGCTGCTTTAGCAATTGGTTTACAGAAATATAAGGAATACTTTCGGTATTGTACTTCTGTAATAGATGCTTCAAATTACTTTGAGAAAACAGAGCGTTGACAGATACTAATAGAAAGCATATAATTTGTTTTTTCATAGAAAAGTTATTATGCGACTACCCCCTGACAGCTACTTCCTGCACCTGCTGTACAGCCATAACAATGTTGATTGATAATGATGTTTCGATCTTGTAAAATTGCCTCATTATAATCTGCGATGTGTTTTACCTTACTAGCCACTTTTAAATTCAACATCTGGTTGAAATCGCAATCATATAAATAGCCATCCCAACTGACCGAAAGGGTATTGGTACACATCACATTTGCTACTGCAGATGGATTGTAGGCGTCTACCAAAGAATACATATACTCTTCGTAGTTTTCAGAAGCAATTAAATAATCTAAAAATCGACTAATAGGCAAATTGGTAATGGCAAATAAGTTGTGAAAGTCAATGTCAAAATCCGTTTTTAAGGCTTTTTTAAAATCGTTTTCTAAAGCCATTTGATCTCCCGGCAAAAAGGCACCCGAAGGATTGTAAACCAAATCTAATTTTAAATCAGATCCTTTTCTACCATATCCGATCTCATTAAGCATGTGTAGTACTTTGATGGATTTGTCAAAAACACCATCACCACGTTGTTTGTCAGTTTTTCCACGAGTCCAATGTGGCATAGAAGACACCACATGAATATTATGTTTTTTAAAGAACTCAGGCAAATCGTGGTATTTTTTATTAGCCAGAATGATGGTTAAGTTAGAGCGAACAATGAAATCTTTAATCCCAGCTTTTGCAGCTGCTTCCACAAATTCTCTGAAATTCGGATTCATTTCTGGTGCACCACCGGTTAAGTCTATCGTATGTGCGCCCGTATTTTTAACGACTTCTAAACATTGTTGCATGGTGTCTAAAGTCATGATCTCTTTCCGATCTGGACCGGCATCAACATGGCAATGCGCACAAACTTGATTGCACATATAACCCAAATTAATTTGAAGAATTTCTAACTTTTTTGGTTGTAACGGAAACTGATTGCTTTCTTTTAATTTGCTCGCAAATGTAGGCAATTCACCATCGGCGAAAATTCCGCTGGATAGCACTTCCATTTGACGGGCTGTATTTGCCAAATCATTATTTCTTGCTAAAAGTGATTTTGTAGCCATTGATAAGGTTTTTTTGCTTCTTACATTTCTAATTTATTCACTTTGTTCATCATTTGAACTCCGTGGACTAGGGTAGCACCACTTTTAATTGCCGCACCAACATGAACGGCTTCCATCATTTGTTCTTTGGTAATGCCTCGCTCTAGACCATCTTTGGTATAGGCGTCGATACAATACGGGCATTGTTCGGTGTGGGCCACAGCCAAAGCAATAAGAGATTTTTCACGTGCTGTTAATGCGCCTTCTTCAAACACTTTCCCATAATAATCAAAGAATTTGATTCCCAATTCTTCATTCCATTCTGTGATTTTTCCAAATTTCCGCAAGTCGGAAGCATCGTAATAAGGTTTTGCCATAATTTTATTTTTCGTTTAAATTCCAGTCATACGTTTTGTAACGAATCTGTGCGTTTTTATGAATTGGTGTCTCCGAATATTGATTCAAGTACTCAATAATACTTCCTTTTTCTGTAAAATCCTCTTTAAACCAGCTAAAAATTTTGGAGATTTTAACTTTCTCATTGCTGATTTTATTTCTGGTTGTATCATTGACAAATCCAATCATTAAATTTTCTAATTTAGTATCTAAATTTTCCTCTGTAAATGCAACATTCAATAATTTGGGGCAAGAAATCGAAGCACAATTCACAGCGACATGAATTCTTGGATCTTTGTGTTTTTTTCGTAAAACTTCATGTTCTAGATCATCCAATGTGTAGGTTTGATTCCCCACTTTTACAAAAGGAATTCTCCAAGCAGTCTTTCCTGATTTTTTGATATTTCGAATGCTTTTTACCGGATAATTCTCTAAGACAATTTGAAGTGTATATGCATTATAGACATTGATCCAAAAGGCTTTTTTTCTGTCTTTAGACCAAGAACTATTGGGCGTTACTTTTTCCAAGGAAGTGAGATATAATCGCAATCTTTTTTGATTAAAATTTTTATAATCAACCATTCCCTCTTTACTAACGTGGGCTTGCAACAACTCATTGTAAATAAATGTTTGTGCTGTGCCTTTTAGCGATAAAAAAACAATGATTACTAAGAAGGTTATTTTTTTTTGCATGCTTTTTTCAAGAAGTAACCTGTTGGATACCTGTAAGAGTCCTTTGCGCCCTTTTTTATATAGTTTCTATTACAACAAAACTACTCAATTATCTTTTGATTGTCTCTAAAAATAATGTTAATAGGAGCTGTGTAATTTTGAAAAACAGGGAGCTGTTCGTTGCTTTTTTTGAATGCCTCCTTTTTCGTTCTATTCAATATTAATATTTAGGGGTAATGGCTTCTTAAAAAAAACATTATTTTTGCCGACAATTATATAAAACACATTTTAAATGAAAGCATATATATTTCCAGGTCAAGGGGCTCAGTTTATAGGAATGGGTTTAGACCTTTATGAGCACTTTCCATTGGCGCAAGAATATTTTGAAAAAGCAAATAAGATCCTAGAATTTTCGATTACCGATATTATGTTCGAAGGGACTTCAGAACAACTAAAAGAAACAAAAGTAACACAGCCAGCTATTTTTTTACATTCTGTAATCCTGGCAAAAGTGTTGGGAGATTCATTTCAACCAGAAATGGTAGCAGGACACTCCTTGGGTGAATTGTCCGCTTTGGTTGCAAACGGTGTTTTGTCCTTTGAAGACGGCTTGAAACTTGTTTCCAAACGTGCTTTGGCGATGCAGAAAGCTTGCGAAATAGCACCTTCGACAATGGCAGCAGTTTTAGGACTGGAGGATCATATCGTAGAGCAGACCTGTCAAGAAATTGATGGCGTTGTGGTTGCTGCAAACTACAATTGTCCAGGGCAATTGGTTATTTCTGGTGAAATTTCAGCCGTTGAAAAAGCCTGTGAAATACTTACAGAAAAAGGAGCAAGAAGAGCTTTGTTATTGCCAGTTGGAGGCGCTTTTCATTCACCAATGATGCAACCAGCAAGAGAAGAGTTAGCTGCGGCGATTCAAGAAACGACATTCCGGAAACCTACTTGCCCAGTGTATCAAAACGTACCTGCAAAAGCAGTAACAAATCCCGAGGAAATTAAAGAAAATTTAATTGCACAATTAACGGCACCTGTAAAATGGACTCAATGCATTCAGGCAATGATTGCAGACGGTGGAACTGAATTTATTGAGGTTGGGCCTGGGAAAGTTTTACAAGGTTTGATGCGAAAAATAGATCGAAGTGTCGCTGCAAGTGCTGCTATCGTTCATTCATAAAAAGATTTAAAACCAAAAAAAAAAACCGAGTAATCCGCTCGGTTTTTTTATGGTTGTTAACCCAAAGAATCAATTCATAATTGGTTGTTGCCTTTTATTTAATAAAATAGGTGTTCCGTATCCAAGTTCCTTCATTCTGTCGAATTGTGTTGCTGCATCCCCGACAACCAACCAAATTAATTTATCTAGGTTTACGTATTTGTTTGCCAGTTCTTTTATACGCGCTTTCGTCATCGTATTTACAATGGATTCTTGCTCTTTTACATAATCAGATTTCCATCCATAGGTACTCATATTAGAGAGCATTGTTAATTTTGCTCTTGCTGTTTCAAAAGCCCTTGCATTGCTTTTTATTAAAAAGCTTTTTGTTGTTTCTAAATCTTTGTCTGAAAAAGTGGTAGGATAGGCTTTTAAAATTTGTTTGATCAACTGAGCAGATTCTAGGGTAACATTCGATCTTACACCACTAGAAATGGTAAATGCGCCTTTTGCTTTTGTGCCCGAAAAACCCGATCGAATACCATAGGTATATCCTTTTCCTTCTCGTAATTCTTGTGTTAATCTCGATGCAAAACCACCTCCGCCAAGGATGTAATTCATGACAGAAGCGGCATAATAATCCTCGTCAGTAATTGCCAATGCAGGCGAACCAAATTGTAAAACAGATTGTTTTGCGTTTGGAATGTCATAAAAATAAACTTTTGGTACCGTGGGAGCTTCGGGAGTCTTATAAGTAGGAATCAGCACTTCTTTAGCTGCCCATTGTGTGTTTAAATCTGTCAAAGATGCTAGTACTTCGCTTTCTTTTATATTTCCAACCACTAACATTTTTGCAACGGAAGGCGAGATGGATTTTTGGTAAAATGCTTTTACATCTTCAATTGTTATTTTAGAAACAGATGGAATGGTTCCTAAGGTGTTTTTAGCCCGAATATTTTCTTTTCCGTAAATCAATTCATTATACGCATTTCTTGCGACAGCATTGGGATTCGCTTGTTGTTGGCGCAAACTTGAAATGGTTGCTTTTTTTAGCAATTCAAAGTCACTTTCATCAAATCTTGGTGATAGTATCATTTCCTGAGCTAGGGCTAACGTAGCCTTGTAGTTTTTTGCCAAAGTAGTTCCACTTATTGTAATACTTTCTTTTCCAGCATAACTGAATAATGAAGCACCTAAATCCTGTATGGCCTCCTCTAATTCTTGAGTCGTTTTATTTTGTGTGCCTTTGTTTAATAAGCTAGCTGTTAAATTTGCAAGGCCTAATTTATCCATAGATTCTAGTAACTGTCCACCATCAATGGTTAAGTTAAAACGCACCAGTGGCACTTCATTGTTTTCAATACCAAAGATTTTCAACCCATTTTTTAAGCTACTTTCATATACTTTAGGAACTGCTAGTGATAGTGATTCTCCGTAGGGAGGTTCTGTGTTTCTATCAAAAGCAGACGGTGTTTTTGTGTAGGTAGCTGCAATTCTAGGATCAAATTTTTCCTCTACACCGTTTATGATTTTTTCTTCTACAACATTGGCTAAAATAGCATTTTCTAATGCCAAATCTGCGCTGCTTTTTGGCACAAAACAGGTTGCGATATAATTTTTGTTTTTGATGTATTTGTTATAGACACGCATTACATCTGCTGTGGTTACAGCCAGTGATCTTTTAATATCTTCCTTGACAAAGCCTGGGTTTCCTGTATAGGTGTTGTAGGAAGCCAATCGAGTTCCTTTTCCTAATACACTGGACAAACTGCGGTAAAAACTAGTTTCTTGTCCTGCTTTTATTCGCTGTAAGCTTTTTTCGGAAATGCCCTCTTTTTCAAATTTTGCAAATCCTTTTTCAATTCCTGTTTTTATTTCTGCTAAGTTTTTATCCTTAAATGCTCTTACAGATATTTGTGTTTGCCCTGCCAATTCAGAAACATAATTAAACATACTTGTTGAAGAAGTTAGTTTCAATTCATCAATTAAAACTTGATTCATCGGTGCCGATTTTCCTTCTGTTAGGTATTCAGATAAAACTTCTAAAGGATAAGAATCGGGGTGATAAGATTCAACTGTTGGCCATACCATCGTAAGTTGCGGTACTCTTGCAAAGTTATCTTCATAGTATAAGACTTTCGTTTCAGGCACATTTCCAGGGCGTTTTTCTAACGCAGGAATTTCGGCGCCTCTTGGAATTTCGTCAAAATATTTACGCACCCATTTAGTTGCTTGATCTATGTCGAAGTCACCTGATAACACCAAGGTTGAATTGTTTGGGACGTACCATTTCTTGTAAAAGGTTTTTACATCTTCTAAGGTTGCATTTTGTAAATCTTCAAGAGAACCAATTACTTGCCAATTGTATGGGTGCTCTTTTGGGTATAAATTTTTACCAATGACATATTGGTTGTGTCCATAAGGCCTGTTGTCAATACTCTGTCTTTTTTCGTTTTTAACAACTTGCTTTTCTTTGGCCAAAACGGGTGCCGTAACTGTATTGATAAACCAGCCTAATTTGTCCGCTTCTGCCCAGATCATTTTTTCTAAAGCATCTTTTGGTACAGTTTGTAAATAGTTAGTTCGGTCTCTCGAAGTAGATCCATTTGCTCCAGAACCTCCAATGCGTGCACTCATTTTATCCAACCCTCCTTTTCCTAAGTTTTCGGACTCCAGAAAAAGTAAATGTTCAAACAAGTGTGCAAAACCAGTTCTCCCTTCGGTTTCTCTTGCTGAGCCAACATGGACTATCAGCTCTACAGCGACTACGGGATCTGATTTATCAATATGAAAAATAACATCCAACCCATTGTCCAACTCAATTTTTTTATAATCAATTTGAAGTTCAGGGTTTTTAGTTGATTTTTCCTGATTGCAGGCCATTGCTAAAATTGCAAAGAAGCCTAAAATTATTTTTTTGTTCATGTTTTTTTTGATAAGTAAAGCTTTTAAAATATGCGGGAATGAAGAAAAAAAGAGAAGACATCATTCAGCCTTTTTTGATTATTAAAAATTCCGATTATTGTTGCTGTTGCCATTTCCAAGCGGAAGCTAAAGCCTCTTCCAAACTTTTTTCTGTTTTCCAATCCAACTCTTTGTTGGCTGTTGTCGTATCTGCATAGGCTGCTGTAATGTCTCCTTCGCGTCTGTCAACTATTTTGTAATTCAATGGTTTTCCGGCTGCCTTTTCGAAGGCAGTAATTACTTCTAAAACAGAGCTACCAATGCCAGTTCCCACGTTAAAGAATTCAAAATTCGTTTTATTTTTTTTATTGAGAAGCCTTTCTAATGCGGCAATATGTGCTTTCGCCAAATCAACAACATGAATATAATCTCGAATGGCAGTCCCGTCCGGAGTATCATAATCAGCTCCAAAAACAGACAGTTCTGTTCGAAGTCCAGCAGCTGTTTGTGTAATAAATGGAATCAAGTTTTGAGGAATACCCAAGGGCAACTCTCCAATTTTTATACTTTCGTGTGCGCCAATTGGGTTGAAGTAGCGAAGTGCAATGGCGTTCATGTTGTATGCTTTGCAACTTTCGGCAATAATTTCCTCGCCAATTTGTTTGGTGTTTCCGTAGGTAGATGCCGCTTTCTTTATGGGAGCATTTTCACTAATTGGCAAGGTGTCAGCTTGTCCATAAACGGTACAGGAAGAGCTGAAAATAAAATGATCAATATTTCTATTTTTCATTTCTTGTAATAAATAGACCAAGCTCCCAATATTATTTTCGTAATAGGCTAAGGGTTTTTGAATGCTTTCTCCAACAGCTTTAAAAGCTGCAAAATGAATGACCCCAGCGACCTTATTCGTGTCAAAAAAAGAGGTAACCTCAGCTTTATCACGCAAGTCAATTTTATGAAAAAGAGGTTTGATACCGGTGATTTCTGTAATTTTTTCTAAAACATCAATTTTTGAATTTGATAAATTATCGATTATTACAACCTCAAAACCCTTGTTTTGAAGCGCTACCACTGTGTGTGAACCTATAAAGCCCAATCCTCCTGTAACAAGTATCCTTTTCATTTTAATTATTTTACAAAAGAAAGAATGGTATTTGTAATAAATGCTAATTGTTCTTGGTCCAATTCGGTATGCATTGGTAACGAAATTACCTCTTTTATTAATTGATTGGTTACCTTAAAATCTGCTTCTTGATATCGATCATCCTTGTAGGCTTTTTGTGCATGCAATGGAACCGGATAGTAAATGGCATTAGGAATATTGTTTTCTAATAAATGTTTGTGCAAAGCATCTCTTTTCCCATTTTTAATCTGTATGGTATATTGATGAAAAACATGGCAATCACATGCCTCACAGATTTGTCCACAACTTGCTGTGTTATTCGATTGGGTTGTTGGGGTAACAATGTTTGTATTGTTTGCAAATGCTTTGTTGTAAAAACGAGCCGCATCTCTTCTTGAAGTACAATAGGAGTCTAAATTTGGAAGCTTTGCTTTAAGAACACCTGCTTGAATTGAATCCAATCGAGAATTGACTCCAACAACGTCATGGTAATAACGTGTATACATTCCGTGGTTTACAATTCCTCTAATCGTGTGTGCCAATTCATCATCATTTGTAAAAATAGCACCTCCATCTCCATAACAACCTAAGTTTTTTGAAGGGAAGAAGGAAGTTGTACCCACATCTCCAAGTGTTCCCGCTTTTTGTTTTTTGCCGTCTTTAAAAGTATAGGTAGCGCCAATTGCTTGTGCATTGTCTTCAATCACAAAAAGGTTATATTCTTTAGCAATTTCTAAAATAGCTTCCATATTGGCAACTTGACCAAATAAATGGACCGGTACAATCGCCTTTGTTTTTGGAGTAATTGCTTTCTTTAATGCCTCCAGATCGATATTAAAAGTTGCTGGATCTACATCTACTAATACAGGGGTTAATTTTAACAATGCAATTACTTCTACCGTAGCGGCAAAAGTGAAATCGGCTGTAATTACCTCATCGCCTTGTTCGAGTCCTAATCCCATCATTGCAATTTGCAATGCGTCGGTACCATTTGCACATGGAATGACGTGTTTTACGCCTAAATATTTTTCTAAGTCTGCTTGAAATTCATGCACTAAAGGACCGTTTATATAGGCAGATGTATTTAGAACCTGTTCTATAGAATCGTTCACAGCGTCTTTAATTTTGGCATATTGACCTTGTAGGTCTACCATTTGAATTTTTTTCATAAATGATGATTTTGTAATCGTTTTCAAAAATACGATTTAATTCTAGTATCTTTGAAAATATAAATTAGATTTCTATGAAAATGCTTAAAAAATCCCTCAAATATTTTCTTCTTTTTTGCCTTTTTTTGTCAGTAGGATTATGGCTTTATACCAAAACTTTGATTCCTAATTATGAGGGTGAAATTGCTCTTAAAAATCTTTCAGAGAAAGTAGAAATTCATTTTGACGCGTTTGGTGTTCCCCATATAAACGCCCAAAATCAAAAGGATGCATACACGGCATTGGGTTACATTCATGCTCAGGATCGATTGTGGCAAATGGAACTCATCCGTAGAATAGCTGCAGGAAGATTGTCTGAGATTTTTGGCGAAAAGCTAATTGATACCGATAAGTTTATGTCGGGTTTAGGGATTGAAGAAAGTGCCCAAAAAACAATACAAAACTTGGATAAGAGCAGTGAAATGTATCAGTTGTCAATGGCGTATTTGGAGGGTATCAATCAATATATCGCTGACGGACAAACACCTGTAGAATTCACAATTGTGGGTGTAGAAAAAGAAATGTATACGCTTAAAGATATGTACAATGTCTTTGGTTATATGGCGTTTAGTTTTGCAGTTGCACACAAAACAGACCCTTTGTTAAGTGAAGTAAAGGAAGTTTTAGGTGAAAATTATTTGAATGAATTAATCGATGCCGAATCTCAGAATCTAACCTTCATTAAAAGTGAGAAAAACCCTCAAATAAAGGCTTCATTTGGAGTTGCCATGCAAAAATTATTGGAAGTATTGCCAATTTCTCCCTTTATTGGAAGTAATTCTTGGGTATTGGGTCCAGAAAAAACTAAAAATGGAAAAGTAATTTTCGCCAACGATCCACATATTGGTTATTCGCAACCCTCGGTTTGGTACCAGTCGCATATTAAAACACCAGATTACGAGTTGTATGGTTTCAATTTAGCGTTGATTCCTTTTCCGCTTCTAGGACACAATAGCGATTATGCCTATGGATTAACCATGTTTGAAAATGATGATGTTGATTTCTATATTGAAGAAAACAATCCAGCAAATGCCATGGAATATAAAACAGCTAAGGGTTACGAAACCTACCAATTAATAGACAAACGCATTAAAGTGAAAGGGCAGGAAGACCTTGTGTATCAAATAAAAGTGAGTCAACATGGTCCTTTAATGAATAATATTATCAAGCATTTAGATGACGAGAGACCCATTGCGATGCAATGGATCTATACAGCACTAGAAAATAAAATTTTAGAGGTTGGGTATGAGATTTCACATGCTAAAAATTTGTCTGACTTTAAAAAAGGGGCGAGCAAATTACATGCTCCCGGTTTAAATATGATGTATGGGGATGCCAAAGATAATATTGCCTGGTTTGCTTCTGGGAAACTTTACCGATATCGAGATTCTTTGTACACCAAAACCTACTTAGAAGGAGCCTCTGGAGACGATGAAATTCTAGAATATTTAGATTTTGAGGAAAACCCTCAATCAGTAAACCCTAGTTGGAATTATGTGTACTCGGCAAATAATCAGCCCGATGCAGTTGGAGGTAAATTGTATCCAGGGTATTATTTAAATGAAAGTAGAGCCAAGAGAATTGTCGATTTGGTTGCCCCCAAAAATGATTGGACAAAAGAAGAGGTTGCTCAAATGATGAATGATGTAACCGCTCCTGTTGCGCCACCAATTGTAGCAAATTTTATAAAATCCCTTGATAAGACAGCATTGTCTCCCAGTGAAAAAACAGCAATTTCAAATTTAAGAACCTGGAAAGGAAATTTTGATAAAAACGAAATAGGTCCTGTAATTTACAATCGAATCGTATATGAATTTCAAAAGAACACCTTTTCAGATGAAATGGGCAAAGCTTTCAATCTGTTTTCAAACACTCCTTTAATTGAGAAAGTATTGCCTGTGCAAATGGCAAGAGAGGAATCTGTTTGGTGGGATGATGTTTCCACAAAAGACAAGGTAGAAAACAAACAAGATATTATCATGAAATCTTTTAAAAACGCGTTTTCTTTTCTACAAAACCAGTTGGGAGAAAATGTTGAAAGTTGGACTTGGGATCGCGTTGTTTCTGTAGAACACAAGCATACTTTAGGAGAGATTTCTGTGCTTAGAAGTCTTTTTAATGTAGGGCCTTTTGTGACTTCTGGTGGTGACCAAGTGATTAATAATCAGATTTATGATATTGATTCCACGGGCTATTACAAAGTAAAAGCAGGGCCATCTACGAGACGAGTTATAGATTTTTCTGATGTCGAAAATAGTTTGGCAATTTTGCCAACCGGACAATCGGGTCGTGTTTTTAGTAAGCATTATAAAGATCAGGCAGCGAAGTATTTGAATGGAGACTATGTGCCGATGCAACTAAATCAGTCAGCGATTCTTAAAAGCGAGCGGGTATTGGTTTTAAAACCTATGCGTGAATAATTTTGGGTAAAATCTAGAAGTACTAAATCACCTTATAGACTTCTTCAAAAGGAATTCGAAAACGTTCCCCATAAACGCCTTTTTCATCTCTAATTCCGCATGAAACAATCATGTTTATTTCTGCACCATAAGGTAGGCCGAGTAATTTTTTTACACGCAAAGTATCAGAACCTTCCATTGGACAGGTGTCATAGCCATTGGCAGCCATCGCAATCATAAAGTTTTCTGCTGCCAATCCACAAGTTTTATGTGCTACATTTCTCATGTCACTTCCTCTTACTTGTCGGTAAATTGGTTTAAAGATGCCAAGGATAGAAACAAAGATAAATTTAAAAAAACCCAAAATTCCAAAAAAATCGGAATAAGCAAACGGAATTATTTTTCCATAATAATTTCGAATTACCTTTTCTCTACTACTTTGTTCTGCTTTTGGTTTTGGTGGAAAAAGGGCATCCACCATTTTTAAATTTGCTTTTGCGCGTTTTCTCCAAAGATCTTTTCTCGTTACAAATACGACTAATTCTTTTGCAGTTTTTGCAGCATTTTGATGGAAACAATAAGGAGCCATTTCAGCAATGGTTTCTTTGGAGGTAATATGATAAAATTCCCACAATTGCATATTGCTGCTGTTGGGAGCCAAGCTCGCCAGTTTAATACAGGCTTTTACAATTTTTGTATCAATTGCCTTTTCTTTATAAATTCTTACAGAGCGTCTGTATTGAATCGCTTCTGAAACTGTCTTTTCTATATGCATTGTTTGTTTTAAGAGAGGGTTTTCATTTTTTTATGCATCACCAGAAACCAAAAAGGAGGGAATAATGCTAGCAGCATCATGCCAGGATATCCTGTTGGCATTTGTGGACTATCTGGAACTGTTTTTAATGTCTGATAGTATTTTGAACCATTGTAATGATGGTCTGAATGACGCGATAAGTTGAAGAGTAACATTTGTCCAATCCGATGGTCAGAATTCCACGAGTGATGTCTCTTTACTTTTTCATAACGTCCGTTTTTGTCTTGTTTTCTTAGCAATCCATAATGTTCAATATAATTAACAGTTTCTAAAAGAAGGATGCCAATTACTGCAGCTGCTATAAAATAGGCGGTTACAGATAGTCCAAAGAAAAAGTAAATTCCACTAAGCAACAGGAAATTACAAAGGGTATAAATGAGCATTCTGTTTTGATAGTGAAACCAACTTTTGGTATTCATTTCTAAACGCTTTTTTTCGATGCCCCATGCTTGTAAATAGCCTGTAATATGAGAACGGATCCAGAAAAGAAATACAATTTCATTTCTTCTAGCAGTTGCCGCATCTTTGGGAGTTGCTACATGCAAATGATGTCCTCCATTGTGATAGGGTAAAAAATGAGTATTTAAGGAGGTGAGTAATAGGATTTCACCGATAAATTGATCTATTCTGTTATTCCTATGTCCCAATTCATGACCCACATTAATCCCAATAATACTGCACATAATTCCCATTCCAAAAATTCGTCCACTCAATTCTAAATTGGTTAACCCCGTTTCTTGTATTGCATAAAAAAAGAAGCCTAAAAAGAACAACTGAATCGGTAATGTGGCGTATAGTATGTAGGTGTAATTTTTGTTTTCTTTGGCTATTTTCTCTGCTTCTTTCGAGAAGTTTTCTTTATTGGGTTTGATAAATAATTCAAAAAAGGGCACCAAACCAAAAAAGACAATTGCTGGCAAAAAAGTGAGCCATCCTTTAGAAATGAAGGAAATGCAAACCACTAAAGGGAGTACTAAAATAGATAGGTATTTAAACGGTTTCATTTGGAACTAGTTTTGTATAAAAATACAAAAATTAAAGCTATAGACAAGCGTTCCAAATTGGGTCCTTTGGTGTAGGGGCGGTCAGAGTAATCGTTTCTTTTGTAACAGGGTGTATAAAATTAATTTTTCTGGCATGTAAAGAAATACTCCCGTCCTTATTGCTTCTGTCAAAACCGTACTTTAAATCGCCTTTTATTGGACTTCCGATATGCGAGAGTTGTGTTCTTATTTGATGATGTCTTCCGGTTTCTAGATCAATTTCAAGCAATGTATAATTGTCTAGT
The DNA here is from genome assembly GCA_943846595.1 of uncultured Polaribacter sp. Classification (GTDB taxonomy): domain Bacteria; phylum Bacteroidota; class Bacteroidia; order Flavobacteriales; family Flavobacteriaceae; genus Polaribacter. The sequence goes on from OX044355.1 coordinate 1,017,247, forward strand.
TTTTGAATTACTTGATAATGTAATGTTGCTTTTTTACTTCCTTCAATTTCTTTTCTATAGACGAAAGATTTGTTTTTTTTAGTGTCTTTTTTTAGGAAATTTGTTAGCGTATCTCTTTCCGCTTTTGGCTTCTTTTTGACAATGGCCCAATAGGTTTTTTGAATGACTTTGTCTCGCAGCATTTTATTCAACCGTTCCAATGCTTTTGAGGTTCTTGCAAAAATAACAATACCCGAAGTAGGTCTGTCAAGGCGATGCACGGTTCCAATAAAAACCTTTCCAGGTTTATTGTATTTCTCTTTTACATACTTTTTAACAACATCACTAAGGGGTTTGTCACCGGTTTTGTCACCTTGTGTAATGTCTCCAGCTCTTTTATTGACAATGAGAAGGTGGTTGTCTTCAAATAAAACTTGTAAACTTTCTTTGGTAGATTGCATGCTGAGTGGCGCTTATTTAAAATCTTTTGAAATATCTTGATTGACGCCATCAATAAAATCTAAGAATTCTTTTCTTCCAAAGCTACTGGCAGAGGAGGTTATAAAACAAGTTGGCAACACTTCCCAGTATTGTAATAATTTTTTCTTATAGGTTGCAATTTGTTGGTTCAATTTAGAACTTCCCAGTTTATCTGATTTTGTAAAAACAAGACAAAAAGGAATTTGATTGGTTCCTAAAAATTGCATGAACTCGATGTCTATTTTTTGAGGATCATGTCTCGAATCAATCAATACAAAAGTACAAACTAATTGCTCTCTTTCTTTAAAGTAGTTTTCGATGAAAAATTGAAAAATTGTTCTTTTTTTCTTTGAAATTTGAGCATAACCATAGCCAGGTAAATCAACTAAGAACCAAGATTTATTTATTAAAAAATGATTGATCAGCTGTGTTTTTCCAGGTTTTCCAGAGGTTTTAGCTAAATCTTTTCGCTCCATCAACATGTTTATCAATGAAGATTTCCCAACATTTGAGCGTCCAATAAACGCATATTCTGGAATTCGATCTTTAGGTGCTTTGGTAACATTACTGTTACTCATTATAAATTCAGCAGATTTTATTTTCACAATAAAAAATTTGAGTTGTGTTAATGGTATGCAGAAAAAATATGATTTTGGATAGAATTATAATTTTCTATCTTTCAACCACTGATCAAGGATCGAATTAAACTGTTCAGGTCGTTCCATCATCGCTGCATGTCCACACTTATCAATCCAAAACAAATTTGAATCGGGTAATAGTTTATGAAAATCGTCGGCAACTTCTGGTGGCGTAACAGTGTCTTGCTTCCCCCAAATAATACAGGTTGGTATTTTCATTTCCGGCAAATCCGCAGACATGTTATGTCTGATGGCACTTTTGGCAATTGCCAGGGTTCTGATTACAGAACTTCTGTCATTCACAATTTTAAAAACGGCATCTACCATTTCTTTGGTTCCAATAGCTGGATCGTAAAAGACACCTTTGGTTTTTTCTTCAATGTATTCATAACTTCCTCTTTTCGGAAAACTATCACCCATTGCTTTTTCATACAATCCTGAGCTTCCTGTGAGAACCAGTGCAGTTACTTTTTCTTGGTAGTTTTTAGTGAAATATAATGCAATATGACCTCCTAATGAATTTCCTAATAAAATGGCTGAATCCAATTTTTTATGCTCCATGAAATCTTTCAAAAAACCTGCTAAATTTTTAACATTTGTTTTTAATAGAGGAAGAGAGTAGAGAGGCAGTTCAGGAATTAAAACATTATATCCATTTTCAGAAAAATGATGAAAAGTATCTTTAAAGTTACTTAAAGTACCCATAAGTCCATGCAAGACAATTATTGAAGGCCCTTCTCCAGCCTCAGCGTAAGTAAAACTTCCTTCAGTCTTTAAATAATCAGTCATTCGTTTTTTACATTTTACTGAATCGCAAATGTACTCCTTTTTTGTTAAATAATTGATGTTTTAAATTTTGGATAAACTCCCTCTGAATAATATTGCTAGGTGTTCTTTCAAATAAAGTTATGAACAAAGTGGTAAAAAGTGGTAAAAAGTGGTAAAAATTATATATTTTTGATATTGATAAAATGTTTTTTTAAATGATTCATCTCATTGGTACATACGAGTGTAAGGCAGATGCTAAAGGAAGGTTGATGTTCTCATCTGCTCTTAAGAAGCAGCTACATGCTGTGCTACAAGATGGTTTTGTTATAAAAAGAAGCGTTTTTCAAAATTGTTTAGAGTTATACCCAATGTGTGAGTGGAATTTAATGATGCAGAAGATCAATACATTAAACAGGTTTGTAAAAAAGAACAACGATTTTATTAGAAGGTTTACTGCGGGTGTAAAAATGGTAGAATTAGATGCTTCTGGGAGATTATTAATTCCAAGAGACTTGTGTGATTTTGCCGGCATTCAAAAACAGATTGTGTTGTCTTCTGCGGTGAATATTATTGAAATTTGGGACAAAGATAAATACGAAAAAGCAATTGAAGATGCTTCTGTAGATTTTGCAGATTTAGCAGAAGATGTGATGGGAAATAAAACGATAGATGAATTATCATAATCCAGTTTTGCTAAAAGAGAGTGTAGATGCCTTGTCTATAAAGGAAGATGGCGTTTATGTGGATGTAACTTTTGGCGGAGGCGGACACTCCAGAGAAATATTAAGCAGATTGGGGCCAAAAGGGAAGTTGTTTGCTTTTGATCAGGATCCTGATGCTTTGGAGAATCTAATTGATGATGCGCGTTTTGTATTAATTCCAGAGAATTTTAGATTTATCTCTCGGTTTTTAAGATTTCATAGAATTAAAAAAGCAGATGGGGTACTTGCAGATTTGGGAGTCTCTTCTCATCAGTTTGATGAAGCTGAACGAGGGTTTTCTATTCGTTTTGATGGGGATCTAGATATGAGAATGAATCAGAAATCAAAAGTCTCTGCCAAAGAAATTATTAACAACTATTCTGAAGAAAAATTAGCAGAAATATTATTCTTGTATGGTGAACTGAGAAATTCAAGAAATATTGCAAAAACGATTGTTGAGCAAAGAGCAGTTGCCAAAATAGAAACAAGTTTTCAGTTAAAAAATGTACTTCAGAAGTATTTACCAAATGCAAAAGAACATAAAATATTGGCTCAAATATTTCAAGCGATTCGAATTGAAGTGAACGAAGAGCTAGATGTTTTAAGAGAATTTTTAGCGCAAATACCAAGCCTTCTGTCATCGAATGGGAGGTTAAGTGTTATTGCTTACCATTCTTTAGAAGATCGATTGGTAAAACGATTTATAAGAACCGGAATCTTTCATGGTGAGCTTGAAAAAGATGCTTTTGGAAACTCCAACGAGCCATTACAAAAAGTAGGAAAATTAATCGTGCCTTCTCAGGAGGAAATTAAAGCAAACAATAGAGCGAGAAGTGCAAAACTTAGGATTGCAACTCTTAAACAACAACGCATAAAAAAGTAATCAGATTCAATGTCTAAAGTCAAAAAAAGTTTGTACGGTTTTCTCAGAGGAAGTTTCCTTACGGATGAAGCTGCTTTTAAAAACTGGCGAATTATTATTTTCATTGTTGGCCTCCTATTAATTATGATTTCGAGTGGTCATCAAGCTGATAAAAAAGCAATTCTGATTGCAAATTTAAATAAAGAGAAGCGAGAGTTGAGAGAGGAATACGTAGATATAAGCTCAAGACTAGAAAGGATGGAGATGGAATCTAGTGTTCGAAAAAGAGTAAAATCATTAGGGATTGAGCCATCAACAACTCCACCTAAAAAAATAAAAGTAACTTATAAAGATTTATAAATTGGCAACTCAAAAAAAAAGCATATTGGCAAAATTCTACCTCGTAGGGGCTATTATGACGATTTTTTTAGTAATCGTAATTTTAAGAGTCTTTAATCTTCAATATGTTCACGGAGATGAATATAATAAATTATCTACAAAAGGAACAGTAAAAGAATTTACCATTTCAGCCAACAAAGGAAACGTATATGCAGCAGACGGGAATTTATTGGCAACTTCGGTCTCTAAGTATACCATTAGAATGGACTTGATGGTTGTTGAAAAAGATGTTTTTGAGCAAAATATAGTAGCCCTTTCAAAGGCGCTTTCTGACATGTTGGGCAATGTTCCAGACTATTATGAGCGAAGACTTCGAAATGCTAAAAAGGCGAAAAAAAGATATTTTTTTATTGCTAAAAACATTGGTTATATCGATTTCTTAAGAATGAAGCAATTCCCAATTTTTAAATTGGGAGTTTATAAAGGAGGTTTTATTGCAGAACACAAAACGGTTCGCGTGCATCCCATTGGTAAAATTGCAGAAAGAACCATTGGTTATGATGATTCAAGTGGAGGTGCAGGTATTGAAGGAGCTTTTGCGTCCTATATGAAGGGAGCAGATGGATTGCGGTGGAAGCAGAAAATTGCTAAAAATCAATGGAAGCCAATTAACGATGCCAACGAAAAAGAACCTATCGATGGACATGACATTATTACGACTATTGATGTAAATATTCAAGATGTTACCCATCATGCATTGTTACGTCAATTAGAGTTTTTTGAAGCAGATCACGGCTGTGCCGTGGTTATGGAAACAGCCACTGGAGAAATTAAGGCCATTGCAAATTTGGGAAGAACTTCTAAAGGCAAGTATTACGAGAAAAGAAATTATGCCGTTTGGGAGAGTCATGAGCCAGGATCCACATTTAAATTGGCAAGTTTAATGGCTGCTATGGACGACAAGGTGATAGATACATCCACAGTCGTTGATACCGAAAAAGGAAAAATTTTTCTCCATGGTTCTAAAGTAGAAGATTCAAAAAAGGGAGGATATGGTGAAATTTCTGCCGCACGCGCTTTTGAAGTTTCATCGAATGTTGGCATCGTAAAGTTGATGCGTGCGCATTATGATCATCAACCACAAAAATTCATTAATAAGCTAGCGGATTACGGTTTTACAAAACCTATTGGCTTTTCAATTAAAGGAGAGGGAAGACCTATCATTCCAACTCCAAAAGACAAAGGCTGGAATAAAATTTCGTTAGAATGGATGTCTTGGGGCTATGGTGTCTCGGTAACCCCCATGCAAACATTGATGTTTTACAATGCGGTTGCAAACAATGGTGTAATGGTAAAACCAAGGTTTATTAAAGAATTGAGGAAGCAAGAGAAATCTGAAAAAATATTTGAAACAGAAGTGGTAAATGCTAAAATAGCATCAGACGAAACATTAAAAAAGATTAAAAAAGTACTTGAAAATGTAGTTGTCAAAGGGACCGCTATGAATATCTATTCTCCAAATTTTTCAATGGCAGGTAAAACCGGAACTGCAAAAAAATACCTACCTACCTATATCAATGAACAAGGTGAAACCATCAAAGGACACTACTCTACAAAGCATTATACGGCATCATTTGCTGGTTTTTTTCCTGCAGATACTCCAAAATATTCTTGTATTGTAGTCATTCACGATCCAAAGAAAGAAAAAGGATATTACGGGGCGGTGGTTGCGGCACCCGTTTTTAAAGAAATTGCTCAAAAAATTTATACTACAACCCCCATAGACAATCAATATGTAGACGACAAAGTTCAGTTTACTGCAATTGATGATGCTTTTTTAGATTATAACAATCAGTTGATAAAAACGCATACAGAAATCCCCAACGTTGAAGGAATGTCTGGAATGGATGCGCTGTCATTGTTAGAGAATATAGGGTTGAAAGTGAAAATTTCTGGGAATGGTAACGTGAAATCTCAATCCCTTAAAAAAGGAGAAAAGTTAATTAAAGGAGCAACCATTATTTTAAAACTTTCCTAAGCTGAAAAATCTAAAAGACATATTAAATCAGGTTTCAATACTCCATATAGTTGGTCAAACAAATATTGAGGTACATCAACTTGTTTTCGATTCAAGAAAAATTGAAAAAAAAGATGTTTTTGTAGCTCAAAAAGGCGTTGCTGTTGATGGGCATTTATACATTGATAAAGCAATTTCTTTAGGAGCAAATACAATTGTTTGTGAAACGATTCCTGAAGCGAAAAAGGATGGAGTTACCTATGTGCAAGTGGAAGATACAAATAGTGCTTTGGCGATCATGGCAGCCAACTTTTATGACAATCCTTCTCGTAAAATTCCATTAATCGGTATTACGGGCACCAATGGTAAAACGACCATAGCATCGCTGCTATATCAGTTGTTTAAGAAAGCAGGTTACAAAGTGGGACTTCTTTCCACCGTAATTATTAAGGTGGATGAAACTGATTTTAAAGCGACACATACAACGCCAGATTCTGTAACTATAAATAGGTATTTAGATACCATGATCGATGCGGGTGTAGATTACTGTTTTATGGAGGTGAGTTCTCATGGAATTCATCAAAAAAGAACAGCTGGCTTAACCTTTGCGGGTGGAATTTTCACCAATCTTTCTCATGATCATTTAGATTATCATAAGACCCTTGCTGAATATAGAGATGTTAAGAAACAGTTTTTTGACACTTTGCCAACAGCTGCATTTGCACTGACCAATATCGATGATAAGAATGGTAGTTTCATGTTGCAAAACACCAAAGCAAGAAAGAAAACATACGCTTTAAAAACGGTTGCAGATTTTAAATCAAAAATTGTAGAAAAACAACTTTCAGGCACTTTAATTACGGTGGCAGGTACGGAGGTTTGGACAAAATTAATTGGTGTTTTTAATATGTACAACCTTACTGCTATTATTGCAACAGCAGAATTATTAGGTTTAGAGCGGTTGGAAGTGCTTACGATCGTTAGTCAGCTAGAAAGTGTAAGTGGGCGTTTTGAGTACATTGTTTCCAATAATGGAGTAACTGCAATTGTCGATTATGCACACACCCCGGATGCCTTAAAGAATGTATTAGAGACAATTAATGATATTAGAACTGGTAATGAAAATATTTTGACTGTTGTTGGGTGTGGAGGTGATCGCGATAAGTTGAAAAGACCAAAAATGGCACATATTGCCACCCAGTTAAGTACGCAAGTGATTTTTACTTCCGACAATCCAAGAACCGAAAATCCAGAAACCATTTTGGAAGAAATGGAATCAGGAGTTTTGCCAGAAAATGAACAGAAAACAGTCACAATATCAAATCGAAAACAAGCCATTAAAACAGCTTGTAAATTATCAAAAACAGGAGATATTATTTTGATAGCGGGTAAGGGCCATGAAAATTATCAAGAAATTAACGGAGTTCGCGCTCATTTTGATGACTTAGAAGAAGTAAAAAATTGTTTCAATCAACTAATAAAATAACCCAGAATGCTATATTATTTATTCGAATATTTAGAAAGTCAGTTTGGATTGCCAGGAGCAAGTGTATTCCAATTTATCACATTCAGGGCTGCAACAGCATTTATTTTATCCTTATTGATTTCTTCCATTTATGGAAAAAGAATTATCAATTTCTTAAGAAATCAACAAGTAGGAGAGACGGTTAGAGATTTAGGTTTAGATGGACAAAAGCAAAAATCAGGCACTCCAACTATGGGAGGAATCATAATTATTTTGGCAACCCTAATTCCGGTTATCTTGTTTGCCAAATTGAATAATATTTATATTATTATTTTAATTATTACTACCCTATGGATGGGGTTGATAGGTTTTTTAGACGATTATATCAAAGTCTTTAAGAAAGACAAAGCAGGCTTAAAGGGCAGGTTTAAAGTATTAGGACAAGTAGGTCTTGGAATTATTGTAGGATCTATGCTCTATTTTAATGAAGGAGTAACGATTAAAGAACAATTGCCAGTATCAGAAAGAGTACAACAAGAAAATGGTAGATTAAAAGTCTTCGGCGAAGCACATAAATCTACAAAAACAACAGTTCCTTTTTTAAAGAATAACGAATTGGATTATTCCAAAGCACTCAGTTTTTTAGGAGATGGATACGAAAATTATGGATGGATAGTTTTCATATTCATTGTTGTCTTTATTGTAACAGGTGTGTCAAATGGCGCAAATTTAACAGACGGTATCGATGGTTTGGCTGCAGGATCATCCGCAATTATGGTCATTACATTGGCTGTTTTTGCATGGGTTTCAGGGAATATCATTTTTGCTGATTATCTAGACGTTATGTACATCCCCAATTCTGGTGAAATGACTGTTTTTATCCTGGCTTTCGCAGGGGCACTTATAGGGTTTTTATGGTACAATACTTTTCCAGCACAAGTTTTTATGGGCGATACCGGGAGTTTGACCATTGGAGGAATTATTGCAGTGATTGCTATTGCGATTCGAAAAGAATTATTGCTACCCATTTTAGCAGGTGTTTTTGTTATTGAAAATCTCTCTGTAATTCTTCAAGTTTTTTGGTTTAAATATACTCGGAAACGGTTTGGAGTCGGAAGGCGAATTTTTAAAATGGCCCCATTGCACCATCATTATCAAAAAATGCAGTATCACGAGAGTAAGATTGTTGTCCGCTTTTGGATTGTCGGAATTTTGTTGGCGGTATTGGCAATTGTGACTTTGAAGTTAAGGTAATGAACTTTCCTTAGAAAGGATAAGGAGTTCATTTTAGAAAAGAGAGAATAAATTTTATATAAAAATAGATGCGTAATCAAGATTTAAATAAGCAAAGGATCATTTCTTCTCAAGGAGAAAAGAAACTGCTTGTTGTTCTTGGTGGAGGAGAAAGTGGCGTGGGTGCAGCAATTCTTGGAAAACAAAAAGGATTTGAAGTTTTGCTTTCAGACAAAGGACGCGTTGCCCAAAAGTACAAAGATGTTCTTTTGCAATATCACCTCAATTTTGAGGAAGGAAAACATTCTGAAAATAAAATTTTTAAAGCTTCTTTAATTGTAAAAAGCCCTGGAATTCCCGACACGATTCCCTTGTTATTAAAATTAAAGGAAAAAGGAATCGACGTCATTTCAGAAATAGAGTTTGCCGCAAAGTATACCACTGCAACGCTGGTTGGAATTACGGGTTCTAATGGGAAGACTACCACTGCACTTTTAACACAATTTATTTTAAAAAATGCGGGAATAAATAGCGGAATTGCGGGCAATATTGGAGACAGTTTTGCTAAGCAAGTCGCTACCCAGTCCTTTGAAAATTACGTATTAGAATTAAGTAGTTTTCAGCTAGATGGTATTGTAGATTTTAAATGCCACATCGCCATTATAACAAACATTACACCCGATCATTTAGATCGATATGAAGATGATTTTAATAAATATATCGACGCTAAATTTAGAATTACAAAAAATCAAACAGCATCCGATTACTTAATCTATGATGCAGATGATGAAACCATAAATACATGGTTGCAAAAGAATAGTACAAAAGCAACTTTAATTCCATTTTCGTTAGAAAAACAATTGGCGTATGGTGCTTTTATAAAAGATAATAATATCATAATCAATATTAATAAACAAACAATACAGATGCCTATCTCAACTTTATCCGTAAAAGGAAAACACAATACTAAGAATGCAATGGCAGCAACGATGGCTGCACAATTATTAAAAGTTCGAAAAGAAGCAATCAAAGAAAGTTTAGAAAACTTTGAAGGTGTCGAGCATCGATTAGAGCATGTTGCAAAAATAAGAGGCGTAGAATACATTAACGATTCGAAAGCAACTAATGTAAATGCTGCTTTTTATGCTTTGGAGTGTATGGATAAAAATACGGTGTGGGTTTTAGGGGGTGTTGATAAAGGAAACGATTATTCAGACTTATTACCGCTAGTAAGAGAAAAAGTAAAAGCGATTGTTTGTTTGGGTATTGAAAATGATAAAATAAAACAGACGTTTGGCAATGTTGTTGAGATGATTGTTGAAACTGCCGGGGCAGAAGAGGCTGTTAAAGTGGCGCAAAAATTAGCAGAATCCGGTGAGGCTGTATTACTTTCTCCTGCCTGTGCAAGTTTTGATTTGTTTGATAATTATGAAGACAGAGGACGTCAATTTAAACAGGCGGTAAGAAGTCTTTAAAAGAGTTCTTTGTCAGTCGAGAACATTAGATGTATTGTGATTTTTGAATTTTTAGAAATATAAAGTGTTCAATAAAAGTATCGTGTAATTACAAGAATTTAAAAAAAGGAATGAAAACCATTTTTCAACATATTAAAGGAGACAAAGCAATTTGGGCAATCGTAACTGTGTTGGCGATATTCTCATTTATGCCAGTCTTTAGTGCAAGTACAAACTTGGTCTATGTGGTTGGTTCTGGTTCTACATTGGGTCATTTAGCAAAACATATTGCCTTATTAATTATTGGTTTTGGGATTATTTATGGAGTACATAAAATACCCTACAGATACTTCTCTGGAGGCTCTGTCATTATGATTCCAATCGTAATTGTTTTATTGGTTTTCACCTTAGCCCAAGGAACGGTTATTGGAGGAGCAAATGCGAGTAGATGGATTAAGTTTGGCGGTGTTGGTTTTCAGACATCCACATTGGCAAGTGTAGTGCTGTTGGTGTATGTCGCAAGATATTTAGCTAAAAACAAAGAGAATGTCATTCATTTTAAGGAAAGCCTGTGGCAATTGTGGTTGCCAGTTGCACTTATTTTAATTCTAATTTTACCAGCAAATTTTTCGACAACGGCAATTATTTTTACCATGGTGATCATCGTTTGTTTTATAGGAGGTTATCCTATAAAATACATCGGGTATATTCTTGCAATCGGCATTACAATTTTATTGTTTTTTGTTTTGGCCGCAAAAGCATTTCCAGATGCGATGCCCAACAGAGTGCAAACCTGGACTAATCGAATCGAAAATTTTTCAACGCAAGATGGAAAAGAACCCTATCAGGTTGAAAAAGCTAAAATAGCCATAACCACAGGAGGTACACTTGGCTTAGGGCCAGGAAAAAGCGTTCAGAAGAATTTTTTACCACAGTCCTCCTCAGATTTTATCTATGCAATTATCGTGGAGGAATTTGGTTTGGTCGGTGGATTTGGAGTTGTTTTTGTCTATTTTATCTTACTCTTTAGGATTTTTGTCGTGGTCAAAAAAACAAAAACAATTTTCGGGACACTGTTGGTAATCGCAACCGGGCTTCCGATTATTTTTCAAGCAACGATAAACATGGCGGTTGCAACAAGTCTTCTTCCTGTTACAGGACAAACACTGCCTTTGATAAGTAGTGGAGGTACTTCTATTTGGATGACTTGTTTTGCGCTCGGAATGATTTTAAGTGTGAGTGCATCAAAAGAAAAAACAGAAGATGAAATTTTAGATGATAACCCTTTAGATATTTTACATGAAGCAATCGATTAACATATTAATTTCTGGTGGTGGAACGGGCGGACACATATATCCAGCAATTGCGATTGCCAATGAATTAAAACTGCGATACCCAAACGCTAAATTTCTATTTGTTGGAGCAAAAGACAAAATGGAAATGGAAAAAGTGCCACAAGCAGGATATGAAATTAAAGGATTATGGATCGCAGGAATTCAACGTAGAATTACTTTTAAAAACCTATTATTTCCTTTTAAATTGTTGAGTAGTTTATTAAAATCGAGAAGAATTATCAAGCAATTTAAACCCAATATTGCCATTGGGACTGGTGGCTTTGCGAGTGGTCCAGCCTTATTGATGGCTTGCAGAAATAAGATACCAAGTCTTATTCAAGAACAAAACTCATACCCTGGAATTACCAATAAATTATTGGCCAAGAAGGTCCAAAAAATATGTGTCGCCTATGATCATTTAGAACGGTTTTTCCCTGCCGATAAAATTTTAAAAACAGGCAATCCTGTACGTCAAGATTTGTTACTAATTCATACGAAAAGAGACGCCTCTCTTTCTCTCTTTAATCTAGACAAAAACAAGAAGACTGTTTTAGTATTAGGGGGCAGTCTTGGGGCCAGAAGAGTGAATGAGTTGGTTGAAAGTCAATTAGATTTCTTTAAGCAACAAAATCTTCAAGTAATTTGGCAATGTGGTAAACTTTACAATGATACCTATCAGAAATACAATGACCTTGCCCATGTGCAGGTGCATTCATTTATCAATCAAATGGGGATGGCATACGCCGCTTCCGACTTTATTATTTCGAGAGCAGGTGCGAGTTCTGTTTCTGAACTGTGTATTGTTGGTAAACCGGTACTTTTTATTCCTTCTCCAAATGTTGCTGAAGATCATCAAACAAAAAATGCGAAGTCTATCGTAGATCATCACGCGGCAATTTTGATCAAAGAAAGTGAATTGGATTCCTTTGCTGTTGTTTTTGAAACCTTATTAAAAGATCAAGGCAAACAACAAAGCCTAATAGAAAATATAAAAGCATTGGCGTTGCCAAGTGCCACAAGCGATATTGTTAACGAAATTGAAAAGCTCCTAAAGAATTGAATTTAAAAAACATACATAATGTCTATTTTGTAGGAATTGGAGGCATCGGAATGAGCGCGATTGCACGCTACTTCGCTGTCAATAAGAAGCAGGTTGCTGGTTATGATAATACGCCTTCAAAAAATACAAATTCATTAGAAGATATTGGCATAGCCATTCATTTTGAAGCGGCTGTCAAAAATATTCCATTGCCTTTTTTAAATAAGAAAACAACATTGGTTGTTTATACGCCTGCGATTCAAAAAACGCATGTAGAACTTAATTACTTTTTTCAAAACGATTTTACGGTGTTAAAAAGAGCAGAAGTTTTGGGGTATATCACTAAAAACACATTTTGCCTTGCCGTTGCAGGAACTCATGGTAAAACAACGACTTCAGCTATTTTGGGGCACATTATGCAGCCGAATTTAGCAACTTCTTTTTTAGGTGGAATTGCAGAGAACTACCATTCTAATTTAATTTTAGGAGAAGATAAAGTAACGGTTGTAGAAGCCGATGAGTTTGATCGTTCTTTTTTACAATTGTCTCCAGATATTGCCTGTATTACCTCGATGGATTCGGATCATCTTGATATTTATGAAAACTCAGAGGCTCTAGATGCCACTTTTAGCGCTTTTGCTGAGAAGGTTTCTCAAACTTTAATTGTTGCCAAAGGACTTCCTTTGGAAGGGCTTACCTATGGTATTGATGCCGCAGCAGATTATAATGCTTATAATCTTGAAATTGAAAGCGGCAAATATATCTTTGACGTACAAACACCTTCAAGAAAAATAGAGAATATTGTTTTTCACCTTCCTGGAAAACACAATGTAATGAATGCACTTGCAGCACTTGCAATGGCAGACGTTTATGGGATTTCTTTGGATGAAATAAAAGAAAGTTTAGCCAGTTTTAAAGGGGTGCAAAGAAGGTTTTCATATCGAATCAAAACGCCCAATTTTGTTTTGATTGATGATTATGCACATCATCCAACAGAAATTGAAGCTGTAGAAAATTCAGTTAGAGAAATGTATCCAAATAAAAAGGTTTTGGTAATTTTTCAACCTCATTTATTTTCTAGAACAAGAGATTTTGTCGAAGATTTTGCGAAAGTGTTATCAAAATTTGATGAAATCGCTTTATTGGGTATTTATCCAGCAAGAGAATTGCCTATAGAGGGAGTAAATTCAAGTTGGCTATTTGGCAAAATTACCAACACGCATAAAAAGTTGGTTCAAAAAAATAATTTAGTAAAAGTTATTAAAAATTCATCCGCAGAAGTGGTCGTCATGATGGGGGCAGGTGATATAGGTGCTGCCGTAAATGAAGTAACAAATGAGTTGTTAAAGTATCAAGAAAATGAAGTTTAAAAAAGTATTAAAATATTTGTTTTTCATACTGTTGGTAATAAGTTTGAGCCTCTTGTATTCTTTTGCTTCTGAGCGAAATTTGCAAAAAAAAGTAAAGGATATCAAGATTGAATTTTTGGGTGAAAACACTAATTTTTTGACAATTTCAATGGTTGATAAATTGTTAATACAAAATTCAAAAACAGTAAGAAACTTAAAGAAATCTGTGATAGATTTATATGGTTTAGAAGATCAAGTAAATAAGAATCCATATGTAGCGGAATCTTCCGTTTTTATGCACATAAATGGAACCATAAAAACGATTGTAAAACAACGTTCTCCAATCGCAAGAGTGCTACATGAAGATACTTCTTATTACATTGATAAACAAGGTGTAAAAATACCTTTATCCCTGATCCATTCAGCAAGAGTTTTGTTGATTTCAGGGGTTGATACATCGGAAGACTTTATAGAAATCATTGCATTGGTCACCACCATTTTAGACGATGATTTTTTGAAGAAAGAGATTGTAGAAATTCATAAATTAGACAACGAAGAGTATCAATTCTCCGTTCGCAGTGGAAATTATAAAATCGATTTTGGTAAATTAATCAACATTGATATAAAATTTAAGAAATTAAAAGCGTTCTATAACAAAGCTTTTTTAGACAAAACAATACACGAGTATAAAACGATTAACGTAAAATTTCACAACCAAGTTGTGTGTACAAAATAAATCAGAATGGAAAACAATAAATTAGCAGTTGGTTTAGATATTGGTACCACCAAGATTGTTGCTATGATTGGGCGTAAAAATGAATACGACAAAATTGAAGTTTTGGGTATTGGAAAAGCAAAAAGCCTAGGAGTAAAAAGAGGCGTTGTAAGTAATATCACACAAACCATTCAATCGATTCAGCAAGCAGTTGAAGAAGCAGAAAGTGTTTCTGGACAAAAAATTGAAGAAGTAGTTGTAGGGATTGCAGGGCAGCATATTCGAAGTTTATATCATTCGGACTATATCACGAGAACCAATGCTGATGAAGTGATTGATGAAAATGATATCGATAATTTAGTCAATCAGGTACATAAATTGGTTATGCTGCCAGGAGAAGAAATCATACATGTATTACCACAAGAATTTAAAGTGGACTCTCAAGCAGATATTAAAGAACCTATTGGGATGTATGGTGGGCGTTTGGAGGCCAATTTTCATGTTGTTGTTGGACAAGTATCTTCGATTCGAAATATTGGTCGTTGTGTAAAAAGTGCCGGTTTAGATTTGGCAGACATTACCTTAGAACCTTTAGCTTCAGCATCAGCAGTGCTGAGTCAAGAAGAAAAAGAGGCAGGAGTTGCATTGATTGATATTGGAGGAGGTACTACCGATCTGGCTATTTTTAAAGACGGAATTATTAGACATACAGCCGTGATTCCTTTTGGAGGGAATGTAATTACAAATGATATTAAAGAAGGCTGTTCTATCATTGAAAAACAAGCAGAGTTATTAAAAATAAAATTTGGTTCTGCTTGGCCAGGAGAAAATAAGGAAACCGAAATTGTTTCCATTCCAGGTTTAAGAGGAAGAGAGCCTAAAGAGATTACCTTAAAGAATTTGTCATATATGATCCATGTAAGAGTTCAAGAAATTATTGAACACGTCTATTTGGAGATCAAAAATTATGGACATGAAACACAAAAAGGAAAACTAATTGCAGGAATTGTTTTAACAGGTGGAGGTTCACAACTAAAACATTTACGTCAATTAGTAGAATATATTACAGGAATGGATGCACGAATTGGGTATCCAAATGAACATTTAGCAGGAGATTCAGAAGACGCATTATCAAGTCCGTCCTATGCAACCGCCGTAGGATTGTTAATGGAGGGTTTAAGCAAGCAATCTAAAGAAGAGGAAGCAATGTCGACGATAGAAGAAGAAGTTTCTTCAACCAAAGAGACAACGGTTGAGACTCCAGAAGTTGTTCAAGAGAAATCAAAAGACAAAGGCAAATCTTTCTTCGAGAAGTTTACCGCCAGATTAAAAGATTTTTTAGACAACGCTGAATAAAAAGGGCCAACCAAACAAGAAGAAATTAGGAATAATGAAACAATTTAAAATAGATACGTTATTATGAGCACAGAATTTGATAACATATTATTTGACATGCCAAAAACAAAATCGAATACGATCAAAGTAATTGGTGTTGGCGGTGGCGGGAGTAACGCTGTAAACCATATGTTTACACAACACATTAAAGGAGTCGACTTTGTAATTTGTAATACAGATTCGCAAGCATTGGAAAACAGTCCAATTCCGAATAAAATTCAATTAGGTGCAAATTTAACTTCTGGTCTGGGTGCTGGAGCCAACCCAGATGTAGGTGAAAAAGCAGCACAAGAAAGTATCGAAGAAATTCAGCAAATGTTAAACACACAGACAAAAATGGTGTTTATTACCGCTGGTATGGGGGGAGGAACAGGAACAGGAGCTGCTCCAATTATTGCTAAAATAGCCAAAGACATGGATATTTTAACTGTAGGAATTGTAACTATGCCTTTTCAGTTTGAAGGAAGAATGCGATCTAAACAAGCCCAGATTGGGATTGATACTTTACGAAATAACGTAGATTCTTTAATCGTAATCAACAATAATAAATTAAGAGAGGTCTATGGGAACCTTGGCTTTAAAGCAGGTTTTTCCAAAGCTGATGAAGTATTGTCTACTGCAGCACGTGGTATTGCAGAAGTAATTACACACCACTACAAACAAAATATAGATTTACACGATGCCAAAACAGTACTTTCTAATAGTGGAACCGCTATTATGGGGTCTGCAAAAGAAGAAGGAACAAACCGAGCAAAAAATGCGATTGTAAAAGCCTTAGATTCTCCATTGTTAAATGATAATAAAATTACTGGCGCCAAAAATGTGTTGTTGTTAATTGTTTCCGGAAGCAACGAAGTTACATTAGATGAAATTGGAGAAGTAAATGATTATATTCAAACAGAGGCTGGATATGATGCCAATATCATTATGGGAATCGGAGAAGATGATTCTCTTGGAGATGCCATTGCAGTAACCATTGTTGCAACTGGTTTTACTGCAGATCAACAAAGTACAATCACCAATACAGAAGTGCGAAAAATTGTACACACCCTAGAAGACGAACAGAAAGCAACCTATAATTTCTCGGACATACCAATTCAAAAATCATCTGCTTTTGATGCACCATTGTCCAACAAACCTTCTCCTAAAATTGTACACATTTTAGAAGATGAAGTCGAGGAAGTAGCGCCAAAAATGAACTTAGTTCCAACAACGGAAAGTATTAAAAACACACAAGTTGTTTATGATGAAATTGCGATAGAAACTGTTTCTGAAGACGATTTTATCATCACAGAGGTGTCTGTTACAGAAAGTGAAATTATCCCAGAAACTACAGATCCAATGGCACTCCAGGGCGATTTGTTATTTGATTTGCCTTTACATTCTTATGAAGAAGTTTCACCCACCGAAGAAATTCGTTTTGATCTCAATGCTGTTGAAGAAACAAAAGAAGTTGTCAATGTAAATGAGATTGAAGTTTTTGGTGCAGAAGAAATTATCTTTGAGAAGAAAGCTCCCGAAACAAGATATGTTTTAGAAGATTTTGATGTACAGCCAACCATTGGGAAAAGTTCTTCAATAACAGCAAATGCTGTTGAAGAAGAAAGCATGCAGTTTGAATTAAAAACGGGAAGTCCTCAGGTAGAAATTAATGATATAGTAACCGAAAGCGAAGAGGTTTCTCCTTTAAGTTTGACTATTTCTGAGTTGCAGAAAAGAGCCGAAGAGCGAAGAAAAACAATGAAAGGGTTCAATTATAAGTTTTCAGATCAAATGAATAAAAACATTGACGATCTAGAACGAGAACCAGCATTTAAAAGATTGGGTTTAGAGATTGATCTTGTAGATCGATCAATTAGTAACTTGAAAACACCTTTAAGCATTGAAGACGATACCATTCAATTAAAATCGAATAATTCTTTTCTACACGATAATGTAGATTAATTGTAGAGGTATTCATAATGCATTTAAGTCATCTCTAGAGATGACTTTTTTTTGATTTAACACCGACACCGCTATGAGTGACTTTATTTCTGTGTCTCATAAAAAAACCTTCAGTAGCCTGAAGGTTTTTTTAATAGAACATGTAAGCTAATTTAGCTTACGGCTTCTTTAATTCGTTGAATCGCTTCTTTTAATTGGACAACAGATGCTGCATAAGACATTCTAATACAGTTTGGAGCACCAAAAGCATCTCCAGTTACCGTAGCAACATTTGCTTTTTCTAATAATAACAATGAAAAATCATTTGCATTTTCAATTTTCATCCCATGAACTGTTTTTCCAAAAAAAGCAGAAATATCTGGGAACACATAAAAAGCACCTTCAGGAATGTTTAGTTTAAATCCTTCTATTTCACCCAATAGATCCAATACAAGATCTCTACGTGTTTTGAATTCATCTACCATGTATTGTACTTTTTCAACAGGAGCTAAAACGGCAGTAATTGCAGCTCGCTGAGCAATACAATTGGTTCCTGAAGTAATTTGTCCTTGCATTTTAGTACATGCTTTTGCAATCCATTGAGGAGCGCCTAAATAGCCAATTCTCCAGCCCGTCATTGCAAATGCTTTTGCCAATCCGTTGACGGTAATAGTTCTGTCGAACATGTTTTCAATGGCTGCAAAACTGAACGGTTTTACCCCATAATTGATGTGTTCGTATATTTCGTCAGATAAAATATAAATCTGTGGGTGCTTTTCTAAAACAGCTGCCAATGCACGGTATTCCTTTTCGCTGTAAATACTACCACTCGGGTTGTTTGGCGAATTGAAAAAGACCATCTTTGTTTTTGGCGTAATCGCTGCCTCCAATTGTGCAGGCGTTATTTTAAAATCATCGTCTATGGAAGATGGGATTTCAATAAATTTTGCTTCACACAAAATGGCAATTGCTGAATAACTCACCCAATACGGTGCAGGAAGTAGTACTTCATCACCTGGGTTCAATAATACTTGTGCTACATTGGCAATCGATTGTTTTGCTCCCGTAGAAACTACAATTTGATTTGGTTGGTATACCAAATCATTGTCGCGCTTAAACTTTGTGCAAATCGCTTCTTTCAATTCTACATACCCATCTACAGGTGAATATGAGTTGTAATCTTGGTTGATAGCTTCAATAGCAGCATCTTTAATAAAATCGGGTGTGTTAAAGTCTGGTTCCCCCAAACTCAAACTAATAATATCGATTCCTTGTCCTTTTAACTCTCTTGCTTTAGCAGCCATTGCTAAAGTTTGTGAAACAGGTAAACTGCTAATTCTGTCCGATAATGGATGTGTCATTTTTAAAGATAATTGTAGTTGTGCTTATGCTAATTCTGGTTTTTGTCCTAAAACACCTAAATGTCTAAAATGCTCGGCAACTGCTTTGGTCATTGTTTTGTATTCGTTGTAAGGCAAATTAAACTCTTTGGCGGTTTTTTTTACAATTTTAGCTAATTTTTGATAATGGACATGAGAAATATGTGGGAAAATATGATGTTCAACTTGATGGTTTAAGCCTCCTGTATAGAAGTTTACCAACCAGTTAGTAGGCGCAAAGTTAGATGTAGTATATAATTGATGGACTGCCCAAGTGTGTTCTAAATTTCCATCTTTATCTGGGATCGGCATTGCTGTGTTTGGAACAATGTGTGCCAATTGAAAAACAAGACTTAAAATCATTCCAGCCGTATAATGCATGACAAAAAAGCCAATAAGTATTTTCCACCAGGCTACGTCTAAAACCACTAGTGGTAAAACAATCCATAGCGCGTAATACACTACTTTAGAGATGATTAATTTTGTCCATTCTACCTTTGGGTTTGGAAATTTACCATAAGAGAGCTTGCGCTTTAAATATCGGTGCATTTGTTTTACATCTGTTGTAATTGCCCAATTGATCGTAAGTAATCCATATAAGAAAATAGAATAGTATTTCTGAATTTTATGAATTTTTAACCACTTAGCATGCAATGAAAAACGAATAATTCTACCCGCATCAATATCCTCATCATGATCCTTTATGTTTGTGAAAGTATGGTGCAGAACGTTGTGTTGTACTTTCCAGTTATATACATTTCCAGCAAGAATGTAGATGCTACTTCCCATTAATTTATTGACCCATTTTTTACTCGAAAATGATTCATGATTGCTGTCATGCAT
The DNA here is from genome assembly GCA_943846595.1 of uncultured Polaribacter sp. Classification (GTDB taxonomy): domain Bacteria; phylum Bacteroidota; class Bacteroidia; order Flavobacteriales; family Flavobacteriaceae; genus Polaribacter. The sequence goes on from OX044355.1 coordinate 1,037,160, forward strand.
TACATTCATACCAACACCCGCCATTCCAATTCCAGTAACAACCATTAGTATAGGCATTAACCATTGCGGCATTGAAATGGTTAAAATTAAGATAAAAGGAACTAAAAATACAGAGAACATCAAAACAGCTTTTGTGTACAGTTTCCAATTTCCAGTTCTTTTTACATTATGCTCCTTAAAATAACCATTGACTCTTTTGTTCAATATTCTGAAGAATTTTGCTTTATCGATTCGTGAAAAATTGATTGTTTTCATTACTGTTTTTTTGATATTGGTCTACAAAAATAATCTTTTTGAAGCTGCTATTATAAGAAACGTTCAGTTTTGTGAAGAATTGTTTGTTACAAAAAGCTATTTTTGCCGATGAAACAGATCAACGATGGAAATTATACAAAAGTATTTTACACAACTTAGCCCAACTCAAATCGCACAATTCTCCAAGCTCAAAGAATTGTATCAAGATTGGAACCTAAAAATTAATGTAGTTTCTAGAAAAGACATTGATGAATTGTATTTACGGCACGTTTTACATTCCTTAGGAATTGCAAAGGTAATTCAGTTTAAACCAGGATCTAAAGTGATGGATGTTGGAACTGGTGGTGGTTTTCCTGGAATTCCATTGGCTATTTTATTTCCAGAGACGCAATTTCATTTGGTAGATTCTATTGGGAAAAAGCTAAAAGTAGTGAAAGATGTTGTTGAAGGTTTAGGCTTGGAAAATGTAAGTACAACCCACGGAAGAGTAGAAGAGGTAAAAGAGACCTATGATTTTATCGTAAGTAGAGCCGTGGCTCAGATGGAAACCTTTGTCCGTTGGACAAAAGGGCGAATTGCTAAAAAACAAAATCACGAGTTAAAAAACGGAATTTTATATTTAAAAGGTGGAGACTTGACAGACGAGTTACAACGCTACACTTCAGCGACCCTATACGATTTGCCAGCCTATTTTGAAGAATCATTCTTTGAAACAAAAAAAGTGGTGCATTTAGGTATGAAATTTCAATAGTACTGGCAGACTTATTCATTTTACGACAACCCAGAAATTACACCTTGATCGTCAATGGTCATGTTTTCAGATGCAGGAACAGCAGGAAGGCCAGGCATGCGCATCATTTTCCCTAAAATAGGAATCAAAAACTGAGCACCCGCGGCTATTTCAATTTCTCTTACTGTTACCGTAAATCCTTTAGGCCTCCCAATTAATGTATCATTATCAGAAAAAGATTTCTGTGTTTTTGCCATGCAAATTGCAAAGTCATTGAATCCAAGTCGGTCAATTCGTTTTAGATTTAAGAGAGCTTTGTTGTCATATACCACCTTATCTGCCCCATATATTTCTTTGGCAATTTTCTCGATTTTCTCTTTTACAGGATCCTCCCAATCATACAAAGCCTTGTACTGTGTTGCTTTATTTTCTACGATATCTACTACGGCTTCTGCAAGTGCTTTGGTGCCCTCTCCTCCTTTTGCCCAACCTTCAGATACAACTGCTTGAACACCCAAAGCAGCACATTTTTGAATGACAAATTGAACTTCTTCTTCGGTATCGGAAGCAAAAGAATTGATTGCGACAACCGGTTCAATGTTAAACTTTCGCACATTCTCAATATGTTTTTCTAAATTTTTAAAACCGTCAGCGACCCGCTCTAAATGGGGTGTATTATAGGCTTCTTTCTTGGCACCACCATGATGTCGTAACGCTCTAATAGTTGCTACAAGGACAACACATTTAGGATTTAATTTTGCGAATACCGATTTGATATTAAGAAACTTTTCAGCACCTAAATCGGCTCCAAAACCCGCTTCAGTAACCACATAATTCGACAAAGATAAGCCCATTTTTGTTGCAATAATGGTATTGGTTCCTTGAGCAATATTTGCAAAAGGTCCTCCATGAATGATTGCTGGATTTTCTTCGAGTGTTTGCACCAAGTTTGGCTTAATGGCATCTTTTAATAAAATTGCCATGGCGTTTTCTGCTTTTAGATCTCTTGCAAAAACAGGTATATTGTCATAAGTAAGTCCAATAAGAATTGCCCCCAGTCGCTGTTTTAAATTTTTAAAATTGGTTGCCATACAAAGGATTGCCATAACCTCAGAAGCAGGGGTAATGTGAAATCCATCTTGTCTTGGAATCCCATTAGCCGTTCCACCCAATCCAATGGTAGTGGCTCTCAATGCACGGTCATTCATGTCAATTACTCGTTTCCAAAGAATGGTTCTGGGGTCTATATTTAGATTGTTTGTTTTGCTTTGTAAGTTATTGTCAATTAGAGCTGCGAGTAAATTATTTGCTTTTTCAACGGCATTAAAATCACCTGTAAAGTGCAAATTGATGTCTTCCATAGGTACTACTTGAGAATATCCTCCACCAGCGGCACCCCCTTTTATTCCAAAAACAGGGCCTAAAGAAGGTTCGCGCAAGACTACTGTTGCTTGTTTGCCTATTTTATTGAGTCCTTCCGTTAGGCCAATAGAAACCGTTGTTTTTCCTTCACCCGCCGGAGTCGGTGTGATAGCGGTTACTAAGATGAGATTGTTTTTAGCAACTTGCTTCTCATTAATTAAATGTAAAGGAAGTTTTGCTTTGTATTTTCCATACATTTCTAAATCATCCTCAACGACTTGTAGTTTTTTTGCAATGTTTTTGATGTGTACTAATTGTTTTGCTTGCGCAATTTTAATGTCTGATAAATGGGTCATTTTAATGCTAATTTTACAGATTACTTTCTTTTTCTTTTATTGTTATTAAACCCTTATTAATAAAGATATTTCTTTGTTCAAAATAGGCAGATGATATTGCTTATTTTTAAAACAAAATACAACTACTTATAAATGTAAGAAAATAATTGGTTGAACTGCTATGAAATAGTATATTTGCTCGTTTTAAACTGAAGAAGTCGACATAAATATAACTAAAAGATGCAAAACAAAGGACTTATTAAATTATTTACTATCCTATTTGGATTAGTAAGTTTATACCAATTATCATTTACATACTTCGCAAGTAAAGTAGAAAAAGATGCTGCGAACTATGCTACCAAAATGGTACCTACCAACGATGCGAGAGAAAAAGTTGCTTTCGAAAGAAAGTATTTAGACAGTGTCTCTAATCAAGAAGTTGTAAATCTAGAAGTTACTAAATACACTTACGACGATATTAAGGAGAAAGAAATGAACCTTGGTCTTGATTTAAAAGGGGGTGTAAACGCAATTTTACAGGTTTCTGTAAAAGAAGTTTTAAAAGGATTGTCTAACGATTCAAAAAACGAAGTCTTTAACAATGCATTAAATGCTGCTGACCAGAGGTTGAAAAGCAGTAATGATACCTACTTAGATTTATTCTTTGAAGAATTTGAAAGCATCGCAGGAACTACAAAACTAAGCGATCCTTCTATTTTTGGAACAAAATCATTACGAGATAAAATTAAATTTGACGAAGCCAATGAGGTTGTCAAAGAGGTACTTCAAACAGAAATCAATAGCTCTATCAATACCGCTTTTGATGTTTTAAGAAGTAGAATTGACAAATTTGGTGTAACACAACCCAATATTCAAAGAATTGGAAATTCTGGTAGAATTCAGATTGAATTACCAGGGGCTAAAGATATTGATCGAGTTACAAAATTAATTACAAGCAAAGCTGAATTACAGTTTTGGGAAGTATATTCCAATGCAGAAGTACAGAACTATTTCTTTAGTGCGAATGCAAAAGTTGCAGAATTACTAAAAGTAGATATCGTTGAAGAAGAAACAGCAGTTGATGATGCAGCCGATGACTTAGATGATATCTTAGGTGCTAGCAAAGATTCAACAAAAGTGGTTCAGAAAGATTTGTTTACTTATTTGTTTCCAAACGTAGCTAAAAACCAACAACAACTTAGTTCTTTAGTTGCTCAGGCAAAAGTGTTAGACACGGCACAAGTAAATAAATTATTAAATCTGAAACAAGTAACAGATCTACTACCAACAACTTTAAAGCATGTAAAATTCTTATGGGATTACAAGCCATCAAAATCTGAAGATGGCACGGAGTTAATCGCTTTATATGCAATTAAGTCTAACAAAAATGATAAAGCCCCAATTGAAGGAGATGTTATTTTAGATGCATCACAAGAATTTAGCCAATTGAATAAGCCAGAAGTAAGCATGACCATGAACAGTTATGGTGCGAAACTTTGGGAGAAAATGACCACTGAAAACGCAGGGAAATTTGTTGCTGTTGTTTTAGATGATTATGTATACACAGCCCCATCAGTAAATCAACCCATTACAGGTGGAAGAACTTCGATCTCTGGTGGATTAATGACAGTTTCTGAAGCAAAAGACATTGCAACAGTTTTAAAAGCAGGAAAGTTACCAGCAACAGCAAGAATCATCGAAGCAGAAGTTGTTGGACCCTCTTTAGGAAAAGAAGCAATCGATTCTAGTTTCCTTTCTTTTGGATTGGCAATTTTATTGGTTTTATTATGGATGACCCTTTATTACGGTAAAGCAGGTTTATATGCAGATATTGCTTTAGCAGTAAACATTTTATTCATCTTTGGTATTTTAGCATCCTTCAACGCAGTGTTAACACTGCCTGGTATTGCCGGAATTATCTTGACCATTGGTATGTCTGTAGATGCCAACGTAATTATCTTCGAAAGAATTAAAGAAGGATTGTTCAAGAAGAAAGGTTTGAAACAATCTGTAGAAGAAGGATTTTCTGTAAAAGGAGCCTTGTCTGCAATTATTGATGCAAACATTACAACCTTATTAACAGGGATTATTTTGTATGTTTTTGGAACAGGACCTATCAAAGGTTTTGCATTGACCTTAATGATCGGTATTGGTACCTCTTTATTTACAGCGGTATTTATTACACGCCTTCTCATTGACGGAGCGATTCGTAAAGGTTCAAAATTAACATTCAATACTTCTATTTCAAAAGGATGGTTCCAGAACTTAAATATTGAGTTTTTAAGAAAGCGTAAATTGGCATATTTCATTTCAGGAGCAATTATTGTTGCAGGAATAGCCTCTATTTTCTCTATCGGATTAAAGCAAGGTGTCGATTTTAAAGGAGGACGTTCTTTTACCGTTCGCTTTGACAAGTCTATGAATGCTACCGAAGTAGCAGAAACCTTAAAAGATGCCTTTGGTACTGCTCCAGAAGTAAAAACATACGGTTTAGACAATCAATTAAAAATAACCACTGTTTTTAGAATTGACGAAGAAGGACCTACTGTAGATGAAGAAGTGCAAAATGCATTATTTACAGGTTTAAAACCTTATATTGGAACTACTTCTTATAGCGATTTTAAACCCGGTTTCGAAAAAGCTAAGAATGCTAACGGAATTATGAGCTACAGAAAAGTAGATCCAACCATTGCCGATGATATTAAAACATCAGCACTTTGGGCAGTATTTGGTTCCCTATTTATAGTTTTCTTGTACATCTTATTACGTTTTAGAAAAGTATCTTATTCTATTGGAGCCGTAGTAGCAGTATTCCATGATGTATTAATTGTATTAGGTGTTTTCTCTATTACCTATAACTTCATGCCTTTTGACATGGAAATTGGACAATCCTTTATTGCCGCCATTTTAACCGTAGTTGGGTATTCGTTGAATGATACCGTGGTTATCTTTGATAGAATTAGAGAGTTTGCAGGAATCAACACCACTTGGAAATATAGCCAAGTTGTGGACAAAGCCTTAAGTTCTACTTTAGGAAGAACTATAAATACATCTTTAACAACATTATTAGTAATGATCGTGATCTTCTTATTTGGAGGAGACTCCATTAAAGGATTTATGTTCGCATTAATAGTAGGTGTAGCAGTAGGTACCTATTCATCATTATTTGTGGCAACACCAATTATGTACGATACGACTAAAGAAGAAGAAAAGAACAAATAGTTCTCTTTTAAAATAATTGAAAACCGTTTTGCTTTTGCTGATTTTATTTCAGTATTTCAAAACGGTTTTTTCTATTCAAAATCAAGACCCTATCTTTGCCATCTGATGAATATTATAAAACTTCATGATTTATATTTCAAAACCTTTATTACAAAGGAAGAGATCGCAGGCATTGTAACGTCTTTAGCCAAACAAGTAAAAGAAGATTTACCAAAAGATGAAATTCCTATTTTTGTAGGGATTTTAAATGGATGTTTTTTGTTTGCTGCAGATTTTATAAGAGAATTTAATGGAAACTGTGAAGTCTCTTTTGTAAAACTCGCTTCCTATGAAGGCACAACATCAACAGCAAACGTAAAACAACTTGTGGGTCTCAATGAAGATTTAACAGGAAGAACCGTTATTATCCTAGAAGATATTATAGATACTGGAGCCACTTTACAAGAAATTTATAACATCTTCAGAGAAAAAAAAGTAAAACAACTTAAAGTAGCATCGCTCTTCTTTAAATCCGATGTTTTTAAAAAAGAACTCCCCATTGCTTATATCGGAAAAAGTATCGAAGATAAATTTATCGTAGGTTACGGATTAGATTACGATGGTTTGGGAAGAAATAAAGCAGCGATATATCAACTAACAACACCCCCAAAAATGAAAAACATTGTATTATTTGGACCTCCCGGTGCAGGAAAAGGAACACAAGCAACCTTGTTAAAAGAAAAATATGATTTAGTACACATCTCTACAGGAGATGTTTTTAGATACAATATTAAAAACAAAACCGAATTGGGCATATTGGCCAAAACTTATATGGATGCTGGTAATTTAGTGCCCAATGAGGTAACCATCAATATGTTGAAAGCAGAAGTGGAAAAGAATGCCAATGCCAATGGTTTTATTTTTGATGGTTTTCCAAGAACTGCATCCCAAGCCATCGCTTTAGATACTTTTTTAGCCGAAAAAGGAGAGAGAATAAATGGAATGGTGGCCCTAGAGGTTTCCGAAGATTTATTAGTTGAGCGCTTGTTGGAAAGAGGGAAAACAAGTGGAAGAGCCGATGATACCGACGAAGAAAAAATTAGAAATCGTTTTAACGAATACAACACCAAAACAGCTATCTTAAAAGATTTTTACCAAGAAAAAGGTACCTATCATGGAGTGAATGGTGTGGGTACTATTGAAGACATTACCGAGAGTTTATCAGCTGTTTTTGATACCCTTTAAATTGTTTGACAATACAATTGTTGAACCAATAAATAGAAATCATGACTGAAGGAAATTTTGTCGATTACATAAAAATATACGCATCTTCCGGTAAAGGAGGTCAAGGATCTATGCACTTGCACAGAGAAAAATTTATTACCAAAGGAGGTCCAGATGGAGGAGACGGTGGACGTGGAGGTCATATTATTTTACGTGGAGACAAAAACATGTGGACCTTATTTCACTTAAAATTTAAAAGACACTTTAGAGCCGATCCAGGAGGTGCTGGAAGTGCAAGTAGGAGCACAGGAGCAGATGGTGCAGATGTATATGTAGATGTACCTTTAGGAACGATTGTTAGAGATGCCGATACGGATGAAGTGATTCTAGAAATTACAGAACATCAGAAAGAAGTTGTGTTGTTGCGTGGAGGAAAAGGAGGCTTAGGGAACTGGCATTTTAAATCCTCAACCAATCAAACACCAAGATATTCACAACCCGGAATGGATGGTGTAGAAGCTTGGTTGCGCTTAGAATTAAAATTGTTAGCAGATGTAGGTTTAGTAGGTTTTCCAAATGCAGGGAAATCTACACTTTTGTCTGTTTTAACGGCTGCAAAACCGAAAATTGCAGACTATGCTTTTACAACGTTAAAACCAAATTTAGGTATCGTAGAACATCGGAATCATCAAACGTTCGTAATTGCAGACATTCCTGGGATCATAGAAGGCGCTGCCGAAGGAAAAGGACTTGGACATCGATTTCTACGTCATATCGAACGAAACTCAACCTTATTGTTTTTAATTCCTGCCGATAGTGACGATATTAATAAAGAATATGCAATTCTTTTAAATGAGCTAAAGAAACACAATCCAGAATTGTTAGACAAAGATCGTTTGTTGGCCATTTCTAAATCGGACATGCTAGATGATGAATTAAAGGAAGAGATTGCTGCAGATTTACCAGACGGTGTAGAAACCTTATTTATTTCCTCAGTTGCCGAGTCTGGATTGCAAGAATTAAAAGATAAATTGTGGAAAATGCTGAACTAAGCTATGCATTTTAAAATAATGAGATATACCAAAATGCCCCTTTTGCAATAGAAGAAGGGGCATTTTACTTTTTTAATTGAATTTTAATGGGCAAACTGTATTTTGTAACTACAGGAATACCTCTTTTTCTTGCAGGAGTTATTTTAGGTAAGTTCTGAACGCTTACATTTAGCAAACTATCCAATGTTGGTAGTTGCATCTTGATGTTTTTAGAAGATTGAATTTCATCCAAAACTACAGTTCCCTTTGCTGAGATCAATAAATGAACAACCACAGTTTCTGAAATGGCTTCCTGTATTGTAAAAGAATTTTTTTTAAGTTCGGCGCCTATTTTTGCATGCACTGTATTTCTAAAACAAGTTGATTTTTCTTGCTTTGTTATGATTGAATCACACACCGGAAAAGAAGGTGAAAAATCTACTGAAGAGAAATCTATTATTGTGTCTAAAGGCATAGTTTTCGTATTGTCTAGCCCTATCACTAGATCACAAGAACTGCAAAAAAGAAGCAAGATTGAAAAAGCTAAAACACGCAAAAACATAGAATTAATTATTGTGTGAAATTACTAAATTTTATTGAGTTTTAATCTAATATAATTGGAAACGGAATCGATGAAGAAAAACTGTCTGATTTCATTTAACTATTTGAATACCCGTTTTTAAATTTTACTATTTTTAGTTTTAAAAAAGTATAACAAACGTTTTGTATTTTCGTTATACTTTAAAACATATTTATGGATATTTTTTTATTGCTAATAGGATTTTTGTTGGTTTTACTTGGTCTTATTGGCGCATTTTTACCTGTTTTGCCAGGCCCTCTAACGAGTTGGTTCGGGCTTTTAACATTGCACCTTACGAGTGTAATTCCGTTAAACTGGACTTTTTTAGGGATAACATTAGTCGTTGCAATTTTAATTTGGATTTTAGATTATTTCATTCCCGCCATGGGGACTAAAAAATTTGGAGGGAGTAAATACGGCGTTTACGGAACCACTATAGGTTTAATTATCGGACTCTTCGTTCCAATTCCATTGGGTATTTTAATTGGTGCTTTCTTAGGTGCGTTCATTGGAGAGTTGATTTATGATAGCAAGGATATGAACAGAGCCATTAAAGCTTCTTTTGGTTCTTTTATAGGCTTACTCGCTTCAGCATTCATCAAGTTTTGTGTAGCCTTTATATACGGTATCCTCTTCTTCATCAAAATCTGGGAATATAAGAGTGTGTTGTTTTAATATTTTTTCAATAAAATACAAAAAAAAAGCGTCCCATTTAAGGGAAGCTTTCCATTGGTTAACAAAACCATGACACTTTTATGAAAGTGCCAAAACAACACAACTAAATGCTACTTAAAAAAAAGTAGCCTACAAATATACAAAATTTCCCAACGTTATACTTTCATTTTCTTTTTTATTCGTTAATTGCCTAACTCTGCAATAGATTGTATCTTTGCAATCTTTAATATTTACCAGAAAACAAAGACAGAGAATGCAATTATCAGAACAAGAAGTTGTACGTAGAGAAAAGCTAACCAAATTACGTGAACTAGGGATCAACCCTTATCCAGCAGATTTATTCCCAATCAATTCAAATTCAAAAGAAATAAAGGAAGCATATGTTGAAGACAAATCCGTAATTATTGCTGGACGTTTGATGTCGATTAACATTCAGGGAAAAGCATCTTTTGCACAACTACAGGATGGAGAAGGTAGAATACAATTGTATTTTAATAGAGATGAAATTTGTGAAGGAGAAGACAAATCATTATATAATAATGTCTTCAAAAAATTATTAGACTTAGGAGATTTTATAGGAATAGAAGGCACCTTGTTTACAACGCAGGTAGGTGAAAAAACAGTGATGGTAAAAAGTTTTAAAATACTTTCAAAAGCATTAAAACCATTGCCAATGCCAAAGGTAAAAGACGGAGTTACCTATGATGCTTTTACAGATCCTGAAATGCGTTACAGACAACGTTATGCAGATTTAGTAGTCAACCCACACGTAAAAGAAGTCTTTGTCAAACGAACAAAATTATTCAATGCAATGCGTTCTTTCTTTAATGACGCAGGGTATTTTGAAGTAGAAACCCCTGTCTTACAGCCCATTCCTGGAGGAGCAGCAGCAAGACCTTTTATTACCCATCACAATTCATTAGACATTCCATTATATATGAGAATTGCCAATGAACTCTATTTAAAAAGATTAATTGTAGGTGGTTTTGATGGTGTTTATGAGTTTTCAAAAAACTTCAGAAATGAAGGAATGGACAGAACGCACAATCCAGAATTTACTGCGATGGAAATCTATGTATCCTACAAAGATTACAATTGGATGATGGATTTCTGTGAGCAATTATTAGAGCATTGTGCAATTGCCGTAAACGGAACTTCTGAAGCTACTTTTGGTGAACATAAAATCAATTTTAAAGCACCCTATGCTAGAGTTACTATGGCAGAATCGATCAAACACTTTACAGGTTTTGATATCAATGGAAAAACAGAAGATGAAATAAGAACCGCAGCAAAATCAATGCACATTCCTGTTGATGAAACTATGGGGAAAGGGAAATTAATTGATGAGATTTTTGGAGAAAAATGTGAAGGAAATTATATACAACCAACCTTTATTACCGATTATCCTAAAGAAATGTCTCCGCTTTGTAAAGAGCATAGAGACAACCCTGAACTAACAGAACGTTTCGAATTGATGGTGTGTGGTAAAGAAATCGCCAATGCTTATTCAGAATTAAACGATCCAATCGATCAACGAGCACGTTTCGAACATCAATTAAAATTAGCCAAGAAAGGAGATGATGAAGCCACTGAATTCATCGATGAAGATTTTTTACGTGCGCTCGAATACGGAATGCCTCCAACCTCTGGAATGGGCATTGGAATGGATCGTTTGATTATGTTTTTAACCAACAACCAATCCATTCAAGAAGTCTTATTTTTCCCACAAATGCGTCCAGAACAGCGAATTACTGTTGATGTTGAGCTCACTGTTGAGGAGAAAGATCTGTTAGCACTGATTACCAAAGCAGAAAAAATAGATTTAAACGAATTGAAAACACAATCTGGTTTGTCTAATAAGAAATGGGACAAAACCATTAAAGGGTTGGCCAAAAAAGAAGTTGCCAAAGTTTCTAAAACAGCCGAAGGATTGTTTGTTGAAGTTTTTTAGTATTCTTTTCCATAATAAAAATAAAAAATCCAGCTATACAGCTGGATTTTTTATGAACTACAATCTTTTAAAGCGATTATTTTATTATAATGCTAATAAGCCGTTTGTTTTGGTAACTCCTTCAGCAGAAGCTTGCATGTGTGCTTTTTCAGCGTCGTTTAAATTGATTTCAACAATTTTTTCAATCCCGTTTTTTCCTAAAACGACAGGAACTCCGATACATAAATCATTCAAACCATATTCACCTTCCAATAAAACAGAACAAGGGAAAATTTTCTTTTGATCACAAGCAATTGCTTGTACCAAACTAGAAACAGCAGCACCAGGAGCATACCAAGCAGAAGTGCCCAATAAGCCCGTTAAGGTTGCGCCACCTACTTTAGTGTCTTGTAAAACTTGTGCCAATCTTTCTTCAGAGATAAACTCAGAAACTGGCACCGAATTTCTTGTTGCCAATCTTGTTAAAGGCACCATTCCTTTATCAGAATGTCCACCAATGACCATCCCGTCAACATCAGAAATCGGTGCTTCTAAAGCTTCTGCCAATCGATATTTAAAACGTGCAGAATCTAAAGCGCCCCCCATTCCAATAATTCTATTTTTAGGAAGTCCTGTTGTTTTATGAACCAAATAGGTCATGGTGTCCATAGGATTAGAAACCACAATAATGATGGTGTTTGGAGAGTGCTCAATTAAGTTTGCGGAAACCATTTTGACGATTCCAGCATTAATTCCGATCAACTCTTCACGGGTCATTCCTGGTTTTCTTGGAATACCAGAAGTAATCACACAAATATTAGAAGCTGCTGTTTTGGAATAATCGCTAGTACTTCCGGTGATTTTTGTGTCAAAACCATTTAAAGAAGCAGTTTGCATTAAATCCATTGCTTTCCCTTCTGCAAAGCCTTCTTTAATGTCTAGTATTACAACTTCAGAAGCGAAGTTTTTCATGGCAATGTATTCTGCACAACTGGCACCTACAGCACCTGCACCTACAACAGTAATTTTCATATTTTTCGTATTTAATTGTATTCAAATTAAGAGGTACAAAAATACATTAAATTATCGAAAAACAGCTTTTGATATGTCTTAAAAAATGCTGTAGTTTTTTGAGTTATTTGCAAAAAAAAACCTCAATACTTTTGATATTGAGGCTGTATAAAATTAAAACTATTTTTTAGACATCGATGTTTGCATACTTTGCATTTCGTTCAATAAAGTCTCTCCTTGGCGGAACTTCATCTCCCATTAGCATAGAGAAAACTCTATCGGCTTCAGCTGGACTGTCAATAACAACCTTTCGAAGCGTTCTAAATTCAGGATTCATTGTCGTGTCCCAAAGTTGTTCTGCGTTCATCTCTCCAAGACCTTTATATCGCTGAATTGAAACACCTCCTCCTAGTTTCTGTGCAATTAAATCTCGTTGATTGTCATCCCAAGCATATTCTCTTTTTTGTCCTTTTTTCACTAAATATAAAGGAGGAGTTGCGATATAAATATAGCCTTGCTCTACCATTTCTTTCATGTATCTAAAGAAGAACGTTAAGATCAATGTTGCAATGTGCGATCCATCGACATCGGCATCACACATAATGACTACTTTATGGTAACGAACTTTCGATAAATTTAAAGCTCTTGGGTCTTCTTCTGTTCCAATAGAAACGCCTAAAGCGGTAAACATATTTTTGATTTCTTCGTTTTCAAAAACCTTATGTTGCATTGCTTTTTCTACATTCAAAATCTTTCCACGAAGTGGAAGTATGGCCTGAAAATTACGATCTCTACCTTGCTTTGCTGTACCTCCTGCAGAATCTCCCTCAACTAAGAAAATTTCACATTGAGCTGGATCTGTTTCAGAACAATCTGATAATTTTCCAGGCAAACCACCAATAGACATCACTGTCTTACGTTGCACCATCTCACGGGCTTTCCGTGCTGCATGTCTGGCAGTAGCGGCTAAGATTACTTTCTGAACAATGGTTTTTGCATCGTTTGGATTTTCTTCCAAATAGTCGGTTAACATTTCAGAAACGGCTTGCGATACGGCAGAGGTTACTTCTCTGTTTCCTAATTTCGTTTTTGTTTGTCCTTCAAATTGAGGCTCTGCTACTTTTACAGAAACAATTGCGGTCAATCCTTCACGAAAGTCATCACCCGCAATTTCGAATTTTACATTTTTAAGCAATCCAGAATTGTCAGCATATTTTTTTAACGTTCCTGTTAACCCGCGTCTAAATCCAGACAAATGCGTTCCACCTTCGTGCGTGTTGATGTTATTTACATAGGAGTGCAAGTTTTCTGCATAGGAAGTGTTGTATACCATGGCAACTTCAACCGGAATACCATTTTTTTCACCTTCCATAGAAATGACATTTGCAGTCAATTGCTCACGTGTAGAATCTAAATATTTGATAAATTCTGGCAACCCTTCTTTCGAACGAAAGGTTTCTGTAATTGGGTTCCCTTCGTCGTCAGTGTTTCTTTTATCAGTTAAGGTAATGGTAATTCCTTTATTCAAATAGGACAACTCACGCATACGTGTTGCCAACGTTTCGTAATTGTATTCAGTAGTTTGGGAAAAGATTGATTTGTCTGGTGAAAAAGTAACAATGGTTCCTGTAAAATCGGTTTCTCCAATTGTTTTTACTGGGTACAAGGCTTTTCCCTGAGAATATTCTTGTTGCCAAACTTTTCCTTCTTTGTGAACCGTAGCCGTTAAGTGTTGTGATAGTGCGTTTACACAACTCACACCCACACCATGCAACCCTCCAGAGACCTTGTAGGAATCCTTGTCAAATTTACCACCGGCACCAATTTTTGTCATTACAACTTGCAATGCAGAAACCCCTTCTTTTTTGTGAATCCCAACTGGAATTCCACGTCCATTATCTTTGGTAGTAATAGAATTGTCTTCATTGATAGTAACATTAATCGTATCACAATGGCCTCCCATCGCTTCATCAATGGAATTATCGACAACTTCGTATACCAAATGGTGCAATCCTCGTACACCCACATCTCCAATATACATAGAAGGACGCATTCTTACATGCTCCATACCTTCTAATGCCTGAATACTGGAAGCATCGTAATTATTTTTTTTGTCTTCGCTCATAATAAAAGTGAATTATTTATTTAAATTTTATTGAAAACCAACATTGAAAATGATGACCTCCACATACTCAAATTTACAAATTTTCAAACTTTTTTTCTAAGCTGTGTGAAATTAAGTTTTGAAATTATCAACATTTGTTGAAAACGAAATAATGGCTTAAACCTCTTAAAAAGTGCCTTATATGCCTTATTTGTTAGTTGAATTTTTTTTGGGAAATAAGCCAGCACTCGCGTTGCTTAAAAAGGAGATTTTACAATCTTAAAAGCAAAAAAAAATCCCGCAAAAAGCGAGATTTTTTAGTCTTAAATTTATTTTGGAAATAAACAAATCTAATAGGCATCATCATGTACGTTTAGGATTGCTCTTCCCGAAGGTTCATTCATGTTTTTAAATGCTTCATCCCAGTCTAAGGCAATTTGTGTACTACAGGCAACACTTGCTTCTTGGGGTACGCTTAATGCAGCGGTATCACTTGGAAAATGTCCTTCAAAAATAGCACGGTAATAAAATTCTTCCTTATTTTGTGGTGTTTGAATTGGAAATCTAAACTTTGCGTTTGCCAATTGCTCATCTGTAACTTCTTTGTCTACAACTTCTTTTAACGTATCAATCCAATCATACCCAACACCGTCAGAAAATTGTTCTTTTTGTCTCCATGCAACACTTTCTGGCAACAGATCTTCAAACGCTTTTCGAATGATCCATTTCTCCATACGCTCTCCGTTAATCATTTTGTCTTTCGGATTCAAACGCATGGCAACATCAATAAACTCTTTGTCTAAAAACGGTACACGTCCTTCAATTCCCCAAGCCATTAAACTTTTATTGGCTCTTAGGCAATCATACATATGCAATTTCTCTAATTTCCGAACTGTTTCTTCATGAAATTCTTCTGCATTTGGAGCTTTATGAAAGTACAAGTAACCCCCAAAAATTTCATCGGCTCCTTCTCCAGAAAGTACCATTTTAATCCCCATAGACTTGATAACTCGTGCCATTAAATACATTGGAGTAGAGGAGCGAATGGTTGTAATGTCGTAGGTTTCTATATTGTAGATAACATCCTTGATAGCATCTAAGCCTTCTTGTATTGTGAATTTTATTTCATGGTGAATGGTCCCAATGTGGTCTGCTACTTTTTGAGCAGCTGCCAAATCTGGAGACCCTTCTAGACCAACAGAAAAACTGTGAAGTTGAGGATACCAGGCTTCTGACTTGTCATCGGATTCAATTCTTTTTTGAGCATATTTTTTGGCTATGGCTGAAGTTACTGAAGAGTCTAATCCTCCAGAAAGTAAAACACCGTAGGGTACATCACTCATTAATTGTCTGTGAACGGCATCTTCCAAAGCTTTCTTTACTTCTGCGATACTTGTTTGGTTCTCTTTTACGGCCTCATAATCTCTCCATTCTCTATGGTACCATTTTACAAATTGTCCATCTTTGCTAGACATATAATGTCCTGGTGGGAACAATTCAATCTTGGTACAAACACCTTCCAAAGCCTTTAATTCTGAAGCAACATAGAAGGTTCCGTTTTGATCCCATCCAATGTACAAAGGAATAATTCCAACATGATCTCTGGCAATAAAATAGGTATCCTTTTCAACATCATACAAAGCAAAGCCAAAAATTCCATTCAATTCATCTAGAAAACCAACACCTTTTTCTTTATACAATGCTAAAATCACCTCACAATCGGATGCTGTTTGAAAGTTGTAAGTTCCCTCAAATTGCTTGCGCAGCTCTCTATGATTGTAAATTTCGCCATTGGCTGCCAATACGAGTTTTTTATCTTCACTAAATAGAGGCTGTTGTCCAGAAGCTGGATCTACAATCGCCAATCTTTCATGCGTCATGATCACCTTATCATCACTATAGATTCCGCTCCAATCTGGACCTCGGTGTCTAATTTTTTTAGACATTTCCAATAACTGAGGCCTTAAGGTTTCAGGGCTTTCTTTCAAATCAAACGCACATACAATACCACACATAATTCTATATTTTATAATAATTGTTTATTTCCGTCACAAAAAACCGAATATTTGTTTTAATTATAAACTTAATTTTAATATTTAATTATAATATGTAACTTTTTATTTGTTTTTACTGTTTTATTGAAACTATTAAGTTTGTTTTTAATTTAGATACTTACTATTTGTTAGTTCTTCGAAAAAAAATGATATAAAATTTGGTTAAGTAGAATTTGCTATCTAAATTTGTACTTCAATGATGAAACAACAAAACATATGGTGGTGGAACTCTCTTAATTCATAAGTGAGTAATCTTCCTATATGTAAAAATATACAAAAGGCTTATCTCACGATAAGCCTTTTTTGTATTTATAAAAAAACTACTGAGTTCGTTCAGCAACCATGAAAGAGATACAATTTAAAACAACCAGTACCACCAGGATTTCCGATACAGTCACTCCAGTAGGCTTGTATTTGCGTTTTCGAGACGCCTATGCAAATACCATATTGTTAGAAAGCTCTGACTATCATAGTAAAGAAGATAGTTTTTCTTTTATCTGTATAGAGCCCATGGTTTCTATGAAAGTTGAAGATGCCCTATTTTCGGTTTCTCATAAAGGAGTTCAAGTAGCCAAACAGGAGGTTGATAAAAACTTTTATGAGCTCTTTGACGAATTTACAGGTTCAATAGTTTTGGATTGTCCAAAGGAACTAAAATCTTTCAATGGTTTGTATGGTTATACGACCTTTGATAGCGTACAGTATTTCGAGAACATTAGCTTTACAAATAAAAAAGCACCTTCTGCAATTCCAGAAATGCAGTACAGTTTTTATCGTTTTATCATCGCAATCAATCATTTTAATGATGAAATGACGCTGATAGAAAATAGAGAAACTCATGAGGTTTCAAGGATTTTAGAAATAGAAACGATTATCAATGCACAATCTTTTAACACACAAAAATTTGAAATCGTAGGTCAGGAAACTTCCAACTGTACCAATGCAGATTTTAAAGACTATGTAGCAAAAGCGAAAGCACATTGCAAACGAGGAGATGTTTTTCAATTGGTGTTGTCTCGTCAGTTCCAACAAGAATTTAAAGGAGATGAATTCAATGTTTACCGAGCATTGCGTTCGATCAATCCATCACCATATTTGTTTTATTTTGATTATGGAAATTTTAAATTGATGGGCTCTTCTCCAGAAGCACAAATAAAAATTGCTGCAGGAAAAGCTACAATCAATCCAATCGCTGGAACCTTTCGTAGAACAGGCGATATGTCTGAAGACATTAAGTTAGGAAAGAAATTGTCTGAAGATAAAAAAGAAACAGCAGAGCATGTAATGTTGGTCGATTTGGCAAGAAATGACCTTAGTAAACATGCCGATCATGTAACGGTGGAAGTCTTTAAAGAGGTACAGTATTTTAGTCATGTGATTCATTTAGTGTCCACAGTTCAAGGGGAAATTAAAGGAAATCCAATTGAAATTGTAGGAGATACTTTCCCCGCAGGAACCTTAAGTGGTGCCCCTAAGTACAAGGCCATGGAATTGATTGATAAATATGAAAATCAATCTCGTGGATTTTATGGTGGTGCCGTAGGGATTATTGGACTAGACGGTTCTGTAAATTTGGCAATTGCCATTCGTTCTTTTGTGAGTAAAAACAACGTATTGTATTCGCAAGCAGGTGCAGGAATTGTTATTCATTCAGATGAAGCAAAAGAATTACAAGAAGTAAACAATAAATTAGCCGCTTTAAAAAAGGCGTTAATTTTAGCAGAAAATATTTAAAAATAGCCTTTAGTAGTTTGCTAATAGCCAAAAGCTTTTAAAATGAAAATAGTAATAATAGACAATTACGATTCCTTTACTTATAACTTAGTGCATATGGTAGAGAAAATTACAGGAAATTTTCCTGCAGTTTTTAGAAACGATGAAATTAGTCTAGAAGACGTAAATAATTTCGATTTAATTATGTTATCTCCAGGACCAGGAATTCCTGAAGAAGCGGGAATTTTAAAAGAGATCATCAGCACCTATGCGGGCAAAAAACCAATCTTTGGAGTTTGTCTTGGTCTTCAGGCGATTACCGAAGTTTTTGGTGGAAGCATTGTCAATTTAGATACTGTGTATCATGGAGTGGCAACTCTTATGAATGTGGTAGATGAAAGTGCGGTGATCTTTAAAGACATACCAACCCCATTTTTAGCGGCACGCTACCATTCGTGGTCCGCTACTCAAGATGGTTTTCCAGAAGCTCTGAAAGTTACAGCTAGAGACGAAGCGGGTGGGATTCAAGCAATAGCGCATAAGGTGTTTCCAATTTCAGCAGTACAGTTTCATCCAGAATCTATCCTAACGGATGTAGGAGAACAAATTGTGACTAATTTTATAAATAGTACAAAAAAGTAATGAAGTTACAATATTTTGTGAATCCCACTTTATTATTTCAACAATAGAACTGTATAAAAATGAAAGCAATTTTAAACGAATTATACCAGCACAAAAGATTGTCAAAATCGCAAGCAAAACAAATCTTAATTGACATTGCCTCCGAGAAATACAATGCTGCCCATTTAGCCTCATTCATGACGGTTTTTATGATGCGTCCAATAACGGTTGAAGAACTTGCTGGTTTTAGAGATGCCTTGATAGAATTGGCTGTAAAGGTAGATTTATCTGCCTATAATACCATTGATATTGTTGGTACTGGAGGAGATGGAAAAGATACTTTTAATATTTCAACACTCACTTCCTTTATTGTTGCGGGTACAGGTCAGAAAGTAGCAAAACATGGTAATTATTCGGTATCTTCGCAGTCGGGTTCGTCGGACATGTTGGCCAGCTTTGGATATCAATTTACCAATGATGAAAACAGGTTAAAAGCGCATTTAGAAAAAGCAAATATTTGTTTTTTACATGCACCAAAATTTCATCCAGCAATGAAAGCGGTTGGACCCACAAGAAAAGCATTGGCTTTAAAAACGTTCTTTAATATTTTAGGCCCCTTAGTGAATCCGAGTGCTCCCAAAAATCATTTTTTAGGAACATTCAATTTGGAAATTGCCCGTTTGTACAATTATATTTTACAAGAAGAAAAAAGCAATTACGGAATCGTACATGCCTTGGATGGGTATGATGAAATTTCTCTTACTGGCGGATTTAAACTTTTCACTAATAAAGGAGAACAATTGATTCAACCCGAAGATATTGGTCAGAAAAAAATTGAACAATCAGCTATTTTTGGAGGAAACTCAGTAGCTGATGCCGCAAAAATTTTTAAAACGATTCTCGACGGAAAAGGAACCGATGCACAAAACAATGTGGTCCTAACAAATGCAGCGTTTGCACTCAAGGTCGTTGAAGAAACAAAGAGTTTCGAAACCTGTTTTGAAGAAGCGAAGGAGGCCTTGTTTAATTTCAAAGCAAAAGCATGTTTAACAAAGTTAGTCCAGTAATGACCAAAAAAGAAAAAAACATCATTTCAATCATTCCCGCCTTTGTATTTATAGGGTTGGCAGTTGGAATACAAACAAAAAATATATTTTTGCATACTGCAATCGGGTTTTTTGCAGGTATTTTGGTGTATTTTTTCTTCAAGAATAAAAAATAAAATTCTTAATTTAGAATTATTTATATGACCATATTAGATAAAATAATCGCCTTTAAAAAGAAGGAGATCGCAAAAATAAAACTAGAAGTTCCTGTAAAAAAATTAGTAGAAAGTCCGAATTTTTTGAGACAATCGTTGTCTTTAAAAAAAGCATTATTAGCTGTTGGTTCTTCAGGAATTATAGCAGAATACAAACGTCAGTCTCCTTCCAAAGGAATCATTAATGACAAAGCAACAATTGCCGAAGTAACCAACGGATATTTAGAGGCGAATGTAGCTGCACAATCTATTCTAACAGATACTTCTTTCTTCGGAGGAACGATGGCAGATTTGATGGAAGCAAGAGTCATCAATCAGCAAAAACCAATTTTACGAAAAGATTTTATTGTAGATGGTTTTCAAATTGTAGAAGCAAAAGCGATTGGAGCAGATGCAATTTTATTAATCGCTGCATGTTTAACGTCCACGGAATTAAAAAATTACGGAAATCTGGCAACCGATTTAGGAATGGAGGTCTTGTATGAAGTGCATTCACAAGAAGATTTAGACAAAATCAAGCATTTAGAAAATAAGATCATTGGTATTAATAATCGAAATTTAAAGACCTTTGATGTAGACTTAGAACATTCTATTAAATTATCAGGTCAAATTCCAGATTCTTGTGTAAAAGTTTCTGAAAGTGGGATTTCTGATCCAAGAATTATTACAGGATTGAAAGAATATGGATTTCAAGGATTTTTAATTGGAGAAAACTTCATGAAAGAAGAAAATCCTGGAGCAGCTTGCCAAGCATTTATCAATCAAATAAAATAAAAAATGAAACTGAAAGTTTGCGGAATGAAGCACGGCGAAAATATTCAAGAAGTTGCAGCGTTACACCCCGATTATATGGGCTTCATTTTTTATGAACAATCAAAAAGAAATTTTGAAGGCATCATTCCTGAGCTCCCAAAATCAATAAAGAAAACAGGAGTTTTTGTAAATGAATATCCAGAGATTTTAATTTCTTTAGTGGAGGAATATCAATTGGATGCCCTACAATTACACGGAGACGAATCGGTAGCCTATGTCGCTGATTTACAGTTGCAATTAGCGGAAAGAAGAGCGTTGTTTGTGGAAGAAAATAAACACCAAAAAAAGAAAAAAAACAAACATAAGATTTCGAATGAGAAAGTAGAAATCATTAAAGTATTTGGTGTAAAAGACACCTTTGATTTTGAAGTACTAAGGCCTTATTTGGATGTTGTTGATTCTTTTTTGTTTGATACAAAAGGAAAAGAAAGAGGAGGGAATGGTGTTCAATTTGATTGGGCTATTTTAGAACAGTATCCTTTTGAGAAACCTTTCTTTTTAAGTGGCGGAATTGGTTTAGATTCTGTTGATTCGTTGCAGACATTTTTAGGAAAACCAGCATCAAAGTACTGTTTTGCATTAGATATCAATAGTAAATTTGAAAGCTTACCAGGTGCAAAGAAAGTGGAGAAAATAAAGAAGTTTAAAAATAAAATCATTGCGAAAGAAGCGAAGTAATCAATTAGTATAAAGAGATTTCTTCATGCTATAAACGACAGTATACAAATAAGATATGAAATCAAAATTTCACCCCGATGAAAACGGCTATTTTGGACAATATGGAGGGGCATTCATTCCCGAATTATTATATCCAAATGTAAAAGAACTCGCCGATAATTATATTCAAATTATCGAATCAGAAGCGTTTCAAACAGAGTACAAATCCTTATTAAAAGACTATGTTGGGCGTCCAACTCCGCTCTATTTAGCAAAACGATTGTCAGAAAAATACGGGGCCCATATTTATCTGAAACGAGAAGATTTAAATCATACCGGTGCGCACAAAGTGAACAATACCGTTGGTCAAATCCTCATTGCTAAGAAATTAGGAAAGACAAAAATTATTGCAGAAACTGGAGCAGGTCAGCACGGAGTTGCCACAGCAACAGTATGTGCATTAATGGGCTTAGAATGTACTGTATTTATGGGAGAGAAAGACATTGTACGTCAAGCACCCAATGTTGCTCGAATGAAAATGTTAGGTGCAAAAGTAGTGCCCGCAACCAGTGGAAGTAAAACATTAAAAGATGCCACCAACGAGGCCATTCGCTATTGGATTCAAAATCCAGCTACATTTTATTTGATCGGATCTGTTGTAGGACCCCATCCACACCCAGATATGGTAGCGCGTTTACAGGCTGTGATTTCTGAAGAAATGAAATGGCAATTAAAAGAAAAAACAGGCAAGGAAAACCCAGATACCATCATTGCATGTGTGGGTGGAGGTAGCAATGCCGCCGGAGCTTTTTATCATTATATGGAAGACGAAGCGGTGGAATTAATTGCAGTAGAAGCTGCAGGTTTGGGAGTGCATTCTGGAGAAAGTGCAGCCACATCTCAATTGGGAGAGGTTGGTATTATACATGGAAGTAAAACGATTTTAATGCAAGATGAATATGGACAAATTCAAGAGCCATACTCAATTTCTGCAGGATTGGATTACCCAGGAGTTGGCCCTTTACATGCACATTTGTACGAAACAAAAAGAGCAAAATTTATGAGTGCTACGGATAAAGAAGCCTTAGCAGCTGCTTATGAATTGACCAAAATCGAAGGAATTATTCCAGCTTTAGAAACGGCGCATGCATTGGCTGTTTTACCGAAAATTAAATTTAAGAAAGACCAGGTAGTCGTTATTAACTTATCGGGTAGAGGCGACAAAGATTTAGAAATATTTATTAAACATTTAGAAGCATAATGAATCCGAAAATTGAGTTTATTGAATCCGAATTAGAAAATTTAAGAGAGACTTTAAAAAATCATTCCTTGTATAAAAACCTTCAGTCCATGCAGGATATTCAGGTTTTTATGGAAAACCATGTATTTGCCGTTTGGGACTTTATGTCCTTGCTAAAAGGCCTTCAAATAGATTTAACGACTGTTTCTACACCTTGGGTTCCCCGAGAGAATTCAATATTGGCGCGGTTTATTAATGAAATTACCGTAGCAGAAGAAAGTGATTTTGATAAAGATGGAGTTGTTAAAAGTCATTTTGAAATGTATCTAGACGCCATGAAAGAGGTTGGGGCAGATACTTCAAAAATTACCTACTTTTTAAAACAACTCGCTGTTTCAAATGCTGTTGAAGCATCTCTAGAAAACACCACCATCATTGCTGCGGTAAAAGAATTTGTCTCTTTTACATTTAAAATAATCAACACCAAAGAAACCCATAAAATTGCAGCAGCATTTACATTCGGGAGAGAAGATGTCATTCCAGACATGTTCATCAAAATTATTGAAGAAGCAGCAACCAATCAAGATCAAAAATTTGATAGCTTTACCTACTACTTAAAACGTCATGTTGAGTTAGATGGAGATGAGCATGGACCTTTATCTTTGCAAATGATCACAGAATTATGTGGAAATGATACCCAGAAATGGGATGAAGTTTTGGCGGTTGCAAAAGCATCATTATCGGTTCGAATTCACTTGTGGAGTGGTATTGAAGAAGAATTAAAAAGGCACAAACAAGCACTGGTTTAAGATGAAGAAATTAAATGAATTATTGGCTCAAAAAGAGAATTTACTTTCGATTTATTTTACCTGCGGATACCCAGAATTAGGAGATACAGCCCAGGTAATTTCTGCATTAGAAAAAAGCGGTGTCGATTTTATTGAGGTAGGTTTGCCATATTCAGACCCTTTGGCAGACGGTCCTACTATTCAGGATTCAAGTCAAAAAGCATTGGAAAATGGCATTAATCTAGACATTGTCTTTGAGCAATTAATGACGATTAAAGAAACCAATAAAACCCCTTTGGTTTTAATGGGATATCTCAATCAAATGCTAAAATATGGCGAAGAGAAGTTTTGTCAAAAAGTGGTGGATTGCGGTATAGAAACCTTGATAATTCCGGATTTACCAATGGTAGAATTTGAAAATCATTATCAAGCATTATTTGATAAGTACGGATTAACCAATGTGTTTTTAATCACCCCAAATACTTCTGAAGAAAGAATTCGTAAAATTGATACTTACACAAAAACATTTATTTATGTGGTAGCCTCCTCTTCGATTACGGGAGCAAAGGGTGCAATCTCTAAACAACAAATGGATTATTTTAAGAGGGTCAAAGCAATGCAATTAAAAAGTAAACTGATTATCGGTTTTGGTATTTCAGACAAACCAACGTTTACGACTGCCTGTGATTTTGCCGATGGTGCGATTATTGGTTCTGCATTTATCAAATACTTAGGAGCTAATGGTATTGAAAAAATAACTGATTTTATAAAGCCTATTATCACATAAAAAAAAGCGAAACAATGAAGTTTCGCTCCACGATGAAGCCACCTGGCGCTATCCAGGATTCAAAAGTAATTGCAGAGGTATGCTTTTTTTTTAATTCTTCCAAAAAGATTTAAAAAACAAACTCTTCAAACTGAACCAAAAGGCCAAGATGCCCGGCAGGTTTTTTTTGGGGGATTTTCCTTTTCCAAGGCGTTGAATTTGAAGTTCGTACCAAGGAAGTTCTACACCTCCCAATTGGTCGAGAAATTTGATTCCAATGCTCGGAATCGGTGCCTCGAAACGTTTTACAGACCCATCAAAAATTTGATTTGCCAAATTCGGGTACAAACAAAAGGGTCTGGCCAAACCAACCACATCGAGATTTCCTTCCTCCAAGGCTTTGTCCATAACAGCAACCGAACGAAATCCTCCTGTTAAGAGCAAAGGCGTTTTTGTAAGCTTTCGTGCTTTCTCAATGTAGCTTAAAAAATACGCTTCGCGTTCAAGGGTGCTTTTCTTTCGATCTCCAGTTATCATGGCAGGTTTTTCATAGGTACCTCCAGAAATTTCAATGAGATCAATGCCTTCATTTCCAAGAAGTCGAACGACTTCCATCGAAGCTTCTTCGGTAAAACCTCCCCGTTGAAAATCTGCAGAATTAATCTTAATGCCAATGGGATAAGCGGCGCCAACTTGACGGCGAATTTCTCGGTAAATTTCTATAACAAAGCGCGCTCTGTTGGCCAAAGATCCACCCCATTGATCGGTTCGGATATTGCTGTTGGGCGATAAAAACTGACTGACCAAATACCCATGGGCGCCATGAATTTGACAGCCTGTAAACCCCGCTTCTTTCATAATTCTTGCCGTGGTTCCAAAACGTTTGATAATGTCCCAAATGGCTTCTTCCGTTAAGGCGGTGGGCACTTTGAACATTTTAGAAGCACCGCCCATTTTAAGGGGTACAGCAGAAGGTGCAACGATTTCTCTGTTAATGGCTGCAAAGGCCTGTCTTCCTGGATGGTTTATTTGAGGCCAAAGATGTACTCCGGTTCCTTCCACCGATTTTGCCCATTGTTTCAATAACTCAAAATCTTTGTAGTCTTCAACAACCACATTGCGGGCTTCTCCCAACGCCAAGGAATCTACCATTATATTACCAGTAATAAGTAAGCCTGGGTTTCCTTTTGCCCAAACGCGATAGGCATGTATCAACCCCTTACTAGGTGCATGGTGTCGGGTTCCAAAATTTTCGCTCATTGCAGACTTTGCAATTCTGTTTTTTAAGACAGATCCGTTGGGCAATGTAAAAGGAGCAGCAATGTGTTTCATAAATGGGGGGTGGTTTTTTAATGGATTTTGAAGGGTTTTAAATTGAAATCGCTCCTATTTAGGCGCATAGGTTTTCATGGCTGTTTTTTCAACTTCGGCACGCTCAAACGACATGGTTTTTGTTTTAAACTTGGCATACAAATCCATCTGATCGGTATAATGTGGACTTTCGGGCCTGCGACTATTTCCAAAAGAAATTACCGATTCGTAGTAGGTTTTGCTGGGTGTAAAACGCACCATTCCGATATAGGATTCTCCGTGAGTTATTTTCATACGCCCGTCTTTATATGGGATGCCTCGCATGGCAGTCACCACATCTGGCAAACCAAAAATAGGAAGGGCCTTATCGCCTCTTACCAATTGCTGAAATTCTCCCAATTGAATGCGTTCTTTCTTAAAATGTTTTTTTAGGTAGGCCTTAGTTTCTTTCAATGCGCTGAACAATGCGGCATGAGTAAAGGTTTTGTTTGCTCCCAAAGCATCGTAAAAAGGTTTGAGTTGGTAATACAAAACCGCATAGGCGCCCGCTCCATAAGATGCAGGATGGGTTATTCGATCCCAGTTTTTAATGTCTGACAATAGCACACGCACTTCTGGGTAATCTGTTTCTTTCATGGCAAACAACGGATTCAAATCCATGAAATTGTACTGCAATGGAGTGGGCAATTGATGGTCGTATTTAATACGTTTGAAACGCTCATAATCGATATGTTCTTCTGCTTCGAGCAATTGCAACAGGCGCGTAGAACGGTTGTTGTCATAGGTTTCAAAATTCATTGCCTTTGCAAAATTTTCAGGCTTCGGATTGTCGGCTTTTCCTGAGGATTTAAATGGGGTATGATTGGCATTGTAGACAAATCCGGATTTTGGACTTACCACTTGTGGCAAATCTTGAATGTCGTAATAGGTATCCCAAAGTGTAGCTCGGGTATTCCCAGGAACAACATCCGTCCAATCATATCCCTCGGCTCGAATCGGAATCTTACCATTGGAAATATAAAAAATGGTATCGTTTCTGTCGGCATATCCAATATTATACCCCGGGAGGGCTTTCATTTCTAAAGCATTATAAAACTCGGTGAAATTTTTTGCCTTGTTCATTTTCCACCATTGCTCAATGGCATTGATGTTGGTTGTACTTGGAGTTCGTACTGCATAGACGCCTGTTTTGTTTTTCAATGTAGGTCCGTAGATGCTTTTATAAAAGGTTTTATTTACCGGAATTCGCATTCCCAGAAATTTAAAATACACCCTAGCTTTGTGCTTTTCTAGCCGATGTTCTTCAGCGTCTACCAAATACACGTCTTTTTTACTAGGGTGCATTTCCAAAGCATACACATCGGCTTTGTCGGGATAATTAACAGTGTGTGTCCAACCTAAAAACCTATTGGCGCCCGTTAACAAACAAGGCGATCCTGGAAAGGCAGCACCAATAATATTGGTTCCCTCTTTACTTACCAAATGGGCTTCATACCATGAAGTAGGTCCCTCCAAAGGCTGGTGCGTGTTGATGGCTAAAAAAGTTTCGTTGGATTGGGTTCTGCTTCTACTAACGGCCAATAAATTCGAACCTTTGGTATCCTGTTCTATTTCGTAGGGCCAAGACAACGCGTTATTGACAATGCCAGTTACCAATTTTTCTGCTCCATTGGAAATGAACAATTGCAGTTGGGTATAACGTAAAAGTTTTTTTGGAGTGAGGGGGAAAAGTGCTTTGTGAAGGACCTCTTTTGGATGCTTGTTGGCAAAGGCATTGAGCCCTTGAGAGAATCCTTCAAGCAGCGCAATGAATTTTTTATCGAGGGTATGATATTGATCGTCGACTGTTTTTTCAGCTTGGATAAGCTGTACTAAGAAATCGGCACCTGCTCCTTTTAAACCAATGTGTTTGCTTAGCATCCCATTCCCAGCAATATAGGCTTCTTGCAATAGTTTGAAATGATCTTCTGCCTGTGCCCATGCAAAACCGTAAGCAACCTCAACGTCGGTTGCAGCATAAATATGAGGAACGCCATAGGCATCTCTTATAATTTCAATATTGTCAGGATTTATTTGAGCATAACTTTTAAAATTGATACTTACAATTAAAAGCAATAAGGTGATTTTTTTCATTGTGGAGTTTTAGGGGAGTATCTTTGCTCCTGGTTGCTATAAACAGTTCACATTTGTAGGATTGAAGTTTGTTTTTAATTCAAAAGTGTAGGACTAATTAAACTGACCATACAACCAAGTCATCCGATTGGAAATCCATGATTTTAAATGGGTTATTTCCTCGGCGTGGGTGTCGTAAAAAACTGGGTTAGGCCAAACGTAAGTCCCTAATGTTTGCCATTTTTCGTAGTTTTTTGCTTGTGCTAAGGCCAGATAGTTTTCATGATTGTCTATGTGCTCCAAAAGCAAGTCGGTATTGTTATAAAAATACAGAAAGCGTTCTTTGACCAAGTTTTCGAAATAAGGATCTTGAAATAAACGTGCATACCAAAGATTGTCTTTGATCCAAAAACCTTCGGAATATTGAGAATCTGCATAATCTACATTGCCATAGGAAAGATCAAAATCCCACAATGGACCCATTTTAATTTTTTCGCCAGGCACATAGTTAAAATAGATACTGGAATACCATTTGGCATCTACACTTTTTGCAATTTCTTGGATGAGATACCAGTCTACAAAACTAGGCAAATCGATGTAGGCTCGATAGCCTGTGATTGGATCCTTAAAATCGTTTCCAAACAAAACGGCTTCAAAAACATTGATATGCTCCTCAATCAAAGCAATTGCTGGACTGCCAAAGTCTAAAGCGGGCGCTTTTATTGCAAAAACGTTTTGTGAATAATTCTGTGTAAAAATTATCGGTTGGAAAAACACGTCATCAGCTCCTAAGCGATAGTCTTGATCGATCTCCACTAAATATCCATTGTCGGGCAAATCGAGGCGATTGTTCTTCGCTTCTACTTTCTGTGCAATGAGGTATGTTCCGTTGTATTGATCGTTTATAAAAACTTCAGCAAACTCCCCCTTTGGGGTATATTCTAGCATACTCATACCGCCTAATTCAAAAGAAATTTTATTTCTTAAAAGGGACTTGTCTGAATACTCGGCTAAGAAAAGCCATCTTTTATTTTTGGGCATGCCCAAAATGGGTGTTTTATCACTAAATTTTAGTTGATAGGGTTTTTTAGGCGGACCAAACCAAGTAGAATTTCCTCTTCCTCGGATACTCATTGATTGTTCTTCAAGGTTTTCAAATTCTCGAGCCCCTTGTATGCTTACCGTTCCTACTACATAATTCTCTTTGGAATCGATTGGAACTCCATTGGTTTTAATTGAAATGATGGGCAAACCCGTAAAGTAGGTAATGTCTATATAATAATTTCTTGGGCTGCTTCCCTCAGAATTGAAAACAGTATAGGTAACCACTTTATTGAAATCATTTTCGGTTTCTTCATTTATTTGTGGAACGTTTTGCACAGTTACTTCGCCTCCTTCAGTTTCGAAGGTAGCAACTAAGTTTTCGATGGCAGTTCTGTAATCTAGAGATCCTGTAAAAGTATCCACCCCGTCAAAAGTCAACACCAAGTCAGATGTTAAATTGGGATTGATCGATTTTTTAAATGCAAACGTTGTCAATTCCCCTGGGGTAGTTAGAATTAATCCTGATTCTTCAGAACAAGAAAACAATAGTATTGAAATCAAAAAGAGTACTTTCTTCATTTTTATAGGATAAGATTCTTTGCATTTTTGAACAAAGAATACATGAATTTTAATTCTTTAAAGACCCTAAAAATACAATAACTTTTTTTAATTTTTTCCTAAAATGATTTATTGTCTTTATATTGCAACAAACAATCCGGATTGAAAAAAATTATTGTTTCAGTAACCAACGACCTCACGTCAGACCAACGTGTAGACAAGGTATGTAACACGCTACATAATGGGGGGTATGAGGTTTTATTGATTGGAAAAAAAAACAAAAACAGCAAAGCATTTCACAGAAATTACGCAACAAAAAGATTCAACCAATTTTTTCAAAAGGGGGTTTTGTTTTATGCTGAATTCAATCTTCGGTTGTTTTTTTTCCTTTTGTTTTCTAAGAAAACAATTTTATTAGCCAATGATTTGGATACACTGATGCCCAATTATTTGGTTGCAAAACTGCAAAGAAAAAAAGTGGTCTTTGACAGTCATGAATTATTTTCGGAAATTCCTGAATTGGTGCACCGCCCTTTTGTAAAGAAAATATGGACGCTTTTGGAAAACTGGATGCTTCCCAATTTAAAAAACACCTATACTGTTTGCGATAGTATCGCACTATATTATGCAAATAAATACGCTTCGAAATTTAAGGTAATCCGCAATCTTCCCATCTATAAAAATAGCCAGTTTAGGGGCGAATTCTTATTCAATACTTCGGAAAAAAAAGTCATTCTCTACCAGGGAGCAGTAAATGTAGGAAGGGGCCTGGAGTTGATGATTGACACCCTGGCTTTTCTTCCTAATTGTATCTTCGTAGTTATTGGAACTGGCGATATTTTAAAAGAATTAAAGACTTTGATTATAAATAAGAATTTAGGGGATCGGATAAAATTATTAGGGCAAATTTCACCTCAAAAACTCCATACAATAACACCTTTAGCGCATCTAGGAATCAGTTTAGAGGAAGATCTTGGATTAAATTACCGATTTGCCTTGCCCAATAAAATATTTGATTACATACAGGCTGAAGTGCCTGTTTTGGTCTCTGACTTGCCAGAAATGAAAAAAATTGTATCGGACTATAAAGTGGGAGAGGTTGTCTTCAATAGAACTCCAAAAACACTGGCACAGCAAATTGAGAAAATCCTAAAGAAAAATTTTGCTACTGCCTTAAAAACGGCGAAAAAGGATTTAATCTGGGAACATCAAGAGCAAGATTTACGCGCTATTTTCGAAAACATACATTAACTATTTTTTATATTGGTGGGGATTTTCTCGAAGGCCTTTTTTGAATAAAAAACGTACACTGGATCGAATTTTATTGTCAATTTGTAAAAAAACGTCTTTTAGCTTTTCTGATGGCCAACCTCTAAAAGTAGTTACATGAAAGGCGTCTGAAGACAACAGTGGGTCTTTGGAAAAATAATAGTTGGACACACAACACCTTACTTGGTTTGCAGTGATTTCACTCACTGAGTGCCAGGAATTTTGATGTGTTGCCATGACTACCAGTCGATTGAATTTACTCTCTATTGTGAGTTGTTTTTTTTGCAAACCATGAGGCCACAACTCTAAATTGCCTCCATTTTCAGATTTCCAATCTGGTGACACATAATAGAGGAGATTCAAAACCCGCCAATTTTCTAAATCTTTGTCATGAGAATTGTCTAAATGTGGATTTAAAAAACTGTTTTTTGACATTAAGGAAACTCCACCGGCATATAAATTCGCGTCGGGAAGCAGTTCTTTAATTCCGCAAATTTCTGAAACGAGTTGCACTACTTTTTTATCTTGAAAGGCAAATACTACTTCTTCTAGAAGGGAGTCATAGGCATTCATTTGATAGGCTGTAAACTTTTGTTCTCTCAAACTCTTCCTTTCTATAGTGCGTTCTATATCGGGAAACTTATTATAAATTTTTAAAGCGATTTCTTCGGGCAATAGCGCATCTAAATAAAAGTACCCTATTTGATTTTTACTGGCCAAGAATTGCTCCTTCAACTGCAATTGATGGATTTTTATATTTTGATAAATCAATTTTGAGATTGCTGCTCTTTTCATTTATAATGCTTTTTTTAAAGAACATAAATAACTGACTTTGAAACAATTTAAATAAAAAATTGAAGCATTTTTGATTGCTTTTTTCTCAAAGAAAGGGGTAAGTTTCCCGACAGCATAAGAAATCCCAAACAGAGAAAAATAATAGACCGTCTTTAATAGATTCCCATCTTTGGGTAAAATCAAATTCGTATCTGCTAAAAAAGCAATATTCTCCATCGCGTGTTTGGTTTTCAATACAAATGCTGCATCAGTATCAATACCGTGGTGATACACCTCATTTTTAAGATGGATCACGGGAAACCCCTTTGCTTTTAATGTTTGTGAAAACAACAAATCTTCGCGTCCATATTTTATAAGTTTCTCTTCAAATCGTATCTTGTTAAAGGTCGCTTTATAAATTAAAAAATTAGCAGTAAAAAAAAACTTATAGGGTCTTTTGTTTCGCTTGTCCACATTCATTTCTTCAAACTTAACACCGTATTTGTAACGCAACAATTTTTTATTTTCATCGGATGCTAAATAGCGAATTCCCCCGCAAAAAACAGCGCCTGTTTTTTTGGAAGCCTCTTTTAAATAATTGTCAATAAATAAAGGACTTGCTGGCAAAACATCACTGTCTAAAAATAACAACCAATTGTATGCCGCTTCTTCTGACAAATAATTTCGAATTGCGCTTCTTCCAACATTGTCTTTTAATGGATAAAATCGTGCGTTTGCTAGGGCATTTATTTTTTCATTTTGTTGATTTAAAGTGGACTTTGAACCATCATCAACACAAATAATCTCAAACTGCACCTTCGATTTCAGCAATTGTTTATGAAGCTCATTTACGAGCGCAAAAGCATTGTAGTTATATGTTGGAATAAGTACCGATAGCATTATACAATAACTTGTTGTGCGACTTCAAACAATTGACCACCTTCACATTTAATTGTTTTTTGTTTAAATTTAACAATCAACTGATAATCGTGGGTAGCCATTAAAATGGTTTTTCCACTATGATGTATCTTATTGAGTAATTCCATGACTTCTAAAGATGTTTTTGGATCTAAATTCCCGGTGGGTTCATCTGCCAAAATCAATTCTGGATCATTTAATAAAGCGCGCGCAATGGCAACCCTTTGTTGTTCTCCTCCAGATAGTTCATGTGGTTTTTTGTAAAATTTATTTTGAATGCCCACATTTTCTAAAACTTCAGTGATTTTATCTTTCATTGCTGTTTTATTTTTCCAGCCAGTAGCTTTCAACACAAATTCTAAGTTTTCATATACATTTCGATCACTTAATAATTTAAAATCTTGAAAAACAATGCCTATTTTTCTTCTTAAAAAAGGGATTTCTTTTTCTTTTAATTTTTTTAAATCAAAATCTACAATGGTTCCGATACCGCTTTGTAATTTCAAATCACCGTATAGTGTTTTCATTAAACTACTCTTACCACTCCCGGTTTTTCCAATTAGGTAATAAAAGCCCCCTTTCTCTATCGTTAAGTTCACTTTAGACAAGACCAAGTTATCTCTTTGATAAATATCTGCATTTTCAAGATGTAAAACAGCATTTTCCATACAACAGTGTAGTTTTTACAAACTTAGAAGTTTCTTTCTATTTTTAACTAAAAATTGCAAACTATTCTTACTTTTGGTTAGTATTAGAATAATTTTTAAGATTTAAATCAAACAAATTTAAAAAAAGTACGTTACCCAATAAAGAAATACAAACAAATCTATGAAGCTTTTTTTTAGTAAGTTCTTTTTAACTTGCTCCCTTTTTTTTCTGACATATACGCCAACATTTGCGCAACAATCTTTTGTAGATACAGCGGTTTTGACTGATTTCAATGCTGCACTAAAATTATACTACAGTAAGGCTTACGCTCCTGCGCTAAAAATATTTGGCACCGTGGCAAGAACTGCAACAAACAACACCAATGTAAAAAGCGATGCTTCCTACTACGAAGCCATGTGTGCCGTAAAACTAAATAAAACCAATGCGGATGAAAAAGTTTTAAAATTTGTAGCAGAAAATCCAACAAGTGTTAAAAAAAACAAGGCTTATTTTAATGTTGGAAACTACTACTTTGCCAATAAAAAAGCTGCCTATGCTTTAAAATGGTTTCAAAAAGTAGCTCCTGAACAACTCTCAAAAGAAAACAAAAAGGAATTGGATTTTAAAATGGGCTATGCGCTTTTAAAAACCAATCATTACAAATTAGCGAAGGAACGTTTCTTACCGCTTATAAATGACGGAAAGTATGGGAATGATGCACGCTATTATTACGGATATTTAGCCTATAAGCTAGAGGATTATGCAGTTGCAGAGACTACCTTAAGAGAAATTGCTGACAATGACTCCTACAAAGCAGAAATTTCATACTATCTTCTGGATATTAGCTTTAAAGCGGGCCGATTCAATCGATGCGTTGCCGTAGGATTGAAATTGTTAGCCACTGCAAATAGAAAGGAAGCTTCCAATATTTCTAAAATTATTGGTGAAAGTTACTTTAATTTACAGATGTATCAAGAAGCCATTCCCTATCTAAAAGTTTATCGCGGGAAAAGAGGAAAATGGAACAACACCGATTTTTATCAGTTAGGATATGCCTATTACAAGCAAAACGATTTTAAAAATGCCATCAATAACTTTAATAAAATACTCGATGAAAAGAACAGTGTTTCACAAAATGCGTACTATCACTTAGCAGAATGTTATTTAAATAGCGAGAAAAAAACAGAGGCTTTAAGTGCCTTTAAAGCGGCGAGTGAAATGGATTTTGATCTCAAAATAAAGGAAGACTCTGCCTTGAACTATGCAAAACTAAGCTATGAGGAGGGCAACCCCTTTAAAAATGTTGCGGTGGTTTTACAAGAGTACTTAAAATCCTATCCAAAATCCAAAGCTTATGATGAAATAAACAACTTAATTGTCAGTTCCTTTCTTAACCAGCAAGATTATCTGGGTGCTTTGGAGTATTTAGCAAAAAACAAAACGAAAAATAACAACAAACTCCATTTGGAGGTTTCACTTTACAGAGGAATTCAATTATATCAATCAAAAAAAATTAAAGAAGCTTTACCCTTTTTTACGAGTGCAAAAAAAACGAGCAATCGCAGTGTTTCTTTAAGAGCAAGTTACTGGGAAGCGGAAGCGCAATATCAGTTGGGAAATCATCAAGAATCTCTTGCTAATTTCATCCGCTTCAAAATGGCTTTAAAAAACAATAAAGATCCTGAGTTTTTGGAGTTAAATTATACCATTGGATACAATTATTTCAAACTAAAAAAATACGCAGAAGCAATTCCATTTTTTGAAGCAACTATAAAGCAAAATTCACTAGAGCGTGAAGTACTAGAAGATGCATTCATTCGTCTTGGAGATAGTTACTTTGCTACAAGTGCCTACGAGAAAGCAACAATTTCTTATCAAAAAGTAATCGTCAATAACGGGGTTGCTGCTGATTATGCGCAATATCAAATCGGTATGGGCGAGGGTTTTAGGGACGAAAATGAAGCCAAAATAGCCGCTTTAAATAAGGTGATTACGAACTACAAAACGTCCTCATTAAAAGACGACGCATTATATCAATTAGGAAACACCTACTCTAAAATAAACAAAAATGCCGAGGCACACATTGCGTATAGTAGTCTTATCGAAAAGCACGGTAACAGCATCTTTATTGCAAAGACATTGATCCGACAAGGCTTGCTGTATTACAATGATGGAGAAAATAACAAAGCCCTTGAAAAATTCAAGCAAATTGTTCGCTTGTTTCCAAACTCACCAGAAGCATTTGAAGCAGTTGCAAATGCCCGTAATATTTACATAGATAATGACAATGTAGCCGCTTATGCCACCTGGGTAAAAGGATTAAAATTCATTAATATTACCAATTCAGAATTAGACAACACTACTTTTGCAGCCGCTGAAAAGAAGTATTTGAACACTACAAATCAAGAAAAAATTATTACTAGCTTACAAGGATATACAAGTAGTTTTCCAGAAGGAATTCACGCCCTTAAAGCCAATTTTTATTTAGCAGAGACACTGTATAAAAAAGAATTGTTTGACCAAGCAATACCAAGCTATACGAGGGTCTTAAGTGAAGCACAAAGTGACTTTAGCGAAGCATCTCTCAACAAGCTGTCCCAAATCTATCTTTTCAAAGAAGACTTGGACAATGCCATCCCTTTGCTAAAGCGACTTGAACTTGAAGCCAATTCTCCTACAAACATTCTGTATGCAGAGAGCAACCTTATGCAAGGCTATTATAAAAACCAAGCCTATGGATTGGCAATTGAGTACGCAAAAAAAATACTGGAAAGAGAAAAGCTAGACAAACTATTAAAAAATGATGCCCAAATAATTATTGCCAGATCTGCTTATAAGAATGAAGATTTCTCTACCGCTGAAGCCTATTATGCAGCAGTAGCCAAAAATGCAACTGGAGCATTAAAAGCAGAATCTCTGTATTACAATGCTTTTTTTAAGAACAAAGAAAAAGCCTACGAAAGTTCAAATAAGATCGTCCAAAAACTTATTGCGGATTATTCAGCCTATAAATATTGGGGCGTAAAAAGCTATGTGATCATGGCTAAAAATTATGATGGATTAAAAGATGCATATCAGGCCACTTATGTATTGGAAAATATTATTAAAAACTTTAAAGAGTTTGATGATGTAATCCTTGAAGCACAAACAACACTAGATAAAATAAAAGAAAACGAGGCGAAAATAAATCGTTCTGTGAAACAAGAAGAGGAGATTCCAACTGAAGAAAAAACAAAAAATTAATGAACAAAGGAGGCGTATTATTACTATTATTTTTCTCTTTTCTCGGGCTAAAAGCACAAGAAAAGAAAAAAGAGACGGCAAAAGATACTGTAAAAACAGAGGTTGTAAATGTCATTACAACCTACAATCCCAAAATTGCAGACGCAAATAAAATACAAAGAACTCCAGAAATTAAACTCTCAGAGAAAAGTAAAAAAAAGCAACTTAAATATACTATTTTCTCCATACCTGTAGCTTCTACATTTATGCCTAAAACAGGCGTTGTAAAAGGAATCGATGTGGGTGTAAAAGAACGTATATACAGAAACTATATTGCTGGTGGATTTGGAAATTACTCCACTCCTTTTATAGAAGCTGATTTGCATTATGACACGCGTTTTAAGAACGAAATGGGCATCTATACGAAGTATATTTCTTCAAATGAAGATATTGATAACACCGCTTTAACAAGCACATTTTCGAATTTTAAAACTTCCCTTTTTTACAAACAACAAGAGCGTTATTTTGATTGGAAAGTCTCTTTAAATTCTGCTCAAAACAAATACAATTGGTATGGCATACCAGAAAACCTAAAAGCAAGTCCTGCAATTGAAACGATAAACAGCGAACAAGAAAACAATTACTTTCAACTAATTGGAGCACTAGATTTTGAAAAAGCTATCATAGAAAACACGAAGATTAGCATTTCTTCTTTCTCAGATGCATATCAAAGTAAGGAACTTCTTATGCACTTAGAAACCACCTTTAACTTCTCATTAGATTTTATAAGTTATGACTTAAATGCCCTTTCAGTCGATACAAAAATTGAGGTATTAAATGGTGCTTTCAAAAACAATTCTTTTGACAATTCAGAAATAAACTATGCAATAATTACAAGTAAAATTCACCCAACATACAATTTTATGCTCTTTGATTTTTCAATCAAAGCAGGAATGAAATTATTTGCATCAGTAGATACTGAAAATAGTGCTACAAACATCTTAGCATATCCAGATGTACAAATTTCTAAATCCATCAACAAAGATGCATTAATTTTCTACACAGGGGTGTCAGGAGATTTAAAAACAAATACTTACCAAGACTTTTCCCAAGAAAACCCATATGTTTCTCCAACACTTTTCATCACCCAAACTAGCGAAAAAATGAACATTTTTTTGGGTGCTAGTGGGAATATTAATAAGGTCTTTAGCTTTAATTTTAAAGCCAGTTATAAAGAAGAAGAAGACAGTCCTTTTTTTATCAGAAACAATTCGAAATCGAACGGAACGAACTTAATTGCTAATAATATTCCCCTGGAGAACTATGACTTTGGAAACTCTTTTAGCATTTCTTATGATGATGTAACAACCACCTCTTTTTTAGGCGAATTCGAATATGACGTTACCAATAAAATAGCAGCAGGAGGAAGCATACAATATGATGATTACCAAGTTAAAAATCTAGAGGAAGCCTGGAATTTACCAGCCGTACAGGTTGCTGTATTTGGAAAATATAAAAGTGAAAAATGGTATGCAACCACAAATATTTTCTATGTGGATGAACGTAAAACTGTAACCTATACTTCGCCATTTCCTTCAAGTGCTATTGGTACAGATCGCTTAGGTTCTTTTGTAGATGTTAACCTAAACGGTGGCTATCATTTTAATGATGCGCTTTCTGTTTTCTTAAAATTGAATAATGTTTTAAATACCAATTACCAGCGATTTTCAAACTTCAATGTGCAAGGGTTTCAAGCCCTGGGAGGCGTCACTTATAAATTTGATTTTTAATAAACGAAATGTGACCTAATTTATCAATTTCATTTTTGTAGCTTTATGCTTTGATAAAATTACATACAATGAAAAAAATACTGCTTGTATTATCCATTTCACTATTTCTTTTTTCATGCCTACAAAAAAGAGAACAAATAAGCGATGCATCCAATTTATCTAAAGAAGAAAAAATAGATTCTACAAATATTAAAACCCTTTTCAATTCCGTTTTAACAGAAGGTCAATCCTACGAATGGTTGCGCGATTTGACACAAAATATTGGTGGCCGATTGTCTGGATCTCCAGAAGCGGAAAAAGCAGTCATTTGGGGAGAAAAACTAATGAATACAGTTGGTTTAGAC
Organism: uncultured Polaribacter sp.; assembly: GCA_943846595.1. GTDB lineage: Bacteria > Bacteroidota > Bacteroidia > Flavobacteriales > Flavobacteriaceae > Polaribacter. The sequence continues at coordinate 1,075,501 of OX044355.1, forward strand.
TCTGTTTGGTTACAGCCCGTTATGGTTCCGCATTGGGTTCGTGGAGAAAAAGAAATTGCAAATTACTTGGTGAATGGCGAAAAAAAGAAAGTCCCAATTTGTGCACTCGGCTTTTCAGTTGCAACACCCCAAGAAGGAGTTTCTGCAGCAGTATTAGAAGTAAAAAGTTTGGAAGAAGCAAAAGATTTGGGCGAAAAAATGCGAGGTAAAATTGTATTTTTCAACCGTCCTTTCGACAATACCCTCATCAATACATTTGCGGCCTATGGAGGTTGTGTAGATCAGCGAGTCCAAGGCGCTGCTGTTTGTGGACGCTATGGTGCAAAAGGAGTGATTGTGCGTTCTATGACCAATGGTATTGACGATTATCCACACACAGGAACCATGAGTTATGGCAACTTACCAAAAGAAATGCACATTCCAACTGCAGCCATTAGTTCCAGAGCTGCTACTATTTTAAGTGCTGATTTAAAAGAAAATCCAAACTTACAATTCTATTTTAAACAAAGTTGTGAAACCCTTCCAGATGCACCCTCATTCAATGTTGTTGGACAGATTACAGGAAGTGAAACTCCTGAAAATATTCTGGTCGTAGGAGGACATCTAGACTCCTGGGACTTGGCAGATGGCGCGCATGATGATGGTACTGGAATTGTACAATCCCTTGAAGTAGCGGCCTTGTTTAAAAAGAACAATATCAGACCAAAAAACACCCTTAGAGTTGTCTTTTTTATGAATGAAGAAAATGGAACCCGAGGTGCGAAAAAATATGCGGAATTGGCAATCCTAAATAAAGAAAATCATATTGGTGGCTTGGAATCTGACGCTGGCGGACATACCCCAAGAGGTTTTTCTATCGATGCAAACCTTGCGAACACAGCGCTTTTACAAAGCTGGAAAAAATTACTGGCTCCCTATGGATTACACGATATTGAAAAAGGAGGTAGTGGTGCAGATATTTCTCCTTTAAAAGGGGATGCTGTTACTCTAGTAGGCTACAGACCAGACAGTCAGCGATACTTTGACTACCACCATACCAGCATCGATACTTTTGATAAAGTGAACAAAAGAGAACTAGCGCTTGGTAGTGCTTCTATGGCAAGTATTCTTTATTTAATGGACAAATACCTTTACAAGAACACCCCTGTAAAACCCTAAACAATGAATACATTTCTGGTTGTTTTAAAAATTGTATTTGGAATATTTTTCCTCTATGCAGGCATCATGCATTTTATAAAACCACAATTTTTCAAGCATTTTATCCCTGATTTTTTACCCAAATTAGCGGTGAATTACCTCTTCGGAGCTATTGAAATTATCTTAGGAATTGCTTTGTTTTTTTCGCAAACAGTGAATAAGGCTGCTGCAGGTATTTTTATTTTGATGCTTCTTTTTTTACCAATTCATATTTGGGATCTAACAAAAGAAAGACCTGCCATAGGCTCAAAAAAACTAGCAATAATTCGAATTCCACTACAATTTTTACTGCTATATCTTTCCTATTTAATCTATACACACTCATGAAAAAAACATACTTCATTTTTAGCCTACTATTGGTTTTCACTTCTTGCAAACAAGAACCTGCAGATTTAGTGATCATCAATTCAAACACCTACACGGTCAATAGCACTTTTGAAAAAGTAACTGCATTTGCTATAAAAGACGGAAAATTTATTGGGATAGGAACCGATCAAGAAATGCTAAAAAGGTACAAAGCTTTGAAAACTGTTGATGCCAAAAATAAAACAATTCTACCAGGTTTGATTGATGCGCATTGTCACTTCTACAGAATGGGACTTCAGCAACAAAAAGTAAGCCTAGAAGGCACCAAAAGTTATGATGAAGTTTTAGCAAAAATTGTCGCTTTTCAAAAAGAAAAAAAGGTTGCTTTTATTACCGGTCGAGGTTGGGACCAAAACGACTGGGAAGTGAAAGCATTTCCTACAAAAGACAATTTAGACGCCTTGTTTCCAAACACTCCTGTTGCTGTTGGAAGAGTTGATGGGCATGCCTTATTAGTAAATCAGGCAACGATAAATCTTTCTGGAATTACCAAAGATACCAAAGTTACGGGTGGCGAAATCATTCTTAAAAATGGTAAAATGACAGGGGTTTTAATTGATGCGGCCATGGACTTTGTTAAATTTCCATCTACTACAAAACAAGAGGCGATTCAAGGATTATTGGATGCCCAAAAGATTTCTTTTTCTTATGGTTTAACAACTGTTGATGATGCTGGACTCGGGAGACAAACGATCGAATTGATTGACAGTCTTCAGAAAACAAATGCATTAAAAATGAGGATATATGCGATGGTTTCTGGAGATACTCAAGAAAATTTAGACTATTATATTCAGAAAGGAATTGTGAAGACAGATCGTTTGCATGTTCGTTCCTTTAAAATATACGGCGATGGTGCTTTAGGCTCTAGAGGTGCAGCAATGCGAACACCCTATGCCGATCGAGAAAATCATTTTGGTGCATTGATCTATCCTGCAAAAAGATATCAAGAAATCGCAAAACAGATTGCAGCATCCGACTATCAAATGAATACACATGCCATTGGTGATTCTGCAAATACTTGGATGCTGAAAACCTACAAAGAAGTTTTAGCCAACACAAAGAATCGAAGATGGAGAATTGAACATGCACAGATAGTAGCCCCAGAAGATTTCAAAAACTTTGACAATATTTTACCCTCTGTACAACCAACACATGCAACTTCAGACATGAACTGGGCAGCGAATCGAATTGGAGCGAAACGAATGAAAGGCGCATATGCATTTAAAGAACTACTCAATCGATATGGGAAAATTGCTTTGGGAACAGACTTTCCAGTAGAACATGTAAATCCATTTTTAACTTTTTATGCAGCAACCATTCGAAAAGATATTCATAACTACCCCGAAGATGGATTTCAAATGGAAAATGTATTATCGCGAGAAGAAACTCTGAAAGGCATGACCATTTGGGCTGCATACGCAAATTTTGAAGAAAGTGAAAAAGGAAGTATTGAGGTGGGTAAATTTGCTGATTTTGTGATACTAAATCAAAATATCATGGAAATAGATGGGCGTAAAATTCCAGCCACAAAAGTAATTAGCACTTTTCTAAACGGGGAAAGAGTTTATTAAGTTTTTTCAAATTATATTTACACATTATTAAAAAACAACCCCTAAGTATGAAACTTTTTTTACCACTATTTTGCATTGCATTTCTTTTATTTTCTTGTTCGGGAAGCGATTCAAATTTTGAACCACAAACAGAGGCGGATATCATTGAATATACAGAAGCAAACAATTTGAACGCCCAAAGAAGCAGTTCGGGACTCTATTATGTAATTAACGAACTAGGAACAGGAGTTCGACCAACAAGCAATTCTAATGTAACAGTAGCCTATAGAGGTACTTTATTAGACGGTACAGTTTTTGATCAGAGTACGAATGGAATTTCATTTGGTTTGAACCAAGTAATTTTAGGATGGAGAGAAGGAATTACCTATTTTAAAGAAGGTGGAGAGGGCATTTTGTTAATCCCCTCCAATTTAGGCTATGGAAATAGTGGAAGTGGATCGATTCCTGGAGGTGCTGTCTTGGTGTTCGATATCAATTTAATAAGTGTAAACTAATAATTCTTAATTTTTAGCATCAAGAAGAAAAAGTCTACCTTTAAAAGAAAAACATGAAACAATCTACTGTTTTTAAAGGATTTATAATTTTATTACTACTCGCATTTACAGTTCCGGCTGCTGCGCAAGAAAGCAAGAAAGCCACGAGACTAACACTTGTTGTAATCGATGCAAACAACCAACCCATTCCGGGTGCTTCTGTGCTATTTGATAATAAAAAATACCCAAGAACTACAAATAGCAATGGGATTTTTAAAATAAAATTGAAATCGTTCCCCAAAGAAATTTCCCTATTTTCTGCACTTCATGGAATCAAAAAAGTTAAGTATGAAGGTCAAAAAAAAATGCGCATCAAAATATCTCCTAATAAGATAGGAGCAGATATTGTTGCAAGCAACCAAAGAGAGTTTACTGCAGGGGCCATACAATATAGAAATATCTATGATTATTTAAGAGGAAAAGTGTCGGGAGTTAGAATTACCACAGACAACGTAGTTTCTATAAGAGGAGATCAAAATAGAGAACCCTTGTACATCTTAAACGGTTCTCCGGTTGGGAAAACCAGTTTTGGAGCTATTGTACCAAGCACTATTAAAACCATTACTGTTCTAAAAGGTCCTGAAGCTGCAATTTATGGAATACGAGGTATGAATGGGGTGATTCTGGTACGTACTATGTTATAAAAAAATCCAAAAGGAGTATAATCGAACTATTATGGGGGGTTGATGAAGCTAGAAAGCTATAGTTAAGCCTCCATCATTTACTTTCTTTATGTTTACTATACATTATCTGGCATACTTTATCCATAGACTTAAATATAGCCATATCAAAATTAGATGATTTAGAGATGCTCGTTAATGTTTGTACAGCATCGTAAAGCATATTGTTATCAATTTGCTTAATACGTTCAATAAAGTTAATCTTATTACTTCCTTTGGAAGAACTGGAAACGATTACTTCCTGTGTTTGTATGTCTATTGTAAATAATAAGTTTTTATTCATAACTCGTACTTATGTGTTATTGGTGATGATGACAACGTCCGCTAGTATGCTTTGTCCTATTTCTACATCTAACTCCTTTTTTAGTAGTTCCAGAACATTGCTTGGCGGTTGTTAAAGACTGTTTTGTGGTACTTCCTTTACAACAATTAACTCCAATTTTATTATTATGTACTTTACAATAGCAGCTATTTGATTTACTCCGATTACAGGTTCTGCAGAGTAATTGAATATTTGAAACTTCACTGCTACCCCCGCAAGAAAACGGTGATATATGATCGTACTCTAAATTTGAATAACTACCACAGCACTGGCACTTACCACCATCTCTAGAGTATACAATCTTTTTTGTTGACTGTGGCACATAGCGGCTCTGAGCCAAACAATTGGCACTACATAAAATGAGTAAGAGTAGTAGAACTATTTTTTTCATTAAAATCAAATTTAATTAAAAAGATCCTCATATATATATTCTGGCTACAAGCCTAAATAATTATTTATTCAACCTAACCTCGTTCTAGTTTTTCAAAATTATCTTTAGGATAGAGCCATGGATTGTTCTTCGAAATAAGATACTTTTTTTCTCCTTTTTCCCATATCCAGCTCTGTCTCTTAGGTATTATAGCTTTGTGGCCAATTAAATTGAAAATTTCACCTGTGTTATCATTGATCGCTTCTAAAACTTCAAAAGAGTTTATGTTATACCTAAAATCAAAGCTGTAGCAATTATTACATACCTTGAGATTCTTGGTTGGTATAAATTTCCATTGTTTAGCGTCTTGATCTTTATAGAAAACTTCTCCGTTTGACTTGTTAATTAAAACAAACAAGTTTATCGGACAGGGTTCACAATTGTCATCATACTTTGGTTTTAACAAGGCACATAGCTGGTAGCTTTGTTTATAAGAAATATTAACATTATCAAAAGTTTCCCAGATAAAATGACCTGATTTCTGGGTATTTATAACCTTCTTTTGAATATGCCCATTTTCCAAATCCAACCTAAATTGATCTTTTCCTATAGAGGAATAGCTGAACCTGATTTCTTCGGGGAGTATTATTGACGAGTCTAACTTCAAGTCTTTATTTTTTAAATTATCCTGTTCGTTATTAAGACTCTCCTTTGTATCGTTTAATTTTGTGTTGTCAATTTTAATAATTGCTATGTCCTTTACCGATTCTTTAACTTTAGACGGTGCACAACCCCAAATGAGAAGCAAGCTTAAAATCAAAAAATATAGTTTACTGTTCATATTTGTTTAGTTTTTTTGTTTGTAACGTTCTGTGTATGGTGCGTATCCCGAAGGGGATGCACTATACACCTTGTTGGCGGTAGTTTTTATTCGACATTTAAATTTTGGTTCTCCACTATAAAATCAAAAGATAAATCTGATAAGCTTTTACCATTTACAGTGGCACCCCAGGGACCATGACCTTTGCCCTCTAATGGATAATAAACAAAATCAATTTCATTTGTTTCACATATAGTTTTTAAATCTTCAGCACTACTAAATGGTACGGTGGGGTCTTCTGTACCATGAGTTATAAACAATGCTGGGTCATTTGAGTCAAACCTTTGGTACCCATAAATTGATTCCAATATTTCTATAGAAACATTAGATCCCCAAAAGTCTAAAATTGTTTGTACTTCATAGGTTTGAGAAAAATTGGTTGTTGATAAGGTATTATCTTCACTTAAGCTTATTTCATCTTTATAGTCGCCTAATTCTGATACGCCAAGCCCAATAGAAGTAATTGCCCCTGCAGAACCACCACCAACAGTAATATAATCCGTATTGATGTGATAATTATCGGCATTGGCTATAATCCATCTAAGAGCAGCTTTAGCATCTCGGTGAGCAGGGTACATTGCAAAAAGTTGCTCATGATTTGCTGGGGGAATATCAGAAGAGGCGTCAATCCATTCTTGAGGAATTGTTCCAGTGTGGTCTCTGAGTCTGTAGTCGATTGAAAATACGACAAAGCCTCGAGATGCATAATAATTTGCCATATTTACAAGAGCATCCTGTTGTTTTGACCCACCATAAAATGCTCCACCATGAATTAACATTAGTAAAGGGCGATTTTGCAAATTATTATCTGGAACATAAGAGTCCATTTCTAAAGGAATTACAGAGTTATTGGCACTATTCCAACTATCATGACTAAGTCCTTCAGCGTAAGTGATATCTTCCGTAATATTTACTTCATAGGTAGCATTCAACTTGACTATTGGAGCAGATATTACAGGTGGACTTATGTTATCATTGTCTTTATCACATGATATCAAACACACCATAATTAGTAAAGTTGCTAAAATCTGTTTCATCATAATTTAATCTTTTAAATTTTCTTCTAAGACTCCTAAAAATCATCTAAGGTTTAATTTAATTACCGCCAACGTTTTTGTGCATGGACTCGCTGCGAGATCACACGCAATGTTATTCCGCAGTAACCCAAAGATAGAGAATAAGCGTTGAATACCGATTAGGGATTCAGCCGCAATGAGCTATACACAGTTGTTGGCGGTAGTTATTTTTGTCCCATTCTTCACTGACAAGTTTCAATTACTGATAAAGCAAAATCAACAAGAAATTGATATTTATCTGTATTATTTGTTTGTCCTATACTATGGACAAGGATAGCCTTATCTCCAATGCCTAAATCTTGATATTTATTGACTATGATTATTCCATAATTGGGATCGTGAATATCTGGATTTATAGGGTGGGTTGATGAACCTGGCTCCCTTCTGTAAACAAAATAAATTGGTGGTGATTCATTATTAACATTCTCTGTTGGAAGCCAAAGATCTGGAAATGCCCAAGCTGTACTTGGTAAAGCATTGAACATATAAAGTCCTTTTACATTAGGATTAGGTCTGTGACCATACACCCAACTGAGAACACTACCTCTTGATGAACCTCCGATAATCATATTGGAAGTGTCTAAGTTATAAGTTACTGCATTATCAAACACCCATTGAAACATTAGCTCCGCATCATCCCAACCTGTTTGTGCCTCTTCAGAGGAACTGATAGTTGGTAGTGATTCCCAAGAAATAATTGAAATACCTTGAGCATTTAAATTATTTACAAGCGAATCTGGAATTGAAGTATTACCACCACCATGGTGTGCATCAAAATAGATAGGTGTTGGACAATCAGATTCAGCTTTATACAAATCCAAAAACTGCCTGTCTTCTGAACCATATTTGATTCCTAATTCCACTAAGCTTTCAGTTAATGGATTATTTGATTCTTGGTTTCCAGTTTGATCATCTTTGTCACATGAAATCAAAAACACCACCATTAGTAAACTTGCAAAAATCTTACGCATCATAAATTTCTTTTTAAAAATTACTTTTAAGACTATTGTAATCATCTAAGGTTTAATAAAATTACCGCTAACGGCTTTGTGTATGGCTCGTTGCGGAAAATCAGCTATGATTTTCCGGAATAACCGAAAGATAGCAAATTGCAATGAATTCCGATTAGGAATTCAGCCGCAATGAGCTATACACATTGTTGTGGCCAGTTATTCTATTATTTTCTCCTTACTTGCTCCAAACCAATTCTCAATCAAAGAATCAAATGTGAAAATTAAAACAATAATTAGAACTGTAATTCCAAAAGTGATAAGTCTTCTTTTTAATGGAACTTTGTAATTTATCGGAGAGTTAATTAATCTTTTGTAAGTTTCTTTAATTGTCTCCTTATTGAAAAATAAGATTAATAATAACATTAAAAAAACAATAATTGCGTTAGCCAAAGCTGGATAAACATCTAGAAAAATAATATCAAATATTATTATGTTTACCATTATTGGAATCAATATTAATATTCCAATTAGCTTTGTTTTATTCCATAATAAAAACCAAGCACTAAGTAGCTGAGAAAAGCCAATAAATAGAACATAAAAATAAGAATGTCCCATAAATGTCCAAGCCAATGAAAATCCACTTGCTTCTCCTAATGTTGTATTAGCAATTTCGTTAGGTAACTTACCATTCATATAAAATTGTCCGCCAAATATTTTTGAAATAGCATAAATATTTAAAATGATAAAAACACATTGTCTAAGAACAAGTTCAAATACTTTTTTTAGATTCATTTCCTTCATTCTCAGAGTGTTTTCTTATTGGCTACAACATATGGATAAACACAATTGTCTTTATATCCATTATGTTTATTCTTACAAATCTAGTGGAATTTTATTCGAATTAAAAGTGATTCTAGCTAGGAGCTGATTAATTATTTATTAAACCTTAACTCTTTCTAGTTTTCCAAAATTATCTTTGGGATTGAGCCATGGATTTTTCTTCGAAATAAGATACTTTTTTTTCTCCTTTTTTTCTGTTGTCAGAGGAACTTTTATAATTTTATTTAATATGAGATTTTTAAGATATCGTATCACTTATTATATTTTTTATTTATTATAAATCTAAACAAAAAATATTCCCTAAAATAAAATTTATTTTAGGGAATAATGCCGTGGAGCAAAAGGGAGTGAAGTCGAACTATTTATTGAAAGATTTGGAATTATTTTGAAATCAACGGTAAATGTAAAAAGTTGTTTAAATGCTTTTTACATAGTGTTGTGCGTTCGTTTTATTTATTTTTTCTTAAGAAAATGGAGAATGAAAAAGGCTAAAAAAGCGCCGCTTATTAAACCTATGGTTCCAAAAATCAAAATAAATGGCAATTGTCCTATACTACTGCCTTTCGTAAAGCCTGCGTCTGCGCCAATACTAGCGCCAACACTAGCCCCATAAATGCCTAGTACAATACCACCTACTATGATAATTAAGCTCTTCTTAATTGCCTTTTTTTTAGATTCTAAAGTTTCTGTTGGAACAATAATCCATAAAGCCATATAAACAATAATAGAGATGCCACGGGAATAGAATAACAGAGGCGGTAGTAATAGAATGACAAAAAGTATCCTGACAATGGAAATGTTAATTTTGGCGGCCTTTGAGATACCCCCACAAACGCCTCCTAGTATTCTGTTTTTGGTACGTGATAATTTCATTTATGGAGTTATGCTATGAGTAATTAAAATCTGATTTGCTTTAAATATAAAAAATTAGTTCTTTTTCGAATGCCATAATTGTCAATTTATTTTTTGAAGGTCTATAGATTATGCCAAGAATGAAATGCTGTTAGCTAATTCATTTGAATCACATCTAATAACGCACAACGAATGGATAAACACAATTGTCTTTATATCCATTATGTTTATTCTTACAAATTTAGTGGAATTTTATTCGAATTAAAAGTGATTCGAGCTACGAGCTGAATATTTATTCAACCTTACCTCGTTCTAGTTTCCCAAAATTATCTTTGGGATTGAGCCACAGATTTTTTTCTGAAATAACATACTTTTTCTTCTCCTTTTTTTCTGTTGCCAGAGGAATTCGTATAATTTTATTTAATATGAGATTTTTAAGATATAGTATCACTTATTATATTTTTTATTTATTATAAATTTAATCAAAAATTATTCCCTAAAATAAAATTTATTTTAGGGAATAATGCCGTGGAGCAGAGGGGAGTGAAATCGAACTATTTTTGGAAAGATTTCGAATTATTTTGAATCCAACGTTTAGTATAAGAAACGTAAGTGATTTCGAAGCACTGACCTGTCAAGTTGCACTGAGCCACTTATGTTTTTTATACATTGTTGGCAGTTCGTGCTTTATTTAGTAATATTCAATCTCTCGTATTGCTATATTTTTAGGAGTCTTACTGTTACCATCTTCATAAATCAATCTTCTTGTCCAATTATTTTTTTCATCAAACTCGATATATTCATATTTCTGGAAAAAAACTATTTCTCCCCTTTCGTCAGTCATTTTTTGAGAGATTTGATTCCCATCTTTGTCATATTCCCATTCCGTTATAGTTTTATTCTCATTGTCTTGATTAAAAACAGATTTTACATTTTTTCCGTTTTCTCGAAAGACTTTTCCTCCACCAACTTTTTCTCCATTACTATCAAATGATTCTGTCTCAATTTCATTAGCACTTATAAAGTTAATCTTAATAAGACTTTCCTTTTCTCCATCGTCGTTATAAAAGACCTCTTCTATTATTTGACCATTTTCTCGATTGGGAATAATTTTCCGAGTCAACTCTCCATCGTCATCTAATTGATTTATTTCGGTATAGTTTCCTTTTTTGTCAAATTTTGTGAGGCTATGACCATAGTATTCTATATCTCCATTTTCCCACTTTCCAAATTTCTCTTCTGCCTCATAAACTCGCTCGAGAGAAGATTTCACACTTCCATTATATCCGAAAAAAGTATTGCAATCATTCTCTGTTGAACATGAAGAGAGCAAAATAAAGGTTATTATTACTGTCAGTAAATTAATTTTTTGTAGAGAAATTAGTTTATCCATTTTATTCTTTTTTTAATTTATAGGTCTTATTCTTACGGCATGACTGCCAACGCCACGCTAAAAAGTGTTGCGTGTTAAAGATGTAAATATATTTAAAATTACGTCAAGCCAAAGCTTGACGTTTGGATTTATTTTTGTGGATGAAAAGACAAATCGACGAGCTTTGGCGCTGCTGATGAAAAGCAACATGTTTGCTAGTACTAAAATGTGAGGGTTTTTTTATGCCTGATTAAATCTACAATTATTATGAAAGTATTTTACGTAGAATGAATATTTCTAATGAGTTGTAACAGTCTTCAATGAATTCAAATTATTAAGTTATTTCAAAAAGTCAATATTTTATAATGTAGGAAATGCACGAAATGAAGCCTAAAAAACAACTTTATTGTTACGTTAATTTTTATAGAATATTAGCTTTAAACCTTCTAGCAATACAAAAATCGTACAAATTATAAAAAAATAAAACCTCAATATATTGATATACAATAAGTTGAGGTTATTTTAAGTGGAGACAAAGGGAGTAAAATCGAACTATTTTGGTGAGGATTTAGTTGTTTTTAGAAAAAATTATTCCCAAGGATAAAAAATTATTCTTGGGAATAAAAAGTGGAGACGCCGAGAATCGAACTCGGGTCCAAACAAGCAGCAAAAAAGCTTTCTACATATATAGTTCTTACTTGGTTGTCGGCCTAAAACTGATTAAGAACAATCTATTTTAAACGTATCTTTTTTAATTTCAAAAACTTGCCAAAGCTTCAAGTTTCCTATGTTTACTTTTTCGATGCCCAAAAGTGAAACGCCGTAAACCAAGGCTTTTCGTGGACATAAAGCTTTCCCGCCTTGCGGGACTAGGCCAATCCTACTATGATTCGGATTAAGCAGCTAAAGCGTAGTTATCTTCGCCGGTTAAATAGTTGAAATAAGTTTTACAAGAATGATTTCAGTCCTTGATATGCTTACAAATTCACAGTACTTGCTGTCAAAACCAGTCGTCCCCAGTTTTTTGAATTCGTTTACAAAAGTATAAAAAATCTAGTTGCCCATCTTTATAAAATCCAATATCTTCGAACAAATATTACAGCACAGAAAATGACAAAGTTTGGAATTATAAGAGAACGTAAAAACCCACCAGACAGGAGGGTTGTATTCTCACCCGAAAAATTAACAGAACTCAAAAAGAAGTTTGCAAGCGCTTCAATAAAAGTAGAAACCTCGCCCATTAGAATTTTTACAGACCAAGCCTATCAAAAAGAAGGGATTGAAGTGACTTCCGATATGTCGGACTGTGATGTGCTTATTGGGGTAAAAGAAGTGCCAATAGAAGCCTTGCTTCCAAATAAAAAATATTTTTTCTTTAGTCATACCATCAAAAAGCAACCCTATAACAGAAAATTATTACAGGCTGTTATTGATAAAAATATTACACTCTACGACCACGAAGTCATTGTAAAAGAAAACGGCATGCGTTTGATTGGGTTTGGACGGTATGCAGGCATTGTAGGCACATACAATGGCTTTAGAGCGATTGGTTTAAAAAAGCAAACCTTTCAATTGCCAAAGGCAGCCACCTTAGTCAGCCAGCAAGAATTGATTGATCAGCTAAAGAGCATTCAACTACCAAACCTTAAAATAGCGCTTACTGGAAATGGAAAAGTAGCCAGAGGCGCCAAAGAAATGTTAGATGCAATGCACATACCACAGGTGGATGTTGCAGCCTATTTGACCCAAACATTTACAAAACCAGTGTATTGCATGATTGATGTGTTGGATTACAACAAACGAACTGATGGGCAAGTTCTCAATAACAGCGACTTTTATGAGCATCCAGAAAAATACGAAGCCAATTTTATGCGCTTTGCAAAAGTAACCGACTATTTTATTGCAGGGCATTTCTTCGGAGAGGGTTCGCCTTATTTATTTACAAGAGCGGATGCAAAAAAACAAGACTTTAAGATTCAATTTGTAGCAGATATCTCTTGTGACATAGACGGTCCAGTAGCCGCAACCATTAGACCTTCTACCATTGCAAATCCAATATATGGATACGACCCAAGTACTGAAAAAGAAGTAGACTTTAAAGCTGATAATGCCATTGTGGTTATGGCGGTAGACAACTTGCCTTGTGAGTTGCCAAAAGATGCCAGCGAAGGGTTTGGAGAATTGTTTTTAGAACATGTGATTCCTGCTTTTTTTAACAATGATAAAGACGGTGTTTTAGCACGTGCAAAAATGTCGGAAAACGGAAAATTAACATCTCGATTTTCTTATTTACAAGATTATCTAGACGGAAAAGAATAAATGATACAAGACCAACAATTTCTCATCGACTTGGCAAAAATGAAAATGCCTTTTGGAAAATACAAAGGGACTTTTCTCATTGATTTGCCAGAGCATTATATCGTTTGGTATAGAAACAAAGGGTTTCCTGCAGGTAAATTGGGCAAGCAAATGGGCTTGGTATACGAGCTGCAATTGAATGGACTTGAAAACTTAGTGAAAGAAATTCAGCGGAGGTATTCGTTAATTGACGACAATACCATAGGCCATATGTGCAATTCCTAAAATTGAAATAGCAGAAGACCAATAGCCAGGAACAAAATAACACAAGACTCCCAAAGCAAAGGCCAATCCAGAAAGAAAGAATCGTTTTTTTCGATAATCATCTCTCAAAAGATAGAGGATAAGGCCATAGGCAACTAAAAAAGTAGGGGTTATTAAATTAATCAGCCCAACATTCATCAAAAAAATAAGCATTGAAGCAGAGAAAGCTATCAGAAACAAATATCTAAAAGCCGTTTTTTTTGTTTTGGCATTCCACAATTTAAACTTATGTCTTTTGGCAACGCGTCTTCCTGCAAAAACAAGGGCGAGCGAACTGAATACAAACACTAAAAGCAAGATTGCTAGTGCAACATATTCAATAATTTCTACCGAAAACATGCTGGTAAGATGATTGTCAATTAAAAAACCGTCTAAAATACTTTTGATCAGGTAAGCACCACAAAAAAGATAAATACCAATAAGAATGCTCGTAAACCCTTTCAAAATAAGGTTTACTTCGTTATTGTCGTGTAAATAAGTGTTTTTTGGCATGGGGATTCTTAATATGTGCTAAGATACAAAATTTATGCACTTTATTACATGACCTAAAATAGCAAAAAAACTCTTCATAGGAGTTCTTTTAATTCCGAAAAAAATGCCTAAAAATTGTTGATGGTTTTTCGAATGGCCACCAAATTGGTTAAGAGTCCCTCTAAGTTGTCTAAATGCAACATGTTGGCACCGTCACTTTTTGCATTTGCAGGATCGAAATGTGTTTCAATAAATAAGCCATCAACGTTATTTACAATACCCGCTCGGGCAATTGTTTCAATCATTTCTGGTCGTCCGCCCGTAACACCAGCCGCTTGATTGGGTTGTTGTAGCGAATGTGTCACATCCAGGATGGTAGGGGCAAAGGCACGCATTTCTGGAATGCCTCTAAAATCAACAATCATGTCTTGATAGCCAAACATGGTTCCTCTGTCTGTAATCCAAGCCCTGTTTGAACCCGCATCCTTTACTTTTTGAACGGCATGCTTCATGGCATCTGGACTCATAAATTGCCCTTTTTTTAAGTTGACAACTTTTCCTGTTTTTGCAGCCGCTACGACCAAGTCAGTTTGACGCACTAAAAAGGCAGGAATTTGTAAAACATCGACATATTGAGCCGCCTTTGCAGCATCCGATGCTTCGTGAATATCCGTTACTGTAGGAACGTTGAAAGTTTCAGAAACTTTGCGTAAAATTTTCAACGCTTTTTCATCACCAATTCCAGTAAAACTATCAATTCTACTTCGGTTGGCTTTTTTAAAACTCCCTTTAAAAATATATGGGATCTTTAATTTATCTGTAATTGCCACTACTTTTTCAGCAATTCTTAATGCCATTTCTTCACTCTCAATGGCACATGGACCCGACAGTAAAAAGAAATTATTTGCGTCAGTATGTTTAATATTTGGAATTTCAGATAAAATCATTTGTTGCTATTTTGTGCAAAAATACGAAATTAAATTAGCTATATTTATCCTTTTAAAATCAAATATAAATGAAAAGTATCGCTCCCATTATTTTAGTATTACTCATTGCAATATCATGTAAGAAGCAACCAACAATGATTCAAAATAAAACAGCTTCAATGGTTTATGAAATTGATTCTAATACTGTAAGGAAACACTTGTATACCTTAGCTTCAGACGAGATGGAAGGCAGAGGTACAGGAACTCCTGGAATAGAAAAAGCTGCGGTATATATCGAAAATGAATTCAAACGAATTGGCCTTGCTACCTTTCAAGATTTAGAAACCTACAGACAAACGTTCACATTTCAGCACCGAAGGACGCAAGAAAAGATAATCGCAAGTAATATTATTGGAGTTTTAGAAGGAAAAAGCAAGAAGGACGAATTTGTGGTGGTATCGGCCCATTTTGACCATTTAGGCATTCGGAAAACAACAGGGCAATTAGATTCTATCTACAATGGTGCCAATGACGATGCCTCTGGGGTCACTGGAGTTTTAGCCTTGGCCGAATATTTTAAAAATAAAGAAACCAATGAGCGAACCATCGTTTTTGTGGCCTTTACAGGAGAAGAAATGGGATTGAAAGGTTCTACACATTTTGGAAAAGGAATTGACGCCAACAAGTTTGTCGCAGGAATCAATTTAGAAATGATTGGGAAAACGCCAAGTTTTGGACCCAATACCGCTTGGTTAACCGGTTTTGATCGTTCTGATTTCGGGAAAATCATCCAACAAAATTTGGAAGGAACTGGCTATCAGTTATTTCCAGATCCCTACAAGAAGTTTAATTTGTTTTTTAGATCCGACAATGCTTCCTTGGCAAGATTGGGAGTACCGTCCCATACCTTTTCAACAACGCCCATTGATGTAGATGAAGACTATCACCAAGTATCCGACGAAGCTGCCACCTTGAACATGACCGTAATTACCCAAACAATACAAGCAGTCGCAAAGGGAACAGAAAGTATAATTAATGGGGTAGACACACCAACAAGAGTTGTTTTAGAAGAAAATAAAACTCCAAAAATGTTATCGAACTAATTCTCTAGAAGCCAAAAAGAATAGCTGCTGTTTTTTAGAGATTCCCATTAAAGTCAAACCATATTGTACAAAGCTTTCGTATTTTTACCAATAATAAATTTTTGTTCATGAACCTACATTTTATTGCCATTGGCGGAAGCGCAATGCACAACCTAGCAATTGCACTGCACTTAAAAGGAGATCGAATTTCTGGGAGTGATGATGCAATTCACGATCCGTCCAAATCTCGCTTAGCTACCTATGGTTTATTGCCTGCAGCATTTGGCTGGTTTCCAGAAAAAATAACCTCGGACATCGATGCAATTATTTTAGGAATGCATGCTAAAAAAGACAATTCAGAATTGTTAAAGGCACAAGAACTAGGATTGAAGATCTATTCCTATCCAGAATTTTTATACGAACAATCTAAAAATAAAACCCGGGTAGTTATTGGAGGTTCCCATGGAAAAACAACCATTACTTCGATGATTTTACATGTCTTAAATTATCATGAAAGAGCTGTGGATTATATGGTAGGGGCACAACTAGAAGGCTTTGAGAATATGGTGTACTTAACAGCAGAAAATGATTTCATTGTTTTAGAAGGCGATGAATACTTGAGCTCCCCCATCGATAGACGCCCAAAATTTCATTTATACAAACCGAATATCGCTTTGTTAAGTGGAATTGCCTGGGATCATATCAATGTTTTTCCAACCTTTGAAAACTATGTGTCCCAGTTTAAAGTATTTACAGATGCTATGGTACACGGTGGTATTATGGTCTATAACCAAGAAGACGCTACCGTAAAAGAGATCGTGGAATCATCCGAAAATCATATTCAAAAATATCCCTATCAAACCCCCAAACATTTTATAGAGAATGGTGTTACCTTTATAGAAACCTCTGAAGGAGATTTACCTTTAGAAGTCTTTGGTACTCACAATTTACAAAACTTGGCGGGAGCAAAATGGATTTGCCAACACATGGGCATTGATGAAGATGATTTCTATGAAGCAATTGCAAGTTTTTCTGGAGCAAGCAAACGTTTAGAGAAAATTGTAGAAAACAATACGAGCGTAATTTTTAAAGATTTTGCACACTCACCCTCGAAAGTAGAAGCAACTACCAAAGCGGTTAAAAAACAATACGAAAATAGAAATGTGCTAGCCTGTTTAGAATTGCATACCTATTCGAGTTTAAATGCTGCCTTTTTGGAAGAATATAAAGGCGCATTAGACGCAGCAGATCAAGCGGTTGTTTTTTATTCTCCAGATGCGGTAAAAATAAAACAATTAGAAGCAGTAACTTCAGCACAAATTGCAAAAGCATTTCAACGAGAGGATTTAATAATTTACACAAATCCACAAGAATTTAAAGCGTTTCTATATGCTCAAAGCCTAAAAAATACAGCACTGGTATTCATGAGTTCTGGGAATTATGGTGGATTAGACTTTGAAGAAGTGAAACACCTGGTTTCGTAGTAACCCCCTTAAAAATATAACTGCAATTTTTTTTTAGAATACTTCTTTTATAACGAAACTGAGATTTTTAATTTCTAGGCTGTTTTTTTATCTAAAGAAATGTTGAAAATATTTCCCTGTAAAAAAGTCTCTTTTAGATGTCATTATTAAAGACTTTAGAAACCGTTTTAATCATTTCCTCATTGTTTGAATAAGTCAGTTGGTAGCATTTTAAAGATTCAAACCAATCTAAAAAGACCTGAGTATTTTCTTTTTTTGGTGAAATCCAAGAATCTGGAATCAATTGAGAAAAAGCGGCTATTTTATTGATTTTAGAAAACTGTAATGCTGCATTCTTTTCATACTTTATAAAGATCAATTCACGACAAGGTAAATGCTGAGTAAAATCAGTCGTATTTGGGTTTAAATAGCGAACAATTTTATGAAGACGTTTAAAATTATATTCTGCAGTTGTTGCCAATTCTGGATAGATGGGTAGCAAGGTGTCTAAACTATTTTTTTTGATAGAGATAGCCGCTGGAAAGCTATAAACTTCTTGTTTTTTTGCGTCGATAGGAACAAAATCATCTGCAATACATGTAAACCCATTTGCTTGTAATATTGCTAAGGAAGTGCTTTTTCCATTCCCAGAATCGCCTAAAAATAAAACTGTTTTTTTTGAATTCCCCACAGCAGAAGCATGAAAAACACCCATCCAATCTTCTTCTTTGTTTTGGTGAATTGCCTGTATTAGCTCCATTGAAAATTTTCCTTGAAAAAAATGAATTTCATTGGACTTCCAGCCATTTATGATCGTGTTATTGACCGCCAAAAACAGGTGCTTATTTTCAATAAAAACAATAAAATGGTGTTGGTGTTCTGTTGCGCTTACTTCTAAATGTGCGAATTTTGGATGAATATAAGAGAGTCCTATTTCATTGGAAAATTCAACCTTATATATAAGGTTATTTATTTTATAAAATTTCTGAAATTCTAAAACTGATGGAATTTTTATTGTTTGGATAGCAACAGCCTTAGGTTGATCTGAAAGGGTATTCTCAAAATACCGTTCTTCAAGTTCTGAAATAAAACCGATACATGCTTCTTTTGGAGTTGACATTTTCTCAGAGAGTTCCGCTGCAATAGTGTTTATTTCAATCCCTTTATTAAGTTCTTCTAATAGCTGTGCCGTGGTGTTTTCTAGAACGGTATATTCATTCTTCTGTTCAAGCCAGACAATTGTTTTGTCTTCAATAGGTTTAAAAAGTAAGTTCAATTTTTTTCTCATATCAAAGATTAAAGTTAGACATTTAGAAACAATCAAAGAAATCTAAAAAGCGAAATTCTAAAATAACGTTAATTCCTGAACGAATTTCCAATTTTGGGCATCTTTTGTACCCTTATTGGAGTAGCTAAAAAAAAGAATGCTAAAAGAACTTTTTTGGCTGTCTAGGGTTAATGAACTAGTTTTTTCTCCAAAAAAATGGGGTAAATAAAATCAATACCGTAAACAATTCTAAACGACCAATTAACATTAAAAAGGAGCAAAACCATTTTGCTCCACTCGATAAATGTGCAAAGTTATCTACTGGACTCACAGAACCAATTGCTGGGCCAATATTCCCTAATGAAGAGGCTGCTGCACCCAATGCAGAGGTAAAATCCAAGCCTAAAAGAGTTAATGTTACAGAGGCCATTATAAAGATGAGCATATAGATGATAAAGAATGAAAGAATATTAAATACAATGGTATGGCTAACGGCCCTACCGTCAAACCTTACTGGAATAATTGCATTGGGATGCAGTGCTTTTTTAAATTCCAGAAAACTATTTTTGAGCATAACAATATGTCGCATCACCTTAATTCCACCACTCGTAGAGCCAGCAGATCCTCCAGAGAAAAACAATGCAAAAAAGACTCCAGTTGCAAAGAAACTCCACATGGTAAAATCTGCAGAAACAAAACCAGTTGTTGTTACCACTGAGGTTACTTGAAAAAGCGCATGTCTTATAGCACTTTCATTTTTTCCAAAGATAGCTGGATGGTAAATTGATGTGTGTAAGTTTGGATCTTGGAAAAAGAGAATTATAATCGCAATCACAGCAGCAATTCCAATAATACCAAATAAGTAATATTTAAACTCTTCACTTTGAAATACTTTTTGAATTTTTCCTTTTAAAGCAAAATAGGTGAGTACAAAATTTGTGCCCGCAACGAGCATGAAAAAAATGACAATATATTGTACAAAAGGCAAGTGATTATAGTACGCCATACTGCTGTTTTTGGTAGAAAAACCACCCGTACTCACAGTAGACATGGCATGGTTAATTGCATCAAACCAGGTCATTCCCGCAATCTTAAGCAATAAGAACTCAACAAAAGTTAATAGCACATAAATGAAGTACAATCGTTTTGCAGTATCTGTAATTCGTGGATGTAATTTATCTGCTGACGGTCCTGGCGCTTCCGCCATAAACAATTGCATTCCGCCAATTCCTAAGAGCGGTAAAATGGCAATAGTCAAAACAATAATTCCCATGCCTCCAATCCAATGGGTTGCACTTCTCCAGAATAAAATTCCTTTTGGCATGGATTCAATATCTGTCAATATGGAAGAACCTGTCGTAGAATACCCAGAGATGGTTTCAAAAAATGCATTGGTAATATTGGGGATGGCCCCGGATAAAAGATAGGGGAGCATCCCTGTGATGGAGAGTGTCAGCCAACCCAAAGTAACAATTAAGTAACCCTCTTTTTTTTGAATACTGGTATTTTTTGGTTTGTTAGAGAAGTAGAGAAAGGCACCCACTAGCACTGTGATAATTCCAGCATTTAGAATTCCCCACATTTCATTTTCGCCATGAAAGTAACTAAAAGGAAAAGCAATAAACATAAACAACCCATTTAAAACAGCAGTAATGCCTAGAAAACGGTAAATTATTTTTATGTTTAAATTTTTCATCTTAATTAAAAAGACTTTCTACGGTACTAATGGCTTCGGGTAAACAGAAGACAATTACTTTGTCTCCATCTTGAATTTGCATGTCTCCAAAAGACATCATTGCATTTCCGTCTCTAATAATTCCGCCAAAGACTGCTTCTCTGGGGAAACCTAAATCTTTAATCGGGGCTTTTGTTATTTTTGCATTGGGTTGTACTTCAAATTCAAAAACTTCGGCGTCAATATTGTGAAGATTGGCCAAAGCCAAAATTTCCCCTTTTCGAATGTGTCTAAAAATATTGCTAGCTGCGATTAGTTTTTTATTGATAAGAGATTCAATACCAATGGTTTGTGAGATGTCTATATAATCCATATTCTCTACCAAAGCAATTGTTTTTTTAATGCCTTTCGATTTTGCAACCAAACAAGACATGATATTGGTTTCTGAATTGCCTGTAACAGCAATAAAAGCATCCATTTCTCGAATGTTTTCTTCTTCTAAAAGCTCTAAATCTCTACCATCTCCATTGATCACCAATGTGTTGCCTAATTCTTCCGCCAGCGCAGCAGCTTTCTCTCTGTTTTTTTCAATCAACGTTACCTTAAAGTTGTCTTCACAAAGGTTTCTTGCTGTTTTTTCACCAATACTACTACCGCCTAAAATCATCACATTTTTAATGTTCAGATGTTTTTTTCCAATAATGGGATATAATTTTTTGATGCTATAGTTTGGGACCGAAAAATAAACTTGATCGTCTACCTCATACTTCGTGTCTCCACGAGGAATAATCGTTTGAGAAACCCCTTCTCTTTTGATAGCAATTGTAATAAAATCGACATCAGAGAATTTCTTTTTTGCTTCTTTTACGGTCAAATCAACAATCGGAGATTTGTAAGAAAGAGTAGTACCCATTACATTAAATAACCCGTTTTCAAACGCAATAGTTTCGTTAAAGGAAGATTGATTTAGCTGCATTTTAATTTCGTCTGCAGCCAATTCTTGCGGAGAGATCATGAAATCCACTCCAAAATCTTTGAAATTAATTTCAGTGGTATTTAAAAACTCAGTGCTGTCTATTCGTGCAATTGTTTTTTGAACACCTAAAGATTTTCCAATAACACAAATTGTGAAATTTGTATTAGGGCTATCTGTAACTGCAATTAGTAAATCTGCAGAATCAATGCCAATCTCTTTTAATAATTGAATAGAAGTAGCATCCCCTTTTTTGGTAATCACATCTAAATGATTATTCAAGTAGTTCAACTTCTCGGAATCAAAATCTATAATATACGTATCCTGAGA
Organism: uncultured Polaribacter sp.; assembly: GCA_943846595.1. Lineage (GTDB taxonomy): Bacteria > Bacteroidota > Bacteroidia > Flavobacteriales > Flavobacteriaceae > Polaribacter. The sequence continues at coordinate 1,097,322 of OX044355.1, forward strand.
TTCGTAAGAAAGGAGTTTAGCTAAGTGAAAACCTACATCTCCAGCACCAGCTATAATAATCTTCATATTTAAAATATAGAAATAGATTGCTAAGATAAAAAAGAGTTCGCCAGTAAACGTAAAAAAAACTGTTTTTAAGTATTTTTAGCTATTTTTTGTACTTTCAGTAAAAAAAAAGCCATAAAAAAATTAACCATAAAAGGATGGGCTTTAGATGATAGACCCCGAGAAAAATTAGTGTTAAAGGGGAAGAAATCACTTTCAGATGCGGAACTAATAGCCATTTTAATTGGTTCAGGAAGTAAAAATGAAAGTGCTGTTTCTTTATCCAAAAAAATATTAATTTCCGCCAATAATAATCTGAACGAGTTGGCAAAACTATCTGTTGAAGAATTAACCAAATTCCACGGAATTGGAACTGCAAAGGGCATTGCCATTATTACAGCCTTAGAATTATGGAAAAGAAGGCAATTAGAAACCGCTTTAGAACTCCCCAAAGTTTCCACCAGTAAAGGTGTATTTCATCTGATGCAACCGATTATTGGAGATTTACAGCACGAAGAGTTTTGGGCGATATTTCTGAGCAACTCAAACAAAGTAATTGCCAAACACCGATTAAGTAAAGGCGGGTTAACTGCAACGATAGTAGATGTAAGATTGCTTTACAGGAAGGCCTTAGGGACTGGATGTGTGGGGGTAATCGTTTGTCATAATCATCCTTCTGGGAAATTAATCCCAAGTGCTGCCGACATGGAAATCACTCAAAAAATTAAAGATGCGGGGAGTACTTTAGATATAAAACTGCTCGATCATTTAATTATTACCGAAAAATTGTATTTTAGCTTTGCTGATGACGGAATTTTGTAAATTCACCATTCTTAATACTCACTCAATCCTTTTATTTGATACTCGTTTATACACATAAAATTACCCCAAGAATACGATATGTTTTCAAACATATTTTTACGAGGACTTTATCGACCACTGTCGACTTTACTTCAAAAATTGAAGATTTTGTTGCCCACAATGGCCCTAAAATGTCTTATACCAAGAATCCATTAGGAAGCGAGTTTTTTGTTAGAAGTAGTAATATTATGTTCGAACAAGGTGTTAACAATATGGAAATAAATGTTTCCAAATGGGATGCCGTTCCTTGCTTTTTTAATGCAGGTTCAAAATCATCCATTCCCTATGACATTTTTGCTGCTAGTTTCTATTTAATTTCACGTTATGAAGAGTACTTACCTCATGTAAAAGACCACCATGGCCGATTTACTGCTGAACAAAGTATCGCCTATGAGTATCAATTTTTAGAAAAACCAGTAATCGATATTTGGGCGTACAAATTTTTATCAATTTTTAAAGAAAAGTTTCCAACTTATACCTATCCTAAAAGAAAATATGAATTCATTTCTACCATAGATGTAGACAATGCATTTGCCTATAAACACAAAAGTTTACTCCGATCCATTGGGGGGTTTCTAAATGATATTTTCACGCTAAAATTTTTAAGTATTATCAAACGTTTTGCAGTCTTATTTAATCTTATAAAAGACCCATTCAACACTTTTGATAAAATTTTAGCATACAAGAACAAGTACAAAGTAGCAACACTCTTCTTTTTTTTAATTGCCGATTATACCACTTATGACAACAATGTGTCAACCGCAAAACCTAAATTTAGATTGTTGATTAAGTCCATTGTCGATTATGCTAAAGTTGGCTTACATCCTTCTTATTTTACGATGCAAAACAGTGCGTTGTTAAAGAAAGAAAAAGAACGTTTGGAAGACATTACCAATATGCCAACAAAAAGATCGCGACAACATTATCTGCGTTTTAGCCTCCCAGAAACCTATCAAAATCTAATCGATTTAGAAATTGAAGAAGATTATTCGATGGGCTATGCCAGCAATGTAGGTTTTAGAGCAGGAACCTGTACTCCTTTTTATTTCTATGACTTGGATTTTGAAATACAAACCCCTTTAAAAGTATTTCCATTTGCATTAATGGACACAACTTTAAATGACTATATGAAGTTAACTCCAAAGCAATCTTTAGGGAGAATAAGAGACCTGAGAAATCAAGTAAAAGCAGTAGATGGAGTCTTTATTACCCTATTCCATAACGAAAGCTTGAGCGATTTTTTGCGTTGGAGAGGTTGGAAAAGACTCTACGAATCCATGCTAAAAATCGCCACTTCATAAAGATGATCTATTGCATTAAAAGAAAAGACTTAGATATTGATAAGTATGATGCTTGTATTGCCGCATCTGTGCAATTCAGAATTTATGCTTTTTCATGGTATTTAGACGCTGTTTCCGAGAATTGGGAGGTCCTAATTTTGAATGATTACGAAGCTGTGATGCCGCTTCCCTGGAAGCAAAAATATTTTTTAAAATACATTACACAACCTTTTTTTTGTCAGCAATTAGGCATTTTTTCCTTCGCACCTATTACCCTTCAAATTCAGGAAAACATGATCCGTCGGATTCCTAAAAAGTTTATGAGAACGTCCATAAACTTCAATGCTGATAATTTTTTGAATGCTAACATGAAGTTGAGAAAAAATGCGCTTTTAACAATAGAAAATGTATATGAAAATATGCATGCTAAATTTAATAAAAACAGAAAAAGAGCCCTCAAAAAAGCAAGTTCATTGGGATTTACTTTTCAAGAAAACATCGCTGCAAATGAGTTTTACGATTTTTATGTGTTGAATGACAAAAATCATCGCACCCATGTTTCAATGAAAAAAGTACTTCAAAATATTTTAAATTTAAAGACACAAGCTGTTCAATGTTATGGGATCAAAAGAAATACAGTTTTAATTGCTGGAGTGTTGCTTTTAGTAGATCCCAAAAGAATTACCTATTTAATACCTGTTGCTAGTGCGTTTGGAAAAAAGAATGCTGCGGCAACCTTACTTGTAGATGAAATTATTAAAAAGTATCGGCATAGCCATCAAATTTTAGATTTTGAAGGTTCTATGATTCCTGGAGTTGCTAAATTCTATGAAAGTTTTGGGACAACGTATGAAGATTATCCTACTTTTTCGAAAAATTTTATTTAGGAATTTTTCTGTGAAATTTCATCTCAGTGAGTGTTTCTTCGTAAGGCTTATTTTCTTTGATTACTTTGCAAGGGTTGCCAACGGCAATAGAATTTGACGGAATCGCTTTACAAACAACAGACCCAGCGCCAATAATGACATTATCTCCAATACATACTCCCGGTAATACAATGCTATTTGCTCCAATAAAAACATTGTCACCAATAACAATTGGAACGGTTTTTGTATGTTCCGAATGCCTTGTGTGCGCATGATTTGCAGAGATGATTTTTGAACCCGTTCCAAAACCTACATTATTCCCAATAATCAATCCGTTATTGGCTTGTACGTATACATTTGGATTGTCTCCCGGATCGCATAAGATCCCTTTTTTAATATTTTCAGGTGCCAATACCTTGGAAGTAAAATGAACCGGCCAACTTGCTTTTGGGTTGAGTCGGAATAGTTTTTGGGGAATCCAATAATGAAAAAAAAGAATGTAATATTTTTGATACCCATACTTTTGACGGAAGTAGGTAGGATATAATAAATGAATCAAATGCCCAAAGATTAAAAAATCTAGCCTTTCAAATAAAGTCGGTTTTATCATGAGTAGGATTGTTTTTTTATAATTTTCAAAAAATAAAGAGTCAATATTAAATAAGCAATACCTCCCAAAAAGGATAGGATATAAATTGTATAGGTTAGCTCATGCATTATAAAGCCAATATAAAAAGCAATACAATTGATTACTAAAAGAATTGCATTGAAGAGCAAACTTATATTGTTTTTATCTAAAACTACAATGATATTGCTAATTGGACTAAATGAGGATCTGCTTAAAACAAGAAAAGATAGCAGCAGTAAATACTTTCTTAAATTGACCCAGTTGTCTGTTAAAAACATTTCTAATAAGTAAATCCCAAGGGTATTCATTAGCACTAAAAATAAAAACATGGTGCCAACATTAAAGCGAATGATTTTTTTAGTGGTTTTTAAAAGCTCTTTTTTTGAGGTATTCATTAGGCTAGATGCCTTTTCAAAGTATACCGTTGAAATGGAAGAAGAAATTATAAAGAGCGGCATTGTCAAAATCTTTTGACTGAAAAAATATACGCCTGCATCCTTAAGGCTAAAAAAAGCAAAGATGAATAACGGAATCGACTGTGATGCTAAATTGTTTATAAACCTAGAGGGAAGTAAGAAGGTCATTATAGAGCTATTAAAACTCAGATTTGTTTTAATAATCTTAAAATCGATTGCATTGAAGTAATTTTTATTTTTAAAACTAAAATACAAAGTAACAATGAGCAATGAAATAAACGAGCTATAAACCAATCCGTAAAGGCTATATTTTATGTAAAATGCAAATTGAAAAAAAACATTGATGAGAACTAAAAGTATTTTCGCAAATGAAATGGAGGAAAAATTCTTGTTACTAGTCAGGAAAAATTCATGCGTTTTATTATAACTCAGCAAAATGGCACTCAATAGAGCGAGCATTAAAACATTAAAATCCATTCCCTTATCAAAGAAAATAATATAAAAAGGAAGAAGTACCAGGGTGCCAATAACGGTCATTACCGGGATGAGTATGAATAGAAAATTAAACCAATGATTTCGCGTGAATTCCTCTTTGCAGGTAACAATATAATTGTCTAGTTGTAGCGAATTCAAAACAGATAGAATGGAAGAAAAACCAATAAAAACGCTCAGAATACCGTAGGCTTCACTTCCGTATATTTTTGCAATAAAAAGAGAACTAATCACTGCAATAATTTGTGCAATTAAAGTACCTTTAAACATTATAAGAATGTTCTTATAAAAAGTAGATAAATGGTTTTTGTTTACTTTTGGAGTCAAAAAATAACTTTTTATCAAATATAAAACAATTGGCACGGATTAAACACGTCTTTTTCGACTTAGATCATACGCTTTGGGATTTTGAAAAAAATTCAGACCTTACTTTTCAAGAATTATTCAAGAAGTATCAGATTGATCTTGATATTGCTATTTTTTTAGAAGTGTATAAGCCCATTAATTTTAAGTATTGGCGTTTGTATCGACAAGAAAAAGTGAGCAAAGAACAACTGCGTTATCAAAGATTAAAAGAAGCATTTGATGCTGTCCATTTTTCTATTTCTGACGAATTAATAGACACCTTGGCCATTCAATATATAAAACTAATGCCAAATTTTAACCATCTTTTTGACGGAGCTATCGATATTTTAAACTATTTGAAAGACACATATCAATTGCATATTATTACCAATGGATTTGAAGAAGTACAGACCAAGAAAATGAAAAGTTCAAAGATCTATCATTATTTCGATCAAGTAATTACCTCGGAGTCTGTTGGAGTCAAAAAACCAAATCCATTAATTTTCAAACATGCTTTGAGTGTTGCAAAAGCTACCAAAGAAAATTCAATTATGATTGGCGATAGCATCGAGGCCGATATAGAAGGAGCGATCAACTTTGGTTTTAAAGCTATTTATTGTGACTTTGAAAATACGAATCCGAAAGGGAATACGTTTGTAACCGTGAGAGCCCTTCATGAAATAAAACAATTGCTATAATTTTACTAAAACTAAAGCCATATACTTTAAAAGAAAATTAATGAAACATTTTAAAATAGGGATATTCCTTATGTTCCTTTTCTCAGTGGCATGCTCAGAAAAGTTAGATTTTAAGCAAGTAGAGGAATTTGAGCATCGGCCAGTCATAAAAACACCCCTTGTTTATTTCACTTTATATTCCAATGATTTTATAGACACGGTATCAGGTGCAGAAAATGTGAACCCATTATCTGACGTGTCGGATTTCCGTATTCTAGAGAATGCGTATCTCCGAGATAACTTGGAAAAAATTATTATTGATATCGAAGTTAAGAATGAAATAACCAGAGATTTTACTGTGGAGATAGTATTTTTAGATGATAATGGAACGGTTATCTACACCCTAAGCACGCTAAATGTACCCCCTCAAAATGAAGCATTTACCTATCAAGAAAGCATTGAAGTTCGTTTAAATCCAATTATTTTGAACACTAGAAAAACTAGAACATCGGTAACCATTTCTGGAGCCGCTACACCCCTCATTGAAAACGACCCAAGAGCGTTTGAATTAAAATCCGCTGGAACCTATTTTATAGCTGCCGAATAATTATGAAGAAATTCTTTTTTCTGATGCTGCTCTTTGTGTCTATAGATACATTGACGCAAAACAAACAAGTTTTATACGGTTTTGCAGAAAACCCTCAAACCCTCTTATTAAACCCTGGAGCAGAAACAAATTATAAGTTTCATATTGGAATTCCTTTTCTCTCGGGGATATCTGGAGATGTTGCCCTAAAGAACTTCAAATTAAACGATCTTTTTTCTGAAGATGGCATTGATTTCAATACAAAAATTTTTCGACTTTTAAATAAGTTGGCACCCGAAGATCACCTAAAACTGAACGTTCAAATCGATGTTTTAAATGCCGGTTTTAGAGTGAACGATAAAACCTATATTAGTTTCGGCTTTTACCAAGAATTGGATGCCATTGCGTACTGGCCCAAAGATGTAATTACGTTGTTAAATGAAGGGAATGCCCCTTATCTCAATAAAAGCTTTGACTTGTCACAACTTCTTTATAAAGTAGATTTTGTAGGTGTCTTACATGTTGGGATGTCCAGAAAAATAAATCAAAAGCTCACATTAGGAGGTAGGTTTAAGGTATATTCTTCCACATTAAATATCGAAACTCAAAATAATTCCGGAACCTTTACAACACAACTAGGAACAAACAATATATATACCAACTATTTGAACACCATCGATTTGAATTTTTTATCTGCAGGTTTGGTTGTAAACAATGCATATTTAGAAAACCCGATGGAACTCATTACCAACTCTTTTTTAGGAGGAAGTTTGGGAGTTGGACTCGATATTGGACTCACCTATCATCTTTCGCCCAGATTGGAGTTTACAGGAAGTATAATCGATTTTGGATACATCAATTATTCAAAAAAAGTTCAAAACACCACCGTAAAAGGAAGCTATACTTTTGAAGGAGTAAATTTTTTGTTTGACCCCGCTAACCCAACAAATTATTGGGCAGAGTTAAATGCCGATTTTGAAGAGAAAGTACCAAGGGGCAACAACACGAATGCCTATGCTTCTTGGAGACCGACAAAAGTAAATGCAGCTTTAAAATACAGTTTTGGTTCGGAAAGAAGAAGTAAATTTTGCTATGACAATACCTTCAAGGAATTTTATACGGATGCTATCGGACTCCAAATACACACCATTATGAGACCTTTACGTCCGCAATATGCCTTAACGGGTTTCTATGAGAAGACATTTACAGAAAAACTACATGCAAAAGTAACCTATACGGTAGACGATTATTCTTTTCATAATGTAGGTGTCGGAATTTCTACTCAAATAGGAAATGTCTCTCTTTTTGGCATGGTAGATACTCTTTTTGCTTTCAATAACCTGGCAAATGCGAGCAGTGCTTCCTTTCAAATGGGACTCAATCTAATTTTTGATTAGTTTGAATTAATAGCCATATTTATCCTTCCATCTTTTTCTTAAAAGATCTCTAAATTGATTTTCACGTGGATTATTTCCTGGGTTATAGAGTTTCTTCCCTGAAATTTCTTCAGGTAAAAATTCTTGATTCACAAAATTTTCAGGATAATTATGAGAATACGCATACTCTTTACCATAGCCAATATCTTTCATTAATTTTGTTGGAGCATTTCGTAAATGTAGCGGTACCGATAAGTCTCCAGTTTGTTTTACGAGATTCTGAGCTTCATTTATAGCCATGTACGAAGCGTTACTTTTTGCAGAACTTGCAAGGTATACGGCACATTGACTCAAAATAATACGAGATTCAGGATGTCCAATAACTGCCACAGCTTGAAACGTATTATTTGCCAATATAAATGCTGTTGGATTTGCATTCCCAATGTCTTCTGAAGCCAATATGAGCATCCTTCTTGCAATAAACTTTACATCTTCACCACCTTCGATCATTCTCGCTAAATAATACACAGCAGCATTTGGATCACTCCCTCGTATCGACTTTATAAAAGCAGAAATGATATCATAATGCTGTTCACCAGTTTTGTCATACCGAGCCGTATTCTTTTGAACCCTAGACAAGACCAATTCGTTGGTGATTTCAATGCTTTCTTCAGCGCCAACAATCAGCTCAAAAATATTGAGTAATTTGCGAGCATCCCCTCCTGAAACTTGCAATAAAGCCGCAGTTTCTGTGAGTTGAATGTCTTTCGTAGAGATCAATACATCCTTTTCAATCGCCCTTTTTAATAAGTTGATGAGGTCGTCCTTATCAAAGGAATTCAAAATATAAACTTGGCAACGAGAGAGGAGGGCAGGGATGACTTCAAAACTTGGGTTTTCTGTAGTCGCACCAATAAGGGTTACCCATCCCTTTTCTACAGCACCCAATAAAGAGTCTTGTTGAGATTTACTAAAACGATGAATCTCATCAATAAATAGAATGGGGTTTTTTGCGGTAAACAGTCCACCACTTTTTTTGGCTTTCTCAATAACCTCTCGTACCTCTTTTACTCCAGAACTAATGGCACTCAGCGTATAAAAGGGCCTTTTCGATTCCGTAGCTATAATATTCGCTAGTGTGGTTTTACCAATTCCAGGGGGTCCCCAAAGAATTAATGAGGGAATGATACCTTGTTTGATGTGATTTGTTAAAATACCATTTTCACCCACCAAATGTTGCTGACTTATATAATCTTCAAGATGTTTCGGACGGATTCTTTCTGCCAATGGTGCATTCATAAGGTAAAAATAACAAAGTTTTCTGACAGAATCTGTAAGAATGTACTTTGGTTCATTTTTTGTTACTTTTGGACTCATGAAACAGGCAAATCAACTCAATTTTTCAAAATCCATGCTTACAATACCCATCTTGTATATTTTGGTGATTTGGATGCTCTACTTTATAGAAATTAAATTTGGATATAATTTTAATAAGTATGGTGTGTATCCTAGGGATTTTAAGGGGCTTAGAGGTGTTTTTTTAACACATTTCATTCATAGTAACACAGCTCATCTCTTCAACAACTCAATCCCTTTATTTGTGCTCCTTTTAAGTGTTTTTATGTTTTATAAAGAAGTTGCGCTTAAAGTATTGGCGTATGGTGCGCTCCTAACAGGTTTTCTTACGTGGATTATTGCAAGAGAATCCTATCATATTGGTGCCAGTGGTGTTGTGTATCTGCTATTTAGTTTTGTTTTCTTTAGTGGTCTTCTCAAAAAGCATTTCAGATTGGTTGCTGTTTCCTTGATCGTAATTTTTTTGTACGGAAGCATGATTTGGTATGTTTTACCCATTAAAGACGGTATGTCCTGGGAAGGTCATTTGTCTGGTTTTGTAGTTGGGCTTGTATTTGCCTTCTTATATAAAAATAAAGGCATTCAAAAAATCGAACCTTATTTCGAAGAAACAGCATTCGATTTATTATTTGATGAAAACGGTAATTATGTACCTCCTAAAATTGCGGAGGAACTTCATGATGATGTAAAAATACCAATTACTAATAAAGAGGAGTGATCTCCAATTTATGAATTGTCACTTATAGTTCTTTGTCGGATGGTTTCATATAGAAAAGCACCACAAGCAACAGACACATTCAAGGATTCAATCTCTCCCAACAAAGGCAATTTCGCTTTAAAATCGACCATTTTTAAAATGGAAGGATTAACACCACGATGCTCAGAGCCCATAATGATTGCGATGGGTTGGTTGAGTGCTACTTCGTAAATGGATGTTTCTGTTTTTTCGGTTGCTGCTACTGTTTTAATATCAGAAGCTTGCAGCATATAGATTGCATCTTTGATATGGTCTACTTTACAAATCGGAATTTTAAAAGCTGCACCAGCAGAAGTTTTTATGGTTTCTGCATTTACTGGAGCACTTCCGTTTTTTTGAACAATAACAGCGTCTACGCCTGTACATTCTGCCGTTCTTAAAATAGCTCCAAAGTTACGTACATCAGATAGTTGATCTAATAATAAGAAAATAGGTGCTTCTTTAGTTTCGATTACTTTTTCAATCAAGGCTTCTAAATCGTGAAATGCAACTGGAGAAATCTGTGCAACTGCTCCTTGGTGATTGCTGTATTTAGAAAGACGGTCTAATTTTTCTACGGGTACCACGCTGGTTGTGATTCCTTTTTCTTTGATCAAAAGATTCAACTCAAAAAATAAGCTCCCTCTTAAACCCTTTTGAAGGTAGATTTTGTTGATTGTAGATCCACTATTTATGGCTTCAATAATAGCTCTAATCCCAAATATATTTGTTGATGCTGTTGTTGCTGTTGTCATGCTGCAAAGATATGTTAAATTAAGTGCAAAAAAAACCATCTCTTAGCAGAGATGGTTTTTTAAAGTATGATTTTTATGCTCTAGATACTAAAGTCTACAGAAGTACTACCTCCATAAGAAGATGCACTTACATTTGCAACTTGAACACCGTCAGCAGTTACTACATAAGAAGTACCACCGTCACCGTATCCATCAAAGATTTGTAATTGGTAATCTCCTGAAGGAACACATTCTTGGATGGTAACACCACCAGTCATTCCAGCATAAGCACCGTATCCTGGTGTAGCTTGACTTGCCAATACAATTACTCCTGCATTCACATCAACCAATCTCCAGTATACTTCTTCTGGCCAGCTATCAAAACCTAAGACCATCTTTACCTTAACTCCGTTGTTTGGACATCTTAGTCCCACATTAATTGTTAAGTCTTCACCTGTATAAATTTCAGGAGCGTTCGTTAAAGAAACTACTAAAGTTTGAGATGCAAATGGTGACATATTTACATCCGTTAAGTCGATGCTTAATGTTGCTACATTTGATCCAGCTGCAAAAGTTACAGTTGTTGGTACAACATAAGCCGCCGCATCAACATCAGTTGAAGCTCCAACAACAGCGATTCCTACTGTTCTTTCTTGATCTGAAGTATTGGCTGCATACACTTTAACCTCTTGAGTAATAGACCCACCTTGGTCAAAAGTAATATCCATACTAGAGGTCTCAAACGTAATGTAAGGAGTATCTTGTGGCTCTACTTCGTCTGTACAACTGTTTAATGTAAAAACAGCTATACACATGTATAAAAGTATTCTTAATTTGTTCATTTTTATGAGTTTTAATAATTAGCGATCCCTTTGTAAAAAGCGATCGCTAAAAGTTATTATTGGTTTTGTGTGCTAATGAAAGGGTTGTATTGAATTTCTCCTTCTGGAATTTCAAAAGTCATTTTTTCATCGTTATAAGGAATATCTACACCTACAAATGAAAGGTGATTTGCACCTCTTGTAGCAGTTGCCTTGTTACGTTTCATTGCTAAGTAACTTTTACCTTCACCCCATAATTCAATACGAGTCTGTAAGTAAATTTCATCCTTCAATGCTTGTCCTGACAATCCATCAATATAAGATGCATCAGGAACTCTTGTACTCACTAAGTTTTTTAGATGTACTCTTGCAGCACCGTCATTACCAGCAAATGCAGCCATTTCAGCAGCCATTAAGTGCATTTCTGCAACTCTCATGTATACATAATCTGCTTTTACGATTGAAGAAGTACCCGTGTGAACTCTATCTTCATCATAAAACTTAAATAAAGGCATTAAGTGTTGTGCAAAAGAAGTATTGTTTAAAAACTGTCCTTTTCTGATATCATCTGAAGGAATCTGTGCGAATAAAGAAGCATCAATTGCTTTTAAATCTCCATAAGCTGGATAACTATAGCTATAGTAATCCATTTGTCCCCACCAAGAGATCAAACCTAAACCAATATCTTGATTTAAATCAACACCCCACATCCATCCTGGAGTATTTACATTGTTAAATCCACCAGTCACTTCAGCACCAACCATAACTGGATAGCTACCGATAGCCTGAACAGCCATGTTGTAGGCTTTGGTATAATCTGTACCTCTTGAACCCAACACATAAGCATACAATGCTTTTGCTACATCTTGATTGATTTCTGTTTTATTATCTCTGTTGAAACCTTCCAATAAAGCAATTGCATCTGTTAAATCAGATTCCATTAAGTCATAGATCTCACTTGCAGGCACTTTAGGACCATTTTGATCCGCTGCAGAACGGTAGATCGGTAAAATTGGCTCACTAGCATTATATTCTTTCTGGTAGAAATTCGCTAAGTAAAAATAAGAATGTGCTCTCAAAGCTTTCGCTTGACCCATTGTATATTTATTCGCCTGGCTTTCTGGAGTTGCATCCATTCCACCCAATCCATCGATCACTGAGTTACATCCTCTAATGATTCTGTAGTAATATCTCCAAACTTGTCTGTTATCACCAAAAGTAAAATCTTGTGGTGCACCAAATTCAGTAATAGATGCTCTATACCATCCGTATACACTTTGACTTAAGGCAACATCTCCAGATAACATATCAGAAAATACATCATATGATTTCATTCCAAAATCATCATGTCCACTTGTTCCACCTGTACCAGTTGTAAATGTCAATGCATATACACCTGACATTAAACCAGTAGGTAGGGAAGGGTCTAAAGCAGCCGCTTCTTCAAATTGCACAGAAGTTAAAGTTCCTGTGTTGGTCAATACTGGATCTTCTAAGAAGTCCGGTTCACAGCTTAAGCTTAATAAAGCTACTGCTGATAGTAATCCGTAATTAAATAATTTATTCATTTTCTTGTTTTTTTTAAATTAAAATTTTAATCTAACACCTAAAGTTATGGTAGTCATTGGTGCGTATAATCTACGTCCTGAACTTCCACTTTCACTTGTAGTTGGTAAGAATCCTCTTCTAGCAGTATTCATAAATAAGTTATCTGCAGACATCCATATGTTGAATGTATCTAATCCTTTACCTTCTAAGAATGTGCTAGGTACATTATAACTTACATTCACATTGTTTAATGCTAAATGGTCAGTTGATGTAACGAATCTTGAAGAATAAGATGTTGCATTTTGATCAGCACCATCCGCTAAACGAGGAACATCTGTAATTTGACCAGGTGTTGTCCATCTGTTAGCGATGTCTCTACTGTAGTTGTTTCCAACTGCACCAAAACGATCTGACATTAATTCACCATATTGTCCATCATATGCATAACCTCCTAAACTATAAGTAAACTGAGTAGAAAAAGTAAAGTCTTTTACTCTACCTGTTAATCTAAATGCTCCTCTGATATCAGCGATACCCGATTTGTTTAAATATACTTCTGATGCTTCAGCATAAGATTTCGTTACTCTTTTCTTGATATTTGCTCCAGGAACAACTTGTTGATATTCAACAATAGAACCAGATGCATTTGTTACATCAGCATCTGCAGGAATCCATGAGTTTGCACCCGAAGTTGGTTCGTCTGCATCAAAAACACCGTTGTTGTTAATATCATCATAATACTGGTACCACATTGGTGCTCCATCAGATGGATCTACACCAGCCCATTCACGTGCATAGAAATCAAAGATAGATCTACCTACAGATAATACACCGTTAAGCACTTGTTGGTTTCCTGTTGCAGGATCCAATGGCATTTCAGTAATTCTATTTTCAATGATCTCACCATTCACATTCAAATCTAATGAGAAATCTTTTTTGTTGATTAAATGACCTGTTAAATCAAATTCATAACCTACGTTTTCAAGCTCACCATCATTTACTAAAATAGAAGAGATCCCTTGAGATGGTCCTACATTTCTATTAAAGAATTGATTTTTTGTTTTCTTGCTATAGTAATCTAAAGATCCTTCAACAACACCTAAGTCAAATTCAACACCTGTTTGTAACATTTCAGACTCTTCCCAAGTAAGGTCTGGATTTCCATTACCACCTGGTGCAATTGAAATGTTTCCAGCTAAGTTACCAACATTAAATGTATCATAACCTGATGTTAATCCAACACCTGCTTGATCACCCGCTACACCCCATGAAGTTTTAACTTTTAAAAACTCTATAAAGTCTATATTTTGGATGAAGCTTTCTTCAGACATTACCCATGAAGCACCAACAGAACCAAATGTTCCCCACTTCTCGTTCGCAAATCTTGAAGAACCATCATGTCTTAAAGAACCTGTTAAGTAGTACTTTCCATCATAGTTATAATCAAATTTACTGAAATAAGATTCAATGGTATATCCTCCAGAGTATCCAGATGCTTGACCTAAACTTTCTTGGAAGTTATCTAAATCTAATAAGAATGCACTTACTTGTAATGCTTTACCAGCAGAACCACCTGCATCTGTAGACGCTTGGCTTTCGTGAGCAGCTAACACATCTAAAGTATGCGCTCCCCAAGAATTGCTGTATCGGATTATTTGTTGAATGTTTTCACTCAAACGTGAGAAATCAGTTACATAAATACTACCCTGAGTTGTTTGTCCAGTTCCATAGAATTTATTTGTATAATCTCTGTTCTTTTGGTTTAAATATTGAACACCATAGCTAATCTCAGCAGTAACATTTTTAAACAAATCAATGTTTGCTCTAAAGTTTCCATTAAATTCGTGACGATCCGTTCCGTTAAAATCATATTTAGCAGATGCAATAGGGTTTAATCCATTTGCATTTGGTCTGTCTCTAAATCCTGATGTAGAACCGTAATCATATTGGTTTCCACCATAAAAAGTATCTGGTACTAATTCACCGTTGTCATCTCTTAAGAATACAGGGAAAATTGGTGCCATTTTATCAGCAAATTCTGTAATGTTTTCAGAACCGTTGGTTTGACCGTTTGCAATTGATTCAGAGTATGCATAGTTGATGTTTGAATTCAACTTTAACCAAGGCTTCACTTTGGTATTTAAGTTCAAACGAGTTGTATATCTCTTGTATCCAGTGTTGATAGAATATCCATTGTCTTCTAAATAACCAAAAGATGCGAAGTATCTTGTGTCTCCAGCTCCTCCACTCATTCTTAAGTTTGCTTCCGTTCTGATCGCAGCGCTAAATGATAAGTCAGCGAATCTCTGAGGAGTATACTTTCTTGTAATTCCTGGTCTAACCATTCCTGTAGCAGGATCAATTAATTCAGCACCATTTGATACATTCCACATATTGTAACCTGTAGCTACATAGTTGTTTGTAAATAAGTTTGCATTTGCAAAACCAACTGGATCAGGTCTCCCGTCAACTACAGCCTTGTTTTTAATTCCTTCCCAAACATATCCAATGTATTCTTCTGGACTCCTTACAACGTTGTATCTTGGGATCAATTGATCGTTGATACTTGTTTTTACGTCAACTTCGATATAAGACTTTGAGGTAGAACCCGTTTTCGTAGTAATTACTACTACTCCGTTTGCTCCTCTAGAACCATAAATTGCAGTTGCAGTTGCATCTTTCAATATAGTAGTACTAGCGATATCCGAAGGGTTAATAGAATTGATACTTCCTGTATAAGGAACACCATCTACTACATACAGTGGACTTCTGTTACCATTTACAGAACCATACCCTCTAATTCTAATTGTTCCAACAGAACCAGGCTGACCAGAACTGTTAATTACAGTAACACCCGCTACCTCACCAATAAGAGCACCTGTTACGTTAGAAAAAGATTTTGCTTCTAAATTTTCTTGACTCACAGTTGATGCTGTACCAGCAAATGCTTTTTTCGTAGTTGTACCATATCCAATAACGATAACTTCTTCTAAAACATTGTCTTCATCAACAGACAACGTTACGTTTATCGTGTTCGATGCACCTACTGTTTTTTCTACAGCACTATATCCTAAATATCTAAAGACTAAAACGTCACCGTTGTTAGCTTTAATAGAATATTTCCCATCAAAATCAGTTTCTGTTCCTTGATTTGTTCCTTTAATAACAACACTAACTCCTGGTAAAGTTCCCGAGCTTTCGGAAACTGTTCCTGAAATAGTTTTTTCTTGTGCAAAGGTAATTTGCACCACAAACGCCAGTAATAGCGTTAAAATTCCATTAAACTTTGTCTTCATTTTATTATTATTTGAATTATTTAACCCCAAAAGTCTTAAAATTATCTTAAAAAAACAATTATTTAACACTAATTCGTTTAAAATAAATCTAAAATGCCAAAAAATTTAGATAAGAAAAACTTAATTACCTGTATGTCTTTTGTTTATTGGCTTCGATTAATTTATAGTTTTATAAAAAAAAAACACCCAAACCTTAGAAGGGTTGGGTGTTATACATTTTTGTTGTTTGAATTATTTAAACAACCACAAAACAGTATCTAATGTATCTGCTCCCTGTGCACTCACAGCAGCATTGTAGTTTGTTTCATTTAAAGAACCAGCAGTTGCAGAGTATCCATGTCTTTGTGGAATGTCTGTTGCATTTGATAATAAATCTGCAGGGGCAACCAAGGCAATTCTTCCATCATTTCCTTCAGCTTTAAATCTTCTCCATTCAGCCCAACTGTTGTATCCTTGTAAATATAAAGAAACCCATTTTTCATATGCTATATCTGCCACGTTCGAATATGGGTTTGCAGCTAAGTAGTCTGCAGCATCGGTAGCGCTAACGCCCCATTGTTCCATACTAGCCATTACTGCTTGTCCGTAAAGCGTTGAAGCGCTTTCAGAAGTCCATCCTTTCGCCGCAGCTTCAGCTCTTGCAAACAATACTTCAGCATACGTATAAATCATTAAAGGAGCATCTCCTTTGTTAATGATGTTATTTGTAATAAAAGAATAGTTGTCTGTTGCAGAGTTAGAGAATCCGTAAGGAGCTCCAATAAACGTCGCTGATGTAGTTGCTGTTTCAGCATACATCATCAATCGTGGGTCTTCTGGAGCTGTATTTGAACCTGTACCGATCAGTTTATTAACAAACACATCACTCAATAAATAATCTTTTCTGGTTTCAAAACGATCTTGCCATGGATTATCATTTGAATCTTCTGATAGATAATTATAGCTAATGTTTCCTGAGTTTGATGAAATACCTCCAGCCATTGCTTCATTAAATTTAGCACTACCTGTTGTAGCATCTGCTTTCGATAAGCGCAATCCCATTGTCATTTTGATAGTGTTAGCAAATGCACTCCATTTTGCCATATCACCTCCAAAAAGAATGTCTCCTTCAGGACCATTTCCTCCGTCAATCATTGCTATAGCGGCATCTAATTCTGTGAATAATGCCATGTATATGCTTTGTTGAGAATCGTACTTTGGCTTTGTGATGTTTTCAACATCATTTGCTTCAGAGTATGGAATATCTCCCCATCTTTCTGTCATCATTTGGAAATACCAAACTTTAAGAATCGTTGCAGCAGCAATTTGATTTCCATTGGAACCATATGCTTGAGCAGCAATTTTTGTGTCTTCGCCACTATTGATTCTAATGATTTCAGAAACATCTTGTAATAAACCATACGCACCATCAGTACTCCAGTTTAAAGTTTGATATCTTGATTCTTCATCATATTGACCATTCGATAAGTATTGCACATATAGGTTTGATGTTGTGCTGGCAATATAGTCACTCATTCCTCTTTGAACATTTGTCAATAAAAGGGAAGGGACTGCATTACTAGGGCTATTTGGATCTATATTTGTACTTCCAAAATCTACTGTATCACAAGCAGTAAACGATACGAATGCTGCAAGTAGTAGTAATTTTACTTTATTTATATTTTTCATTTTTAAATACTTTTTTTAATTAAAACGTTAATCTTGCATTAAAACCAATGGTTCTAACATTTGGTAATTGACCACCTTCAGTCCAATTTACACCATTTCTAGTTTCAATTTCAGAGGGATCTAACCCTGGAATTGCAGAATGAATCAACCAAACATTATTTGCAAATACACCTAAATTAATTTTCTTAAATGGAGTTTTTACTAAAAATTTGCTATCAAGATCATAATCTAAACGAACTGTTCTTAATTTGATGTAAGAAGCGTCGTATAACCATCTTTCGTGTAAAGCAAATAAACGCCCCCAGTAAGTTGGAGCATTGATATTGTAAGAAGCAGGAGCTCCAGACGTTTCATCAACTCCTTCAATTAAAACACCACCACCATCAGCGACAGCGTCTCTTACAGGGTTTCCTAGGTTGTTGTTTCCAATTGTTTCTTCACCTAAACCAGAGTAGTTGTTAAACATTCTTGTTACAGAAAATACTTTTCCACCTTTTTGGAAGTCGATATCAAAACCTAAATTAAAGTTTTTATAACGAATGTTGTTAGACAAACCTCCTGTGAAGTCTGGTAAAACATTTCCTAAGTATTGATTGGTGTCATATCGTGGAGCACCTGTAGAAGATAATAAGATATTTCCGTCTGCATCTCTTCTGAAAGCTCTACCATAGATAGCACCCCATTCTTCTCCAACTCTTTCTTGTAATTGAATCCCTCTCCAAGAGCTAGATAAAACATTTACATCAACACCGTCAGCAATTGCATCTACAGTTCTAGTTAATGTAGAAAAGTTTGCATACACATTCCAGTCAAAGGTTTCATTTTTGATTGGCGAGAAATTAACACCAATTTCTAAACCTTTAGAGGTTTGTTGTCCGCTGTTTAAAAAAGTTTGCGTAAATCCTGTTGATCCATCTAAAGATACTACAGAAGGTAAGTTCTTATCTACTCTGTTAAAGTAAGTAATGTCTAAATTTACGCTGTTTTTAAACAATTTCAATTCAGTACCAAATTCGTAATCTACTCTTTCTCCACCTGCAAGTATTGGGTTTGCAAAGTTTCCTTGACTACTTAAAGTACCATTACTTCCAAATGGAGTACCAATATCAAAAGTTGGAGTCAATCTGTATCTAGAAGGGAAAAATGGGCCAGAAGCCGCACTTGCTCTTAATTTACCGAAAGAAATGATATCATTTTGTTCGATTAATTTTGTGAAGATAAAACTGAATGAACCTCCATAAGTCTCAACTCTGTTTTGAGCTGGATTAGCAGTAGAACCCCAATCAAATCTTGCAGATCCGTCTACAAAAATAATGTCTTTGTATCCCAAAGAAGCTTTGGCAAAAACACCTTGACTTTTTTGTTTGAATTGATTGTTCGTAACTGTTGGTCTATCAACAGAAGTACTTAAACTGTAAAAGTTTAAAGTAGTTAAACCACCCACAGTAGCTGCACTTAAAGATTCTCCTCCTAAAGTAACAAGTTCGAAACCTGCACTTGCTTGTAAGTCTAAGTCTTCTGTTAAGTCTTTGGAGTAGTTTACAATACCAAACAATTCATCTCTGTAAGAAAAACTCTCGTTTTCGCTATATGAAGTAGTCCCTAAACCACCAAAAGCAAAACGATCGTTCGCTTCAAAAGAAGCAGATGTTTTTCTTAATTCAAGATATCCATTTAAGTTATCGTTTACAGTATAATTTAAACCCATTCTACCATAGGTAGAATTTTTAGTCTGATAATTTAAGTTTTCATTGGTTTCAAAAAATGGAGAATCCCAATATAATGGTTTTGTGTTAGTAGGACTGTTAAT
Organism: uncultured Polaribacter sp.; assembly: GCA_943846595.1. Taxonomy (GTDB): domain Bacteria; phylum Bacteroidota; class Bacteroidia; order Flavobacteriales; family Flavobacteriaceae; genus Polaribacter. The sequence goes on from OX044355.1 coordinate 1,116,863, forward strand.
GTTCCAAGACACAAATTGTCCATTTCTTTTATAATCTCTCACTCTGTCCATATCCAATTGACGTTGCCACCATTGGTTCATGTTAGAAGCAATATTACCATATCCATTGTCTGGGAAGTTTCTTGTTCTTCTATCTTGGTAGTTAATGTTTGCATACGCTTCTAATTTATCAGTAATGTTAAATCGGATGTTTGTATATGCTTGTACTTGTCTTCTAAAAGAGTTTGGTACGACACTACTTCTGTCTACATTTACCAATCCACCTTTAATACTATACCCTTCACCTGCTTTGGTGAAATCTACACTTGTATTGTTTACAACTCCAGTATCAAAGAAATCTTTAATGTTATTTGGATTTGCTTCAAATGCTCTCAATTTACCAAACTCAGGGTCTCCTTGAATCCAAGAATCCCAGTGACGCACCATTTGTCCGTTTAATTTAGGACCCCAGCTTTCATCTGCATAGTATTCAACCATTGACTGTCCATCAAATGCTGACCAAGATGCAGGATGCTGTGCTGGATTATAGCTAAAAGTATTGAAGTCTTGAGAATAACCACCACCATATTCGTTTTGGTATTCAGGTAATAAATAAACGTTTTCAACAGCAGAACTGTGGTTTACGGTAATTGTAGCTTCACCTTTTTTCGCTGTTTTAGTAGTAATTACAATAATACCACTATTTGCTTCAGGTCCATAAAGTGCAGTTGCAGCGGCTCCTTTTAATACAGATAAATCTGCGATATCATCTGTGTTAATGTCCGAGATGCTATTTACCTTCACATTGTCTACAATGTAAAGAGAAATACTTTGCCCTCTTAAACGGATTCCAGAATTACTAAAACCAGCAGAAGGTGCTCCAACGATTTGTACACCGGCAACTTTACCAGCCAATGCGTTGTTTAAATCTGTTTCTCTAGTTCTCACTAAGTTTTCTGGTTTTACAGATTGTTGCGAGTATCCTAAAGATTTTTTATCTCTTTTAATTCCTAATGCAGTCACAACGATTTCGTCTAACACATTAGCATCTTCCTGCATACGTACATCGATTGTAGTTGCAGTTCCAACAGTCTTTTCAGTTGTTAAGTACCCAATGTAGCTAAAACTTAAAACATCACCTGCTTTTGCTTCAATAGCGTACTTACCGTCGAAATCTGTTTCCGTTCCAATACTTGTTCCTTTAATAACAACACTTACTCCTGGTAATGCTCCCGAACTTTCGGAAACTGTTCCTGAGATAGTTTTTTCTTGTGCAAAAGTAATTTGCACGACCAACGCTAGTAATAGCGTTAGAATTCCTTTTAACTTTGATTTCATTGTTTATTTTTGTTTGAATTAAATTTTCTCAAATATCGGTGTATTTTTATTCAAAAACTAAAAAAAGTGTTAAAATTTTAACAAATAATTATTAAAAGTACTTAAAAATTAAAATATTTTCAAAAAAAATATGAAGATAGTGTGCTTGAGGTCAATTGTTTAAAAAAAACACTACCTGTAAAGGCAGTGTTTTTTTTAATTTTGATTTATAAAATTACTTCAAATTAGTAGTATAAGGTGTTCTCTTACTTAGGTAAATTCTAGTTAAAAGATTCTCTTAATATCCCTCATTTTGTTGAATTTTTTAGTTGGCATTTGTTTCAGAATTAGGAATTGCATATGAAAAAAGTTTTGTTAATTTAAGAACCACTTTCAATGGCTTCTATTGTTGCTCTTATTTGAAATATGTTTGAAGTTTCTTGTATTAATATATTTTTATTTAATGGATTTAAAAGTAACTGAATAATAATCAGAAAAATTTAACCTTATTTTTTTTTGTCTTTTCGAGAAATAATAACTTTATTAACTTGTTCAAGATACATTATACTATCAAAATTATATTCATTCATATCTAAGAGTCTCTTAAAGCTTCTAAAACCATGCTATTTTTAGTTTTTATCACAGGTGAGTCAGCTTTTTTTGAGTCAAACATATTTATATATTCCATTGGTAAAGCTTTATTGTATCTCAATAACTTGGCACTACTAGAATGGTAAATAATATGATTATCAATTTTTAGATAAGATTTTGAATTTAATTTTGATAAGTCATTGTAGGTGATAGAAACTTTTTGATATTTATGTTGTGAACAACTGAATATCAAAAACGTAAATAGGAGTAAATAAAAAAAAATTTCATACAGTATTTTTTAAACAAAAAGAGAGCATAAAATTATGCTCTCTTTATTTTTTAATTTGAATTATTTTCGGGATAAAATTAATTAACCCACATTAATAAAACAATAAAAAAGTTAAAATATGTTAAATTTTAAGGAAGTTTTTTGAGGAGGATTTCTGATGCGCTTCTGTATCTAAAAATAGGTTACAAAGTTAATGTTTAGCGTAGAGGTCTTGTAATCAAAGGGTTGGTTGTTTATTTTTCCCAAGGCGTAATGTAAATTCACCTTTGAATTGTTTGTTAAAAATTGATAACCAGCACCAATACTAAGGGCTTTTTTTGAACTATTTAGGTCTTTAAATTGACCGAAATCTGTAATCGTATAAATGAAGGATTTTTTAGAGACTAAAAAACGATAAGCTACATTGAAAAAGGCGTATTTAGTAGCAAACAAACTTTGAGCATTAAATCCTCGGATCGATTTTTCGCCGCCAATTCGATACATTTCATTTTGTAAAAAAGAGGCTGAATTTAGGTAGCCCGAATTATTGGCAAGGTACAAACTGTTTCTATCGTTGAATTCAAAAATATAAGAAGCAAATACATCTATTTTTAATTGATTTTCAGTTTGTGAATTGGCAATTCTTTGTCCCACTTTGGGGGTAAAATGTAGTTGTGTTTTTTGACTTGAAAACACATCGTTCATTGGGACTTTGTGTTGAAAGGAAACGCCAATAAACTGACTGTTAAAAGCGGTTGTAGTTTCCGTACTTAATGCTGCTGTTAGTATTTTCGATGTATTATAATCGTAATGGATCGCCAGTTGCGTGTTTTCATTTAAAAAGAGACTGAAATCGGTCTTAAATGCAGTATTCAAAAAAGTGCTGTCTTGTTTGTACAGTGAGAATTCGAATCGACTACTTAATGGAGAGTTGTAAAGAAACGGAATGCGGGTTTTTAAATTCAATTCCTGTCTTTCCTGGTCAAAGCGATTCCATAAGAGTGTTAATTCCTCTCCACGGTTGAAGATATTCTGTAGCTTTACATCGAGATATCCATTTAATTGGAGTGCGCCAGAGGCATCTGAGTTGAAATTCACCAATCCGTCAAAACTGCTTTTTTGCTGCTTTTTTAGGTAGAGATAGAGAAGTGTTGAATCTTTTTTGAATAAGGTTTCTATCGGTTTGGTTTGTTTGACAAAAGAAACCGCTTCCAATCGTTTGGAGATTTCTTTCAATTTCGATTTGGTGAATACGGTTTGTGCATCAATTTTTAAAAAATGGTTCACAAAAGTTTTTGGAAATTTTTCATAGCCCTTTATGATCACTGAATTGATTGTTCTTTTTTTGGAACTTATAATCTGAAGATCGGCAACTAAAACTCGGTCTTTTATGAAGGGGTTTTTTAAAGAAGTTTCTGCAAATGAGAATCCATTCGCATCCAGTTGTTGGGTGATTTCCTTCAGGGTGGACTCTAAACTGGATACAGGGATTTTGAGTACCCCATTTTTTAGATTGAATTTTTTGAGTAATTGAAAATGAAGCGAGTCAACAGATAGGAGGGCGGTTTCAATTTTTTCACCAAGACTATAAGTAACCTTTGTAGTGTCTTTTACAGTCAAAAATTTTTGAATTCGAACACTGAAATATCCAGCGGATTTTAATTGTTTTTCAATGCGGGTTGTCTCCTTATATAAAGCGCTAATGTCTACATGTTTTTTTTGATATTGAATTGCAGTAAGTTTCGTCTTGTTTTTTTCTTGTACAGCGAAGATTTTTAAGTTCAATTTTTGCCCCTGTACTTCCTTTGCAAAAAAGCAGCAACAAATACTTAGGAGGTAAAAAGTTGTTTTTATTTTCAAAATAAGATGAAATTGATCTTTCAAAAGTAAAATAAAATGAAGGAATAGCCTTCCCAAATGAATCATTTATAAAAAAATAACTCGCTCCTATTTGTATACCTAGAAATTAGTCGTACATTTGCGCACTCTTAGAAAATAAGAGCAATGTTTAATATAAACGAAAACAAGAATTATTTAGTATGCCAACTATTCAACAATTAGTTCGTAAAGGAAGAACCAAAATAACTAAGAAGAGTAAATCGGCTGCTTTGTCGTCTTGTCCTCAAAGACGTGGAGTTTGTACACGTGTTTATACTACAACACCAAAGAAACCTAATTCGGCAATGCGTAAAGTTGCAAGAGTTAGATTGACCAATGGTAATGAGATAAACGCATACATCCCAGGTGAAGGACATAATCTACAAGAGCACTCGATAGTATTAGTTAGAGGTGGAAGGGTAAAAGATTTGCCAGGAGTTAAGTATCACGTAGTACGTGGTGCCTTAGATACAGCGGGCGTTGAGGGAAGAACCCAGAGACGATCAAAGTATGGAGCAAAACGCCCAAAGAAGTAATTATTAATTAACTTTTTTAATGTAAAGACATGAGAAAAAGAAGAGCGAAAAAAAGAGTCCTATTACCGGATCCAAAGTTTAACGATCAGTTAGCAACACGTTTTGTGAACAACTTAATGTGGGCAGGTAAGAAGTCTGTAGCGTTCAAAGTATTTTATGATGCACTAGACATCGTAGAACAGAAAAAAGGAGAAGATGAAGAGAAATCATCTTTAGAATTGTGGAAAGAAGGTTTGTCGCATGTAATGCCACACGTAGAAGTAAGATCTCGTCGTGTAGGTGGAGCAACATTCCAAATCCCAATGCAAATTAGACCAGATCGTAAAGTATCTATGGCTATTAAATGGATGATTCTTTATGCTAGAAAGCGTAACGAAAAAACTATGGCCCAAAGATTAGCTGCTGAAATTTTAGCGGCTGCTAAAGAAGAAGGTGCTGCTGTTAAAAAGCGGACTGATACTCACAAAATGGCAGAAGCAAACAAGGCATTCTCTCACTTTAGATTTTAATAGAAATGGCTAGAGATTTAAAATATACAAGAAACATTGGAATTGCAGCGCATATTGATGCGGGTAAGACCACAACAACAGAACGTGTGTTGTACTACACAGGAGTTTCTCACAAGATTGGAGAAGTTCATGATGGGGCAGCTACAATGGACTGGATGGAGCAAGAGCAAGAAAGAGGTATTACAATTACTTCTGCTGCAACAACTTGTACATGGGATTTCCCAATAGAAAACGGAGAAAAAACCCCAGATACAAAAGGGTATCACTTTAATATTATTGACACCCCAGGTCACGTAGATTTTACTGTAGAAGTAAATAGATCTTTACGTGTTTTGGATGGTTTAGTTTTCTTATTTTCTGCTGTTGATGGTGTTGAGCCTCAATCAGAAACAAACTGGAGATTAGCCGACAACTATAAAGTACCAAGAATTGGTTTCGTTAATAAAATGGACCGTCAAGGATCTGACTTTTTAGGAGTTTGTCAACAAGTAAAAGATATGTTAAAATCAAACGCGGTACCAATCGTTTTAAACATTGGTGACGAAGATGATTTTAAAGGTATCATTGATTTAGTTAAGAATCGTGCTATTGTATGGCATGACGCAACTCAGGGAGCAACGTTCGATCTGATCGAAATTCCTGAAGATATGAAAGAAGAAGCTCGTAAGTACCGTGCACTTTTAATTGAAGAAGTAGCAAGTTATGATGAGAATCTTTTAGAAAAATTCATGGAAGATGAAGATTCTATTACAGAAGAAGAAGTGCACAATGCATTGAGAGCTGCTGTAATGGATATGGCCATCATTCCAATGATTTGTGGATCTGCCTTCAAAAACAAAGGGGTACAGTTTCTATTAGATGCTGTATGTCGTTACTTGCCTTCTCCAATGGATAAGGAAGGTATTGTAGGTACAAATCCAGATACAGAGAAAGAAGAAGTCCGTAAGCCAAGTGTTGATGAGCCTTTTGCCGCATTGGCATTTAAGATTGCTACCGATCCTTTTGTAGGTCGTTTGGCTTTCTTTAGAGCGTATTCGGGTCGTTTAGATGCGGGTTCTTATGTGTTAAACAACCGTTCAGGTAAAAAAGAGCGTATCTCTCGTATTTATCAAATGCATGCCAACAAGCAAAATGCAATTGATTATATTGAGGCTGGTGATATTGGTGCTGCTGTTGGATTTAAATCCATCAAAACAGGAGATACTTTGTCTGCTGAAAAATTCCCGATTGTATTAGAATCGATGGATTTTCCAGACCCAGTAATTGGTATTGCTGTAGAGCCGAAAACGAAAGCAGATGTAGACAAATTAGGAATTGGACTTGGGAAATTAGCTGAAGAAGATCCTACATTTACGGTGCGTTCAGACGAAGCTTCAGGACAGACAATTATTTCTGGAATGGGAGAATTGCATTTAGATGTAATTGTAGATCGTTTAAAACGTGAGTTTAAAGTTGAAGTAAACCAAGGACAACCACAAGTTGAGTATAAGGAAGCAATTACTGCTGCTGCAGACCATAGAGAAGTTTATAAGAAACAATCTGGTGGACGTGGTAAATTTGCAGATATTGTATTTACAATAGAGCCTGCAGATGAAGGTGTACAAGGTTTACAGTTTGAGTCCGTAATTAAAGGTGGTAACGTTCCTCGTGAATTTGTTCCTTCTGTAGAGAAAGGATTTAGAGAAGCAATGAAGAACGGTCCTTTAGCTGGTTACGAAATGGATTCGATGAAAGTTACTTTAAAAGACGGTTCTTTCCACGCAGTGGATTCGGATGCTTTGTCTTTTGAATTGGCAGCCAAAATGGGATATAAAGCTTCTGCTAAGTCAGCAAAAGCAAAAATCATGGAGCCATTGATGAAGTTAGAAGTTCTTACTCCTGAAGAAAATATGGGAGATATCGTAGGGGATTTAAACAGAAGAAGAGGTCAAGTAAACGACATGAGTGATCGTGCTGGATCTAAAGTTGTAAAAGCATTAGTACCTTTATCAGAAATGTTTGGTTATGTAACTGCTTTAAGAACAATGTCCTCTGGTAGAGCTACTTCTACCATGGAATTCTCACACTATTCAGAAACACCTTCCAATGTATCTGAAGATGTTATCGCAAAAGCTAAAGGTTAATCTACAAATAGAAATAAGATGAGTCAAAAAATTAGAATTAAATTAAAATCTTATGATTATAACTTAGTAGATAAATCTGCTGAAAAAATCGTAAAGACGGTAAAAAGTACAGGCGCTGTTGTAAACGGACCAATACCATTGCCAACGCATAAAAAGATTTTTACAGTTTTACGTTCTCCTCACGTAAATAAAAAATCAAGAGAGCAATTTCAATTATCTGCATACAAAAGATTATTAGATATTTATAGTTCTTCATCAAAGACTATCGATGCTTTAATGAAACTGGAGTTACCAAGCGGTGTTGAAGTTGAGATCAAAGTATAAGTATTACCAAAAAAAATAGGCTTAAAAGCCTATTTTTTTTGTTTTTTGTTTTTAAAAACCGTTCAACAGTTCTTTTTTGAATCCTAGGATTCATTAATTTTTATGTAGAACGACTTTGAAATCAGAATAAATTTAGTACATTTGCAACCTGTTAATTGGAAATTTCGTCTTTTTTAGTCATTTTTTCCAGTGTTAATAGGGATTAAACACATGTCTGGCGCGTTTCGCAAAGGAAAAACGGTAAAACAAAATCAGCGTTGAATTTGTTTTGCGCTGTTTTTTTTTTAGAAAAAATTGTCAGTCAGCATAGGAAACAGTAGTTTCAAACAAGTGATTATTAATAGAGACGCGCTGGATAAACAAATCTATCGTCTAAAATTTTAACTAAATGTCTGGGTTAATAGGAAGAAAAATTGGGATGACCAGCTTATTCGACGAAAACGGGAAGAACATTCCTTGTACAGTAATCGAAGCAGGTCCTTGTGTTGTCACCCAAGTCAGAACCGAAGCGGTTGACGGATACAATGCGTTACAACTTGGTTTCGATGACAAAAAAGCAAAAAGCTCTAATAAAGCTTTAGATGGCCACTTTAAAAAAGCGGGAGCCACTGCGAAAAGAAAAGTCATTGAATTTCAGGGATTTGAAGAAGAGTATAAATTAGGAGATGCGATTTCAGTTTCACTTTTTGAGGAAGGTGAGTTTGTTGATGTATCGGGTACTTCTAAAGGTAAAGGATTTCAAGGGGTTGTAAAACGTCATGGATTTGCCGGAGTTGGTCAAGCAACACACGGACAGCACAACCGTCTAAGAGCGCCAGGATCAATTGGAGCAGCATCTTACCCTGCAAGAGTATTCAAAGGAATGCGTATGGGAGGTAGAATGGGTGGAGACACCGTTAAAGTACAAAATCTAAAAGTATTAAAAGTAGTTGCTGAAAAGAACCTACTTGTTGTTAAGGGAGCAGTTCCTGGACACAAAAATGCTTACGTAACTATTCAGAAATAATGAAAGTAGCAGTTTTAGATATTACAGGAAAAGATACAGGAAGGAAAGTAGAACTTTCTAGCGATGTATTCGAAATAGCGCCAAACAACCATGCAATTTACTTAGATGTAAAGCAGCATTTGGCAAACAAAAGACAGGGAACTCATAAATCGAAAGAAAGAGCTGAGATCGCTGGAAGTACAAGAAAAATTAAAAAACAAAAAGGAACGGGTACTGCCAGAGCAGGATCTATTAAGTCTGGTGTTTTTAGAGGTGGAGGACGTATGTTCGGACCAAGACCTAGAGATTATTCTTTCAAACTCAACAAGAACTTAAAACGTTTAGCCCGTAAATCGGCTCTAAGTACACAAGCAAAAGAAAACAACTTAGTTGTTATCGAAAACTTTGATTTTGATACACCAAAAACAAAGAATTTTGTGACGGTATTGAAAGCATTAGGGTTAGAAAATAAGAAGTCTTTGTTTGTGTTGTCTGGAACAAATAACAATGTGTATTTGTCATCAAGAAATTTAACAAGAACTCAGGTTATAAATGGGTCTGACATTAGTACTTATGGTGTTTTAAATGCTGGTAAAGTAGTGCTTACGGAAGGTTCTTTAGAGGTAATTGAGTCAAACTTTAGCAAATAATAGATATGAGTATTTTAATAAAACCTATTATTACGGAAAAAGCAACCAACGATAGCGAGGTATTCAACCGTTATACATTTGTTGTAGATAAAAAGGCCAACAAGATAGAAATTAAAGGAGCTGTTGAAGCAGCTTACGGAGTTTCTATTTCAAGCGTAAAAACTTTAAACTATCCAATTCAAAGAAATACCAAGTTTACTAAAAAAGGTTTAGTTACAGGTATCAAGAGTGGGTACAAAAAAGCAATTGTGCAGTTAGCAGAAGGGGATAGTATTGATTTTTATAACAATATTTAAGAAAAGACAAAAATGTCAGTTAGAAAATTAAAACCAATAACACCAGGTCAGCGTTTTAGAGTTGTAAATGGGTTCGACGCCATAACAACTGATAAGCCGGAGAAAAGTTTACTTGCTCCGAAAAAAAGATCTGGAGGTCGAAACAATCAGGGAAGAATGACAACTCGTAATATTGGAGGTGGTCATAAACAAAAGTATCGTATTATCGATTTTAAAAGAGATAAGCACAATATCCCTGCAACAGTAAAAACAATAGAATACGATCCAAATCGTACTGCATTTATTGCACTATTAAGTTATGCTGATGGAGAAAAACGTTATGTAATTGCACAAAACGGTTTAGAAGTAGGTCAAACAGTAGTATCAGGAAGCAATGTTGCTCCAGAAGTTGGAAACACCATGTTGTTAAGTGAAATTCCATTAGGAACTACGATTTCATGTATTGAATTACATCCTGGTCAAGGAGCTGTTATGGCGCGTTCTGCAGGTTCTTTTGCACAGTTAATGGCAAGAGACGGTAAGTATGCCACTATTAAGTTGCCTTCAGGAGAAACAAGACTAGTTTTATTGACTTGTAATGCTACAATTGGAGTTGTATCCAATTCAGATCATCAATTACTAGTATCTGGTAAAGCAGGTAGAAGAAGATGGTTGGGTAGAAGACCAAGAGTGAACGCTGTAAGAATGAACCCTGTCGATCACCCAATGGGAGGTGGAGAAGGTAGAGCTTCTGGTGGACATCCAAGATCTAGAAACGGAATTCCTGCGAAAGGATTCAAGACCAGATCTAAGAAAAAAGCAAGTAATAAATACATTATAGAACGTAGAAAGAAATAAATTATGGCAAGATCATTAAAAAAAGGACCTTTCGTTCACTATAAATTAGAGAAAAAAGTATTAGCCAATGTGGAAGCAGGAAGCAAAACAGTAATTAAAACTTGGTCTAGAGCAAGTATGATTACTCCTGATTTCGTTGGACAAACAATTGCAGTTCATAATGGACGTCAGTTTGTACCTGTCTATGTTACAGAAAACATGGTAGGTCATAAGTTAGGCGAATTTTCACCAACACGTTCATTTAGAGGACATGCAGGTGCAAAAAATAAAGGTAAAAAATAGCAGCTATGGGAGTTCGTAAAAAAAATATGGCAGATCAGTTAAAAGAAGCTAGAAAGCAAAAAGCTTTCGCTAAGCTTACTAACTGCCCTACATCACCAAGGAAAATGCGTTTAGTAGCTAATCAAGTAAGAGGTGTTGAAGTTGAAAAAGCTTTACAAATCTTAAAATTTAGCCCGAAAGAAGCATCGATCAATTTAGAGAAATTGTTATTGTCTGCAATTGCAAACTGGCAAGCTAAAAATGCAGATGCAAGTATCGAAGAAGCAGGATTGTTTGTAAAAACAATTTGTGTAGACAGCGCAGGAATGTTAAAAAGGTTAAGACCAGCTCCACAGGGGCGTGCTCATAGAATTCGTAAGCGTTCTAATCACGTTACATTAGAGTTAGGTAGTAAAAATAAAAGTAATTAATCAAACTAGAAATGGGACAAAAAACGAATCCAATAGGAAATCGATTAGGAATCATCAGAGGTTGGGAATCTAACTGGTACGGTGGAAATGACTACGGAGATAAGATTGCTGAAGATGACAAAATAAGAAAGTATGTAAATGCTCGCTTATTTAAGGCAAGTGTATCAAGAGTAATTATTGAGCGTACGCTTAAACTTGTAACCGTTACTATCACCACTGCACGTCCAGGTATCATTATTGGTAAAGGAGGTCAAGAGGTAGACAAGTTAAAAGAAGAGCTAAAGAAAATTACAGGGAAAGAAGTTCAAATTAATATTTTTGAAATTAAACGTCCAGAATTAGATGCGAAGTTAGTAGCTGCTAGTGTTGCACGTCAAATTGAAAATAGAATTTCTTACAAGAGAGCTATTAAAATGGCAATCCAAGCAACCATGCGTATGAATGCTGAAGGAATTAAAATTCAGATTTCAGGGCGTTTAAATGGAGCTGAGATGGCACGTTCAGAGCACTTTAAAGAAGGTAGAATACCGTTGTCTACTTTTAGAGCAGATATCGATTATGCACTTGTAGAATCTCATACTACCTATGGAAGATTAGGAGTTAAAGTATGGATTATGAAAGGTGAGGTATATGGAAAGAGAGAATTATCTCCATTGGTAGGATTGTCTAAGAAACAATCAGGACCTAAAGGTGGTGGTGACAGATCGAAACGTCAACAACCTCGTAGTAGAAGAAAATAATTTTTAAAATTAGAAATTAAAAATGTTACAGCCAAAAAGAGTAAAATACCGTAAGGTTCAGAAGGCGAAAGGAAATATGAATGGTAATTCTATGAGAGGGAACCAACTTTCTAATGGAATGTTTGGAATTAAATCCATAGACCAGAACTTATTGACTTCACGTCAGATAGAGGCAGCTCGTATTGCGGCAACTCGTCACATGAAGAGAGAGGGTCAGTTATGGATTAAAGTTTTTCCAGACAAGCCGATTACTGCAAAACCTTTAGAAGTACGTATGGGTAAGGGTAAAGGAGCACCTTCACATTTCGTTGCAGTGATCAAGCCAGGAAGAATTTTGTTTGAAATTGGTGGTGTGCCAATGGTCGTAGCCAAAGAAGCGTTACGTTTAGCAGCACAAAAGCTTCCAGTAAGAACCAAATTCGTAATCGCAAGAGATTTTGATATTAACGCGTAATTCTAAAACCTATGAAACAATCAGAAATTAAAGAATTAGCTACAGCAGCTCTTAACGAGAAGCTTGCAGCGTTTCAAAAGAATTATACCGATCTTAAGATGGCGCATGCCATAACGCCAATGGAGAACCCATTACAGTTAAGAGGCTTAAGAAGAACTGTCGCAAGAATTGCAACAGAATTAACAAAAAGAGAATTACAATAATTCTATAGTCAGTTTTAAAGATGGAAAAAAGAAATCTTAGAAAAGAGAGAATTGGTGTTGTTTCTAGCAGCAAAATGGAGAAATCTATTGTTGTCGCTGAAGTAAAAAGAGTAAAACACCCGATGTACGGAAAGTTCGTATTAAAGACTAAGAAGTATGTTGCGCACGACGAAAAGAACGATTGCAACGAAGGAGATACTGTTAGGATTATGGAAACGAAGCCTATGAGTAAGTCGAAACGTTGGAGATTAGTAGAAATCCTAGAAAGAGCTAAATAATATGTTACAGACAGAATCAAGATTAAAAGTCGCAGATAATACTGGAGCAAAAGAAGTTTTAGTAATTAGAGTTTTGGGAGGTACAAGAAAACGGTATGCAAGTATTGGAGACAAGATTGTTGTAACCGTTAAATCTGCAACTCCAAACGGAGCTGTTAAGAAGGGTCAAGTATCCAGAGCAGTTGTTGTAAGAACAAAGAAAGAAGTAAGACGTAAAGACGGATCATACATTCGATTTGATGACAACGCTTGTGTACTCTTAAATCCTACAGAGGAGATGAGAGGAACTCGTGTATTTGGACCTGTTGCCCGTGAACTTCGTGAGAAACAATTCATGAAAATAGTATCATTAGCACCTGAAGTGCTTTAAACCAGAAACAAGATGAAGAAGTTTAAAATAAAATCAGGAGATACTGTAAGAGTCATTGCAGGAGATCACAAAGGATCAGAAGGTAAAGTTTTACAAATTGTAAAAGACAAAGATAGAGTTCTTGTAGAGGGTGTTAACTTAGTATCTAAGCATACAAAGCCAAGCGCGCAAAGTCCACAAGGAGGTATTGTAAAAAAAGAAGCATCGTTACACATTTCTAATGTTTTATTAGTAGAAGATGGAGTTGCTGTAAGAGTTGGCTTTAAGGTTGATGGAGATACGAAAACAAGAATCTCTAAAAAAACTAAAAAATAATAATCATGAGTTACGTACCAAGATTAAAAGCAGAATATAAGAGTAAAATAGTAAGTGCTCTTAAAGAAGAATTTAGCTACAGCAATATTATGCAGGTGCCTAAATTAGAGAAGATTGTTGTTTCTAAAGGTGTCGGTGCTGCAATTGCAGACAAGAAACTAATAGATTACGCAATTGAAGAAGTAACGAAAATTACAGGTCAAAAAGCGATTTCAACATTGTCCAAAAAGGATGTTGCCGCATTTAAATTACGTAAGGGGATGCCAATTGGTGTAAAAGTTACTCTACGTGGAGATAAAATGTATGAATTCTTAGACCGATTAGTTACTGCATCATTGCCACGTGTAAGAGACTTTAACGGTATCAAAGCAACAGGTTTTGACGGGAGAGGAAATTACAATTTAGGGATTGAAGAACAAATCATTTATCCAGAAATTAATATTGATCAAGTAAAGAAAATCAATGGTATGGATATTACATTTGTAACCTCTGCAAATACTGATAAGGAAGCAAAATCATTATTAACCGAATTAGGGTTACCTTTTAAAAAGAACTAAGATGGCTAAAGAATCAATGAAAGCGCGTGAGCGTAAAAGAGCTGCAACCGTAGCAAAATATGCTGAGAAAAGAAAAGCTTTAAAAGCAGCTGGAGATTTCGAAGGATTGCAAAAATTACCAAAGAATGCTTCTCCCATAAGAATGCACAACAGATGTAAACTTACAGGTAGACCAAAAGGGTATATGCGTCAATTTGGACTGTCACGTGTTACTTTTCGTGAAATGGCCAATCAAGGCTTAATCCCAGGAGTTCGAAAAGCAAGTTGGTAAGATTAAATAAATTAATCTCAATCTAAAAAATAGAATGTGTATATTTGCACGCTCTATTTTTTTGAGTAAAATAAATTTTAACTGATTATAGGTTCATTTGTCACAGAGAAATCTGTAGCAACAATAGAGGCAAGTGAAAACCGGAATCGCAATTTTAAATAAATATGTATACAGATCCAATCGCGGATTTTCTAACCAGAGTTAGAAATGCAATCGCAGCAGGACACAGAGTAGTAGAAATTCCTGCTTCGAACTTGAAGAAGGAAATGACTAAAATTTTGTTTGATCAAGGGTATATTTTAAGCTACCAGTTCAATGACGATAAAGTCCAAGGAACTATCAAAATCGCTTTAAAATATAGCAAAGACACCAAAGAGTCAGTAATCAGAAAAATCCAAAGAATCAGTACCCCTGGTTTGCGTAAATACGTTGGCTCTTCAGAGATGCCAAGAGTATTAAACGGTCTTGGTATTGCTATTGTTTCTACATCGAAAGGTGTAATGACAAACAAAAAAGCACGTCAAGAAAATGTTGGAGGAGAAGTTTTATGTTATGTTTATTAAACCTTAAGAGATGAGTAGAATAGGAAAAAATCCCGTTAGCATTCCACAAGGTGTAGATGTAAACATAAACGAAAATAGTGTAACTGTAAAAGGAAAGTTAGGAGAATTATCTCAAAGCATTTCAAACGGAATTACAATTAAGATAGAGGATTCACTGATCGTACTAGATAGAGATTCAGAATCTAAAGATCACAAAGCACAACATGGCTTAATGAGAGCTTTGATCAATAACATGATTATTGGAGTAAGTGAAGGTTGGACCAAAGACTTACAATTAGTTGGTGTTGGTTATAGGGCTTCAAACCAAGGTCAGAAATTAGATCTTGCCTTAGGTTTTTCACATAATATTGTTTTAGATGTAGCTCCAGAAGTGAAAGTTGAAACAATATCAGAGAAAGGAAAAGATCCAATTATTAAATTATCTTCTTTTGATAAGCAATTAGTAGGGCAAGTAGCTGCAAAGATTCGTTCTTTTAGAGCACCAGAGCCTTATAAAGGAAAAGGAGTTAAGTTTGTAGGAGAAATATTAAGAAGAAAAGCAGGTAAATCTGCATAATTATATATATTATGGCATTATCAAAGCTTGAAAGAAGAACTAGAATTAAGCATAGAATCAGAAAAATAATTTCTGGAACTGCAACCAAACCAAGATTATCTGTGTTTAGAAGCAATAAAGAAATTTATGCGCAATTAGTAGACGATGTAAACGGAGTGACAATCGCTGGCGTTTCATCAAGAGATAAAGACATTAAAGCAACCTCTAAAACTGAAGCATCTGCTGCAGTTGGTAAGGCGATTGCTGAATTAGCAACCAAAGCAGGGTTAAACACTGTTGCTTTCGATAGAAACGGATATTTATATCACGGTAGAGTTAAAGTATTAGCAGACGCCGCTAGAGAAGCTGGTTTAAAATTTTAAGAAATTATGCAAGGTTATAAAAACGTAGAAAGAGTGAAGCCTAGTGGGTTGGAGCTTGTAGATAAGTTAGTAGGAGTACAGCGTGTTACCAAAGTAACAAAAGGGGGTAGAGCATTTGGTTTCTCTGCAATCGTTGTTGTTGGTGATGGTAACGGTGTTGTTGGTCACGGTTTAGGAAAATCTAAAGATGTTGCTTCCGCTATTGCAAAAGCAATTGAAGATGCAAAGAAAAATTTAGTAAGAATACCTATTTTACAAGGTACGCTTCCTCATGAGCAAAAAGGAAAGTTTGGTGGTGCGAAAGTATTTATCAAGCCTGCTTCTCCTGGTACAGGAGTTATTGCTGGTGGTGCAGTTCGTGCGGTACTAGAATCAGTTGGAGTTCACGATGTTTTATCAAAGTCTCAAGGTTCTTCAAATCCTCATAATGCAGTAAAAGCTACTTTTGATGCATTATTACAATTACGTAGTGCAGGTCAAATTGCAAAGCAAAGAGGGGTATCTTTAGAAACAGTATTTAACGGATAAATCTAAGAACGATGGCAAGAATAAAAGTTACACAAGTAAAAAGTCAAATCGGGCGTCTTCAGAGTCAAAAGAGAACTTTAGAAGCTTTAGGTTTACGTAAAATGAACCAAACGGTAGAACACGAGGCAACTCCTTCTATTGTAGGTATGGTAAATACAGTTAAACACTTAGTTTCTTTCGAAGAAATTAAATAAAGACATATATACAAATGAATTTACATAATTTAACACCTGCAGAAGGTTCCGTAAAAAAAGGAAAACGAATTGCAAGAGGTGAAGGATCTGGAAAAGGTGGTACCGCGACAAAAGGTCATAACGGTCAGAAATCTCGTTCAGGTTACTCAAGAAAGATTGGTTTTGAAGGAGGGCAAATGCCACTTCAAAGACGTGTTCCTAAGTTTGGTTTTACAAACATCAACCGTAAAGAATACCAAGGAATCAACATAGAGACCCTACAGGCACTAGTTGATAGTGGAAAAATTACTGATACAGTTACTTTAGATATTTTAATTGCTAACCGATTAGCAGGTAAAAATGACCTAGTAAAAATTCTAGGAAACGGTGAATTAAAAGCTAAATTAAGTATAACAGTGCATAAGTTTACTGCAACTGCAAAAGCGGCTATTGAAGCAGCTGGAGGAGAAGCAGTAACTTTATAAGAAAAGCGAAAAGATGAGTTTCATAAAGACGTTAAAAGACATTTTCAGTATCGAAGAATTAAAAAACAAGATTCTTCTTACGATTGGTTTGATCGCTGTGTATCGATTTATGGCAGCTGTTCCATTACCTGGAATAGATCCTCTACAATTGACAGCATTAAAAGACAACGCTTCTGGAGGTGGTTTATTAACATTATTAGACGCATTTACTGGAGGAGCATTTGCACGAGCATCCGTAATGGCCCTTGGAATTATGCCTTATATTTCTGCTTCTATTGTAGTACAATTAATGGGAATCGCAATTCCTTATTTACAAAAACTACAAAAAGATGGAGAAAGTGGACGTAAAAAGATTACACAAATCACCAGATGGCTAACCATTGGAATTACCTTGGTACAAGCACCAACCTATATTGGCTTTATTCAAAACCAAATGGATTTACCAGCGGAAGCCTTTTTAATTACAGGGCCTGTATTTTGGGTATCTTCGATTGTTATTTTAACTGCAGGAACAATTTTTGCAATGTGGTTGGGAGAGCGTATTACAGACAAAGGAGTTGGTAATGGTATTTCATTACTAATTACGGTAGGTATTATTGCAAACTTTCCAGCGGCTTTTTTACAGGAATTTGTTGCGAAAACAACCAATGCAGGAGCAGGTGGTTTGATGATGATCTTAATTGAATTCATTGTTTGGTTTATTGTAATTTTATTAACTGTTCTATTGGTAACTGCTGTTCGTAAAATTGCAGTTCAGTATGCAAGAAGAACCGTTGCAGGAAGTACACAAAATGTGGCAGGTTCTAGAGATTACATTCCCTTGAAATTAAATGCAGCAGGTGTAATGCCAATTATCTTTGCACAGGCAATTATGTTTTTACCTGTGGCTTTAGCTCAAAAGTATCCAGCAATCGCAGGATTGCAAGATAACTTTGGATGGCAGTACAATTTGATATTCGCAATACTAATCATCATTTTTAGTTATTTCTATACAGCCATAACGGTGCGTACAGATGAAATGGCGCAGGGCCTTAAAAGAAGTGGTGGTTTTATTCCAGGAATCAGACCCGGTAAAGACACCGCCGACAAGTTAGACAGTGTTTTGTCTAGAATTACCTTCCCAGGATCGTTATTCTTAGCAGCATTATCAATACTTCCAGCAGTTGTAGTTCAGTTTGGAGTACAGCAAAGTTGGGCCATGTTTTATGGAGGGACCTCATTAATCATTATGGTTGGTGTAGCGATTGACACATTACAACAAATAAACGCTTACTTATTAAACCGTCATTACGATGGCTTAATGAAAGCAGGAAATACTAACAGAAAATCTTTAAACGATTAAATGGCTAAGCAATCAGCAATTCAACAAGACGGAACAATTACAGAAGCATTATCAAATGCAATGTTCCGTGTAGAATTAGAAAACGGGCACGTTGTAACTGCACACATTTCAGGTAAAATGCGCATGCATTATATTAAATTATTACCAGGAGATAAAGTAAAGTTAGAAATGAGTCCTTATGATTTGACAAAGGCAAGAATTACTTATAGATATTAATAAAAACGAGACTAATGAAAGTTAGAGCATCAGTAAAAAAGAGAAGTGCCGACTGCAAGATTGTTCGCAGAAAAGGTAGATTATATGTGATTAATAAACAAAATCCTAGATTTAAACAAAGACAAGGGTAATGGCAAGAATAGCAGGTATTGATATTCCAAAAAACAAAAGAGGGGTTATTGCTTTAACTTACATCTTTGGTATTGGAAGCAGCAGAGCTCAAAAAGTTTTAGCAAATGCAAAGGTTGACGAAAGCATCAAAGTTCAAGATTGGACCGATGATCAAATCGCAGCAATTAGAGAACAAGTTGGATCTTTTACGATCGAGGGTGAATTGCGCTCGGAAGTTCAATTACACATCAAACGTTTGATGGATATTGGATGTCAGAGAGGAATTCGTCATAGACTCGGTCTTCCTTTAAGAGGACAGCGTACGAAAAACAACTCTAGAACTCGAAAAGGTAAGAGAAAAACGGTAGCTAACAAGAAAAAATAAAGTTAGATAAAGTAATCAAGATCTAAGTTTGGTTGTAAACAACAAACGTAGAAAACTAAATTACTAAAACTTAAATAATTATGGCAAAAGCAAGTTCAAAAAAACGTAAAGTAATCGTAGAATCTGTTGGAGAAGCGCACGTAACTGCCTCTTTTAACAATATCATTATTTCTTTAACAAACAAAAAAGGAGATGTAATCTCTTGGTCATCTGCAGGTAAAATGGGGTTCAGAGGTTCTAAAAAGAACACACCTTATGCCGCTCAGTTAGCAGCAGAAGATTGTTCAGTAGTAGCAAGAGAAGCAGGTTTACGTAAAGTAAAAGTGTATGTGAAAGGACCAGGTAACGGTAGAGAGTCTGCCATCAGATCCATACACAATGCTGGGATTGAAGTAACAGAAATTATTGATGTTACACCAATGCCGCACAACGGTTGTCGTCCACCAAAGCGAAGAAGAGTATAATTAAATATTTTAACTAAGTAGGATTCCGATTATCGAAGGAGATAGCCTTAATTCATAATCCCTACTTTAATAACAACGAAATGGCAAGATATACAGGACCTAAAACTAAAATTGCTCGTAAATTTGGCGAGGCAATCTTCGGAGATGATAAAAACTTCGAAAAAAGAAATTACCCTCCAGGACAGCATGGAAATGCAAAGAGAAGAGGAAAAAAATCTGAATATGCTACCCAGTTAATGGAAAAGCAAAAAGCAAAATATACCTATGGTATTTTAGAGCGTCAATTCAGTAACCTATTCAAAAAAGCATCAGCTTCTCAAGGAATTACTGGTGAAATTTTATTACAATTATGTGAGTCTCGTTTAGACAACGTAGTCTTTAGAATGGGGATTTCTAAATCTAGAAGTGGAGCACGTCAATTAGTTTCCCACAGACACATTACTGTGAATGGAGAACTTGTGAACATTCCATCTTATAGTTTACAAGAAGGAGATGTTGTTGCAGTAAGAGAAAAATCAAAATCATTAATCGCTATTGAAGATGCTTTAGCTTCTTCAAGTACTGTTTTTGAATGGTTGACTTGGAATGCAGATAAGAAAGAAGGAACTTTTGTAAAGACTCCGGAAAGATTACAAATTCCAGAAAACATCAAAGAGCAATTAATTGTAGAATTATATTCTAAATAATATATTAACCCTATTGGTATTTAGCCAAAGGATGTATTTGTATTTCTTCAAACGATTACATCGCGCAACTAAATAACAATTCAAACGAAGAAACAATGGCAATATTAAATTTTCAGAAGCCTGATAAAGTAATCATGATTGAATCTACAGATTTTTCTGGAAGATTTGAATTCAGACCTTTAGAGCCAGGTTTTGGTCTTACAGTAGGAAATGCATTAAGAAGAGTGCTTTTATCTTCATTAGAAGGTTTTGCAATCACTTCATTAAGATTAGATGGTGTAGAGCATGAGTTTTCTACCATTACAGGAATTGTAGAAGATGTTACAGAAATCATCTTAAACTTAAAACAAGTACGTTTTAAAAAGCAGATTGATGAAACGGACAGAGAAACGGTATCCGTTGCAGTATCTGGCCAAGACCAATTGACTGCAGGAGATTTACAAAAATTTATTTCAGGTTTTCAAGTATTGAATCCAGATTTAGTTATTTGTAACATGGACAAATCTGTGAAGTTAAATGCAGAAATCACGATCGAAAAAGGGAGAGGATTTGTACCCGCCGAAGAAAATAAAAAAGCAGGTGCTCCAATTGGAACTATTTTCACTGATTCTATTTACACGCCAATAAAGAATGTAAAATACGCGATTGAAAACTTTCGTGTTGAACAAAAAACGGATTATGAAAAATTGGTTTTCGATATCGATACTGATGGATCAATTAGTCCCAAAGATGCATTGACTGAAGCTGCAAAAATATTGATCCACCACTTTATGTTATTCTCTGATGAGCGTATCACTTTAGAGGCCGATGAAATTGCACAAACAGAAACCTATGATGAAGAATCATTGCACATGCGTCAGTTATTAAAAACAAGATTGATCGACATGGATCTTTCTGTAAGAGCTTTAAATTGTTTAAAAGCAGCAGAAGTAGATACATTAGGAGATTTAGTTTCTTTTAACAAAAGTGACTTAATGAAGTTCCGTAACTTCGGAAAAAAATCATTAACAGAGCTAGAAGAACTAGTGATTGTGAAAGGTTTAAATTTCGGAATGGACTTAAGCAAATACAAATTAGATAAAGATTAATCTTTCATAGTTTGCTCCTCAAAGAGGGTTGAGCAAGATGAGAGTATAAAACACACGTCATGAGACACGGAAAGAAATTTAACCATTTAGGAAGAAAAACGGCGCACAGAAAGGCAATGTTAGCAAATATGACTTGTTCTTTAATAGAGCACAAACGTATTAATACTACAGTAGCAAAAGCAAAAGCATTGCGTTTATTTGCAGAGCCTTTGATCACAAAATCTAAATCAGATACAACGCATAACCGACGTATCGTTTTTAGTAATTTACGTGACAAATTTGCGGTTACAGAATTATTCAAAGAAATCTCTGTAAAAGTAGCAGACAGGCCAGGAGGATATTTGCGTATCATCAAATTAGGAAATCGTCAAGGAGATAATGCTCCCATGGCAATGGTAGAATTTGTTGATTATAACGAAATCTATAATCCTAAAGGAAAAAAAGCTAAGAAAACTACTCGTAGAGGAAGAAGCAAAAAAGCCGAAGCTCCTCAAGTAGATGCACCAGCAACAGAAGAAAAATCTGAAGAATAAAAAATGAAAATTTTTAAATCATATTCAAGGGATAAACAGAAATGTTTATCCCTTTTTTTATATTTTTGCAATAACAAAGAACACTACTAAATGAAATATCAATCAAGAAAAAAAGCATTAGTTTTACTCGCAGACGGAACAATTTTTTATGGGAAATCTGTTGGTATTGAAGGCACTTCCACAGGTGAAATCTGTTTCAATACAGGAATGACTGGTTATCAAGAAATCTTCACAGATCCCTCTTATTTTGGTCAACTCATGGTTACCACCAATGCACATATTGGGAATTATGGTGTCAATGACACTGAAGTTGAATCTGATAGTATTAAAATTTCAGGGCTTATCTGTAGGAACTTTAGCTTTACACATTCTCGAGTTGATTCTGATGGCAATCTAAAAGATTGGTTTACAAAACACAGTGTAGTGGCTATTTCAGATGTAGACACCAGAGCATTGGTTGCTTATATTAGAGACAATGGCGCTATGAATGCGATCATATCTACTGAGGTTGATAATATCGATGCTTTGAAGAAACAATTAGAAGCTACTCCCAATATGGAAGGACTTGAATTGGCCTCAAAAGTATCTACACAAACACGTTACTATGTAGGGGATGAAAATGCAGCCATCAAAATTGCTGCTATCGATATTGGTATCAAGAAGAATATATTAAGAAACTTTGTAAAAAGAGGCGCTTACATTAAAGTGTTTCCATACAATGCTACCTTTGAAGAGTTGGCTTCTTTCAATCCAGATGGATATTTTATATCTAATGGACCTGGAGATCCAGCACCTTTAGTTGCTGCACAAGAAGCGGCAAAACAAATCATACAAAGAGATTTACCATTGTTTGGTATCTGCTTGGGACATCAAGTCATCGCATTGGCAAATGGAATTTCTACCTATAAAATGCACAATGGACACAGAGGAATCAATCATCCCGTTAAAAATATCTTAACAGGAAAAGGAGAAATTACCTCTCAAAACCACGGTTTTGCTATTGATAGAGCAGAAACAGAAGCTCACGCAGATGTCGAAATTACACATGTACATTTAAATGACAATACCGTAGCAGGGATTCGAATGAAAAATAAAAATGTATTTTCTGTCCAATACCATCCAGAAGCTAGCCCTGGACCCCACGATGCAGCATACCTTTTTGATCAATTTATAGCAAATATAAAAAAACATAAAATAGTCGTTTCATAACGACTATTTTTTTTGCGTTTTACTGAAATCGTTTTCGTAAGAAACTCCTCGAAAGCAATACAAGAACAGTGGTTTTTAGTAAATTGCAGAACAAAATAACGAGAACATAAATAATAATAAATAGCGCATTATGAGTATTATAATTAACATTCACGCACGTCAAATTTTTGATTCAAGAGGAAACCCAACGGTAGAAGTAGATGTTACAACAGAGAACGGTATCCTGGGAAGAGCAGCAGTTCCTTCCGGAGCCTCCACAGGAGAACACGAAGCAGTAGAACTTCGTGATGGAGGAAAAGACTACATGGGGAAAGGTGTTTTAAAAGCGATTGACAATGTAAATCAAATTATAGCGCAAGAATTATTAGGTGTTTCGGTTTTTGAACAAAACACGATAGATCAATTAATGATTGATTTAGACGGAACTCCAAACAAATCAAAACTAGGAGCAAACGCTATTTTAGGTGTTTCCTTAGCGGCTGCCAAAGCGGCTGCCAATGAATTAGGGTTGCCTTTATACAGATACATCGGAGGTGTTTCTGCAAATACATTACCAGTTCCAATGATGAACATCATTAATGGAGGCTCACACTCAGATGCACCGATTGCATTTCAAGAATTTATGGTAATGCCTGTAAAAGCGGAAACCTTTTCGCAAGCAATGCAAATGGGATCTGAAATCTTTCACAATTTAAAGAAAGTATTACATGACAGAAATTTATCAACAGCAGTTGGTGATGAAGGAGGATTTGCGCCAACCTTAGACGGTACAGAAGATGCTTTAGATACCATTGGATTGGCTGTTAAAAACGCAGGTTACACCTTAGGGGACGATATCATGATAGCTTTGGATTGTGCCGCTGCTGAATTTTATGTAGACGGAAAATACAACTATGCGAAATTTGAAGGTGAATCAGGAAAGATTCGTACAAGTGAAGAACAAGCTGATTATTTGGCAGAATTAGCAGCGAATTATCCAATCATCTCTATAGAAGATGGAATGGATGAAAACGACTGGGAAGGATGGAAATATTTAACAGACAAGATTGGAGACAAAGTACAATTGGTTGGAGATGATTTATTTGTGACCAATGTAGACCGTTTGTCAAGAGGTATTGAAAATGGAATTGCAAATTCAATCCTAATCAAAGTCAACCAAATTGGAACCTTAACAGAAACGATTGCAGCAGTAAATATGGCTCAAAATGCTGGTTTTACTTCCGTAATGAGTCACCGTTCAGGAGAAACAGAAGACAATACAATTGCAGATTTAGCAGTAGCTTTAAACTGTGGACAAATTAAAACAGGATCTGCTTCTCGTTCAGACAGAATGGCAAAATACAACCAATTGCTTAGAATTGAAGAACAATTGGGAGACACTGCTTATTTTCCAGGAGAAAATGCATTTAAAATCTAAGATGCTGATTTTATAAAATTAGAAGCCTCAAAATTTTATTTTGAGGCTTTTTTTATGGATCTGAGCGATTGCATAATTTTATCTTAAAATTTAATAAATCGATTGCGTTCGCCTTTTAAAATCCTATTAAAATTGGTACATTTGCAGAAGATTTAAAAATTTAACACATACATACAAATGCCAGATATAGCTAAGTTACAAATTGGAGACAACTCATATGAGTTTCCACTTGTAAAAGGATCCGAGAACGAAGTTGCCATCGATATTAAAACATTAAGAGGGGCGACAAATGGAATGATAACGATTGATCCAGGTTATAAAAATACAGGTTCTTGTAAAAGTGCGATTACTTTTTTAGACGGTGAAAAAGGAATTCTTCGTTACCGAGGATATGCGATTGAAGATTTGGCTGAAAAGGCAGATTTTTTAGAAGTTGCTTATGCCCTGATTTTTGGGGATTTACCAACCAAAGAACAATTAGAAAAATTTCATGCGGATATCAAATCCAACTCAATTGTAGATGAAGATGTAAAGAAAATTATAGATGCCTTTCCAAAGAATGCTCATCCTATGGGTGTTTTGTCTTCTTTAACAAGTGCATTGGTTGCATTCAATCCATCTTCTGTCAATGTAGATTCTGAAGAAGAAATGTACAACGCGATTGTGAAAATAATGGGGAAATTTCCTGTTTTAGTAGCTTGGGCGATGCGTAAAAAACAAGGTTTACCCTTAAATTATGGTTCAAAATCTTTAGGATATGTAGCGAATATTATGAAAATGATGTTTGAACAACCGAATGAAGAATATGTTGCCAATCCAGTCATCAAAGATGCCTTAAACAAATTATTAATCTTACATGCAGATCACGAACAAAACTGTTCTACCTCTACAGTTCGAATTGTAGGTTCATCACATGCAGGTTTGTTTGCTTCGCTATCTGCAGGGATTTCTGCATTATGGGGACCTTTACACGGAGGTGCCAATCAAGCCGTATTAGAAATGCTAGAGGCCATCAAAGAGGATGGTGGAGACACCAAGAAATACATGGCAAAAGCAAAAGACAAAAATGATCCCTTCCGTTTGATGGGTTTTGGACATCGAGTTTATAAAAACTTTGATCCAAGAGCTACGATTATCAAAGTTGCAGCCCATGAAGTATTACAAGATTTAGGAATTGAAGATCCAATTTTAGACATTGCAAGAGGACTGGAACAAGAAGCGTTAAATGATCCTTATTTCGTAGATCGTAAATTGTATCCAAATGTAGACTTCTACTCTGGAATTATTTACAGAGCTATGGGAATTCCTGTTGAAATGTTTACGGTCATGTTTGCCTTAGGACGTCTGCCAGGATGGATAGCACAATGGAAAGAAATGCGTGAGAACAAAGAACCTATTGGTCGTCCACGTCAAATTTATACAGGAGAAAATTCAAGAGATTTTGTAACTGCCGAAAATAGGTAGGCAAGCATTCAATCATATCACAAAAGCTTCTTATTCTTAGGAAGCTTTTTTAGGCTTAATTCTATGTTGAAAATCAATATTCAAGACGAAGTATCTCGATTGAGAGCAGTTCTTTTAGGAACTGCCAAAAGCAATGGGCCTAAGCCAAAAGTCACGGACTGTTACGATCCAAAAAGTAAATTCCATGTCCTTGCTGGCACCTATCCTAAAGAAGCAGACATGCTGCTTGAAATGGAAGCGGTAGCGGCTGTTTTTAAAAAGTACGATGTTACCGTTTACAGACCCGATGTGCTTGAGAATTACAATCAGATTTTTTCTAGAGACATTGCTTTCTGTATAGAGGATAAACTCATTAAAGCCAATATTTTACCCGATAGAGAAAAAGAATTCGAAGCGATTGGGCATGTGCTTGCACAAATCGATCCAAAAAATATCCTCGAACTTCCAAAAGAATGCCATGTAGAAGGGGGCGATGTAATGCCCTGGGGCGATTATATTTTTGTGGGTACTTATTCGGGGGCAGACTACCCCGACTACATTACAGCCAGAACAAATACGGATGCCGTAATTGCTTTGCAAGAATTGTTTCCTGAGAAAATTGTCAAGTCTTTCGAGCTGCGCAAGGACAACCTTCACCCCAAAGAAAATGCCTTGCATTTGGATTGTTGTTTTCAACCGCTTGGACAAGGAAAAGCAATCTTACATAAAAATGGGTTTTTAGTAGCCGCAGAATACAATTGGTTGGTCGATTTCTTTGGCAAAGAAAACATCTTTGAAATTACCAAAGAAGAAATGTACAACATGAACAGCAATGTGTTTTCAATTGCCGAAGATGTGGTCATCTCTGAAATCAATTTCACCCGATTGAACACCTGGTTGCGTGCAAAAGGGTTTACGGTTGAGGAAGTGCCCTATGCAGAAATTGCCAAGCAAGAAGGCTTATTGCGCTGTTCTACCATGCCGTTAATACGCGACTAGGTTTTTTATTTCACTACCAAAAATTGAGTCTTGATTTAAAATAATTCTTATTGTGATAGGTGTTATCTATTTAAATCAAAATAAAATGCTGCAAAAGAAAAACAAAACTACGTATATATTGTGTATACTATGCATATATTGTATTTTTGTGTAAATAATTAATTTATGAGAAAAAACATAGACATAGACGAGACAACGTTAACGAAACTAAAGGTTTTATCAGTATTTGAAGATATGAGTGTAAAATCTCTTATGGAAAAAGCAATTCGTTTTTTTGTGGCACATAAAGAAAGCGAAAAACTGAATAGCATGACGGATGAAGAAAAAGAAGATTTAGGGCTATTATTATTAATGCAACAAGCGGATAGAACAAATACAGTTAGTGAGAGCGAAGTAATGGAAGCACTAAATAAAATTCAATGAAAATCGTTTTCTTGAAGTCTTTTTTGAAAGATATTAAAAAAATAAAAGAACCAAAAACTGCTCGAACAATAGAACAATTGATTCTTGATTTAAAAAGTGCGAATTCCCTTGATGAATTAAAAAATATAAAACGACTAAAAGGATATTCACTTGCCTATAGAATTAAAACAGGCAATTATAGACTGGGAATTTATAAAGAATCAAATCATATTGAATTTGCTAGATTTTTAAAGCGAGAGGATATTTATAAGGTCTTTCCAAAGCCTAAATAATCGATGCTATAATGGGAAAATAAATGAAACAAGAAGACTCCACTGATGCAAGAATACATCTTTTTGTGTTTTTTTATTGATTACGCGATTCAATCGCGGGGCAGCAACTGGGAGCAGAGGGTTTTTACATTACTATTGTTCCATCATTTAAAATTTGGTCAAAATAACAAGTCAATTTTCAATACATTTTCCAATCCGTCCTTTCTCAAAGTCATCTTTTAAGGATTCTGAGTTTTCTTTACTTCTGTTTTTAATAAGTTGTATGAATTGTTCTCTACTATCTGTCATTTTTGGGTTTTACTTTAACTGCCACCGCTGTCGAAAGTTAGTTGTTTTATCTATAAAAAGCAAAAATAAATAGTCCTATGTTTATTTTAATTCGCATTGAATACAACAAATAGAAAGTTTCAAACCGTTCAAAAACTTTAGAGGATAGCCTCGAGTCTTCGGCTAAAATTGTATAATTTTGCAGGAGATAAAAAATCAAATGCAACAGACCACCAATACCATTTTAATGGTTCGTCCGATCAATTTTCGAATGAACGAACAAACTGCAGTCAACAACTATTATCAAAAAGTACTCGATACTTTATTGCCCGCCACGGTAAATGCAAAAGCGCAAACAGAATTTGATGCTTATGTAGCCAAGTTACGTGCTTATGGGATCCGTGTTGTGGTAGTTTCTGATACCGATGAATTTGATACCCCCGATGCGCTATTTCCAAACAATTGGATTTCTTTTCACCAAGACGGAACCGTAGCATTGTATCCCATGTTCGCAAAGAACAGGCGCATGGAACGTCGTGAAGATGTATTGGACCAATTGGAAGCCGAAGGATTTCGCATTGATTCGGTAGTGGATTATACTGCTGCAGAGCAATCTGGATTTTACTTAGAAGGTACGGGAAGTTTACTGTTGGACCGTGTAAATCAAAAAGCCTATTGTGCCCTGTCTCCTAGAGCCGATGAAGATTTGTTCATTGAGTTTTGTGAAGATTTTGAATACACCCCTGTGATTTTTACCGCCAATCAAACTGTAAATGGGGAACGCAAAGAAATCTACCACACCAATGTCATGATGTGTTTGGCAGAAACCTTTGCCGTCATTTGTTTGGACAGTATAGACGATAAAAAAGAACGTAAAAATATTGTAAAGAATTTAAAAGAAGACGGCAAGCAAGTCATCAATATCACCGAAGCACAAGTACATAATTTCGCAGGAAACATGTTGCAAGTGCGGGGTGCAAATGACGAACGCTTCTTAGTGATGAGTCAGGCAGCCTATGCTTCCTTAACACAACAACAAATTGCACAAATAGAAAACCACTGTAAAATTATTTCAAGCTCCTTAGATACTATTGAGGCTTGTGGTGGAGGAAGCGCGCGTTGTATGATGGCAGAAGTCTTTTTGCCAAAAGTATAAGACTACTCTTTTAGAATTTTAATTGTTTTTGTTGACTTGTTTTCTGTCTGAAAAACAATAATATAAATCCCTAAAGGAAGTTTAGAGACATCGAGGGTATTCTTATCATATTGATAATTCATTTGCTCAATCCCCAAGGAATTATAAACAGCAACTGTGTTGAAATCAAAATTGATGTGTAATATGTCAGAGACTGGATTTGGAAATGCAGAAGTCTCTTTTAGAAATTGATTTATTGAAAGTACTCCATTTCTTTCATCTGAAAATTCATATAGTTTTTGAGTAAAAACGATTTCGTTTCCACCCAATGAGATCGAAAAATGTTATCTAGAAATATAATATTTTCCTGTGTCAAAACCAATAATTCCTTCGACCTGACTTCCGGATTCAAGTTCATTTTCTAAAGAATCTTTTGTAAAACCATGGGAGAAGATATCATCACTAGCACCAGTACTGAGGGCAATATGTACTAAAAAGGGCGCGAGTGCTGTTGAATAGCCACACAAAAGAAAATGACCATTGTACAAACTAGCACCAGTAATGAGTCCATCAATATTTGCAGTACTTATTTTTGTTGCAGTATAATTGCCTGGAGTTGTTGGAATTTTATAGACATTTGTTTGAAGGTCTCCCCAGTTTTTTGTGAAAATTAATATCGAATTTCCAAAAATAACAATCGCTTCAGCATCAAAATTGGAAGTATTTGGTTGGGTCGAAAAATCGGTTTGGTCCTCATAGCTAAAGCTAATTTCTTCAGCTGTAACTGAGGTGTTATTTCTAAAATCTGATTTGAGGATTTTATAGATTTTTAAATCGGTTCTATTTCCGTTATTATTTCCAATGTCAGCAATGTAAATATTGTGTTCATCTTCTCCAATGTCTTCCCAATCAGTATGGGTTGCATTCGTAATTAAAACAGTGCGTAATAAGTTTCCTGTCAGCGAATCAATTTCGTAGAGATTTGCGGCATCTCCACTATCATTATGGGTAACGATTTTATCTTCTAAGAAAAGCAATCCCGAATTTTCTTTTACTTCTGAAGGAAGCACAAATTTTTCTCGAAAATTACTTATTTGACTTTGAATCCATTGTATATTTAAGAGAAGAAATACGGCGATAATACTTTTTTTAAAACCCATTGTTATTAACATTGTTTAAATCACACAACGAGTTTTTGTTCGTATTATTATTTCAATACTTCCTCGATTATTTTACCAGTGGTACTATTCGGCGCTTCTATTTGTAATAGATTGGCAATGGTGGGCGCTATGTCTACAATTTCATATCTTTTTGAAGAACTTCCTTTCTGGATGCCATTTCCGTAAAAAAGAATGGGGACGTGGGTGTCATAGGAATATCCAGAGCCATGACTAGTTCCTTTTCTTCCATAAGACAAGGTTGCGGGATAGGGTAGCAGCATTACATCTCCAGAATATTTTTGATTGTAGCCATTTTGTAAGGAGTTTAAAATGCCTTCCGAAAAGTGAGTTGTTTGCAAGGTTCTTGCAGTGACCGCTTTGTAGATTCCGTCAAAAGAAATCGCTTCATCGGCTATTTTTTGAGCGACTGTATTTTGCTCCAAGCCCAAAGAATCGAGTACTTTCTTGTTTAAGAAAACTTGATAATTGGAAACATTTTCAATCAAGGTACGCGAATTAAAGTATTTTTCAGTGATCGTAGTTAGGTGTTTTTTAAACGCGGTTCCATTGAAATAATGTGCTGGGATTTTTAAAGACTGTAAATAAGCAGGCACGTGAACCGCTGCATGATCTGCCGTTAAGAAAATTGTATAATTTCCTTCTCCTACTTCTGTGTCTAGGGTTTGAAACAAATCTGCAAGGTCTTTGTCCAAACGCAAATAGCTGTCTTCAATTTCCACAGATGCCGGTCCGTATTGATGTCCCACATAATCGGTAGACGAAAAACTGATGGCCAGAAAATCGGTATGTTCAGATTTCCCTAAATTTTCTCCAATAATGGCCGCTTTAGCAAACTCAGCAGTCATGGAGTTTCCAGCCGGAATTGCTTTGATGAGACTATAATTTCCATTGCTTTTCCTTAGGGCAGGAATATTATGAGGAAATGTGGGGGTTTGTTCCCCATTGTACAATGCCTCAAATTCATTATTGTCGGCAATACTTTGCGTGTAGGTACTAATGTCATATAGGGTTTCCCAAGGAGAACTTAGATAGTCATCCACTTTTTTTGAAGCATTGAATTCGTTGACCCAATTTGGAAGTTCCTCCATATAAAACGAACTTGAAATCCATTGGCCATAGTTGCCGCCACTAAACCAATAAGCCGCATTTGCAGTGTGTCCAGCAGGCAATATAGAAGAGCGGTCTTTAATGGCAATACCAATGGTTTTTCCACGCATGTTTTGCGCCAAATGCAATTGATCTGTTACGGTAGTAGTCAACATTCTGTAAGGCGACTTTTTACCTTCATCACTCTCATTACCAATGGTTTTGTAGTTTGCATCGTCAACACAATAAATAGATTTCTTTGCAAATTTATCATACCAACTGTTTGAAATAATCGCATGTTCAGAAGGGGGGGTTCCTGTATAAATGGAAGCGTGACCTACAGCAGTATAAGTAGGAATTAAATTATAATGCGCATTTTCCAACGAAAATCCGTCGTTCAATAAGCGTTTGAAACCATTTTCAGAATAGCGGTCAGCAAACCGTGTTAAGTAGTCGTAGCGCATTTGATCAATCACAATACCCACCACTAATTTTGGTTTCTTTGGGATCAATTTTTTTGATTGGAAACTATATAAAATCACACCAAAAGCGAATACAAACAGGATTATTTTTTTCATGAAACAATAGAATGTTAAAGTAGTCTCAAAAGTACAAATTTTTAATTTTGATTGCTATAATTTAACTTAGGGTTGTTCATTTTTTAATACTTTAGCAAAAAGAAAAAACAATAAGGGAATGAATTACCTAGAGCATGTTGGTAAATACTGTATGATGTTGGGACAAGTCTTTAAAACACCACAACGTTCACGCGTTTTTAGAGATGCCTTGTTCAAAGATATTGAAGAATTAGGTCATAAATCTCTCGGGATTATTATGTTTATTTCCTTTTTTATTGGGGGTGTTATTGCCTTGCAAACTGCACTAAATCTAGAAGATCCACTAATTCCAGACACGCTTATTGGTTTTGCCGCTAAAAGATCGATAATCTTAGAGTTTGCACCTACTTTTTGCTCTATTATTTTAGCAGGAAAAGTGGGGTCCTATATCACTTCAAGTATCGGAACTATGCGTGTTACAGAGCAAATAGATGCTTTAGAGGTCATGGGGATCAATTCTTTGAATCACTTGGTATTGCCAAAAATAATCGCCACCGTTTTCTTTTATCCATTTCTAATTTGTTTGGGAATGATTTTAGGGATTTTTGGGGGATGGCTTGCTGGTGTTCTATCTGGTTTATTTACAGGAACCGATTATATTATTGGAATTCAATCCGATTTTCAACCTTTTTTATTGGTCTATGCAATGATTAAAACATTGGTCTTTGCATTCCTAATCTCTACCGTTCCATCCTATCATGGGTATTATGTAAAAGGAGGCTCGTTAGCCGTGGGTAAAGCGAGTACACAAGCAGTTGTTTGGACAACCGTTTTAATTGTAATTTCTAATTATTTTCTAACTCAAATGCTTTTAACATAAATGATTGCAGTAAAAGATTTACACAAAGGTTTTGGCGACTTAAAGGTCTTAAAAGGAATTTCAACGACTTTTCATCCAGGAGAAACCAGTCTCATTATTGGACAAAGTGGTTCTGGAAAAACAGTTTTTTTAAAATCGTTAATTGGCTTACACATTCCAGAATCGGGAACCATCTCTTTTGATGGTCGTATTAATACCGATTTTACATCGGAAGCAAAAAGAGTATGGCGTCAAGAAATTGGGATGGTATTTCAAGGTAGTGCCCTTTTTGATTCGCAAACCGTTGAAGAAAATGTCATGTTTCCATTAAAAATGTTTACCAACAACTCTCAAAAGGAAATGCTCGATCGTGTCAATTTTGTATTGGACCGCGTAAACCTTACCAAAGCCAATAAAAAATTCCCAGCAGAACTTTCGGGCGGAATGCAAAAAAGAGTGGCCATTGCAAGAGCCATCGTCATGAATCCAAAATACTTGTTTTGCGATGAGCCAAATTCAGGTTTAGACCCTCAAACAGCGATTGTAATTGACAATTTAATTCAAGAAATAACAGCAGAGTATAAAATTATAACGGTAATAAACACGCATGATATGAATTCAGTCATGGAAATTGGTGAAAAAATTGTGTTCCTTAAAAACGGGCTAAAAGCATGGGAAGGAACTAAAAATGAAATCTTTAAAACTGATAATGAGGCAATTGTTGAATTTGTATATTCTTCCAATTTATTCAAGAAAGTGAGGCAGGCCTATTTAAATGAAACAAAGTAAAAAAAATTCTTGTTTATTCTAAATAAGATGATATATTTGCAGCCGCTTAAACGAGCAAAACGACCTGGTAGCTCAGTTGGTAGAGCATCTCCCTTTTAAGGAGAGGGTCCTGGGTTCGAGCCCCAGCCCGGTCACATTAAAACTCTGTACATTTGTACAGAGTTTTTTTATTTTTTATCCTTTTTTGTTCCCAAAAAGTGTTAATTTAGGTATTCTTAAAACCGAATATGACTACAATTAATTTATTTCTTAGCTTCTTGTTTCTTATGAATACTTCTGATGCCCTAATTTTTAATTTTACAAAAGAGGCAAACCTCTCTTCTTGGCAAGTAATTGACGACGGTGTAATGGGAGGAAGGTCTCAAGGTAATTTTGCCATCAATGAAGAAGGAAATGCCGTTTTTGAAGGAACCGTTTCATTAGACAACTATGGAGGGTTTTCCTCGGTAAGGCATAGGCTTCTTGAGAAGGATATTTCTAAGTATACCAAAGTGCTTTTGCGTATCAAAGGCGATGGGAAGAAATATCAGTTTCGAATCAAAGAAAAAAGACGGGACTATTATTCCTATATTACCACTTTTCAGACGACCAATGAATGGCAAACAATCACATTAGAGATGCACCAGATGTATCCAGCATTTAGAGGAAGAACCTTAAATATGGACAATTTAAAACCCAATAAAATAGAAGAAATTGCCATTTTAATTGGAAACAAAAAAGCAGAGAAATTTAGATTGGAAATAGACAGTATCTCTCTGCAATAAGTTTTAATCACTTTTTGTATATTTCATTATTATTTACAGATTATTCATGGAAGAAAATACCACAAAAGACCAAAATACTACAGCTCCTAAACAGGCGATTCAACAAGATGCGAAAGGACTTTTTCAGAATCTTAAAAAGTTTATCATCGGACTCTTTGATTTTAGAGAAGACACGGATCATGAAGCGACAATCGAAGCCATAAAAGCAGACATTCCTTTCAAAGGAGCAACGGCATGGATTCTTATCTTCGCAGTCTTTGTGGCCTCTATAGGATTGAATGCTGATTCTACAGCGGTAGTGATTGGTGCCATGCTTATTTCCCCCTTAATGGGGCCAATCCTCGGAATTGGAATGTCATTTGCCCTAAATGATTTTTTGACCTTTAAAAAGTCACTTATGCATTTGGGAACTATGATTGTGTTGAGTTTATTTGCTTCTTTCTTATTCTTTTATATTTTTCCGTTGAGTGAAGATAACTCAGAACTGTTAGGCCGTGTAAGACCCGATATTCGCGATGTATTAATTGCTTTTTTTGGTGGTTTGGCCTTGATGGTTGCGAAAACTAAGAAAGGCACCGTAGCCTCGGCAATTTTTGGTGTTGCCATTGCAACCGCATTGATGCCACCGCTATGTACCGCCGGTTATGGGCTGGCTAAAGGGAATTTTACCTACTTTCTTGGCGCTATGTACCTGTTTACAATCAATACCATTTTTATTGCATTGGCTACCTTTTTGGTGTTAAAATTATTACGGTTTCCAATGTACAAATATGCAAATGCAGCAAGAAGAAAACGGTATTCAACGATCGCAACTGTGGTCGGAATTTCTGTAATGATTCCTGCTATCTTTACATTTATAAGTGTGTTTAAAGAGAATCAGATAGAAACTCAAGTCAGTGCTTTTATTAAAAATGAAGTGAAACTCATTCCCAGTTTTCAATTGATTGATGAATCGTTTGTGCCAAAAACCAAAGAAATTTATTTAAACTTTTTTAACGAGGTATCTGACGGTGAAAAAAACATTTTAACCAACCAGTTAAGAAACAATCCGAAGTATGATAAAATCAAAGATTTTGATTTAAAAATTAAAGGAAGTGACACCAAAAGTTTTGAGTTAATTACCACAGCTTTTAAAGAGAAACGAGAGGAATTACAAGAAAATAAAAATATTATTGGAGGCTTGCAACAGCAAATTAAAGGGCTCCAAGAAACCATATTCCAATTAAATAATCGAATTGAACAAGACGCTTTGAATAAAAATAAAAAGGTAATCATGTTTAGTAGTATTGTAAAAGACGCAAAAATTAGATATGAAGCTATCAAATTCATTGGATTTGCGAACGTTTTATCATCTAAAGATTTTATAAAAATTGATACGATTCCGGTCGTAACCCTCCAATGGGATGCAAAGCTTTCAGACAGTACAGTCTTGGTGAAAGAAAGTGAACTAAGAAATTGGCTTCAAAAAGAATTGACTTTAGACACGCTCTTTATCAAGAGAGAAAAATAAGAAATTCGATTTCTTAAATAGTTACTTTAAAGCGAATCTTCTCTTGAGTTTTTCGAAAGGTGTTTTTTTACTTCAACATTTTGATTGAAAAGATATACTTTTTTATTTTTTAAGTTCAAACATTCATACCGAGTCCTTCGCTTGTTTCCTTTTTTATAAAGGATGTTTTTAAAGCTGAATACAGCTCCGAAATCGAGATCAAAAATAAAATATTTTCCGGTTTCTGCACGATTTCCTTTTAACGCCAAAGACAAGTTTACATCTGAGTCTGTACTTGCTTTTGCGTTTTGTAAATATTTCGCTAAAAGAGATAAAATTTTCTCTGGATAAATATCGGGACGCAAAAAGGGTAACATTAAATGTTGAAATATGGTTTTCCATTCTTGTCCATGGGGCTGTACTCTTCCAAATTTCTGATGGGTAATATGGTGTGCAATTTCATGCACTAAAGTGAGTAAGAACTGATGTTTGTTTAAATTGTTGTTTACAGTAATCTGAAATTTTCCCGTAGGTAATTGTCTAAAGTCTCCATGTTTTGTTTGCCTTTGGTTTACAATTTTTAAAGTAAAGTTGTGTTTGTCAATTAAAAATTGAACAAAAGGAATGGCCTTTTCTGGAATGTAGACACCCCAAGAAAACCCTTCATTGGGAAGGGGCTTGAGCGCTTGATTATTTTCTTTTTGTGTAGAAATGGTGATTTTTTTAAAATTTTACCCACAGCCTAAAGCCTGTGTGTTAAGGCGTAGTAGATGAGACTTGTAACACTTTTCCATTGTAAAATTTGTTTCCTGTAAGCGAGAAGTCATAAATATAATTGGCCATTTCTTGGGCAGAAAGAGGTGCTTTGTAGTCTGGGAACGCTTCCGCTAACATTTCAGTTTGTACAGCGCCAATAGCAAGCACATTAAAAGCAATTTGCTGTTCTTTGTATTCTTCAGCTAATAATTCAGACAATGTAATCACAGCGCCCTTAGCAGAGCTATACGCCGCCAAGCCACCAAACTTCATGCTTCCTTGGATCCCCCCCATAGAACTCATGGTGACGACATGACTTCCTCTTTGCAAGAATGGGAGGATTCCTTTGGTTATTTCTGCAACTCCAAATACATTCACTTTATAAACTTCTAAAAAATCATCAGAAGTTAACTCCGTAAAAGGCTTGTTAATTAATTTTCCCGCATTGTTAATCAGGATATCAACTTGTTTCCAATTCGATTTTATAAAATTTACTGCTTTGTGGATGTCTTTATTGTGAGACAAATCAACAGAAAGTGTTGTAATATTTTTATGGTTTACTTTTTCTAAGGGTGCTGTATTTCTAGAGAGCGCTAAAACATGGTGCCCATTTTTAGCAAATTGTTGCGCCAATTCAAAGCCAATTCCTCTACTGGTTCCAGTAATCACTATATTCTTCATTGAATCTTAATTTGAGATAGCAATTTACTTAAATTTTCATACTTTTAACCTCAAATTATATACAAATGAAGAAATTACTGTTCCTCTTTTTAACTGTTTTTTTTCTGCAAAATACAATCGCCCAAAATACCTATATCATGTGCGGTAAGTTATTGGATACAAAATCAGGCAAAATGCTTTCCAAGCAAACAATCGTTGTCAAAGAAAATAAAATTATTTCCGTTGAAGGTGGTTACTTGCTTCCAAAAGGAGCGAAGTCTATAGACTTAAGAGATAAAGTGGTGTTGCCAGGTTTCATTGATTTTCATGTTCATATAGAAAAAGAATTCGACAGAAATACTCGTTTAAATAATTACATTATGAACGAAGCAGATATTGCTTTTAATTCAGTAGGATTTGTAAAAACAACCTTATTGAATGGGTTTACCACGGTTCGAGATTTGGGTGGAACGGGTGTCAATATTTCAGTAAGAAATGCTATTGATGCAGGAAAGATTCCTGGACCCAGAGTTTTTACAGCTGGAAAGTCATTGGCAACTACAGGAGGACATGCCGATCCTACCAATGGAAGTAGTCGAAATCTGATTGGAGACCCTGGTCCCAAAGAAGGCGTTGTCAATTCTGTAGAAGATGCAAAGAAGGCCGTAAGACAGCGGTATAAAAATGGAGCAGATTGGATAAAAATAACTGCTACAGGAGGGGTTTTAAGTGTCGCGAAATCGGGAGACAATCCTCAATTTACGATAGAAGAGATACAGGCAATTTGCCAAACAGCAACAGATTACGGAATGTACGTAGCTGCCCATGCACATGGTGATGAAGGAATGCAAAGAGCTATTATTGGTGGTGTTAAAACCATTGAGCATGGAACCTATATGAGTGATGAAACCATGGAACTCATGATAAAACATGATGCCTATTTAGTTCCTACAATCACTGCAGGAAAAGAAGTAGAAGCTAAAGCAAAAATAGCTGGATTTTATCCTGAAATCGTTGTGCCCAAAGCCCTAGCGGTTGGTCCACAAATCCAAGGAACCTTTGCAAAAGCTTACAAAAAAGGAGTTGGTATTGCATTTGGAACCGATGCAGGTGTTTTTGAACACGGAAATAATGGTAAAGAGTTTGGGTTCATGGTGGAAGCTGGAATGCCAGCAATAGAAACCATTCAATCTGCTACCATTACCAATGCAAAGTTGTTAAAAATGTCCAATGAAATTGGACAAATTAAAAAAGGATTTTTTGCAGATATTATCGCTGTAGACGAGGATCCAATCAAAAATATTACAACCCTAGAGAATGTTGTTTTTGTGATGAAAAACGGTGTTGTTTATAAACAATAATTAGATTAAAAAAAGACTGTATGAGAAGTAATACATGGAATTTAGTTTGGACCCTTATTGGTGCTGTCATTATTATGATGACTTTTGTGAATACCAGTGACTCTAAAATAGTTTTTGGAATTGAAATCGATATTTGGGTGTATCGCGGACTTTGGGGGCTAATTACGGTAGCGAGCTTTGTGAGTTACTTAAAAAGGAAGAAAGAAGAAGCAGGTTAAAAACTTATTTCTAGAAAAGAGGAAAGTCCAACTACTTTCTAAGTTTGCAATGACTTGGGCTTCTATTCAAAAATAACATGCTGATAGGCACCGATATCGGGGCTTATACTTCTATCAACTCCCAAAATATCCATGCTAAAAAGGGTGGATATGGCTTTGTTAATCGCATCTGAATCCTGCCCAATCAAGAAATCATTTTTTTGTGGGTTTCTAAAATGAAGAAAACCGTTTAGAATGTTGTTTTGATAATTGGGATTGGTAAAATCCAATTCAATGTTGTTTGCAAAAGCTCCATTGACATCATTAAAGCGAAGCATTGAATTACTGACGCTGTAGTCGAAAACACTTCCTTCTACTTTATCTAACACAAATTCAATATTGCTATTTCCATCAAAAATACAATTGGTAAAGTTCGCGGCTATTAAGTCGTTTATAACGCGAGTAACTTGTCCACTTTCTTCTTCGTTGTCCTGATAGTTGTTTACTAAAACAGCAGGCAATTGTCGAATTCCTCGGTTCCAGTAATTTGCAAAAGTACTATGTGTAAAATTGTATTCACCTCCTATGGTAGCTGCTAAAGAGGCAAATCCGGCATTTCCCATCACAAGATTGTACCCAGTAATTTCACTGTCTCTGGCCCAGATGCCATAAGCACCATGGTTGTAGATCTCTGTATTCTCTAGTGTTAGTTTTGTGTTTTTGTCTGAGCCGAGTGCATTCCCCACTAAAAGTCCAACCAAACCGTTTTTTATGACGGCATGTTGTATGGTATTGTCTACACTTCCCGGACGTATTAGAATTACTCCCCATTGTCCGGGTACATTGCTAAAACTGTTTTCCAGTCGATCTCCTTCAAAAAACACCTTTTCGGACATCGTTCCGTTTACTTTTAAAGAAGCATTGTCG
Source organism: uncultured Polaribacter sp. (assembly GCA_943846595.1). Taxonomy (GTDB): domain Bacteria; phylum Bacteroidota; class Bacteroidia; order Flavobacteriales; family Flavobacteriaceae; genus Polaribacter. The sequence continues at coordinate 1,156,319 of OX044355.1, forward strand.
TCAATTATTAATCCAGAATTATCATGAAAATGTATTTTTGCACCAGCTTCAACGATCAATGTTTTGTCAGATGGGACCGCTGCATATCCATAGATAACCGTAGGTTTTGTGTTCGAAAAAACAAGTTCACTATCTTCTAAAAACCGTCCTTGAATGCTTGTAGGTTCGCCGTCAATGGTAAGCTTGTCAATTTCCATTGTCAAAGGATCTCTTCCTGGAAAAATAAAGTTGGCATCTTGTACCAAAGTTACCAAATCTACATCTTGTTGATTTATACCGTTGTCAAATAAAATCTTATCGGTATACAACGGATCTGTGATGGTTGAAAAATCGATGGTCGTTTCTACAAAAACATACATGCTGTCATTTGCCAAAATATTGATTTCATTAAATTCCTTACCAGCGATACCATCTACGTTCAATCTGTAATTAGACATCATGCCATTTTCCAACTGAATGCTTGGAATACTAATGTCCTTACTGCTTCTGTTGTATACTTTTAGATTGTAAGTCGCAGAACCAATGTTCGTAAAAACAGTATCTAAAAATACAGTGTCCTTAGAAAATTCTAGTTTTCCGAAACTTGGTGTTGTAGAGAAATCTTTTCTACATGAGCTAATGGTAATAAGAGAAAATGAGACGATGAATAATAGGAGATAGCGCATGATTTTATTTTGGGCTTTTAAACAGCTCGATTGTTTAAGAAGTTGATTTAAAAGGATAACTGTCTAATTGAATTTTTATTATTTTTTTACAAGCGCTATTTCAAATAATTTCTTCCAGTTTTTACCGGTAACAAAAAGCCGCTTATTTTTAGTATCATAAGCAATCCCATTTAAAACTTCATCTTCGGGCTTCAATTTTTGAGTTTTCTGCATTTCTTTTGTCAGGCCTTTCAAGTTTACAATTCCTTCTGCAACGCCTGTTTCTGGATTGATAATGATAATGGCGCTGTTGAGGTATTTATTTGCATAGATTTTACCGTCTATGAATTCCAATTCATTTAAATTGTCCAAGGCGCGTCCTTTCGTATATACTTGAATTGAACGTTTCTCTTTATGAGTTTCTGGGTCTAAAAACCAAATTTTATGGCTTCCATCAGATTTTATCAGTTCGGTTTCGTTGTGAGTTAATCCCCAACCTTCTTTACTTTCACCATACTTAAAGGTCTTTTCTTGTTTAAAAGTTTCCAAATCATAGGTAAATCCCTTTTTATTTTGCCAGGTCAACCAATGAATTTTGTCATTAATAATGGTCATTCCTTCACCAAAATATTTATTAGCTAATGCAATTTTTTGTAAAACCTTTCCAGTTGTGATTTCAACTTTTCTTAATGAAGATTGCCCTCTTCGTCCTGTAGTTTCATATAAGAAGCCGTTGTAATATTCTAAACCTTGTGTATATGCGGTGCTGTCATGCGGGTAGGTATTGATAATTTTATATCCATAGATGGTCGCCTTTTCTGTAGGGAAAATTTCAAAAGAACCTCTCGATTTAGTTGTTTTTCCCGGGTAGAAACTCAAAGCCACCACAAAATGTCTTCCAAAACCTAAACCCGAGGTATTGTATGTTGCCATGAGATTGGTTGCAGGAATTTGTTTGCCATTCACAAAAAACTGAACGCTATCAATGGGTTGATTGTTCCTTTCTGATACTTTAAAAGTAGCAATCTCATTTATGGCAACTGTTTTAGGAGTTTCTAGTGTAAATTTATAGGTTTCCGAGCATGCAGTAATCAGCAATAAAAGTATAGAAAGAGTGATAAGAATCGAATAATTTTTCATTTGAGATAAAAATTTCAGTGTTTTTGTTCTGTAAATATTAAAAAAAAGAGGTCAAAAAACATTTTTTAATCTGTCAAATCCCCGTAATTGTACTTTAAAGCTCTAAGATATCAAATAAAAACAATTTATTTATTTGTAAATTGAAAAATAACGTTAAATTTGCATCCTCAAAATAGCGGATAACAGTTATTTAGAGATCTAGTAGAGCCTTACCAATTTTACTATTGCAAACATAACATTAAAGTATTAAAATTATATACAATGAGAAAAGGAATTCATCCAGAAAATTACAGAATGATGGCTTTTAAAGATATGTCTAATGGAGATGTATTTATAACGCGTTCTACTGCAGACACTAAAGAAACTTTAGAAGTTGATGGTGTAGAGTATCCTTTAGTAAAATTAGAGATCTCAAGAACATCTCACCCATTTTACACTGGTAAATCTAAACTAATTGATGCAGCAGGTCGTATCGATAAATTTAAAAGCAAATACGCAAAGCATAAAAAGTAATCTTTTTATACTTTTGAAAAATACAAACTCTAACATTCATTTGTTAGAGTTTTTTTTGTGCTGAACATTTGGTGGCGCAAGCACAAATTAGGAACGAAAAAAACCGTTTCATAAATGAAACGGTTTTAGAGTATTTCCTTGAAGATTTTATGGGCTACATATAATCTTCAATCGGGTTGCAAGAGCAAATTAAGTTTCGGTCACCAAAAGCGTCATCTACTCTTCGGACAGTTGGCCAAAATTTATTCTCCGCAATATAGTCTAATGGAAAGGCTGCTTGCTTTCTTGTGTATGGAAACTCCCAAACATCGGCCGTCAACATTTCTTGAGTGTGTGGTGCATTTTTCAAAGGATTGTTGTCATCTTCTTTTGTTGCGTTTTTAATTTCTTCACGGATCGAAATCATGGCATCACAAAAACGATCTAGTTCTGCAATACTCTCAGATTCTGTAGGTTCTATCATCATTGTTCCTCCTACTGGAAAAGAAACTGTTGGTGCATGAAAACCATAATCCATTAAACGTTTTGCAATGTCTACGACTTCAATGCCGTTTTGTTTAAAATCACGACAATCTATAATCATTTCGTGCGCAGCACGCCCTTTTTCACCCGTGTATAAGGTAGGGTAGTGATTGTCCAAGCGTTCTTTGATGTAGTTGGCGTTTAGGATGGCCATTTTTGTGGAATCTGTCAATCCTTTTGCACCTAACATTGTAATGTATCCATAGGAAATTAAACAAGCTAAAGCAGAACCCCAAGGTGCTGCAGAAATGGCTGTAATTGCTTTTTCTCCACCTGTTTTTATCATCGGATTTGAAGGTAAAAAGGGTACTAATTGAGGTGCAACACAAATAGGTCCTACTCCAGGGCCTCCTCCTCCGTGTGGAATGGCAAAGGTCTTGTGAAGATTTAAGTGACAAACATCTGCTCCAATAGTTGCCGGATTTGTCAACCCTACTTGTGCATTCATGTTGGCTCCGTCCATGTAAACTTGTCCACCGTGCTCATGAATGATTTTAGTAATTTCCTGAATTTCACTCTCAAAAACACCGTGCGTAGATGGATAGGTTACCATTAATGCAGCTAAATTGTCAGAATGAAATATGGCTTTTTCACGCAAGTCGTCTACATCAATATTTCCATTTTCTGCAGTTTTGGTCACAATTACTTTCATACCCGCCATCACAGCAGAAGCAGGATTTGTTCCGTGTGCAGAAGCAGGGATGATGCAGATATTTCGATGAGCATCTCCGTTGGCTAAGTGATAGGCTCTTATGGTCATCAGACCTGCAAATTCTCCTTGTGCTCCAGAATTTGGTTGTAAAGAGGTCCCAGCAAAACCCGTTACAATATTTAATTGCTGCTCTAATTTCTTTAATACTTCCTGATATCCTTCTGCTTGATTTAAGGGTACAAATGGGTGAATGTTTCCCCATTGTGGATTGCTTAAAGGTAGCATTTCTGAGGCGGCATTTAATTTCATCGTACACGAACCTAGCGAAATCATGGAGTGATTTAAAGCCAAATCCTTTCGTTCTAATCTTTTGATATAGCGCATCATGTCTGTTTCAGATTGATACGTATTAAAAATTTTATTTTCTAAAAACGGGGTATTTCTTTTGGTGTTTTCTGCAATTACTGGAACCGATTTAGGGAATTCTTTTGCTTGTAAACTGAAAGCTTCTTCAAAACAATGAACTATTGCTTTTAGTTCTTTCATTCCTACAGTTTCATTGATCGAAATAGCAACATGATTTGCATCGATATAATTAAAATTAATTTGGTTTGCTTCCGCAACTACTTTTAATTTTTCTGCTTCTACCTCGATGAGCAGTGTGTCAAAGTAAGCGTTGTTTAATTGCTTAAAGCCAAGCTTTGTAATGGCTCCTGAAAGAATTGTTGTTTGTTGATGAACTCTGTCGGCGATGAACTGAAGTCCCTCTTTTCCGTGATATACCGCATACATTCCAGCCATAACAGCCAATAAAACTTGAGCAGTACAAATATTTGAAGTTGCTTTTTCACGTTTAATGTGCTGCTCTCTTGTTTGCAACGCCATTCTTAAAGCTCTTTTTCCGTTTTTATCTTTCGTGACCCCAATGATTCTTCCAGGAATACTTCTTTTGTAAGCTTCTTTGGTTGCAAAGTAAGCTGCGTGGGGTCCTCCGTAACCTAACGGAATTCCAAAACGTTGTGAGGTACCCACGACCACAGCGGCCCCAAATTCTCCTGGTGCTTTTAATTTTACTAAGGATAAAATATCTGCAGCAACGGCTACTTTTATATTGTTTTCATTCGCTTTTGAAACGAAGTTTTCATAATCAAAAATTTGGCCATATTTTCCAGGATATTGCAAAATAGCGCCAAAAAAGGCATCAGAAAAATCAAAATCTTCATGATTTCCAATCACCAATTCAATTCCAATAGGAGATGAACGGGTTTGTAGTAATGAGCGTGTTTGAGGTAGAATTTCATTAGAAACAAAAAACTTGTTTGCACCTTCTTTTTTCTTTGAACGTTCTCGTACGTCATACAACAAGGCCATTGCTTCTGCAGCTGCAGTAGCTTCATCTAATAGCGATGCATTTGCTAATTCCATGCCTGTTAAATCACAAATCATCGTTTGATAATTGAGCAAGGCTTCTAGTCTTCCTTGTGCAATTTCTGCTTGATAAGGTGTGTAGGCGGTATACCAACCCGGGTTTTCTAAAATATTGCGCTGAATCACACTGGGTACAATGGCTTCATGATACCCTAAGCCGATATAACTTTTAAATACTTTGTTTTTTTCTGAAAGCTTCTTAATATGAGCTAAGTACTCATATTCGCTTAGGGCAGGTGCTAAATCCAATTCGTTTTTTAGGCGAATGTTATCTGGAACCGTTTCTGAAATTAACTGCTCTAAGTTTGCTGCCTTTATGGTGGCTAACATTTCATCTTGTTCCTTTGTATTTGGACCAATATGTCTTCTTTGAAATGAATTTGTATTCATAAAATAAAGTTTTGTTATGACTTATTTTTAGCGTTTTTTGTTGCGTTTTTCACAAAAAATCAAAGTGATTTTTTACGGATCAAAAATAAGCAATAAAACAGTTACTTTAGGAATACAAAATCGATAAAAAACATGAAATTATTAACTAAATATTAAGGTTATAAACAGAAAGCTTATTTTTGGCAAATGAAATGGTTTAGAATTCTGTTTGATTTTTATTTGAATGCAAGCATACACGTTGCATTAGCAGTTTTTAGCTTTGTAAAAATTACGGAAATTTATTTTGGTTTGCCTGCGAATGATTCTTTAAATTATTGCCTCTTTTTTGGAACCATTACTGGATATAATTTTGTGAAGTATGCTGGCGTTGCAAAATTGCATCATCGAAGTTTGACAACCACGTTAAAAGCAATACAGTTTTTCTCCTTTTGCTGTTTTTTACTCCTTTGCTATTATGGGTATTTGCTGGCTATTCCAACCGTATTGTTATGTATTCCGTTTGGAGTAATCACAATATTATATGCTGTGCCCTTTTTGAGTGGGTTTCAAAAGAGTTTACGCACGTTTAGCTACTTGAAAATTACGGTTGTTGCTTTTGTTTGGTGTGGCTTTACGGTTTTTATTCCTGTATTTGATGCTGGAAAGGAACTGGATTTTACGCTCCTACTTTTTGTGCTTCAGCGTTTTTTAATTGTTGTAGTTTTAGTATTGCCATTTGACATTAGAGATGTACAATATGATGCCATTTCTCTTCAAACGATTCCTAAAAAAATAGGCATCGAGAAAACAAAGAGATTGGGGTTGGTTTTAATGATCATTTCTCTGGTAATTGAATACTGTATGCAACTAGAAATTGATTCAAAAAACAGTTTTTTAGGCTTCTTCTTTTTGGTGACTATTTTTTTAATGCGTGCTCAAAAAGAGCAATCTAAATACTACAGTTCTTTTTGGGTAGAGTTGCTACCCATACTTTGGTGGGTACTTCTTTTGGGATTCCGTAATTATTAGACATTATTCTGACTTTTTTTATCAACTTCAAGGTAATTGTTAACAAATAGAATAGATATAACAAAACTTAAAAAAGACTTCTATATCGACTTTTAACTTTGTAAATTTACCCACTTAATTCACAAGCAAAGTTTAAGAGATGGATTTAGTAAAAAGAAATTATATTTTCGATTTTGACAGCACTTTAACCAAGGTAGAAGCGTTGGATATTTTAGCTGAAATTACACTGGCAAATAACCCTAGAAAGGATGCCATTATCCAAGAAATCATTGATATTACCAATTTAGGAATCGATGGTGAAATCTCTTTTACAACCTCTTTAGAAAAAAGAATTCAATTGCTGAAAGCGAACAAATCGGATTTAAATCCTTTAATTGAAGCGTTAAAAAAACAAGTTTCCAAATCTATCGAAAGCAACAAAGCTTTTTTCGAAGCCTATGCAAATGATATATATGTCATTTCTTGTGGCTTTAAAGAGTTTATCGACCCGATAGTTGCTGAATACAATATTCCCACCGAAAGGGTTTTTGCAAACACCTTTGAATTTGCAGCCGATGGAGAAATTGTTGGTTTTGATGTAACGAACCCCTTGTCGCAACATAACGGTAAAATAGAATGCTTAAAAGACATGAATTTATCCGGAGAAATACAGGTGATTGGTGATGGTTACAGTGATTATGTTACTCGTGAAGCAGGAGTTGCCGATACCTTTTTTGCTTATACAGAAAATATTTCGAGAGAAAAAACTACCGAAAATGCAGATTATATAGCGCCAAATTTAGATGAATTTTTATACGTGAATAAATTGCCAAGAAATATTTCTTATCCAAAGAATCGAATTAAAATACTCTTATTAGAAAATGTGCATCCAGATGCTTTTGATAAATTATCAAAAGATGGTTTTTCAGTCGAAACTGTAGCACGAAGTTTGTCTGAAGAGGAATTGATCGAAAAAATAAAAGATGTTCATGTTTTGGGTATTCGCTCTAAAACAAAAGTGACTAAAAAAGTAATTGCAGCAGCAGAAAAATTAATGACAGTTGGTGCTTTTTGTATTGGCACCAAACAAATCGATTTAGAAGCTTGTAAAGAAAACGGAATTGTAGTTTTTAACGCACCCTACAGCAATACGCGATCGGTAGTTGAATTGGCCATTGGAGAAATCATTATGTTAATGCGTAGTGTTTTTCAAAGAAGTACCGAATTGCATAATGGACAATGGAACAAAACCGCGCAAGGTTCTAAAGAAGTGCGAGGAAAAAAATTGGGAATTGTAGGCTATGGAAACATTGGAAAACAATTATCAATTTTAGCAGAGGCGCTTGGAATGCATGTGTTTTACTATGATATCGAAGATAAGTTGGCGCTTGGTAACGCTACGAAAGTCACTGATTTATCAGAGTTGCTAGCGATTTCAGATGTAGTTACGCTCCATATTGATGACAATGCTGCTAACAAAAACTTCTTTGGAAAGAAAGAAATTTCTCAGATGAAAGAGGGCGCAGTTTTCGTGAATCTATCTCGAGGTTTTGTTGTGGATATTTTAGCTTTAAAAGATGCCTTACTGTCTGGTAAAATATCTGGTGCTGCTGTAGATGTATATCCAGAAGAACCTGCCAAAAATGGTGAGTTTACAACAGAATTAAAGGGATTGAACAATGTGATTTTAACACCGCATGTGGGGGGAAGTACCGAAGAGGCTCAAAAAGATATCGCCGATTTTGTACCCAATAAAATGATGGCCTACATCAATTCAGGAAACACGGTAGATGCGGTAAACTTTCCAAACATACGTTTGCCAAGACAAACCAAAGCACATCGCTTTTTACACATCCACAAAAATGTTCCAGGCGTCATGGCAGAAATCAATAAAGTCTTAGCGAAATTTGATATGAACATTACCGGTCAATACTTGTCCACAGATGATAAAGTAGGCTATGTAATTTCAGACCTAGACAAAGAGTACAACCAAGATGTACTCAATAAATTGAGAGCCGTAGAGGGGACTATTAAATTTAGAGTACTATATTAGTACCTAAAAAGTAATGGTATGACGAAAAGAATTTCAATAAAAATAATTCTTCTTTTGTTCCTCTTTACATTGAATCTTCATGGACAAATTAAGCTAAAAACCTATTCAGAAAAAATTGAAAAAGGGTTTAAGTTTTTGGCAGACAATGAGGAGTATTGTCCAGTTTCGGTGAAAGTAGATTTCGAGTTAAACAATATGTCTTCGTCCAGAGGGAATCATAAAATTTTTGTGATTCCAGCAAGAGCTAGAAATTATTTGATTACGAAATTAAAGTCAAAATTCTCAGGCAGCTATAGTTTTAGCAGTACCACTCGATTCAATTATGGAAATAGTTTGAAAGATCGCTATGACCAAAATTATGTCTACAACCTTCCTTATAAAAATAAGAGTACCTTTATATTGTATCAGGGATATCATGGAACAAGAACCCACCAAAATAAGAATGCATTAGATTTTTCAATGCCAATAGGAACCCCAATTCATGCAGCCCGAGAAGGTGTTGTTGTAAAAGTAATAGAAAAGAATACAATAACCTGTTATCAAAAAGAATGTGCTAAGTATAACAATTCAATATTAATATATCATTCAGATAGTACTTTTTCAAACTATTTGCATATCGATACCAACGGTGCTATTGTTGAGGTTGGCGACACAGTCGCCAAAGGGCAACGGATCGCAAAAAGCGGTAATATTGGTTGGTCTTCGGGGCCGCATCTTCATTTTGAAGTCTTTCAACAAAAGATTGGAAAAAGAATTACATTAAAGACGAAATTTAAAATTAATGAGGTATCTGAAGCAATTTACTTGAAAGAAAAACAAAAATACACAAGAAATTATAATTAATTTAGAGTAATAAAAAATAGGATTGTTTTATATTTGAAGACAATCCTTTTTTTATGCATTATTTCAACACTTTAGAGTTCGCAAAAGAACAAGATAAATTAGACATTCTTTCTTCTTTACGAAATCTATTTCATATCCCAAAGGATAAAAAAGGAGATGAGTGGTTGTATTTTACGGGAAACTCTTTGGGCTTACAGCCAAAAACCACAAAAAAGTACATTCAGCAAGAATTAGAAGATTGGGCCAATCTGGGCGTAGAAGGTCATTTTGAAGCAAAGAATCCGTGGTTGGATTATCACGAATTATTAACCGATAAAATGGCGAAAATTGTTGGTGCCAAACCCATTGAAGTTGTGGTGATGAATACTTTAACCACCAATCTTCATTTATTAATGGTTTCTTTTTATAGGCCTACAAAAACAAAATATAAAATACTTATTGAAAGTGATGCGTTTCCTTCAGACCGTTATGCCGTAGCATCTCAATTAAAATTTCATGGGTATTCCGATGCCGATCTTATTGAATGGAGACCTCGAAAAGGAGAAGACCTTTTAAATATAGCTGATTTAGAAGCCATCGTTTCAGAACAGGGTGACGAAATTGCACTGCTCTTAATAGGAGGGGTTAATTATTATACAGGACAGTTTTTAGATCTTAAAAAAATCGCCGCCATTGGGCATTCAAAAAACTGTGTTGTTGGTATTGATTTAGCGCATGGTGCAGGAAACATTCAACCCAATTTACACGATTCAAATGTGGACTTTGCGGCTTGGTGTACCTACAAATACTTAAATTCAGGACCTGGAAGCTTGGCAGGTTTGTTTGTGCATGAAAAACATGCAAAAAATAAAGACTTACCTCGTTTTGCTGGTTGGTGGAATCATAATAAAGCAACGCGTTTTAACATGCGTCAACCCTTTGATGTGATGAAAGGTGCAGAAGGATGGCAATTGTCAAATCCACCCATACTCTCCATGGCAGCTATTAAAGCTTCCTTAGATTTGTTTGATGAGGTCGGTATGGATGCATTGCGGGAAAAATCCCTAAAACTCACTGGTTATTTTGAGTTTTTAATCAATGAAATTGACTCTGAAGAGATCACAATCATTACGCCATCCAATCCAAAGGAGCGCGGTTGTCAAATATCAATTCAAGTAAAGAACTCGGATAAAAATTTACATAAGAAATTAACAGCACAAAACGTTATTACCGATTGGAGAGAGCCTGATGTAATTCGATGTGCACCAGTACCATTTTATACGTCGTTTGAAGCGGTGTATCGAATGGTTTCTATTTTAAAAGAACTGTTAAAAAAATAGTAATAAGGCCTCCTGAGCTAAGAAACCTAATTTTTTATACTGCTCAAAAGCTGGTAGAAAGAAAACTAGAAAAGATGCAAAAGAAAGATAAAATAGTAATTATTGGAGCTGGACTTTGTGGTTCTTTATTGGCTTTGCGTTTTGCACAAAGAGGGCATAAGGTAGCTGTTTATGAAAGCCGTCCAGATTTACGGAAAACTGCTGTTTCTGCAGGAAGATCTATCAATTTAGCTTTGTCAGACAGAGGGTTAAAGGCCTTGCGATTATGCGGTTTAGAAGCAGTTGCAAAAGAAATTTGTATTCCAATGTATGGACGCCTCATGCATGATGCAGCGGGAAATACATTTGCATCGAATTACTCTGGAAGAGATGGAGAATACATCAACTCTATTTCTAGAGGAGATTTAAATGGGATTCTATTAACGGAAGCAGAACAACATGAAAATGTTTCCCTTTATTTTAATAAAAAGTGTGCACATATAGATATTGTAAACAGGGTTGCTCATTTTGTGGATGCTGAAACAGATACAGATTTTACGATTGAGGCCGATGTTATTTTTGGCGCAGATGGGGCGGGTTCTTCTTTGCGAAAAAGCTATGTATCTGAACGTAATTTTTTGTTCAGTTATTCTCAAAACTATTTAAACCATGGGTACAAAGAATTGGAGATTCCTGCAGATGAAAATGGAAATCACCAAATTAGTAAAGGGCATTTGCATATTTGGCCTCGAGGAGATTTTATGCTCATTGCATTGCCAAATAGAGATGGAAGTTTTACGGTGACACTTTTTTTAAGTTATGACGAAGGTGAATTCAATTTTGAAAACCTGATTACTGAAGAAAAGATTACCACATTTTTTGAGAAAGAATTTCCAGATGCCTTGGCATTAATTCCCAATATAAAAGAAGAGTTTATCAACAACCCAACTGGACCATTGGGCACCATCAAATGTTCGCCATGGAGTTATCAGCAAAACACCCTGTTAATTGGTGATTCGTCGCACGCGATTGTCCCTTTTTATGGGCAAGGAATGAATGCTTCTTTTGAGGATGTTGTTGTTTTGGATGAAATTTTAACACAAAATACAGCACAACTTCCAAACGGAAAGTTAGATTGGGGAGTTGTTTTTAAAGCCTATGAAAAAGCAAGAAAACACGATACAGATGCTATTGCAGACTTGGCCTTAGATAATTTTCATGAAATGAAAAATCATGTCGCTAATCCATTGTTTAAAGAAAAAAGAACGATCGAAATGGCATTGGAAAAAAGATTTCCAACCCAATATGCCTCTAAATATTCGTTGGTTACTTTTAATGCAAATATTGGGTATGATGAAGCCATGAAAAGAGGAAGAGCACAAGACAAGGCATTGCTGCGATTAATTTCAAACAAAGCAATACAGATAACTCCTAATCCGACAAATGAAGCACTAGAGGAGATACTAAATAGGGTTGTTAAAGAAACAAATTTGATTTTAGAAGTGGAGTATCATAATGAAATATAAATGAAAAAATACATCATTTTATTACGGGGCATCAATGTATCGGGGAAAAATAAAATTCAGATGGAGGCATTGCGAGGGCTATTAAAGGAGCTTAATTTTACAAATGTGCACACCTATATTCAAAGTGGTAATATTGTTTTAGATTCAGAAGAAACGGCTTCCATTGTGTGTCAAAAAATAAGAAAAGGGATTCAAGATACCTTTGGGATTGAAGTGCCTATATTGGCGAGAACTGTTGCACAATGGAGTCAGCTCGTTGAAAATTATCCTTTCTCCCTTGAAAATGAAAAAATAGTGGCCTTTACTTTTTTGAATGCAACTTCAAAAGAAACGAACATTGCAATTCAATCTCTTGGAGAAGATCAATATAAAATTAATGGAGATATTGTGTATTTACACTCCAACAGGGTTTGCAAGAACAAAATTAACAAATACGCGTATTGAGAAAAAACTCAATGTAATAGCAACAACAAGAAATTTAAGAACCACATTAAAATTATTAGAACTAGCAACTTTATAATATGTCAGAAAAAAAAGTAACACCAAGAGGCGCATATCCACACGTAAAAGTAGTCGGAGATTTTATTTTTGTATCGGGAACCAGTTCCAGAAGAGCAGACAATACCATTGCAGGGGTTGATATTATTGATGAAATGGGGACCAAGCATCTCAATATAGCAACCCAAACTAGAGCAGTTTTACAAAATATTGATAAAAATTTGCAGTCTGTTGGTGCAAGTATCAAAGATGTAGTAGACGTTTCGACCTTTTTAGTAAATATGAATGATTTTGCAGAATATAACAAAACCTATGCTGAATTTTTTGACAAAGAAACAGGGCCTACAAGAACCACCGTTGCAGTTCATCAATTGCCGCATCCAGATTTGGTGGTGGAGATTAAAGTTACAGCCTATAAAAAAGCATAGCCATTATTATGATTTCTATTGCGAGCTATGAATAAGACCGCTTTTAAGACAAACAATATGAAAATACAAAACTACATTAACGGAGAATTTGTAAACCCAATACAAGACGATTGGTTGGAGAATTACAATCCTGCAATTGGAGAAGTGTATGGACAAACTCCAAACTCATCGATTGAAGATGTAGAGAAAGCCTACCAAGCAGCTGCAACCGCTTTTTTAAGCTGGCGTCAAACGACTGTTGTTGAAAGAAGTGAAATTCTTATAAAGATCGCCAACTTAATTCTTGACAAAATTCATCTTTTAGCAGCAGCAGAATCTAAAGATAATGGAAAACCAATTGGCTTAGCTACGGAGATTGATATTCCGAGAGCTGCAGCAAATTTTCAATTTTTTGCCAATGCAATTACACAGTTTTCATCGGAAGCACATGAAAGTATTGGAATGCATGCTGTAAATTTTACATTGCGGCAACCGCTTGGTGTGGTGGGGTGCATTTCTCCATGGAATTTACCCTTGTATTTATTCACATGGAAAATAGCACCTGCAATTGCCGCAGGAAACTGTGTGGTTGCAAAGCCAAGTGAAATTACTCCCATGACCGCCTTTTTATTGGGAGACATTTGTAATGAAGCCGGACTCCCAAAGGGGGTTTTAAATATTGTTCACGGATTGGGAAATACTACTGGGAAAGCCATTGTATCACATCCCAATATCAAAGCAATTTCATTTACAGGCGGAACAGAAACGGGAGCTCAAATTGCCAGAATTGCAGCACCAATGTTTAAAAAACTATCTTTAGAGTTGGGAGGAAAAAACCCAAATATTATTTTTCAAGATTGTAATTATGAAAAAATGATGGCAGCAACAGTGCGTTCATCATTTACAAACCAAGGTCAGATTTGTTTATGTGGTAGTAGAATTTTAGTGGAAAAAACCATCTATGCGCAATTTAAAAATGACTTTGTTCAAAGAGTTTCTGATTTAATAGTAGGAAATCCATCGGCAGAAAATATAAATATCGGTGCGTTGGTTTCGAAAGCACATTTAGAAAAAGTAAAATTCTATATTGATATTGCAGCGGATGAAGGTGGCGTCATTTTATTTGGAGGAAATAAAGTTGTTGTAGAAGGGAGTGAGCATGGGTACTATTTACAGCCAACGGTTATTGAAGTTGCTGATAATAAATGCAAATTAAATCAAGAAGAAATTTTTGGACCAGTGGTTACGATTATGCCTTTCAATTCAGATGCTGAGGCATTGCATTTAGCTAATGAATCAAGATATGGTCTATCGGCTACTTTATGGACCAATAACTTGAATAGAACGCTTCAGTTTTCGAAAGAATTACAAACTGGAATTGTTTGGGTAAATAGCTGGATGTTGCGTGATCTAAGAACTCCCTTTGGTGGACAAAAAGATTCTGGTGTAGGAAGAGAGGGTGGGTTTGAAGCTCTGCGTTTCTTTACAGAACCTAAAAATATTTGCATTCAATATGAATAAAGAATAAATTAGAAAATGAAGTCTATTTGTGCTGGTAAATTTGCTAAAAGAATCAAGTACATCACTGAGGAAATAGTTTTCAAAATATAAATTAGGTCGCGATTGTGCTTGACCAGACATAAATTATAAGATGAATTTAAATTTACAAAACAAAAATGCATTGGTTTGCGGAAGTACGCAAGGAATTGGACTGGCAACGGCTATTTTATTAGCGGAAGCGGGTGTAAATGTGACGCTTATTGCAAGAAATGAAGAAAAGTTAAAAAAAACAGTTGCACTGTTGCCAAATTCAAATCAATGCCATGGTTATTTAATTGCTGATTTTTCAAAGCCAGAGGAATTAAAAGTGGTCTTAGCGGACTCCGATTTACAATTTCACATTTTGGTAAACAATACAGGGGGACCTGCTGGAGGGCCTATATTTGAAGCTAAAATAGAAGAATTTGAAAGTGCCTTCACGCAACATTTAAAATGCAATCATCTTTTAGTGCAACATTTGGTCCCTTTTATGAAAACACAATGTTTTGGTCGAATTATCAATGTGATTTCAACTTCTGTAAAACAGCCTTTAGCGGATTTAGGTGTGTCGAATACCATTCGTGGTGCCGTAGCTAATTGGTCTAAAACATTGGCAAATGAGTTGGGAGAATTTGGGATTACAGTAAACAACGTATTGCCAGGTGCTACGGAAACTGAGCGATTGAAAGAAATCATACACAATAAAGCAGTGAAATCAGGACGTACATTTGATGCGGTTGCTACCGCGATGAAAAATGCTTCACCTGCAAAACGATTCGCAAAACCTGAAGAGGTGGCCAGTGCCATTGTTTTTTTAGCAAGTGAAAAAGCTAGTTTTATTAATGGAATTAATGTTCCCGTTGATGGAGGAAGAACAAAAAGTTTGTAAATTTAGAAAATTCTGGCGTTAGAGATTGAAATGCTATCCTTTTTATGTTGGTTTTAGCAGCACCCTTGTTCGCGAGAATGCATAAAAAGATTTAATGGAAAGCCCGACCTTTTGGGAGCGCACAAAAAAATAAAAAAATGAATTTAGTACAGCCTTTAAATTTTAAAAAGTGGATTGATGAACATCGACATTTATTAAAACCACCTGTTGGAAACAAACAAGTGTGGGATCATGGTGAATATATTGTAATGGTTGTTGGTGGCCCAAACAATCGAAAAGATTATCATTACAATGAAACTCCAGAGTTTTTTTATCAAGTTGAAGGGGATATGGTTTTAAAAATCATTGATAAAAATGGAAAGATGATTGATGTTTCCATCAATGAAGGGGATATTTATTTACTCCCTGCGAGAGTGCCGCATTCACCCCAAAGAAAGGAAAATACTGTTGGTCTAGTGATTGAATACCCTCGGGCTGAAGGCATGTTAGATGCGTTAGAATGGTATTGTGAAAACTGTGGAAATGCATTGTATAGAGAGGCATTCGCATTGGATAATATTGAAACAGATATGCCGATTATTTTTGATGGATTTTATTCAAACAAACAAAAATGTACTTGTGATGCTTGTGGAACCGAAATGAAAGCTCCTTAAAAAGTAAAACAGTGCTCTTTCGTCTTTCATAATAAAAGGACGAATTATATAAATATATGAAAAACCACTAGGCAAAAGCCTGTCAATGATAGCAAGATGGAAAAACGAAAACTACGTATAAACGGACATTCACATTTATTGCCTTATCCAGAACAAATTCCTCAGTTTATGAAAGACAAAGAGATTTTTTGGGTAGATGATGAACGAAAACATATGTTGCAAAAAGGATGGAAACGTCCAGTTACTGACTCTAGTTTTTTCTTAGATGAGAAGTTGCTGTGGATGGAAAAAAATAAGTTGGATCATGCAGTAGTTTTGAATCTCTCTCAGTTGTATGGAAACGGCTTGCGGTTAGAAGAAATGAAAAAAGCATTGCGTTTTCAAAATGATTTTAATGCAAAAGTACAGCATGATCATCCTGATAAGTTTACCTGTGGTTTTGTTGTACATCCTGGTTTTATTCAAGGAGCACTTTATGAAATTGAACGCTGTGTTGAAGAATTGGATTTGAAGGTGCTGTGCTTGCCAACACATTTTATGGACTCTATTGGGCAATGGCGCTGTGTTTTTGATAAGGAAAATGATCGCATTTTTGAATTGGCAGACAAGTATAAATTGGCGATTGAAATTCATCCTTATGATGGAGATAAAATGATAAAGTTAGAAAATACCAATTGGCGTTTTCACCTAATCTGGATGTTGGCACAATGTGGAGATGCTTATCATTTTTATACTTTAAACGGAATGCAAGAACGATTTAAAAATATTAGAACTTGTTTTGCACATGGTGGTCAATTGGCACAGATGAATTTAGGAAGGCGTATTCAAGGTTTTGATGGAAGACCGGATTTGTTTGAAGGGAAAACACACCCTAGAAAAGCGGTGGGGCATAAAAATATCTTTTTCGACACTTTGGTGCACGATACAGATTCTCTAAAATTAATGATTGACAAACAGGGTTCTAGTCAGGTGATTATGGGGTTGGATGATCCATATCCATTGGGAGAAATGGAGAGTGATGCGCAATCTTCCTATCCTGGAAAAATTTTAGATTTGGCGAAAGATAGACAGATTATTAATGAGCAACAGTACGATCAAATCTGGGAGGAAAATACGCTTCAATGGTTGTTTGGTGACGACAAAAAAGCGAAACTTGACTTGATTGATAAGATACTTTCAAAAAAATAACAGTGGGTGTTATAAAGCATTTTAAAAACGGATTAAATCTCGATTCGTATGCTGCTGTTTGCTGTTAACATAAATTTTGCGTCTTCGTATTTTGGAGGGCCCATAAACCCTTTTGCATTGTTAGAGCACCCGTAAGCTTCTTTAGGAATTCCAAAGAAATTGACATCCATTTTTTTATTGCTGTTTTTGTCGTGAAAAACAGCAATAGCATATTCTCCTTTGGGGATTTCTTTGAAAGTATAGGTCACTTTTTTATCAGTAATTTTTGTGATTGCATTTTTAAAATCGGTTTTTAGAAATTGCGCTTTCTCATTGTGCAATGCAATTAAAACTTGCCCTTCATTGGAATCTAACCCACTAATAAAAACCGTTATCTGAAATGTTTCTTCTTGTGCATTCGTTGTAAAAAAACCAGTAAAAATGAATGCAATTATTAAAATTATTTTTTTCATATGGGTTGTTTCTGAATTTTTTATCGATTTTTTTCTATAAAATAGGAATACATAAATCTACAATAAATTTATTTTCTGGATGCTCTTGTGCATTGTTGTAGTAAATTTCAAACGGAGCTATTGTTGATTTTTGATACCCATACTTAAGCATCCATGCAAATGAGGCTTCCCAAGCTTGTTGAAACTCTACGGGGGTAATTTCTAAGCTTGAAACAAGACATTTTGTACTTTCGAGAGTTCTTCGTGTTATTTCTCCTTCAA
The DNA here is from genome assembly GCA_943846595.1 of uncultured Polaribacter sp. Lineage (GTDB taxonomy): Bacteria > Bacteroidota > Bacteroidia > Flavobacteriales > Flavobacteriaceae > Polaribacter. The sequence continues at coordinate 1,174,202 of OX044355.1, forward strand.
CAGGTATAGGTTTGTTTAAAACAATGCAGGCGCTAATTCGTAGGGCACTTGGATCGGTTGTTTTGGGGCTGTCATGATAAATAGTAACCATTTTTGTGCGCTCATTGATCAACCCTTTTGGAGCCGCCCATTGAACGAGTCGGTCATAAACTCCTCCAATAGCTTCTATTTTTCCTTTGTAGGAAATAGCAGCAAGGGCTAATGTTTCTACTTGTTTTATAGCCGTATTTGTTTTCATCTTATTTTTTTAGGAATGCGCTTTCTTAATTTCTTGTAATGTTTTATCAGAATGAATGTATTCTGAAATAATTGCATATCGCAATGCAGTAATATCTAGTTCAAAATAGTTTGCCCATTTGCTTTCTTTGAATAAATGTGTTATTTGTTTTTTTCTTTTTATTGCTTCTGAGAAATTAAATAAATGGGTGGTAGAGGTTTTCTGATTTGATTTGATTTCTGCCGTTTTTTTATCAAAGTTAATGTCAATAAAAAATATCTTTTCTTTAGAATGAATAGGATAAAAATCATTCCACTTGGCAAAGCCAATCCTGGTTGTTTGGTTTTTGTAGTCTTCTTTAGCAATCAATTTCCACCTACAATTGGCAACTCTTCCCCAATGGTTTGATTTACGATAAATACCTTCTTCTGTGTAAAAGTAACGACTCTCTGATTTACTTTTATAATTTATTTTTTCTGGAAAAGAAAAATCGTTTGTTTGTGTAAATTCACAAAAGGTATGTTTAAAGAAATTGGATTGATTGTAGGCTTTCAAGAAAATATTTTTATAAATGCAATGAAAATGTTACCACGAATATACAGAAGCAATTTCACAATTTAAGAAAAGATTGCATAGAAAATAAAGAGACTCCTTTGGTGTATTGCATAAAAAAAAACGCAATCAAATGAATGATTGCGTTTTTGCTATTTTAAAGAATGATTCTTTTAAAGGTTCTCCAGATAAATAGGAGGAAGCGATTCACTTAATAACACTTAAAGTGTTATCTGATCTCTACTTACTTTACTTCTTCAAAATCTACATCTTCTACATTGTCTCCTTGCGCATCAGCTTCTGGTTGACCTTGTTGCTCTGCTCCTGGATTTGCTCCTTCAGCGCCACCTTGTGCTGCATACATCTCTTCAGATGCTGCTTTCCAAGCTTCGTTGATGGTTGCTAATGCAGTATCAATTTGTGCTAAATCTTTCGATTCGTGTGCTGCTTTAAGTTCTACTAAAGCTGCTTCGATCGGTGCTTTTTTATCGTCAGATAATTTTTCTCCAAATTCTTTTAATTGCTTTTCTGTTTGGAAAATCATAGAATCTGCCTCATTGATTTTTTCTGCAGTTTCTTTTGCAGCTTTATCAGCATCGGCATTTTCTTCTGCTTCTTGTCTCATTTTAGCGATTTCTTCTTCAGATAATCCTGAAGATGCTTCAATTCTAATCTCATGAGATTTGTTAGTTCCTTTGTCTAAAGCAGATACTTTAATAATCCCATTGGCATCAATGTCAAAAGTTACTTCAACTTGAGGAACTCCTCTTTGTGCTGGAGGTAAACCATCTAAATGGAAACGTCCAATTGTATTATTGTCTGCCGCCATTGCTCTCTCTCCTTGTAAAACATGAATTTCTACAGAGGGTTGGTTGTCTACTGCTGTAGAGAATACCTGAGATTTTTTTGTAGGTATGGTTGTGTTTGCATCAATTAACTTTGTGAATACATTCCCCATTGTTTCAATTCCTAATGATAAAGGGGTAACGTCTAATAATAATACATCTTTTACATCACCAGATAAAACTCCACCTTGAATTGCAGCTCCTAAGGCTACTACTTCATCAGGGTTTACCCCTTTACTTGGAGATTTTCCGAAGAATTTCTCTACCGCTTCTTGTACTGCAGGGATTCTTGTAGAACCACCAACTAAAACAATTTCATCAATATCTGAAATTGTCAAATCAGCGTTTTTTAATGCTGTTTGACAAGGTTTAATAGTTCTTTTTACCAGATCGTCAATCAACTGCTCAAATTTAGCTCTAGACAAAGTTCTTACCAAGTGTTTTGGTCCGCTTGCAGTAGCTGTAATATAAGGTAAGTTAATTTCAGAAGATGTAGTGCTAGATAATTCAATCTTCGCTTTTTCAGCAGCTTCTTTTAAACGTTGTAAAGACATTGGATCTTCTCTTAAGTCCATGTTTTCGTCCGCTTTAAATTCTTCAGCCAACCAGTTAATGATCTTCTCATCTACATCATCTCCACCTAAATGTGTGTCTCCATCAGTAGCCAATACTTCAAATACACCATCTCCTAATTCTAAGATAGAAACATCGTGTGTTCCACCACCAAAATCAAAAACAACAATTTTCTTATCATCGCTAGACTTGTCTAAACCGTAGGCTAATGCAGCTGCGGTTGGCTCATTTATAATTCTTCTTACTTTTAATCCTGCAATTTCACCTGCTTCTTTTGTAGCTTGTCTTTGTGCATCGTTAAAATAAGCTGGTACAGTAATTACAGCTTCTGAAACATCCGCTCCTAAATAGTCCTCAGCTGTTTTTTTCATTTTCTGTAAGACCATTGCAGAAACTTCTTGTGGCGTATACAAACGACCATCAATGTCTACTCTTGGTGTATCATTGTCTCCTTTGACTACTTTATAAGGTACTCTCTTTACTTCTTTTGAAGATTCAGAGAATTTATTTCCCATAAAACGTTTGATAGAATATACGGTTTTGGTAGGGTTGGTTACTGCTTGTCTTTTTGCAGGATCTCCAATTTTACGCTCACCATCTTCAACAAATGCAACGATTGAGGGAGTTGTTCTTTTTCCTTCTGAATTAGGAATTACAACTGGCTCATTTCCTTCCATCACAGACACACAAGAGTTGGTTGTTCCTAAATCTATTCCTATAATTTTACTCATAATATTTATTTTATATTAAATTCATTTTTAATTCAATATCTTCCTACATTCAAAGTGTGTGCCAACTGTTTTTTAATTGTAAAATGTCAGTTATTCCAGTCAATTTTGTTTTAATAATGTCATTTTGGCATATAACATCTTTCTTTGTATTATTGCTTTACATTAGGTTTTTTATCTAATTGCTGAAATAAAGTTGGTCATTCAGTATTTTTTTCATTATTACTTTATTTTTTTTAATTAATTTTTGTAAAATTGGTAATCTTTTAATAGTTTTTTTGTATTATTGACATGAATAATTTTTAACTAACTCTAATTAATTACATTATGAATACAAATTTCAAAGACCATTTTATTAAAGCATTACTCCATTTTCTTTACAACTATTTTGTTTATTTCTTGTTTGTTGTTCCATTTGATTTGTGGAAAAAGGCAGTTGTTAGACTTTCAGAGCAGAAGTCGAATGGGTCGATCAATATTACAAAGATTAAAAGTCAATGGCCATTTTTGTCATTTATGAAGTCTTTTACTATTGATTTTCTTATCGATGGATTCATTCTCATGAGTTATGTGACTGCACCGATTATTGCAATCGTTGCTGGTATTGGTGACGGTGGCTTTTTAGGTTTCCTTTTTATTCTTATTGGATCTTATTATGCTCCGCTTGGATTATCTTTGTTTAGAGATATTGTACAGCTTTCGATTCTCCCAATAAAAAAGTTTTTAAGCTGGGCGAAGAAACCTGCTCAATATATGGATTTAAAAATCGAGAACAAATAATTTATATTTTATAAAATTCAAAGAATTTAATTATATAGTATTTTAAAAATAGCCCGCGAGGGCTATTTTTTTTATGTTAGTTTGCCTTTTTGATTATGATTTTTCTATACTTTTTTAAGAGGCTGTAGCTTTGAGTATTTTTTAGTATAAGCACAAATAAAATTAGGTTTTATTGTTGTATTTTATACATTTACACAAAATATATAATTTTAATTACCAATGTCGCAATTTATTAGTGTTTTTGATATGCTTAAAATTGGTGTGGGGCCCTCAAGTTCCCATACCTTAGGTCCTTGGAGAGCAGCGCAGCAATGGATCTCAAAATTAAAAGAATCAAGTCGTTTTTTGTGGGTTGATGAGGTTAAAGTGGATTTGTATGGTTCTTTATCATTAACAGGGAAAGGACATGCTACAGATGCTGCAATCTTACTAGGTTTAAGTGGAACAGATCCTGAGTTCATTCCAATTGAAGAGATTGATGCCATCTTAGCTGCTGTTAAAGACAGCTCATTATTGTATTTGAATAATGAGAAAATGATCTCTTTTTCTATTGATAACATTCAATTTAATAAAGAGTTTCTTCCTTTAAATCCTAACGGGATGACATTTACAGCATTTCAAAATAAGGAACTTATTTCTAAAGAAACCTATTATTCAATTGGTGGTGGATTTATCATTCAAGATGATGATTCGTTGGTAGATGAAATTGAAGTAACAAAACAAAATTTTCCATATCCAATTAACCGTGCAGTAAAATTAGAGCAGTATTGCGAGCAAGAAAATTTAGCTATTTCTGAAATTGTACTTCAGAATGAATTGGTGTTAAACTCTATAACTAAAATTGATGACGAATTGCATCGTATTTGGACTACAATGCTAGAATGCATGTATATAGGTTGTCATACAAAAGGTGTTTTACCTGGCGGGCTTTCTGTAAAAAGGCGTGCTTTTGACACCCATGTCAAGTTGATTAAAGATACACAATATACAAATCCGGAAGATTGGATTAGGGCAATAAGGAGTACAGAAGTAAAATTTCGTGAAATTTTAAAATGGGTAAGTTGTTTTGCACTTTCAGTAAATGAAGTGAATGCCTCTTTAGGTCGCGTCGTTACGGCTCCAACTAATGGAAGTGCTGGGGTAGTTCCTGCTGTTTTAATGTACTATCTGGTAATAGAAAACCATGAGGCAGATTTTGAACACATTAAAAAATTCTTACTAACGGCCGGTGAAATTGGAAGTATTTTTAAGAAAAATGCGACAATTTCTGCTGCGATGGGTGGCTGTCAAGCAGAAATAGGGGTTTCTTCAGCTATGGCAGCGGCAGCATTAACTGAATTGTTAGGCGGATCTCCAGCTCAATGTTTAGTTGCTGCAGAGATTGCCATGGAACATCATCTAGGCTTGACTTGTGATCCAATTGGTGGCTTGGTACAAATACCCTGCATTGAAAGAAATGCAATGGGGGCAATAAAGGCGATAAATGCTGCAGAAATGGCTTTAGAAACAGATCCAAAAGAGGTGAAAGTTCCGTTGGATAAAGTGATTGACACGATGTGGGAGACCGCTAAAGATATGAATAAAAACTATAAAGAAACTTCTAGGGGAGGTTTGGCAGTTACTGTTAGGATGGTGGACTGCTAATTTGTTATAAGGAAGTTTCAAACAAAAAAAACCAGGAGTAGAAACTCCTGGTTTTTTAGTTTTGAGTAAATACTCTATTTGTTAGAACTTTGAACAGCTAAGTTATAGATTACCAAACCAAATCCAATTTTGTTAATTGCATCACCAATATTATAGATAATATCCATATTTAAGTTAGGTAGTAGATCAGAGTACCATTGACCTGTTGATGTTCCTGCCATATATCCTAATGGGTATATAGCCCATCCAACTAATACAAACCAACATAAAGTTTTGTGAGCACTTAATACAGATCCACCAGCCTCAACAGCTAACTTCTTCGCAGATCCTAACCAAATGTCATAAACAATTTTAAAGTATGCAGCTCCAGATAGAAGTCCCCAAATCTGTGCGTTAGGTTTGTCAATAGCTTCACCTATATAACCAGTTACAAGCATAACAACAGACCAGAAGATTAAACTCCACATCATAGATTTTTTGGCACCAGCTACTTTTAGAATTAAGTAAAATTCAACACACATTAACGGTACTGTTAAAACCCAGTCTACATAACGGAAAAATACTGGAGAATCTCCTACTTTCGTTGCAACATCATAAGTTCCAATCCAATAATCCCTCATGTACCAATAGTGAACTGCTGCTATGAAAGTAATTAAAGCAGAAATAAGAATTGAGGTTCTCCATTTCTTGTCAAAACTGTTCATTGAAAAGAAGAAAAACACGGATGCAGCCATCATGGCCATACATCCTACAAAAAATGTAAATCCAACATAATCGTCTGTTGGCATTTTCGCCATTTTAGCCATTTTTGCTACCGGCTCAACTGACGCAGCTAAAGTCTCAGTAGACTTAGCTATTGTGTCTTTTGCTGCAGTAACAATTTCAGCCGCTTGAATCATTAGTAAATTCATAATAATATATAAGTTTAAGTTAGTAAAATATATAGTGATTTAACACCAATACTTTTCAAATATAAGGAAATAATTGTTAAATTTACAATTACTTAAATATAATTATGAAGAATTACCAAAATTTTATGATGTTTTTTACGTTTTTCATGTTTTGGTTTAGCATCCAATTTGGCGATATTGTTGAAGATTCTGTCGCTTTTGTATTGATCGTATCTCTAGGAATATTGCACGGTGCAAACGATTTACTCATTTTGGCAAAAGGTAAAAATAGTAAGATGTTTTTTTTAAAACACCTGTTGGTTTATCTGACAATTATTATCGCTTGTGTGCTGATCTATTTATTCAGTCCTTTTATTGCTATTCTTCTGTTTATTTTACTAAGTTCTTATCATTTTGGAGAAGAACATCTGGGAGAAAAGATAAAAGTCAATCGAATTTTCAACTTAATTTTTTACCTGTTCTATGGTGTTTTTCTATTCTCCATACTTTTTTATGTTTCATTAACAGCGGTAAATGAAATTATGCAAGAACTTACGGGAATTACCTTTACAAAAATTCAAATAGCCAATGCTTTTTCAATTTCTTTATCAGTGCTCTTAATTTTAAGTATCTATTTATATGTAACAAAGAAAATTCAGTTAAGTGTGCTATTTAAAGAATTCTTTTATTTGTGCCTTCTATCTTTAGTCTTTAAAACCTCTTCGTTGATATTAGGCTTTGCTATTTACTTTATATTTTGGCATTCCATTCCTTCACTATTAAATCAAGTTGCCTTTATCTATGGAGATCTTACCAAAGAAAGTGTTGTAAATTATTTTAAGAAAGCATTTATCTATTGGATGATAAGTGTTTTTGGACTCCTTGTCTTATATCAAATAATCCCTGAGGTTCATTTATTTTCAAGCATTATCTTTGTATTGTTATTTGCAGTTACCGCTCCTCACACTTGGGTGATGTTTAAAATGAAAAATTAACGAGTAAACACGAGTTCTGTCTTTGAAGAGAGCGCTGTAGAAAATCGATAGTTCTCTCCATTAAACCCTTTAAGTCCCTCGATAGTCGTAATATTATTTTCTAGAAGATACCGCACCATGAGTCCACGAGCTTTTTTTGCAAAAGTCATTATAACTTTATAGTCTCCATTTTTTAATTCTTTAAAGACTGGCGTAATCATTGGTACTTTTAATACTTTTTGATTGACTGATTTAAAATACTCCGAACTGGCTAGGTTTATAAATAACTCATCTTCTAGTAGTTCTTCGTTCAATTTGTTTGCCAAGGTATCTCCCCAAAATGTATAGAGATTTTCTGTTTTGCCAACCTTGAGTCTTGTACCCATTTCCAATCGATACGGTTGGATCAAGTCCAACGGCTTCAATAAGCCATATAAACCCGATAAAATCCGTAACCTATTCTGTAACAAAGGTATTTTCTCTTCGGATAAAGAGTGAACGTCAATGCCTCTAAACACCTCTCCTGTAAAAGAATAAATTGCTTGTTTTGCATTTTTTGGCGTAAATGGAGTTTCCCAAAGTTGGTTGCGTTCATAATTTAAATCGGCCAAAGCAACGGAAATCTTCATTAGCTCACCAATTTTATTTTTTGAAAGTGACTTTAGTTTTTTATGCAGCTTCTCTGATTGAGGCAAAAATTGAGGTTGGGTAAACAAACTTGTTGGCGCCTTACTCTCAAAGTCTAAAGATTTTGCGGGAGAAATAATAATTTTCATAAATAATCTATTGTTTTGTAAAAGTACAACTTCAAGGATATAATTTCAAGTTTTTGAAACTCAAATAATCAATTTTAATATCAATAAAATTGATGATGACTGTCTCATTTTTTTCTGTTTTTCAGTATCTTTAACGAACAATAAAATACCAAATTTGTGATGAAACTATCAGCAATAAAGAAACATTTAAAAAGCATAGAAACGATTACATTTCAGCTCCCAAATAGGCAACTAGTAGCCCGTCATTTCCATGTAACTGAAGTCGGGAAAATAACAAAAAATTTCATTGATTGTGGAGGTAAAATTCGAAATGAAGAGTTCATTGGCTTTCAATTATGGGAAGAAAATGATTATGATCATCGATTGCATCCTGAGAAATTAATGGAAATTATCGAACGTTCTGAGCAGCTTTTTGAGTTTTCAGATTTGGAAGTTGAAGTCGAGTATCAAGGAAAAGAAACGATTGGAAAATATGGTTTGGACTTTGATGGTAAAAACTTTTTATTGACCTCAAAACTTACCGCTTGTCTGGCAAAAGACGCTTGTGGGATTCCACAAGAAAAAACAAGAATTAGCATTTCAGAGGCGAAGAACCTAAATGAATGTGACCCAAATTCAGGTTGTTGCTAATGTCTTCAGTTTCTCTATTTAGTAACTAAATCGGACGTTGTTGTCGATTAAATCAACACATTAATAGGAGCTCTCAAAAGAGTTCTATACATAAGAAACAAACATCTATGCATCCAACTTTAAATCAAAACTTATTTTTTATAAAAGAACATGTCGGCATGTTCAAAGCAGCAAATAATTACGACATCTACAATCCAGAAAATCAAGAAATGATACTGTCTTGTCGTGAAGAGAGCCTTGGTTTTTTCACCAAGTTATTACGATTTTCAGAATACAAAAGAATGACTCCTTTTCATGTGGAAGTGAAGACTCCTCAGGGAGCAAAAGTGCTCACCGTAAAACGAGGCGTGTCTATATTTGTTTCCAACGTTGAGGTTTTTGACGAAAAAGATAAGTTAATCGGAATGTTCAAGCAAAAATTATTTTCAATAGGAGGGAAGTTTAATGTGCTGGATCCACAAGAAAATATCTTGTGCAAATTAAAAGGGAAGTGGACGCGTTGGGATTTTAAATTTATGAAAGACGATATAGAACTCGGTCATGTAAGTAAAAAATGGGCAGGATTGGGGAAGGAAATGTTTACCAGTGCAGATAATTATATGTTAGAAATTAACAAAGAAGTTTCAAAAGAAGATCCTTTGCGAATTTTAATTCTTGCAGCCGTAATTTGTATCGATATGGTATTAAAAGAATAAGGAATATCCTTAAAAAACAAACGCCAGTATTGACGGCGTTTATTCTTAGGTAATTATTGTTAAAGATCGTCTTTAGAATTTACTGTATAGGTCCTCCATTTGTCTAAACAAGCCTTAATGTCTTCAGGTATTTCAGAGTTAAAACGCATAAATTCTCCAGTTGTTGGATGTGTGAATCCTAATGTTTTTGCATGCAAAGCTTGTCTTGGCAATGTTTTAAAACAGTTTTGGACAAACTGCTTGTATTTGGTAAAAGTTGTGCCTTTTAAGATGTCATTTCCACCATAACGCTCATCATTAAAGAGGGTGTGTCCAATGTGTTTGAAATGGGCTCTAATTTGATGGGTTCTTCCTGTTTCTAGTTTACATTGTACTAAGGTAACATACATAAACCGATCTATTACTTTGAAATGGGTGACTGCATGTTTTCCAAAATCACCTTCAGGGAATACATCCATTTGTAATCGATTTTTTAAGCTGCGCCCAATATTTCCTTCAATACGCCCTTCATCTTCATCGATATTCCCCCATACTAGGGCATAATACAGACGTTCCGTGGTTCTGTCAAAAAACTGTTTTGATAAGTTTGCCAAAGCAGCCTCTGTTTTTGCAACCACCAACAATCCACTAGTATCTTTGTCAATTCGATGGACGAGTCCAGGGCGTTCGTTTGAATTTGTAGGTAAGTTTTCGATATGGTGAATTAAACCGTTCACTAAAGTTCCAGAGTAATTTCCATGACCAGGGTGTACAACCATTCCTGCTTTTTTATTGACTACAATAACGGCATCATCTTCATAGACGATATCAATCGGTAAATCCTCTGCAATCAACAATTGCTCTGCTGGTGGATGTGATAAGAGCACTCTAACAACATCATTTGGTTTTACTTTATGATTTTGCTTTACGGGAATTTCATTCACTAAAATATTTCCATTTTTTGCCGCTTGTTGAATTTTATTTCGCGTCGCATTTTCTATGAAATTCATTAAAAATTTATCAACTCGTAAAGGCTCTTGTCCTATACTAGCTGCAAATTTATGGTGCTCATATAAATCCTCATTTTCTATTTCTTGGTCGTTGTTCTCTTGCATAATTCCTCGGTAAGTACTTGAAATTTAATTTCCTTTGCCATCCCCTAAAATCAACTCAATGGTCGAATTTTTTGGTAATTTATCTCCAATCTTTATTTTTCTATTCTTAAATTTCAACCCCCTTACAACATCTTTCCCAATGTCTGGTACATATGAAAACTCAGTTCCAACATTAAAACCAGTTGACTTTAATTCGGTGGTAGCTTGTCTCTTTGTACGACCATTTAAATCCGGTACCTCTAAAGAACGATACTTTGAAGGATTTAAAACCAAGTAAATTTTACGTTTTTCTTTTACGAAGTCACCCGCTTTTGGGGATTGTTCTATGACTGATTTATTTGGGTAATTGGGGTTGTAACTAGCAGAATCCATTACTTTTAAATCGAGATTTAATTCCGTTAACTTTTGTCTTACTTCCACCAACGACATTTTTTCCAAGTTTGGTACTTGTATTTTTTGATTGTGGTTTGTGGTTACGCTTAACCAAAATTTTAATGCGAAAACTAAAAGCAACAAACCCACAAATGCAATTAATAATTGCTTTAAAAATGACTTACTAATTAGAAACTGAATAACACCCATTTTTCGATTTTTAGAACAAACAAAGATATAAAAACTAAACGTGGCTGTTTCTATTTATATTTTGATAAATTTGTTTTATTTTTTTAGCATAAATGAAACAAAATATCGCCATAATAATGGGTGGCTATTCAGCCGAAGTTGACATTTCTATAAAAAGCGGAAATGTTGTTTATACGCATTTAGACAAAGAAAAGTATAGCCCTTTCCGAGTGCTTATTTTACACAATAAATGGGTGGCTTTAGATGCGAACGGGAAAGAATACCAGATCGATAAAAATGATTTTTCTTTTCTATTAGGTACCCAAAAAATAGTTTTTGATTGTGTTTTCAATGCAATTCATGGAAATCCTGGTGAAAATGGAGCCATTTTAGCCTATTTTAAATTAATAGGATTGAAGCACACATCTGCAAGTCCATATCAAATGGCTCTTACGTTTAATAAAAGAGATACCTTAAGTGTTGTGAAAGAATATGGAATTAAAACCGCAACTTCTTATTATTTGAACAAAGGGTCTCAGATTGATCTTGATGCCATCATTGCTAAAGTTGGTTTGCCTTGTTTTGTAAAGCCAAACAATGCAGGTTCTAGTTTTGGTATTTCAAAAGCTCACAACCTAGCAGAGATGTTGCCAGCGATTCAAAAGGCGTTTAAAGAAGATTCTGAAATATTAATTGAATCTTTCTTGGAAGGTAGAGAGGTTTCAGTTGGAGTTATTCAATATCAGCAAGCCCTTAAAGTATTGCCAATTACAGAGATTGTTACAGAAAATGATTTCTTCGATTATGAAGCAAAATACCAAGGAAAATCTACCGAGATTACCCCTGCAATACTTTCCTCAGCAATACAGGAAAAAGTGGTGTTTACCGCCAAAAAAGTATACCATAGTCTCAATTTGTCTGGTTTTTCAAGAGCAGAATTTATTTTGGTAAAAGGAGAGCCTTATTTTTTAGAAATTAATACAGTACCTGGTTTAACAGAAGAAAGTATCTTACCACAGCAAGCTGCATGTGCAGGTATTTCTTTAAAACAACTATTTGATAATGCCATTCAGTCGGCTTTAAACTAAGAATATGAAAAGAGCAATTTTCCCAGGGTCCTTTGATCCTATTACATTAGGTCATGTTGACATCATAGAAAGAGGTATTACTTTATTTGATGAGTTAATTATTGCAATTGGTGTTAATTCAGGAAAAGAATACATGTTTTCTTTAGCGGAACGCAAGCAGTTTATTGAAAATTGTTTTAAAGGCAATCCAAAAGTAAAGGTGGTCACCTATAAAGGGTTGACGGTTGATTTCTGTATGAAAAATAACGTTGACTTTATTTTAAGAGGTTTAAGGAATCCAGCAGATTTTGAGTTCGAAAAAGCAATTGCACACACCAATCGAGATCTAGCCCCTGTAGAAACAATATTTTTATTAACAGCAGCGAGTACTTCTTATATATCATCATCCATTGTTCGAGAGGTCATTCGAAACGACGGGGATTATACGAAGCTGGTACCAAAAATGGTGAGAATATAGCATTCTAATTACTACATCTTTTGATTTTTAAATACATTATGAAAAAAATAGTTTATTTCATTTCGTTTTTTTTGCTCCTTTCTTGCGATGTTTCAGAGAAAGAAAATGCAACAGGATTTAAAACCTTATTCGAAAGATCTGCAGGTACTGAAACACCTGAATACAAAGATGTAATTGCTTTTTATGCTGCTTTAGCAGACGCCTATAATGAGATCTCCCTCTTTTCTTTCGGACAAACAGATGCAGGTGAGCCGCTACACTTGGTAGTATATAGTGCTGAGGGAATTTATAATATCGATGAAATTCGAAATTCAAAAAAAAACACGCTTTTAATTAACAATGGAATTCATCCAGGAGAATCTGATGGAATTGATGCCTCGATGCTTTTCTTGAGAGATATTGTTCAAAACGATTCTTTGAAAAAGAATTATAAGAACACACTTATTGCAATTATTCCTGTTTATAATGTTGGTGGCGCCTTAAATAGAAACACCCATTCAAGAGCCAACCAAAACGGACCTAAAGCATATGGTTTTCGTGGAAATGCAAGAAATTTTGATTTAAATAGAGATTTTATTAAACAGGATACTAAGAATTCAGCTGCATTTGCAGAGATTTTCCATACTGTCAATCCAGATGTTTTTATCGACAATCACGTGAGTAACGGTGCGGATTATCAATATGCAATTACCCATTTATTTACACAACACAACAAATTGGGAGGAGATCTCGGTGAGTTTTTAGAAACACAAATGCGTCCTTCTTTGGAGCAATCCTTAAAAGAAAAAGGGATTGACATTACGCCTTATGTAAATGTTTGGGGCACTACACCAGAGGCAGGGTGGTCTCAGTTTTACGATTCACCAAGATATTCAACAGGGTACACAACACTCTTTAACACCTTGGGCATGATGGTCGAAACTCACATGCTAAAACCTTATAAAACTCGTGTTGAACAAACCTACGAATTGCTTTTTTCAATGTTAGATTTTACCGAAAAAAATTCTAATGAAATTAAGAACCTTAGAAAAAAGGCTGTTGCTCAAATAGTGGCGAATAAAACATACCCATTACATTATAAAGTAGACAAGAAACATCCTACAACTCTCCGTTTTAAGGGTTATGAAGCAACTATTTTAGAAAGTAAAGTAACCAATGGGAGGCGACTTTTTTACGATCGAACGCTTCCTTTTACAAAAGAAGTAAACTATTATAACAACTACATTGCAACCAAAGAGATTAAGCTCCCAAAAGCTTATATTTTACAACAAGGTTGGCATCGTGTTGTAACTCGTTTGCAAAATAATAACATCGAATTTACCCGTTTTAAGACAGACACCACCATAGTCGTTGAGGTACAACATATAAAAGACTATAAGACCAGAGCGAATGCCTATGAGGGGCATTATTTGCACTATAATACAACTGTTGTGAAAACTAAAAAAAGAATGCGTTTTAGAAAGGGAGATTTGTACATACCAATCCGTCAAAATGGACTTCGATATCTCATCGAAACCCTAGAGGCAGAAGGGGTTGATTCTTTCTTCAATTGGAATTTTTTCGATACTATTTTACAGCAAAAAGAAGGGTTTTCTGGGTATGTATTTGAAGAGGTCGCAGCAAATTTTCTACGGAAAAATCCTGCGATAAAAAAGGCCTTAGAAGAAAAAATAAAAACGGATGAAAATTTTGCGAATAATCCAAGAGCTCAATTGTCTTTCGTGTATGAAAAAACATTGCATTATGAAAATGCACACTTAATGTTACCCGTTTTTAAAGCCTATTCGATTTAAGAGATTTCTTAGAAAGTAGAAGTGATGTTTAAAGTAACTTCATCCCAAGTTTTAGAAATACCATCTGCTCCTTTGTGAAGTTCTTCACAGACCTTGTTTAAGGAAGCTATTGCAGCTTTTGCATTCCATTTGTTAATGTCCATAGTGGATTTCATTGAAAATACGTTGTTAGTAATTGTATATTCAAACGGAACTTTGTCTGTAATACCATTCATTTTAATTGTTGCAATTCCAGATGTAGCTGTTAAAATCTCTAAGGTGCCCGATAATAAAGAGGTATCCATAAAGCTGAAAAAGAATTTTCTAATCTTATAATCCCTACTGCTATCTTTTGTAAAAATACTACTCACAGGAATTGAAAACGAAGTATTGTGAATTGCTTCTTTTATCGTGTTTCCATCTCCATTAGCGGTGATATTTACTTTTTTAAATTGCCCATTAACAGGGATTTTTTCAGTTGTTTTATAAGCAGTCCATCCAATCTTATTTTTAGCTTCTTTTAAAGAGAACTTCGCAGAAGATTTTGGAGCTGTTTCAGTCTTACATCCTGAAAAATAGATAACGGTAAATAAAAATAAACTGAATAGGATTGATTTTTTCATGAATTATTTTTTAGGATTGATAATTGTGTTTGCTAATTTTATATATTCTTTCTTTGCTTCCGAGGGCGTCATGTCTTTTAATTGCATCCATGCATTAAATTTAAAAGCGTTTCTTACATCTGATCCACTGTTAAAAGAAAAATTATTTCCAAAATTGGCTTGCTTATTAAAAGCATACAATTTAAGCATTATATCGGGGGCAACGGCTTCTTTTAGACAAGATATTCTCTCGAATGCTGCTACAAACTCTTTGTCTAAATCATTTAACATTTTACTTTTTTTCTGCAATTACTTGTGTTCCTCCTTTTACAATATCACCTAACTTAACAGTAAGTTTTGTGTCTAAAGGTAAGAAAAGGTCAACTCTTGATCCAAATTTGATGAAGCCGGCATCGGTACCTTGCACAATTTCATCTCCTTTTTTTGCGTAGTTTACAATTCTCTTTGCCAATGCACCAGCAATTTGACGGTATAGAATTTCACCAAAAGAACCATTCTCTAATACGATGGTAGTTCTTTCATTTTCTGTAGAAGCTTTAGGGTGCCATGCAACCAAATATTTCCCTGGATGGTATTTGCTGTAATTTACAGTACCACTCATTGCGTAGCGAGTAACGTGTACGTTAATGGGAGACATGAAAATAGACACTTGTAACCTTTTGTCTTTAAAATATTCTGTTTCCTCAACTTCTTCTATTACTACAACTTTACCATCTACAGGAGCTATAATATGCTTTTCATTAAGTATCGTGTTTCTTCTAGGGTTTCTAAAGAATTGCAAAATAATGATTAAAAAAGCTAGAATTAAAATCTGAATGCTCTTTACTACCCACACAAGTTCAATAAATTTCTCTGAAAGTAAAATCCCCGCAATACTAAGTAGTAATGAAACTACAATAATCTTATAACCTTCTTTGTGAAAACGAATCATGAATTATATTATAAAGTTGATATACAAATATACAAACGGAGCAACAAATAACAAACTATCAAATCTGTCTAAAATCCCTCCATGACCTGGCATTATTGTACCACTGTCTTTTATGTTAGCCTGTCTTTTAAATTTTGATTCTACTAAATCTCCAATGGTACCAATAACCGAAACGATTACAGCAATTACAATCCAGTTTATTAAACTGTAGTTTGTTACATAAATGGAGATGAGATAGCCTGTAGCGATTGAGAATATGAGACCGCCAAAAAAACCTTCAATCGTTTTTTTTGGTGATATAGAAACAAACAGTTTTCTTTTTCCGAAATTCTTACCTACAATAAAAGCAAAACTATCATTCGTCCAAATAAGGAGTAAGATACTTAAGATGGTCGCTGCATTATATTGATCTCCTTGGAAAGGGATTAAAATTAAAAAACAAAAAGAGAACACAATGTATCGAATGGTGAGTCCCATTTTTGATCGATCATCCTGATAAGAAATTTCTTTTTTTGAAATTAATTGATAGCTTAAAAAAAGGGATGAGATAATATTAATTCCTAAAATACCAACTACTGCATAGTTGTCAGAATTTTTTAATAAAAGGAAAACAGCCGCAGCAAAAAACAGGTAGGATGCAAGACTTTTAAAATGAATGATCTTGTGAAATTCCCAAATTGAAATTCCTGCAAAAATAGCCGTCAGAATTACAAATGATTCTTTAGAATAAAGGATTGCGGAAACAAAAAGAAAAACGAAAATAAGTCCAGATAAACTCCTTCTTAAAAGGTTGCGCATATTATAAATCTTCAAATAGCAGCAAATATAAGTTTTTTGAATTACTGTTGCCATAGTTTAAAAAATTATCATCATTTTTTTTGAGCCTATAATTTTTAATAGCGCTTATATTGGTTGGTAAGTTTTTTTTAGAGCTTGTTTTAATACCTGTTAGTCCTTGGCCAGTATCATTTACAATCTGGCTTGTGCTTGCGTAAATAATAAAATTTTCAGAAAATTCAGTAATTTTTTTACTTTTCAATTGGTTTGAAGACAAAAGAATATCTCCTTTGTCTGCAATTAGATGCTCGCAAGAAGTAAAAAACGGTAATTTTTGGTTTGTTTCTGATGTCTCTATCTCTTTATTGATGTACTTTAAAAGAGTGGGGTCCAAAAGTTGAATTTGTTCCCAACTGTTTTCAACGAGAATGCTTTTTAAGTTAGAAATTACCTCTTTCTTATTTGTACAGTATAGGAACTTACCCCCTTTAGAAAGAAAATTATGTACAAACAGATCATCTAAAGATAAAGAAACCTCTTGACTTTTGGTTTTCTCTTCTTCAAATGATTGTCTGTTGAGTAGTTTTTTAAGGAAATTCATTACTAAATTAAAGCGTTTGATTATTTGCCAGGATTTTCATCTACTGGTAAAATAGCGACGTCTTTTTCTTCTTCAATTTTTTCTTCCTTTAGAGGTTGATTTTCAACATCAAAAGGTCTTTTTCCAAATATTTTTTCTAAATCATCTTTGAAAATTACTTCTTTTTCTAAGAGTAATTCTGCTAAAGTGGTCAACTTCTCTTTGTGAGTACTTAATAACTCAACAGCTCTTACATATTGCGCTTCAATCATCTTAGAGATTTCTTTGTCAATAGTTTTTGCCGTTTCTTCACTGTATGGTTTTACAAATGCATTATTTCCAGATGAATCGTAATAGGTAATGTTTCCAACTTCATCATTTAAGCCATAAACGGTAACCATGGCTCTCGCTTGTTTGGTTACTTTTTCTAAATCACTTAATGCACCTGTTGAGATTTTATTAAAAATAATTTTCTCAGCAGCTCTTCCTCCTAAGGTAGCACACATTTCATCCAACATTTGTTCTGTTTGCACAATCATCCTTTCTGCCGGTAAGTACCAAGCAGCTCCTAAAGATTGTCCTCTAGGTACAATAGTTACCTTAACGAGTGGTGCAGCATGTTCTAGCATCCAACTCACCGTTGCGTGTCCAGCTTCATGAAAAGCAATTGTTTTTTTCTCTTTGGGCGTAATTACTTTATTTTTCTTTTCTAGTCCACCCACAATACGATCAACGGCATCCAGAAAGTCTTGATGCTCTATTGCTTTTTTGTCTTGTCTTGCTGCTATTAAAGCCGCTTCATTACACATATTTGCAATGTCTGCACCCGAAAAACCTGGAGTTTGTTGTGCTAGAAAACTTACATTTACATCTTCGCCTAATTTTAGGGGCTTTATATGCACATCAAAAATTTCTTTCCGCTCATTAATGTCTGGTAAGTCCACATAAATTTGACGATCAAAACGTCCTGCACGCATTAAAGCTTTGTCTAAAACATCTGCTCTATTGGTTGCCGCCACAACAATGACATTGGTATCGGTTCCAAAACCGTCCATTTCTGTTAGCAATTGATTCAAGGTGTTTTCCCTTTCGTCATTCCCACCGGTCATGCTGTTTTTTCCACGAGCTCTACCAATTGCATCAATTTCATCAATAAAAATAATAGAAGGTGATTTTTGTTGTGCTTGCTTGAACAAATCTCTCACTCGAGAGGCTCCCACACCCACAAACATCTCTACAAAATCAGATCCTGACAAAGAAAAGAAAGGAACGCCTGCTTCACCAGCTACCGCCTTTGCTAAAAGTGTTTTACCAGTTCCTGGAGGTCCTACTAGCAAAGCTCCTTTTGGTATTTTTCCTCCTAAGGCAGTGTATTTTTCAGGATTTTTTAAGAAATCTACGATTTCTTGTACCTCTTCTTTTGCACCTTCCAATCCAGCTACATTCTCAAAAGTCGTTTTTACTTTGGTGTCTTTGTCAAAAAGTTTTGCTTTTGATTTTCCAATATTAAAAATTTGACCACCACCACCGGCACCTCCGCCGCCAGACATTCTTTTCATGAAAAACAGCCAAACTCCGATTAGCAAGATGAAAGGTAAATAATTAAAGATACTTTCAACAATACTGGTCTGATTGTCATTTCGCATGTCCACCGACAATTTGTATTTCTCTTTCGCGCTGCTAACTTCATTTTCAAAATTTTGTTGATCTCCAAAATTGTACTCAAAAATCGGTGAGCCAGGTCTATAAAAAGTACCTGTTTTGTACTCTTTGTATTTGCTTTTTGCTAATGCATCTTCGGTTAGGTAAATTTGAGCTGTTGTATTATTAACAACTAAAATCTTTTCAATTTCGTTATCATTTAAAATTTCCTCAAATTTATTTTTAGACAAACTTTTGGAAGCTAAAGCATCAGAGTTTAAAAACTGAAATACGATTAGGGCTATAAAAATTGCTCCATAAATCCAGTATGAACTAAATTTTGCTTTGGGGGATTTAGGTTTATTTTCTTTATTCGAATCACTCATATTTTAAAAATGAAATGTGTTTGTTAAGATTTTATTTCAGTAATTTTTGCATCACCCCAGAGGCTTTCGATGTCATAAAATTCGCGAATGTGTTTTTGAAAAACATGTACAACAACATTTACGTAATCCATTAAAATCCACTCAGAGTTGTTTTGACCCTCAATATGCCATGGTTTGTCTTTGATTTCCTTAGAGACCGTTTTCTGGACAGATCCAGAAATTGCATTTACTTGCGTGTTTGAGTTCCCTGAACAAATGATGAAATAGTCACAAACAGTGTTCTCGATTTCTCTTAAATCTAATAATTGAATGTCGTCTCCTTTAACATTATCAATTCCTTTTATAATCACAGCAATTAACTCGTCTGTATTGATTTTCTTTTTGGTCATTAAAAATTTATAAATTAATACGCAAAGTTATTGTTTTTTTGTCACTTTTTTGTGTAATATTGAACTAGTTTATACATTATTTAACACTTGAAAATAATCAAACTTGATGCCATCGATTCTACCAATTCTTTTTTAAAAGATTTGGGACGTACTTCTGTTTTACAGAATTTTACCACGGTTACTGCAAAACAACAATTAAAAGGGCGTGGGCAACAAACAGGTTCTTGGGTTTCTGAAAGAGGTAAAAACTTAACATTCAGCACTTATGCTTCTTTTTTAGGGTTGGAAGTAAAAAACCAAAAACACCTCAGTTTTGCGGTAAGTCTTGCTATTTTAGAAGCACTTAAATACTTGGAAATTCCAAATTTACAGATAAAATGGCCTAACGACATTCTGGCAGGGAATGATAAAATAGCAGGTATTTTAATTGAAAACACTTTGAAAGAGCAAAAAATACATGCTGCAATTATTGGAATTGGATTGAATGTAAATCAAGAACACTTTCCAGTATTTTCGAGGAAGGCTACTTCCATTAAAAACTGTCTACATAAAGAGACTGATATAGAGGATATACTTCAATTGTTATTAAAGCACTTACAATCGAAATTAGCACTTTTAAATGAAGGTCAATATCAATTGTTAGAAGCACAGTTTTTAGGTTGTCTGTACAAAAAAAACGTTCCAACGACTTTTAAAAATCGTGAGAACGTTATATTTATGGGAATGATTCAAGGGGTCTCTCCTGAAGGAAAATTACAAATCTTGTTAAACGATGATTCCATTCAAGAATTTGGTATCAAAGAAGTTTCCTTTGCTTAAAGTTTTGCAATATGTTCGGTAAGCGTATCTACAAATTTTGTTAAGGGTGCTTTAATCATCATGGCCATCATTGCATTAAACTCACCATCGAATTGAAGTTGCACCGAACTTGAGTTTTCAGTCACCTCTTCAATGTTTGCTGCGAGTGTAAAAGGTAATTTACTACTAGCTGCTCCTAAGGTGATATTAGAATACTCCGTTTTGTTTTTCAAAATCAATCTAATTTCTGGCATCCCTTTCAAACCAAAAATAAACGAGTCACCATCCACCTCAAATTTTTGAATGTTTTCAGGCATTAAGTTTTCGAAATTCGATAATTCTGTAAAATAAGTAAAGATCTCTTTGGCAGATTTTTGAGTTGTTACTTTGGTTCCTTCAATGTTCATAGTTTTATTTTTATTGTTTCCAGCTATTTGGTTTTTTTCTCCATTCTTGAAGAGTGCCAATTTCATTTTCAGAAATATAACTACTGTCAGAAGCTTGTTCTATTAAATTAGCATAGTTACTCAAAGTTGTTAAAGTAACATTTTTCTCTTTAAAGTTGGTGTCCGCAATGTCAAAACCATAGGTAAAAATGGCGACCATTCCTTTCACAACTGC
Source organism: uncultured Polaribacter sp. (assembly GCA_943846595.1). GTDB lineage: Bacteria > Bacteroidota > Bacteroidia > Flavobacteriales > Flavobacteriaceae > Polaribacter. Next base: position 1,195,224 of record OX044355.1, read on the forward strand.
ACCCGCTTCTTTTAAAGCGGCCACTGCATTCAAACTACTTTTACCCGTGCTAATTAGATCTTCAATAACCACCACGTTTTGACCGCTTTCCAAATACCCTTCAATTTGATTTTTACGGCCATGACTTTTTGGTTCTGGTCTGACATATATAAAAGGAACGCCCAATTCTTGCGCCACCAATATACCAATAGCAATAGCACCTGTAGCAACACCTGCAATTACATCCGGTTTTCCATGTTGTTGTTCAACTATTTTTGCAATTTCTTCTTTTAGAAAAACTCTTACGGCTGGGTAAGAAAGCGTAATTCTATTGTCGCAATAGATAGGGGATTTCCATCCTGATGCCCATGTAAAAGGTTCATTTGGACTAAGTTTTATTGCCTTAATTTGCAATAGAAGTTCAGCGGTTTTTTTTGCTGTATCTTTGTTTAAAATCATGCCACAAATGTATAAAGTTTTTGTAAATGATAGCCTAATTATCTTAACGGATTCTTTACCAAAAGAAAATAAGTTGCCGGTATTTATATTTGAAACCTTGTGTATTGATAATTTTTTGCAAAATATTATTGCCAATCCAACAAAAGAAATACTCCTCCTATGTACCGATTTAGAACAATCGAGGGCGCTTTTCTTTGAAAATTTTAAGATAGTTACAGCAGGTGGAGGATTGGTTTTAAATTCTCAAAAAGAAGTACTGTTCATTTATAGAAATCAACTATGGGACCTTCCAAAAGGGATGACTGAAGCAGGGGAAACTATTGAAGCAACTGCTCTTAGAGAAGTTGCTGAAGAGTGTGGCATAGATAAGCTTTCCATCGACCGGTTTTTAACAACTACCTATCATTATTTTTATCGGAATGAAAATTGTCTCAAAAAAACACATTGGTTTCTAATGCACTCCAATTTTGAAGGTGTTTTAAAACCGCAAGTAGAAGAGGGGATTACGGAAGTTGTTTTTAAGAACAAAACAGCTACTTTAAAAGCCCTACAAAACAGCTATGCCAACATTAAATTGGTTTATAACAAATACTTAGACTTACAAGGTTACAATTAAAAAACCTACTATCTTTGCCGACTTCTAAAAGGAATAAAAATTATGACCGAGTTTATCACAAAAAGAGTTAATAATGTAAGAAATGATGTCTTATCAGGAATTACGGTAGCCTTAGCACTGGTTCCTGAAGCAGTAGCATTTGCCTTTGTGGCGGGTGTAGATCCTTTGGTGGGTTTGTATGCAGCTTTTATGGTAGGATTAATCACCTCAATATTTGGTGGAAGACCTGGGATGATTTCTGGTGCAACAGGCGCATTAGCAGTTGTAATGGTTTCATTGGTTTCGGAGGGGAATGCAATGGGAAGCCCTGATGAAAGTTTAGGGCTTTACTATCTTTTCTTAACGGTGATTCTAATGGGAGTTCTCCAAGTTTTAGCAGGTCTTTTTAAGTTAGGTAAATTTGTGAGATTAATTCCACATCCCGTAATGATGGGATTTGTGAACGGTTTGGCAATTGTAATTTTCTTGTCACAATTGGGAATGTTTAAAACAATCGATGGTACCGACAAAGTATGGTTGGAAGGAGTTTCTTTGTGGTATATGGTTGGCTTAGTTGGTTTGACCATGTTAATTATGTGGGGGCTTCCAAAAATAAAGGCAACGAAAAAGCTACCCGAAGCACTGATTGCTATTATCGTTGTTTCTGGAATTGTTATCTTCTCAAATTTAGATGTTGCCACAGTAGGTTCTTTTATTAGAGATGGGGGTGGTGAAGGCTTAAAAGGAAGTTTCCCAGTTCCGGTTTTAGATACTTTTTCTAAAATACCGATGAATATGGATACTTTTTTGTTCATCTTCCCATATGCTGGAATTTTAGCAGCCATAGGGTTAATCGAGTCTTTAATGACTTTGAACCTCATAGATGATTTAACAGAAACTCGTGGAAATTCAAATCGAGAATGTGTGGCCCAAGGGGGGGCTAATATTATTACTGGCTTGTTTGGTGGTATGGGCGGTTGTGCAATGATTGGACAATCTATTATCAACATAAAAGGAGGTGGGCGTGGACGCTTATCTGGATTGACAGCCGCAGTTTTCTTATTGATATTTATTCTCTTTGGATCGTCTTATATTGAACAAGTGCCAATTGCAGCTTTAGTTGGCGTCATGTTTATGGTGGTCATTGGAACATTTGCATGGTCAAGTTTTAGAATTATGAATAAGATTCCAAAATCCGATGTTTTTGTTTTGATTTTAGTTTCTTCGCTAACCGTAATTTTTGATTTAGCGTTTGCTGTAATTGCTGGAGTCATTGTTAGTGCCTTGGTTTTTGCATGGGAAAATGCGAGAAAGATTCGTGCAAGAAAAAGAATTAAAGATGACGGAACCAAAGTGTATGAAATTTGGGGCCCTTTGTTCTTTGGAAGTATTGCCACTTTCAATGAGAAATTCGATGTTAAAAATGATCCAGAAAGTGTAGAAATAGATTTTGTGGAAGCGCGTGTTTCTGATCATTCTGCCATAGAAGCAATCTTTGCTTTGGTTGAAAAATACCAAGCCGAAGGTAAAAATATAAAGCTAAAACACTTAAGCAAAGATTGTAAAATCTTACTGTACAAAGCAAGTCCCATATTTACAGGAATTATAGAGGAAGGGATTGATGATCCAAGATATCACTTAGCAGCAAATCCTGAAGATTTCCCAAAACCTCTAGCGGAATATAAATTTTAATGTTTTGAAAAAAGATGCTATTAAAAAAGCGCAACTTTTATAAGTTGCGCTTTTTTATTTCGTATTGTGAACGATGCTTATACCATCCCTAAGTCCATTAAAGGCAACGTTCTTACTCGTTTTCCTGTTGCATTAAAAATAGCATTACAGATTGCAGGAGCAATGACAGGAACTCCTGGTTCTCCAACACCAGTTGGTGCTGTTTCCATATTGTCAATTATAGTGATGTCGATGTTGGGTGCATCTTTCATGCGCGTCATTGGGTAATCATGAAAGTTATTTTGTTCAATAGCACCTTCTTTGGCGGTGATCTTACCAAACAATGTAAACGACATTCCAAAAATAGCAGCACCTTCTAATTGATTTTTAACATTGTCTTTATTCAATACCAACCCACAATCAATAGCTGTCCAAATATTTTCTACTTTTATTTTATCATCTTTTGAAGAAACTTCTACAACAGTGGCAACATAACTATAAAAACTATAATGAATGGCCAATCCTAAGCCATGGCCTTCCGGTAATTTCTTGCCCCATTTTGCTTTTTCTGTAGCGGTTCTTAATACATTTTTGAAACGTTTTGAATCAAAAGGATAGGCAGATTTTCCTTGAATAATGCGATCTTTTCCGAGAAGTTCTAAATGGAAAGCTAAAGGGTCTTTGTTTGCTTTTGCAGCCAATTCATCTACAAAAGAATTGATTCCAAATCCACTATGTATATGTATAACAGAGCGCATCCAACCAATTCGAAGATGGGCTTCTGCTTTGGCATTTTCAAATCTAAAATTTTCAATCTGATAAGGGTTGTTAATAAATCCTTGTCCCAATTCAAAACCAGATGCATAATCTGATAATGGCTTAAAGCTAGAAACGATAGAAGGAAAGGCAACCTTGTGTAACCAACCAGAAACCTGCCCGTTTTTATCGAAAGAACCTTTGATGGATTGCGTACTTGATGAATGATAAAAACTGTGTTGTATATCATCTTCACGCGTCCAAACCACTTGTACAGGTGCATTGATTTCTTTGGATAAGGCCACAGCTTCTACCACAAAATCTGACTTTGATTTTCGTCCAAATCCACCTCCTAAAAAAGTAACATTCACCGTTATATTTTGAATATCTAAATTGAAAAAATGTGCGATTTCACTTCTTGCTGTTTGCGGGTCCTGAACGGGAGCCCATACCTCACAACGATCTCCTTGAAACCAAGCAGTCGCATTGGGTACTTCCATTGGTGCATGCACCAAATGCGGTACATGGTAGCTAGCTTCAATGACCTGTTTACTTTCTTTGAATGCATTGGTAACATTTCCACGACTTCCTGGAACCAGTTTTCCATTTGCTAGTAGCCTTTCGTTAATTTTTTTATTGTAGGTGTTGGTATTGTACGCTTTGTTGTCTCCAAGATCCCAGTCAATTTCTAAGCTTAATTTTCCTTGAAAAGCAGCCCAAGTATTATTGGCAACGACGGCAACACCACCCAACATTCCGAAATATTTTCCAGTAGGCGGAATCATTCGATCCATTTGGATGATTTTTTCAACACCAGCAGTTTCTTCAGCAGCGGACTTATCAACGCTTTTTATGGTTCCAAAAGTAACCGGACATCTTGCTATTGCAGCAAACTTCATATTCGGAATCCTTTTATCAATACCATAAACTGCCGTTCCGTGAGTAAAATCTTTTAGATCAATACTTTTCAGCGTTTTTCCAATGTATTTAAAATTTTCAGTTTCTTTTAATGTGATTTCTTCAGATTCTGAAAGGGTGATTTTTGATGCTTCTTCCACCAAATCACCAAAGAAAATTTTCTCTTTTGTTTTGGTATTCACGATGTAGTGATTCTCTGCAATGCAATCTTTTTTGGAAACGTTCCATTTTTTTGCTGCTGCAGCAATCAACATCATTTTTGCAGTTGCACCCATTTTACGCATGGGTGCCAGCATTGTTCTTACACTTCGAGAACCATCTGTATTTTGATTGCCATATTTTTCATCTCCGATTGCTTGTTGTAAAGAAATATAACTCCAGTCAGCTTCTAATTCGTCTGCAATTGCAGAAGCCAATGAAGTTCGGATTCCTTGTCCCATTTCAGAACGAGATGCAATTAAAGTAATATTACCATCTTTTTTAATATTGATGAAAAGATTGGGAGCAAACCCCTTTTCGGCTGTCAATTTTGGAATAAAACCCTTTTTGTCTCCACTTGTACTGCATCCTAAAAGAATTCCTCCTGAGGCTAAACCGAATACTTTTACAAAGTTTCTTCTACTTAAGTTCTGAATCTTAGTCATGACTATTTGTTTTAAGTTCGACGGCTTTATGAATGGCTTTTCTAATTCGGGTATAGGTTCCACATCTACAAATATTACCACTCATGGCCTTGTCAATGTCCTCATTTGTTGGATTTGCTGTTTTGTCTAATAAAGCGGTAGCAGCAATTAATTGCCCGGATTGACAATAACCACATTGTGGTACATTGCCTTCATTCCAGGCTGCTCGTAAAAATTCTAAATTTTCTGAGGAACCTTCAATAGTGAATATTTCTTTTCCTTCTGCATAGGAAACTGGAATGCTGCATGATTTTGTTAAGTTGCCATTGATTAATACAGAGCAAGCACCGCACTGACTAACTCCACATCCAAATTTTGTACCTGTTAGGCCAATAATGTCTCTAATTGCCCAAAGCAAAGGCATTTCGTCTTGCGATTCAATGGAAAAAGATTTTCCGTTTATTGAAAGTGATTTCATAATTCCTAAAAATTTATTTCAGCAAGTTACGTTTTTTTTGAATTGATAAAAAGTAGTAAAAAATTATTTTTGAAATAAGTGGGTAAAAGCTTCTGAGACTGTTTTAAATTTAAACTGAAAATTGGTTGCTGTTACTTTTTTATAAGATAATCTACTTCCTTCTAAAAGAATGACGGCCAATTCTCCAAAAACAAGTTTTAGCAAGAATCCTGGCACTGCTATTGGTAGATAAGGTCTTTTGATACTTTTAGCTAATGTTTTTGAAAAGGATGTACTGGTCTGAAAATCGGGGGCAACGGCATTGAAAATCCCTGTCGTATTTTGCTCAATTACATGAATGTATAAGTTGCACAAGTCGTCAAGATGAATCCAAGACAAGTATTGTTTTCCTGAACCTAAAGGGGAAATGATAGGCGTTTTCATTTTTTGGAGTGCGCCTCCTTTTTTAGATAAAACAATGCCGGTTCTTAGAAGGGTGACGGGTATTTTTAAAGTCTCAAACTGTTGGGCAGCTTTTTCCCATTGAAGACAAACATCACCGAGAAAATCAGTACCTGCAATGTCGGTCTCTTTATAGATTGTATCGGTTGTTTTTGCACCATAGAAATTACTTCCAGATGCCGAAATAAATCCTTTTAAAGGAATGCTCAATATTTTTATTTTCGAATACAACAGGTTGGCCGAAGCTACTCTACTGTCAATAATTACTTTCTTACGTTCGGAAGTCCATCGCTTGTCTGCAATTCCGGCACCTGCCAGATGGATGATATAGTCTAAATCTAGCAATGCTTCTTCATCAATATAGTTATTGACTACATCCCATTTATATTCATTTTCTGCTGAAGGGGTTCTACTTAAAATTCGAACCTTGTGTTTCTTTTTAAGTAAAAACTCCGTAAGCCTTTTGCCTACCAACCCGGTACCCCCTGTAATCAATATGTTTGCCATTTTACAAAAATAAAAAAGAAGCTGCTTAAAAAGCCAGTTTTTATGACGAATGTCACATGGAGTTCTTGAAATGTGTTCCTTTTATTAAAAACACCTTCGATTCGCTTCGTTTGACATGCTAAAACTTATTTTTTAAACAGCTTCTCTGTGAAGCCTTCTATAAAAATTATTTAATTTCTTTCATGGCATTGGTAATTAATGTCTTTAGGTGATTTTTATGTGCTTTTGTAGCAATATCACCAGATCCATTACTTACCCAAAATTTAATGGTTTTTAAATTGTAAATCGCCATCGATTTTGCAGCTATTGGATAGCGACTACTCGATTTTCCAGTAATCATTTTTATCAATCCTTTTGTATAGGCTGCCTGAAGGTTTTGACGGAAAGAGTTGATGGTTCCATTCACGTCTGATCTGAACATGATATTGTTTAAATCTGTCATGTATGTGGCGAGTTTGTATTCATTTCCATACAACTCAGAGTTGGAAATTCTTTGGAGTGTATTTGGATGTGTAATATGTGCTAAAACGCGCGTTTGATAGCTCAATATTTGTTCGTGAATTTTTGGGTCTTCGGGGCCGCCAAAGAAATTGTAGCCTCGTCTTTGGTTTGCCAAATAGTTGTATACATCTTTAGGGACTGTAAATGCATCGGGAGCAAAAACATATTTTTTTAATGCCTTCAACGCTCTTTTTTGATCGGCTAAACTTACCGGTGTATAAGGCATTGTTTCGCTAGTACCTGGTTTGGACCTGTCTACATATACCCCACCAATAAATCTTGAGATTATATTAGCTGCAGTTGCCGATTGTTGACTTAAAATATAATAAGCTTGTCTTAATTGCATATAGGAATCTCCAGAATTACCAAAACGAGTTTTGATCTCTTTCATCATGGAATTTACGAGTTCAATTCGATCTATAGAATATCCAATTTGATCATTAGACAAATCACCAATCATGACTCTTGGATCAATTGCTTTTCCCGGAGATCGCATGTCATCGGCATCATTTCCAAAAATTAATTCAGGTTCCGTAGATCTTGCTAATAAAGCCGCTCTTTCTGTTTTTGATTTAAATGGCGTGTAACCAAATTGTATTGCCCAAACATCATAAGGCCCAACAGCCATATCGTAATATTGTCCTTGTTTACTTCGGTCTTTGGTTAAATTAATGCCTGCATAATCCATCACCGAACCTGTTAAAGCTTTTCCTTTAATAAACTCGGCATCGGCCAATTGTGCTGGTGAGAATAATTGACTTGCTTTCATATTGTGGTTCAACCCTAATGTATGACCAATTTCGTGCATTATTAAAGATTTCATTCCTTGCTCTTTCAGACCTTCCATTTCTAACTCTGAAGCTCCTGTTGCGGATAAAACTGTATTTCCAAAGAGGGTGTTTTCGTGCATCAAGTGTCCTTTAGAACAAAATAAATGATTGTTTTTATTTTGAAAGAATTTCACTTTTTCTTCTGCTTCGGTTTCAGCTGTAAAGTTTACAGTTGCTGCAGTATTAAAAATGCGGTCATAATAAACTCTGTTGGTAAAATGTACGTACTCTAACATGATATCGGCACCTAAAATTTCACCTGTTCGTGGGTTTACAAAACTAGGTCCGTAGCCACCAAAAGGAGGGTTCGGTGAAGAGGTCCAACGCAATACATTGTACCGAACGTCTCCGGCATCCCAATCGGCATCATCGGGTTGAACTTTTACTACCATTGCGTTCTTGAATCCTGCTTTTTCAAAAGCTTCATTCCATGCGAGAACCCCTTGTTTTATGGTTTCTCTAAACTCAATAGGAGTCGTGTTTTCAATCCACCAAGTAATGGGGGTTATGGGTTCAGAAATCGCTAATTCAGGATTTTTTTTGACCAATTTCCATCGGTGAATAAAATCTCTGTAATTTACAATATCTGTGGAGGTCATATTGTTTGTTTGGGTTAAAAAATACCCAACTCTCGGATCGTCCAATCTTGTAGTATAGTCATCTGCAGGCATATTCATAAACGTATGAAAAACTTTGATAGAGACATTTCTTCCATCGGTAACCGCTGCACTACCTCCATTTAAAACAGCTGGATTGTTGTAAACATATTCTGTTTTTATATTGGTGTTTTCGGGATAATTTTTTATGGCTTCAATCTTTGACTTTCCTTTGTCAAATTTACCAAGTTTAAAAGCTAAAGGAGATTGTCCTGGGAATCTAGGTCCTTTAATTCTTGTAAAAGTTTCTGATAGAAATAACCCATCTGCAGCAATCAAATATGCTCCTTTTTTTATATCGGAGGCTAATAGTTTTCCACTAGCAATCACTGCATGGCTAATGTTCGCATTGGCAGATTTGGAAATGGCGTTGTTCTTGTCAAAATAAAACGCGGTATTTGGTGCTACAAATTCTATTCTATTGAAGTATTTTTTTACATGAAAAACACTTGATCCCCGGTAAGCTCCTCTAAATTGACCCGCTTCTGTTACTCCATCTGCAATTTGAGAAAAGTAAATAAAGTCTTTGTTTAATTGGTCTTCTTTTATCAATAACTTAGTTGAACCGGTAATAGTATCCTGAAAAATGGTAAATAAACCTTCAATCGTCTTACTGCTTTCTGTTAGCTCCTTTATCGTCTTTGCTTTCTTTTTTGGGCTTTTTTTCTTAGCAATTACTGCTGTTTTTGATGCAGCTTTCTTTTTCTTTTTCCAAAATTGTGCATTTGCGTCTTGCACTCCAACAAATGCTAATGTTAGAAATAACGAACAAAGAATTTTAAATGATGAGTTTTTTTTTGGTTTCATATCTAAATTTGATTTGGTTTGATTTTCGTGTCAAATTACTTTTTAAGAATTACTTCTACTGTTAAATTTATGATAAATTAATGATTTTATAGGGTCTGTTTTATTTTTGAAAACAAAATGATCAGTAAAATTTAGCTTAAAGCGATGAGAATCTTTTTTTAGATGTTTAATAAACCGTATTTTTATCCTAATGAAAAAAGGTACTACAAGAAAAGGATTTGTTTTTAAAACATACGAAGCAGAAAATCAATCTCCTTTTGAAATGTTATTTGAAATTTTTAAAGAATTGATCACCCATACTTCGGGAGATTTTGATGAAGCCATTGATTGGTTACGTTCTTTAGATAAAGAATACAAACTGACAACCGAAGCCTATACAATTGACGATTTCATTGAAGATCTTACGAAAAAAGGATTCATAAAAAAGGAAATAGACGCCAATGGATTGGGCGCTACAAAAATAACAGCCAAAACAGAACGTGCGATTCGACAACAGGCCTTAAATCATATTTTTGGGAAGATAAAAAGGAGTGGGTCTGGAAGTCATAAAAGCAAATCCCCTGGAATAGGTGATGCGCAGACCGGCGATTTTAGAAATTACCAATTTGGCGATGCTTTGGATAAAGTTTCAATCACAGAGAGTATTCGAAACGCACAGATTAACAACGGTATTGATGATTTTCATTTGACAGAAAACGATCTGGTGGTAGAAGAAACACTTCACAAAAGCCAAATGAGTACTGTTTTGATGATTGACATCAGTCATTCGATGATCTTGTATGGTGAAGACAGAATTACCCCCGCCAAAAAAGTTGCAATGGCACTGGCGGAATTAATTACGACGCGATATCCAAAAGATACTTTAGATATTATTGTTTTCGGAAACGATGCTTGGTCTATTAAAATTAAAGATTTGCCGTACTTACAAGTGGGGCCTTACCATACAAACACGGTTGCCGGGTTAAATCTTGCGATGGATTTACTCAGAAGAAAACGAAATACCAACAAGCAAATTTTTATGATCACAGATGGGAAGCCAAGCTGTTTGCGCCTGCCCGATGGTCAATATTATAAAAACAGTAATGGATTGGATTCCTACATTGTCAATAAATGCTACGCCATGGCACAGCAGGCTAGAAAACTACACATTCCAATCACCACTTTTATGATTGCAAAAGATCCATATCTCATGCAATTTGTAAGTGCATTTGCAAAAGCAAATCAAGGAAAAGCATTTTATACAGGTTTAAAAGGGTTGGGAGAAATGATTTTTGAGGATTATGAAACGAATCGGAAAAAGAATATTAAAGGATAAAAAAAACAGGAACAGAACTGCAAAGTTTATTTCAGATACTAAAATATATGAACATAAGTAAGATTACAACATTAGGTGCATTAAAAAAGTCAGGATATCAATCAAAATCGATTAAAGAGGAGTTGAGAGAGAATCTAATTAGTAAAATGATGAGTAAGGAGACCGTATTTAAGGGTGTTCATGGATATGAAAATACAGTGATTCCAGAATTAGAGCGCGCAATTTTAAGCAAGCATAATATTAATTTATTAGGGTTGCGAGGTCAGGCAAAAACACGATTGGCAAGATTAATGGTGAATTTGTTGGACGAATATATTCCGGTAGTTGAGGGATCTGAAATTAATGACGACCCGTTGTATCCAATTTCGAGATTTGCGACGGAGTTAATTGCGGAAAAAGGAGACGAAACACCAATTTTTTGGTTGCACAGATCGGCACGTTTTGCAGAAAAACTAGCAACTCCTGATGTAACGGTTGCAGATATTATTGGGGATGTAGATCCCATAAAAGCAGCAAACTTAAAACTGAGTTATGCCGATGATCGCGTACTTCATTATGGAATGATTCCAAGAGCAAATCGATGCATCTTTGTAATTAATGAATTGCCAGATTTACAAGCCAGAATTCAGGTAGCACTGTTTAATATTTTACAAGAAGGAGATATTCAAATCAGAGGATTTAAGTTGCGGTTGCCACTTGACATGCAATTTGTATTTACAGCAAATCCAGAAGATTATACCAATAGGGGGAGTATAGTAACGCCTCTTAAAGACCGTATTGGCTCTCAGATTTTAACACATTATCCCGAAGATATTGAAACTGCCAAGAAAATAACACAGCAAGAAACTCACCGAAGCGATGATCAACAAGTTGGGATTCAAGTTCCAGAGCTGGCCAAAGATTTGTTAGAACAAATTGTTTTTGAGGCAAGAGAAAGTGAATACATCGATCCTAAAAGTGGAGTGAGTGCACGATTAAGTATTTCAGCTTATGAAAACCTATTAAGTACGGCAGAACGAAGAACTTTGCTTTCTGGTGAAGAAAAAACAATGCTTCGTTTGAGTGATTTTGATGGAATCATTCCAGCCATTACCGGAAAAGTAGAATTGGTCTATGAAGGAGAGCAAGAAGGCGCGCAAGTAGTTGCAGAAAATTTAATTAAGAAAGCGATTAAAACCTTATTTCCAACCTATTTCCCAGTCATTAAGAAATTGGAAAAGCAAGAAGATGAATCTCCTTATGATGACATTGTTTCCTGGTTCTTTAATGCCGATGGAGATTTTGAGTTGTTGGATGAGTATACAGATACGGCCTACAAAAAGGAGCTCAATAAAATAAAACCATTGGATGATTTCTTAGAGAAGTACCAGCCCAAGATGAATAAAAAAGACAGCTATTTCGTGAAAGAATTTGTGCTTTGGGCTTTGGTTGAATTTAAGAAGTTAAGCAAGCACAGATATGCAGAAGGAACTCAGTTTAAAGATCCTTACGGAAGTTTTATGAGCAGCCTGTAATGGCTTACCAGGTATTTCTAGATTTAATATTTTTAGAACAAAGCCGAATTATTTCTGTAATTCGGTTTTTTCTTGTTACTTCCCTTTTTGCTTGATTGAGCCAATACAAATAGCTCTTTCTGTAGCTGGGTGCAAAACAATTGTAATTGTCGAAAGCGGTTTTGTTTTGATCGAATTCAATTTGTAAATCTTCTGGAACAACCCCTTTTTCAACAGTATCCAAAGCAGTCCAAGCACCATTTTGTTTTCCGATTTTGATACTATCTAAGCCACTTTGATGTAGTAATTTTTTTGTTTTTAATTCTTGAATATGTTTCTTGTTCAATGCACTCCATGCACTTTTTGGATTTCGTTTGCAGAAATATTGTCTTCGTTTTCCATTTCCTAAGCTTTTAACGGTAGCATCAATCCAACCAAAACACAGCGCTACTTTTACAGCTTCTTCCCATCGCATCGATGCTTCTTCGTTCTCTACTTTATAAAAGATCAAATAGATGCCTTCTGATGTGGCATGATTTTCAGACAACCAATTTCGCCATTCGGAATCATTTTTAAAATAAAATGATTCCTTCTTTTGCATTATCGCATAATTTTGTTTGGAAAAACAACAACACTTTCATGACCGTTTTCGCCTACAGCAGCAACACCAAAAAAGAAATTATCAATTACAATTCCGTCCAAAGTAAATTTGGTTTCTTCCACATATCGGCTATGGTCCCAAGTAGGAGAGGTGGTATCTCTCCAGTAGATTTTATATCCTTTGGCACCGTTGACTTTATTCCATTTCAATTTTGCAGAGGCTTGCACAATTCCACCAATTGCAACCATTTCTGGTGCTGGAGGTGCCAATGCTAAACTTGCCATTGTAATTGCATTTACAGCGGTTAATTTTTTTGCATATCCAAAATTCACATGCTCAAAGGTATCGCCATATGCAATGCCGTTTTCTGTTCTAATATCCTGATGTTGCTGTGTATAGTTTTCATGCGCTTCCATAATTCTAATTCCTGCATAGCCTAAATCATTGAAAGGCCTGTGATGTCCTCCTCGACCAAAACGATCTAATCGATAAATCATCATTGGATTCATTTCGGGCATGTAAGTACGAACTGTTTTATGTGTGTATCTGGCCAATTGACGTGAGATTCCGTCTACTTCGCCGCCATAAAAACGGCGCATTCTTCTTTGTCTTTCTGTTTCATTCGCTGGAACAGGTTCTGAAAAAATTCTGAAGGCCCTATTGTCGATCACACCATCAACTCCGGTAATGTTTCCAATCATATCATTGTTTAAAATACCAATGATTTCCCACCCTTTTTCTTTGGCATATTTTGCCAGCCCTGTTCCGCCAAACAAGCCTTGTTCTTCTCCAGACAATCCTACATAGATAATACTACTTTCAAATTGGTATTTAGATAAAACTCTTGCAGCCTCTATGGTTCCTGCCATTCCAGAGGCATTGTCATTGGCTCCGGGTGCATCTTTTGTGAAATTAGCCCCATCACTATTTCTGGAGTCAATATCTCCACTCATAATGATGTATTTGTTTGGGTATTTTGTTCCTTTTTGAATGGCAACCACATTGACAACCCAAGTATCACGCGGAACTCTTTTGCTCATTTGGGTAGTTACAAGGTCTTTTTGATAAAAGACATCGATGCAATCGTCACAATCTTTAGAAATATCTTCAAAAGTATTTTTAATCCAACGTCTGGCAGCTCCAATCCCTCGAGATGCAGATAACGTATCTGAAAAAGTATTTCGGGTACCAAATTCCGTCAATGTTTTTACATCAGCTTTAATTCGATCTTCAGAAACAGCTTCGATAATATCATATATTTTTTGATCTGTTTGGCTTAGTAGTGTTGTAGTGGTAAATAAAAACAAAAGGTATAAGTACTTCATAAGATGGTGTTGTTTGAAACAAAAAGTTTAAAGATACAGCATTTTTAAATCTTTTCGGCTAGGTGGTTTGTAAGTGAAGTAAAAAAGCGCCAAAAGAAATCACACCAATCGCAATCCAATCGGTAACTTTTATTTTTTCTTTAAAAAAATAGGCACTAAATAAAATAGTGGTCAATGGACTGGCTAAAAATAAAACCCCAGAAATGATTGGGTTTGTAATTTCTAATCCTAAAAAACTAAAAAAAAGGCCCAATAGAATAACGATACTCATGAGTAAAACACGATAGAAATATTTTTGAAATATTGATAGTAATTGAATAGAACTTCTTCTTTTTCTTCTTTCTAAAAAAAGAAGAACTATACCACAAATAAAAACAAGTACTTCTTGATTTGCAATGATTAATATTACAGGGATTTTTTGATTTAAGTTTTCCCAATTAAGGATTGCAGCCGTGCCGAAACAGAGGGTCATTAGAACTAGTAATAGATGATGCTTTAAATTGATTTTTAAGGTACTTTTCTTTTTGGTGTATATGTAAAAGATAAAACCTATTGTAATGATGAAAATACCTAGAAAAGAAGATTTTATATCCAATTCTTTAAAAATCCATAAATATAATGTTGTAAAGATTATACCTAATAAATTATAAATAGCTGCCCATTGCAAGGATGCTTTTTTGTAGAGGGTTAGCATACTGAAGAGGCCAACAAGGCCTAGTATAGCTGTGGTTAATGTTCTTGAAATTTGAATAAAACTAAATTCTGTTAAATCGTGAAAGTAAAAAAGAAAACTAATTGCCAATATACTCGTAAAAAAAGACCTGTAGGTCATTAACAAACTAACTGAAATGTTCAATAGATTTTTTTTCCATAAAACATTGTTAAAAGAAAATAGAAGCATCGCTAATATGAGGTAGATCATTTGGGGTGCTTATTCCTATACTTGTGAGGAGATTGAGAAATTCATGAGGACTTGATTGAATTTTGTAAACTTTGTTTTTTGAATAAGATTTTCTAAAATAAGTTGTATTTTTTTATTGTCGTCTTTGGCATTCTTTAAATAGGTTATTTGCAACTTCGTTTGATAATAAAATAGGGACACATAATCGCTATAGCTCAACTCTACTTTTTCGAGCTCTACAAGATTTAAGTTTATTTGTGCCATGGTTAAGTCGCCTTTTTCAATATTTAAGTTCGCCATTGCAATTAAAGAAAGGGCATGCCCTGTTTTTGAAGACCAACGGTCCATTTCAAGAATTTCTTCATAAAATGCATCTAATAATTTATTTAAAAAAGCAAAGTTTTTCTTAAAAATAAGACTGGGTATTATTTCTTCTAATAAAAACGAAATCTCATATACGCTGTTTTTCTTTATACTTTTTTTACAATCGAAAATGATTTTCTTTTCAATATTTGAATCTCTACCTTTGGACTTTAAAAGTAAATACGCATAGTACCGACCTTTCAATACTGGGTGAAAAGTATCAAATTTAGCAGGTTTTTTGATTTCTATATGAAGGTATTCTTTTGAAGAATAAAATTTCCAATAAAACCGCATTAATTTAACAAAAAGAATATCATCTTCTTTTTTACTTTGTTGTTTAATAATCGTTAGTATTTTTGCGTATTTGTTATGTAGGTTCGAATAGTCTATAAAAAGTAGGGGAACATTATTCCGGAAACTATCATATTTTACAAGTCTTTTGTAGATGTTAAATGCGTCTTTTTTATCAATTCGATAAAGGCTTAAAGAGACGATGGTAGCAAATTTCAAACTGTTGCTTTCAGAAATACCATTGTATG
This sequence comes from uncultured Polaribacter sp., assembly GCA_943846595.1. Lineage (GTDB taxonomy): Bacteria > Bacteroidota > Bacteroidia > Flavobacteriales > Flavobacteriaceae > Polaribacter. The sequence goes on from OX044355.1 coordinate 1,210,982, forward strand.
GAATTTTTTTCACAATCTCCTCCAATGTTTTGATGTTTTTACGTTCAATAAAATAGGAGAAAAAATAAGCGAAATATACAGTGTTGGCAGCATTTAAAAGTCCAATACGTAAAATTTCGATATCTTCGCTTGTTACCGTATTTGTAGATTGTATTCTTTGTAGATTTTGTTGAAAGTACCAATTATCATAATTGCTAATATTACTCTTGTAAGCACTGTAAGAACTAGAACCGAGATAAACGGCTAGAATATTTAGTGTGCTGATGCTTGGTTCTGTTTTTTCTAAAAAACCAAAAAGTCTTCGAAGGGTATTAAAGCCAATACTTAGCTTTGAGTTTTCTTCGATTTCTTCTTTTAAAAAACGTAAGTCTCTACTTTTATTTACTGTTATCTTTGATTTCTTTTGAACATCAAGTAATAACTGTGCATAATCATTCTGCATTAAGTCATAATTAGGGGTGATTCAAATATACATAATTTAAATTTTAAGGTGTTAGTTTTTGAAAATTAAGCTTGGGCTATGAAAGGGCTAGGTGTAGCTTGAAATTTGAATATATTTGTAGACCTTTATGATTGTTATTGAACTCAAAACACAATCAGTAATTGAATGAAAAAGAAGACTAAGGAAACTTTCACTACTCGTGAAAGTTTTTTTTGTCATAATTTTAAGTATTTTTTGAAACTCTCTTTTTCAACGAATTATTTAAAAAATTAAAAAGCTCCTTTGTGAAAACAAAGGAGCTTTTATTTTTATTTACTACTTGCGCGTAGGATTGAAAATGCTAATTACTTGATCAACTCGTAAGAGCGTTTGATAAAATTAGTCAATTCTTCACCATGTAAAAGGTTTTGAGATAATTTAGCCAAATCAAAAGCTTGTGAAATTAAGTGTTTCTGCGCTTTTTCATCGGTATTGTTTAAGATGTCAGCAACTAATGGACTGTTGGTGTTTACTACCAAATTGTACATGTCTGGAAAATTCCCCATTCCCATCATTCCACCACCACCAGAAGCTTGCATTTCTTTCATTCTTCGCATGAATTCTGGAACGGTAATCATAAACGGAGATGCAGCAGAATCCATCGCTTCTAATTGTACTGTATAGGTTTCTTTTGGAATTGCAGCTTCAATAATTGGTTTTAAGGTTGCTGTTTCCTCGTCAGATAATTTTGAAATTACAGTTTCATCTTTTTTGATTAAATTATCTACATGATCTGAATCTACACGTGTAAATTTTACCTTTCCGTCTCCACCTTCTAGTTTCTGCATTAAGTGAGAAATAATTGGAGAATCTAATACAAGAACTTCATATCCTTTTGCAGTTACCTCTTGTATGTAACTGTGTTGTGCGTCTTTGTTAGAAGCATATAATAGGACGTGGTTTCCGTCTTTATCGGTTTGATTCTCCTTTGTTTTTTCAATCAATTCATCAAAAGTGAGATATGAATCATTAACGGTTGGATATAAGGCAAATTTCTTGGCTTTGTCAAAGAATTTATCTTCAGACAACATTCCATATTCAATAATTACTTTAATATCATTCCATTTTTGTTCAAAATCAGCTCTGTCTTTTTTGAATAATGACACCAATTTATCACCTACTTTTTTGGTGATATATCCCGATATTTTTTTAACAGCACCATCTGCTTGTAGGTATGACCTTGAGACATTTAAAGGGATGTCTGGAGAATCAATAACTCCTTTTAGCATTTGTAAAAAGTCTGGGACAATTCCTTCCACATTGTCGGTAACATATACTTGATTTTGGTATAATTGGATTTTGTCTTTTTGCATATCCATTGAGGGACTTAACTTTGGGAAGAACAAGATCCCTGTTAGGTTGAATGGATAATCTACATTTAAATGAATGTGAAATAAGGATTCTTCAAATTGTGTAGGATACAATTCTCTATAAAAGTTAGTATAATCTTCATCACTTAAGTCAGCAGGCTTTTTGTTCCAAGCTGGGTTGGTATTGTTGATGATTTTATCAACTGTAATTTGCTTGTGGGCTTCTGTAGTTTCTTTTCCGTCTTTATCTTTTGTTGTTGCTGGAGAAAATTCGGGATCGTTTATTTGCTCGGTTCCAAATTTAATTGGCACTTGGTTAAAACGGTTGTATTTATTTAGTAATCCTTCTATTTTAGCGTCCTCTAGGAAGTCCAATGAATCTTCTGCAATGTGTAAAACAATTTCTGTTCCTCTGTCAGCTTTGTCATGTTCAACTAGGGTGTATTCTGGTGATCCATCACAACTCCAGTGTGCCGCAGGAGCATCTTTAAAAGATTTTGAATAAATGTCTACTTTTTCAGCAACCATAAAAGCAGAGTAAAAGCCCAATCCGAAATGCCCAATGACACCTGTTTCATTTTTGTCGTCTTTGTATTTCTCTAAAAACTCTTCAGCACCAGAAAATGCAATTTGGTTGATGTATTTTTCAACCTCGTCCATTGTCATTCCAAGTCCTTGATCCTTTATGGTGAGTGTTTTTGCTTTCTTATCAATGCTAATTTCAATTTTAGCATCTCCCAGTTCTGTCTTCGCTTCTCCTATAGAAATTAAGTGCTTTAATTTTGTGGTTGCATCTGTTCCATTTGAAATTAATTCACGTAAAAAAATCTCGTGATCTGAGTATAAGAATTTTTTAATCAGGGGAAAAATATTTTCTACTGATACATTAATGTTTCCTTTTGCCATTTTATGTATGTTTTGTTTTTTTGTTAGTATTTTCCTACTACAGTCAAATAAAATACCAAACCTATTATTGTGACAAGATGACAGCCTTTCTACTGCTTTTCTGACTTGTCGTTCGATTGAGGTACTGTATAGACAAAATTCACTATTTTTGCTGTTTAGAGTCAATCAAATAATTAATTTATAGACCGCTATAGTATGTATAATTCAAAAATAACAGGTCTTGGATACTTTGTCCCGGAAAATGTTGTCACCAATAACGATTTAAAGGAGTTTATGGAAACTTCAGATGAATGGATTCAAGAACGGACCGGTATTAAAGAAAGACGTTGGATTGATCCTAAAACTGGAGAAACTACTTCTACAATGGCTGTGAAGGCTTCTAAAATAGCAATAGAAAGAGCGGGGCTTACTAAAGATGATATTGACTTTATTGTTTTTGCAACTCTAAGTCCAGACATGTATTTCCCTGGAGGAGGTGTTCGTGTACAAGATCTATTAGACATGCCAACAATTGGTGCTTTAGATGTTCGAAACCAATGTTCAGGTTTTATCTATGCGGTGTCTGTAGCCGATCAATTTATTAAAACGGGGATGTATAAAAACATTTTAGTTATTGGCGCAGAAAATCATTCTGGAGGATTAGAGAAATCTACCCGAGGAAGAGGAGTTACCGTTATATTTGGAGACGGTGCTGGAGCTGCAGTTTTATCGCGTTGTGAAGAAAATGGAAAAGGAATTTTATCCTCTCACCTTCATTCTGAAGGAAAACATGCACGAGAATTAATGTTAGAGGGTCCCCACACTGGAAGATGGGTGCCAGAAATAATAGCAGAAAATGACCCTGAAGATCAATCATACTATCCTTACATGAATGGTCAGTTTGTATTTAAGCATGCCATTACTCGTTTTTCTGAAGCAATTGTAGAAGGTTTGAATGCAAATCATTTACAAAAAGAAGATATTGATATGTTGATTCCGCATCAAGCAAATTTGCGGATTGCACAATTTATTCAGAAGAAATTTAAATTGTCCGATGATAAAGTGCACAACAATATCATGAAGTATGGGAATACAACAGCTGCCTCGGTAATCATTGCTTTAACAGAAGCATGGGAACAGGGGAAAATAAAAGACAACGATTTGGTTGTTTTGGCTGCTTTTGGTAGTGGATTTACCTGGGGGTCTGTGATGATTCGTTGGTAATTGATCTTTAAAAATGAAAATTAAGAAACCCGAAGTTCAACTTCGGGTTTTTTTATGCTTATTATTTTTGTGGCAAATTTTAACTTTTTGAAGTGAAATTTTGAATATGAGAAGTTATTAAATTGTCAAAATCTTCTTTTTGATTGCCTATAAATTGAGTTTCTATGGCCAAATAATTCAATTCATTCAATCTGTTGTACAAACGGGTATAATCTTTTTCAGTTGTTAAAAGAAGTCTGTTTTCGATGTTCATTTTGGAGAACTTTTGTTCAATTTGCTCAATTTCTTTTTTCGAAAAGTGATGATGGTCTGCATATTCTTGATGTTCAAAACGAACGTGTAAACTTTTTAAATGTTTCAACAACGGAGTGGGGTTTGCAATTCCAGTAATCAATAAAACATCATAATCTTTTAGATTGCTTGTTAAAATCGAGTTGCTCCCTTTTGTTTTATCAGCATAAGAAATGAATGAAAAAAATAAAGGTTTTTTAAATTGTCGTAGTTTTCTTTGAACATTTTCCATCTCGGAAATAGAAATATTTTCAGGACATTTAGTTACTACAATTGCATTCGCTCTTTTTGCGCCAACGCTACTTTCTCTGAGATTTCCAGTGGGTAATAAAAAATCATCAACAAAAAGATCTTTGTATTTTGTAAGTAAGATATAGAAACTTGATTTTACTTTCCGATGTTGATAGGCATCGTCTAATAAAATTACTTCTGGATTTTTAGTCGTAATTAAAGTTCTAATTCCATTTACGCGATTGACATCTACAGCAACAGTAATGTTTTTAAATTTATTGAAGTATTGCAGTGGTTCATCGCCTACTTCTTCTGGGGTAGAAGTTGCATCTAATAAAACAAATTTTTTAGTATTTCTTTTGTAGCCTCTGCTTAAAACAGCAAGCAGGTGTTGGTCATTTAATAATCGAATTAAATACTCAATTTGAGGCGTTTTTCCTGTGCCTCCCACACTTAGATTTCCGACAGTTATTGTGGGCGTTTTAAAAGAGTTTTCTTTTAAAAAACCGATATCAAACATTAGGTTACGTAAGGAAGTAACAATGTCATATGCGATTGAAAATGGAAATAATAAAAAACGTAAAAATTTCATTAGCACGAAAATAACGCATTTTTATGGATTGATAGAAGGAAAATGCTAACTTTGGTCATTGCATAAATGATATACAATGAAGATAATAGAAGTTACGCGTTATATAGAGGAGCTGGCCCCACTGAATTATGCTGAAGATTTTGACAACGTAGGCTTGCTGGTTGGAAATTATGATGCAGAAGTATCGGGTGTTTTAGTAACATTGGATACTTTAGAGGAAACCGTAGATGAAGCCATTGAAAAAAAATGCAACCTGATTGTTAGTTTTCATCCGATAATTTTTACGGATTTAAAAAAACTAAACGGAAACACCTATGTTGAAAGAGTGGTTTTAAAAGCGATTAAAAATGACATTGCGATTTACGCAACACACACAGCTTTAGACAATTCTAAAAATGGAGTTTCTGCAAAAATAGCGGAAGTGTTGGGTTTGAAAAACACAAAAATTTTGATTCCTAAAAAAGGAATTATAAAAAAACTAACCACGGTTGTGCCCACTAAAGATGCCGTTTCTTTGAGGAATTCACTTTTTGAAGCTGGGGGAGGTGCAATTGGAAATTATGTGCATTGTTCTTTTAGTACGACAGGAGAAAGTACTTTTCAAGGAACCGAAAACTCCAACCCAGTTTTGGGTGAGAAAAGAGTACTTCAGATTGAAAATGAGACAAAAATTAGTATCCTTTTTGAGCGAAAAAATGAGAGCAAAATATTACAATCTTTACAAGAAACACATCCCTATGAAGAAGTAGCCTATGAGATTGTTACCATAGAAAATGTACACCAAGATATTGGAATGGGTATGCTTGGCGAATTTACCGAACCAATGGAGGAAAAAGATTTTTTAAATTATTTGAAAAAGACAATGCAAACAGCATGTGTCCGCCATTCTGAATTGCTTCATAAAAAAATAAAAAAAGTAGCGGTTCTTGGAGGTGCGGGAAGTTTTGCAATTTCAGATGCAAAAAATGCAGGAGCAGATGCTTATGTAAGTGCCGATTTTAAATATCATGAGTTTTTTAAAGCTGAAAATGACATCTTATTAGCAGATATTGGACATTATGAAAGCGAACAGTTTACAAAAAACCTTTTGGTTGATTATCTTACGAAAAAATTTAGTAATTTTGCAATCGTTTTATCACAAAAAAGTACAAATCCTATTTATTACATATAAACATGGCAAAGAAGAAAGAAGTTTCTGTTGAACAAAAATTAAGAGCACTTTACGATTTACAATTAATCGACTCTAGAATTGACGAAATTAGAAACGTTAGAGGAGAATTACCTTTAGAGGTTGAAGATTTAGCCGATGAGGTTGCCGGTTTAAACACGCGTATTTCTAATTTAAGTGAAGATGTTTCTAATTTAGAAACAGACATCAACAATAAGAAACTAGCAATTGACGAGTCGAAATCGTTGATGAAAAAATACGAAGAGCAACAACAAAAAGTTCGGAACAATAGAGAGTTTGATTCATTAGCCAAAGAAATTGAATTTCAAGATTTAGAAATCCAATTGGCCGAAAAGAGAATCAATGAGTTCAAAGCTAAAATTTCGCAGAAAGAAGAAGTAATTGCTACAACTAAAGAGAAATTAGAAAAGCAAGAGCAACATTTAGGTCATAAAAAATCTGAATTGGATGCTATTTTAAAAGAAACAGAAAAAGAAGAAAAACTGTTGGCAGAGAAATCAGTAGAATATTCAAAATCTTTAGACTCTCATTTATTTACGGCTTATAATAGAATAAGATCGAAGGTGAAAAATGGTCTTGCGGTTGTTGCAATAGAAAGAGGTGCTTCAGGAGGATCTTATTTTACAATACCACCCCAAGTACAGTTAGAAATTGCAAATAGAAAAAGAATTACTATCGACGAACACAGTGGACGTATTTTGGTAGACGCTGCATTAGCTGAAGAAGAAAAACAGAAAATTGATAAAATATTTTCTTAAGTATTAAATTTTAAAATTAATATAAAAAAAACTCGAAGTAAAGCTTCGAGTTTTTTTGAATCTATTACTGATTGGATTTGTTTTTATGTGCTCTCAATAATGTGTGTTTTTTCTCCTTACAAAACACCCCCACTCCCTCTAGTTTCGTTATCATCTCTGTACTTACGATCTCTGTACTTGTTTTTTCCGCTTCCAAAATTATACGAAAAACCAAGATAAATTGAACTATATTCTAGCGTAAAACTTCCTGTTTGTGGAAATGGGTTGGAAGAAGAAAATGCAAGTTTAAAATTATCAAAAATATCAGTTACTCGTAAATTGATTGCCCCTTTCCCCTTTAAAATAGACCATCTAGCCGACGCATTTACTAAAAAATATGGGTTTACTTTAAATTGTACATTCTCACTTTTCCCTTATAAGAACCGGACAATTGAAAGCTTAATTTTTTGGATGCGTTAAAACGATTGCTAATTCGTGCCCGAAAGAGTGCGTTTCTAATACTCTCTCTTTGGTTATTTATAAAGCCAATACTTTCTTGAATGTATAAGCTTGAACTCGGTCTTAGGGTCCACCATTTTTTAGGTTTGTAGCTTCCCGAAATTTCGATTCCATAACTATCAGAGGTATCATAGTTTTCATAGGAAAGTATTTGCCGATCAATATGCTGAGGATCTTTGTTTATAATTCGACCAATTTTATCAGTGGTTTTTCTATAACCCCCCCCTAAAGTAACATTGCCTTTTGTGTAGTTTACCTCTAATGAGTTGGTGAATTGTGGAGCTAAGGTTCTGTTTCCTACAGAAATTGTCAAAGGCGAAGTCCATTCTTGAATTGGTGTTACTTGGTTGATTCCTGGTCGATCAACCCGTCTGCTATATCCAAATTGAATTTCATCATTTTCTGAAAGTTGATAGGTTAGAAATGCGGAAGGATAGATACTAAAAATGGCATCTGTATATATTTCTTTATCAGTTAGTTCGGTATTTAAAAAGTGTCCATCTACTGTAAAATGTTCGAAACGAACTCCAGCTTGTATTCCTAATTTTTTATATTCTTTATTCAAGTTAATATAGGCGGAATAAATTTCCCGGTCATAATTAAATCTCGAATTCCCTATTGCTGAGGTATTTGAAGTATTGCCTATTTCTATTTCTTGATCGGTAATGATCTGGTTGTAATATTTTTGATTTCTAGCTTCAATCCCAAGTTCTAAAGTTCCCTTTTTTAGAGGTTTTGCATAATCAATATTAAATAATAAACTACGACTGTTGTTGCTAATGGCATTGGTGTAATTATAAATTTTAGATTCTGGGTCTATTGTTTCTGTCATGAAATCACTTTGTGGGCTTTTGCTTTTGGAGTGATTTATTTCAAATTCAATACTATGTCCTTTGTCATCTATATCCAATTTATAATTAAGATTGAAGGCTAGTTCCTCGATATCGTAAATTGATAAGTTTTTTGTAACTAGTGTATTATTTCCGTTTTCTCTAGTTATTGTATTCACAAAAAAGTCAGTATCTATATAATTTTGAGTGGTATAAAAGGAAAGAGTACTTTTAGTATTCATATAAAAAATCTAAACCATTTTTTATATAATGTGAAATAGAATGGTCTAAATAATCAATTTTTTGTGATAATGCTTTATCCTCTCTATTAAAGGTTGCAAACGTTTCAAATTTTCCAGTATCAACACCATAGTTTCCATAAAAGTTAATTTTTCCGTTCCGGTAATTATAATTTAAAGACCCTGTTGGTCGTCTGTTGATGCTCTGTTCTGCTCCGAAAGAAACAGTTCCGTTAAAACCAATTGTTGTATTCTTTTTTAAGAGGATGTTTATAATTCCGCTCATTCCTTCCGGATTGTATTTTGCTGACGGATTTGTAATTAATTCTCCACTTTTTACTGTTGAGGAAGGAAGTTGTTTCAATATTTGTGCAGTCGATAAATTCGATGGCTTTCCGTCAATCAATACACGTACGTTTTCATTCCCTCTTAAACTGATAGTTCCTGATTGATAGTTTACTTCAATGGATGGAATATTTTCTAACATTTGCAATGAGTTGGTGCCAGCTGAAGCTAAATCTTTGCCTATGTTTATTATTTTTCGATCAATTTTCTGAATGACAGTTGCTCTTTCAGATTCAATAATCACTCCGTCCAATTCAGCTATTTCCTCCTCAAGATAAACCGGAGGCATTTCAATTTTTTTATCAGTTATCAAAATTACTTTTTTTAGAACCTTTTTGTATCTAATATATTGAATTTCAACAAGAAGGCTGTCTAATGGTAGTTTTTTAATACTAAAGTTTCCCTTTTTATTTGTAATACCGCCAGTTAATATGCTATCTTTTTTTGTTTTGCATATAATACTAACTTAGGGTAGTGGTTGCTTTGTTTTTTGGTCTAAGATAATACCCGAAATCCTTCCATTATTTTTAATTTCTTGCTTCTTGTTTTGAGTATGTATTGAAAAGGAGATAAATAATACAAGTATAAAAATTCTTTTTTTCATAATTCAATTTTGTTGTTAATAGAAAAAAATGGGAATGATTCCCTAATTTATAAAATATAAATGTATGTTATTTTTTTTAATGTATCATTTTTTTAAATCAATACATAAATGCTTCTTGGTATTATCTTTTTGATTATATTTATTTTTCTAATCAATGCTTCTTTTTCTATGAAAAATTATACACTAGTTTTTGGTGCTTCTTTAAAAGAAGATCGATATTCTAATCGGGTTATTAAAAAGCTCCTAGAAAAAAAACAAGAAGTTGTTGCTTTTGGTTTGCGAGAAGGGATTGTTTCTAATGTGAAAATTATTTCTGAACTACTAGATTATGAGTATATCGATACCGTTACCTTGTATTTAGGACCCAAAAGACAAGAAGCATATTATCATTATATCATCAGTTTAAAACCAAGAAGAGTAATTTTTAATCCAGGAACAGAAAATAGTGCTTTTGTAAAACTGCTTGAAGAAAATAGTATAGAAAGTGATGTTGTCTGTACTTTAGTTTTGTTGGCTACCAATCAATATTAATTCACAGTAAAAACTTTCCCTGCTTCTGCAACATCTGTGTTTTTAAAGACTTCTGTTGCCTCTGTTTTAAAGGATAACACTTCTTTGTAACGGCCAGAATAATGTCCTAAAACGAGCTGTTTTACATTCGCTTCCTTCGCTATTTGTGCTGCTTGTTTTGCTGTAGAATGTTTTGTTTTTAGGGCCAAATCTTCTCTATCTGAAAGAAAAGTTGCTTCATGATAAAGCAAATCTACATTTTTTATTAATGGAACAATATCTGGTTTGTAAGTTGTGTCACTACAAAAAGCATAGCGAATTGGTTTTGCTAGAGGCAGTGTCAATTCTGAATTGGGAATAACTTCTCCTGTTGGTAGATGGATGTCTTTTCCAGCCTTTATATTCAGATAGTCTGCACGACCAATTTCTTCATAATTGGCGATATTCTCCATATGTAATTTTAAAGAACTTTCTTTTTCAGTAAACAGATACCCATTTGTGTAAACGCGATGCCTTAAAGGAATTGTACTTACAGAAACCTTCTCGTCCTCAAAAATAACTTCACTCTCTTTGGAAACTAACTCATGAAAAATCATCTTATACTTTGCATGGGATTGAGATGTTTTTAAAGAAAGTAAAGTCACCTCTTTAATTCCTTTTGGACCATAAATATGCAATTCTTTTTCTCGATTTAAAATTCCAAAAGTAGATAGGAGTCCCACCAAACCATAAAAATGATCTCCATGTAAATGAGAAATAAAAATATGAGTAATTTTTGTAAAACCAACTTTGTGCTGTCGCATTTGTCGCTGAGTACCTTCGCCACAATCTATCAAAAAATGCCGATTATTGATCTCTAAGTATTGTGAAGTTGGATGTGCATTTGCGCGAGGAGTTGCCGAATGACAGCCCAGAATGGTTAATTTTAAACTCATTGAATAACAATACGTTTTGAAACAATGCTTTTTTTATTTTGAATAGAATAGATATAAATTCCGGGTAACAACTGCTGTTTAAAGAAAGAGATTGTATTTTCTCCTTTTTGTACGACGAGCTGTTTTTTGTGTACTGTTTTGCCTAAAATATTTTTAACATTAAAAATGATAATCCCAGCTTGGGTTGCATTAAAATTAATCTCTGTTGAAGTTGTAAACGGATTTGGTGCAGCAGATAGCTGTGTTATTGATTTTTCTTGCGAAAAACTACACATGATGTTGAATAAAAATAAAATAAAAAGTAGTTTTTTTATCATTGTTCATTGCTTTTTTAAAAACCCAATGCTCTCTCAATATTTTCCATTTCAAGAATGTCTTCAGCTTCTTGAAGCGTTGGAACCACGTTTATTTCTTCTGGCAATGCATCAATTTCAAACGATCTTATGATGACTATAAATGAAGTCCCATTTTCTTTTTTTGCATAAGCGATATTCAAAAATAACATAAATTCTTTAGGAGTTATGTTAAGATTGTCAGAAATCTCAAAAAAAATGTTTTCGGTGCTGTGTTTTTCTGCGCTCGAGAAAAAGGTGTCTAAAGCTTCCTGAAGGATATTTTCATCGGTAGTAAAAAGCGTATATCCGTCTTTATGTTCAATCTTCATTATATTTTTTTAGGATAAAATAGAATTAAAGTGTCTATCTTTTAATTTGTTGTGCCATTAAGTAAATGACTGCCATTCTTATTGCAACTCCGTTCTCTACTTGATTTAAGATGATCGAATTGTTAGAATCTGCAACATTACTTGTAATTTCAACACCTCTGTTAATTGGGCCAGGGTGCATAATCACAATTTTTTTGTTGAGACCTTCCAGAATTTCCTGATTGATACCAAAAAGTTGGGTGTATTCTCTAGTAGATGGAAAGTATTTAATGTCCATTCTTTCGTGTTGAACTCGTAAGACATTGGCAACATCGCACCATTCTAAAGCTTTTTTAAGATTTGTTTCTACAGTGACTCCTAGACTTGTGATGTATTTAGGAATTAAGGTTGTTGGACCACAAACTTTTACCTCTGCTCCTTGAAGTTGCAATGCGAAGATATTAGACAAAGCAACTCTAGAGTGAAGAATGTCCCCAACAATTAATATTTTCTTTCCTTTGACACTCCCCAGTTTTTCTCTGATAGAATAGGAGTCTAATAAGGCTTGTGTAGGATGTTCATGAGTACCATCACCAGCATTTATGATTTTTGCATCTACATGTTTCGATAAGAAAACACCTGCACCAACACTTGCATGTCGCATGACAACAATGTCAACTTTCATGGCTAAAATATTGTTAACAGTATCAATTAAAGTTTCTCCTTTTTTTACAGAGGATTGACTTGCTGAAAAATTGATCACATCAGCGGAAAGTCTTTTTTCTGCCAACTCGAAACTCAATTTAGTTCTTGTACTATTTTCAAAAAATAAATTAGCGATGGTTATATCTCTAAGAGAAGGAACTTTTTTAATGGGTCTATTTATGACTTCTTTAAATTGATCTGCAGTTTCAAAAATAAGATCGATATCTGTATTTTTTAGATATTTTATGCCCAATAAATGTTCTACACTTAGCTGTTTCATATTAGGTGATTTCTATATAGACTGCGTCTTTTTTATGTGTTTCTTTCCAAGTAACCAACACTTTTTCTTCATTAATTGCATCTACTTGTCGTCCTCGGTAATTTGGTTGAATTGGTAAGTCTCTGCTAAACCTTCTGTCTATTAAAACCAGTAATTCTACGCTTTTAGGTCTTCCATAAGACTGAATTGCGGTAAGCGCAGCACGAACACTTCGCCCTGAAAATAAAACATCGTCAATGAAAACGACTTTCTTGTCTTCAACTAAAAAGTCGATTTCTGTTGTATTAGCTTCTAATGGATTTTCTCGTCGTCTAAAATCATCTCTGTAAAAGGTAATGTCTAAAGAGCCTAATTGTATTTCCTCTATTTGGTATTCATTTTTAAGCAAACTTAAAAGTCTTTTTGCTAAAAAGGTTCCCCTTGGTTGCAATCCAATTAAAACTGTATTAGAAAAATCATTGTGATTTTCGATTAACTGACAGGCCAATCGATGTAAGATAATCTCAATATCCTTAGCGTTAAGTAAGGTTTTTTTGCTCATAAGAAGCCTGATTCATTAGCGAAACAGTTATTTAAAAACAAAATTAATGTAAAAATGTGTAGAAGCAAAATATATCTAATAGAAAACGACCCTCTTTTTGTTAATTAAATTGTTGAAAACAAAACAACAGATTCTGAATGAGCTAAAAGACTTGTAGTACATTTAAAGTAACAATCAATCACATCGCCTATGTCTTTCGTGAAATTTGAATCGATGTTAAAAACAAATAGTGTTTATTTCTTTGATTTAACTGAATTTGAGGAAATTATAATCCATTATATAGATATTGGTAAGCATTCTTTAGCGAAAAAAGCCGTAAAGCTAGGCTTAGAACAGCATCCAGATTCTATAGATTTAAAGTTATTGGAAATAGAATTATGTGTTTTCGAAGACAAAATAGCGCTCGCAAAAAAATTATTACGCCAAGTAGAAATTTTAGAACCCAACAATGATGAAGTGTTTATTCAGAAAGCAACCATTGTTTCGAAAGAGGGCAAACACAATGAGGCAATACAAAACCTAATGAAAGCATTAACACTTACTGATGATAAAGAAGATATTTGGTCTTTATTAGGGATGGAGTATTTGTATTTAGATGATTTCGAAAATGCACGCTTAAATTTCATCAATTGTGTAAACGCAGACATTGAAGACTATTCTTCACTTTACAATGTTGTGTATTGCTATGATATGGAAGAAAAGCATCAAGAAGCTATCGATTTCTTAAATAAATACATTGATAAAAACCCTTATTGCGAAGTTGCTTGGCATCAAATAGGGAGACAATATTCGGTACTCAAAAGGCACGAAGAAGCCTTAAACGCTTATGATTTTGCCGTTATTATAGATGAACTCTTTGTGGGAGGTTATTTGGAAAAAGCAAAAACATTAGAAGCATTAGGAGCCTATCAAGAAGCGATTGACAACTATTTAATTACCCTAGAGTTAGATGATGCAACTGCATTTGCTTTTGTAAGAATAGGAGAGTGTTACCAGCGATTGGGAAATGCTGCTGCTGCAATTTTATATTATAAAAAGGCAGTGCATGAAGATCCGTTATTAGCCAAAGGATGGTTGTATTTGACAAATATTTATTTTGATCAAAAAAACTATGAAAAAGCTGCTTACTACATCTCCAAAGCCCTAAGTATTGACGAGTCAGATGCGCTTTGTTGGAGACGTTATTCTGAAATTAAATTGAAACTAAATTTCTTTGAAGAAGCCGTAAAAGGCTTTGAAATGTGCTTGTCATTAAAAGATGAAGATATAAATGTCTTCATTGCATTAGTAGATGTTCTAACATTTGTTGGTGAATTTAATGCTGCCCTAAACACATTAATTAAAGCACAAAAAGTACACAAAAATTTTGCTGAAATTGAGTACCGATTCGCAGGATTGTTCTGGGTTCTTAACAAACAGAAATTTGGAATTGAACACCTTATTAAAGCGATGAATATTGATTATGATTATCACATCATCTTAAAAGAATTGTATCCATCTGTTTATTTTAATGAGAGCATTCAAAAATTAATAAGTGATTTTAAAAAAGCGACCGAATAGCAAAGAGTTTTTAAAGTCGAAAACCGTAAGAGCAAAAACCTTTTTTCTTCAAATTTATTTTACCTTCGTCTACACAAAATAAATATATTAAAAATGGTTAGAAAATTCCGCGATTATTTCGTGATTGGATTGAAAGGAATGGCAATGGGAGCAGCAGATGTTGTGCCAGGAGTTTCTGGCGGTACCATTGCATTTATTTCTGGTATCTATGAAGAACTGTTAATCGCGATTAGCAATGTAAACTTAAGTTTGTTAAAAACCTTAAAAACCTCTGGTGTTAAAGCCGCTTGGAAACAACTGAATGGTTCCTTTTTAGCAGCTTTGTTTCTTGGTATTTTTGTGAGTATTGTTTCTTTAGCAAAAGTCATCAAGCACCTTTTAGAAAGTCAACCTATTCTATTATGGTCTTTCTTTTTTGGTTTGGTGCTTGCAAGTATCATATACATTGCAAAACAAATTACCGATTGGAACTTTAAAGCCTTTTTAGTACTAATTATAGGTGCTGTAATAGCCTATTTTATCACTACTTTAAATCCATTAATCTCAGGAAATTCCTCAAGTTTATTTGTCTTTATAGCAGGTGCTATTGCAATTTGTGCTATGATTTTGCCAGGGATTTCGGGTTCTTTTATTTTAGTTTTGTTAGGTGCTTATAAGTCTGTATTAGAGGCGGTTAATGATCGAGATTTTAAAACGATTTTAGTTTTCATGGCCGGTGCTGTCGTTGGATTACTAACATTTTCGAAAGTGCTTAAATGGTTGTTTAAAAACCATAAAAACTTAACGCTAGCTGTTTTAACAGGTTTTATTATTGGCTCTTTAAATAAAATTTGGCCTTGGAAAGAAACCCTAACTTGGCGTATTAATTCTCGCGGATTAAAAGTGCCCTTTAATCAACAAAGTATTTCTCCTTTTTCATTTGATGAAGACCCTCAATTGATCATGGCGATTGCTTTTGCTGTTTTAGGCTTTGTACTTATTTTAGGAATGGAAAAATTAGCGATTAAAAAACAATAAATGCAACAAAACAGGACGCTACTTCAAAAAGGAACCCTTTTTTTAAAAGGGATCGCAATGGGCGCTGCTAATAAAGTGCCTGGTGTTTCGGGAGGTACCGTTTCTTTTGTTCTCGGTTTTTATGAAGAACTCATTGCGTCTTTTCAAAAAATTAATTCCAAAGCTTTAAAACTTCTTCTAAAAGGGGATTTGAAGCAGTTTTATAGACACATCAACGGAGCCTTTTTAGGCCTTGTTATGGGAGGGAGTGTTTTTAGTTATTTTAGTATTTCTTTGGTACTGGATTACTTTTTGGTACACTATGAACTGTATGTTTGGAGTTGGTTTTTTGGGATGATTCTCGGTTCAATATTTTATATTGGAAGAAGTTTTGGTGATTGGAACACTAAGAATATAATTTCTCTTATTCTTGGAATTACAATAGGAATAGGAATCAGTTTTTTAACTCCAGATAAAGAAAATGATAATTTATGGTTTGTTTTTTTATGCGGAATTATTGGTGTTTCTGGAATGACTTTGCCAGGGTTGTCAGGTTCCTTTATTTTAATTTTATTAGGAAATTATGTCCTGCTTTTGGTAGACGCTGTGAATGTGTTTTTAAGTGTTCTTACAGATATGCTTTCGGGTAATTTTTCTGCTTTTAAAGATGCTGTAAAAGTGAAGTACTTAAAAATAATTTTTGTATTTACAGGGGGGTCACTGTTTGGACTTGTGTCAATATCACATGTCCTAGGCTATGTATTAAAACGTTGGAATCAAATTGTGATTTCGGTTATTATTGGTTTTATTTCTGGATCCTTGGGCATTGTTTGGCCTTGGAAAAAAACAATTTTTTTAAAAGAAAAAGGTACTTTTGTTTTAGATGTCAAGCAACATAAAATTGTAGAAAATTATGAGCGTTTTATTCCAGATTTCTCAATGACGGAAACTTGGTTTGCAATTTTTTATATTACGCTAGGACTTGTATTGATATTAATATTAGATTTTTATGGGAGAAAAAAAGAAGTATAAGCGATACGGACTTTTAGGAAAAGACATTGGTTATTCCTTTTCGAGAGGATATTTTACAGAGAAGTTTGAGGCGTTAAAAATTAAAAATTCAGAATACGTGAATTTTGATTTATCTACCATTGAGGACTTTGATGTATTAGTAGAAAATAACAAATCGGAATTGCATGGAATGAATGTAACCATCCCATACAAAGAAGCCGTTATTCCGTATTTAGATAAAATAGACAAAACAGCCCGAAAAATTGGTGCTGTAAATACAATTAAGTTTACAAAAAGAGGTTTGTTAAAAGGCTATAATACAGATGTTTTTGGTTTTGAGAATTCATTAAAACCACTGCTTGAAGAACAACATACCCATGCATTGATATTGGGAACAGGAGGGGCTTCTAAAGCAATTTCATTTTCTTTAAAACGATTGGGGATTAAATATAAATTCGTATCACGTACTCCCTTAAAAAAGAAGGAAATTGCATACAAAGAACTCACAGAACGCGTTTTAAAAAAATATACTATAATTATTAATTCCTCCCCAGTAGGTACTTTTCCAGCGGTGCATTTAAAACCACAAATCCCCTATCAATTCATTACAGACAGACATCTTTTGTTTGATTTGATTTACAATCCTGCATTGACTAGCTTTTTAAAAGAAGGCGAAGTGAAAGGAGCCCAAATTAAGAATGGATTACAAATGCTAGAATTGCAAGCGGAAGAATCTTGGAGGATTTGGGATCACTAAAAATCACTAAAACAATACTTGAACAAAAACAACTATTTTTATTAATAATTAAAAATTACTTTGAAAATAGTGTAAGATGTAACTATCTTTATGAACTGTAATTTAGAACCTTAAACATAGTACATATGTTAGACGAGAATCAAGAGAAAGTAGAAGACAATAAAAATAATTTAGAGCAAGATGTTGTTTCGAGTTCGGAGAAGACCCCGGAAACCGAACAACAAGTGACTTCTACAGTCGAAAATCAGGAAGTTTCTGACGTTGTTAATGAAATTCAGGAGGAGATAGCTGCAACCGCAGAAGTATCTGCAGAAAACAATCAAGTTCCAGAATTTGTCAAAGAAATTGACTATTCTAAAATGCCTTTAGAAAATTTAGTAGCTGAATTAGAGAGAGTTTTAAAAGATCAACCCGTTCATAAAGTGAAAAATCAAGTTGATGCAATTAAAAATGCATTCAATCTAAAATTTGGAGCGCTGTTAGCAGAAAAAAAAGCTGCTTTCATTGAGGCTGGAGGCGAAAGTATCGACTTTCAATTTTCAAGCCCTATTAAGACGACCTACAATGCACTGTTATCTCAACATAAAAAAGAAAGAGATGCTTATTATGCCGATCTAGAGAAAGCTCAGAAGCTCAACTTAGAAAAGCGTTTTGAAGTTATTGAAGCTTTAAAAGCTTTAATTTCGGATGCTGATCCAAAAATTATGTACAAGCAATTCAAAGAATTGCAAAATACTTGGCGTGCAATTGGTCCAGTTTCTAAAACAAAATATAACGATACTTGGAAAATTTATCATCATCATGTTGAACGATTTTACGACTTATTACATTTGAGTAATGATTTTAGAGATTTGGATTTCAAAAACAATTTAGAGGAAAAATTAAAAATCATTCAAAAAGCAGAAGCGCTTGCTGAAAACGAAAATAGTAATGATTCTTTTAAGCAATTACAAGAATTGCATAAAATTTGGAAAGAAGATATTGGTCCAGTAGCAAGAGAGATGCGAGAAGAAATTTGGAAAAAATTTAGCCAAGCAACCAAGAAAATTCATGATAAGCGACATGAGTATTATCGCTCAATGAAAACGAAGTTTGATGAAATTATCCAGAAAAAACTAGAAATTGTTGCTCAAATTGAGGCTTTTGATATTTCAAAAAATAAAAATCATAATGACTGGCAACAAAGTATTGCCGCTTTAGAAATACTACGACAAGCATATTTTAATGCTGGGAAATTGCCATATGCAAAGAGTGAAGAGATTTGGCAAAAATTTAAAGTTGCTACCAAAAAAATTAATAAAGCTAAGAACAACTTTTATAAAGAAGAGAAAATTAGTCAACAAAATAATTTGAATCAGAAAATTGCACTTATTGAGTTGGCCGAATCGCTAAAGGATAGTACAGATTGGGAAAATTCAACAGAAGTTTTAAAGAAAATTCAAGCAGATTGGAAGAAAATTGGACATGTTCCACGTAAATTTTCTGATGATATTTGGAAACGCTTTAAAAGTGCATGTAACTATTATTTTGATCAATATCACAAAAATAAAAATGCAGTTAGTGAAGAAGATCAACTCATTATTACTGCAAAAAAAGATTTTTTAGAGAAAATCAAAACCTTAGAGATTCATACAAAAGAGGGTGTATTAGAAGCTGTTAATTCATGGAAAAGTCTAGGGTATCTTCCACGAAGTGTTCGCCACTTAGAAGGGAAATTCAATAAACAAATAGACCGTTTAATTTCTGCATTATCCATCGATAAGAATGAAATAGAGGTGCTACGATTTAAGAATAATGTTGATGGTTTTGCTGCAAATAATGATGTAAGAAAATTAGATGCTGAGCATATTTTTGTTCGAAAGAAAATTGATGAGGTTGTTAAAGAGATTCAACAATTAGAAAATAACTTAGGTTTCTTTTCAAATGCAAAGCCAGACAATCCTTTAGTTTTGAATGTTATTTCTAAAGTTGAAGCCTTTAAGAAAGAGCTCGCTTTATGGAAAGAGAAGTTGAATTATATTAAGAAAATAAACTATTGATTAGGTACATTTAATTTTTTATAGAAAACACCAGAAAGGCAGCAATTTAGATTGCTGCCTTTTTTTGTACACAAAATTTTATAATCTTAGGAATTGCTTTTAATGAGGGGTGTTTTAACAAACTTACCTTATAATTTATTGAAATGAAGACTTTTTATAATACCATCTACTAATCCAATTTTTGGAACATAAATTTTTCTTGCGTTACTCCATTTCATAGCCGAAAGATAAATTTTTGTTGCTGGGATAATAACGTCTGCTCTATCTGGATTTAGACTTAATTCAGAAATACGTTCTTCAAAACTCATTCGTTTTAAAAACTGATACTGAGCACTAAGATAGATATAGGAAATGGGCTTTCCTTCTGTTCTTCCAGACATCTTAAAAAGTTTATTGATGTTTCCTCCAGAACCAATCAAGGAAATACGTTTTAGGTCTTTGGTATTTTTTTTTATCCATTTTTCAACATCGGCAAAGATTTCTTTATTTACTAATTTTTTGTTGTTCAAAAGTCGGACGGTTCCCATTTTAAAGGATTTAGATTGTATGATTTTACCTTTAGAAAAAAGTGTAAATTCGGTGCTTCCGCCCCCTACATCGACATATAGATAAGAATTATCACCTTCAATCAATTCATTCAAGTCTGTGGATGATATAATTGCAGCTTCTTTTTTACCTCCAATAATATCGATTTGAACACCTGTTTTTTTGAAGATTTCCTGTACAACTTCTTCACCATTACGAGCTTCTCTCATTGCAGAGGTAGCACAGGCTTTGAAACGCTCTACATGATGGGTTTTCATTAAAAGTTCAAACGCATTTAATGCATCAATCAATCTTTGAATACTGTCCTCAGAGATCATTCCTTGTCCTACAAAGACCTCAGCACCAAGGCGAATAGGAACACGAACTAATGAAGATTTTTTAAATTGAGGTTCTTTATCCTCGGCAATGATAACATTAGCGATCAAAAGTCGAATTGCATTCGATCCAATATCTATTGCACCATATTTTTTTATTTCTAACAAATGCTCTTATTTATGATCTTTGGGATTTTCTATCATAAAAGTTTTCCCTTTTTTGATGTTTTTCCAATGTTTTTCATGAAACTGAATTCCAACGACTCCACAAGTGGAGACATGTGGAATGGGTTTGTTTCCAAATTTGTTTACAAATGAATTGATGCCATGATCATGACTGAAAATAATAGCAGAATCAAAACTGTCATCGAGTGCATTCACTGTTTTTACCAAATATCCGTCACTAAAGCTATAGAGTTGTTTTCGTATATAAAGATTGGAAAGAGGGTATTTTAAATTTTCACAAAAAATGACTGCTGTATGCAATGCCCTGTTAGCGCTACTGGAAATAAAAACATCTGGTTTATCTATTGTAGTTGCTAAAAATTTAGAAACTAAATGAGCATCATTTATGCCCCTTTTTTTTAGTGGTCTATCAATGTCTTCAATGCCTTCATAATCCCAAGAAGATTTAGCGTGACGAACAATGTATAAGGTTTTCATTTTAATTTTATTGATATGTAAATATAAAAATTTAGGGAGCCATTCGCTCTAGTTTCCATGAAAAATCTTTTGTTAAAGAATACCTGATTCGATCATGCATTCGATTTGGTCTTCCTTGCCAAAATTCTACAGAAATAGGTTTTACTATATAGCCCCCCCAATGCTCTGGTCTGGGTATTTCTTTTCCATCGTATTTCTTCTCTAGAGAGTTTAATTGTATTTTTAAATCTTCTTTTGAAGCTACCACTGTACTTTGAGGTGAAGCCCATGCTCCCAGTTTACTTCCTGTTGGTCGTGAATTGAAATAGGCATCAGATTCTTCTTCGGATATTTTTTCTACAGTGCCTTTAATGATGATTTGTTGCTCCAAAGCGGGCCAAAAGAAAGACAAACAAATATGATTGTTTTCTTCAATGGCTTTTCCTTTTTCGGAGGTATAGTTTGTGTAAAAAACAAACCCTTCTTCGGTGTACTTTTTCAATAAAACAACACGACTTTTTGGGTATCCATCATTTCCAATCGTTGAGATGGTCATGGCATTGGTCTCTTCAATTGTATTGGATGCATCTGCATTTAAAAACCAATCTTTGAATAAATCCATTGGTTTTCCTGGGCAGTTACTTTCTAATAATTCATGTTTCTCGTAAGATTTACGATAGTTACTTAAGTCTTTAGACATTGTTACTTTCTTTTAATCAAATATAATCCAATAAAAGTAATCAAACCGTTTAATGGTAAAATTTCCCAATGAAATTGATATGTGCCAATTATGCGTTCAGGCAAAGAGGTGATTATAAAGCTTACTGTTATGGAAAGGAGTGCGACAATCCAAGCATATTTGTCTTTAATAGGATGTTTTGTAAAAATACCGAAAGCAAACAATCCTAATAAGGGACCATATGTGAAAGTTGCAAATTTGAATAAGTTACTTACAACATTTCCTTCAAGATTATTAAATAAAATAACAACTAAGATTAATAAGGTAGAAACTCCAATATGTACTTTTTTACGTATTGGCTTTTGTTGCTCTATTGGTTTTTTTTCAATTTCTAAAAAATCTACTGAAAAAGATGTTGTTAGTGACGTTAATGCAGAGTCTGCACTTGAATAGGCTGCAGCGATTAAACCAATAATAAATGTGACAGCCAGTCCAGTTCCTAAATTTTGATTCATTGCAATTTCTGGAAATAGCAAGTCTGTTCTTGTTATTCCTTCTACAATAGGGATTGATACCCCTATTTTTTCAGAATATATAAATAATAAAGCACCTAAGGATAAAAAGAAGAAATTGACAATCACAACTAAAACAGCCATTGTAATCATGTTTTTTTGAGCTTCTTTGTTGTTTTTACACGTTAAGTTTTTTTGCATCATATCTTGGTCTAAGCCCGTCATTGCTACTGCAATAAAAATACCGCCTATAAAATATTTCCAGAAGTATGTTTTGGCATTTATATCGTCAAAAAAGAAAACTTGTCCTTTCGTTGAAAATTCTTCTGAATATAAAAATTCTATAAAATTCCAATCTAATTGCCCATTGATTAAATAAATAGAGAATCCTACGGCAATTAACATTGCAAGTGTTTGAAGTGTGTCTGTCCAGACAATGGTTTTTATTCCGCCTCTAAAAGTGTAAATCCAAATTAGAAGAATTGAAAGTATTACGGTAATTTCAAAAGGAACACCCAGTTCTTCAAAAACAATGTATTGCATTGCTATAGAAACTAAAAATAACCTAAAGGAAGCTCCTGTTACTCTTGACAATAAAAAGAAGAAAGCACCTGTTTTGTAACTAGTTTTTCCAAAACGATGCTCTAAATATTGATAGATAGAAGTGATGTTCAATTTATAATAAAGCGGGAGCAATATGAAAACGATGATTAAATAGCCAAAGAAAAAACCAAAGACTCCTTGCATATAGGCAAATTGTTGCCCATTAACCATTCCTGGTACAGAAATGAAAGTTACCCCAGAAAGTGATGCGCCAATCATACCAAATGCAACTAGATACCAAGGGGAATTTCTTTTTGCTTTAAAAAACACCTCATTAGAATCTTCTTTTCCTGTAAAGTAGGCGATGCTAATTAACACCAAGAAGTAGGCGATTATCAAAAGAAAAATATGATGAGATTGCATGGATTGCTTTGTTTGTAAATTATTGAGATACGAATATATGTTTTTCTGTCTTCTTTTTAGGATTTCGTAATTCATAATTCGTAATTTTGTTGTCTATGGAATTTTCATCAAAATTATTGGAAAATGCAGTGAATGAAGTTTCTCGTTTGCCCGGAATTGGAAAGCGAACAGCCTTACGTTTGGTCTTGCATTTACTCAAGCAGCCAAAAGAGAATACAAAGTATTTGTCGGAAGCACTATTGCATTTAAGAAACGATGTTGAAACTTGTGAGAAGTGCCATAACATTTCAGATACTATTTTATGCGCGATTTGTAAAAATCCAAAACGAAACTCAGAAATCATTTGTGTTGTTGAAGACATAAGAGATGTAATGGCTATTGAAAGTACGTCTCAGTTTAACGGAGTCTATCATGTTTTGGGAGGGAAGATTTCCCCAATCGAAGGCATTGGACCACAAAATTTGCAAATTGAGTCTCTTGTCAATAAAGTTGAAAAAGGGGAAGCTAAAGAATTGATTTTTGCTTTAAGTTCTACGATGGAAGGAGACACGACCAACTTTTACATTTTTAAACAAATCGAAAAATTTAACATTACTACTTCAACCATAGCTCGCGGAATTTCTGTGGGCGATGAATTAGAATATGCCGATGAAGTAACTTTAGGAAGGTCTATTGTGAATCGTATCCCTTTTGAGCAGAGTGTTCGTGGGTAGTGGGTGTATTTTACTTATGAATTTAGGTGTCTTTGTAGCTCCTTTTTTAATTCCATTCTTTTTATAGAATAGGTCTTCGATTTGTCATTCAAGATATTGATTAGTAAAATTCCTTTTTTAGCCAATTCTTTCCTGTTGTAATGTTCATTCACCTCAAGTTCAGCGGATTTTTTTATGAATACATTTAATAATTCAGCTAATTTCTCAATAGGTACTTCTTGTAACTCATTAAATTTATTTATGAAGTCACAGCCAGTGATTGATGCAATTTCTTTTAATGAGATTCCCCATTTTTTTCTTATTGAATCATCTGTTTCTCGAATTACATTTTCTAACGCATCCTTATTTGATGTATTAAGGTTGCTAATCAAGTTCGTTATAAAAAGGATCAGCTTTTTTACTTCTCTTAAAAGATAATCGGATTCTTGTTGCATGTCGATTTTATTTCCTCAAGTTATTGAAGTCGAAAACTATTTACTGCAAACTATTTTCATCCTCTTCCAAGATCTCTTTTTCTGCCTTTTCCCAGTTTTTCTTTTCTCGAAGGGTCTTGTAGAGCTTAATGCCTAACATCATTAAAACTCCAAAAAGGATAATGCCAACAACGCCCCAAATCCAATTAATGGCACTTTTTACAGTAACTAGAAATACAATTGCAAACAAAAGAATGGTAGAAACTTCATTAAAAATACGCAATTTTAAAGCAGTATATTTCACTTCATTGTTTTGTAGTTTGGTAAAGATTTTATGACAATACCCGTGATAAAAGTACAACGCAAATACAAAGGAGAGTTTTATCAACATCCAGGGCTCTTCTAGGTAATATGGATTTGTGTAAAGCATCCAAAAAGCAAAAACACTTGCCAAAACTGCAGAGGGCCAAGTAATAATATACCACAATCTTTTGCTCATTAATTTATACTGTGTTTGTAAAATTTCTTTCGCAGGTTCCGGTTTTTGCTCCGCTTCTGTTTGATAAATAAACAAACGAACAATATAAAACAACCCAGCAAACCAAGTTACTACAAAAATAATGTGCAATGCTTTTACGTATAAGAAATCCATAGTAGTCTATTTTTAAAGTTTTAGATTCTCTCTTTAAGAACAACTTCATCTTTTAATCCCCATTCTTCCATCCAATTGACCAGAACTTGGACCCAATCATCATTGTCATTCATACAGGGAATTGCATAAAATTCTTCACCACCAGCTTCTAAAAATTCCTCTTTACCCTCCATTGCAATTTCTTCTAAGGTTTCTAAACAATCAGAAACAAAAGCAGGAGTAACCACCGCTAATTTTTTCACCCCTTCTTCTGGGTATTTTTCAAACATTTTGTCTGTGTATGGCTGTAACCAGGGATCGCCAGCCAATCTAGATTGAAAGGAAACAAAATATTGATGTGGTTGTAGATCTAAATACGCAACAACTTGTTTGGTTGTTTCGTAACATTGATGTTTGTAACAAAACTCGTGTGCAGCAGAACTTGTTTTACAGCAAGCAAAATTTTTACTATCTGAGGGATTGCAATGCTTTTTTGTAATATCAGATTTTCTTACATGCCTTTCTGGAATGCCATGGTATGAAAACAGAATTTTATCCCATTCTTTACCATCGAGGTGTTTTTTAATACTATCCCCCAAAACTTTTATGTAGTCTTTTCTATAGTAAAAAGCAGGAATATCAGAAAAGGTCATTTTTGGAAAGAATTGTTGTCTTAATTCTTCTGCTAAAACCAAAATTGTTTCAGTTGTTGCCATCGCGTGTTGAGGATATAAAGGCACAATTAACACCTCAGTCACTCCTTTGTCATGCAATTCTTGCAAACCTGTTTTTATACTTGGACTTCCATAACGCATTGCCAAGGCAACCGGCAATGCTGTTTTGGTTCTTACTTTTTTTGTCAATCTCTCAGATAATACGATTAAAGGGGAACCTTCATCCCACCAAATTTTCTTGTAAGCTTTTGCAGATTTTTTTGGTCTTGTATTTAAAATAATACCTCTAACCAATAGGGTTCTGAGCCATTTTGGGGCGTCTATAACGCGCTCATCCATTAAAAATTCATCCAAATATTTTCGAACATCTTTTGTAGATGTGCTATCTGGGGATCCTAAATTTACTAGTAAAACTCCTTTCATTTGTATTCTGAATTTATTTCAGTGTTTTTGATTGTTTTTATTTGATTGGTCGCCTCATACAAGGTGATTGCTAAACTATGAATCACATTCATTGATGAATTTCTACCAAACATTGGGATTGCAATCGTATGATCGACAAGTTGAATGTTTTCAATACCGTTCCTTTCGCTCCCCAAAAGTAATACGATTTTTTCATAATTTTTAAATTCAAAATCTTGAATATTGATGCTTTTATCAGTAATTTCTATACCAATAATTGTATTCTCCGCTGCCTTTAATTCCTGAATGATTGTCTTGAAATCAGAATAAGAAGCATGTTCAATTTGATTGACGGTATTTCTGGCTGTTTTCTTGACAATTCTGTTCTCTATTTTTGGAGAACTGTCGTGGAAATAAATCTTTTTAACACCAAAACTTTCAGAAATTCGAAAACACATTCCAATATTTTCAGGAGTTCTAATCGCATCACAAACAATAGTTATAGGAAATTGCTTTTGATTGTTTTCGATGTCGTAATGAGTAAGTTGTTTCAATATATCGTTATTTCAATTAGTGTTAATGACTGTCAGGCTTCCCTTGCTCAGGCGTTTTTTAGAGCTCTTAATTTTGCAAACTCATTATATATTTCTTTGGAGTAGTCCCAAATTTCTTTTTAAAGGCGGCTATAAAGTGACTTGCTGTACTGTAGCCAACTTGAAGTCCAACCTCGTTTACATTAAATTGATTAGTCTCTAATAATTTCCGGGAGTGCTCCATTTTGTAATCAAATAAAAAACTATAAACAGTATCTCCGTAAATTTGCTTAAAACCTTCTTTTAATTTTTTTAAATTCAGGCCAATTTCTGTTGCTAGTTCTTGCAAACTCGGTGGCTCAGTCATTCTAGCAATCATAATTTCTTTGGCTTTTCGAATCTTGAGTACATTCTTTTCATCTACTAAGAAAGGACAATATTCTCCATTAGCGCTTTCTTCTTTCTGAAAATGCAAGCTCAGTAATTCATATACCTTACCCTTTACATACAATTCTTTTACAGAGCTATTTATGTTTGCATTTATAATTTGTTGTAAAACAATTGAAACCATGGGTTTTATTTCGGTATCATCATAGTACTTTTTATTACTATTCTCATTACTTAAAAAAGGAATGTAGCCCGATTCTTTAGAAAATAAAGAGTGAAACTTTTCAATAGAAATCATCAAAGAAACCAAGGTTGTTTTGGGTTGAATTTCTAAATTGATAGGCAAGGTTCTTTGCGGATTATAAAGTAGAATAGATCGGTTATCCAAAACATCAAAAGAATAAGAACCATTGTTAAAAAGGAATTTAGAATTCCCTCTTAAGCAAAAGTGCATTTGAATAAAAGAACTGTCAATCTCCCGTTCAAAACTTTGTATTTGATTACTTTCATTCTGAAAATGAAGTACATAAAACCCTTTTTCTAAAATAATTTCATCTAAAGAACTTTCTCCGACATTTTTTAACATTCCAATTGTTTTAATAATTTTGGTTTTATTTAGAATCATTCTTTATAGTAGACTTCAAAAACGATTGCTTTACTGCAAAAATAAGGCTTTTCAGGAGTTTACAGAAAAAAAAGGATTAAAAAACACAGAACGATATTAAAAGTACTTTAAGCGACATTTTTATCATAATGAAGTTGTTATTTTTGCACAACCTTTAAAGAAGCATGCAGCAAGAAATTCAAAAACATTTTTATAATATTGGCGTTAGTTACATAAAAGCAGACGCTAAAACACGAGGAAAGTATTCTTTGTCAAAAGAGCATCAAAATGCTTTATTGGTTATGGCGAAAGAAAAAAACTTTGAAGGTGTTTTTGTTTTATCAACTTGTAACAGAACAGAGATTTCAGGTTTTGCAGAGCATCCTTATCAACTGATTCAGTTATTGTGTCATTTTTCAGAAGGTACTGTAGAAGAGTTTGCTGCTTTTTCTAACGTCTACAAAAATCAAGAAGCCATTAATCATCTTTTTAGAATTGGAACCGGTTTAGAGAGTCAAATCCTAGGAGATTATGAAATTGTTGGTCAATTGCGACAATCTTTTAAAATGGCAAAAGCACAGAATACAATAAATGCATACTTAGAACGACTTTTGAATTGTGTGATGCAGGCTAGTAAGAAAGTGAAGAATGAAACAAAATTAAGCTCAGGAACCACCTCCCTTTCCTATGCGGCAGTTCAATATATTATAAAAAACTTACCCGATTACAATTCCAAAAATATTTTAGTTTTTGGCTTGGGTAAAATGGGGAAACATACCTGTAAAAATCTAGCAGAATACACGCAAAACAAAACGGTTTGTTTAATTAATAGAACTGCGGAGAAAGCAGTCGAATTTGTAAAAGAACACGATTCAATTAGAAATGCATTTATTGAAGATTTGGCAGAAGAAATTGAGAAATCGGATGTGCTTATTGTTTCTACTGGCGCAAGCAAACCAACCATTACAAAAGAGCAGATTTCTAAAAATAAAGAATTATTGATTTTAGATTTGTCGATGCCAGAGAATGTCGACAAAGATGTAACTGATATAAAAGGAATTTCTTTGGTAAATGTAGATGCATTGTCAAAAATCACAGATGAAACCCTGGCGGTTCGTCTCGAAGAGGTGCCAACTGCAGAAGCAATTATAGAGGTTCATAAAAAAGAATTTAACGATTGGTTAAATCACAGGAGATTTACCCCAGCGATCGCTGCATTAAAAAAATCGTTAGAAGCAATAAAGAAGGATGAGATTAACTTTCAGAAGAAAAAAATAAATAATTTTGATGAGGCGCAAGCAGAGGTTTTAACGGCTCGTTTTATTCAGAAAATTACAACACAATTTGTAAAACATTTAAAAGAAGACGAAACTTCTGTCGCTCAAAGTTTACAAGTGATTCAAAAGGTATTTCAATCCTAACAAAAAGGTATGCAAAAAGTAATAAGAATAGGAACTCGTGAAAGTGAATTAGCACTTTGGCAAGCGAATAAAGTTCGCAAAGAATTAGCCGTTTTGGGTTATGAATCCGTTTTAGTTCCTATAAAATCGATGGGAGACATTGTTTTAGATAAGCCGTTGTATGAATTAGGGATTACAGGTGTTTTTACTAAAAATTTAGATGTTGCATTACTCAATGGTGATATTGACATTGCAGTGCATTCGTTCAAAGATGTGCCTACCAGTTTGCCAGAAGGTATTGTACAAGCTGCAGTTTTAAAGAGAGCAAATTATAGTGATATTTTAGTTTTAAAAGATACCGAAGAATTTTTTGGACAACCAGAAGCAATTATCGCTACTGGAAGTATTCGAAGAAAAGCCATGTGGCTCAACCGCTATCCAACTCACACTGTTGTGCCCTTGAGAGGAAACGTAAATACACGTTTGGAAAAAGTAGCAGCAAATGATTGGAACGGAGCTGTTTTTGCAGCTGCTGGTTTAGAAAGAATTGGAAAACGTCCAGGAGGTGCAGTCAATCTCCCTTGGATGATACCCGCACCCGCGCAAGGTGCAATTATGATTGCTGCCTTAGAAAAAGATGATTATACAATAGATGCCTGTGAGCAGTTGAATCATCCAGACACCAAAATTTGTGTTGGTATAGAGCGTGAGTTTTTAAGATTGTTAGAAGGCGGTTGTTCAGCACCCATCGGTGCATTGGCCTATATAGACGATAAAACAGAAGAAATAAATTTTAAAGGAGTTTTGCTAAAAACAGACGGCTCTAAAAAAATATCAGTTGCAAAAACAGCAAAAGTAGGAACCCATGAATATTTAGCGAAAGACTGTGTGGACTATATCCTCAATAGAGGAGGAAGAGAATTGATGATCGAAGATGGAGATGTTGCAGTTGCAAAACATACAGTTTATTCAACAAAGAAATTATCGAATGCGCAAAAGAAAACAGTTGATAGCTCAATAGGGATTAAAGACAGCGATTTCATTAAAATTCGTTTTAATAGAATTCCTGCTAAAGTGATGAAACAGCAACATGAAAATGTTGTAATCACCAGTCAGAATGGAGTAGAAGCAATCTTGAATTCGTTTACAAAAGCCGAAATTAAGTTTAAAAATATTTTCTGTGTGGGGCGTAGAACCAAAAAACTGATAGAAAACAGAATTGGAAAAGTAGCGCATGTTGCTAAAAATGCCTTAAAATTAGCAGAATATATTGCAAAAGAAACAGACATTAAAACGGTTTCCTACTTCTGTAGTGATCTTCGATTGGATGTTTTGCCATCGTATTTGCAAGAAAATAATGTAGTTGTAAATGAGATCGAAGCGTATAAAACGATGATGAGTTCTGTGAAAGTGACCGCTTCCGTTTCTGGAGTTTTATTTTATAGCCCCTCCGGAATTGATAGTTATTTAAAAGACAACAATACTGATAAAATCGCTTTTTGTATCGGAGAAACAACCGCAGTTGAAGCAAGAAAGCACTTCGATATGGTAAAAGTTGCAAACATGCCAGACGTTGATAGTGTTTTAGCGTTAGTGAATTCTCATTATATAAAAGAATAAACGTCATTCCGAATGAGCTAGAGCAATCTGTAAATTGAGATTACTTGGTCATTCTCTCTCGTATTGACATAAATGAAAGAAAATGTTCAGAACAAGAAGATTAAGGAAGTCAGAAGGAATTCGAAGACTGGTTCGAGAAACCAAGCTATCGGTAGATGACTTTGTGTACCCACTTTTTATTGAAGAAGGTGAAAATATAGCAGCTGATATTGTTTCAATGCCAGGCATCAAACGTTTTTCCTTAGATCGAATTTCCAAAGAATTGGACGAAGTTGTTTCCTTAAAGATACCCGCTGTTTTATTGTTTGGAATCCCTTCTCTCAAAGATGAAGAAGGAACAGAAACATGGAATGATAATGGAATCATGCAACAAGCAATTCGTTTTATTAAAAACAATTATCCAAGCTTATATGTGATTACTGACGTATGTTTTTGTGAATACACCTCACATGGTCATTGCGGAATTATTCATGACAATGACGTAGACAATGATGCTACTTTGGTAAACATAGCTAAGCAAGTGATTTCTCATGCAAAAGCAGGTGTAGACATGGTTGCACCTTCAGGAATGATGGATGGAACCATTGCTATGGTTCGCGAATCGTTAGACAACACTGGTTTTTCAAACTTACCAATTATGGCTTATGCTGTAAAGTATGCCTCAGCATTTTACGGTCCTTTTAGAGATGCAGCAGATTCTGCTCCTAGTTTTGGAGATCGTAAAACCTATCAAATGGATTTCTCAAACAGAGAGGAAGCACTGCGAGAAGCTACTTTTGACGATCAAGAAGGTGCCGATATTTTAATGGTAAAACCAGCTTTGTCTTATTTAGATATTATTCGCGATTTGAAAAATAATTTTGACAGACCCATAGCATGTTACAATGTAAGTGGAGAATATGCGATGGTAAAAGCCGCTGCAGAAAAAGGATGGATTGATGGCGAAAAAGTAATGCTAGAAAGTTTATACTCTATGAAAAGAGCAGGAGCAGATATCATAATCACTTATTTTGCAAAAGAAGCAGCAAGATTATTGAACAAATAGCATTTTGTAATAGCTGTTGGCAATTCGCTAAAAGCTAAAAACAGACTGCCAAAAGCGTAAAAGAATGAAATTCAAAAAATCAGAAGAATTATATAAAGAAGGTTTGGTGCATCTAGTTGGAGCCGTAAACTCTCCCGTAAGAGCCTTTACATCCGTAGGTGGAAACCCTTTGTTTATCAAAAAAGCAAAAGGAAGTAAAATTACCGATGTAGACGGGAATGAATATATAGACCTAGTGTTGTCTTATGGTCCAATGATTATTGGACACCGTCACCGAAAAGTGCAAAAAGGAGTTGCCAAAGCATTAAAAAATGGATACTCTTTTGGTGCATCTACAGAAAATGAAATCAAGCTTGCAAAAATTGTATGCGATGCATTTCCAGAAATGGACAAAGTTCGTTTTGTGAATTCAGGTACCGAAGCTGTAATTAGCGGTGTTCGTTTGGCTAGAGCCTTTACAGGAAAAGATAAAATCATTAAATTCTCAGGTTGTTATCATGGGCACCAAGATTCCTTATTAGTAGCAGCAGGTTCTGGTTTAGCAACCTTAAGCATGCCAGGTTCTAGAGGAGTGCCAAAAGGAGCAGTAAAAAATACCCTCATTGCAGAATACAATAATTTAGAAAGTGTTAAAAATCATTTTGAAGCACATGATGATATTGCAGGAGTTATTATAGAACCTATTTGTGGAAATATGGGCGTGGTTATTCCGCAACATAATTTTTTAAAAGAATTAAAAGATTTTCTAAAATCGAAGGGTGCTTTGTTGATTGCTGATGAAGTAATGACTGGTTTTAGATCGAAATTTGGAGGTGCACAAGAGCTGTTGGGCGTTACTGCAGATATCACCTGTTTAGGAAAAGTAATTGGAGGAGGTTTTCCAGTAGGAGCCTATGGAGCAAGAAACGAAATCATGGAGCAAGTTGCCCCTTTAGGTGGAATGTATCAAGCAGGGACATTAAGTGGAAATCCAATTGCTATGGCAGGCGGAATCGCTACACTTACAGAGCTAAAGAGACAGGATCCCTATCAGAAATTTGATATAATTGGAAGTACAATAGAAACCATTTTAATCGATACGGCCAAGAAGTACAATGTACCCCTTGTTGTAAACCGCTTTGGGTCAATGTTGAATCCATTTTTCACAAACACTAAGGTGACTAATTTTGAAGAAGCGCAAACATCCGATCAGAAAAAATTTGCTGTTTTCTTTTGGGAAATGATAAAAAATGGGGTGTTTTTACCACCAAGTCAATTTGAAGCTTGGTTTTTATCTTCAGCAATTTCAGATAAAGACATAAAGAACATAGCAGTGGCTATAGATAAAGCAATATTGGTAGTTTCAAAAATGAATAAAAAGTAACTGTAAAAGCTTAAAAGGAATCCGCAGGATTCGCAAAGAAAAATTAAAAATTAGCTAATAGTCGAAGCCAAAAGCGAACAACTAATAGCCAAAAGTTATAAGATGATAAAAAACGATTTATTTTTAAGAGCCTTAAAAGGAGAAACAGTAGATAGGCCACCTGTTTGGATGATGCGTCAAGCAGGACGTTATTTACCAGAGTTTCAAGTCATCAAAAAGAAATATGATTTTTTTACCCGTTGTAGAACGCCAGAATTGGCGTCAGAAATTACTGTACAGCCTATTAGGAGATATGGAATGGATGCGGCTATTTTATTCTCAGACATCCTGGTAATTCCTCAAGCAATGAATGTGGAGGTTCAAATGAAACCAGATTTTGGACCTTATTTACCCAACCCAATTCGTACCCAAAAAGACGTAGATAATATCATTGTTCCAGATGTACATGTGGAATTAGATTACGTATATCAGGCTATAAAAGCGACCAAAGAAAAATTGAATGATGACATTCCTTTAATCGGTTTTGCAGGATCTCCATGGACTATTTTATGTTATATGGTTCAAGGACAAGGATCTAAAAACTTTGATAAAGCAAAAGAATTTTGTTTTACAAAGCCTACGGCAGCCCACGAATTATTGCAAAAAATTACAGATACTACCATTGCTTATTTAAAAGCAAAAGTTGCTGCAGGCGTAAATGCTGTTCAAGTTTTTGATTCTTGGGGGGGTATGTTGTCACCAGTAGATTATCAAGAATTTTCTTGGCAATACATTCAGCAAATTATAGACGCTCTAAAAGACGATGCGCCAGTTATTGCCTTTGGAAAAGGATGTTGGTTTGCATTGAATGAGATGTCTAAATCGGGAGCTTCGGCTTTGGGTGTAGATTGGACCTGTTCTGCTAGAAATGCACGTTATTTATCGGGTGGAAAGATTACTTTACAAGGAAATTTTGATCCGTCAAGATTGTTGTCATCACCCGCAAAAATCAAGAAAATGGTGCATCAAATGATCAACGAATTTGGAAAAGACAAATACATTGTTAATTTAGGACATGGTATTTTGCCAAACATTCCTTTAGAGAATGCAAAGGCCTTTGTAGACGCTGTAAAGGAATACAAAAAACCTTCTTAATTTTTGGAACAATAAAACAAATTGGGATATAATTTATGAAAGAACAGTTCTACGCTTACATTGAAAACCTACAAGATCAGATTACTTCTAAAATAGAAGCTCTAGATGGAAAAGCAATTTTCCAAGAAGATCTATGGCAGCGTAAAGAAGGTGGCGGAGGTAGAACTCGCATCATTGAAAACGGAGATATCTTTGAAAAAGGAGGTGTCAATATATCGAAAGTTTTTGGAGATTTACCAGCACCTTTAAGAAAACAGTTTGGTGTAGAGGAAGGAAATTTTTTCGCTTGTGGGTTGAGTTTAGTATTGCATCCAATCAACCCTTTTTTGCCAACTGTACATGCCAACTGGCGTTATTTTGAGATGTACAACACAGCAGGAGAAATTGTAACCCAATGGTTTGGTGGCGGACAAGATTTAACGCCTTACTATTTATTTGATGAAGATGCAATCCATTTTCATACCATTTGTAAGTTGGCATGTGACAAACATCATTTAGAATTTTATCCAAAGTTCAAGAAAACCTGTGACAACTATTTTTGGAATGCACATCGAGAGGAAGCCCGCGGAATCGGAGGGTTGTTTTTTGATTATTTAAAAGAGACAAAGGAATTCACCATAGAAGATCGTTATAACTTTGTTACAGAAGTTGGAAACAGTTTTTTAGACAGTTACGTTCCAATCGTTGAAAAGAGAAAAGAGCTTCCATTCACAAGAATTCAAAAAGATTGGCAAGAAATTCGAAGAGGACGCTATGTAGAATTTAATTTAGTGCATGACAGAGGAACTTTGTTTGGATTGAAAACCAATGGGCGTATAGAAAGTATTTTAATGAGTTTACCACCAATTGTACAATGGAAATACAACCATCAACCAGAAGAAAATTCTGAAGAAGCAAGGCTTCTAAAGGTCTTAAAGAAGCCAAAAAGATGGATTAAAGACCAAATTGATTAATACAAAACAGATTCGGTTTTGTATTTTTTTTATCCAGCAGACAGTTTCAATATTAAAATACACTTAAATTGAGAAAAAAGACAGTAGTGCGTTTGCTCTTTTAAGGGTGCTTTATGAAGCCTAAATAATTAATTAATTATTGAATCAATAAAATAATTGTTAAAAATTAATAAATACTGAATAATATTCCTATTATTTAAATTATTATTAAGAATAGTTTAAAGAAGCAAAAATTTAACACATTTATTCTATTCAAATTACTAGTGAAAAACCATCCGTTTTTAGTATTTTTGCATTCGATAAAAATAAATAGTAATGGCAAGATTCGAATTGAAATTACCTAAAATGGGAGAAAGTGTTGCAGAAGCAACGATCACATCTTGGTTAAAAGAAGTTGGAGATACGATAGAAATGGATGAAGCTATTGTAGAAATTGCTACAGACAAAGTAGATTCCGAAGTGCCATCAGAAGTAGAAGGTACTTTGGTGGAGGTTTTATTTGAAAAAGATGAAGTCGTAGCCGTTGGCGCTACTATTGCCATTATAGAAACTGCAGTAGATGCTGTAAGCGATGCAGAAACTCCAAAAGAAGTAATAGAGGTTACAGCTGTAGAAAAAACCATCGAAAATGCAATCGAAGTTGTAGCAACCCCAATATCAAAAATATCAGAGAGTGGAAAATTTTATTCACCCTTAGTTCGTAATATTGCCAAAACAGAAGGCATTACGATGGCAGAATTGGAAACAATATCCGGTTCTGGAAAAGATGGAAGAGTTGCAAAAAATGATATTCTCTCTTTTCTTGAAAATAGAAAATCAGGGACAATAAAGAGCAATGAAGAAAAAGCAATATCACCCATTCAAAAAGCAACGCCAGTTTCTGTAAATGGTGAAGATGAGATCATCGAAATGACCCGAATGGGAAAATTGATTTCCAAGCACATGGTCAATTCGGTGCAAACTGCTGCACATGTGCAGTCTTTTATTGAAATAGATGTAACCAATATTGTAAAATGGAGAATCAAAGTTAAAGATGATTTCTACAAAAGAGAAGGAGAGAAATTAACATTCACACCTATTTTAATGCATGCTGTTGCTGCGACGATTAGAAAGTATCCAATGATTAATATCGCAATTGATGGCGATCACATTATCAAAAGAAAAAATATCAACTTAGGAATGGCTGCGGCCTTACCAGACGGTAACTTAATTGTGCCTGTTATAAAAAATGCCGATCAATTAAACCTTGTCGGAATGACAAAATCTGTGAATGATCTAGCAAATAGAGCAAGAAACAACGCATTGAAGCCAGATGAAATTCAAGGTGGAACTTATACGGTAACGAATGTAGGAGGTTTTGGTTCTGTCATGGGAACACCCATTATCAATCAGCCCCAAGTTGCAATTTTGGCTTTAGGAGCTATTCGCAAAGTGCCCGCTGTTATTGAAACTTCTGAAGGAGATTTTATTGGCATCAGGCAAAAAATGTTTGTTTCCCATTCTTACGATCACCGAGTTGTCAATGGAGCTTTGGGAGGAATGTTTATCAAAACTTTAAAAGAAATATTAGAAGCCTGGGATGTAGATCAGGATTTTTAAACCTAACCATTTTATAAAAAAAACTCAGATAACATCTGAGTTTTTTTATGCTTTTTATTTTCTTGAATACAACCACCAATTCATATCTCGGGTAAACTTATAACCGATTTTTTCATACAAAGAAATGGCTATATTTCCTTTATTTGTGTGCAAAATAGGGAGTTTATTCTCCTTTAATATTTCTTTTGTAGTGTGTGTTATGAGTTGTTTTGCATAGCCTTTTCGAGTATGGTCTGGATGGGTAACCACAGAGCTTACCTCTATAAAATCATCTGCTTGCATACGTTGTCCAGAAATAGCAATGAGTTTTCCGTTCTTAAAAATGCCGAAAAATCGCCCCATTTCAAAACCTCTTCTACGATAAAAACTAGGCATCACCAACCCTATTAAATCGTAAATTTCATCCATATGTTTTTCGGTGAGGATTACAATTTCTTCTGTAATCTCGATGTCGATCAGGGTTTCTAAAACCATTTGACAACCCGCGATCTTTTTTTCTAAAACTGTTGTATTTGTGTCGATTTCTGCTGTTTGGTTTTCTGAGACTAAGAAGAATTTTTCAACAGTTTTCCCATATTGATTTAAAGCTTTACTGGTTTTTGAGCTGTCATAAAAAGCACCAAAAATACATATGTCTGGATCGTAAAATTGAACGTCATTATGCGTTATTAAAAACTTTTTATGTGTTTCTTCTAAGGAGTACCAAACAGGGTTTTTTAATTTCTCTTCTAAGGAGATCATTTTTTTATTTTCTGGGATATAAAAAAACTCGCATTTAATGCGAGTCTCTAAAGATATGCTATTTTTTTTAAAATCTATGCTAACATGGTAACGGGATTTTCTATAAATGTTTTTAATGTTTGTAAAAATTGAGCACCAACGGCACCATCAACAGTTCTATGATCACAAGTTAAAGTTAACTTCATGGTATTACCAACAACAATTTGTCCGTTTTTAACCACTGGTTTTTCAACAATTGCACCAACAGATAAAATAGCGGAGTTTGGTTGGTTGATAATCGAAGTAAAGTTTTCGATCCCAAACATTCCTAAATTAGATACCGTAAAGGTACTTCCTTGCATTTCTGCAACCGATATTTTCTTATGTCTTGCTTTTCCTGCTAAATCTCTTACAGATGCACCAATCTGAGTTAAACTCAATTGGTTGGTATGTTTGACAACGGGTACTACCAAACCTTCATCGACTGCAACCGCAACGCCTACATGAATGTGACTGTGATAAATAGTGTTTTCGTTGGTCCAAGAAGTATTTACTTGAGGATGTTTTTGCAATGCCATGGCACATGCTTTTACAACCATATCGTTAAATGATACTTTGGTGTCTGGAATTGCATTGATAGTCTTTCTAGAAGCCATCGCATTGTCCATATCAACTTCAATATTTAAATTGAAATCGGGTGCTGTAAATTTAGAGTTTCCTAAAGATTTTGCAATTGCTTTTCGCATTTGTGAGTTCTTTACTTCTTCTGATTTTTCTTCGCCAGAAGCTACATAGGCCACTGCTGGTGAAGCAGTTTCCGTTTTTACTACTTCAACAGTTTTGGCTGTGGGAGTATGGTTTTCTACATCTTTTTTTACGATGCGGCCATTTTCTCCTGATCCTATGATGTCTGATAATTGATACCCCTTGTCTGCAGCAATTTTCTTTGCCAATGGAGATGCAAAAATGCGTCCATTTGATGTATTTGCAGTGGTTGTTGCCGATGGTGTTTCTTCAATTTTTGCTGCAACGATCGTTTCTTTTTTATCTTCAGCGGGAGCATCAGTTGTTTCTGGGACAATACCTCCACTGGCAACTAGGGCTGAAACATCAGTTCCTGTTGGACCAATAATGGTTAGTAAACTATCAACAGGAGCTGTTTCACCTTCTTGCACACCAATGTATAGGATGGTTCCTTCATAGAAACATTCAAATTCCATAGTTGCTTTGTCAGTTTCAATTTCTGCTAAAATATCGCCTTCTTCTACAGTTTCTCCTACCTTTTTTAACCAAGTAGCTACCGTACCGTCCGTCATTGTATCACTCAAACGGGGCATTGTAATTACTTGCACTCCTGCTGGAATGCTTACTGCATCTGATTTTGCAGTTGTAGTAGTTGTTGGGGTATCTGTAACGGTTTCGGTTGTTTCTTCTTTTGTTGGTGCAGCGGCTCCACTAATGAGAGCAGAAATGTCTTCGCCTTCTTCACCAATAATAGCAAGTAGGACATCAACAGGAGATGTCTCACCATCTTGAACACCTATATACAATAAAGTTCCTTCATGGAAAGATTCGAATTCCATGGTTGCTTTGTCAGTTTCAATTTCAGCTAGAATATCGCCTTCCTCAATTTTATCTCCAACACTCTTTAACCATTTTGCCACAACACCTTCTTCCATGGTGTCGCTTAAACGCGGCATATTTACAATTGTAGCCATAATTTTAACTTATAAAAGGATAATCTTCTTGTTCATATACCATGTCATACATTTGTTGTGGTTCTGGATAAGGAGAGTCTTCTGCAAATTTTTCACATTCACTCACCTTTGCCTTTACACCTTTGTCAATTGCAGCAATTTCTTCTAAAGTTGCGTAGTTTTTCTCTAAAATTACATTTCTTACTTGCGTAATCGGATCTATTTTTTTGTACTCTTCTACTTCGTCTTTTGTTCTATAATGTTGTGCATCAGACATCGAGTGCCCTCTATATCTGTAGGTTTTCATTTCTAAGAAAGTAGGGCCGTCTCCACGTCTTGCTCTTTGTATCGCTTCGTCTATTGCTTCTGCCACCTTTATGGGGTTCATTGCATCTACGGGGCCACAAGGCATTTCGTATCCTAAACCTAACTTCCAAATATCGGTGTGGTTAGCTGTTCTTTCTACTGAAGTTCCCATGGCATATCCATTGTTTTCAACAATAAAAATAACCGGTAATTTCCACAACATTGCCATATTAAAAGCTTCATGCAAAGAACCTTGTCTAGCTGCACCATCACCAAAACAGGTTAAAGTAACGGCATCACTTCCTTTGTATTTGTCTCCAAAAGCAATTCCGGCTCCTAATGGAATTTGACCTCCTACAATACCGTGTCCTCCATAAAAACCAAATTCTTTAGAGAAAATATGCATCGATCCTCCCATCCCTTTAGATGTTCCGGTTACCTTACCATACAATTCGGCCATCACCTTTTTTGGATCTTCTCCCATACCAATTGGTTGTACGTGATTTCTATAGGCTGTAATCATTTTGTCTTTAGACAAATCCATTGCATGCAATGCACCTGCTAAAATAGCTTCTTGACCGTTGTATAAATGTAAGAAACCTCTTACCTTTTGCTGTATATATACGGATGCTAATTTGTCTTCAAATTTTCGCCAAAATAACATGTCTTTGTACCAATCTAAATAGGTTTGCTTGGTGATTTTCTTCATTCTAAATTCTCGTTGTTTGTTTTTTTAGATCATTATATTCAACATTGATCGGGTAACAAAAATAATGGTTTTAAATAGAATAAAAAAACAAGTTTTTTTGAATTCAACTCAAACGATTTCGTGCCCTCTCTATTTGTCTTTAGCAATGACCATGGTAGCCTTAGCCCCAGTTGCTAAATTCCATTCATTTGAAGAGAGCAACATGCCGGTGTCATTGAAGACTTTAAAACCTGCTGTATTAGGACCCGAAGTTCCTTGATTTAAGGCTAAAATTGTAATCTTATTAATGCCTTTTTCTAGTGGAATATTAAATTTTTGATAGCGTTGTTGCAAAACAATATTGACAATAATTGGAATGCCATTAATTAAAATAGTAACACGGTCTCCATCTGGATGTTGATAGTCTCTACAAATAATATTGATACTTTTTGCATTGGTGCGGATACTTCCTAGATCCTGGTCAATCACAGGATATTGATACATACCATTGATTTTCTTAAAAGATTTTAGAAAACGTTCTTCAGTTAATTTTGCTTGAGAGATGATTCCTTTGTTGTTAAATTTCTGTTCTTGCTGTTGTTTTTTGACTTTTTTTTGTTCTCTCTCGTAGGCTTTCTTAAAACCATTTGCTCCGTCGATTTTTATCGAGTTGGGTTTTTCAATCTCTTTTGCGTTGGTGCTGATTACAGAACGTATTTTTCCAAGTTTTTTTCCACCTCCATTATTCTCAACTTGTCCCCTTAGCGATGTTGTAAAAAATAGAATAATAAATCCAGAAATGGGCAATAAGATAGCTTTCATAGGGTAGGTTTAAAGACCAGTATGGTGCAAATATAATACCGTTTCTATAGGTTGTTGTTTAGAATTTGTTAAAATTAACTATTCAATCGGAAAATTAAAATAGGTTTTTGGAAAGGGTTCTTTTTTTAATGTGAAATGCCACCACTCGTTTTCATAGGGTTGAAAGCCATTTTTGAGCATGACGGTTCTTA
Source organism: uncultured Polaribacter sp. (assembly GCA_943846595.1). GTDB lineage: Bacteria > Bacteroidota > Bacteroidia > Flavobacteriales > Flavobacteriaceae > Polaribacter. The sequence continues at coordinate 1,251,990 of OX044355.1, forward strand.
AAAGTAGCCTATTTTTCTGTTGAACTTTAGTGATTCCTTTATAGAAGGGATGGGATGCTTTTCCGAAAAAATCATAAGGACTCCCCATATCTAGTTCTTGATTTGTTTTTACATGAACCAAGGTAAGATCTACGGTACTTCCTCGAGTATGTCCCGATTTTGAAGCAATATAGCCTTGTGCAAACAATTCGCTTTTTGGAACGCTAGGGTAGAAGTCCTGCTTTCTGAGTGTATCTTTTAAATCTTTTGCCCATTTTACAAAATGATCAACGGCCTGTTGAGGTCGGTAGGCATCAAAAATTTTTAAACTCAGACTGTCTTTTAGGAAGATTTGTTGAATTTTTTGCAAAGCAAGGGCGGTTTTTTTTGAGACAATAACCACGTCTTTATGATAGCCATTTATGGGTTTTCCTATAAAATTGTTTGTGCTCTCATAACGCAATTCCTTTTGTATGGAAGCATCGATGCTTGATAGATATACAAACCCCTCTGGCAAACTTTGGGCGCTAGCTATAAAAGAAATTAAAAACAGCAATCCGAAAGCAATTTTTTTCATACTTCAAAAGTACAAAAATTGTTTTTTTTAAGAAAAAAGGAAGCTTCTATAAATGATACTTTAAGAAAGAGCTGTTTTCGGTTGAAAATCACCCGATACAATTGCGCGATAATAAGATCTGGAATTTCTATTAATTTTTAAGCTTAAGAAGGAGAAAAAAAATAAAAGGAATCCTTAATTTTGCGAACTTATGGAAGAACTCTCATTAACAACACCGGCATTATTATTTTCTGCAATCTCTTTAATCATGTTAGCTTATACAAATCGATTTTTGGCCTATGCAGCCGTAATTCGGAATTTACATGGTCAGTATTTAGAACGAAAAGAAGCCTCGTTGTTACGACAGATTAAGAATCTAAAATTGCGTTTAAATCTCACCAGGTGGATGCAGATTTTTGGCATTTCTAGTTTGTTGTGTTGTGTGTTAACCATGTTTTTAATCTATGTAGGAAGTACAGCAATTGCTGTTTGGGTGTTTGGTTTTGCATTGGTACTCTTAATTCTTTCCTTAGCGCTCTTAATTCGTGAAATTCAAATTTCTGCACAAGCCCTGCAATACCACATTGCCGATATTGAAGAATATTTAAAAGACAAAAAGTAATCGCCGTTTTTTTGCAAAAAAAACGACGATTTACCAAGTATACTAATAAAACCAAGAAGTAGTAAATATTAGAAGTTAGCTTTCTAATAAGCGTTGAAAATTTGTGTTTTTTAGTAGTTATAAATACTTCCGCCAGAGGAGCTTTTACGCATTACTTTTTTAGGCGCTCCTTTGTAATCAATATCGCCACCACTAGATGCTCTTGCCTCTATTTTTTCAGATGCATGGATGTCTATATTTGCGCCACTGGATACTTTCACAATCACATTTTTGCTCATTAAATCGTAGGCTTTTATTGAGCTTCCGCTACTTGCCTTTGCTGCATGGTTGTCTGTGTTTCCAGAAACTCGAATAGATAGTATTATGCAATACATAGTACTAAAATTAACAAAGTTTAACATTTTTGAGTTTCAATTTCTGAAAGAAAAAAACTCGAAAAGTATTGTTAACGCTCATTTTTTTTATGAATTTTTGAGTATATTGTAAACCATATAATTTTTTAAAAATTTTAACTTTTAACGATTAAAAATGAAATTTACACCCGCAAAAGTCAATCTTTTTAACCTTCTAAAATTACCTTTAGCTTATTTTGGCGGTGTTAGAGTCCAGTCAATCACAAACAAAGAAGTCATTGTATCTATCAAACACGCTTGGAAGAATCAAAACCCATTTAAAAGTATGTTCTGGGCAGCCCAAGGAATGGCTGCAGAAATGCCGACAGGAGTTTTGGTGATGAAGGCCATCAAAGATTCTGGACGAAATGTTTCCATGTTGGTAACACATCAAGAAGCAGATTTTTATAAAAAAGCGACTGGAAAAATTACATTTTCATGCACAGGTGGAGCCGAGATAAGAGCTGCCATCGATCAGTCGATAGAAACAGGAGAGGGGCAGAAAGTTGTTTTGGTCTCCGAAGGAACGAATACCGATGGAATTATTGTTTCTAAATTTCAATTCCATTGGAGTCTGCGTGTTAAAAATTAAAAAATAGTTTTTTCTATTTTATCTTTTCAAAAATAAAATCAAGTTGAAAATTTTCATTAGAGATTTCCGCTTTCAATAGGGGGCCATCCATATAATATTTTATTTTTTTTGGGAATTCATTTCTAAGATTCTCACAAACAAAAAAAGTTTCAGTTTGCTCAGTAAATTGAAACAGTGTTGGAATTTCATTAACTCCAGATACTTCTAAAAACAGCGAATCGTTTTTTTCTAAGACGCGCAATTGCTCAAAAAAGATGGTGTCTTTTCCTTTTAGACTAAGTCCAAATCCTGTAAAATCCATTCGCCAATTCTCATAAGTTTTTATAGAATCATCAGCATTTGTAAAAATCCATTTTCCAATTAAAAAAGAAGGTTTTTTTTGGATCGCTTTTTTTTGTTGACAAGAAGTGGCGATGATTAAACAACAAATTAAGTAATAATATTTCATAAGACAAATTGTTTGTTATTAAAAGATACTTAAAACGAATTATTTAACTTTCCGATAAAAATTGTAAATTCGCAATCCAAGAAATGAAGAATAAATGTTAGATAAAATAAGAATTGTAAAGCAGCGCTATGATGAGGTTTCTGATTTAATCATTCAACCAGAAATTATCATGAATCAAAAGCGGTATGCGCAATTGAGTAAAGAATACAAAGATTTAGGAGATGTTGTAAAAAAAGGAGAAGAATATCAAACTTTACTAGACAATATTGTGGAAGCTAAAGAAATTCTTTCTGACGGTTCTGACGCTGAAATGAATGAGATGGCCAAAATGGAGATTGACGAAGCCAACACTCGGATTCCTCAATTGGAAGAAGAGATTAAGTTTTTATTAATTCCAAAAGATCCAGAAGACTCCAAAAATGCGGTAGTTGAGTTAAGAGCAGGAACTGGTGGAGATGAAGCGAGTATTTTTGCTGGAGATTTGTTTCGAATGTATTCAAAATACTGTGAAAGTAAAGGATGGAAAGTATCTACGGTAGATTATTCGGAAGGTACCAATGGAGGTTTTAAAGAAATTCAGTTTGAAGTAAACGGTCCCGATGTATATGGAACTTTAAAATTTGAAGCAGGAGTGCATCGTGTGCAGCGAGTTCCCCAAACAGAAACTCAGGGACGTGTTCATACATCAGCAGCAACCTGTATGGTCTTTCCAGAAGCAGAAGAATTTGATGTAGAAATAAATCCAAAAGATGTCCGAATTGATTTTTTCTGTTCTTCAGGTCCAGGAGGTCAATCCGTAAATACTACATACTCAGCTGTGCGTTTAACACACGTTCCAACCGGATTGGTAGCTCAATGTCAAGATCAGAAAAGCCAACATAAGAACAAAGAGAAAGCCTTTAAAGTATTGCGTTCTCGTTTGTATGATATGGAGTTGGCCAAGAAAAATGCAGAAGATGCGCTCAAGCGTGGGTCTATGGTTTCATCAGGTGATCGAAGTGCAAAGATTAGAACTTACAATTATTCACAAGGGCGTGTTACAGACCACAGAATTGGTTTAACTTTATATGACCTATCTAACATCGTAAATGGAGACATTCAGAAAATTATTGATGAATTGATGTTGGCAGAAAATACGGAGAAACTGAAACAACTAAGTGATGGTTTTTAGTCATTATAAAAGCAAAGTGAAACAAAGAAAAACGCTTAAAAGTTAACTTATAAGCGTTTTTTTATTCAGTAAAATGCTATTTCACAATTCGGAAGTCTCAGAACTTACTGGTACATTAGGAATTCTGTTGCTTGTTTATTTCGTCTTGGAGTTGTCTTCTCAATTTCTGTTCTCTTTCTAATGTTTTTTTACGAAATGCAGCAAATTCTTCTTCGATTTCCGTCAAATCATTTTGTGCCTTTTTAGTGAAGTACTTGTTGTTATAAAATTTATAAATATAGTAGCACAATCCTAAAAGAAGTAAAAGCATGAGAGAACATAGCACTAAATTATAATTCGTTTTTCGCATTGCAATGCCAAAAAGAGAGATGTTATTTTCTTTTAAAACCGATTGGTTAAGAGCAATTTGTGTCTTCTCTGCTTCAGACTCTAAATTTTTTAAATTTACGATTTCTATCTTAAGAAGTGAATCCTTTTGAGTAAGCTGTTGTTTGTAGTTCTCTAGGCTATCCAAAGATTGACGCTTTAGATCTTGAAGATATTTTTTTTTAATAATTTTATACTGACCGTAACTGTTTGAAATGGAATAAATCGAATCAAATAGCGTGGCTAATGGTGTTGGTTTTTCAATAGTATTTTGGGCATTTACAAGGCCACAAATAAATAAAAACACGAGGAATACAATTGATCTCATTGGGGGATTTTTAGAAATATAAAGTTACTAAAAAAACCCAAACAGTTGTTTGGGTTTTTTCTATATAAGCAAGTATTATTATTTATTTAATTTTCTCTACAACTGCCTTAAAAGCTTCTGGGTTGTTGACAGCTAAATCAGCTAAAACCTTTCGGTTTAATTCGATGTTATTCGCTTTCACTTTCCCCATAAACTGAGAATAAGACATTCCGTGTAAACGAGCTGCAGCGTTGATACGCACAATCCATAAAGAACGAAAGTTTCTCTTATTGTTTTTACGGTCACGGTATGCATAAAGCATTCCTTTTTCAACCGCATTCTTTGCTACTGTATAAACGTTTTTTCTACGTCCAAAGTACCCTTTTGCTGCCTTCAAGATTTTTTTTCTTCTGTTTCTTGAGGCTACTGAATTTACTGATCTTGGCATAATTTCAATTGTTTTTTGTAGTTGGCGGTTTGAATTACAAACACTTTAATTGCCAAACTCCATGGTTAATGATTAAATTCCCTAATTAACTAATTAAATAGCTAATTGTTGTTTGATGTTTGCAACATCTGACTTATGTACTAAAGTATCATGAGTCAATCTTAGCTTACGTTTTTTTGACTTCTTTGTTAAGATGTGACTCTTAAACGCGTGCTTTCTTTTAATTTTTCCAGAACCAGTAACTTTAAAACGTTTCTTGGCACTAGATTTGGTTTTCATTTTAGGCATTCTCCTTCGTTTTTATATCTTGCTTATAGATAGTTATTTTACTTTTTTGGGAGCGATAAACATAATCATACGCTTACCTTCTAATCTTGGTAATTGCTCCACCTTACCATATTCTTCTAGTTCTTGAGCTAGTTTTAATAAAAGGATTTGTCCTTGTTCTTTAAAGATGATAGATCTTCCTTTAAAGAAAACAAAAGCTTTTAATTTAGCGCCTTCTAGTAGAAACTTAATTGCATGTTTCTTCTTAAACTCATAATCATGCTCATCGGTTTGAGGTCCAAAACGAATTTCTTTTACAATCACCTTAGAGGCTTTTGATTTTAAAACCTTTTCGCGTTTCTTTTGCTCGTACATGAACTTTTTGTAATCGATAATTTTACAAACAGGGGGTACCGCTTTAGGTGAAATTTCAACCAAGTCTAGTTCTTGCTCTTTGGCAAGTTCTTTGGCTTTGTCTAATGAATAAACACCTACTTCTATATTTTCGCCAACTAAACGAACTTCATTAACGTACTTAATTTTGTCGTTGATTCTGTGTTGGTCTTCTTTGATTACTCGTAAAGGTCTTTTTGACCTTGATCTCCTGATTGCTATGACTTATAAATTTAAAATTAAACAGCAGTTGTTTTGCACAACCTTATTCTTATAAACTTTTGTAAAGTTAAATCTAAATTATTTAAAACTCAACGAAAGTTTTACTTACTTCTTTTTTTATTAGGGCAACAAATGCTTCTATCGTAAAAGTACCCATATCTCCTTCACCATGTTTCCTTACAGAAACAGTACCTTCTTCTTCCTCTTTTTCGCCAACAATAATCATAAATGGAATCTTGCTAACTTCTGCATCCCGAATCTTACGACCCGTTTTCTCATTTCGATTGTCTACGAGGGCGCGAATTTCGGAATTTTCTAACGATTCTAAAACTTTTTCTGAATATTTTTGATATTTATCACTGATTGGCAATAAGATAACCTGATCTGGAGTCAACCAAAGTGGAAAGTTTCCGCCTGTATGCTCCAACAGTACTGCAATGAAGCGTTCCATAGAACCAAAAGGAGCCCTGTGAATCATTACCGGTCTGTGTAGTTGATTGTCGGCACCTTTATAGGTTAAATCAAACCTTTCAGGCAAATTATAGTCCACTTGAATAGTTCCAAGCTGCCAACTTCTGCCCAAAGCGTCTTTAACCATAAAGTCTAATTTTGGTCCGTAAAAAGCAGCTTCACCTTCTTCAATCACAAAATCCAATCCTTTGTCCTTTGCAGCATTTATAATTGCGTTCTCTGCAATCTCCCAAGTAGCAACATTACCAATGTACTTGTCAGAATTTTCAGAATCTCTTACTGAAACCTGTGCCGTAAAGTCTTCAAAGCCTAAAGATTTAAAGACATATAATACCAAATCAATGACCTCTTTAAACTCCTGGTCCAATTGTTCAGGAGTACAAAAAATATGTGCATCATCCTGTGTAAACCCTCTCACACGAGTCAATCCATGTAATTCTCCACTTTGCTCATATCGATACACCGTTCCAAATTCAGCAAAACGTTTCGGTAAATCCTTATAAGAATACGGTTTGAAATTGTAAACTTCACAGTGATGTGGACAGTTCATCGGTTTCAATAAAAACTCCTCATCCATTTTCGGAGTCTTAATCGTTTGAAAACTATCAGCCCCGTACTTTTCATAATGACCAGAAGTCACATACAATTCCTTTTGACCGATATGAGGCGTCATCACCATTTCATAGCCAGCCTTCTTTTGTGCTTTCTTTAAAAAATCTTCCAATCGTCCCCTTAAAGCAGCACCTTTTGGCAACCATAAAGGTAAACCAGCACCCACTTTCTGAGAAAAAGTAAACAATTCCAATTCCTTTCCTAACTTTCTATGATCACGTTTTTTAGCTTCCTCCAAGAGCTCTAGATACTCCGTAAGCATTTTTTGCTTTGGAAAAGAGATTCCGTAAACACGCGTTAATTGATTATTTTTTTCGTCACCACGCCAATAAGCACCAGCAACATTCATTATTTTTACAGCCTTAATAATACCTGTATTTGGAATGTGTCCTCCTCTACATAGGTCAGAAAAATTATGATGGTCACAAAAGGTAATATCACCATCCGTCAAGTTCTCAATAAGTTCAACCTTATACTCATTTCCTTCACCTCTATATAAGGACAGTGCATCCGCTTTAGAAACCGATCGCATGGAAAACTCATGTTTTCCTCGCGCAATCTCCAAAAACTTAGTCTCAAGCTTTTTAAAGTCGTTTTCAGAAAGTATCTTCTTGCCCAAATCAACATCATAATAAAACCCATTATCAATAGCAGGTCCAATTGTTAATTTTGCAGAAGGATGAAATGTTAAAATAGTCTCCGCCAAAACGTGTGCAGAAGAATGCCAGAAAGCCTTCTTACCATTCGCATCATTAAATGTGTACAATATTAAAGAACCATCCGAGGTTAGTGCCGTGCTGGTTTCAACCGTTGTACCATTAAAGTTTGCAGAAATAACATTTCTAGCAAACCCTTCGCTAATGCTTTTTGCAACATCCATCGGAGTGCTGTTTTGTGCAAACTCCTTAATAGTTCCGTCTGGTAAAGTGATTTTAATCATTAAATATGTATAATATGAGTCCGCAAAGATATTAGAAAACAATTTTTCACACAATATATATGTGTACTTATTATAAGATCGTTTTTTTTGGTATTTCTTTGCAAATAATACCGCCGGACTTTTCTACTCGTTTTTGTTGCTAACTCACAAAAGAATCCTAACGAACGCATCAATTTCCAATACAACCGTGTTTGTAAAGGACTGAAAATATTATCAACGAAGCTTTGTTCTAGTAATGGCAATAATACTTGAAAAAAAACTTTCATTTTTTTATTGTTGTAAGTGATGTGTTCTCAGTGATTTATGGTTTGGGTTGAAAATAGTTTTAAAAGATTTATATAAAGTAGTTGTGAGATTAAAAAGGTGTTGTATATTTGCACCCGCTAAGAGAAAAACAAGTTTATTTTTCTATGTTGAATAAAAGTTCATTGCACTAATTTTTGTGTTTTTTTTCTGGGATGTTTGTTAAATGATTTCGAATTCATAGAAGAATTAAATTTTATCAAATAAATTAGGAGAAACACAGAAACAAGTAGTATGTTTGCAGTCCGTTTTTTTTGGGAAAGCAGTATAAAAACAAGGGGTTTAAAAATAAATAAAAAAAAGTAATTTTTTTTATTGTTGAATCAGAAATAAGTTTTAGATTTGCACCCGCTAATACAAATAGTACATACGATCACAGAAATTTTGGAACGGTTTATCGCAACGAATTAGATATTTAAAGAGATAAAAAAGCCGGTTAGTTCGATTCTAACATTTTAGCAAAATAGGGGAGTACATTATTTTTTTAAAGAAGTATTGTTTTCCATAAAGTTCATTGAAAATATTGAAATTGACAGCGTAAACAAAGAGTAGAATAACCGCATTATTCACGTAATGTAAAATTCTTTTGAAACTTATTCATTCATATTATTAAAATATACAATGAAGAGTTTGATCCTGGCTCAGGATGAACGCTAGCGGCAGGCTTAACACATGCAAGTCGAGGGGTAACAGGGGAGCTTGCTTCCGCTGACGACCGGCGCACGGGTGCGTAACGCGTATAGAACCTACCTTTTACAGAGGGATAGCCTTTAGAAATGAAGATTAATACCTTATGGTATTATAGATTCGCATGAATTTATAATTAAAGATTTATCGGTAAAAGATGGCTATGCGTCCTATTAGCTAGATGGTAAGGTAACGGCTTACCATGGCGACGATAGGTAGGGGTCCTGAGAGGGAGATCCCCCACACTGGTACTGAGACACGGACCAGACTCCTACGGGAGGCAGCAGTGAGGAATATTGGGCAATGGAGGCAACTCTGACCCAGCCATGCCGCGTGCAGGAAGACGGCCCTATGGGTTGTAAACTGCTTTTATACAGGAAGAAACACTCGTACGTGTACGAGCTTGACGGTACTGTAAGAATAAGGACCGGCTAACTCCGTGCCAGCAGCCGCGGTAATACGGAGGGTCCGAGCGTTATCCGGAATCATTGGGTTTAAAGGGTCCGCAGGCGGTCAATTAAGTCAGAGGTGAAATCCCATAGCTTAACTATGGAACTGCCTTTGATACTGGTTGACTTGAGTCATATGGAAGTAGATAGAATGTGTAGTGTAGCGGTGAAATGCATAGATATTACACAGAATACCGATTGCGAAGGCAGTCTACTACGTATGTACTGACGCTGAGGGACGAAAGCGTGGGGAGCGAACAGGATTAGATACCCTGGTAGTCCACGCCGTAAACGATGGATACTAGTTGTTGGGCATTAGCTCAGTGACTAAGCGAAAGTGATAAGTATCCCACCTGGGGAGTACGGTCGCAAGACTGAAACTCAAAGGAATTGACGGGGGCCCGCACAAGCGGTGGAGCATGTGGTTTAATTCGATGATACGCGAGGAACCTTACCAGGGCTTAAATGTAGTCTGACAGCTTTAGAGATAGAGTTTTCTTCGGACAGATTACAAGGTGCTGCATGGTTGTCGTCAGCTCGTGCCGTGAGGTGTCAGGTTAAGTCCTATAACGAGCGCAACCCCTGTCGTTAGTTGCCAGCATGTAAAGATGGGGACTCTAACGAGACTGCCTACGCAAGTAGAGAGGAAGGTGGGGATGACGTCAAATCATCACGGCCCTTACGTCCTGGGCCACACACGTGCTACAATGGTATGGACAATGAGCAGCCATCTGGCAACAGAGCGCGAATCTACAAACCATATCACAGTTCGGATCGGAGTCTGCAACTCGACTCCGTGAAGCTGGAATCGCTAGTAATCGGATATCAGCCATGATCCGGTGAATACGTTCCCGGGCCTTGTACACACCGCCCGTCAAGCCATGGAAGCTGGGGGTGCCTGAAGTCGGTCACCGCAAGGAGCCGCCTAGGGTAAAACTGGTAACTAGGGCTAAGTCGTAACAAGGTAGCCGTACCGGAAGGTGCGGCTGGAACACCTCCTTTCTAGAGAAAGATGGTGAGTTACAAAAGGTATAATTTTACTCTTTGCTGTTAATTTTAAAAAAAACAAATAATAATAAGCTATTCTAGTCTCGTAGCTCAGCTGGTTAGAGCGCTACACTGATAATGTAGAGGTCGGCAGTTCGAGTCTGCCCGGGACTACAAATTTTTTATTATTAATTAAAGGAAATTCTAGAAGTGGTTATTCACCCTAATTAGTCGGCTATCGACTGCAGACTGAGAACTGTGGACTGCCAACTATAGAACAAATGGGGGATTAGCTCAGC